>NZ_RAQK01000002.1 GCF_003610455.1 Sulfitobacter guttiformis | reverse complement strand
TCTCTTTACCAAATGCCATACCGCAGCATTTTGCATATGCAGCAAAACTATCTTGACTTGGACAGCCCTCAGCGGACCTTGGCCATGACTTCAAGGTGCTGCGGTGCGGCCCGACATTGCGGGCATTCATTCATCGTGCAGAATTTTATTGAGTTAATCGTCGGACTGCGGACAAAGCAGTCCATGACCTCGTCAAACGAATGGGAGCTTTCGTTTCAGTTGATATGGTTTGACCAGGGTCATGGGTGGCTTAGCTGCGGAGGTCGCTTAGCTTTGCGAGAATGCGGTATTTTGAAATCTGCCCGATCATTTGTCCGCCCTCGATGACGCCAATGAGCGTCTCGTCTTCACCAAGCTGGCCCATAACAACGCGGATGCTCGTCTCAGCTGCGACGGTGGTTGAGGGTACGCCTGTCACGGGCTCCATCACATCGCGCGCGCACAGCACGCTGAGGGGATTCATGTGGGCTACGAAATCGCCAACATAATCATTGGCGGGATTGGAATAGATTTCTTGGGGCGTGCCACATTGCACAATCCGCCCACCTTCCATGATAGCGATGCGGTTGCCCAGCTTGAACGCTTCGTCCAGATCATGAGAGACGAAGATGATCGTGCGTCCACGTTTGGCTTGCATGTCCAGCAGGTCGTCTTGCAATCTCGACCGGATAAGCGGGTCGAGGGCCGAGAACGGCTCATCCATCAACAAGATCGGCGCATCAGTGGCAAATGCACGCGCAAGTCCGACCCTTTGTTGCATCCCGCCAGACAGCTCTCCGACCAAAGCGTCGGCGCGGTCCAGAAGGCCGACGCCTTCCAGCTCTTCATCCACTCGTGCGCGGCGCGTGGCGGCGGATTGCCCGTCCAACTCCAGCCCAAGCCCGACGTTGTCGCGCACATTGCGCCACGGCAGTAGGCCGAATTGCTGAAAGACCATCGCCACTGTGCGTAGCCTTAGATCACGCAGAGTCTTGCGGTCGGCGCTAGATACGCTTGTCATGGTGTCGCCCGTCTTGACGCGCACGTTGCCGCGCACCACGGGGTTCAGGCCGTTCACTGCGCGCAGCAATGTCGATTTGCCAGAGCCGGAGAGGCCCATCAGAACAAGAATTTCGCCATCTTCCACAGTGAGCGAGCAGTTGTGCACACCAAGAATTTGGTTGCAGGCGGCGCTGATCTCAGCCCGTTGCTGCCCTGCATCCATCAGGGGTAATGCACTGGCTGGATTATCACCAAATACGATGCTGACGTTATCAAATTCTACAGCGTTCATGATCGCTTCACCCGCAGCATACGGTCCAGCATGATCGCAACAGCGACAATGACAAAGCCTGATTCAAACCCCAAACCCGGATCATTGCGCCCAAGCGCCTGCACCACAGGTTTGCCAAGTCCGTCAGCGCCGACATAGGCGGCGATCACAACCATCGATAGGGACAGCATGATGACTTGGTTCAGGCCAGCCATGATCTGGGGCACCGCATAGGGCAATTCGACTTTCCAGAGGAGTTGGGTGGGGGTCGCGCCAAATGCCACTGCGGCTTCGGTCAATTCCGTTGGGGTCTTGGACACGCCAAGGTATGTTAGCCGGATCGGGGCGGGGATCACGAAGATCACAGTTGCAAATAGGCCCGGCACCATGCCGAGGCCGAAAAACACGATCGCGGGGATCAGGTAGACGAAAGTGGGAAGGGTCTGCATCAGGTCCAGAACGGGGCTGATGAACTGATAGGCGCGGGGACGATGCGCGAGGAATATGCCCATGGGCACACCCAGCCCCATGCACACCACACAAGACGACAGTACGAGCGCAAGGCTATCGGTTGTTTCCTCCCAATATCCCTGATTGATGATGAACAGCAGGCAGAGCGTGACCAGAAGGCACACTTTCCAAGAACGCTGTAACACCCATGTCAAAGCAACGAATAGCACGACGATGAGCAGGGTGGGCGGGGTTTGCAAGGCCCAGACGATACCGTCGATCATCCATTCCAAACCGTCCGACAGGGTATCAAAGAACGGGCGCGCATGTGTTTTGAGCCAATCCACGATGGCCTCTGACATATCATCCATCGGGATTTTATATGTTTCTAACCAGTCCATGCGCGCCCCTTACGGTAGAGAAAAGGGGGTACCTCTGGACCCCCTCTTATTTTTTTAGTTGGCCAGTGCGGCTGTAACGGCACCACCAGCGTCGCCACCGTCCAGCGTCGTCACACCCTCCAGCCACGCCGTCCAAATGTCGGTGTTGGCTGTAAGCCATGCCTTGGCCGCATCTTCTGGATCAACACCGTCATTCAGGATTGCGCCCATGATCTCGTTCTCCATGGCGAGGGTGAACTCAAGGTTCGTCAGCAGCTTGCCCACATTGGGGCACTCGGCGACATAGCCGGCACGCGTATTTGTCGCAACTGTAGCGCCGCCCAGATCTGGGCCAAAGAAGTCGTCACCACCGGGCAAATAGGTCAGATCAAAGTTGGCGTTCATGGGATGCGGCTCCCAGCCAAGAAACACGACAGGCTCGGAGCGGTCAACTGCGCGCTCAACTTGGGCCAGCATGCCCTGCTCGGAGGATTCAACGACATTGAAATCGGACAGGCCGAACACGCCGCCGTCGATCATGTCTTGGATCAAACGGTTGCCGTCATTGCCCGCTTCGATTCCGTATATCTTACCGTCAAGTGCTTCAGCGGCAGTCGCGATAGAGGCAAAATCAGTGATCCCCGCAGCAACACCAGCAGCATTGGTCGCGAGTGTGTATTTGGCGCCGGTCAGATTTATGCGGACGGTGTCGACAGTGCCCGCTTCGCGGTAGGTGGCGATATCGCCTTCCATTGTGGGCATCCAATTGCCGAGGAAGACGTCGATGTTGCCCTCCGCCATCGATGCATAGGTCACAGGCACGGACAGAATATCGGTTGATGGTTCATACCCAAGTGCCTCAAGGACAAAGGATGTGGCGGCAGTGGTCGCTGTTATGTCAGTCCAACCAACATCGGAAAAGCGGACTTCTTCACAATTGGCGAATGCTGCGTTTGCGGCTGTAATCAGTGCGAGTGTGGAAATTGTGGTAGCGAATTTCATTGAAATCTCCTTGGTTTTTAAAACGGCTCATTGGCAGAGGTGTACAAAGCTTAAGCGGTTCAACAAGGAGATACCATGCGGTTTTGGGAGGGTAGGTTATGTAGGTCGAGGCATCTTTCCCTGCGATGTGTCGATTTTTTTGTCGGTGCTGCGCGACATTGCAGAAAATGGGCAAAACGGGCTCTTTGCCAACTTTTGCCGCGATTGCACATCGGAAAACTATGTCGCAGCGCTGAACGTCCACTTTCTTCAAAATACCCAATTTAGTTTGCGGGCGCAGCGAAAGTACGCAATCTGCCCAACCTGTAGAATGAGCATGTCCGCTTTGGCATGGGAGCTGCCTTTAGATGCGTTTCACACTAACGGCGGCAATGGGCCGTATGTGATTTTGCAAAAAGCGCTTTCTGCGCGTAGTTTCCGTTCGCGAGGGGGATAGCAAAAGTCAGCTTTCCCACTTCAACTTTAAACAATAGGCACTAATTTTAGTCCCGTTTGGTTTTGTCCCGCTTAGGTTCCGGTCCCTCAACTCCTTTAGCGTTCGGCACGCTGAGGCCGTGTCTCCTTCTTGTTGAAGGGTAGATGGTTCTGCTTTTCAGTGCGGCAAGTCTCCGTTTTCTATCGTGTGAATGATTTCCGCCAATAGCTCCACAGCATCTCGCATTGGATCTGGAAGCCCTTTCATGAGCTTCCCTAAGTGAATGTAAGCTGCGGCTGTGTTACTGGTGTTCTCACGTGAAAACGAGTTTTTGGGAGATAGCAGAGTATCTATGGTAGGATCTGCAGTTCCAAACTTGGATAGAATAGTGGAAACAGTTCTGCGTAAATCGTGCTGGTGCCAGTTGCTTGTCCTTGAAGCAGTCTTGATTGAATCGCATGCGCGATCCCAATTGTTGAATTTTCTTCCACTTCGGTTTGCGAAAACATAGGAGCTCTGGGCGGACTTTTGAAAGGTGGGCAGACTTTTCAACAGCTCGATCGCATCATTGGAAATAGGGTGGGTTACAACAAATTCTCGCCCCTCGCATATCACCTTTCGCGTCCACGTTTTGTGATGAAAATCAAACTGTTCCCATGTTGCATCTTCTACTTCACAGCGGCGACACACGACTAATAGAATAAATCGTAGGGCGATGGGGCTAAGGTCGACATCCAAGTATCCGTTTTCACCGATTCCGTTGACCACGAGGAGCGGCAGTATCGCTGCAAGTTCCTCTGGCAAAAGCACACGATCTCGCACACCTGAAAACAGGTGATCGTCAATCGCTGGATCGTGTATAACTGAGAGGTCAGGCAAATCTAATTGATCCCTCGTCCGGCGCCTAATTTCGTAAATCGCTTGCTGCTCTGGCTGCCCCAATCAAAACAGTTTTTAGATAGCTAAGCACTCGGGATGCTTGACCATTTTCCGTAGTTTTCCCGCTTTTGGGAGTGTATGAGTTTGCAAGTTTCGAGATATTTAGAGCTGTGATTGCGGATACGTTCTGCTCGAATATACCTTCGAAAACACATCTGATAACTTGCCGGGCTGTGGAGCTTGCATCCTTCTTGCCTCGGGGTTTCCATATTTTAAAACCTTTGCCTCCAAAATGGCTTTCTGCTTCGGTGATCACGTCCCCGAGCGTGCATTCCACGGCAGTTGGTGGTGAAGATATTAGATTTGCGAGTTCAACAGGATCTCGAAGTTTGCGGCGGGTGTCATAAGCAATTTCACGTGCTTTTTTCACAGTGAGATGTGGTTACTGTCCCAGAGTGATGGTTCTTGGCTGCCCGTCGCAACCGCAGCCCATGAATGCGAATGTCTTCTTGTCTGCTGTGCTGACGCGGAGGGTGAGGCCACGACATTCCTCATCCTTGATAGTGCGCCTTTCACCAGATGGCTTTACGTTTCTAACATGGGCATCCGTGATCTTCACTCTGACGGTCGGCTTCCTGGTTTTCGTAACTATGGCTTTTGCATTGGTGATACTAGACGTGCTCATGACCTGTCTCCTGCTGTTTGTGACAGACGGCAAGTCGGTTCAGAAAGAATGGATGAGAAAATTGGTTTGAATGGGGCTTCACTGGGATTACAAGACCCATGCGCTGCACTGGGTCGCAATGAGACAACTTGAGGCTGATTGATCTACTTAAGGTTGCGCTTAGGACTGAGATGCTTTCTGTTAGATCAATGTCTTGATTGTCTGTATGTGTCCTATTTTGTCTCAGACTGGCTCGGCTGAGATCAGGCGAAAATTGCTTAAAGATAGATTGAAAATCATCATGTCGGTGGTTCGATTCCGCCCTTGGGTACCATTTATAAATTATATCTCATACTTTACGCTGAAACTGTCGCTAAGCGTGTGTACTTCAATGTCCAACCAAACGAACGATTTTTAGAGTATTCTTGGACTGGCTTGCGCACTGTATATTTCGTTGAACACAGTGTTTTGGTTCCTTAGCTGGACGTAGTGTTCAGTGGTGCAACACTTGTCTTCACTTAACCGACAAAGTCCCAGCGCTGAAGCA
Source organism: Sulfitobacter guttiformis (assembly GCF_003610455.1). Lineage (NCBI taxonomy): Bacteria > Pseudomonadati > Pseudomonadota > Alphaproteobacteria > Rhodobacterales > Roseobacteraceae > Sulfitobacter > Sulfitobacter guttiformis. The sequence continues at coordinate 1,206,727 of NZ_RAQK01000002.1, read as the reverse complement.
CTGCCATAGCGTAGGATTTCTTGATGGCGTCGAGTGTAGTGTTGCCATCCCTCTTGTTGGGTTGGAAAATCCAACTGCAACCGTATAACTGCAAAGATTCTGTTTGATATTACCGAAATTTGCTGGCAAGTCGCATGCAACAGTTTTTTGGAAAATAGCGGAAATCAAATGCAAGTAAGTGTTCGTGATAACAACGTTGATCAGGCGCTTCGTGCGCTCAAGAAAAAGCTTCAACGTGAAGGTGTGTTTCGTGAAATGAGGCTCAAAGAGCATTTTGAAAAGCCTTCCGTTCGTAAGGCGCGCGAGAAAAAAGAAGCCCTTAGCCGTCAGCGCAAGCTGGCGCGCAAGAAGGCAGAACGTGAAGGCTGAAGCAAAGGTTGCCTAACTAACTGTTAAGTCTAGCATTTAGCGCTAACATGCCTTGAGGCATGATAGACGTTTCATGTTCTGTGCTGCCATAGCGGTTGCTACCTTTTGGATAGAGCTTGCAGTGTCGCTTTGACGTCGCAAGCTCTATAGCCGTGTTATTGACTGCTTTTTAATACAGTTGGTGAGCGACATTCCGGCGGGTCAGCTGCACCGTCATTGTGGCTGTATAGAATTACTAAGTCTCAATTCAGGCATGGAACGCAGCATAATCGTTGTGTGTAGCCGAATCGTTTTTCGGTGACAGAATGTTGGCGGCAGAGTGCAAGATTGACTGAAGCCAGCATGTTTAAGTGCGCTTGGCCGATCGCCGCACTGTTCGCGTCATTACCGTATGCGGGTGACGCTGCGTGTTAGGGGGGCGGCATGCCACGGCTCTTACCTGCTTATGCCGACCTAATTATCTGTGACGATGTTCAGTCAGTTACTGGTCGGCAAGGCAGCGCAGTGCGCGCCCGCTCCCGCCTGACCTGACCCAAGCGCCAACACCGCTGGTGTCCGGAAAGGATCCAGCGGCTGGCTCATCCTCAGATCTAGAGCGAGCATCCCCGCCAAGACAGCGAGTGTCAGTGCTGCGACTAATCTACGTGTTAACATAGTTAGGTCTCCAAGCCCAAGGCACGCCGGATACGGATACCTTGGAATGCCCCTGCGAAGGCTGCCGCGAACCAGACCCAACCGTGCAAGCTGCCTGTGGATATACCGGAGAAAAACGCCCCCACATTACAACCGAATGCCAGACGGGAAGAGTAGCCCAGAAGTAGGCCTGCAATAATCGTGCCGACCCATGCTCGGGCGGGAAGATTGGGCAAGCGTGCAGACAGCCCCGAACGCCATGCGGCAACCAGAAAGGCGCCGCCAATGATGCCTATATTTGTCAATGATGTGACGTCCGTTAACACGCTTTGCGCGATCCTCGTCTGGTTAGCGGGGAGTGACCAGAAAACCGAGCCTGACAGATCTGCACCCAGAGCGGTCGCGCCCTTTGCTGCCCATAATCCAAGGCCGTATACCACGCCCCAAGGCTGCCCAGATACAACAAGGTTGGCAAGAGCGAGCAAAGCAATCAGCGCCGCGGCGAACCATAGTCTCGCCGGGATCCGTCGTGTTCCGGGAGCGGCAAGAAACAGCGCAAGTGCTGCGACCGCTGCCAAAGCCGCCACGGTAATTACTACTCCTGTAGTGCCGCTCAGGGCAACGACGGGCGCGGATCCCAAGTCGGTCCACCAAAGCAAATGATAGGCGCCGGCAAAGGATCCGATCGCAAAGAATGGCAAGGCGACCGCACTAACTGCGTTGCCGCTTCCGGCGTTGACAAGTGTACCTGAGCCGCAGCCCATAACGATCTGCATACAAGCGCCGAACACGAATGCACCGCCGATCATGGCCCAGCCAACAGGCGCGTGAGCGCCGATCAACTCGGTGCCATTTGCGGTGACGAGCGGGATTGCAATGATCGCGACCAGCCCGATTGATACAAGCTGTGCAATGAGGCCCGCAGGTTCGCGGCGCAGGATCATCGCACGCCACGGCCCTGCAAAGCCGAAGCGCAGACCTTCAAGTACCAAACCGAAGCCTATGCCGACGGCAAGGAGCAGCCCATAGCGCAAGCCCGCCGCCGCTGATAGGCTGAGCACTGCGAGTAATGCCACACCTATCAGAACGGCTCGACCCAGAATACCCGTGAGAACAGGCGCTTGTGCGGTGGTATCGGTCATAATGCTCAGAACACGCTTTTGATCTGGTTCCACACGCGACGCAACGGACCGGGTACATTCGCCATCTCGTATCCGGCGTTCGACCAGCCCACCATTGACTCGGGATACAGTTTCACATTTTCGAGACCGGCAAGTTCGCTCATTGCGAACCAGTTTGTTGCCGCCCAATGGCCGGAATTGCAGAAGCTGACGATTGGTGCGCCAGTATCAAGGTTGTTCTCGATCGCCAGCGCTTTAGCGCTTTCGGCATTCACAATAACGGGCTGATCAGAGAACCAGTTTGAATGGGTGAAATACTGCGATTGTGGCAATGTGCCCGGCTTGGCTGCTGCGGGGTGCGAAGCCTCGCCTTTCCAGAAACTTTCGGGTCGCGCATCGATCAATGTCGCTTCCTGCTCACCATTTACGATTGCCAGCACTTCTTCGCGTGTGGCGAGCCATTCGTCGGAATAGGATATCTCGATATCACTTGGGCGAGGGTCCTGTACTTCCTGCTCGAGTGGTAGTCCGGCCTCGGTCCAGCCCTTGAAGCCACCATTCAGTATGGCCAGCTGGCTTACACCGCTCGTCTTGAGGGTCCAATAAACCCGTGCAGCGGAACCGAAGTCTGTGACGTCGCTACCTTGGTGCACGATGAGCACGGGGCGGTCCAGCGAGATACCCAAGCCACGCAGGGTTTCCTGAAGCCGATCTTCGGGGACCAATTCACCGCGGTTTTCGGAAGGGCCGCGAAAGAGCGCATAAGGCGCATTGACAGCGCCGGGAAGATGTCCTTCAGCGTAGCTGTTATTGTCCCCTCCTGTCGCGGCGCGGATATCCAGAACAAGGGGGTTTGCTTCTGACTGAACGGCTACAAATTCCTGTGGCGTAAGGAGTGGGCCGAAATCGTTGGTTTGGGCAATGCCGGGGAGTGGCGCGACAAGCGCGCCTGCAAGTGCGTAAGCTGCAAATCGGTTCATGAAAGTCCCTTTTCTAATCTATTTCGCCACCAAATGGCATACTCTATAGAATGTTCAAGTGCATAGGGCTCCACAAACCTCACACGCGAAAATCGGATTTTGGATTGTGAGGCATTCACTATATTGTTCGTCTCTTTCCTATTCGGTTACCAGAACAGATGTCCAACCGGAGCGTCATCCGAAGACATATGTTCTTCTTTGCTATTTGTTTCCCCCACGTCGCGTTTTAGCCGACGGTCCATACCAGACCTCTGACGCTCATCTAAAAACCACGCCTGCTGTCATGTGTGCCTCATGGGCACTAATTAAGGTGGAGTGTCTACGCGCTTTTTTGGGTGCGGGAGATGAAGACCTTATTAGGACGCAAAAGGAGAATTGTCCGCCGTCGAAGTCTTTTGGACCAAAATCTGCTTCTGGCTTAGCAAGGCAGATTGCCGCTGATAAAACGGGATCAACGGGGCCTGCATTTAACCAAACCGCTGTTTCAGGCTCAATCGCCCTGTCTAACGCCGGTAACGGGGGCTAGGGAAAGGCCCACACCATCGTCGGGGAGCGTGACGAGCGGATCAGGCACTTCATCTATAATCGAATTTGGTGACAGTGCTGTTGCGCTTTCAGGCGATGGCGGTGCCGGTGGTGGTGCGGGCTTGGCTGCCGCTGAAATCCGTTGGATTGAAGTGGCTAGTCCGGCAAGTGACATCGGTATCACAAGCTCACCCTGACCGAGGATCCGTACAGTAAAGCTTGCAGAGGTTCCGGTCAGAAGCGCATCGTATGGCGCGGCTGTGAGGCGCCCTTCCAACAAGCACCCTTCGAGGGTGCAACGCGTAACTGGAACCTGAACGGAATAATCGCCGTCAACGGTCATCAAAACGCCAGCTGTCAGATCAATGCCCAAAGGCAGCGCAATTTGATAGAGTACTCCGTTACCCTCCGCCGGGACGGCGAAGCTGGCTACAAGTGCTATGCGTGTTGCATTATCCATCAGGACGCGGTGAAAAGCTTGACACGCCTGTGGGGTACCATCCTGATTAAGGTAGCATTCCAGCGACCAATCCTCGACGTCTTCCCTGCTTTCAGGGGCACGAAACCTGTCTTGGGCAGCAAGAGGCAGAGCCGACAGCCCCATAAGTATCCCCGCTATGATGGCACGTTTAGCCTGCATCGGATGCCTCGGCCTGGAACGCCAGTTTTTGCGCGGGTGAGAACTTGTGGTGGTAGCGTGCATCATAACGCCTAATCAGTTCGCGTCCTGCGGAGGGGTTTTGGAAATGCCATATTCCGTCGCGTGCGCCCTCGATTATAAGGCTGAACACAGCGAGCTCGATTGCGCCGCGCACCGCGACACTGCTAAGCTCGTTGATGGAATATCCCGCGTCGATTTCGAGAATTTCGTCAACCGCGACAAAGCTGAAAACTGACCCTTGAACGAGTCTGGAGTAGATCGTTTTGGTCGTCGTGACAGAAGAAAGCACCTCGCCGCTGTCTACGCTTACAGCGCGCAATGCTACCGTCACAAGGTCTTTGCGATGCTGTTTGGAGGCTCCTATGCCCAAGTATCGCGCGCCAGCACCGCCGGTCACATAATTACTGTCATACTCCACAATGCCCCCTTCAAGGATGATCCCCGCAAAGCGAAGGGGTCCAAGAGTGCTGCGTGGGTTGCCCGTCGCGACGAGATTTGTCTGATCGATAATCTGGCGCTCGTTGAGAAGGTTCTGGAGACCCGTGCGTTCGACTACCCTGAACCAGTCTCCGTCCGTGACCTGCCGCAGAACATCAATAAGGACGGCTTCTCCCCCCTGGGTAACCGCTTTGGAAAAATCTGCGAAGTCGTCGTTTGGTTGCTGTGCGCCGGTTTTGTCGGGAAACGCATAGACGGCTACATCGATCGCTTGGCCGGGAGGGAGTAGATCGGTCAAGCTAAGTCCGAGCTCTGTTGGCGCAGCAAGTTCGGCTGGCACGGGGGCCGTCGGTCCAAAGTCCTCAGCATACGTAAAGCTGTCGCATGCGGTGAGGGTAAGAATGACGGAAATCGCCAGACCGAAAGCCCCAAATCGTTTTATTGCAATCTGCTGGTTTCCTTCGATCTTAACTGCTTTGATTTTGTATATGTTGCGGGCTTGATGTGTTTCGCTTACGGCATCCGAAGCAGGGGGCGCATTGCTGCTGGCGCAGGTTCGCCTGAACCACCCTCAACCGGCTCCTCCGGTCCTCCGCCCAAGCCGCCAAGATCAATAATGATCGGTGGAAACGTAATGTCAGGTGAGCTGCTGCCACCTCCGCCGCTGGGTAAAAACTGGTTCTGGATTTGTGCGGTCCCAACCAAATAACCGTTCAGGTTGGGGTTTCCACCAAGCCCGGGGCTGAGTGGCTCGTACCGGAAATTCCCCGCAAGAGCGGATGTTGCAGCAAAAATGGTTACAATGCCTACAAAAAGCAGTCTACTTTTCATTGTGTCGTCTCTCCACCTAATCTGATTTGTGTCCCCGGCGCGCCATTCACAAATGTGACCGATCCCCGTACGCCCTGACCTAATTGGCCATACGTCAATGTCGTTCCCGTGCTGTTGACGAGCGCGATATCAAGCGTATTGGCAGTTCCGATTTGCGCGCCTACCAGCACATTTTCTGATCCACCTGCAATGGTTAGTGCCATGCTGTTACTATCGCCGATCTGCACGCCGGCAATCCGGCTTTGCGGGGAATTCAGGATGGTCGCGCTTGCCGTGTTGTCATCACCCGACTGTAGCATTGCAGCGGCAGAACCGCCGCTGTTTGTGATAGAGTTGAGTGATGTGTTGTCCGCGCCGTTCTGCAGGATGATGCTGGTTGAGGTCTGGACATCAGCGCCTGTTGCCCCGTCAACGCCCGCAGATATCGCGCTTTGCTGACCGGAAATGATCTGTTCCAGACTGGCATTGGCAATTAGGAAGTCGAACTGCTGTGCCTGTGCACCTTGCGCGGCCAAAAGGCCGCAGATCAGCGCCGTAATTCGAAAAAGCCTCATGTCAGTATCCTTTCCGGTTGGGTCACGGGAATTGGGCCGAGCAGCTATAGGTACGCGCATTAAGTCGGGCGTCCATCGCGACAGTCATGCGGGTCCCGGCGTCGCCGTAAATCTGTCCGCGCCAGACTGTTACGGTACCGGCATCCGCAGTCACGTCCACAGTGCCTCCATTCATGCTTTGGGATCTGTTGCTCCCGTTCATCACGATTGAAGAGACAGTATAGGACAGGTTCCCCGTTTCATGGGGGGTAATCTCGGCTGTGACGCTCACATGGCCATCCTGCTGCACCAACGCGATGTCACACGCCGCCGCAGTGTGGGGCAGGGCCATCAAAAGGGCCGCGAAGGGAGCAATTGGAGGTAGTGTCATACCTGACCTCTTTGGGTACAAGAACCGCCCAAGCCCGCGTTGGGCCTGGGCGGTCTAGATTTCGGGTCAATCCTGGGCCATGCGACCAGCAAAAGTCAAGCTCGCCGCATGGAATGGATTGTTTAGCGGTTGTTCTGGTAGTTGACCGCGTTGTTGCCATTACCAGACTGGACGATCGCCGAGACGTTGTTAGACCCCAGCTGGAGGTTGGCAGCAGAGTTTGCGGCCGAAGGATTGGATGCACCGGTCGCTCCGATACTTACCGCGCCGCCCAGCGTTCCAGAGAGCGAACCGCCCACATTTGTGGAGTTGATCGCAGCAACGTCGAACGACAGACCCGCGCCTTGGCTCACGAACGACTTGTTCGCTTCACCTTCCTGCAAGGATGCAATGGTGTTGTTCGTACCATCCTGCAATGCGACCGATCTGTTGAAATTACCAACTTGTGCAATCGCCGCATAGTTCTGACCACCGCTCTGGGCAATCATACCGGTGTTGGAATTACCCAACTGCGCAACCGCACCACCATTATCGGCACCGTCTTGGGCGATCATACCGGTGTTATTGTCACCGACCTGCGATGCAGCCGCTTCGTTGGCATTGGTTCGCTGACTGATAAGCGTGGTATTTTCATTACCGATCTGTAGCGTTGCGGACTCTTGGTTGGAGCCGATCTGCATGTTGATCGCGTCGTTGTCGTTACCCTGCTGGAACTGTGCGTTTGCGTTCGCTCCTTGCTCGGCCGATGTTACGTCAGCCATGTTTGCTGGGCCCGCAGCGTTACCCTCGGCCATTGCCGCTACGCCGTTGCCAACGTTGGCTGTAGCCGTGCGCTCTGCAGTACCGGAAGCACCGTTGGTTGCATTGGCAGCTGCAACTTCACCTGATACCGATGCATTCGCGCCATCGTCTGAATCCACCGCACTTGCATTTTGGCCTCCGGCATTGGCTGTAGCGCCCAATACCGTTTGCTGCGCCGATGCGCCGCTTGCCATTAGTGCCAGAACCGACGCTGTAATAAGAAAACGTGTCATGATGTTATTCCTCCAAAAAAATTTTATTTTGGAATTTTTGGGGTCCCGAAGTTGTCGGGACGCTCAAAGATCCCCCCAGGTGGCTCGAACGTTTTGCCGAAGCCTGAGAGCACCATGACCGATTCGGGATCGGCACAATATCGCCCGAATTGACTAAAAATTGCCCTAATTTCGCCACAAGTCATTAAAATAGACTAGTCAATATGGGTGAAATTGCATTGATTTTCATTGACAATTTTGAAACGCACAGGCAAATGCGCCGCCGTATTCTATGAGATTAGTCGTTAACGTAGGGTTAATGCGCTATGCGACAACAGCAGGTCGAGGATCTGATGTAAGTAGCATGCGCTTGGGAGGCCACACACAATGTTCAGAACGATATGCGGAGGTATTGGCCTCTTTTTAACGCTTGGCACGACTGCGCCGGTGGCTGCGCAAGATGTTCGGGTAAAGCAGTTGAGTGTACGCAGCACGGCTTTTGTTCGTCAGGCACCTCCGCAGGCTTTTTCTGTGCGCCAACGCAGAACTGTGGTTCCCGTTCCGCGACAGGGTGCCACGCAAGAACCTGCTCCTCGACAGAGTGGCGGATCACAGACTACTTCACAAATGCGCATTAATGATTTTAGCCAACTCGGTCGTTCTGATCGTTTCAGCATACCTTCTGTGCGCGAAGGGGTTCGAATTACGCAAAACCCCTAAGGTTTTATAGTTAATTTTGATTTATGCCAGTTCGGCGTTTTTTTAGTACCTTTTACATCGTCTTGTTTTTTGACTTCTTATTTTAGAGGCACAATATGCAACAAGTAATGAAATTTGAAACCAGAAAAGGCGTAGCCCTTTTCGGCGGAGGGAGGCTTGAACAGCTTGGCTTCGCCCAGACAATTAGAGCCGATCCCGATGGTATAGGGTTCGAAGTTGTAGACATGCTTGATAAGCGGGCTGATTTGCAGTTGTCCGCCGTGAGCAAGGATGTCGTAGACGTCAGCCAGATCGCAATCATCCTCGGCGAAACCGGAACCGCAAGCGAGGCTGAAGAAATCGCGCAACTCATGACAAAGCTGGCGCCCCGCGCGAGCATTTTGGCGGTGCGCGAAGAAACTGCGGCCCTGCACCCAAGGGATTGGCCGAATAATTTACGCGGTATTGTAGGGTGGAATGATCTTAGTGAGCGGCTATTCACCGTGCTGGCGTTGGTGAACGCAGGTCTTGAGATATTTGACCCAAAACTGACCGACCTTACCCATGGTCCACACAGCGCGCCTTCATCGGCCACTCCGCCGCCGAAACATGTCGTCACCAGCTCCCTCACCCACCGCGAGGAAGAGGTGGCCGCCCAGATTGCCTGCGGTGCGCAAAACCGTTGCATTGCAGGAAAGTTGGGCATTGCGGTCAATACTGTCAACACGCACGTCAATTCCCTGATGCGCAAATTGGGGGTCAACAACCGGACGGAAATTGCAATCTGGTACCATACCGCGATGAAGTGAGGACAGCGTATGACCCGATCCGTTTGAATTGATCTTGAGGGCTAGTGCCGCGCGCGTTATTTTGACCCACTTCCCGTCGCAAAAGTGGTTTCACAATTCTTGCTGTATCGGCAGGTGGCGAATGCGGGAAAATCACTCAAGGGATGATTTCAGATCAATGCCCATGGCTGTGAGATACTTTTTTATCCAAGAGAGCTGTTTTGGTCTCGCTACAAGGCGTGTAGCGCGCGCGAGCGCTGGGCATTTTTTGTATTCTTAATAATGATTGCGGCGAGTTTCAGTATGTAGGCATTGCTCGCGGACGTCTGCAGCTGCCTGTATTTCACAAGGTTACCTTGTGATAATTATAGCTTAAACGCGGTGAAACCTTGATGTCCTCTACAGGCACGAATACCGCATAAGCATATGTGGTGCTTGGGTTCCGCCCTTCGAAAAAAAAAGGGTGTGCAGTCCTTTGGGTTCGCGGGCACTATGAACAAAATAAACGAAGGAAGATAAAATCATGACGAACCCTACAGTGCCGCAAAGGGGCCATACGCGCATGATTGATTTACCCGTCGTATCGGACCCGCGCGGCGATTTGACATTTGTGGAGGGTGGCAATCACGTGCCGTTTGATATCCGCCGTGTATACTATTTGTACAACGTGCCCGTGGATTCTGAGCGGGGAGGGCATGCCCACCGTGAACTGGAGCAGGTTGTGTTTGCCCTGTCCGGCAGCTTTCGGATCAAGATTGATGACGGCTTCTCAAAATCCGAATTCGTGCTGCGCAATCCAAAACGGGGGCTCTATATCAATAGGCTAATCTGGCGTGAGATGGACAATTTCAGCCAAGGCGCCGTTTGTATGGTCTTGGCATCGCATCGCTACGATGAAGCGGACTACTATCGCGATTATGATGAGTTTCTAGCTGCTTCACGTGCATGATTATGAACTGCGCGCCAAGATGTAGGGAATGTGAAGCGTATCACTTCCTCATTTAACCAGCGATTTGGTGCAAAAGGCGTGAGCGGGTTAGCCTACTCCAGCGAGGTGGATTTCAAAGCGGCCATATGGCCCTCAAAGTCAGCAGCAAATTGTTCAGCCCGATAATGGAAAAAAACATCTTTGTTATCCTTGCCGGTTTCGACGGCGCCAAAACGGGCATGAAAAGCCAATGTGCGGGCGTTATCACCGCGTACGTCAAACACCGACAGGTTTTTGCCTAATCGCTGAAATCCGATTTGATAAATAAGGACCGCACTTTCCAATGCAGCTTTTGGCGGTTTGTTGTGGTCGAGGATCCAGCTGCCCCATGTGAATTGATTGCCAGTGATGTCGTACAAGCGCACCAAGCCGCAGGCTTGCGCGTCCAAACGCCGCTCGATCACATAGTAATATTCAGACCCCTCCGCTTCACGGACTTTATAGCGACGGATCCAATTGGCCTGATCTTCGACTGTTCCCGTCACCGCAGAAAGATGCCTGTTATAGGTCGGATCCATCCGCAGCGCGTGTATATAGGCGGCGTCTTGAGGTTGGGCCAATCGCAAAGACAAAGACACTCCGTCAATATGCGCAAGGTTGGGCTGTGGCATGTGTCGTACCTTCTGAAATTTACTTATCATACTCCGTTGGCTCAAGCCTATTCAACCTGCGCACGGATGACAGCGGCGCGTTGTATCGATGTGCAAAACTGCTATTGTTCGCCGGAATTTAAGGAGTGATTTATGTCAACCGTCCCCTTCCTAGATCTGCGTGCAGGATACCTTGCCGTTCAGGCCGAAATCGATGCTGCCGTGGCGCGCGTGATGGACAGTGGTTGGTACATAATGGGGCCCGAGGTGGAGATGTTCGAGGCCGCATTTGCAGATTATTGCGGGGCAGATCATTGTGTGGGGGTCGCCAACGGTCTGGATGCGCTTATCCTTAGTTTGCGCGCCCTTGGTGTGGGGGCGGGGCATGAGGTCATTGTACCTTCCAACACCTTCATTGCGACATGGCTGGCGGTCTCGGCGGTGGGAGCCAAACCCGTCGCGGTTGAGCCTGACGCTCAAACTTACAACATGGATCCCGCCTTGATTGAAGCTGCGATCACTCCCAGAACGCGCGCGATCATTGCCGTGCACCTTTATGGCCAGTCCGCGGATTTAGATCCGGTTTTGGCCGTGACCCGCGCGCATGACCTTGTCCTGATCGAAGACGCTGCCCAAGCACATGGCGCCACCTATAAAGGCACCAGGATCGGCGCGCACGGCGATGCTGTCTGTTGGAGTTTTTATCCGGGTAAGAACCTTGGCGCTATGGGGGATGCAGGTGCTGTCACCACCAACCGCGCAGATATTGCAGCGCACGTCAGCACTTTGCGTAACTATGGCTCGCGGGTGAAATACGTGAACGAGGTACAGGGGACCAACAGCCGCCTAGATCCCATTCAAGCGGCTGTATTGGTTGTGAAGCTGGCGCATCTGGATGATTGGACGCAAGCGCGACGCACATTGGCCCGCCGGTATAATGAGGCATTGATGGGAGTTGTTACCCCTCATGTTCCATTGTGGACTGAACCTGCGTGGCATCTGTACGTGGTGCGCCACCCCAAGCGCGATGCGCTGATGCAAGCATTGGCGGATGAGGGGATCAGCACCATGATCCACTATCCCATTCCGCCGCATCTTCAGGCGGCTTATGCTGACTGTGGCTATGCTAAAGGGGTGTTACCATTGGCCGAGGCATTTGCCGACGACATGCTCAGCCTTCCAATCGGACCGCAAATGCCCCACAGCGATCAAGACAGGGTGATCGAGGCTGTCAACCGGCTCGCGGCAACATTGTAAGGTTCCACATGGCACATCCGACGATTTCCTACATTCTTCTGACCTACAACCAAAGCGTTACTGTCGCGGAGGCAGTGCAAAGTGTGCTGGCCCAGACCGGGACGCCGCTGGAGATCGTCATCACCGATGATGCCTCAGTCGACGATACGTTTGCAGTGGTCGAGGCGGTGGTCGCGGACTACACTGGACCGCATACTGTTATCTTGAACCGAAATGCGCAAAATCTCGGGCTGTCGGGTAATATCGAAAAGGCGCATGAACTCAGCACTGGTGATGTCCTGATTGCAGCTGCGGGTGATGATATTTCGCTGCCGCACCGCGCGACGCGCATTGCTGAAGCATTCGCCACGGATGCGCCGCCGTTACTGCTCTGCTCGCACGCGTATTTTATAGGACCGGACGGTGCGGAGCTTTCTGGAAAACTCCATATTGCCGCACTTTATGACACCACTGATCTTACAAAAATCGCGCGCTCGAAAGCGCTGTATATCGGGGCAACGGGCGCATGGCACCGCAGTCTGTATGACAGTTATGGCCCGATTGAGGCTGACGCTTACGAAGATCTGGTAATGGGTTTTCGCGCCGCGCTTGAGGGGAGGGTGTGCGTCCTGCCGGAGCGCCTTGTGAAATACCGGCTGAGGTTCGGCATAACCCCTGACGATTACTACGATATGGGTTTGGCCAAATTTACGGCGCGGCGGGCTTACTCCTATACGGTAAACGCTGCCGTCATGCGCCAGAGAATTAAGGATGCACTGAAGTTTGGCCTGACCCAAGATAACGCGGTGCTCAAGGTGTTGCGGGTAGAGGCGAAAAAAGCCGCTCTGGGACAGGCCTATTACTCAGGAGGGTTTCGCCAAGCCGCCTTGAGGCAACCGCTACTTGCCATGCTCATCTTACGTGCAGAACGGCGGCAAATGCGGAAATTCAGACGCGCTGCCCAAACGGCGAAGCAAGGCTGATATCTCAGTTATTTGTCGGATTCTCGACGGGCAGGTGCTCGCATATCAGGCTGACGCCCTATCTCCGCAGGCTCAGTTCGCATTCAGGTCTCATTCATGGACTAAAGCGTTAGTTGTCTACCGCGCCGATCACCGGCGCATCCTGGCGGCAAAGGACGTCCAGTTCAAATATTCAAGTGCTTGCAACAGCCAAAGCCGAAATCGGGCGGCTGTCTCGGTTCGCCAGATTTGCTGGTTAAACATGGCGAAAGTACCAAAACGAAGGATTCACGAGAGCCAAATGATGTAAATAATGTTAAATTCGCAATAAAGGCAGTGGTTTCACAAAAACGTCACAGTTTATGCAAACTTATACACAACCATTGGGGGAACGCGTCGCTGCATAGTTTGGCAGCTCAAGCCACGAATTGGAGAAGGTAGAAATGAAGTTTCTTATAATCGACGATGATCCTATCGTGCTAGACTTGGTGTCAATGGTTCTGCGTGGGGAGGGGCATGAAGACGTATATGTCGCGTCATCCGGCAAGGAAGCGCTCAACATTCTTTCCCATGCGGCTGATCCTTTCGATGCCCTCCTGCTGGATATCGAAATGCCTGAAATGAATGGCATAGAGGTTTGCGCAAAAGTTCGTCAGATGCATGACTATTATCGAACGCCGATTGTAATGCTTACAGCCCGTTCTGATACAGGATCAATCGAAAGCGCCTTTTCCGCCGGTGCAAATGACTACATCACCAAACCCTTTGCCATTTCCAGCATCGTCGCCCGAACCAAAATTGCGCAAAGAATGATGGGGGAAAGCTGTAAGGTTTTTGCACACCAATCGTTGCTGGACACTCTTCCTGGATCGTTCGGTATGCATGATTTCGATTGCGAAGAGGCAGTTGTGCTCAGCGACCTTTGCCAGCACACGGATCCATTCTCCCTCGGCAACTACCTGTCGCAACTAGCGCAACAACGGGTTGCGGAAACTTCGGTTTTTGCCTTGCAGATTGACCATTTCGACATCCTCCACGCTGAGCTTTCAAGCCGCGAAATGCTGCTGATTATCGCGGAAGTGTCCAATGCCATTTCCACAGCGACTGCTGATAAACGTCTGTTGAACGCATATTTTGGATCAGGGACATTCATGTGCATTGCCAATGATGATCTTACGGACGGCTGGTCGGACCTAGAAACGAGCATTATCGACCTGCTCAGCCCGCTAAGCCCGATCCGTGAATCCCCAACTCTAAATACACTCACGATAACGATGGGACGGCCACTTCGCCCATATCTCAGTAAAACACAGCGGGTTCGCCGGACTTTTGATCGGGCAAAGATCCAAATGGATAGACGCATCTTGTCAAAGGTTTCTGCGAGCTGACTTCGCGCAGCTCCCCGACGTATTGTTAGCCGCAGTTAGCCATACGATGGGGTGCAACTGCGGTATACTGAAGGGCAGCCGCTTGTGATCTAAATTGGTCCCGAGAGATAGCGTTGCTCCGCAACACCGGCGGAGTTTGAGCAATGTCCGTATCAGAAATCTTGACGACAAGTTGAAAACGGTCAGCAACCCGAACTTCGATTGTGCGCGCTGTCGCTCTGCTGGCTCGAGGGTCGGGGGATCTTAGCTAAAGCCGCCGATCGGTTGCGCGATTAGGGCGCCTTGTCCCTCTATGCTGAAGACATAGATAAAGGTATCTCTGCCCGGTGATTGGGCACTCGCTGCCTGATATAGAGCCTACCTCCATGCTTTCTGAGTAGGGTAATTAAGCAAAGCGCCATCAAATACAGATACCTAAGACTTGGTATGCGGAGACGTTAGTCAGTGGCGCGAGATGCCCCCCTTTCAACCAGCGAAATCCCACCGTTGCAGCACTCCGATAGCTTGGGCCCTGTTAATGGAGTCGAATGCTTGACTGCCGTCACGGCTGCGCGCTTGAAAATCAAACTGTAAGGTCTCCTCGAGCAGGCATGCTCGGCAGGCAATTGTTTGGTGACTGTAGGATACATCCGCGGACCCACATTCAGGACACTTTGCAGCGACGTCATCGTTGAACACGGCTCGTTTCCTTTTCTAACTCCGGTATTGGACCATGTAGGCTCTCGTCACGCTTTGCCCACTATAACCTGCCGCTGGTTCACCGAAAAATCTATCGTAACCTTCTGAACGCTAAAGTACGGTTACAGCAGAGCATTCTGTCATCCAGTGCAGTTGTTAATCGTCCTTACACAATATAAGTTTGACTAAAAGCGCGGCTTGAAACCGCAGGTCGCCCCCAGATCGCAGTGTGACGCCACCTTTTTTTACCCCAATTTCCTCGCCGAGCTTTAGACCATAGTCTGGCGGTTGAAGATACCGTTGCATTGCAACACGTAGGAACAGCCCTTTTTTGGCTGGATTGCGACAGTAGGGAGTGCCTACGACCGCACCCCAAGTGGTATGCGCCATGCCCATCGCTGCAAGCCTCGCAACAATAACAATTTTTTCCCCGCGGACACGATGTTCCGAGTGGAAAACGCTTGCGCGCCACGTATAGGTCAAACTTAGAACATATGCACATGGTGAGTTGAGCCAACAGGTAGAAGGTCGCAGTGAGACAATGATGACGTGCTTTCAGGGATTAATGTTGGAGCCCGCTTTTTGGGCGGCTGCCGGCGTGAGTGCGATTGCGGCTCTTGTTTTGTTCTGGATGAGCAGGTTCCAGAGGTTTCAGGGCAAACTCTACTACTCACTTACCTTTGTCGCGATGATCTGGACATTGCTTATGGTCGGTCTGGAGGCTGCGTCGAATAGCGCCGCCTGTCAGCTGCAATGGGCAACTCTTGCCTGGCTTGGGAATGGATTGGTACCAGTTGCTTGGTGTTTCTTTGTTTATGACTACATCGACAACAAAATTCCGCTAGGGAAACGCACAGCTGGATTTGTTCTAACCGCTATTCCCTTAATCGGTTTTCTGATTGCAGCGACCAACCAGTGGCACTTGCTCTTCTACACAGATAAAACTGTGATTCCATCGGGCGAGAACTATATCAAATTTGCGCACGGCCCCGCTTTTTTCGCAATTATTGCGATACTTTATGCGTTTGTCGCCGCCGCAATCTTTCGCCTCGCAAGGGCTTTCAGGGAGGCAAAACCGGTCGCCTGGCCACTTCTGGCAATGCTTATCTTCATCACTTTGACCCCCTTGACTGCGAACGCTGCCTATATCGGGTTGGGATTTACTTTTTTTGGCCTTGATCCAACTGCCTTCATGTTCACCCTTGGCATTCTTTCATTCACGTGGATGCTCGTGACAAACAAAACCATGGATATGGCATTTGTAGGCCAGTCATTGCTTTTTAATACAATGAGCGAACCGGTGGTTCTGGTAGATAGATACCGGAACATTTCCTTAATGAATGCAGCAGCGAAAGACATTGGATTGCACTCTGGATCTGCGTCCGCCTTGTCTAAAATGATCGAAAACATAAACTATCTGGAAAAGTCTGAAAAAGCTGTTCATCTCACTTTAGGTCAACGGTTCTATGAACCCAGAGCCCGCCCAATCGAAAGTCCGCTTGATCCAACGGGCTCTGAACTTGGGTGGAGTATTACCTTCATCGATATTACGGACCGGATCGCCACCAATGCGGCGTTGGAGGAAGCGCTGAAACAGGCAGACAGCGCGAATAGAGCAAAAGATGAATTTATCTCTGTAGTCAGCCATGAGTTACGCACCCCCTTGACCTCGTTAACGGGGGGGCTGACGCTAGCGCTCAGCGGCCGCCTCGGGGATGTACCTGATCCTATTCGTTCACTGTTAAACATCGCGCACCGCAACGGTGGGCGCCTGTCACGGCTGATTGAGAACATCCTTCTTGCGCAAAAAATCGAAGTGGATGCACTGACCCTAGAGAGCAAACCGGTCGACCTTGGACTTCTCCTCAAAGAAAGCTTTGAGGAGAATAAAATGTTCGCCGCCGAACGGGAAGTACAACTCGCCCTGAAGTCTATCATGCCTGCGGTAATAATCGGGGACGCATTTGCAATTCGCCAGATTATCGACAATCTGATTTCCAATGCCATCAAGTTTTCCGATCCTCAGGGCGTTGTTGAGGGCTCCATCACTACTGCTGGTTCGAGAGTAAAGCTGTCGATCAAAAATGGCGGCAGGAGTATTCCAGAAGGTATGGAAAGTAAGGTTTTCGGTCGTTTCGAGCAGATCGAAAACAGCGGACAATCCGCGACGCAAGGGTCTGGGCTGGGCCTGCACATCTCGAAAAAGTTGGCCAAACAGATGTTTGGTGATATCTTTTACGAAAGTTTGCCGAGTATCGGTACGACGTTCAATGTTGAATTTCAGCTGGGGGAGAAACCAACTCCAAAAGCCGCGCTACTCGTTAGTTCGTCTGTATGATCGATGTTTTTGAAAAGTATGTGATCAGATGGGATTGTTGAATATGTTTAGAGGTAGATTTTCGATCTCCAATAACGCTGCCGATCTTTTGACAGTAGAACGTAGGCTGAAGGACTATGCCAATGTAGGTCGTCATCTGCTTATGCAAAGAGTAGTGATCTATCTTTTGGCGATCACTCTCTCCGGCGTCTATTATGATCTAGATATTGCGATATTTTTTCTGATTTTAATCGCGATGTACGAGGCATTTGATACTTACGTTTTTCACTTAATTATTCAGCGGAAGACGTGGCGACCACGAAACATCTGGAACGCGGTGGTCATACTGCATATTGGAACGCTCGTTAGTTCGATCATAATATCTGCCTTCTCCATAAGCATTGCCTTGCAGCAGGGGGTGAATAACAGTCATTTCCTACCGATGTTTATGCTGGTATCAGCATCTATCTTCGCTGCTATGAACAATCATCATTTCCTTTCGGTGCTTGCCTTACGTCTGATCATCTACGTCTTTTCTATACTATTTATCCCGGCTTATGATCTTTGGGTTGTGCAACCGCCGCTATCTTCAGAGCTATGGCTCAATTTGTTTACCATCATTTTTGTTCTTGGCTTCATCATGGAACTTGGACGGAACTTTCTAGCCGGATATACCCGCACCCTTCGTGCACGTGAGAAACTGGAGAAGGAACATAAAATTACCAAGGCCGCATTAGAAGCCAAAACCCGCTTTCTTGCGACTGTAAATCATGAATTGCGCACTCCCCTGACTTCTATAAAGGGCGCTTTTGACTTGATAAATGCGGGTTCTCTGGGGCCAGTTCCCCAAAAGATGGAGCGCCTGCTAGAAATTGCGTCGCGCAACACCTGTAGATTAAAAGAATTAGTGGACGATCTTTTGTTCCTTCAGGCATCGGATATCGGAAAGATAAAGTTTAACTTTCAAAAACTTGATATGCACGATCTCGTAGAGGAAGCGGTAGAACGTTTTCAACCCCATGCGACACAAATGAATATTGCGCTGAACGTGCAATGTGCCGCTGACGAGTTCTGGGTTTGCGCAGATAAGAAGAGAATAGATCAGGTTCTTATGAACCTACTTTCCAATGCTGCGAAATTCTCCAAACCGAATGGTACCATTACGGTCGCGTTGGAGGAGAATGCAGATTTGATCAGGCTGTCGGTGCGCGATGACGGAATTGGTATACAGGACGGCTCCGAAGAGCTGGTCTTCGCGGAGTTTATTCAGCTAGATTCCCGGGACGGGCGCGAGTACGGCGGTAGCGGCTTGGGCCTAAGTATTTCGAAAAAAATCGTGGAAGCGCATCAAGGCAATATCGGCTTTAACAGTGAACTGGGTGTTGGAACGGAGTTCTTTGTTGAACTGGAGAGATATCACTAAACCAACATCCCAAAGCTATAACTTTATGGTCCGGCATAGTCTGCCATAATGGCTCTGCACAGCTTTTTTGCCTAATATGCTAGCGCAGGGACGTCTCGATTTGATTGAGCCATAGCTGCGCATTCTGGTAGCCTGAATTTTGTAGCATCCAGATTTATGCACTCAATTATCTGGGATAGCCCCCAATTCACTGATGATCAGGATGA
Organism: Sulfitobacter guttiformis; assembly: GCF_003610455.1. NCBI lineage: Bacteria > Pseudomonadati > Pseudomonadota > Alphaproteobacteria > Rhodobacterales > Roseobacteraceae > Sulfitobacter > Sulfitobacter guttiformis. Next base: position 1,187,957 of record NZ_RAQK01000002.1, on the reverse strand, counting down.
TTTAGGACATTCGAACGTCTCTTTTGTCAGCGGCACCAATCTGCTGAAATAAATACACTTTTTACGATCAGGAAAGCATCTATTGATGTTGGATCTTTTCAGATAAAATCGCAATCAGAATCCTTCGTAGACAAATCATCTTAGATCCAGAACTACTTTCAGCTCATCTGCGACGATTGAAACGGTTGGTTCCTGAAGCATCGAGAGGTGTCCACCCGGGATGTCTATCACGCTAAATCCACTTTCAGCGACTGACGCCCATCCGAGTCCGGTTTCGGTCGATGCTTTGGTGTCGTAGAAGTTAATTGCGGATCGAAACAGAGTGAGGGGAATTGTGATTGGCTTTGGCGTGTATTCGTTTACCGCTAGCTCATTCGCGGCAATAAACTCGAAAACGGTTTTTGGAGATTGGTTATGCTCATTCCTGAGTTTCAAGCGCATCTTGTATTGGGCAAGCCGGTTACGTGCTTCATATATTAAATTCTGGACCACTTTGGCGGGATAGCGCCATCCAACGTATCGCGCGCGCCGGAAGCGCGCCTTCAATTTTTTCAAACCACGAATACCAGAACGACCATCTGGGCCTGATGCATCAAAAAAGGCCAGCGTGTCCACCTTTCGGCCACTGCGTTGCAATTGCTGAGCCAACTCAAACGCAATGTAGCTGCCCAATGATGCTGCCATGAGATGGATCGGCCCGTTGGGAAAATGTTCGTTTATTTCTGCGCAGTATCTGGCTGCAATTGTCTCGACGCCAGTTGGAGTATCGGCCGCCAATGAACCAACTGAAATCCCCATGACCGGTTGGTCCACTCCCAGATGTTTGGCCAGCGGGCGGAAATACTCTTCATTCGCTCCTAAAATGTGGATCGCCAACAGGGGGGGATTGCTGCCCAAAGGTTGAATGGGAATGATATTTTTCGAGGTGCGGTTGCTCGTTTCAAGCATTTTTGTGAGCGCACGCGGCGACGGATGCACCCTGAAGTCCACGATCCCGAGCTTTTTTCCAGTCTCAATTTGGATCCGTCCAATTAACTCAAGCGACAGCAATGAATGCCCCCCCAGATCGAAAAAGCTTTGATCGGGATCGACTTGGGGTAAGTTCAGTACTGCCGCCATGATCTGACAGATTTGCGTTTCCAGCGGGCTGGCCGGGCGGATCAGATCGTCGGCCGATGTCGCTTTCTGCACCGGTCTTGGCAGGGCGGCACGGTCGACTTTACCATTGAGGGTGCGGGGAAAAGCAGGGATATGCACAAGCCTTGGCCGCATATAGCCAGGCAATAATTCTGACACACAAGCATCAACCCTTGCCAGATCCGGCGCTTCTGGTGCCGCGATCCAAACAACAAGTTGAGCCGAGGGCTTGTTTTTATCCAAAACATCGCACATGATTTCCCCGTCGGGAATGCATTGCTCTACAACCCGTTCAACGTGGGCAAGTTCGATGCGATGGCCGCGCAGTTTGATCTGACGGTCTTTGCGACCTCTGAACTGCAGGTTTCCATCGCCGCGCCATTGGCCCCTGTCACCGGTTCGGTAAACGGAGCCTTTTCCAGAGAACTTGTTTGGGCCGAAGGCCTTTGCGGTGGCGTCAGGGCGACCGATATACCCTTGTGTGACAGCCGGCCCGCCAATCGCCAACTCTCCCAATGCGCCCTTAGGGGAGAGACTGCCGTCAGGGGTAATGACATAGGCCAAAGCATGTGCCGTGGGCCGACCAATGCAAATATCATTGTCACCGCTGTGGTTGATCGGCTCGAATAATGCGCATGTAATGGTTGTTTCGGTAGGGCCATACCCGTTCAGGAAGCGTGCACCGGATGCAATTTTCAACCACTCTGACAGGGTCGTTGATGAGATCGCTTCGCCCCCCACAATAACAAGGCGCACCGAGGGGGGGAGCGCTCTGCCACTGCTGTGCATATAGCTGTTCAAAACGGTCCAGTATGCCGTTGGCAGGTTGATGACGCTCAGGCGCTCTGCCTCTATCTCCTCAAGGAGCACCGCTGTGGACGACGACATCTCGTCGCTTCGTAAAACCAGTGTCGCGCCTGCCATCAGCGTTGTGAATATTTCCTCTATTGCGACGTCAAAGGACAAGCCCGCGAATTGCAGTGTCCGGTCCGAAGACTGCATTTCAAATGCCGATGTCAGTGCTGCGATATGGGCCATTAGGTTGCCGCGCGACACTTGTACACCTTTGGGCGTTCCTGTGGACCCTGATGTATAGATCACATAGGCCAACGCAGCGGGGTTTTTTGCAGGCCGCTGAAATGGCGCCGCAAGGTACCGATCTGCTTTCGGATACCGATTTTCTATTCCCTCGACGATCACCCCATCGTTCTGCACAATGATCCGTGCGCCGCTGTCCGATACCATATGCGCGCGGTTTACGTGCGGATGGGCGGGATCGACAGGCATGAATGCGGCACCGGTTTTGAGGGCAGCGATCACCGCCACGACAAAGTCGGCGGAACGATCAAGGTTGATTGCAACAACCTCACCTGCAGCGGCACCATGATCGGAAAGAATATGGGCAAGGTGATCCGAGCGGCGATCAAGCTCGGCAAATGTCACCTCTGCACGCCCATCAATCATTTTAAGCGCGATAGATTCCGGCGCAATGTTCACAGCATCCTGAAAGAGTTCAATCAAACAGGTTGCTGTCGTTTGCAGGGGAACATCTGGCTTTGACCATTCGAGAAGCATCTGCTTCTCGTCCGGCTCCAACATATCAAGATCGCCTACTTTAGTGTTTTCACCGGCTTGCGATAGGGCGTGCATTAATCTTTCGAGGTGTGCAAAAAGGCGTCCGGCGAGTGCCTCGGATATAATGGAAGGATCATATTCAAGCTGTAGTTTAAGCGCACTACCAGCATAGGCAGACAGCATAAGGGGCAAGCCCCCTTCTTCACGAAGCTCGACTTTATCGACAAGACCAGACTTCTCACCGCCCGTAATGAGGTCTTCCATCGCTGCGTTCTCGAACATGATTGCCGTTTCAAAAAGCGGTTTTGACCCATGCAGGCCGATCGATTTTCGGATCAGATCGGGAGGTGTTTGTTCGAGCGAATGTAGGGACAGTGTATGGTCGCGCAGCGCAGTCACCAATGCGGCCACCGTCAAATCAGCCGATAGCTTTACACAGGTGGGCAATGTATTAATCAGGCATCCGACAGTCGCTTCAGTGTCGGGAAATGCATGACGCCCTGATCTGACAACGCCGAAGGTTACGGCGTCCTTTCCTTGCCAGCGAGAAATCAGCGTGCCCCATGCCGCCTGCACCATATTGGCTGTGGTCCCCCCCAACAGGGCAGCTGCCTGTGCCAGTTTCCGGTTATCATCGGGAGGCAGACTTGCCACTAGCTGGCGTTTCCTCACACCCGTCGCAACGATTTCTGAACTGTTAACGAAAGAAAGCGCACCCGCGTCCTCGATGTCTTTTAGATAAGTCCTGAAATAAGCGGCTGTGGCATCTTCGTTGGGAACAAAGCTGGATGCAGCCTTGCAAAATGCCTCGAAACTCATCGTACCGGACGAGGCTGACGGCAAGGCGCCGCTGCGCAAGTACTCTATCAACTCCCTTGCCAATCGTGCCATGCTACGCCCGTCGGCAATTGCATGGTGCATCGTTAGCACCAGCACCGTTTTCTGCCCTTGCCACCGCAAAAGACTAGCACGCCATAAAGGTCGCCCAACCAGATCGAACCCGCGAAGGCGATCGGCCTCAAGAAAGTTTTCAAGATCTGTTTGCCACGATGTGTCTGAAAGTGCCTCTTGTTCGAGCACGTCATAAGGTATGGGTCCAGGCACCTCGAAAGACTGACCCAGGCGGCCGACATTATTCGTGTAAAGCATGACGCGCAGCGCATCGTACCTGTCCCGAAGTGCTCCAAGCCCTGCACTGACTTCCTCATCTGCTATAGGCGTTGGTGAAAAATGCACGACAACTTGCTCTATATTTACCCAAGGCATGCCGGAGGCAACGCTTTCCGAAATCATGCCAAGCTGCATAGGGGTCAAAGGAACACCCTCATTTGACGAAATTCCAGTTTTGGATAACATTTGTCCGGCACCTCATGGTTTGCGTGTGAGTATTTTCATTGCTTAGGACTGTCTTGCTGACTCCTCGCTGTGAGCAAGAAATTAACCTTATAGCGGCTGCGGTCTTTGGGGCTGCTTCGCTAAAGGTTAACGTTCTCACCAGTTGTGGCACAAGGCAAGACCATCCTATGATGAAATTGCATAATGGCTGGACGGAAAAACGCCCTTGATCAGCCTGACGCATGTCTGACGCAAGCGTGAGTAACACGGTCAAGGCATACTGTTGCTATGGCAGGACAAATGCGGATACTGCGGACTAAAGCGTCAATCCTAATTGGTTCGCTTTACCGGTGGGGCGCTTTTCGGTCTCGACCGTGATATGAACGACATCGCTTTTCCGCATGTATATATTGCGCTTTGCTTTAGACAGCCGATACCAAAGTCCGAGGATATACAGTGACCCCAACCGTTCCATTTACCCGTGATCTTGTTCTGGTGGGCGGGGGCCATGCGCATGCTTTGGTGCTCAGGGCGTGGGGGATGAACCCCCTTCCGGGCGCGCGGCTTACTGTTATCAACCCCGGCCCGACCGCACCCTATACCGGTATGTTGCCCGGTCATGTCGCGGGGCATTATGGCCGCGATGATCTTGAGATTGATCTGGTGCGCCTTTGCCGTCATGCAGGCGCGCGATTGCTGCTCGACAAAGCGGTTGGTATCGACCGCACGCGCCGCGAGGTGATGCTGGAGAGTCGCGGCCCGGTGGCCTATGATGTCGCCTCGATTGACGTAGGGATAACGGCAGAGATGAATCTGGCGGGCTTTGCACAGCACGCCATCGGGGCCAAGCCGCTGGATATCTACGCCGCGCGATGGCGCGATTTTTCAACCCGCGCAGCAAAGGGAGAGGTGGCGCCGGATGTCGCGGTGATCGGCGGCGGGGTCGCGGGGTGCGAATTGGCCATGGCGATGGCCTTTGCATTGCGCGCTTCGGATGTCATGCCCCGCGTCACCGTGATCGAGGCAGGGCCGCAAATATCGGGCGTGGGCAACATGGTGCGCCGGCGGATACTGCACGCGATGGCTCAGTTGGGCATAACGGTGCTCACAGATGCAAAAGTTGTCCGCATCGAGGAAGGCGCGGTTGAGTTGGAGGGGAACAAATCTGTTCCGGCTGCATTATGTGTCGGGGCGGCAGGGGCGTTTGCCCATAAATGGATCGCCCAAACCGATCTTCCTCTGACAGACGGCTTCATCCAGATAGGGCCTGATCTTGGCGTGATTGATGATGAAGCCGTGTTTGCTGTTGGAGATTGCGCCGTCATGCCCCATGCGCCACGCCCCAAGGCTGGGGTGTTTGCAGTGCGGGCCGCACCCGTTCTGCATCACAACCTGCGTGCCGCTCTAAGTGGCGGCAGGCGCAAGACATGGAAGCCCCAAAAAAACTATCTCAAGTTGATCTCGTTAGGGGGTAAATCTGCCATCGCAGAGAAGTTTGGTTTGGCGGTGCAGGGCACATATTTGTGGCGCTGGAAAGACCGGATCGACCAAAGTTTCATGGACCGCTTGTGCGATCTGTCAACGATGCAAGTGCCACAACCAAGGGGCTCAATGGCAATAGGGGCCGCGCAGATACTCACGGCAAAGCCCCTCTGCGGCGGCTGTGGTGCAAAGGTCGGGCGAGGAATTTTGTCAGGTGCGCTGGCAGGACTGGCGCAGCCATCAGGCGAAGTGGTTACCGGGGCAGGCGATGATGCAGCCATTTTGCGAAAGGACGGAGGCGGATTTCAGGTGATAAGCACGGATCACCTGCGCAGCGCTATTGAAGATCCTGCAATGATGACGCGGATCGCCGCTGTTCATGCGCTGGGCGATGTCTGGGCGATGGGCGCGCGGCCTCAGGTTGCGCTTGCCTCGATTGTGGTGCCGCAGATGTCTGAGGCGCTCCAGGCGCGCACCATTGCCGAGATCACGGCCGTAGCCAACGAAGTGATGGCTGCCGCGGGTGCACAGTTGGTCGGTGGTCACACGACCATGGGTTCAGAGCTCACAATCGGCTTTACGGTGACGGGCACACGCGACGCGATGCCACTCACTGTGAGCGGCGCGCAGGATGGCGATGTCCTGATCCTGACGCGGCCGATCGGCTCCGGCGTTCTTCTTGCTGCCGATATGGCCGGTCAAGCCGATGGGCGCGATGTCGCAGCGGCCCTTGCCATCATGTCGCAACCGCAGCACCGCGAGGCGGCGATCATTTCTCCGCACGCAAATGCGATGACGGATGTTACCGGTTTTGGCCTTGCCGGGCATGTGCTCGCAATGTGTGAGGGCGCGGCGCTGGATGCATGGATCAATGCCAATGCAATTCCGGTTTATGCCGGAGCGCAGGCGCTGTCGCAGGCGGGTGTATCGTCCTCGCTCATGGCGTCCAACCGTGCGGATGCGCCGGTAGAGGGCGCTGGGGACGACCTGCTATATGATCCGCAGACGGCGGGCGGTCTGCTCGCGGCAGTGCCCGCGACCGTGGTCGCGCAAGTTATCACAGCGCTTGAGGCGCAAGGTTGTGCGGGCCATGTGATTGGCCGATTGTCCGCCGGTTCGGGCCGCCTGCGTCTCAGCTGAATCGCGATACCAGCGCTTTGGCGGCGCGGGCAAGTGTGCCTACCTCCAGATCGGGCAATGTAACATGATGAACGGCATCCTCCCTGCGCGCTACAGATTTGGCATAGCGGGGATCGTAGTGGTGCGTGATCAGATCTGCGGCCAGTTTCTGCCAGTTTCCGTGTTCAACCTCGGTTTGCCATTCGGTAATTCGGGCAGCAGAGTGGTAGGGACGCAAACGGTCAACCAGCGCGCTAAATTCAATCTTGTCCTGCGTCAGGTCGGCGTAGGCATCGCATAAAAAACTGCTGCGTGCCCCTATTGGTGCACTGATCATCATACGCGGCGCATCCGCCATCCGCGCCCAAAGTGCGGCAGGTATCATCCGCTCACCGATTTTCGAGCTTTCGGCCTCCACAAACGTTATCTTGTGAGGATCAAGTGTGCCGAGCTGTACAGCAAGACGGCTTTCGAACATCTTTTGCGCTGGCTGTGCCTCTGCGGTGCGCCCGAACAGGGACCCTCGGTGCGCCGCCAGTCCCTCCAAATCCAGTATTTGCGCGCCTTGCGCCGCAAGCTCGTGCAACAGCGCCGTCTTTGCCGTGCCCGTGCCGCCGTCCACAAGCATCAGGCGATGGGGCAGGTGGGTGTCGTAGAGGGCTGCGACAACCTGACTGCGGTAACTCTTGTACCCGCCCTTCAATAGCTGCACGCGCCAGCCGACCTGATCGAGGATGGTGGCAAACGCGCCCGAGCGTTGGCCTCCGCGCCAGCAATAGACCAGCGGCTGCCAACCGCCTTCCTTATCGGCCAAAGGTCCCTGTAAATGGCGTGCGGTGTTCTGTGCTACAAGTGCGCCACCGATCTTGCGTGCCTTGAACGGACTGACCTGAGTATAGATCGTCCCGACCTCGGCACGCTGCTCATCGGTGAGCACGGGCATGTTGACGGCACCGGGAAGGTGGTCCTCGGCGAATTCGGCAGGGGCACGCACATCAATGATCGTATCGACACCAAGGTTTCGCAGGTCGCTGAGTGTATTGAGGATAAAGGGGGTCATGGAATGCCTTTTGCCGCGGGGCCGATGTCCGGTTCCAACGCATTACATCTGCGCAAAAACATCTCTGATGCCTAAGCATATTTGTCAGCATTGTCGACGTGGTCATGTGACCGCAGGCGATACATCCCCATTCGGACGAAAGAAGATGCGGCAAAAGCCGATTCCGTCGCGATTCGAACACCGTTAAATTTCGGTTAATTTTGGGATCGAATGGACCAGAAAATCTGTGCAACACCCACCGGATGTGCCGAACTTTTGCCTTCGTTGGCAGCGGAAAAAGTGCCGCAATTAACCGCATCGCAACTCTGCCGTAATTGGGGCGGTGCCCTGCCACAATGCGGTCCGAAAGGCGTACGACCTTGGTATGATACAGGTGGTTCTTTAGGGCGGAGTTGGGGCAGAGCGACCCTTGGTGGATATAACAATGTTAATTTGTGCTGCATGTTCAGTCTCATCAACGGGTCACCAACGATCCCCCCCAACCTCGAAAGCGAGACCACGAAATGACAATGACACGCACAGCAATCAAAGCCTTCGCCAAAACATTCTCCAAGGACGAAGATGGCGCCACTGCAATCGAATACGGCCTCTTCGCCGCTCTGGTAGGCGCGGTGATCGTCGGTACTGTTGCAACACTCGGTGGGCAGACAAACGAAGGCTTCGCAACCATGAGCCAGGCGCTGACAGACAACAAGCCCGCTTCAACAGCCACTCCATAACAAATCTTAGAAGAAAATGCGGTGTGCGCAGTTCTTGGCGCGCACCGCCATATTCCTTTCATCCACAGGTAAGTCCCATGCCATTCGATGCCAACGTCAATCATACCACCGTCCATATCGCCGCTTATGTTTGCACTGATGAAGGTGCGGCAGTTGCCCGTTCGGTCCTCGAGACCAGCGTGGGCGATAGTGACGATTTGCATGGTGGTGGTCTGAGTGGCGCAGCGCGCGTTTGCACCGAAGAAAATGCGCCCCTGATCATCCTTGCGGAGATAGGGCATATTCCCGTTGAGATGGCCTGCGAATGTGTGACAGAGATCTGCCGCACAGGTACTGATGTTATCGTGCTGGGCGCACAATCCGACATCACCACCTACCGCGCCCTTATAAAAGCAGGTGCGCTTGAATACTTCGCCCTTCCCGTCACCGCCGAGGAGATCCTCTCGGTCCAGCGGAGCGTTCCAGCCTCCCTCGTGCCAGAGCCGGCCGCTGCCGCACCTGAATTCATCACAAAAACAATGTCTATCGCTGTGGTCGGCAGTAACGGCGGCGTGGGCGCCAGCCTTTTGGCTCAGAACCTTGGCTTTCATGCGGCCGCGGCAAAGGGCGCGGCCCTGCGCACCGCATTGATCGATGCCGATTTACGCTTTGGTTCCCAAGCGATTGATCTGGACCGCGAAGAGACTGTCGGCTTGTTCGAGGCGCTAATGTCTCCAGACCGGATCGACGAGACGTTCATTGCAGCTACGATGGATCATTTGAACGACCGTCTCTCGCTGTATTCCCATCAGGTTCGGATCGGGCAGGATGCCCGAACCTATGAGGCGGGGCTTTCTGGTCTATACTCCCCGCTGTGCGCCGAATTCGATGTGGTGATCACAGATGTGACCCGCGATCACCTGATGCAACAGCCCGAACTGGCGCGCCGGTTCGATGTGCTGGTTCTTGTGATCCCGACCGGATTTTCCGGCGTGAATGCAGCGCGCCGCCTGATTGATGCGCTTGCGGCACAAGCACCCGATCTGCGGATTATCCCCGTGCTGTCGGACCTGCGCAAAGATGCAAAACTGTCCCAAAAAGATGTGGCCAAAACGATTGGTCATGCTATCGCCGCAACGCTTCCGCGCAGCGATGTACCGCTGATGCGCGCACACCGCGCCGCCCGTCCGCTGATCGAGATGCAGCCGCGCGGTGCATATGCAAAATCTGTTGCAGCGATCTGGGCCAAGGCGAGCGCCCGGCCTGCGCCGGCTGCAAAATCAAAACGTCTGCCGCTACTTAAAAGGATATTCTCATGACCCTCCTTTCCCCGAATGTGGCGATGGATGATGCTCTGTCTCAGGTGCTTGATATCGCAAAGCAGATTAATGCTGCCGGTCTGTCGGCTGCTGAACGTGCAAACGTTGCTGTGTCTTATGTAATCGAGAACTCCGGCGTGACATGGCCGCTGTCCGTCCAGCGCGAAATACTCAAGGCTGCGACTGCCGCGCTCGCGCCTGGTACGCCAAGTGCCAATTTAAAGCCGGTGCTTGAAGTCGTCCCCGCCACACCAGCAGCAGTGAAGGCAGCCACCCCTGCCAAATCGCCGCAACCACGCCCGCAAAGACCTGAGGCGCCCAAATCCGCAGCACAAATCGAGGCGTTGCCTAAAACCACCCCGTTGGTGCGTGAGCCGTCGGGCGATCTGATGAACACCTCAAACGAGGTGGTAAAGGCGCTGTCCACAACGCTGGATTTCTCCAAATTGGTATCGCAACCACGGGTCGAGCAGGAGCAGCTGATCCGCGACGCGATCCGCACGGTCTCGGAGGAGCGCAAGATGCGCCTGAACGGACGCGAGGTTTCCGATCTTGTGACGGCAGTGCTGGCAGATATGCTTGGTCTTGGCCCGCTGGAGGCATTGTTGGCAGACGATACCGTGACCGATATCATGGTGAACGGCCCGCATCAGGTCTATGTCGAGCGCTCTGGCAAGCTTGTCCTCACCAACATCCGCTTTCGCGACAATGCCCATGTGTTCGCTGTGGCAAGCCGGATCGTGGCAGCCGTTGGTCGCCGCATAGACGAAAGCCAGCCGATGGTCGATGCCCGCCTAAAGGACGGCAGCCGTGTAAACGTCGCGGTGCCCCCGCTGGCAATTGATGGGCCTACCATTACCATCCGTAAATTTCCCGCAAATCCGGTAAAGCTGGAGGCGTTGGTAAAAGGCGGTAGCATGACCCAGCAGATGGCTGACTTCCTTGCCATGGCTGCCATATTGCGCCTCAACATACTGGTATCAGGCGGCACCGGCTCTGGCAAAACAACGCTGATGAATGCCATGTCCCAATTCATTCCAGAGGGCGAGCGCCTTGTGACGATCGAGGATGCGGCAGAGTTGCGGTTCCAGCAGCCCCATGTTGTCCGCTTCGAGACACGCCCACCCAACGTCGAGGGAACGGGCGAGATTACCATGCGGACGCTGGTACGCAACGCTCTTCGGATGCGCCCAGACCGGATAATTATTGGCGAAATTCGCGGCGACGAAGTGCTCGATCTCCTTCAGGCGATGAACACCGGCCATGACGGCTCGATGTCCACGTTGCACGCCAACACCCCCCGCGAGGCGCTGACACGGGTTGAGAGTATGGCAGCCCTTGCAGGGTTCGCACCTGGTACAGGCGTAGTGCGCCGCCAGTTGGTGGATGCGGTTCACCTCATCATTCAGGTCTCGCGTATGCGGGACGGCAAACGCCGGATCACCTCGATTTCCGAGATTGCAGGCCTTGCGGGCGATGCAATCACCTTGCAAGAGCTGTTTACCTTTGATGCCGATCCCTCAAGCACACGGGCAGAGGTAAAAGGCGAGTTCCGATACTCCGGCTATCGCCCGAAATTTGCGCGCCGCGCCGCCGAATACGGCCTTGGTGACGCGCTCGACGCGCTGTTGGGAGGCTGAGGCATGGTTTGGACCGTTCTGATCTTTGGCACCGGTATCGCTCTGTTTGCAGGGTTGGTTCTGTGTCTTGTAGTTGCCGCTGATCGTCAGCGCCGCCGCCACACTGCGCGCCTTCAGCGGGTGCGGCAGGGCACTGCCCTGACCATCGCCCCATCAGTGGACCGCGCAAAGCCGCGCAAGAATGAAAAGAACAGCCTGTTCGCCCATCTCGACGCACAACTTGCCCAAACGAACCTGCACGTTAGCATCACAGAGTTGATGGTTCAGGCCTCACTCGGAACGCTCGGGATTTACGCGCTATCGGTGCTGGCGCTGGGCCTGCATCCGCTGCTGGCAATTCCTGTGGCCATTGCTGTGCCGCTGTTGATCGTATTCGCCGCTGTGCGAATTGCGCAAGCATATTACCGCGCCACCTTTACCGAGCAGTTGCCCGAGGCACTGGATGTCTTTGCGCGTGGCCTGCGGGCTGGTCGGCCTGTTTCGGACAGCATCGGAATTGTTGTCGAGACTTCAAAAGGGCCGGTTCATCGTGAATTTACCCGCTGTCATGACGAAATCTGCATGGGCGAGACTCTGAGCAACAGTCTGGCGCGCCTTCAGGCCCGCGTAGCCACACCCGAAGTCAGCTTCTTCGCAGTTGCCACCTCCCTTCAGGCCGAGACGGGCGGCAATATGATCGAGACGATGGAGAACCTCGCAGGCCAGTTGCGCGAACGCCGCAAGCTGCGAAAGAAAGCCCGCGCATTGTCTTCCGAGGCCCGCGCGAGCGCGCTGATCCTTGCCTCATTGCCCTTTGCCGTGGCGCTCGCGATTGCAGTGCTCAACGGCGCGTATCTTGCTCCGCTCTATTCTGATCCACGCGGGCAGATGATGTCAGCTGTCGCTGTTACAAGTATCGGCCTCGGGGTGTTTATGATGCGTCAGATGGGAAAGCTTGATGTCTGATATTCTGACGCAAACCGTGTTCTGGCTCGCTCTTGGCGGGCTGCTTCTCTCGATGATGGGTATCGCTGCCCTGTTCCAGTCCGAGCGGGAGCGTGTGCGCTTGTCCAAACGTCTTGAACGTGCAACGGGCACAGGCAGCTTTTCGCGTACAACCTCCGCGCCTCAACGACAGGGCGGCAGCCTTGCCTATCACTTGGGCAAATTGCGCCGTGTCGTCGCCCGCATGGGTGAAAGTGTATCTGTAGTTCTAGGCGGGGAGGCAAGTGATGCTGCCGCCGATCTGTCCTCGGCCGGATATCGAGGGCGTGATGCACTACTGATCTACGCCTTTCTCAAAACTGTTGTACCGTTGGTTGCTGTGGTGGCCGGTGTAATCTGGGTATTGATGACGAAACCTTTGGGTATTGCGATGGTCATGCCCGGCGCGGGTGTAATTGCTGTGGCCCTTACCCTTTCCAAAGGGGTGGATTTTTTCGTGGACCAGCGCCGCAAGGAACGTCTGGGCCGCATCCGCCGCAGCTTTCCCGATCTGTTGGAACTTTTGGTGATTTCTTCGGAGGCTGGGCTGGGGCCGCAGCCCGCTTTGCACCGTGTTGCCGCCGAATTGGCCACCAATAGCCCTGAGCTGGCGCAGGAAATCCTGCAAATGGTGTCAGAAATGCAGATGACCAATGATCGCCGCGCTGCCTATGAAAAGCTGGGCGTTCGTGTCCCGCTGCCGGAGATTGGCGTCTTTACCCAGACCCTCGACCAGTCGGATATCTACGGCACCCCGTTTTCGCGCGCCATGCGCACCCTTATCGACGAACAGCGTGCAAACCGTTTGATGGCGGTCGAGGAAAAAGCCGCACGCTTGCCTGTACTCATGACACTGCCGTTGATCTTCTGCATCATGCCTGCGGTATTTGTCGTGCTGGTTGGCCCTGCCGCGCTCAGTGTTATTGACAACATTCTGAACGGAGGCTGATGCACATGGTCCCCTTTAAATCCCGCTTTCTGTCTCGTTTTCGTGCCGATCAGTCCGGCGCCGTTGCGGTGGAGTTTGTACTGATTGCACCGATCCTGCTGACCCTTGTGTTTGGCATCGTGACTGTTGGATATTTCATGGGTGTCAGCCATTCCGTGAGCCAGCTTGCTTCGGGTGCTGCACGCTCCAGTGTGTCGGGCCTTGACGAGGCAGAACGACGTGCGATCGCGCGCAGCTATTTGAACGAAGCAGGCGCGCGCTATCCCTTGTTGGTTCAGGATGCCGTAACCTCCACAATCGCCTTCGACACAGCGGAAGTAGATGGGATCACAGTGTCCGTAGTATACGACGTGGACGGCTCGTTGTTGGATATCGCGAACGGTTTTTTAAAGCTCGGGATCACAACAATTAACGGAAGCGCATACGTTGCATATTAACCCGACTTCCGGTTTTGCCCGCGACGAAGATGGCGCGGTTGCCGTTATCGTGGCGCTGCTGTTGGTCGTGCTGCTTGGCTTCGCGGCACTTGGTGTCGACGTCGCGTCCCTTTACCGCGAGCGGGCGATGTTGCAATCGACAAGCGATCTCACAGCAATGAGTGCGGTTGGCCACCCCGATGAGGCGACTGCGCGTGCCGATCAGACGCTGGCCCGCAACAGGAGCCGCACTGACGCGCTTGAAACCCTTGAGTTGGGCCGTTTCCTTCGCAATCCCGCGATCGCACCCGAAGACCGGTTTCAGGTCCTTGCGGCTGGCAGTCCGGGGATCAACGGCGTGCGCGTTGTTTTGCAACAGGATGCACCCTTGCATTTTGCCCGTATTTTCACCCGTGATACCCATGTAAACCTTCATCGATCGGCCCTCGCAACACGCACTGGTGCGGCCAGTTTTTCGTTGAGCAGTCATATCACAAATCTCGATGGGGATGCTCTCAACACCTTATTGGCGCAGGAATTCGGCATTGATGCGACAATCAACGCGGGTGACCTGCAGCGGCTTGATGACACCAGCGTAGATCTTGAACTGCTGTTCGCCGCGCTCAATATCGAAGTGGGACGCAATCCGGCCGAAATCCTGAATGCCACGGCAAACGGATCACAACTGGTTGGAGCACTTCAAACGCTTTTGCCTACCGCCTTGGCTGTTCAGCTTGACGGGCTGCGCAATGCGGCAGGCGGGGATAATTTTACACTTCGGTCGCTGGTCGGCGGTATTGATACGGACCTTGGCCTAACAGCAACAGAGTTCCTGTCGGGCGTGCGCTTTTCGGCGCTTGATGTAGTGCGTTCTTTGGCGGCTACGGAAACCGTGGGAACCGGTATCAATATTAATACTAACGTGAATATATCGGGCATCCTGTCCACTAAAACGATCCTGACAGCAGGTGAGCCGCCTGCACGGTCCGGCCTCATCGCTCTGGGTGAGGAGGGGGTGCAATTGCACCGCGCGGCAGTCCGTTTGAAATCGGAAACCAAAGTTGCGACATCTTTGCTTGGCGGTTTTGGTGACGGTATCGAAATTGCCTCTGTCAATCTTCCGATTTACGCCGAGGTCGCGGGCGCTACTGCCACCCTTGAGGAGATCGGTTGTAGCACTCCCAACCCGCTTGATGTAGCGGCGCGGTTTTCGACATCATCGATCCCGCTGCATCCCGCCAATGGCACAGCTGTGGCCGCCCTCTATTTGGGCAAACTTCCCGAATCATCCGGAGCGGTAGATCCTGCCAGTCTTGAGTTTGCTGACATGTTGGAGGTTAACCTGACGATCCCGTTACTCGTCACCTCGCTCAAGGTCACGGGCATTACGATTCAGGCCCGCTCTTATGTTCCAGTGGGGCAATCTCAGTCTGAGACTGTTACATTCACACGCCAAGATATTATGAACGCTGACGTTATACGCTCATTCGGCTCCGGGGAATTGTTGACCTCCGCCGTGGGCGGGCTGCTGTCGACGCAAAACACCGAATTTCGTGTAAAGCCGGGGCAGGAGGGGTTGGTCGCAGGTGCTGCCGCACCGCTCATCGCGACATTGCTCAACGCTCTGCCGGGCAGATTACTGTCTACCCTGACAACACCGGTTGATGCTGTGCTCGACTCTGCGCTGGGCGCGGCGGGGCTTGAACTGGGTGCTGGGGAGTTGGAACTCACCGGACATCATTGCGAAACGGTCCAACTGGTCCGCTAGGGCAGGGACCAGTCTGGGCGGCTGTCAAAAGAAATGGTGCCGTTGGAAAAGCTATCCTCAGGCGAGGTGAGTTTGGTTCTGCGGTGCAGCCGATTTAGTTCGCCCTGAAAGAGGGAGGACATTTCGTGTCACCACTTGCGCTGGTTCTTCCTCATGCTCATTGGCCATCGAGCATACTTCGTCGGTTACAAAAGCGATGAGCTGGTAACGCGAAGCGAGGCCCGATTTTTGGTAAATGCGGCCCAGTTGGGTCTTAACAGTAGCAATAGCGCAACCACGCATTTCCGCGATTTCACCGTTCGAAAAACCTTTGACCACAAAAATTGCCACATCTGCTTCCGCTTGCGACAATCCCCATGTGGTCGCATTGCGCAAAATTACGGTTTCCTTCGCCACAGGCTCTCCGGCACCGGGGGCCAGTTTTTCTTTTCGTTGGCGCTCCATCAGGGCGCGCAACTGGGTGAAGCTGACGTAGGCCACTGCTGCGGTAAGAGCAAAAAATAGCGCGAAGAGGCCGGATACCGTAGCGAAGCTAACAGCAGTATCGGGCATCAGAAACTGTATAATAATAAAGGTCTTCAGCGCTGCAACTGCGGTAATGGCAACCGCGCCAATGATCCATGTACGTGACATAACCTAGTTCCTTCAGTGAACAATAAACACATATTGTAATTAGAACCGAAATTGGGACTTAAATGTGGCCATGTTTTGTCAATCCGCAACTTTAATAGAGACCGAGGCCGAGTTTCCGTGGCGTTATCCGGAAATACGTGATGCGGTAACATGAACCTGTGCCGGAAAAAGGAGAGCGGCTTTGCGAGCGAGGCAGCGCGTTAACCACCTTGCCAAGATCGCGCATGATTGCCAAGCTGCG
The DNA here is from genome assembly GCF_003610455.1 of Sulfitobacter guttiformis. NCBI lineage: Bacteria > Pseudomonadati > Pseudomonadota > Alphaproteobacteria > Rhodobacterales > Roseobacteraceae > Sulfitobacter > Sulfitobacter guttiformis. Next base: position 1,171,622 of record NZ_RAQK01000002.1, on the reverse strand, counting down.
AAAAACTCATTCAGGACGATCCCATGCCCCTGCGCCCGCTTGATATTGATCCTACCCATTGCCTGATCGGAGGAAGGTGGGCACCGTGCGACAGCGGACAGACACTGCCTTTGGTGAATCCATCTGATGGTAGCACATTGTGCGAGATTGCGCGGGGCGGGGCATCGGATATAGACCGTGCCGTGACGGCAGCGCGGTCCGCCTTCGAGGGGCCGTGGGGCCGCGCCACTGCGGTAGAGCGGGGGCGTATTTTGCAAAAGACCGGCGCGCTGGTCCTTGAGAACATTGACGCACTGGCAGAGCTCGAAGCGCTGGACGTGGGTAAGCCACTCACTCAGGCGCGTGCGGACGTTGTCGCACTTGCAAGGTACCTGGAGTTTTATGCAGGTGCGGTGGACAAGTTGCACGGCCAGACGATCCCTTATCTTGACGGCTATACTGTATATACTCTGCGCGAAGCGCATGGCGTCACGGGGCATATCATTCCGTGGAATTATCCCATGCAGATCATCGGCCGCTCGGTCGGGGCTGCACTGGCCACAGGCAACGCGGTCGTCCTCAAACCCGCCGAGGAGGCCTGTCTGACAGCACTCGCCTTTGGCGAGTTGGCGCGGCGCGCAGGGTTGCCCGATGGTGCCCTCAATATTGTGTCCGGCCTGGGCGCGGAGGCCGGAGCGGCGCTCACGGCGCACAGCGGGATAAATCACATCTCTTTTACCGGATCGGTGGGCACGGGGCGGCTGATCCAGCAATCTGCCGCGCAGCATCTCGTGCCCGTTACGCTGGAGCTGGGCGGAAAATCTCCGCAGTTGGTGTTTGACGATGCCGATGTCGACGCGGCTCTGCCGTTTCTTGTCAATGCTGGAATCCAGAACGCGGGCCAGACCTGTTCTGCTTCTTCGCGGATCCTGGTGCAGCGCGGCGTGTATGATGCGGTAGTGAGCAAAATGGCGGAGCGGTACCGCGCGCTCCGTGCCGGTCCGGCTATGGCGGACCTGAGCGTCGGACCTCTGGTATCCATGCGACAAAAACAGATCGTCGAAGGGTTTCTGGCCAAAGGCGCCGACCTCAATCTGGTCGCGCGGGGCGAGGTTGAGGGGGGTGCCCCGTCAGGCGGGGCCTATTTCGCGCCTGCGCTATTCGAGGGCGTGCCGCACGGTCACACGCTTGCACAAGACGAGATTTTTGGCCCTGTACAGGTGATTATCCCGTTTGAGGACGAAGCAGAGGCATTGGCGATTGCAAACGGTACGGCCTACGGGCTTGTCGCCTCAGTTTGGACACGCGACGGGGCGCGGCAGATGCGGCTGGCACGTGCTTTGCGCGCGGGCCAGGTGTTTTTGAACAATTACGGTGCCGGTGGAGGTGTCGAGCTGCCTTTTGGCGGGTCGGGCCTGTCCGGACATGGCCGCGAAAAAGGGTTCGAGGCGCTTTACGGTTTTACTGCGCTTAAAACTGTCGCAGCGTTTCACGGATAATATTCACGATAACATGGAGGATCATGCGGTGCGTCTCAAAGGGAAAACAGCCATTGTAACAGGCGGCGCTTCGGGCTTTGGCGCGGGCATAATTCGTAAGTTTGTGGCCGAAGGCGCCCAGGTCATGATTGCCGATCTTAATACCGCCATGGCCGAAGATCTGCGGCAGGAAATGGGCGCACATGCAATTGTTGCGACCGTCGATGTAGCTGACGGAGCCAGCGTTGCTGCCATGACTGCGCAGGCGGTGGACGCATGGGGCCACATCGACATTCTGGTCAACAATGCGGGGATCACCCATCTTCCTGCACCGATGGAGACGATCAGCGATGATGAATTCGACCGTGTCTTTGCAGTGAATTGCAAATCCGTCTATCTCACGGCGCGCAATATCGTCCCGTTGATGAAAGCACGCGGGCAGGGCAATATCCTTAATATCGCGTCAACAGCAGGCGTTTCACCGCGCCCCAACCTCAACTGGTACAATGCCTCCAAAGGCTGGATGAACAATGCGACAAAGGGAATGGCAGTCGAGCTGGCACCCTCAGGAGTGCGTGTGAACGCCCTCAATCCCGTGGCGGGGGAGACGCCATTGCTCAAGTCGTTCATGGGTGAGGACACGCCCCAGATGCGCGCAAAATTTATCTCGACCATTCCATTGGGCCGGTTTTCCACGCCCGAGGATATGGGAAATGCCGCCTGCTATCTGTGCTCGGACGAGGCATCTATGATCACTGGCGTATGCATGGAAGTGGACGGTGGCCGTTGTATATGACGAAAACCTCAATAAATTGCGTTGCGCATCTTGGTATCGGTTCGCACCTTTCCTAAATGTCGCGTAGACTAATGTGAACTTTCGTCATGATTCCATATCGGGGCGAGCCGACAAGCCCAGCAGGGAAACATCTGCGGGCCCCAACAGTATGGAGCAGACGTGTCACTTCTTTTGATAGTTGCCTTGCCATTTCTCGGCGCTTTGCTGCCAGGTTTGATGAATCAAGCGGGACGTGCCGCATGCGCGGGCGTCACGTTTACGATAACGCTGGCGGCGTTTATCGGGCTGCTGACAAACCTGCCCACGGTAATGGCCGGTGATGTCGTTACGTTCCGCGCCGACTGGATCCCCTCGCTGGGGCTTAATTTCACCCTGATGCTCGACGCGCTTGGTTTTTTCTTTGCCACGCTTATTCTGGGTATCGGACTGTTGATCATCACCTACGCACGGTTCTATCTGGCGCGTGAGGACAACATGGGTGAGTTCTTCACCTATTTGCTGTTGTTTCAGGGCGCGATGGTCGGGATTGTTTTATCCGATAACATCCTCCTCTTGCTGGTCTTTTGGGAGCTGACTTCGCTCTCTTCCTTTCTGCTCATCGGCTATTGGAAGCACCTGCCAGAAGGCAGGGAGGGCGCGCGTATGGCGCTCACTGTCACGGGCATGGGTGGCCTTGCGATGATCGGGGGCATGATGCTCCTCGGCCAGATTGTGGGGAGCTATGATCTGAGTGTGATCTTGCAAAACCGCGAACTTATTCAGGAAAGTCCGCTGTATCTGCCCGCTCTTATTCTGATCCTGCTGGGTTGTTTTACGAAATCTGCACAGTTTCCGTTCCACTTCTGGCTGCCACATGCGATGGCGGCACCCACGCCGGTATCCGCATATCTGCATTCAGCCACGATGGTTAAGGCGGGAATCTTTCTGATGGCGCGTATGTGGCCCGTGCTGTCGGGTACGCCCGAATGGTTCTGGCTAGTCACAGGCGCAGGTCTGATCACAATGGTCCTTGGGGCTGTGATCGCATTGTTCAAACATGATCTGAAGGCACTTTTGGCATTCTCGACGGTGTCGCATCTGGGTCTGATCACGATGCTGCTGGGTACTGGCACAGCCTTTGGTGCGATGGCGGCGGTGTTTCACATTCTCAACCATGCCACGTTCAAAGCAGCACTTTTTATGTCGGCAGGGATCATCGACCATGAGACGCATACCCGCGACATCCGCCGTCTTGGTGGGTTGCGCCACCTCATGCCTGTCACCTTTGTCATCGCAACTCTTGCTGCGCTCTCAATGGCAGGTATTCCCCTTCTCAACGGATTTCTGAGCAAGGAAATGATGCTGGAAGAGGCCTATCATACGGTGCTGGGTGGCAATCACTGGATCGTGCCGACACTTGCGGTTGTGGGCTCGCTCTTTTCCGCTGCATATTGTTTCCGGCTAATCGGTCACACATTTCTGGGACCGCAGCGCGACGATTATCCGGCAAAACCGCACGATCCCCCAGCGGGTCTGTGGCTGCCGCCAGCACTTTTGGTGGTTCTGGTTGTGGTGATCGGTGTCGCACCATTTATAGCAGAGCCTGCGGTCAAAAGTATCACTGCCGCAGTGCTGGGAGGTGTGGCGGATGTGCCCACCGCCTACTTCAAAATCTGGCACGGTTTGGTACCGGCGCTTTATATGTCCATTGTGGCAGTTCTCGGTGGTTTGATTGTTCTGGCCCTTTTCAACCCACTGCTCAAGCTTTGGGACGCGACCCCGCGCCCCGAGGCCAAGCCGATTTTCGAGGGTCTGATCAATGGCGTCGTTCTGCTGGCCAAAGCGCTGACGCTACCGCTGCACAATGGTGCTTTCTCGCGCTATGGCGCTGTGATGGCCGTGACTGTGGTTGTTGCGGGATATTACGCATGGGCAACCGGCACTGTCGGCGCGCCCACGCGGCAAGTGCAACCTGCCGGTGCGATCGAGATTGCGGGGTGGCTGATGTTGGTAGCTGCTGTGACAGGTATGATGTTTTTGCATCGCAACCGCCTGCTGTCGCTGGTTCTGATCGGTATTGTGGGCCTCATGGTCTCTGTGGGTTTCGTATTTTTCTCGGCACCTGATCTGGCAATGACACAGATCACGGTTGAGGTTGTGACAACGATCCTGCTTCTGCTCGCACTTAACTTTCTGCCCAACGAGACCCCCGTCGAGAGCACGGTTTTGCGGCGCATCCGCGACGCAGGTGTGGCGGTGTTGGGCGGGGCCGCGACAATGGCCCTGAGCTATCACTATCTGCTGCGTGATGCGATCACGTCTCCAATTTCCGAATTCCACCTCGCGAACAGCTATAAGGGCGGTGGCGGAACAAACGTTGTCAACGTGATCCTTGTGGATTTCCGTGGCTTCGACACCTTTGGCGAGATAATCGTGCTGAGTATTGCCGCTGTGCTGATATTTGCGCTGACCGAAACCTTGTTAGGGGGGCCTGTACGGGCACGTTTGCTGAACCGTACGCCGGACAAAGAGTTGGCAGGCGATATGCATCCGATGATGATGGTCGTCATGACTCGGGTGTTGATGCCCGTGGTCATGATGGTGGGTTTCTACATCTTCCTGCGCGGCCACAACGAGCCTGGCGGCGGTTTCATCTCGGGTCTTGTCGTGTCGATCGGTCTTGTGATGCAGTATATGGCCAGCGGCTACAGCTGGGCCAGCCAGCGGCAGCGCTATCCCCATCATGGGGTAATTGGCGCAGGCGTTCTTATTGCGGGCCTCACGGGCATCGGGTCATGGTTTGTGGGAAAGCCGTTCCTGACATCCGATTTTACCTATGTCCGCATTCCGCCGTTTCAGGAGTTCGAAATTGCGACCGCTGCGCTCTTTGACCTTGGTGTATTTCTGGCTGTTGTGGGGGCAGTGATGTTGTCACTCGACGGGTTCAGCCGCCTTGCAAGGCGCGCCCACATCAAAGACAGCGATTATGCCATGGACATAAACCCGTCCCGATCCGAGAACAAAGCGCTAAAAGGGGGGGAAGCATAACATGGAATTCCTTGTTGCAACCGCTATCGGTATTCTCACCGCAGGAGGCCTGTATCTGGTGCTGCGCATGCGGACATTTCCGGTGATCCTCGGGGTGTCGCTCCTCACTTATGCGGTAAATGTGTTTTTGTTTGCCTCGGGGCGTCTGACGATTGGCGCGCCGCCGATCCTGACCGACGCGACCACATACTCAGATCCTTTACCACAGGCTCTCGTACTGACTGCGATCGTGATTTCATTCGGCATGACAGCCGTGGTGGTGATGATCGCACTGGGGGCGTACCTGGGGACGGACGATGATCATATCGACGATCAGCCCAGCACAGGGAAGGACGCGACATGAATCATTGGTTGATTATGCCGGTTGTTCTACCGGCTATGCTTGCGCCGTTTATTATCCTCGCGGCGCGCTATCATATGGGCATTCAGCGGGTGTTCTCGGTGGCAGGCGTGCTTGCCATGATCGCGATGGCACTTGGCCTCGTAATCGAAACATCTGACGGCACTGTCATGCTTTATAAGCTCGGTGATTGGGCGGCTCCGTTTGGTATCGTGCTGGTGGGCGACCGGCTGAGCACGATGATGGTCCTTCTGTTGGCGGTGCTGGCGTTGTTTGTGCTGCTCTACGCGATCGGATCGCGGTGGGACGAGCGGGGACGCCACTTCCATGTGCTGTTCCAGTTTCAACTGATGGGAATTGCGGGCGCTTTCCTGACGGGGGATTTGTTTAACCTGTTCGTGTTCTTCGAAGTTCTTCTGATTGCGTCTTATGGTTTGATGATACACGCTGGTGGCAATGCGCGGCTGCGCGCAGGCGTGCAATATGTTCTGTTCAATCTCCTCGGCTCAACCTTGTTTCTGTTTGCTCTGGGCGCGATCTATGCAGAAACGGGCACGCTCAATATGGCTGATCTGGCACAGCGCGCCCAGATGATTACCGCAAACGAGACTGTGGGCATCCGGGTTGCGGCGGTTCTTTTGATCCTTGTCTTCGCGATAAAGGCGGCTGTGGTTCCGCTGCACTTCTGGCTGCCCAGCTCCTATGCCGAAGCACCTCCGCCCGTGGCCGCGCTGTTTGCGATTATGACCAAAGTGGGCGCCTATGCGATCATCCGTGTGTATACGATGATCTTTCCTGTCGACCTTGAGGCCACTGCAGGCCTGCATGGCACATGGCTCCTGCCGGTGGCGCTGCTGTCGCTGGCGGTGGGTGCGATCGGTGTTCTCGCCGCGAAAAAGCTCGACCGGCTTGTGGCCTTTTCTGTCATCAGCTCGATGGGGATGGTGATGGTGGCGATCGCCTTGTTCACACAAGAGAGCATGGCGTCGGCGCTTTATTATATGGTCCATTCAACGCTAGCCGCGGGTGCACTTTTCCTGATTGTTGATCTGGTACGCAAAAGCCGCGGTCATCTGGAACTGCGGACAGAGGCACCCGTGATGGGAGCCGCTTTGATCGCTGCGCTGTTTATGGTTGCCGCTATCGCTATGACCGGCCTGCCGCCCCTGTCGGGCTTTGTGGGTAAGCTTATGGTGCTGAATGCCTCCTTCGATACGCCTTCGGCAGTCATGGTCTGGGCGGTCGTATTGATTTCCAGCCTGATCAGTGTCGTTGGTTTTGCGCGGGCAGGATCTGTCCTGTTCTGGAAGGCACAATCTGATGGAGCCCCTGTGCCACCTGCGGGCCGAAGTGCGCCCGCCGCGCTGTCGTTTGTCGCCGTGGCCGGCCTGCTGGCGCTGCTGGTCGCGCATACGGTATTTGCCGGTCGCATGTACGGCTATACCACCGCGACAGCGGCCCAACTCTTTGCGCCTGACACATACATCGCCACAGTTCTAGGCACGTCAGGCAAAATGAGCGGTGGCAAGGATGGTGCGGATGCGACAGCCAAAGAAGGAGATCACTAGAATGGCACGAATGTTCAACTGGCTCTTTCCGCACCCGCTGCTGACGATACTTCTGGCGGTTGTCTGGACGCTTTTGCAAAACGACTTAACCGCGGGGATGGTCGTGTTCGGCCTGATCCTGGGCATTATCATCGCGCGCGTGACTGCCGCTTTCTGGCCCGAGCGGCCAGTCGGCTTTCGCGCGGTGAAGATGATCAGCTATACGTTGATGGTGATGTGGGACATCATCGTGGCCAACATTCAGGTCGCCTGGATTGTCCTTTCGGTCCCCAATTCCAAGCTTAAGCCTGCGTGGATCACCATCCCCCTGGATCTGCGCGCTCCGGAGGCGATTACACTGCTGGCCGGTACTATCACGCTGACCCCCGGCACCGTTTCGGCGGATCTGTCGCAGAGCGGCCACTACCTGTTGGTGCATGTCCTGCACACCGAAGACCCTGATGCCGAACGCGACGAAATTAAAAACCGCTATGAGGCCCGATTGAAGGAGATTTTTGTATGACCCTTGCAACCGAACTGATGGATTACGCGCTCATACTGGCGTTTGTAATCGTCGGCTTGTGCCAGATTTTGTCGATGGTCCGCGTTTTGATCGGACCCGGTACCGGAGACCGTATTCTGGCGCTTGATACCATGGTGGTGAATGCGATTGGCCTGATTGTACTTATGGGGCTGTCGCAGGGTACGCGGATTTATTTCGAGGCTTCGCTGATCATTGCGATGCTGGGTTTTGTCTCGACCGTAGCTTACGCACGGTTCATTTTGCGGGGGGACATCATCGAATGATGTATGAAATTATCGCAATCTACGCTGTCATATTTTGCCTTGTGGTTGGTGCAGGCTTTACTCTCGTTGGGGCGATTGGCCTGCTCAAATTCAACGATAGCATGACGCGTCTGCATGCCCCCACAAAGGTCGGAACCATCGGGATCGGCGCGCTTCTATTAGCCTCGGTGATCTATAATGGGGTATTTAACAACGGTGCAATTCAAGAGCTGCTTGTAATGGGTTTCCTGTTCGTTACCGCCCCGATTTCCGCGCATTTTATTGCAAAAGTGAATATGCACCTTCGGTCCTGTGACATGCCGCCCGAACTGCCGGAGGGCGAAAAATGGGCCACTTTCGATGCGCCCGATTACACTGAGGTCGAGCCTGACCTGCCAGCCCCCTCAGATCCGGTTATCACCAAAGTCTAGAACGTAGCGAAAAGCGCAAGGGCACGCGCCCTTGCGTTTCTTGACGGGAAGTCTGGGACAGTAGGGCAGGGGGTTTTTTCTGGTGCCTGGTGCGGAGCCATGCCCCCCCCCCGCGTGACCTGCTTGACAAAACCGCCCCCTTTAGGCCCTGTGGGGCGAATATTTTGAGGAGAGATACCATGATGAGAACCCGCGCCGCCGTTGCCGTCGAGGCAGGAAAACCTCTTGAAATCATGGAGGTAAACCTTGAGGGACCAAAGCGTGGCGAGGTCTTGGTCGAGATTAAAGCAACCGGGCTGTGCCACACCGACGAATTTACCCGCTCGGGCGATGATCCCGAAGGCATCTTTCCCTGCATTCTTGGCCACGAGGGTGCGGGCATCGTGATGGAAGTGGGTGAAGGGGTGACCACCCTTGAAGTGGGTGATCACGTTATCCCGCTTTACACGCCCGAGTGCCGCGAATGCGAGTATTGCCTGTCTGGAAAAACCAACCTTTGCCAGAAGATCCGTATCACGCAAGGTCGCGGTCAGTTACCCGATGGCACCACGCGTTTCTCGATGCTCGATGGCACGCCCATCCATCATTACATGGGATGCTCTACCTTTGCGAACCATACTGTCGTGCCCGAGATTGCATTGGCAAAGGTGCGCAAGGACGCGCCATTTGATAAAATCTGCTACATCGGCTGCGGGGTGACCACGGGGATCGGTGCAGTGATTAATACGGCCAAGGTCGAGATTGGCGCCCGCTGCATTGTTTTCGGTCTGGGCGGCATTGGCCTCAACGTAATTCAGGGTTTGCGCCTTGCGGGTGCAGACCAGATCGTTGGCGTTGACCTGAACGATGACAAGCAAGAGGTGGGAACCTATTTCGGCATGACCGACTTCGTTAATCCGTCAAAAGTTGAGGGCGATCTCGTCGCGCATCTGGTCGAGCTGACCGGGGGCGGCGCTGATTATACTTTTGATGCAACCGGAAACACAAAAGTCATGCGCACCGCTCTCGAAGCGGCGCATAAAGGCTGGGGCGAAAGCATCATTATCGGTGTTGCCCCTGCGGGTGCCGAGATTTCTACCCGGCCCTTCCAACTGGTGACGGGGCGTGTCTGGCGCGGGACGGCCTTTGGCGGTGCAAAAGGCCGCACCGATGTACCAAAGATTGTCGATTGGTACATGACCGGCAAGATCGAGATTGATCCCATGATCACGCACAAGCTCACACTTGATCAGATCAACGAAGGCTTCGATCTGATGCACGAGGGGAAATCGATCCGCGCTGTTGTCGAGTTTTGAGCGAGGCCGCAGGAGACAATCAAAGACACAAGCCATCAAACAGGCGCGCCCCCCGCAAGCGGCGCGCCTGTTGCGCAAGGTAAGCAGGGCCCGCGCCCCCGTTACTGTTGCGCAAGTGACCATTCATGATAGACCAGACGGCAATTGAAAGGTCGGCCAAGAGGCTGCCCAGATGTCGGAGTTTACATGTCTAATACTGCCCTCATCACCGGCGCATCGTCCGGAATTGGCACCGAATTTGCCCGCTATCACGCAAGTAAGGGTGGTGATGTCGTCCTGACCGCCCGCTCAGAGGGTAAGCTCAAGGCGCTGTCCGCCGAGTTGGAGGACGCACACGGAATCAAAGCGCATGTTGTAGCGGTTGATTTGGGCAGCCATCAGGGCGCTGCGGAATTAATTGCGCGAGTTGCCGAATTGGGCGTTCCTATCGACATTTTGATCAATAATGCAGGTTTTGGCGGACGCGGGCGGCATATCGACCGCTCCATTGACGAAGAGATGGCGATGATCGATCTCAACGTAAAGGCACTGGTCAAGCTCAGCCATCACTTTGGTCGCGATATGGCGAGACGCGCGCAAGGCCGGATCCTTAATGTAGGATCTACTGCCGGCTTCATGCCTGGCCCGTTGCAGGCGGTTTATTTTGCCACAAAGGCATTTGTACAAAGCTTTTCGCAGGCACTGGACCATGAAATGCGCCCGCAGGGTGTTACGGTCACGGTTCTGGCACCCGGATATGTCAAAACCGGCTTTGCGGATCGCGCCGATCTGCATGGTACGAAACTGGTGGCGGATGGCGGTAAAACACCTGCTTTTGTGGCGAAATACGGCTACGATGCTATGTTTCGGGGTGCGCTGGTGGCCGTGAACGAACAACCGCTCGGCTTTGTGGTCAATTGGTTAATACCGCTTTTGCCGCGCCGTCTCGTGCTCAAACTGATCGAGCGGATGCAATATAAATAAACGACCTGTCCTGAGGTGCGATGCTATGAAACTTACAGTTAACGGAAATTCCCACGAGGTGGACGTCGAGGATGACATGCCCCTGCTGTGGGTCCTGCGCGACGAGCTGGGGATCACGGGCGTCAAATATGGCTGCGGCATCGCGCAATGTGGTGCGTGCACTGTGCATGTTGACGGCGTGGCCGTGCGGTCATGCCAACTTTCGGCGGGGGATGTTGATGGCGAAATCACCACCATCGAGGGGCTGGGCACGGCCGAGGCGTTGCACGCAGTGCAGTCTGCTTGGATCGAACATCAAGTGGCCCAATGCGGCTACTGCCAGTCCGGCCAAATCATGCAGGCCGCCAGCTTTCTTGATCTGAACGCCGAGCCTACGGACGCTCAGATTGATCAAGCGATGAGTGGTAATTTGTGCCGCTGCGGAACCTATCCGCGCATCCGCGCCGCCATCAAAACCGCCGCAACCAAATTGCAGGGAGCCTGAGCCATGGGTCGCATGAAAACAATCGCGCGCCGCACTTTTCTTGTGGGTTCTGCCGCAATTCTGGGCGGGGTGGCTTTTGGCACCTATCTGGTCAAGCGCGATCCGGCCAATCCGCTGCTGAACAGTGCACATGCAGGGGATGCGATTTTTAACCCATGGGTGAAGATTAATGAGGACGGCATCACTTTCGTGACGCCGCACACCGATTTGGGACAGGGCGCGGCCTCGATGCAGGCCATGCTTATCGCCGAGGAGTTGGACGTCGATCTTGACCAGATCACGACCACCACTGGCGTGCCGGCCGCTGCCTATTACAATACCGCACTCGCCGCCGAGGCAGTGCCGTTTCGGTCCAACGACGAAAGCTTCGCCGCGCAAACCATGCGCACAACGATGGGCGCTGTGATGAAGGTGTTGGGCGCGCAGGTGACTGGCGGCTCTACTTCGGTGCCTGACAGTTTCGACAAGTTGCGGATGGCGGGCGCCGTTGCACGCGAAACCCTCAAAGCAGCAGCAGCGATCCAAACCGGTCTTGACGTAACCCAACTCAAGACCGCCCGCGGTGCTGTGATCCTACCCGATGGTGCACGCATAGAGTATACGGACCTTGCCGCATCTGCGGCGCAGATTGAACCTGTCACCGAGGTCGTGCTGCGGGATCCATCGCAATGGCGATTGATTGGAAAACCGCTCCAACGGATGGATATTGTCGATAAGTCTACTGGCGCGCAGACCTACGGCATCGATCTCAAGGTGGAGGGCATGGTACATGCTTCTGTGCGGATGAATCCGCGCAAGGGGGCCGCGCTGCGCAGTTTCGATGCTTCTGCTGCCCAAGGGATGCGCGGCCTCAAGCAGATCGTCGAGCTTCCTTATGGTGTGGCGGTGATTGCAGATAACACATGGCGGGCCTTTCGGGCGCTGGACGAAATTATTTATGAGTGGGACGAGGCACCGTTTCCCGCCGAACAGGCCCAGCATTGGGAGGCCGTCACCGCTTCCTTTACGCCCGAGCGGTTGGATAAAGAGTGGCGTCATGACGGTGACGTCGAGGCCGCCCTGGAAGGTGTGCAGGCCGTCGAGGCCGAATACCGCGCCCCCTACGTGGCGCACCAGCCGCTAGAGCCGCTAAGTGCTGTTGCAAAAGTAACGCCCGAGCGTGTGGATATCTGGGTGTCTCACCAGCTCCCCGGTTTTGCACAGCAGCGCATCGCCAAGCGTCTGGGGATGGAGACAGAGCAGGTCTATCTGCATAACCAGTACGCTGGCGGAAGCTTTGGTCATCGTCTGGAATTTGACAATGTCGATGTCGCCGTTGACATTGCACGCACGGTTATGGGCACACCGGTCAAACTCACCTTCAGCCGTGAAGAGGATTTTGCGCAGGATTATAACCGCCAGATTGGTATGGCACGCGGGCGTGGTGCGCATGCGAATGGTCAGGTGACCGCATTGGACCTTGATATCGCAACCGTTTCGGCATCGCGCTCTCAATCTCGCCGTCTCGGTGCGCCTGTGCCGGGGCCGGATACGCAGATCGCAGCGGGAGCATGGAACATGCGCTATGCCGTGCCGAACTTGCGCGTGCGTGCCTATGCCGTGCCTGAATTGGCCCCTACTTCATCATGGCGTTCTGTCGGCGCGTCTTCTGCCGGTTTCTTCGCTGAAAGTTTTATGGACGAGCTTATCCATGCGGCAGGTGCCGACCCGATGGGGGAACGCTTGCGTCTTGCAAACGACCCTGATGCCCGCGCCGTACTGGAAGCTGTGGCACAGATGTCCAATTGGGGCTCGCCTCTTGGGCCCCGACAGGGACGCGGCGTTGCACTTGTCACCTCCTTCGGGGTGCCAGTGGCGGAGGTGGTTGAAGTGACCGATACCGATGCGGGCATCAGGATCGACCGCGTTTGGGTCGCCGCCGAAGTCGGCCGCGTGGTCGATCCGGTTAACTTCGAAAATATTGTGGCGGGCGGTGTCATTTGGGGCTTGGGCCATGCGATGAATTCTGAAGTCACCTATTCAAACGGACGTGCAGAGCAGGACAATTACCACCTTGCTGAAGGGATGCGCATGCATCAGTGCCCTGTGATCGAAGTGCGAGGCCTCGAAAATAATCCCGCCATTCGCGGCATCGGCGAGCCTCCTGTACCGCCCGCAGCACCCGCTCTGGCCAATGCGATTTTTGCTGCAACAGGCACGCGCCTGCGCGAAATGCCATTTTTTAACACGGTGGATTTCGTATGAGGTTTCTCGCGTTACTCCTCGCTGCAGCCCTACCCGCAGGCGCGCAAGCGCAAGAGGGCGGGGCCGCCGCATGGGACCGCATCTTTGCCGTAACCTCGCATCCGCGCTGTACCAATTGCCATGTGGGCGACAGCGGGCGGCCTGTATGGGACGACCTCGGCTATGGTAAGGCCCGTCCGCACGGCATGAACATCGTCGCAGGCGAAAGCCGGATCGGCGCCGAGAGCATTCCCTGCCGTGTGTGTCACATCAGTACAGATGGCAAAAATGCAATGCCCCATGCTGCTCCCCAAATCGATGATGCCTGGCGGCTGCCGCCAGTCGAGCTTGCGTGGCATGGGAAAACAAGCGTCGAAGTTTGCACACAGTTGCGAAACCCCGACACAAATGACGGCTTTGATTTGGTCGAGTTGGTTGAGCATGTTCGCACAAGTGCCTTTGTAAACTACGGCTTCGTGCCAGGGGCAGGGCGCACACCCGCACCTGGCTCCGTCGAGGATCTGGCGCAGGATCTGGAAATCTGGGCTGCCGCAGGTACGCCCTGCGAGAGCGACTAAGTTCCTCGATCTTGTATGGCTGAGTTGAAAGGATTTCGCAGGCGAACTCAGCCGAAAGTTGACAGATGGCATTTCTTCGCCCTCTGTTCTTGCGCATTTATCCTTGCCCGACTTGCATTTGTGACAGTGCTTTAGTCCGGGCAAAGGCGGGCGATGCTCCGGATTGTCGCTATCCGCCGTTCCTTTGGGGGAAGGTGCTGCAAAAATCCTTGACGCAAGTGCGGCTTGGCCCTCACGCTGCAGTCATGGAAATTTTACACACCACCCGCCCTTCGCCGCTTGTCGGTCTTGATGACATCCCGATGCCTTCCGAGGACGCAGCGCGCGCGCAGGCACTGGTGGCGCGCTGTCCCGTGGCAGCGGTCACACCGCTGCACGCGGCAACGGCTATCGCCACCGAAGCAGGCGTCAGAGACGTCTGGATCAAGGATGAGCGCGGGCGCATGGGCCTTGGCAGCTTCAAAGCGCTGGGGGCGGCATATGTTATCGCCAGCGACGCGCAGGAGGGCGATATAACGGCACGCACCTACGTAACCGCAAGCGCTGGCAATCATGGCATGTCGGTTGCTGCGGGTGCTACGGCATTCGGGGCATCATCGGTGGTCTATATTGCGCAGACTGTGCCCGAAACTTTCGCCGCACGGCTTGGGGAACAAGGGGCAAAGGTGATCCGCGAGGGCGAGACCTATGAACAAAGCCTTCTTGCGGCAGGTAAAGCAGCGGAAGTTAATGGATGGGACCTGCTCTCGGACGGATCATGGCACGGTTACACCGAGCGGCCTCACCGCTTGATGGAGGGTTATACAGTGCTGATGGCCGAGGCGATCGAACAACTGCCCGAAGTCCCCACGCATATATTCTTGCAAGCGGGTGTGGGCGGTCTGGCTTGCGCATGTGCTGCATTGGCGCGTCAGGCATGGGGGGATGGCCCGCGCATTATTGTTGTTGAGCCGGAAGCTGCCGCGGCGTTGTATGGCTCTGTCCAGGCCGGAAGAGCGGTCGAGAGTACGGGCCCGGTATCGGAGATGGGCCGCCTTGATTGTAAGATGCCGTCGCTCGTCGCGCTCAGGGGGCTGGCACGGGACGCCGATGCTTTCGCGCTCATCTCGGAGTCGGAAGGGCATGCGGGCGCTGGTCTGTGTATGGTTGCAGGCTTAGGATCCTCGCCTTCGGGTGCTGCGGGAGTATCGGCGCTGATGGCATTGAGCGAAGCGCAGCGCGAGGAATTGGACGTTACCGCACAATCGCGGATTTTCTGCGTGCTGAGCGAAGGCCCAGCGTGATGCAACGCGGTTTTGCGCAGACGGAATACGAAGCGCGGACCCGCCGTGCCCAAGCGCTCATGCAGGCCGCAAACCTCGATGCAATCTTGCTTACAACCGAGGCCGATGTTCGCTACTTCAGCGGGTTCCTTACCAGATTTTGGGAGAGCCCCTCACGTCCGTGGTTTCTGGTTCTGCCCGCCGAGGGTAAGCCCGTAGCTGTGATACCTGCCATTGGTGCAGCGCTGATGGGCCAGACGTGGATCGACGACATCCGCACATGGCGCGCACCTGATTTGACCGATGATGGCGTCAGTCTGCTCATGGAGACGCTTAACGAACTTGGGTCAGCTACCATCGGTACGCCCATGGGATATGAGAGCCATCTGCGCATGCCATTGGCCGATTGGGGGCGGGTGCAGGCGGGGTTACATGGCACGGTGCAAAGTGAGGCCGGCATCGTGGCCCGTTTGCGTGCTGTCAAATCAAAGGTTGAAATTGAAAAAATCGCTGAAGCCTGCGCCATTGCGGGCCGCGCATTTGCCCGCGTGCCAGAGATTGCGGCACAGGGCGTCGCACTCTCACGGGTTTTCCGTGACTTTCAGCGCATGTGCCTTGAGGAGGGAGCCGACTGGGTGCCCTATCTGGCAGGGGCATCGGCGCAGGGAGGGTACGGCGATGTGATTTCGCCTGCCAGTGATGTGCCACTGGCTTGGGGTGATGTGCTGATGCTCGACACGGGCCTTGTACGCGACGGCTATTTCAGTGATTTCGACAGGAATTTCAGTGTAGGCCCCGCTTCTGCACAGACGCAGTCGGCCCATGCACGTCTTATTGATGCGGTCGATGCGGCTGCAGATATTGCACGGCCGGGCACGACTGCCGCACAGCTTTTTCGCGCGATGGACCTGATTGTAACAGGGGGCGGTGTTGGCTCTGATGCGGGGCGACTTGGGCACGGCTTGGGCATGCAATTGACCGAAGGGCTTTCACTTGTCCCCGCGGATCATACGGTGCTGGAGGCGGGCATGGTCATCACACTCGAGCCGGGGATTACAACGGGTGAGGGCAGGATGATGGTGCATGAGGAAAATATCGTAATCACGAATGGTGCGCCGCGCTTTCTGTCCCCGCGCGCAGGGCGCGAGATCGTGATCCTGTGACGCGTTATTCTTATACCCGGGTGCCGGACGGGCCGCCACCATTGGGTTTGATCGTCTTGCAAACCGACGAGACGATTGAGGGCGATCTGCGCCGTATTCTGCCTGCTGGTGTGCCGCTCTATGTGAGCCGCGTCCCAAGCGCGCCGCAGGTCACCCCCGACAGCCTGCGCGCCATGTCGGCCCATTTGACCGGTGCTGCGGGTCTTTTACCTCAGGCGCTGCCCTATGCCGCTGTAGGCTACGGCTGTACATCGGCCTCGGCGCAGATTGGCTCTCTTCAGGTCGCGCAACTGATCGGGGCGGGGGTGCAGACTGCGCATGTCGCGGATCCGCTGAGTGCGTTAATTGCAGCGTGCAGGGTGCTCCATCTAAAGCGGTTGGCATTTTTATCGCCCTACACGGCGGATGTATCGGATCGCCTGCGCGCCGCGTTAGGCGTTGCGGGCATCGAGACGCAGGCTTTCGGCAGTTTCGAGGAAGCGGACGAAGCAAGTGTTGTTCGTATTTCCGCCGATTCCATTCTCGAGGCAGCCTGTGATCTGGCTGCGCAGGGCGAGAATCAGGGCGTATTTCTTTCCTGTACAAACTTGCGGACGCTTGATGTGATCGGACGCATCGAGGCCGCAACAGGCCTGCCGTGCCTGTCAAGCAATCAGGTGCTGGGCTGGCAACTGGCGCGCAAAACCGGTTTGAGCGCCGCCGTACCGGGTCTGCTGGGGCAGGTTGTCGGAAGATAGGATAAATTCCGTGCAAATCTAACGTCGCTCCATCTTGACGCTCCGCCGGTGATGTCATACCCAAGCATCAGCGCGGGCGTTGTGTAATGGTTAAGACCTCAGTTTTCCAAACTGAAGATGAGGGTTCGATTCCCTCCGCCCGCTCCAAAAACTTCCCCAAGACTGATGCGACAGTGCAGCGCTTGACCCTGCGCAGTCTGCGCGCCACTAAGCGGTGCAAGATTTTGTAAAGGACAGCGCATGGCGGATGCTTCCACGCCCCCTCCCTCGGCCACCGAAGAACGCGCGACCTCGCGCCAGATCGGGGCATTACGCGCACTTGTTCCGTTTCTGCGACCTTATCGCATTCTAATGGCCGCAGCTTTGACCGCATTGGTGGCCACTGCGATGATTTCTCTCGCGCTGCCGCTTGCCGTCCGCCGCGTAATCGACACCTTCAATGTGGGTGAAGAAGCGCTGTTGGATCAGTATTTCATAGCCGCATTGGCGATTGCAGGTCTGTTGGCTATCGGCTCTGCGCTGCGCTACGCGCTGGTGACGCGGCTGGGAGAGAGAGTGGTCGCAGACATCCGCAAGGCCACGTTTGATCGCGTAATCTCGATGAGCCCCGTGTTCTACGAGCGGATCATGACCGGTGAAGTTTTGAGCAGGATTACCACCGACACCACCTTGATTCTGAGTGTCATCGGTTCGAGTATCTCGATTGCGTTGCGAAATTTTCTAACATTTGTTGGCGGTTTGATCCTGATGTTGCTGACCTCGGCCAAGCTGGCGGGACTGGTTTTACTGATTGTGCCGCTGGTGGTTGTTCCAATTCTGGTGCTGGGTCGCCGTCTTCGGGTGATTAGCCGCGAGAATCAGGACTGGATCGCGGCCTCGTCCGGCAATGCCTCCGAGAGTTTGAGTGCGGTACAAACGGTACAGGCCTTCACCCACGAGAGTGCGAGCCGCAAGCAGTTTGCAGATATGACCGAAAATTCGTTCGAGGCCGCGCGCAGGCGTATCCGTACGCGGGCCTATCTGACGTCGATTGTGATTTTTCTCGTGTTTTCTGGCGTGGTCGGCGTGTTGTGGATCGGTGCGCGCGATGTGCGTGCAGAGGTAATGACTGTGGGCGCGCTGATCCAGTTCCTGATCTATGCTGTAATGGTTGCAGGCGCCGTTGCCGCCCTGTCGGAAATCTGGTCAGAGCTACAGCGTGCTGCGGGAGCTACCGAGCGTTTGGTTGACCTGTTGGAAACACAGGACCCCGTGAACGATCCTGCCGCTGCGCAAATTCTCGCTCAGCCGGTTCAGGGACATATCCGCTTCGAGAATGTCAGCTTCCGGTATCCGGCGCGGCCCGAAACGGCAGCATTGGACGGGATTACGCTCGAGATTAAGCCGGGAGAAACCGTAGCCTTTGTCGGTCCCTCGGGTGCGGGTAAAACAACAATTATCCAGATGATATTGCGCTTCTATGATCCGCAGTCAGGGCGCATCACCTTTGACGGTGTGGATCTTCGTGATCTGTCCCGAGATGCCTTTCGCCGCGAAATCGCGCTGGTTCCACAGGACCCTGTTATCTTTGCCGCTTCCGCCCGCGAAAACATTCGCTTTGGTCGTCCCGAAGCGACCGATGCCGAAATCGAAACCGCAGCGCGCGCTGCCGCCGCACATGATTTCATTGCAGCACTTCCAGAAGGGTATGACAGCTATCTGGGAGAGAGGGGTGTGATGCTGTCGGGTGGCCAGAAGCAGCGCATAGCGATTGCCCGCGCCATTTTGCGCGCGGCCCCTGTGCTTTTGCTGGACGAGGCTACGAGTGCGCTAGATGCCGAAAGCGAGCGTGCGGTGCAGGCAGCGGTTGAGGAATTGAGCGCTGGCCGCACAACACTGATCGTTGCGCACCGTCTGGCAACCGTAAAAAAAGCAGACCGTATCGTGGTGCTAGAAGCCGGACATATTGTCGATACCGGCACCCATGATGCGCTGGTGGCTAAAGGTGGGCTTTACGCACGGTTGGCCCGCTTGCAATTTACCGATGGCATTGCGGCTGAATAATTCCCTCTTGCGCAATGAGTGCGGGGGGTAAAAGACTCTGCACATAAACCAATCCATTCAAGGAGTATTAAAATGGGTCTGTGGAGTTTCGTAAAAGATGCCGGCAAAAAAGTGTTCGGCGGTGGTGATGATGCCGAAGTTTCCGGCGCCGCATTGCAGGACGAACTAAAAGAGCTGGGCCTTGATGCCGAAGGTTTGGACATCAAGGTTGTGGGAGACAAAGTCACCGTTACCGGAAAAGCCGCCTCACAAGAAATGCGAGAAAAAGTCATCCTTGCCGTAGGCAATGTCGAAGGCGTGGCGCAGGTCGAGGACGATGTGACAGGTGGTGAGGGCGAGCCTACGTTCCACACCGTTGAGAAGGGTGACACTCTCTGGGCGATTTCCGCCAAGACACTTGGAAATGGCGCACATTACGAGAAGATTTTCGAGGCTAACAAGCCGATGCTGACGCATCCCGATAAAATCTATCCCGGTCAGGTACTGCGCATTCCTGCGGTCTAACTCAGTCTGCTGCACTCCGGTGAGAAACCCGGTGTGCAGCCCCTTCCTGCACGAGCGGGATGCCCTCATATCCCTTTTAGTTAATTGACGTTTGGGCAGGGACGCCCATAACGCTACGTCTAATGTGATGGTTTGCTTGAAATTCATTCGCAAGCGGTTCATCGTCATTTGACAAATTACGCATGTCACAAAAAGTGGCAGCACAGGGGAGGACGACACATGGGATTTTCTGGAATAATCGACCGTGACGCTATCGAGGCTCAAAGCACGTGGGAAGACCGCGATGTGCACAAGACACTCTATAGTCTGCTGGCCGATACCACATCCAAATTTCCGAAGCGCAACGCCATCAGCTATCAGCTGTTCTCAGGGCCCAAAGACCCTGCCGAGACGCTGACATGGCAGGAACTGCATGATAAGTCCGTGCAAGCCGCCAATCTGTTTCGCAGTCTCGGCATCGGTCCCGATGATGTTGTTGCCTTTGTGCTGCCTAATGCCATGGAAACCGCGATTACCCTGTTTGGCGGGTCGATTGCGGGCATTGTAAATCCGATAAACCCGCTGCTGGACGCCGAGCAGATCGGCTCTATCCTCCGGGAGACGAATGCAAAGGTCGTGGTTACTCTGCGCCCGTTCCCAAAGACGGATGTCGCTGATAAAACCGCAGAGGCGGTGGCGCTGGCGCCGAATGTGAAGACGGTACTCGAGGTCGATCTGCACCGTTACCTTACCGGTCTCAAAAAGATCATCGTGCCGCTGATACGGCCCAAACTGACAATCAAAAATCAGGCGACCTACAAGAATTTCAACGCTGAGATGGCCAAGCAACCGACCAAGTTGCAGTTCGAAGACCCCCAGATTGACCGTGTCGCATGCTATTTTCATACTGGCGGCACCACTGGTATGCCCAAGGTTGCCCAGCACAAATATTCGGGGATGATTTACAACGGCTGGGTTGGAAAAACTATCTTGCTCGACGAGACTGACAACATTCTATGTCCGCTGCCACTGTTCCACGTTTTTGCCTGTCACGTTATCCTGATGGGGGCTTTGACTGCCGGCGCGCATACTGTCTTCCCCACGCCTCAGGGCTACCGTGGCGAGGGTGTATTCGACAACATCTGGAAGCTGGTAGAGCGCTGGAAAATCAGCTTTATAATCGGGGTGCCAACGGCAATTTCCGCAATGATGCAGCGGCCTGTGGACGCTGATATCAGCACGGTAAAAAGCACTTTCAGCGGCTCTGCCCCGCTCCCGATGGAGCTGTTCCGCCGTTTCGAGAAGGCCACCGGTGTTGAAATTCTGGAAGGCTACGGCCTGACCGAAGCGACCTGCATCGTTTCAGGCAATCCTGCGGACGGGATCAAGAAGGTAGGCTCTGTCGGGGTCGAATTTCCCTATACCCGCGTGCGCATCATTAACAATACACCAAACGGCCCTGTTGATGCTGCAACCGACGAAGTGGGAGAGATTTGCATTTCCAGTCCGGGTGTTTTTGCGGGCCACACCTACACCGAGGCGGACAAGAACAAGGACTTGTTCCATCACGGGGAGTTCCTGCGCACAGGCGATCTGGGGCGCAAGGATAGTGATGGCTATATCTGGATCACGGGCCGTGCGAAGGATCTGATCATTCGCGGTGGCCATAACATTGATCCTGCCGAAATCGAAGAGGCGCTGTTGGGACATGAGGCGGTAGCATTCGCAGGTGCGATTGGCCAGCCTGATGCCCATGCGGGTGAAGTGCCTTGCGCCTATGTAGAGTTGGTCGCCGGTGCCTCTGTCACGACTGAGGAGCTGATGGCTTTCAGCAATTCGAAGGTTAAGGAACGTGCCGCGCAGCCCAAAAATATCACCATCATGGATGAGCTGCCCAAGACCGCGGTTGGCAAGATCTTCAAGCCCGATCTGCGCCGCCTCGCGATTACCCGCGTTTATGACGAAGCGCTGGGTAAGGCAGGCGTTGCTGCACGGGTTGATCATGTGATCGACGATAAAAAGCGTGGGCTCGTCGCGATTATCGCTATGAACGGCGCTGATGCTTCCGCCGTGGGCGAGGTTCTGGGTGGCTTTATCAACCAGTGGGATGCTGCTTGAGCCATTCACCTGACTATGGCCTGCTCCTCGATGACGAGGTGCGGGCTTATATTGCTAAGGGTGCCACATTTTATCCCCCGAATGCGGTTGATCTGAGCATTGCCGAACAGCGCGCTGTCTATGACCGGATGTGTGCGGCTTTTCATACTGGTCGCCCTGCGGGTGTACAGACATGGGACGAGGCGCACGGCGGCGTAAACTGCCGCAGATATGAGATTGGCCCCCACACGGCGACGCTGATCTACTATCACGGTGGTGGCTTTGTCGTTGGGGGATTGCACAGCCATGACGATGTCTGCGCCGAGTTGTGCGCGCGGGCAGGGGTGCGCGTGATCTCTGTTGATTACCGGCTAGCGCCCGAAGCGGTTTTTCCGCAGTGCTACAATGATGCAAAAGCGGCGTTTGATGCGATTGTGAATGCGTTTGATGGTCTTGTTTTCGTGGCAGGAGACAGTGCGGGGGGTAACCTCGCTGCGGCGGTCACACATCACTCAAGAAGGCAGGTCGCAGGTCAGATGCTTATCTATCCTGGTTTGGGCGGTGATCCTACCAAAGGAAGTTATGTCGAGCATGCGAATGCGCCCGAGCTTACAACGCGTGACATGCTTTTTTACCAGACTATCCGAACCGGAGGTACGCCACCGCCCAAGGGCGATCCCCGCTATGCGCCGCTGCATGACAGTGATTTCACAGGACTTCCGCCGACAGTTATCGTCACGGCGCAATGCGATCCATTGGCGAGTGATGGCGAAAGCTACCGTGATGCCATTATCGCGGCGGGTGGAAAGGCCGTGTGGTTCAACGAGGCGGGGCTGGTACATGGCTGCCTGCGCGCACGCACCATGAGCAAGCGGGGCGCTGCATTCTTTGACCGTGTGGCGGATGCTACAGCCGCGATTGTCGGTGGGGCTTGGCCTTACTGAGGCCTAGCGCAGAAAACTTCCCGCCTTCATTGTATCAGGCACGGGGGCGCCCAAACGGCTTAAAATAGTCGGAGCCAACTGAAGCTGGTCAATGACGTAGTCCTCATCCGGCCCTTCGGCATCACCAAAGTAATAAAGCGCTGCTTCCTGCTGTAAGGGATCGCGCCCGCCATGATGGCCGCGGGCGTCCTGCCCATGATCCGCAGTGACAATTACTTCATATCCTGCGGCGCGCCATTTCGGAATAAACGGCGCAAGCATTTCATCCATCACAAAGCAGGCATGGTCCATTTCCTGACAATCATGAAAAAACCGGTGGCCCATACTGTCGAGGGTGCAGGTGTGCAGCATGCCATAATTAAGATCAAAGCGCATACAAAGATTGCTCAGTGTGGCGAACAGATCCACGTCTGAGGGCGTCATCTGGTTCTTCAGTCCATAGCCCGTCATTGTATGAAATCGGCCATGATTGATCGTATGGCTGTCACGTTCGTCATATTCGATATCGCGGACATAATCGAAAGGATGGCGGTTAAAGAACTCGGACCAGAAACTGTGTGCAACGGCGCCTGTAACACCGCCGCCTGCGCGCACCTGCGAGAAAACGTCAGGCTGGCTGAGCCTGAACACATTGCCGTTGCCGGTACAGCCATGCACCGCCGGCGCCACGCCCGTGTGTATTGACGCATAGCACGAAGCAGAGATGGAGGGCAGCACCGAGCGGATCTTCCAGACGCGCGCATCGCCACTGTCGACCCACCCCTCCAAATTACCGAACAGGCGGCGCCAGTTGCGGTAGGGGACGCCGTCAAGAATGATCAGAAGGAGTTTGCTTTTCATCTATCCATACCTGTTATAGCGGCCGCACAATTGTACCCGCGCAGCGTTTTGCACACAATTCATGTTCTGCTCCAATCGGGGCATAACGAAAGGTTAACTTCCAAAGGTTCAACGCACCACCAGCTTCTCAACGGTTAGTTGCCCGCGCTCTCCATTTTACGGTTTGCGATTGTCTCTTCCAGCCAACCGATTTTCATCTCGGGCACCGAGCTGAGCAGCAGATCGGTATAGTCGTCAAATGGAGGCGACAGGACCTCTGATTTGGGGCCATAGCGGACGACTTGGCCCTGATACATAACAGCGATGCTGTCTGCGATCGCTTTCACCGTGGCCAGATCGTGGGTGATAAACAGATAGGAGACATCCTCGACCTTCTGCAGCTTCAAAAGCAGTTTGAGAATGCCATCGGCTACAAGTGGGTCAAGCGCGCTCGTGACTTCGTCACAGATGATCAGCTTTGGCTTGGCTGCCAATGCGCGGGCAATGCAAACACGTTGTTTTTGTCCACCCGACAACTCAGCGGGATAACGATCCTGAAAACCTTCACCGAGTTCGATTTCGTCAAGAAGTTCTTGAATACGCTGCTGTTTCGCTTTGCCTTTCAAGCCAAAGTAGAATTCGAGCGGGCGGCCAATGATGGTGCCGACCGTCTGGCGCGGGTTCATGGCTGTGTCAGCCATCTGGTAGATCATCTGTAGCTCGCGCAGGTCTTCCACCGGACGGGTCGCAAGATCGGGCGTCAGGACGCGGTCATCAAAGACGATCTTGCCATTCGAGGGGGGCAAAAGCCCCGTAATCACCCGCGCAAGTGTTGATTTTCCAGAGCCGCTTTCACCCACCACGGCGAGTGTCTGACCGGGGTGTATCTCGACGTTGATGTTCTTCAAAACATCGAAATTCGTGCCTTTGTAGCGTGCGGTAATGCCTTCGACCCTGAGGATTGGCGTGTCTGTCGGTTCTTTTTCGATGTGCTTGATCGATCGAACGGAGACCAGCGCTTTGGTATATTCTTCTTGCGGATTGTTGATGATCTGGTCCGTGGTGCCGTATTCGACCATAGAGCCCTGTTGCAGCACCATGATGTGATCACTGACCTGCGCTACAACCGCGAGGTCGTGAGTGATATAGAGGGCAGCCACGCCGGTGTCGCGGATCGCGTCTTTGATTGCCGCCAGCACATCGATTTGCGTGGTTACATCAAGTGCGGTCGTCGGTTCGTCAAAGACAACAAGATCAGGCTGTGGGCACAGGGCAAGGGCCGTCATGCAGCGCTGTAGCTGACCGCCGGACACCTGATGGGGATAGCGTGAACCGATATTTTCAGGATCGGGCAATCCCAGCTTTTCGAACAGCGCTACGGCGCGATCTTCGGCCTCGCGCTTTGTGAACTTTCCCTGCCCAACCGCGGCCTCGATCACCTGCTCCATGATACGTTTGGCCGGATTGAAGGATGCAGCAGCAGATTGGGACACATAGGTGACTTCGGCGCCTCGCAGGCGCCGCTTGTCGGGCATTCTTGCCTGAAGTACATCACGGCCATTAACCCAGACTTCGCCACCCGTCAGCTCGACACCGCCGCGACCGTACGCCATAGCGGCCAGGCCAATGGTTGATTTGCCGGCGCCGGACTCCCCGATTAGGCCGAGCACTTTGCCCGCCTCCAGCTCAAAGTCGATGCCATGAACAATATCGATATGGCGCGATTTTTCGCCGGGAGGATAGACTGTCGCGCCAATCTTCAGGCCGCGTACTTTGAGGAGGGGTTCACTCATCCGCGACCGCCTTTCAAGGAGGTGGTCCGGCTCAGGATCCAGTCGGCCACCAGGTTGATCGAGATGCACAGCGCAGCAATTGCGTAGGCAGGGTAGAGCGCTGCCTGAATGCCGTAGTTAATGCCCTCTTTGTTGTCTTTTACGATACCGCCCCAATCCGCATTGGGGGGCTGTACGCCCAATCCCAAAAACGAAAGCGTCGAGACGAACAGTACCATAAAGATAAAGCGCAGTCCCATCTCGGCAACGAGAGGCGAAAGCGCGTTTGGCAGTGTCTCACGGAAGATAATCCATGCGGTTTTCTCGCCGCGCAGGCGGGCGGCTTCGACATAATCCATGACTGTGATGTCGACTGCTACAGCACGGGCAAGGCGAAACACCCGCGTGCTGTCGAGCAGCCCCATCAGGACGATCAGCGTAAGGATTGTGGTCGGCATAACCGACAGGACCACCAGCGCGAAAATGAGCGAAGGAATAGACATGATGAGATCAATGAACCGGCTCAATGCCTGATCCACCCAGCCGCCCGAGACTGCTGCAAAAAAGCCCAGTGTGGCGCCTGTTGCGAAGCTTAGGACAGTGGCTGCGGTGGCGATGAAGATAGTTGTGCGTCCGCCCCAGATCATCCGGCTCAGAAGATCGCGCCCGATACTATCTGTGCCCAATAGAAACTCGGAAGAGGAAGGTTCCCACACATCGCCTACAATTTCGGCCATGCCGTAGGGGGCGATGAAGGGCGCAAAGATGGCGCAAAAGAAAAACACCGACGTAAAGAACAGACCGATAAGGGCAGCAGGGGGGATGCGGATCATAATGGAGTGCTCCGGTTTGAGGGCGGAGTGGGAATGGCGTCATTCAGGAGTGGGCACCGCGCGGCACTTTCGCACCTTGAAAACGCATGATCGCGGTGCGCTGCTATCTTAGGTGAAGAACTCACTTTGGATGCCTCAGTCTGGGGTTTGTAACGATCGAGACAATATCGGCGATCAGGTTTAACCCGATATAGACGGCGGCAAATATGAGGCCACAGGCCTGTACCACTGGCACATCGCGCTTCGCCACGTGATCGACCAAATACTGGCCCATACCGGGGTAGGCGAACACCACCTCCACGACGACGACACCAACGACGAGATAGGCCATGTTGATCATCACAACATTGACAATCGGTGCTACCGCATTGGGAAAGGCATGCTTGCGAATGATCTTGAGCATTCGCAAGCCCTTGAGTTCGGCCGTCTCGATATAGGCCGATTGCATCACGTTGAGGATCGCGGCACGGGTCATTCGCATCATATGGGCCAGTACCACCAGCGTCAGCACCATGACAGGCAAGGCAATCGCGTTGAGCTTTTCCAGAAGGTTCATCGAGTCGTTGATAATCGCCACAGAAGGGAACCAGCGTAGTTTGATAGCGAGCCAGTAAACGAGGATGTAACCGATCATGAATTCAGGGATCGAAATGGTCGTGAGCGTCACACTTGAAATCAGTTTATCCGGCCATTTGTCTTTGTAGCGGACAGCCAGCAGACCGAGAAAAATTGCCAGCGGGACCGAGATTGCGGCCGCCCAGAAAGCAAGGAACATGGTATTCTTGAGACGCCCGCCAATGCTGTCGGCAATGTCGCGACCATTGGTTAATGCCGTGCCAAGGTCGCCCTGCAGGACGCCGCCCAACCAGGCCAGATAGCGGGTAACAGGGGGATCATTCAGCCCAAGCTCGGCGCGCAAGTTCGCAAGCGCCGTCGGGGTCGCACCCTGTCCGAGAATTTGTTGCGCTACATCACCGGGCAGCATGGTAGTGCCCGCAAAGATTAGGACTGACGCGGCAAGAAGGAGAAGAAAGCCCAGCGCTAAGCGCTGGGCCACCAATTTTACAATAGGATGCACGGTGTTATGCCGACTTCCACGTGTGCTTGAACGCGTAGTAGTTCATCAGCGGGCTGTTCGGATCAACGCTGTAGTTTGCGATGTCGTTGGAAGCAGCATCAATGAAGTCATTGAACATCGGCAGGATCACTCCACCCTCTTCGTTCAGCATCCGGCCCATCTGGGAGTAGATTTCCTTGCGCTTGGCATCGTCCAACTCCGAGCGGGCTTCGAGTAGCATCGCGTCGAATTCTTCACGCTTCCAGCGGGTATCGTTCCAGTCGGCTTCCGAGAAATATGCTGTGGAATACATCTGGTCCTGCACGGGACGTCCACCCCAATAGGAGGCACAGAAGGGCTGCACGTTCCACACTTCGGACCAGTAGCCATCATTCGGCTCACGCTTGATCTCGAGCGGTATGCCGGCGGCCTGTGCAGTCTGCTGGAACAGCGATGCGGCATCCACAGCGCCCGAGAAGGCACCGTCAGCGACGCGCAAGATGATCGGGCTGCCATCGTGTCCGGACTTTTTATAGTGCTCGGCGGCTTTTTCGATGCTGAACTCGCGCTGCGGGATTGTGTCGTCAAACAGCGGGTAGGCTGCATTGATTGGCATGTCGTTCCCGATGCTGCCGTACCCTTGCAGGATCTTGTCGACCAGCTCCTGACGGTTGATCGCGTATTTAAGCGCGAGACGTAGATCCAGATTGTCGAAGGGTGCAGTATCTACATGCGCGATGAACACGTAATGGCCACGGCCCGATACATTGCGCACAGTCAGGGTTGGCGCACGGTCCAGCAATTTGGCAATCTTGGGATCAACCGCATTGATGCTGTCGACCTGACCCGATTGCAGCGCGGCTGTTCGCGCTGTTGCATCGTTCAGAACAATTACTTCGATTTTGTCATAGTGGGCAGTGACGGTCTGATCGCCGCCCCAGTAACCTTCGCGCCGTGTTGCAGTTGCGCGCACACCCGGCTCGTATTCGTCCATGACATAAGCGCCGGTACCGATTGCCGCATTTTCGTCACCGAAACCACCGTCTGGCTGGATCATCAAATGGTAATCGGCCATCAGCACCGGAAGGTCGGCATTGCCGAGTTCCAATGTTACTTCGAAGATATCATCGCCATCCGTGCGCATGCCCGAGATGCTCTTTACAATGCCCAGTGCACCTGACTTGGAATCCTCGTTCGAGTGGCGCTCCATTGTGCGCAAAACATCTTGTGCTGTAACCGGCTGCCCGTTCGAGAAAGTGATGCCATCGCGAATTTTAAAGCGCCATGTTTTACCGCCGTCGGAGCCTTCCCAGCTTTCTGCGACCAGACCTTCAATCCCCCCATCGGAGGTTTCACGCACCAGCGTTTCACCCCAGAGACGGCCGATCGCGAGCGGGACCTGAGAGGCCCAAAGTGCCGGATCTTGTGTGTTTGTGCTTTCGCCACCCGACAGACCCATGCGGAAGGTGCCACCTGCAACAGGTGTTCCATGGCCGTCAGCAGCGGCGGAACGTGCGAGCATCGAGTTTGCAGCAGCGGCTGTCACGCCGAGGGCTGCGGCGCGAGCAACAAAGTCACGGCGGGTCATCAGACCCTCTGTGACGGCTGCGCTCAGCGTTTTCAGATCGGTGTTCATAGTATTATTCTCCCCGTTGGAATCGCACATTACATATGCGTTCTCTTTTGATTGATGAGCTAGGGTTACGCATTTGGACTAATGTCGCAAGCAGTTAATAGACGCTCTGTATGTCAGTTCCGTTACAAATGTTTGTCGAGAATAGTGTCATTCTCTTCCTGCGTGTATTTCTGCTGCGCACAAGTCTCCGCCCCTAATTTCGCGACCGGATCCAATGTTTTATGGTTATTGCATAGAGCGGGTAGGCGGCTGATGACCTTGCTCCAAGGCGAAACCCTATTGAAGTTTACTTTGCCGACATTGCGCAAGTTGTGCAGGCAGAGGTGTTTTCCAGACATGTTGGTGTGGCGGGCCCTGCGACGCTGTTGTGGAGTGGCGGCTGGTGGGTGGCAGCGAATGGGGTGGCGGAGGGTGCCGCCTGAGCCACCAAACCATGTTTTGACAAATGCATACGTGTATATCCGTGTTGCGCCTTACAATGTTGGTCACATTCCTCGGATCATGAGAGGCGGTGTGAGCTGGATGTCGTGGCGCTCGACTGATTCTGGGCCAATCCGCTGTCGGGTAAACCTGAGGAAGAGTCGTGCATCGCGAAAATATGACCTTTGTGGCAAAACTAAGGCATTGGAATGCAACGTGAACGTGAGTTTTGAAAAAATACGCGGGTGAGTGTCCAGATATCGTATCCGTATAGCAACAGAGCCGCACATATGCCGTGTGCGGGAAGATGATGATGACAAAGTTCTAGATTTCCCCGCACAATTCTGTGCAATGTGGCGTAATAATGGTGAAATCACGGCGCGACTAAACGCCCGGGTGGCAGCGAATACATAAAATAAATCAAGCGACCTGCAACAAAGCAGGCGTTTCTGAGGTAGAGTGAGTAATACAATGAAGACGATTGATTTCGTCGTTCTGGGTAGCGCGGGCGGTTTGCAACGTGGCAAGGTATCTGCGGATGCATCAAACCAGACAATCGTGGCCGGTTCCGGTCAGGAAATTTCTCTTAACGCGCGCCAGTCCGATTTTGCCAGCCAAGTGCGCTCGGGCGATCAGCTGATCATCACGCTGAGCGATGGCCGCACAATTACAATTGACAACTTCTTCAATGAAACCGGCCCCGCAAACCGGTTGTTCGTATCTGCAGACGGATACCTTAACGAGGTCAGCTTTATCGATGGCGGGCAGGGCAACCTTTATGCCCAGTACGGTCCGACCGCAGAGTGGGGTAAGTGGAGCCCATCAGACGAGTTGATCTTCCTCGGCAATTCCGAAGTTGCCGGTGTTCCCCTTGATGAGGGTGATGGTGATGTCTCCATGCTGGGTGCGGCACTTCTGGGGGGCAGCAGCCTTCTTGGTATTGGTGCGGCGACAGCTGCGGGTGTCGGCGGACTTGCGGTTATTGGCGGTATCGGCGGCGGCGGTGGCAGTGGCGGCGAACCTGCCGGTCCGCGCGTACCCTATGTGGATGACGCAGAGACAAACGTGGTTGTGGGTGGCGACGGCGCGACCGAAGTTATCGTAATCACGGGCGGCGGTGAACCGGGCGATACAGTTGTCGTGACAATCGGCGATGAGACCGTAACTACCGAGATCGACGTGAATGGTGAGTTCGAGGCGGTTTTCGAGGGTGAGAACTTCCCCGATGATGGTGTCTATGATTCCGGCGTGACAGTGACCAACGGCGACGGCAATGCCGTTGACCTTGACGGTCCATCCTACGAGATCGACACGACACCACCGGAAATTACCTTTACCTCCGGCACCGAAAGCACTGGTGATTTCGTCAACGAGGCAAGCTATGACGAAGATGTCGTTCTAACCGGTACAGGCGAGGCTGGTGCCACGCTGGTGATCACCATTGCAGGTCACTCTGAGACCACAGTTGTCAGCGGCGATGGTACCTGGACAATCACGTATGACGCGGGAACCTTCCAGCCGGGTGAATATACGTCACCCATCACTGCTGTAACAACAGACAGCTTTGGTAATTCCAGCACATATAGCGAGACACTGGTTGTCGACACTATCACCACTGTGGGGATCAACACCGCCACAATCGGTGGCGACGGTACAATCAATGGCGTCGAGCACGCAGGCGGCGTCGATTTCACCGGCACAGCGCAGGCAGGTGCCTCAGTTGTTGTGACTGTTGGTACTGTGACACAGACCGTCACTGCATCAAGCGCAGGCACATGGAGCACAAGCTTCACTTCTGCACAGCTGGCAGCAGGTGAATACACCGGAACTGTTACTGCCGTTGCGACAGACAGCTTTGGCAACACGGCCACAGCGTCCGGCACCTTTGTCGTGGACACATTTGTGCGCGATTTCTCTATCACATCCACTACTGGTGGTGTTGACGGCGTGATCAACGCAGAAGAAGCGGCACAGCCGCTCACAGTTTCCGGCATGACCGAGCCAGGCTCGACCGTAAGCGTTCAGCTGGGTGGTGCAACCGCCACAGCCGTCGTTTCGTCAAACGGCAGCTGGACCGCGACCTTTGCCGCGGGCAGTGTCACAGCTGGTACATACACCGCAACAATGACCGCTACGGCAACAGACGCTGCGGGTAACGTAGATACCGCAACCACCTCTGTGGTTGTCGATACCGAAGCGGGCTTGCTCACCATCGACAGCACACCAGTCGAGGACGACGACATCGTAAACGAAGACGAAGCAAGCGATGGCGTCTATCTCACCGGTACTGCAGATGCAGGTGCAGTAGTCACCGTGACACTGGCCGGCGTGAGCCGCACTGTTGTGACGGACAGCAGTGGGAATTGGGAAGCCTATTATGCTGCAAGTGCAGTAGCAGCTGGGGTTTATACCGCCGAGATTACGGCGATTACAACCGATGCCGCAGGCAACAGCCGTACGGCAACCGACAGCGTACAGGTCGATACCCGCGTTGATAACCTGACAGTTGCTGCAGGCGATATCGCAGTGGACAATATCATCAGCGCTGCCGAAGCAAACGGTGACGTATCAGTCTCCGGTACGACCGAAGTCGGATCTCTTTCTGTTATCGTGACGCTTGGCGGTCAGACCGCGACAGCAGTCATCGACGCCGCAGGTAACTGGACTGCCGTATTTGACGGCAGCGCCCTGACGCGCGGCACGTACACTGCCGACGTCGGTGTGACGGCAACGGATATTGCAGGCAACATCCGCTCTATCGGCGCCACAGTCGATGTCGATACCGAGGTTGTGCCCTTTGACATGACCAGCAACTCTGCCGGCGCTGATCAGGTGGTCAATGCTGCCGAAGCCGCTGCAGGCATTGATCTGGGCGGCACCGTCGAGGCAGGCTCAACTGTGCGGGTTACGTTCGACGGAACGGGATATGATGCAACTGTCGATGCGGCGGGCAACTGGTCCTTGACTGTACCGGCGGGCAGCATCCGCGGTGGGGAATATGATGCAGCCATCCGCGTTGTCGCTATGGACCATGTGGGCAACGTGGCGATCATCAATGACATACTGACCATTGATACATCTGCCCCTGACGGTCCGATCATCGCTTCTGTTGATCAAGGTGTCGGCGATTTCCGCGGCATCACGATCGAAGCGCCCATGGGCAACGGTGATACATCCGGTGATGTTGCAAGTGTTGTTCAGGTCCGTGCTGACGGCTCCATCGTTGAGGTAGGCGGTGACGAAAGCACAAACCGTCGCGGCGAGACCGAGTTCGAATTTGACGTAAACGTACCGAACGGCTCACATCTGATCGTAAATTCGACAGATGCTGCCGGTAACACCTCAGGCACCTATCTGGTTCTCGACGATGAATCGCTCAACAGCTCGATCAATCTGAGCAATGGCGGGCTGGGTGACTACCAAATCGAAAACCTGAACCTCGATTTCGCCGAGGCCGCCAACGTTGTGATCGACGAGGCGAGCCTGCTGGCGCTGTCCTCCAACTCCAACACGTTGACCATTCGCGGCTCGTCCGACGATCAGGTGACCATCGAAGGTGGTGTAGCCAGAGGCACCCAAGCTGTAGGTGACGAGGTCTTCAACGCCTATAGCGTGGGGGCGGAAGGTATGTTGCTGGTCGATCAGGACGTTCAGGTTATTATCTAGATCTGCGACTTAAATCACGGGATGCGGCGGGGACAAATCACCGCCGCACCCGGCATCCATTAAAAATAATAAAAATAATAAATATAAATATCGGCACGTTAAGGGCAGGATATGGGGCAGTGTAGGCTAAAAGCAGCAGCGATGTGCGCAAGCGCGTTAATGCTCACAGGATGTTTGTCGGATATAGGGGGCAATGCGGACGCAACTGATGTTGTGGCCATGCAGAGCACGAGCGGCAACACCGCTACATCCAATCCGACCCACTCCGACAAGATTAACGCAGAAAGTGTAATCATTCAGGGGCTCATTGCCCGTCGTTCGGTGCTGCCAGCGGGCAGCGCCTACAGCCGCGTTGCCACCGCCGTTCTGGCCGCCAATGCGCGCAGCGCTGAAAGCGATTTGCGCGCGGCCCAACTGCGAGCCCGTGCAGCTTCGAAAAACTGGCTCCCTTCGATTGGGCCCAACGTTAGCCTGACCTCTCTGGGTGCTGTCGTTGCCAATCTCGTGGTCGAGCAGGTGATCTATGACAATGGCCGCAAGAAAGGCGAGCGTGAGTTCGCTGTCGCGGATGTTGAAGTGGCAGCCGTGGCGCTGGCCTCCGACACGAACAGCCGCGTTCGCACGGGGCTTGATCTGTATATAACCGCTGTTGAAGCACGCGAGACACTTGTATTGGCCACCAAAAGCGCCAAAGACATCGGGCATTTTGAATGGGTAATGCAGCAGCGTGTTGAAGGCGGGATTTCAGACAGTTCCGATTTGCACATACTGCGCCAGAAACTTCTTGAGATCCGCGCCAGTCAAGCTGCCGCTGCCGAAACCGCAGCGACTGCGATTGCCGAGCTGAACGCGATGGCCATTGGTGATCTGGGCGATGTCCGTGGCACACCGGATCTGCCGGTGCGCGCAGGGCTTGCGCAGCCGCTGAGTGTGACGCAGTCGGAAGCTGAAAAAATCCGCGCCATCGCTGCTGCCAAGATTGACCGCGCCGGACAGCTTCCGGGTCTGGTCGCAGGCGGCACGGTCGGAGAGGGCAGCTCCCTTGGCATTGCCCTGCAATCAGAGAATTTGTTGGGACTTGGCACAGGCGACCGTTTGCGCGCGATCGAAGCGACCTCGGAAGCCGCAGGCCGCCGCGTCGCGCAAGCGACTGAAGATGCAAACCGCAAGTTGCGGAAATTCGAAGGCCAGATCGCTGCAAAAGAGCGTCAGGCCGCAGAGGCCGCGGGGCTTACCGCGCAAGCCAAGCAAAACCTTGATGTGTTTCAGGCGCAATATGACGCCGGACAACGTCAGGTGATGGATGTGGTCGGCGTCTACGAGACGTTTGCGCGCCAGCAAGAAGCAGAAGTTGAATTGAAATATGATGCTATCCGCTTGCGGGTGGCCATGGCCGAGCTTTTGGGCGTTCTGGCCGATGGATCCGCAATATGAGCAAACCCTTTACCCTGACAATCGTGAATGGAAATTCCGGCCGTCTCAAACCGGCGCCCGCAGCCGAGAGCCCCAAGCCTAGCAATACCTCGACCTTCGAGGACCGGATGCGCGCGCGTGCGGCTTTGATATCGACCTACGCAGGGGTATTGGGCACGGAAATTTCACAAGGCGATCTCGCTGATGCCCTGTGCCGGAGGCTAAGCTCGGAGGCAACCGAGCAGGACGAGGCACAGGTAATCACAACGCTGCTGCGTCGCAACGGCCTCACAGCAGAGCTGTTGCGCAGCAAAAACCTCGATAACCAATTATTCCCTGCGCTTGTCTATATGACCTCGGGCCAGCTGTTGCTGGTAATGAGCCGCGAAAACAGTGATCTGGTTGTCTATGACAAGACCTGCCCCGATAATCGCGCATCTGTGCCCTCTGCGGATTTTGTGCCTTTCTTTTCAGGTCTCACTCTGCGCGCGAAAATGCCGATCGAGAAGGTCGAGGAAGTCCATAAGACCGCCGAAAAACCAAAGCATTGGTTCTGGGGACAGTTCGACAGATTCCGCCGCCAACTCGGTGAGGTTGCGCTGGGGTCGTTTGTGGCCAATCTGCTGGCCGTGGCCGTGGCGCTGTTTTCGTTGCAGGTTTATGACCGCGTGATCCCGCACCAGTCCGAGGCGACGCTGTGGGTTCTGGCCGCCGGTGCTGTGCTGGCCCTTTTGATGGAGGCGTTTATCAAGATCGCCCGCGCCCAGCTGATGGACGGTGCTGGCCGCCAGATCGAGCTTTCGGTGCAGAGCATCCTGATGCAGCGCATCCTTGGCATGCGCAGTGACAAACGTCCGCAGGCACCATCTGATCTTTTCTCTTCGATGCGTGAATTCGGATCGGTTCGGGAGTTTTTTACCGCGTCGACGATCGGTACAATCGCGGACATCCCGTTTATTTTTGTATTTCTGTTTCTTGTGGCATCCATTGCGGGCAACGTGGTTTGGGTTCTGGTGCTGGGTGGCATCCTGATGGTGATACCGGGGTTCTTCATGCAAAAGCGTATGATCCGACTGACACAAGAGACCCAAGGGGCCACTGCTAAATCATCGCGTTTACTGCACGAGGCTATCTTCGAACTGGACACCGTGAAAACGCAGCGCGGCGAGGAGCGGGTCCAGCGACTGTGGACCGAACTTACGACGCTCTCAGCCGTAAAATCCTCCGAGCAGCGCAAGCTGGCCTCGGTGCTGACATTCTGGAGCCAAGGCGTGCAGCAGGCCACATATGTTGCCGCAGTGATCATGGGCACCTATCTGGTCTTTGCAGGACAGTTTACTGTTGGGTCTATTATCGCGGTTGGTATTCTTACCTCGCGCACACTCGCGCCGCTGACACAGTTGGCGGGAACAATGGCGCGTTGGGGGAATGTGAAATCCGCTCTCGACGGGTTGGAGTTAATCGCAGGCTCCGATCAGGATGCCGCAACTGGCCGGACCTATATGCGCCGCGACCAGCTTGCAGGTAACTTCGAGATGAAGGGCGTGACCTTTCGCTATATGGAAGAGGGCGCGCCAACGCTGGACCTGCCCGGTATCAGCATCTTACAGGGCCAGCGCATCGCGATCCTTGGCGCCAACGGCTCGGGTAAATCATCGTTGCTCAAGGTGCTGAGCGGGCTTTATGCGCCGACCACGGGCCGCGTGTTGATTGACGGCACCGAAATGACCCAGATCGAGCCGCGCGATCTGCGCCGCCTTATCGGTTATCTGGGACAGGACGTCCGGCTGTTTTCTGGCACCTTGCGTGATAACCTGAACCTGACAATGCTGGAGCGTGACGATGCGCGCCTGATGTCCTCGCTCGATTTTGCCGGGCTCGGAGATTTTGTGCGCAATCACCCCAAGGGCCTCGATCTGGAGATCATGGACGCAGGCGCAGGCCTGTCAATCGGCCAGCGCCAGTCGATTGGTTGGGCTAGGCTTTGGTTGCAGGATCCGAAAATCTGTTTGCTCGACGAGCCGACAGCCGCCCTTGATCAGAAGCTGGAGCAGGCATTGGTCGAGCGCCTCAAGCTTTGGATGGCTGGACGCACGGCGATCATCGCAACACACCGTGCGCCCATCCTTGCACTCACAACGCGCACGATGATTTTGCATGATGGCCGGATGACGATTGACGGACCCAAGGAAGAAGTCATGGCGCATCTTACCGCCATCAAAGGAGGCGCTGCATGAGCCCTGACATGGACAGCCATATCGATAAGCAAATGCGCGGCCCTTCAATGGTCGTCTGGCTCAGCGCTGGCACGGTCATCGTGTTTCTGGTCTGGGCTTTTTTTGCATGGGTAGACGAGATTGTGCGGGCCGAAGGCTCGATGATTTCAAGCTCGCGGCCCCAGATCATCCAGAACCTCGAAGGGGGTATTCTGGCAGACCTGAATGTGGGTGAAGGCGATATCGTCGAGGCAGGTGACATTCTGGCCCGCTTGCACAACACAAAATTCCAATCCGCAGTCGATGATTTTCAGGACCAGATCAGCGGCTTCGAGATCCGACGCCTGCGACTGGAGGCGGAGATCGACGGTGGATATGCGTTTTATGTGCCTGATCAATGGAGTGTCCGGACACCCGACATCGTCGCCTCCGAAGCGGCCCTGCTGCAGGCACGGCAGTCCGATTACGTGACCTCGGTAGATGGTGCCCAACAGGTACTTGCAGAGGCACAACGCGAGCGCGACCTGATGGACGCACTTTTGAAAAACAAAATTGTTTCGCTGATAGAGGCTACCCGTGCGCGCAAGGCCTATGCGGACGCAAAGATCAAATACGATGATGTCGTCACCGGCACCCAGCTTGAGCGGGCACAGGAATACTCCGATGTCCTCAAGGAGCTTTCGACCTTGCGCCAGAACCTAAAGGCCAGCACAGACCAGCTTGACCGGACCCTTCTGCGCGCCCCGATGCGCGGCATTGTAAATAACCTTTCTGTCACGACTATCGGCGGCGTAGTGCGCCCCGGCGAGGAGATCTTGCAGATCATCCCGTTAGACGAAGAGCTGTTTGTCGAAGCGCGGGTCAAGCCCGAAGACATCGCCGGTGTGCGGCGCGGTCAGGCGGCAACGGTCAAGCTCTCGGCTTATGATTATACAATTTACGGGACGCTGAAGGGTGAAGTGAAACTCATCTCGGCGGATACGTTCAAAGACGAGCGTGCACGCGATCCGGACGGCGATCCGCATTATAAGGTCACACTTGCAGTGGACACGGAGCATCTCACAGAGCGTCAGGCAGCACTGGAAATTCGCCCCGGCATGCAGGCCAGCGTGGAGCTTCACACAGGCTCCAAGACGGTCCTGCAATACCTGCTGAAACCGCTCTACAAATCGAAAGAGGCCTTCCGCGAACCATAGTGTGGTGGGTTGCCTTGGACATCTGCCTAATTTACCCGCGTTCTAATCCTGTGCAATCTACAGACTAGTCTTGGGTATCGAGCCAGAGTGTCACAGGTCCATCATTAACGAGCGCCACAGACATGTCCGCGCCGAACTCTCCTGTCTGCACCGGGATATCCAGCGCACCCATGGCGTCTGTAAACTGGTTGTAAAGTGCGCGGGCGTCTTCCGGCTTCGCCGCCCCTGAGAAACCCGGTCTGTTGCCACGCGAGGTGTTTGCCGCAAGGGTGAACTGACTCACCACCAACGCGCTTCCTCCTGTCTGTATGAGGCTAAGGTTCATCTTGCCTGCATCATCCTTGAACAAGCGCAACTTTGAGATTTTGAGCGCAAGAGCGTCAGCGGTTCGCGTGTCATCACCGGGCATTGCGCAAACAAGTATCAGCAAACCTGCTTTGATTTCGCCAATAATCTTGCCATCAACCGTGACGCTGGCCTGCGTTACGCGCTGGATCAGCGCCTTCATGTGTCATGCCAGCGCAAGATATCAGCAGCCTCGGCGCGCTCGGTGCGAAAGCTGTTCGCGGGGGCGTCCTTGTCGGCATAGCCAAGCGAGATTGCGCAGAGGATCAAGCGGTCATCCCCGATGCCAAGATGGGCCTTCAACTGCGGCGCATAGGCGGCAATCGCTGCCTGCGGGATCGTAGCAACACCAAGGGCGGTTGCAGCCAACGTAAATGCTGCGACAAAGCCGCCCGTGTCCATCGCGCCGTAAGGCCCAAGCTCGGACGGGGAATGGATAATTGCCACATGCGGCGCATCAAAAAATGCATAGTTGCGCATCATCTGGGCTGCACGCCCTGCACGGTCCGATTTTTCGATACCCACAGCATCGTAAAGCTGGAAACCGCAGGTGCGCCGCCGCTCGGCATAATCGCCGGTATATTTTGCGGGCCAGTCCAGATCGGGCGCGGGCGGAGTGCCTGCAAGTACCGTCTTTTGCAGGCTATCGCGCAGACGGTCCGTTGCGGCACCGCGGGTGATTTCTACCTGCCAGGGCTGCGCATTGCACCAAGAGGGCACATGCCGGGCCGTTTCGACGATCCGCACCAGATCGGTATCTGGCACCGGATCGGGTAAAAATGCGCGGCACGAATAGCGGTCACTCATAATTTCAACCAGTGTCTCGATCGCGCTCATATTTTATCCGTTCCGTGCATAAATGTAGCCGATGATGCCGGCCGCAATCAGCCCCGCAATTACAGCCACCGTGATTTTAATGGCTGAATATGGCCTCTCGCCCTGTACCCGCCCTGTGCGGCCATTCACGACAAAGCGGTAGGTCTTGCCGCGATATTTATACGCCGCAAGCCATACAGGCAGCAGGATATGCTTGAACGTCATCTCGCTCAGGTCGGTGTCGACTGTATGGATCCGCTGGCGGTCGCCACCGATGTCGAATTTGATATCGCGCTGGATCATCGCATCCATTTTTGCGCGCGCCTCGTCGAAGCCTTCGTCCAGTGCTACGGTATAGCCTTCAGCACGAAATCCGGCGAGATACTCCGGCGCATAGGGCTCTAGCGCGGCCAGATCCCAGGGTTCCAGCGCATCGGTGAAAGATTTGGGCAAGGACCGCGATCCCAGCACCAGCACATCGTCAAAGAAGCGCGCAACGCGCCCCGAAGCATGGTTCCAGCGTACCTTTGCCACGCGCACTTGCTCGCGTTTGCCGTCGCGCATCACTGTGTGGGTCTCGTAATAAACTGTGCCGCGCTCACCGGTGTAGCGGGTGTCGCTTTGCGCATCATAGGTCCAGTAGGGCACGTAAATTCCGTCCATCTGGCGCCCCTTGCGGGCATAGGCTTGCAGACCATTTGGGGCAAACCACAAACTGCCCAACCAGTCCTTCATTGCATCGCGTGCAACCCCTTCGGCCAGTGCAAAGGGCAGGACGGCACGCGGCTTGATATGGCGGTGCGTACCGGTGTCGACCACCACAGGGGTTGCGCAAAACGGACATTCGGCAGCTTGCGTATCGCTGTCAAACTCGACTTGTGCAGCGCAGTTGGGGCACCGGCTGACACGTGTCACTTCCATCTCGGCTGTGCCGAGGGTCTCTGAAAGGCCGCGTCTGAGATCAAGTTCGGCAATGGCACGCGCTTTTGTCCAGACTGTGCCGATCGGCTCGCTGTAGCCACAGTGATCACATTTCAGATCCTTGCTGGCAGGATCAAATCGTAGGTCACTACCGCATGTATCGCAGGGAAACCTGTGCTCTTGCAGAACTGTCTGTGGATCAAGGTCGGGCAAGGGTTGGCCTTTGGTGCGGGATGGGTTTGGCCCCACAATCACCCTTGAGCGCGGGGCGTCAAGGGGCGGTTACAAAAAGCGTTGCAAGACCTTGGGCGCCATGATGCGCAACGCGTTGTCACGCAGTTTAAAATGCCGCCAGATGTGGAAGGCGGCATGGGCTGCGATCACGATGCCCAGCAGATAGAACTGGTAAATATGCAAGGTGCCGATCACTTCGTTCGCACGGCGCCATCCCATCGGCGGGGCAATCGGCAGCCACAGACCCGCCTTGAGCTGCACGATGGAAGTAAGGCCGAGCAGAAAGCCGCCAAGCGCGACAAGAAATAACCCCCATATGATGACCAAATGCAAAGGCCGGTGCACAAGTCGCGCCCATTGCGGCAATTTCGGCCCCGGCCGAGAGGCCAGCCCGCGCCGCATTACATCTGCGGTCCACCACAGGCAGATCGACACGAAAACAAGCGCCAGATTTGAATGGAGCGCGAACCATCCCTTGCCCATAGGAACCACAACATCGGGCGTCACCAAAAGAAACCAGACGAACAGCGGAATCATCAGACCGTGCATCCATTTGAGCACCTTGCGGCGGTGCGGCTTATAACGGGTCAGATATTTCATTCTATGTGACACGTGGCGCAGCACAGTAGTGTTTCAAGCGCTATCTCTGGCGCTGTGACGTGACCGGCGGGGATTGCCATGATTTTGAGGCGCATCCCCGCTGGATGTTTCTAAAGAGCGGGCGGCGGGGGCGGCATTACTGTAAATAGCTGCGCCAGTTCCATCACCTCGTCAGCCGGCTTCCAGCCGTCCTGTCCCGCAGTCCAGACAAGTGTGGTCCGGGTCAGCGTGCCATCAGTGACCTTGCGTCCCATTGCAGCTTTCGAGAAGGGGCCGGAAGTCTCGCCAGCTTCCGCTATGTGCCAGACATGCTCGACAGGTGGGGGCGGTGGCGGCGCCACGCGCGTTGCGGGCCCAGCACCCCAAGGCCCGGCTGCTGCTGCCTGTGCACCGATTTGCATGCCAAGGCCCGCACCCAGACCTGCCTGTATAGCCGCTGCGCCGGCACCCTCATTGCCCAGACCTGTTGCGGCCTGAAACTGCATGTATTCATTGAGGTTGCCGATCACTCCCATAGAAGAGCGCTTGTCCAGAACTTCCTCCACCGCGGGCGGCAACGATACATTTTCGACATAGAGTTCGGGCAGGGTGAGGCCGTATTCAGCGAGCTGCGCAGCAATCTCGCCGCCAATAAGCTTGCCCAGCTCCCGACTGTTGGCGGCCATATCGAGGACTGGAATTTTAGAGCGTGCAATCGTGCGGGAAAACTCCTGCACAATGATGTTGCGAATCTGGTAGCTGATTTCATCCATCGTGAACTCGCCATCGGTACCGACAATTTCGCGCAGGAAAACTGCGGGATCGGTTACGCGGACGCTATAGGTGCCGAAGGCCCGCAGGCGCACAGGCCCGAATTCAGGATCGCGAACGATCACGGGGTTCTTTGTTCCCCACTTCAGATCGTTGAACCGCGTGGTATTAACGAAATACACCTCCGACTTGAACGGCGATTTGAATCCGTGATCCCAATGTTGGAGCGATGTCATGATCGGCATGTTGTTCGTCTCGAGCATGTAAAGCCCGGGCGTGAACACATCGGCCAGCTGTCCCTCGTGAATAAACACCGCCGCCTGTCCTTCGCGCACGGTAAGTTTGGCGCCGTATTTGATCTCGTGGCCCTCACGCTCAAACCGCCAGACCATAGTGTCACGGGTGTCATCGGTCCAGTGAATGACGTCGATGAACTGGCCGGAGAGGAAATCAAAAATGCCCATGGAATGTCCTTAAGTGTTTTCTGAAATGAACCTAGTCGCCCGCAGGCCGCTAATCAAGGAACAGTGGCGGATGTCGCGCACAGAGCGTCAGACGGGTCCGCCGCCTGTCAGCTCTATGGCGATTTTTTGCACTGTCGGGCGTGCCTGATCTGCTGTCATGCCGGTGCGCAGGCGTGGATCATAAAGCATCTTGAGCAGGAGTTCGTCATGGCGGGTCAGAAGCGCAAATTCGTCGTCATCGTTGAAGATTGACGGCCGTGCGCCAGGGCTGTCATTGGCCAGTCCCATGCCTTGGGCCAGCTCCTCATGAATGCACGACAGTCGCAGCAGGCTGGGGTTTTCGGCGCGGATCACGGCGAGCGCGGCGGTGTATGTGTCAGGACCCGAACCCGAGGCATAGGCCGCAACCACACAATAGGTATCGTCGCGCAGGTTATTGAGGACTGCAAGGCTGGACGCGCTGATGCCCGGCATGCGGGCGGCAGCCGCCGCAAGCGCCTCACTGCGGTCGTCTTCCCCAGCGATGATCACGATGAAATTGGCGTTACTGCTCATGGTGACGGGATGGCCTGTGATCTGGCCAAGACGCGTCGCATAATTGCGAACCTCCGTGCCGTCACTGCTGCGCTGCGAAGGGGGAACGCCGGCGCCGAATATCACGTCCATCCGCACAGGAGCGGCCCAGCGCCGCAGCGGGCTGGGGCCGCCACGTCCCGAAAAGCTGCTGTTATATTCGTTGTAAAACGCCACCTGCTCAAAGTTGCGCGCCAGCATCGTGTTGGTAAAGGGCGTATCTGTGCCCCCGCCGTCGCGCCGCAACAACCCTTGGCTCAGCTGCGCCCCCTGCACCTGATTGAGATAGCTGCGCAATTGCGCACTGGCCTCCGAGGTCGGTTTTGCCACTACGGGAGGGGCCGCCTTGGCCGGAATGGGGACATCAGGGCGCGCAAGCGGTTTTAACACCGGCTGGACCGGTGCAGCTACTTGCGTGCAAGCAGTTAAGGCCAGAGCCATCAGCCCCGGACCAAGCCATTTCAAAACGCGCCCCGTCGTCATATCAGCGTGGAACTGCGCCGCCGGCGGTATCGCCCAGACCGGTCTTCTTGGCCTTAGCCGAGGCAAGTGTATCGCGCAATTTCGCTTCCATTTCTTTGAGGTCGACCTCGGCGGCGGCGCGCTTTGCTTTGCCCGCATCCGCAAT
The DNA here is from genome assembly GCF_003610455.1 of Sulfitobacter guttiformis. Taxonomy (NCBI): domain Bacteria; kingdom Pseudomonadati; phylum Pseudomonadota; class Alphaproteobacteria; order Rhodobacterales; family Roseobacteraceae; genus Sulfitobacter; species Sulfitobacter guttiformis. The sequence goes on along the minus strand of NZ_RAQK01000002.1, from coordinate 1,128,607 downwards.
TTGCAGACTCTCTTCGATCGTCCCGATCAGATCCGCGTTTGCGGCTTTGACTGCTTCGATATCGAACACACCACGCTCCATCTCTTCGCGGATGATCTTGTTGCTTGAACGCAGGTTTTTTGCATTCGAGGTCAACAGCTCGTTGGTCAGATCATTGGCCTCGCGCACAGCTTTGGCCGCCTCGAAAGAGCGCTGGATTGTCACCGCTTGTGCCAATTGGGTTTCCCATAACGGCACTGTGTTCACGAGGGTCGAATTGATCTTGGTGACGAGTGATTTGTCGTTCTCCTGCACCAGACGGATGGAGGGCAGCGATTGCATGGTCACCTGACGTGTCAGCTTGAGATCATGCACGCGGCGCTCCAGATCATCGCGGGCAGCACGGATATCGCGCAATTCTTGTGCGACCATCACCTGGTCATTCTCTGCAGCTGCCTCTACTTCGGCTGCTTTTGCAGGGATCACGGTTGCATCAAGCTCGGACAGCTTTGCTTCACCGGCAGCAATATAAAGCGCCAGCTCGTCGTAGAACTGCAGCGTTTTTTCATAGAGCATGTCGAGGGATTTGATATCCTTCAAAAGCGTATGCTCATGGCTCAGCAGATTGTCTGTGATCTTGTCGATCTGGCTTTGGACTTTTTCGAACTTGGCGGTGAACTTGGCAAAAGGGGCGGCACGGCCGATCAGTTTCTCCCACCAGCTTCGGTCGCGGCGCACGTCCAGCTCGGAGACGGAAAAGCCGCGGATGGTGGTCACAATCCCGCGTAGGCTGTCGCCCGCAGGCCCGACATCCTTGTTGCGCACATCCTGCAACATCGCCTGCGAGATTTCCTGCAATTCAGCCTGCGCTGCGGAGCCGAAGCTGATGATCGACTGGGTATCACCCATATCCAATTCATCCATACGAGCACGAATTTCGGCACTTTGTGGCGCATCGGCCTGCTCAAGGGTAATCACGGCATTTGCATCTTTTGGTTCTGGGAGAACCACGGCAGTAACCTCCTCCACCATGGCAAGGGATTGGGTGGCTTTTTCGCGGGTGGCTTCAGACATATTATATTCCTTGGGTTACAGGGTGCAGGTTCTGTTGCGCCTATCGGTCACTTCAGTCGGACACCCTCACGCGACAGCCGCTCGCGCAGCACATCAATTTCGATGGTAAGATCACTTCTATCCGCTAGCAGTGATTTATGGTTGCGGGCGGCAAAATTCTCTTCGAGGTCATCGAGGAGCGCCATATAATCGGTGCGGGCCTGCGCATCGCGGGTGCGGGCATAGATGTCAGCGAATTTTGCGGTCGCGTCACGTGCACCTTCAAGATAGACGCCCAGATATTTTCGCGCTGCCGTCAGATCGCGGGGGTCTTCCTCGACTGTGCGGATAAGGGCGCGGGCTGTATCGCTGAAATCTTCCAGACGGGCAGTTGCCTGCCTGTCACCGGCGCGGTTGATTGTCTCGCGCATGGTGGCCAGATGTTTTTCAGCCTCGTCGACTACGCGGGCAACACGGTCCTGTTGGTAGGTATCAATGCCGTCCATCCCCTTGGACTGGAGCGGATCTATTCCGAAGGCCGCAATAAACAATCCTGTGGCAATCACGCCATAGATCAGCGGTGACACGATATTGAAACCATCGAGATGCGCGGCCACGGCAAGGGCTGTACCACTACCGCCGAATACGGCACTCAGGATTTTGCGAGGCAGGGCGGGGCGCCGTGCCACCTTACGCGCCTCAAACGCAGCTTCGGCACGCAGTCCGCCCCGCACAAGCCATGCCGATAGCGTAAGCGAGAGCGCCCCCAAAAGACCAAAAAGCAAGGCAAACGGACCGCCGCCAAAACTGGTCGCGACCAACACGACAGCAGGGACAAACAGCACATTTGCACGCCCGCCTGCGGGATCCACTTCGATCCGGCGCGCGACCTTGCCGTCCGTAGGGGCTTCCGCGCCCCTGCCATCAGGGCTGAATTTACCGCCAAACCGTTTTGCCACGCCTACATCCCTCCGAGCCAGCCTGAGCTTACGCCGAATAAGAGCACGATCAACGCAACATATGCAGTTTTACGAAACGGTTTCGGTCCCATCGGTCCCCCAGTTGCAGCCCATTACGCGCCGCAGTTACCATATTATAATCCCGCTGTAGCGGGGATTCTAGTGTTGCTCGGTGTTGTTCTGCACCGCTGTGGTATTATCGGTGCCGTCTACCCGCCTTGATGAACAGTAAATTCGGGGGGGGCCCTATCGGGTTCTCGCGCAAGCCAAAGATGGCAAGATGCTGAAAACGATATTAGTTTTCGGTACTGGTATTCGGCTATGACTTTGCACCTGCTGCTGCCTCGGGTCTGTGGGATCGTGGAGGGTGCCCGCTAAGCGCCGTCTCAAGCGCTGACAGCGCCGAATCAGGGTGCCGTTAAAGGAGCAACCACCCCGCGTCCTGCCGGAAAATTGCTGCTTTGCTCGGGAACCGCAACACCCGATTAGGGTTAAACAATCTGACAAGACCACCCTGTCGGAAGCCGAAGTTCCGCCTAACGGCTGCCTTGCCCTTTTGGCCGCCATTTCCCGCCACTTGAGGGTTTGCCGGATGGTTTCCCCGACGGCTTTCCGGCTGTGCTACCGGATGGGGCCTCCGCGGGTTTTGCGGCGCCTTTTCCAAATACCTTACCGAATACTCTGCCAGCAGGTTTCGCGCCGCGTGCAGGGGCATCGCTGCGCTTGGCTGCTTCACGTGCGGCTTTATCGGGACGGTATGATTTTGCGACCTTGCCCCGTGGTACGCGCCCGTCTTCGTCCACGTCACGCGCACGCGGCAGTCCCGGTTGGCCCGGTCCGCCAAATTCGCCCTTGTGAACAGGTTTGCGTTTGAAGCCGCGTTTGACTTGGGTCGGCGCGGCTGGCGGCTCGCCCAACAGTGATTCTGCCTCCGGTCCCAATTGGTCGCGCAGCACTTTGCGGCGGATTTCCTCGACAGCGCCCTGTTTGATCTCGCCCAGTTGAAACGGACCATAGCTGACGCGGATCAAACGGTTCACGCTCAGCCCGACCACTTCCATAGCGCGCCGGATTTCGCGGTTCTTGCCCTCGCGTAGACCGACCGTCAGCCATGCGTTGGCGCCTTTTTGACGGTCCAGCACAACTTCCATCGGCTGGAAGGGCTCACCCTCTGCGATTATGCCTTTGCGCAAAGGCTCTAATTCTTCGTCGGTGGGGCGCCCGTTTACGCGAACGCGGTAGCGGCGCAACCAGCCCGTCGATGGCAATTCCAACAGGCGCTTAACACCGCCATCGTTGGTCAGGAGCAAAAGCCCCTCGGAATTAAGGTCGAGGCGCCCAATGCTCATCACGCGGGGCATATCGGCGGGCAGTCCTTCGTAAATCGTCTCGCGCCCCTTTTCGTCATTGTCAGTTGTCACAAGGCCGCGGGGTTTGTGATAGAGCCACAAGCGCGCAGGTTCGGCCGCGCCCACAGGCTTTCCGTCTACAACGATGCGGTCTGTCGCCGTCACGTTGAGGGCAGGCGACGAGATCACCTTGCCGTTCACGCTCACGCGGCCGGCTTCGATCATCCGCTCTGCCTCGCGCCTGCTGGCGATGCCTGCGCGGCTGAGGATCTTTGCAATGCGGTCGCCGTCTGGCGCAGGGGATGTGCTGTCATTCATACCAAATCCCATAGCGCAACCGCCCCTCTTGCGAAAGGAGGTGTTTTGCATCCATCAAGGGGGATGGATTTTACGTCTCACATGGAAGCCGCCCTTGAAGAAGCCCGCGCAGCGCAAAGCCGTGGCGAGGTGCCGGTAGGTGCGGTGGTCGTCACGCAAGCCGGCGAGATAGTCGGAAGCGCAGGCAACCGCACGCGCGCTGATAATGATCCCACCGCGCACGCCGAGATCCTCGCGATCCGGCAGGCCTGTGCGCACCTCGGATCAGAGCGGCTGACAGGGTGCGCCCTGTATGTGACGCTTGAGCCATGTCCGATGTGCGCAGGTGCTATTGCTGCGGCACGTATTGCAAAGCTTTATTATGGCGCGTCCGACCCGAAATCGGGCGGGGTGGCCAGCGGGGCAAGGGTATTTACCCATCCGCAATGCCACCACACGCCCGAAGTGTTTGACGGAATATCCGAACGTGCCGCCGCCACCCTTTTGCGCGACTTCTTTGCAGGGCGGCGCGGCCTTTAGGTTGCTAGAGCTTGATCGGGTGCATGACCTGCGGTTCCAACACCGAGGTTCCGGGCAATACGCCGTTGATAAGCGCATCGGCAGTTTGCTCGAGCATTGGCATCGTCTTGTAATGGCAAGGAATCACCACGTTGAAGTTGAAATAGGTCCGTGCCGCATAGGCTGCCATTTCCATATCCATCGTGAAGTGCCCGCCTGCCGACAGAATGCCAATATCGGGTTTGTAGTAATCGCCGATCCACGACATGTCCGCCATCAGCCCTGTATCACCGGAGATGTAGATGCAGCGGCCTTCACCGCGCAGGATAAAACCGGATTCGTTGCCCATATAGAGGCGCACACCGTCGACCTCCGCGGCAGAGGAGTGCGAGGCTGGCACCATGCTGGCCCGGACCGCATCCCCCAGCGGGATCGTCCCGCCCATGTTGAATGTGGACCCCTCGACAGCACCCTGGGCGTGAAGATGCGCGGCAAGTTCATACATACCCGATACCGGCGCGCCCGTGTCCTTAGAGATTTGGACAACATCCGCGATATGGTCGAAATGTCCGTGGGTGACCAGAATATGCGTGGCACCGGCCACCGCTGCACTGTGCTGGTCGGCAGGCAGCATGGGATTTCCCGTCAGCCAGGGGTCTACCAGAATGACTTGATCTTCGATCTCGATGCGGAATGATCCGTGGCCTAGCCAAATGATATTCATGAAAACTCTCCTGCTGGTAATTTGTGCACAGTTTACCGGATCGCACTGCAATGGCGAGAGGGGTTGTGCACAATCGCGGGGGCAGGCGGAGGGGGCTGCGCGCATGGCTTGCTTGCGGCGCACGGGGGCGGTAGAGGACAGATAAGCAGATGAGGAACCGTTATGTCGATTGATGAAAGCACTGCCGCGCGCGTGGCGAAACTGGCCCGGATCAAGGTTGAGCCCGGGGCACTTCCTGCCTTGGCGCAGGAATTCAACACTATTCTGGGATTCATCGAGCAACTGGCCGAAGTAGATATCGAGGGCGTAGAGCCGATGACTTCGGTCACGCCGCAAAGCATCAAGCGCCGTGTCGATGTCGTCGCTGACGGTGACATGCAGGATGCGATCCTGAAAAATGCGCCGGACGCGCGCGAAGGCTTTTTTGCCGTGCCGAAGGTAGTTGAATAATGCCAAATCGTGATAAAACCGAACTGAATAAAATGGGTCTTGCCGAGGCGCGTGATCTTTTGCGCAAAGGCGAGACAACTTCGAAAGAACTCACCGAGGCCTGTCTGAAGGCGATCGAGGGTGCAGGCGCGCTTAACGCGTTTGTGCATCATACGCCGGAGATCGCGCTGGAACGTGCGGCCGCTGCGGACCTTCGGCTAAAGGCCGGTGACGCGCCTGCGATGTGCGGTCTGCCCATCGGTATCAAGGATCTGTTCTGCACCAAAGGGGTGCCATCGCAGGCCGCGAGCCGGATTCTCGAGGGATTCAAGCCCGAATACGAATCGACCGTGAGCCAGAATCTGGCTGACGCAGGTGCGGTCATGCTGGGCAAGCTCAACATGGACGAATTCGCCATGGGCTCCTCGAACGAGACTTCGGCCTATGGTAACGCAATAAACCCGTGGCGTCGCGAGGGCGCGGATACGCCGCTCACACCCGGTGGATCTTCGGGTGGCTCTGCTGCTGCTGTGGCCGCTGATCTGTGCCTTGCGGCAACAGGCACCGATACAGGCGGCTCGATCCGCCAGCCTGCTGCGTTCACCGGCACCGTTGGGATTAAACCGACCTATGGCCGTTGTTCGCGCTGGGGCATTGTTGCTTTCGCCTCATCGCTGGATCAGGCGGGACCAATGACAAAGAACGTGCGCGATGCGGCGATCATGCTTGAGGCGATGTGCAGCTATGACGCCAAAGACAGTACAAGCGCGGATATTCCGGTACCGAACTTCGAGGCCGCACTGACAGGTGACATACGGGGCAAGAAAATCGGTATTCCCAAGGAGTACCAAATGGACGGCATGCCCGCAGAGATTGAAAAGCTCTGGGCTGATGGCGCTGCCATGCTCAAGGACGCAGGCGCCGAGATTGTCGATATATCCTTGCCGCATACCAAATATGCGTTGCCTGCCTATTACGTGATCGCACCTGCCGAGGCGTCATCGAATCTGGCGCGGTATGACGGGGTGCGCTATGGCCATCGTGCAAAGATTGATGCTGGTGATGGTATCACTGAAATGTACGAGAAAACCCGTGCCGAAGGATTCGGACCAGAGGTCCAGCGCCGCGTGATGGTCGGGACTTATGTTCTGTCCGCCGGTTTCTACGACGCCTATTACAACCGTGCCCGTCGCGTGCGCACTTTGATCAAAAAAGACTTTGACGATGTGTTTGCCGCCGGTGTGGACTGTATCCTTACGCCTGCAACCCCCTCTGCCGCGTTCGGTTTGGGCGAAATGACCGATGCTGACCCGATCAAAATGTATCTGAATGATATTTTCACAGTCACCGTCAATCTTGCTGGTTTGCCAGGTATTGCAGTGCCCACAGGCACGGATGCACAAGGCCTTCCTTTGGGCTTGCAGCTGATCGGCCGGCCTTGGGAAGAGGCCGATCTGCTGTCTTCCGCCTATGCGCTTGAACAGGCGGCGGGTTTTGTAGCCAAGCCGCATAAATGGTGGTAAACGGCCCCTCTAACGCGGAACATAATGCAGGCGATTGAGATGATGAGTGTACGATTTGGTTTTGGTATCTGCGCAATGCTCGCCGTTGCAGCCTGTCAGCCGGCAGCGCCGGAGGATAGCCGCTTTGGTGTTGGCTTCGACCAGACTTTTGATGCACAACGCGCCAATCGTGACGCCGCACTAGCGGGCACAAACGCTTTTCCATCCGCGCCGCCGATCAGCGCACAGCCATTGCCATCCGCCCCGGTCGCTGGCTCTGCCGAGGATACTGCCGCCCAGACTGCGGCGATTCTGGCTCAAACCGGACAGCAATCTGATACTGAGGGCCTTTCCGCTGCTGCCTATAACTCTGGTATCGCACCGTTGAATGCCAGTCCGGCTAACGCGGCACCTGCTGTTGTGAACTCTGCCACGGGCATCAGTGAGGAAAACAATTTCGATGCCGTGTCCGGCCAGCGCAGTATCGAAAGCGATGCGGCGCGGATTGCCGCCAACCGCGCACAGTATCAGGTAATCCAGCCGACTGCCTTGCCCGAGCGGACGACGACCGGCCCGAATATCGTAGCATATGCATTGTCCACGACCCATCCCGTTGGAACCAAGGTTTATCGGCGCAACCGTTTTAATGCGGAGCGGAAATTCTACCGCAGCTGTGTCGAGTTCCGCCATCAGGATCAGGCACAAATCGCCTTCCTCGAGGCGGGCGGCCCCGAGAAGGACCGTAATGGTATGGACCCCGACGGCGACGGCTATGCCTGCCGATGGGATCCGGCAGTGTTCCGCAACGTCAGCGGCTAAGGCTGCCGGATGTTGCGCGTCCAAAGCTCGCCGAACTGCGGACCGCGCCGTGACGGGCTGACGCCCACCCTCATCGTTATACATTACACCGCAATGGAGAGCGCGCAGGCCGCCGTTGAGCGTTTGTGTGATCCTCGGGCGGAAGTGTCTGCGCATTATCTTATTGATGCGCAGGGGGCCGTGACACGCATGGTCGAGGAAGACCAGCGCGCTTGGCACGCCGGTGCCGGCGAGTGGTCCGGCATGAACGATATAAACTCGCGCTCCATAGGTATCGAGTTGGACAACCGCGGCACACACCCTTTTTCTGCGCCGCAGATGGATGCCCTTGAAGTATTGCTGGGGGGTATCATGCAGCGTTGGAAGATCCCTGCTGCGGGTGTGATTGGCCATTCGGACATGGCACCGGGGCGCAAATCCGATCCCGGTCCGCATTTTGACTGGGCTCGGCTGGAGCGTGTGGGGCTCGCACAGGGGGGCACGCTGCGGCCAACAGGGGCGTTGGATGCCTCCGCGTTCAGGGAAGCTGCTCGCAGCGCAGGCTACACCGCGAAAGCCGATGGTGATATGTTGCTGCGCACCACCCGCCTGCGGCATGCACCGTGGCGTACGGGGCCCTTGCAGGCGGCGGACTTCAGGTTTTAACGAAACATGCCCATTGACCGACCGACCGCCAAGCAGGTAGTGCGTTGCTTGCGCGGAAGGCTGGATGACTGCTGTACCCTTCGCGGGGTAGGGAGGAAAGTCCGGACTCCAATAAGAAACGGTGCCGGGTAACGCCCGGGCGGGGCAACCCGACGGAAAGCGCCACAGAAAATAGACCGCCTGTCAGTCCAGAGCTTGCTCCGGGTCCCTGTCAGGTAAGGGTGAAACGGTGGGGTAAGAGCCCACCGCGCGGCTGGTAACAGCGGCGGCATGGCAAGCCCCACTTGGAGCAACGCCAAATAGGGACCGCGTGCCGTATCGGCCTTTCGGGGCAGATCGGCGGAGCCTCTTATGCTCCAGCAGGTCCGGGTTGGCGGCTGTAGCTGTGTCGGCAACGGCATGGTCAGAGGAATGGTCATCTATGACGTATCGCTTGCGGTATGTCGGGACAAAATCCGGCTTACAGGCCTTCCGCGCAAACATAGGGGGGTCCTCGCCGCAATTTTGGAAACGCTGCACAGGAATTTTACAAAATTCCGCCTCTCCGAGGGTGGCGTTTGGCGATACGGGGTTGACTCGGGTGCTGGCAGGGGTAGAACCCGAAACTCAGAGATTATGCGCGGCTATCAAGGGATATGCAGCGCCGCACAGGAGAATACAAAATGGCTAAGCCAACCACGATCAAGATCCGTCTGAACTCGTCCGCGGGCACAGGCCATTTCTACGTCACCAAAAAGAACGCGCGCACCATGACCGAGAAAATGGTTATGAAGAAATACGACCCCGTAGCGCGCAAGCACGTTGAATATAAAGAAGGCAAGATCAAGTAAGATCTCCTTTTCTTTACGACCCAAAGCAGGGGAGCCATGATAGATCGTGGCTCCCTTTGCATTTGTTGCTGCAGGAAATTGCCATGCCACGCGAAGGCCACTTCATTAACCGCTCAAACAGGCTTCGCGCGGCCATGTTGGGTGCAAATGATGGTGTTGTATCGATCTCGAGTTTGATGATCGGTGTGACAGCCGCAGGCATGGTGCGTGGCGATATATTATTGACCGGATTGGCCGGACTGGTGGCTGGCGGGCTCTCAATGGCCGCGGGAGAGTATATCTCAGTCTCGACGCAGGCAGATGTCGAGGAGGCTGATCTGGAGCGTGAGCGAGTCGCGCTGATTGAAGATCCCGAGTACGAGCTTGACGAGCTGACCGAAGGTCTCGAGGCGCGCGGCGTAGAGAGCGATCTTGCGCGCGAAGTAGCAAAGCAGATGACCGACCACGATGCCCTTGGTGCGCATGCGCGTGAAGAGTTGGGGATGTTCGGGCTTGCAGGGCAGGCTGATCCCCATCAAGCGGCAGTGTATTCCGGAGCTGCCTTTGCGCTGGGGGCGGGGCTGCCGTTGATTGCTGCTGTCGTTACGCCTGTGGGCATAGCCGGCCCGGTTATTGCAGCAATTGCCATCCTTACTCTCTGTCTGTCGGGGGCTTTGGGTGCGCGTCTGGGCGGCACGCCGGTGATGTCTGCGGTGCGCCGTGTGGCGCTTATGGGGGGGGCGGCAATGCTGTTGACGTGGGGCATAGGGAGTAGCTTTAACATATCCCACTAACCAAAGAAGCGCTTGTCCACGACGTAAAAAAAGCCGCCCCCGAAGGAGCGGCTTTTCGTAATTTCAAAACTTGGCGGATGTTACTCGCGGTTGCCGAACAGTTGCAGCAACATCATAAACATGTTGATGAAGTTCAGATAGAGGCTCAGCGCGCCCATGATCGCAGATTTACCCAACCACTCTGTGTCGCCATGCTGTGCGTGGGCTACATAGTCCGTCTTGATGCGCTGGGTATCATAAGCTGTCAGACCGGCGAAGATCAGCACACCAATTGCGGAAATCGCAAATGTCAGTGCAGAGCTTGCGAGAAAGATGTTGATGATCGACGCTGCGATCAGGCCGATCACACCCATGATCAGGAAGCTACCCCAGCCGGAGATATCTTTCTTTGTGGTGTAGCCATAAATCGACAAACCCGCAAAAGCGATAGACGTGATCAGGAATACCTGAATGATCGACGCGCCTGTAAAGACAAGAAAGATCGAGCTGATGGACAGGCCCATCACGAAAGCAAAGGCGTAGAACATGATCTGCGCTGTAGCAGCCGACATCTTGTTGATCATGGCGCTAAACGCGAACACCATCGCCAGTGGGGCGAACATAACAACCCACTTCAGCGGGGAGGCGTAGAGCGCTTGGCCCAAACCTGTAAGATACTGACCCTCACGAAGCGCCATCGTGGCGTTTGCCGGATCGGATGTAACCGCGAGGCCCGAAATCGCCCAAGCGGCGGCGAATGTAATCAACATGCCTACGGACATTGTCCCGTAGACTTTGTTCATGTGTGCACGCAGGCCCTGATCAATCGCGGCGGTGCGGCTTCCGGCACTGGTCCGGATTGTATTCACGTCTGCCATGTAAAACTCCCTAAAGCTGGCCCGCGAAACGGTTTTCCGACGGGTACAGGGCTAATATCGGCACAGGGCGCAGGTATTTCAAGGTTTTTCGGTCGGGTTTTTAGAGTTGGCTGCACTTCCTTCATTAAAGTTCGTCCAAAGCGTCGATCATGCCTTCTTTCATTATCTGACTAGCGCGGATTAATATCGCGGTGTGGGTTAGGATCATAGCCAGCAAAGGCGCGGCGCTTTCGCCAAAAAGAGGGGGGCGTGCGCAGGAATATCCAATGAGTGTTGAGTTTCCGGAGGAAAAAGTCAGGGCGGTCCACCAGCGATCTGATGAACGCGCCGCCTCATACACCGATGACTAATATTTGTTTTAAAAAGGCGCATAGACAGAGTGAGCATTATTGCCCCCTCCGACGCCGGTCGGCAATGTTGAAGGGATCTTTAACTATAAAAATTGCGCGCTTTGGTCGCAGGGGTGCGGGTGGCGTGAGGTGCGCAGTTCATGGCGGCGGGTCGGCATGTCGTGCAGGTTCTAGCGCACTTTCGCCCGCCTTTATTGCGTTGCGCCTGATCACACGAGCGTGTCATCGCATAGGCTGCTATGGACCGACAACTGCCCCGCTGACTAGCCCGGTGTCAGCATCCCTCTGGCCCTGCCGACGGAAATAGAGGAATCAGAGTACCGGCAATTGATGCGAATCGATCATTGGATTTCCTTGTCTGAAATGTCCGACAGCGCATCATTCTCTTCTCCAAGCGGGGGAGCAAACCTGACACAACCTGCAATTGGTTGGGTTGTTGCACACCCGCCTAATCAGGAGGGAGCGGCTGCACACACGCATCACCGACAAGCGGGCGGAATAACAGGCGTTGCCCGTTTTCGCGCCAATGGTCTGCCCTAATTTAGCTTCAAATCAGATGTGCAGGCTTGCATGGCAGGCGCGGGAGTGAGACGGTTTCACTATGAACATTGATAGTAAAATGACAAAAGAGCTCACCCGCGTGGCCCATCTGCTGGCGGATGCGGCAGGTGAGGTGATCGCGCCCTATTTCCGCAGTGAGGATCTGGGGCAGGATAATAAGCTGGTCGGCGGCTATGATCCTGTAACCGAGGCCGATCGTGCAGCCGAGGCGGCGATGCGCGATATCCTCGGACGTGAGCGGCCCGATGATGCCATTCTGGGTGAGGAAATGGGCGAAAAATCCGGTACAAGCGGTCTGATTTGGGTTCTTGATCCGATTGACGGCACACGCGGGTTTGTTTCGGGCACACCCACATGGGGGGTGCTGATCGCGGTCGGCGGCCAGTCTGGTCCCGTCATCGGCATTGTGGATCAGCCCTACATCGGAGAGCGGTTTATTGGCACGCCACAGGGAGCCACCCTGATCCGCGGCGGGGCAGGCCGCCCCATTAGGACACGTGGACCGCGACCACTCAGCGAGGCGGTTGTTTTCACCACCTTCCCCGAGGTGGGCAGCGCACAGGAGGGGGCCGCGTTCAGGGCCGTTGCCGCACAGGCCCAGCTTACGCGCTATGGCATGGATTGCTACGCATACGCCCTTGTTGCGTGCGGTCAGGTCGATCTGGTGATCGAGGCCGGTTTAAACGCCTATGATATTCAGGGACCGCAGGCGCTAATCGAGGCAGCAGGCGGTGTTGTAACCGGCTGGGATGGTGGGCCCGCCCACAACGGGGGCCGCGTGATTGCCGCCGCCAACACCGCGATACACGCCGAAGCGTTGGTCATCTTGCAAGAGGTGCTTTCGGGATGAGTGTAACCCTGCTCCGCAACGCCGATATGGTTCTGACCATGGATGATACGCGCCGCGAGCTTGTGAACGCCGATATCATGATGCGCGATGGCGCGATCAGCGGCATAGGAGACGGACTGGTGGCACCAGCGGGGGCCGAAGTAGTCGATGCCTCAGGGTGTTTGGTAACACCGGGTCTGGTTAACACACACCACCACCTGTTTCAAAGCCTGACCCGTGCTGTGCCCGGCGGGCAGGATGCGCTGCTGTTTGGTTGGTTGCGCACGCTTTATCCGGTGTGGCAGCGTTTCACGCCGGATCATATGTTTGTCTCGGCGCAGGTCGGACTGGCGGAGCTTGCTCTGTCGGGCTGTACGCTAAGTTCGGACCATCTTTATCTCTATCCCAACGGTTCGCGGCTCGAGGATACGATCCACGCTGCGTCCGATATCGGTCTGCGGTTTCACCCCACCCGTGGCGCGATGAGCATCGGAGAAAGTGCGGGCGGCCTGCCGCCAGACGCATTGGTTGAAGAAGAGGCGGCAATTCTTGAGGATTGCATCCGTGTGATAGACGCATTTCATGATCCCGCCGAAGGGTCGATGTGCCGTGTCGGCATCGCCCCATGCTCGCCCTTCTCGGTGAGTACGGACCTGATGCGCGACGCGGCGATCCTGGCGCGGGACAAGGGCGTGATGTTGCACACCCATCTGGCCGAAAACGATGAGGATATCGCCTATTCCCTTGAGAAATTCGGCTGCCGTCCCGGTGAATACGCCGAGATGCTTGGCTGGGTTGGCAGAGATGTGTGGCACGCCCATTGTGTCAAGCTTGACGCCGCTGAAATCGCGCTCTTTGCAGCAACGGGAACTGGGGTGGCACATTGTCCGTGTTCCAACTGCCGTCTGGGCAGCGGGATCGCACCGCTACGCGCAATGCGCGATGGTGGTGTTCCGGTCGGCCTCGGGGTGGACGGATCGGCCAGCAACGATGCCGGCAATCTAGTGTCGGAGGCGCGACAGGCGATGCTGCTACAGCGGGTAAGTTTGGGCGCTAATGCCATGAGCGCGCGAGAGGCGCTCGAGATCGCGACGCGCGGAGGGGCAGATGTTTTGGGGCGGCCTGATTGTGGGCGAATCGAGGTGGGCAAACGCGCCGATATAGCGGTGTGGGACATGACGGGCGTTGAGGCGGCCGGATCATGGGACATGGCGGCGCTGTTGTTGGCGGGGCCGACCACCGTGCGTGATCTTTTTGTTAACGGATCTGGTATAGTTCGTAACGGTCAGATCACCACAGTCGATATGGCAGCACTCCTTGCGCGCCAAAGGCGAATGGCGGTCACTCTCAGGGAGGCAATGTAATGCGCCTAGTATTTGGTTTGATTTTTGCAATAGTGCTTGGTGCTTGCGGACCGACGGGCTCTGCCCCAGTGCAGAGCGCAACATCGGTAATCGGCGGGCCTGCCGCAGACCGGCTGAATAATATCCGTGCACGCGCAGGGCTGGGGGCAGTGAGTCGCAATCCGATTCTGGACGCTGCGGCGTTGAGGCATGCCGATGATATGGTATCCGCAAATTTCTTTAGCCATACCGGAAGCAATGGTTCAACTGTGGGTAAACGCGTCAAAGCCGCTGGCTACCGATGGTGTACTGTTGCCGAGAATATCAATAAAGGATATTCTGGACGATCAGCAGCGATTGAGGCATGGCGCACGTCGCCCAGTCACTTCCGTAATATGACAAACCCGAAAGTCCGGCATTTTGGCCTCGCGAATGTAGGCGATGTGTGGGTAATGGTTCTTGCGGCGAAACGCTGCTAATCGGACGTCTTTCTGCGCTCAGGCCGTGACGCAGGTACCGGCAATCCATGTAGCGCGCAGCGCGCGATCATCCCCCATCATGATAGTGGCGAAAACATCCTCCCATACGGAGTAGGAGCGGTTGGCACGTTGCGCAATTGCCGCCGTGGAGCGTAGATCGAGAACCGCAATATCCGCAAAATGCCCCTGTTCGAGCGTGCCGATTTGCCCGCTTAAATGTAGGGCATCGGCTGATCCGGCCGTGGCCAACCACAAAAGTTGCGCCGCATGCAGGGCGTGACCGTGATGCTGTGCTGCCTCATAGGCCGCTGCCATCGTCCGCAACATTGAAAAGGACGATCCGCCGCCGGTATCCGTAGCCAGCCCCAGAGGAATGCCACGTGCTGCCAGTGCAGGCAAATTCAGCGCGCCGGAGCCTATGAACATATTCGAAGTGGGGCAATGGATCACGCGGCCTTGGACCTCTGCGAGGCGGTCAACCTCGCGCGGGGTCAGGTGGATCGCATGACCGTAAAGACCCCGTGCGCCAAGCAGCCCGTGGACCTCATAAGTATCTAGGTAGTCGCGTGCATCGGGGAACAGGCTATGCACCCATTCGACCTCGTCGGTCTGCTCGCTCAGGTGAGTTTGCATCAGGCAGTCGGGATGTTCGGCCCATAATGTGCCCAAAGCGCTTAGTTGCTCGGAGGTCGACGTCGGCGAAAAACGCGGTGTAATTGCATATTGCGCACGTCCCTTACCGTGCCATCGCGCAATCAGTTCCTTGCTGTCATCATATGCCGATTGCGCCGTGTCGCGCAAATCATCGGGGGCATTGCGGTTCATGCAGGTCTTGCCGGTCACCACGCATTGCCCGCGCAGCGCCGCGGCTTCGAAAAGGGCATCTACGCTGGCGGGATGGATCGTCGCAAACGATGCGACGGTTGTGGTGCCATTGGCCGCTGTCAGGTCAAGATAGCGCGCCGCGATCCTCGCAGCATAGGCCGGATCGGCAAACCGCGCCTCTTCGGGAAATGTATATGTATTGAGCCAGTCGATCAGGCGCTTACCCCAGCTTGCAATCATCGCCGTTTGCGGAAAATGCACATGGGCATCGACAAACCCCGGACAAATCAGATCATCACCATATGAGATCACATGCGCTTGTGGATGTGCCGATTTGAGCGCGGCAGCATCGCCTACCGCCGCAATGCGCGCGCCCTGCATTAAAACCGCGCCGGCGCTGTCGATGCGCACACATTCCTCCCACGGCTCATGCAAAGGATTGCCGCAAAAGGTGAGTGTCTGACCGGTAAGAAGGGTGCTTTTTTCCATATACATATCTGTACCTTTTTGCGCTGTGCAGGCAATGGTCAGATGCCGGTCAGTGCGGCAAAATCGGAGGCTGCCGGCATTGTGGTCCGGCCCCCGCCTGCTATGTTATGGCAAAATAGAAAAAGGGTGCGCGTATGTTGGATCAAGTTGAAGAGACGGGCCCCGAACAAGAAGAGCCAGAGGCGTACACGCTGGGCAAGCGCGATGTTGCCGCGATACTTTATGCTGTTGAGATCGACGACCGCGAAAAACTGGTCGAGCTCATGGAACCGCTGCACGCGGCTGACATCGCCGACCTTCTCGAGCAGATCAGCGCATTCGAGCGTGCCCGCCTGATCCGTCTCTATGACCTCGAATTCGATGGCGAGATCCTCTCGGAACTTGATGAGGCGATCCGGGACGAGGTTATCGCCCTGCTGACCCCGGAAGTATTGCAAGAAGCGATGCGCGAGCTGGACAGCGACGATGTGGTCGACATTCTTGAAGACCTCGAGGATGCGCAGCAGGCCACTATTATGGGGGCGCTTGACGAGGGCGACCGTGCCGCTGTGCAGCAGGCGATGTCGTATCCCGAATATTCTGCCGGCCGTCTGATGCAGCGCGAAGTGGTCATGGCACCCGAACACTGGACCGTGGGCGCCGCAATTGACCATCTGCGCAAGACACCCGAAGCGGAACTGCCTGACCAGTTCTATCACATCATCATCGTTGATCCGCGCTTGCATCCCGTTGGGAATGTCACATTGGGCAAGCTGATGCGCTCCAAACGCGAGACAAAGCTAACGGCGCTGTTCGAAGAAACATTCAAGGTATTTTCCGCCACACAAGTCGAGGGTGACGTAGCTTACGCCTTTAACCAGTACCACCTCATCTCTGCACCTGTGGTCGACGAGGATGGCCGCCTGATCGGGGTTATCACCATTGATGATGCCATGGCTGTCCTTGATGAGGAGCACGAGGAAGACATCCTGCGCCTTGCAGGTGTTGGCGAAAGCTCGCTTTCGGACCGCGTGATCGAGACGACGAAGCAACGCCTGCCATGGCTTGCGGTGAACCTTGCAACCGCAATCGCCGCCTCCATGGTTATATCCCAGTTCGAAGTCGCATTGGCGCAGATCGTGGCCCTTGCGGTGCTGATGCCGATTGTGGCGTCCATGGGCGGGAATGCGGGCACCCAAAGCCTCACGGTGGCAGTGCGTGCATTGGCGACAAAGGACCTCACCGGTTCGAACGTTTGGCGGGTGATCCGGCGCGAATGTCTGGTTGGACTTATAAATGGCACAATATTTGCCATTGTGATGGGAATTGTTGGCATCATCTGGTTCGGCTCTCCCGCGCTGGGCGGGGTGATCGCAGTGGCTATGGTAATCAACATGGTTGTGGCGGGATTGGCCGGCACTGGCATCCCCATCGTGCTGGAGCGTGTGGGCGTGGATCCCGCGCTTGCCTCTGGTGCCTTTGTGACAACTGTAACGGACGTGGTCGGATTTTTTGCCTTTCTCGGGCTGGCCGCTGCCGTTCTGCTGTGAGTTTGGCCGAGATCAAGGCGGCCGCACGCACAGCGGCATTTGCCCGCCGCAAGCCCCTTTTCGCAGGTGCTACGGCGGCGCAAGCCGGATATCTCAGCGAGGTTCTGGCGGGCTATCGTGGTGTACCGGTTTCAGGATTTATGCCGATCCGGACAGAGATTGACCCACGTCCGGCCATGGCCGAAGCCGCAGCTTACGGGCCGGTCGGTGTCCCTGTGATCGAGGCTGCGGCAAAACCGCTTAAATTCGCCCGCTGGATACCGGACACTGTGATGGTTGCGGGGGCTTTTGGTGCTGCTGTGCCAGCACAACTGGAGTTATTCGAGCCTGAAATCCTGATTGTGCCTTTGCTCGCGTTTGACCGCTCTGGCGGGCGGCTGGGGTATGGCGGCGGGTATTATGACCGGACCCTTGAGGTGCTGCGCGCCAAACGTGCGACCCTCGCTATCGGGTTTGCATTCGCGGGTCAGGAAGTGGACGCGGCCCCCCTTGAATTAACTGACCAGCCGCTCGATCTGGTGGTGACTGAGACCGGCATTATCGAGATTTCCTGAAAACCTGAATTTTTCGATAGATCGGTCCTGAATTAGTCTCTTCGCACACAGGCCAAGGCTGCGGTGACTTCCACAATACAGTGCCTTCACCCTTGCACAGGCGGGCTCTGGCCCTTAACGCTGGGGTCATGAAAATACTCTTTCTTGGTGATGTAATGGGCCGCGCCGGACGCCGCGCCATTACCGAAAATCTGGCCCGCCTGCGGACCGAATGGAAACTTGATTTCATCGTAGTCAACGGTGAGAATGCGACCTCTGGCATGGGCCTGTCCGGGCAACATGCGAAGGATCTGCTGGAGGCGGGGGCCGATTGTCTCACGCTGGGCGACCATTCCTTTGATCAAAAGGATATGCTGGCATTCATCGAGCAGGAACCGCGCATCATCCGCCCGCTCAACTTCTCGAAAAATGCACCCGGTAAGGGCGCAAAGCTGTTTAAAACCCGCACAGGTAAGCAGGTTCTTGTGACGCAGGCGCTGGGCCAGGTGTTTATGAAGCGGCCCTTTGATGATCCGTTCTCGGCGCTGGATACAGTGCTTAAAACCCATCCTCTTGGCGGTTTGGCCAATGCGATCATCGTCGACATGCACTGTGAGGCGACCTCGGAGAAAATGGCGATGGGCCACTGGTGTGACGGGCGCGCTTCGCTGGTCGTGGGGACCCATACCCACGTGCCAACGTCCGATGCAATGATCCTCAAGGGCGGGACCGGCTATCTTACGGATGCAGGGATGTGCGGTGATTACAATTCCGTCATCGGTATGGAAAAAACAGAGCCGCTGCGCCGGTTCATCACCGGCATGCCAAAAGAACGCTTCACGCCCGCAAACGGGGAGGCGACCCTGTCAGGTGTTTATATTGAAACCGATGACAAGACCGGCCACGCCACACGCATTGTTCCCGTCCGTCAGGGTGGTGCCCTGCAACAGAGCGCGCCTTGAGCCAACACGATCTCAGTCGCCGTGATATCTTGCTTTTTAGCGGCTTTCTGGTGCTTATGGGCGCAGGTTGGGGCGCGACCCAGCCCCTGACCAAGATTGCGGTAAGCACCGGCTACGGCCCGTTCGGCCTTCTGGTCTGGCAGCAGGCCTTGGGTGCGATACTCATGCTGGTGGTTTGTGCCGTGCGCGGTGTCGGGCTGCCGCGTCATACTGGTGCTCTTCGCGCCTATCTGGCGATCGCGTTGATCGGCGCGGTGCTGCCGAATTCAATCTCATACAGCGCGGCGGTGCATCTGCCTGCGGGTATCATGTCGCTGTTGCTCAGCATCATTCCGATGTTTGCCTTTTGTATCGCGCTGCTGCTGCGTAACGACAGCTTTGCGTGGCGTCGGCTGGCCGGTCTGTGCTTTGGCTTGGTTGGGGTTATGATCGTCATCGTGCCCTCCGTCGATCTGGGCGAAGCGGTGCCTGTGGGCTGGGCTGCCGTCTATCTGGTTGTGGCAATGTTCTATGCCTTTGAGGGTAATTACGTTGCAAAATGGGGTGTTGCAGGCCTCGATCCTTTCCAGCTGATGCTGGGAGCATCGCTTGCAGGATTGGTAATTGTAGCGCCGGTTATGCTTATGACCGACCAGACTGTCGTGCCGCAATGGCCTGTGCCAAAGCCGCAGCTTGCACTGGCCGCAGCCTCGCTGATCCATGTATTGGTATATGCCAGTTATGTTTGGCTGGTGGGGCGTGCAGGGGCCGTTTTCGCGGTTCAGGTCAGCTATATGGTGACAGGTTTTGGCCTGTTCTGGGCGTGGCTTGTCTTGGGTGAGGCCTTCTCAAGTGCGATCTGGCTGGCGCTCGCGGCGATGTTTGCTGGTATGTATCTGGTCCAGCCGCGCCCCAAAGCAGCCCTTGAAGCAGTAACGACAATCAGCGACACTTGATCACTTATCAAAGGCGGTCCAATGCAACTCTTTGAACTTTCTCAATTCTCGCAGGCAATTCTGGCGCTAACTATCGTTGCGATCATGTTTATCATGTTCTTGCGCGAAACGCTGCCTACGGAAGTGGTCGCGCTTGCGGGGGCGGCATCGCTTCTGGCATTTGGATTGTTGCCCTATGATGATGCGCGCATGGTGCTGTCGAATTCGGCACCTTGGACAATTGCTGCGATGTTTATCGTTATGGGTGCGTTGGTGCGCACCGGCGCGCTCGAAGTGCTCACGAGTATGGCGGAAAAATACGCCCGCACCAACCCGAAGCTGGCGGTGGTCGGTGTGATCCTGTCGGTGATGGGTGCCTCCGCTATCATGAATAATACACCCGTTGTAGTCGTGATGATCCCGGTCGTGGTGCAATTGTCGAAGACACTTGGAACAAAGGCATCAAAGCTGCTGATTCCGCTGAGTTATGCTGCGATCATGGGCGGCTCTCTCACGCTCATCGGGACCTCGACAAACCTGTTGGTGGACGGGGTCGCGCGCGCCCAAGGCCTCGAGCCGTTTGGCATTTTCGAGATATTGCCTATCGGTCTGGTCGTTTGTACGTGGGGCCTCATCTATATGGCTACTATCGGACGACGGCTGCTGCCCGAGCGTGACAGCATGGCTGGAATGCTGAGTGACCGGTCGAAGATGAAGTTTTTCTCCGAGGCGGTGATTCCGCAGGACAGCAACCTGATCGGCCGCGAAGTTCTTGACGTGCAGTTGTTCAAACGTGACGGCGTGCGTCTTATCGACGTCGTGCGTGGAGATGCCTCACTGCGGCGCATTCTCAAGGATGTTGTTCTGCAAACTGGCGACCGCGTGGTGTTGCGAACCCAAATGGCAGAGCTATTGAGCCTGCAAGCCACGCCCGAGCTTAAGCGCGTCGATCAGGTATCGGCGGTCGAGACAACTACCGTAGAGGTATTGATCACACCGGGGTGCAAGATGATCGGTCGCAGCCTTGGTGCGCTGCGGTTGCGGCGGCGCTACGGGGTGTATCCGTTGGCGGTGCACCGCCGGAACCAAAACATCGGGCGGCAACTGGATGACATGGTGGTGCGCGTGGGCGACACGCTGCTGCTAGAAGGTGCCGCAGAGGACATTAACCGCCTTGCTGTAGATATGGACATGGTTGACGTGAGCACGCCGTCACAGCGTGCCTATCGTCGCGGTCATGCGCCCATTGCTATCGCTGCCCTCGCAGCGATTGTGATCCTTGCGGCGCTCAACGTGGCACCGATCCTGATGCTGGCGGTGATTGCCGTGGCTGTTGTGCTCGTTTCGGGCTGTATCGATGCGGACGAGGCATTCTCGTTCATCGACGGCCGCCTGCTGGCGCTGATTTTTTCGATGCTGTGTGTCGGGGCAGCACTTCAGCATACAGGGGCGGTGCAGATGATCGTCGACGCCATATCTCCCGCGCTGGGGACGCTGCCACCCGGGATGGTTATTTTCTGTGTTTTTCTGCTGACCACTATTCTAACCGAGATTGTCTCGAACAATGCAGTGGCTGTTATTATGACCCCGATTGCCATTTCGCTGGCGGATGCGCTGGGTATGGATGCCCGCGGACTGGTGGTGGCGGTAATGATCGCAGCGTCCTGCGCCTTCGCCACGCCGATTGGCTATCAGACAAACACGCTGGTTTACGGGCCCGGCGGCTATAAGTTCACTGACTTCATGCGCGTGGGTATTCCGCTGAATCTGTCGATGTCCCTGATTGTCAGCGCGATCATTCCGCTCATCTGGTGACAGGCAGGTAAGGGCCTGACTGCCCTCCTAAACCTATCGGAAAGGAACAATGGGAAACCGCGCCCAGAGCTGTTGCCAATTCAAAGGGGCCAGAACACTAGAATCGCAGGGATAGAGACTGCAACCACGATTATTTCGAGTGGCAGACCGATGCGCCAATAATCCCCAAATCCGTAACCGCCCGGCCCGAGGATCAGAGTGTTATTCTTGTGCCCGATCGGGGTCAGGAAGGCAGAGGACGCAGCGATGGCCACGGCCATAAGGAAAGGGTCGGGGTTCACGTCGAGGGTCTGTGCCATCTGGATGCCGACAGGGGCTGCAACAATGGTCGTGGCGGTATTATTAAGTACATCCGACAAGGTCATCGTTACAATCATCAGCACTGTCAGCACGGCCCATGCAGGCATACCCTGCGTGAGGGTCACCAGCGAGCCCGCGATAAGCTCGGTCCCGCCTGATTTCTCCAGCGCGGCCCCCAAGGGAATCATTGAGCCCAAGAGTACGATCACCGGCCATTCGATGTGTGTGTAGAGCTCTGACAGGGGGACAATTTTGGCAAGAACATATGCGACAACGACGATCCCGAGGGCGACGGGTAGATAGACCAGACCCAGAGACGCGGCTGTAACGGCACCCGCAAACAAACCGATGGCAAGCCAGACCTTGCTGTTTTCGGTAACCGCGAGGCCGCGGTTCGCAAGAGGCAGCACTCCTAGCCATTCGGAGACATCATCGCCTGTGTCGCGGGGAACCAACAACAACAGGATGTCGCCGGGCTTCAACTCGGTCTTGCGCAACTGCGAGGTGATTTTGCGGCCGCGCCGCGATATTCCCAGCAAGACGGTGCGTTGGCGCCACGCCAGCCCCACTTTTTGTGCTGTGCGCCCTGCAAGGCGACTTTCGCCGGTGACGACAACTTCGATAATTTCGACGCCTTCGCCGTCTGCGCGCAGGCTTTCTTCGCGCTCCTGGTCCGCAACTGCCAGATCAAGGGTTGACCGGAATTCGTCGAGTGCGTCCGGCGTTGCCTCAAGGACGATAGCATCGCCTGCGCGCAGTTCAGAGTTTTGTGCACGACCATAGCGGCGTTTGCCGTCCCGCATGAGCCCGATGATTGTAACGTCGGATTTGTCGGCTTCTTCTTCCAGTTCTGACAGGCGCTTGCCAATGTGCTTGCTGCCCTCGGGCACAACCAGTTCGGCGATATAGGCGTCCAGATCCTCGGCGCTGATGCTGGCGTCTTCTCGCGCTGGAATAAATCGCCACCCGACAAGTGCTACAAAGGTCAGTCCTGCGATTGCGGCGATCCCTCCCACAGGGGCAAAATCGAACATTTTGAACGGCGCGCCCAGACTTTCCTCACGGATCGCGGCGATGATGATGTTGGGCGGTGTACCGATCAGGGTTACCATGCCGCCCAGAATGGTCGCAAACGAGAGTGGCATTAGCGACAGGCCGGGTGCCCGCCCAGCTTTGCGCGCCGTCTGGATATCGACGGGCATCAACAGCGCAAGGGCTGCCACGTTATTCATAAATGCCGAAAGAATGCCACCCACAGCCCCCATAAGAGTGATGTGCGCCCCAAGGCTGCGCGAGGAATCAATAAGTGTGCGGGTGATAAGCAGCACGGCGCCCGAGCGCACCAGCCCCGCCGAGACAACGAGCACGAGCGCCACTACCAGCGTAGCGGGGTGACCAAACCCGTCGAACGCATCCTTGCTGTCGACAACGCCCAGAACAACACCGGCCAGCAGCGCGGAGAACGCAACAATATCATACCGGAAGCGCCCCCAGAGCAGCATGCCGAACACGGCACCGAACAGGCAAAAGAGGATGATCTGGTCTTGGGTCATGTGTGCATTCCTGCTGCGGGTTTTGCACTTGATAGACAGCGCCGCGCGGGATCGCCAGTTGTCATTGCGCGCCAGCCCGCCTGAGAAGGTGAAAGCGACGATAAATATGGGAACACTTGAAGGCAGGGGCCGCTCTGACATATAGAGACGCAAATCATTTTACGTCGGAGATAGACATGGCAGGCCATTCGAAATGGGCAAACATCCAGCACCGCAAGGGGCGTCAGGATAAACTGCGCTCTAAGATGTTCTCGAAATTTTCCAAGGAAATTACGGTTGCGGCCAAGATGGGAGACCCCGATCCCGATAAGAACCCCCGCCTGCGTCTGGCGGTGAAGGAGGCCAAGCAGGCCTCGATGCCCAAGGACAATATCGACCGCGCAATCAAGAAGGCGACAGGGGGCGATGCGGAGGACTACGAAGAAATCCGCTATGAGGGTTATGGGACAAACGGTGTTGCGGTGATCGTCGAGACGATGACCGACAATCGTAACCGCACCGCATCTGTTGTCCGCTCGACCTTCACCAAATATGGCGGCAATCTCGGTGAGACCGGAAGCGTGGGCTTTATGTTCGATCGCAAGGGCGAGGTTATGTACCCCGCTTCTGTAGGCGATGCCGACACAGTGATGATGGCCGCGATCGAGGCTGGTGCCGAAGATGTAGAGAGCTCCGAGGACGGGCATGTGATTTATTGCGCAGACACCGATCTGAACGAGGTTTCAACCGCGCTCGAGGCGGTGCTGGGCGAGAGTGACAGCACCAAATTGATATGGCAGCCCACCGTTACGACCGAGCTGGACCTTGAGGGCATGCAAAAGCTGATGAAGCTGATTGATGCGCTGGAAGATGATGATGATGTACAGCGTGTTACAGCGAATTTCGAGGCTTCGGACGAGGTGATGGAAGCGCTTGAATAACTCAATCACACTTGCCTAAAGTAGCAAAAGCCGCCGCATCTACATGCGGCGGCTTTTTGCATTATTGCGGTTTCGACAACAAAAAACCGCCCCGAAAGGCGGCTGTTGCTGCGCGGGTTAGTCGGTGGTGCTTCAGGTCGCTTGACGCATGGAACGCAAAATCCCCCAAAGGCCGCTTGGCTCTGGGCGGCGGTTGCCTGTGTTCTCGCGCTGGCTCGACACTGTGGCAAGCAAACGCTTTACGTCATTGAGGCGTGACAAAGCGCCGTGTCCGCCGGCACTTGCCTGCATGCGTAGGATTTTTGACTGTGTCTCAAGCGCATTCGCAATAAGATCCAGTTCACTCGTGCTGATTTCCAGCTTCTTGGTTGTCTCGTTCATCTGCTTTTCCTTCAAATCTGTCGTGTAGATAAGCACTCGTATCAATATACGCCAGTGCAGACCGTTCAGTTTCACGTGAGGCACCGAAATAATACAAAATTTTCGGTGCCCTTAGGTAAAGTGTTGATACCGAACAGAAGATTTTTTGGTGTTTACAAAAGTAAATTACAACGAGACCGCGTTACACGCAAAACGCAATGACGTGAGCGGTTTGTGACAGGCTGGACAAGCTACTGGCGCAGCTCTACCCCCAGCCACGATGCCCGAGCGATAGAAGGAAGCTAAGCATGATGTCATCGTTCGTCCCCGGCTTTCTCCTGAGCCTATCGCTAATTCTCGCGATCGGGGCACAGAACGCATTTGTGCTTCGACAGGGCGTGCGGCGCGAGCATGTGTTCTGGGTGTGCCTGACGTGTGCGATCACTGATGCGCTGCTGATTAGCGCGGGCGTCGCAGGGTTTGGCGCATTGGCAGTAGCGGTGCCTTGGTTCGAGACGGCAATGCGCTTTGGCGGTGCTGCGTTCCTGTTTGTCTACGGTACGCGTGCAGCAATAAGTGCATTGCAAGGGGGGGCAGTGCTTGAACCAGCGGGCGAAAATGGCCAATCGCTCAAACGGACGATCCTGACGTTGCTTGCCATCACCTTTCTCAATCCCCACGTCTATCTTGATACTCTTGTCCTTGTTGGATCAATTTCGGCGCAATACCCGGATAGGGTTGCCTTTGCCGCTGGTGCAATCTCGGCCAGTGCTATCTTCTTCTTCATCCTCGGCTACGGTGCGCGGCTGTTGCAGCCGGTTTTTGCAAGGCCCGTAAGCTGGCGTATCCTCGATGGGCTGATCGCAGTAACGATGTGGGCAATATCGGCGGCGCTGCTACTCGGTTAAGCGCTTGCGCCGCATCCGTAATTGCGTTCAGGTTGCCAGATGGTAACCCGAAATCCCCAACGGCCGCTCGCCGGTATCTTCTGGATGCTGATGACCGGCGTTTGTTTTATTATGGTAACGGCACTGGTGAAAACCATGGGGCCGCGACTGCCTCCCGGGGAGGCGGCATTCTTGCGCTATGCCATGGGTCTGGTGTTTTTGTTGCCCTCGCTCGGCACGATCCGTAACGCCCACCTGACAAAGCGTCAGTGGACGCTGTTTTCATTGCGCGGGCTGTGCCATGCGGGGGGCGTAATTCTGTGGTTTTACGCGATGGTGCGCATTCCCATCGCCGAGGTAACTGCAATGGGCTATCTCGCGCCGATTTATGTAACTGTAGGTGCGGCACTATTTCTGGGGGAGCGGTTGGCCACTCCACGCATCGTTGCTGTTTTACTGGGGCTGGCAGGTGCCGCGATAATCCTCCGACCCGGTTTCAGGGAGGTGAGTGATGGCCACATTGCAATGCTGATCGCAGCCTTTGTTTTTGCCGGCAGTTATCTTGTGGCGAAGGTGCTCGCCGATGAGGTCAAGCCAAGCGTTGTCGTTGCCATGCTGTCGGTTTTCGTGACGATCGGTCTGGCCCCCTTTGCTGCTGCCGACTGGATAACGCCAAACGCGCGAGAGCTGGCATTTTTGGCCAGTGTAGCAATGTTTGCAACGGCAGGGCACTACACAATGACCCTCGCCTTCGCGGCAGCACCGATGACCGTGACCCAGCCTGTTACCTTTCTTCAACTCATCTGGGCCACGCTTCTGGGGCTTTTGTGGTTTGGCGAAGCTGTTGATATCTGGGTGGTTTTGGGCGGTATTGTGATACTTGGCTCGGTTACATTCATCACTTGGCGTGAGGCGATGCTCAAGCGGCAGGTGACGCCGGACGCCCCCGCCACGAAGGTCTGACTTTATATTGATTGACTGATCAATCTAAAACGGTCACGTTCCGCAGCATGTTTAGAATACCCCGATTCTGATGCCCAAGCTGGGAATGGAGCCATTGCGCCGTGCCTCGCTGGTACGGGCGACCATCGCCGAGATTGGTCGTGCAGGTTCTCTCGATGTGACTGTAGGTCAGATTGCGAAGACCGCAGGCATGTCCACAGCGCTGGCGCATCATTACTTTGGCGGCAAGAAGCAGATTTTCCTCGCGGCGATGCGTCATATTCTCAAGGAATATGGCGATGTCGTGCGCGCAAGTCTTGCAGGGGCTGCGAGCCCGTTTGAACGTGCAGAGGCGATCATCACAGCCAGTTTTGACGAGACCTGTTTTGCGCCGGACACCGTGAGCACGTGGATGACCCTTTATGCTGTGGCATCGACACAGCCGGAAATGACACGGCTTCTGGCACTCTATCAATCGCGGCTGCGTTCTAATCTCACCCATGCTCTGCGCCCTCTGACCGCTAAACCGGAAGCGGATGCGGATACGCTGGCTGCCTTGATCGACGGGTTATATTTGCGTGCTGCGTTGTCCGATGCTGGCTCCAGGGGACAAGCAAGACGTACTGCACTTCGCACTCTGGAAATGATCGTGAGACCTGAAAAATGACCCAGCCGAATATCTTGATTATCATGGTTGACCAGCTCAACGGTACGTTGTTTCCCGATGGACCTGCCGATTGGCTCCATGCACCAAACCTTAAAAAGCTGGCGGCTCGGTCCACGCGCTTTAAAAGCGCGTATACCGCCTCTCCCTTGTGCGCACCGGGGCGGGCGGCCTTCATGTCCGGACAGCTTCCATCGGCTACGGGTGTTTACGACAACGCGGCCGAGTTCGCCTCCTCGATCCCGACCTATGCGCACCATCTGCGCCGCGCAGGATACCAGACGTGCCTTGCGGGCAAGATGCATTTTGTCGGCCCCGACCAGCTTCACGGCTTCGAAGAGCGGTTGACGACCGACATCTACCCCGCCGATTTTGGTTGGACCCCCGATTACCGCAAACCGGGCGAGCGGATCGACTGGTGGTATCACAACATGGGCAGCGTAACAGGTGCAGGGGTGGCCGAAACGTCGAACCAGATGGAATACGACGATGCCGTTGCGTACGAGACTACGCGCAAGCTTTACGAGCTTTCGCGCGGGCTTGATCCTCGTCCTTGGTGCCTGACAGCCAGTTTCACCCATCCGCATGATCCCTATGTAGCGCGCCGCAAATACTGGGACCTTTACGAGGATTGCGAACACCTGCTGCCGGAAATTGCGGCAATGGATTATGATGCGCATGACACCCACTCCAAGCGGATATTCGACGCCAATAACTGGCGCGAATTCAACATCACCGAAGAAGATATAAAACGCTCCCGCCGCGCCTATTTTGCCAATATTAGCTATCTCGACGACAAGGTCGGCGAGATTTTGCAAACGCTTGAAGATACGCGACAGGAGGCAATCATTGTCTTTGTCTCGGATCATGGCGACATGCTGGGCGAGCGCGGGTTGTGGTTCAAGATGAGCTTCTTCGAAGGCTCCTCCCGCGTGCCGATGATGATAAGCGCGCCGCAGATGGAGGCAGGCCTGCAGACAACACCAGTTAGCAACATCGACGTGTGCCCGACTTTATGTGACCTCGCAGGAGTTAGCATGGAAGAAGTTGCTGAATGGACAACCGGTGTCAGCCTTGTGCCGATGGGGCAGGGGGTGGAGCGGACCGAGCCTGTCGCGATGGAGTATGCAGCGGAGGCGTCCTATGCCCCGCTTGTCTCCTTGCGGTACGGCAAATGGAAATACAACCGTTGCGCGCTTGACCCTGACCAGCTGTTCGATTTGGATGCTGATCCGCACGAGCTGACCAATCTGGCCGAAGTACCTGCGCATGCCGGAACGCTCGCGCAATTGCGCGCGAAGTCCGAGGCCAGATGGGATCTTGCCGCATTTGACGCTGATGTGCGCAAATCACAGGCACGGCGATGGGTCGTCTATGAGGCGCTGCGCTCGGGCGGGTATTATCCGTGGGATTACCAACCCCTACGCTTGGCCTCAGAGGCCTATATGCGCAACCATATGGACCTCAATGTGCTCGAAGATAACAAACGCTTCCCGCGCGGGGAGTGAGACATACCAGCGGCCCCGGTGGGTGCAGGTCCGCAGGTCAAATAAAGCACCCGAAACAACCGATAGGGACGAAATCAATGCTAACCTCAATCATTTCATTCGGAGTGATCATGGCCTTCGTGCTGGTGATCTTCTGCACCGTCAAATGGTGGAATCTGACGCTGACCGGCACCCAGCCTGCGCCGCTTTACGTTTTTATCGCCATTTTGTTTACTTCGGGCCTTGATGTCGGACTGATCATGTTTCCGCTGGCCTTTGACTATCCGCTTTATGCTGATGTCGCGACCGAGCCTGCCTATGGCTTTACCAATCCGCTGGCTCTTGAATTCGGTTTTTGGGGATTCCTTATCTGGGCTTTTTACTTCCTTACAACCTTCTATTTCTGCGCGATCGAGCCGCGGGTGAAGTTCTTTGAAATCCCTGCTGTTAAGATCCTCAACAACATCGTGATCATCACCACCTGTGCCTTCACTGGCGCGTTGTTCCTGATTTACATGCCTTATTACATAGCAGAAGTAGGCGACGGCGAGACAATCCTCCCGGTTTTTTATCTGATCTGTTTTCTGGTCATCCTCGTCGCTGCGTTCAGCTCCACAGATATCAAATTTGTCAAAGTTCTGTCGGTAAGCTCAACGGTGCTATTCTTCTGCCTGATCGCCTATATGTTTGTGAATGCAGGCATGAGCGCGGGTGATCTGGCCAGCACGGGCAGCAATATCGGCGGCTACTTTGCAAACATTCACAAATTTGTCGTGCCCCTGACGGAATACCATGAGTTCTATCTGTTCTGGTGGTTTGCATGGTCCATCATGATCGGTCAATTTGTCAGCCGCTTCGTAGGCGGGCTCAAGACCTATCAACTTCTGGCGGCCTTGCTGGTCTTCCCGTCAATCCCCTTGGCACTGTGGTTTACGGTTCTCTATTATTACCACCTAAACGGCATTGGCACAGAGGGCATCCCGAACTGGGCCATGACAATCGTGGGCATCGTGTTTGTGATCAACAGCTTTGACAGTTTGATCCGCCTTTACACCGACAACCTGAACCTCACGACCGAGCGGTTCGGCACGGTGTCTTATGTGTTTGCAAACGCCATCGGCCTGTTCGCGCTTACGCTGCTGTTTAAAAGTCAGTGGTTGCAGATCCAGTGGGTCGGCACGGTGGTGATCGGCATCTATCTGGCGGCACTTGCCTATATGTTCTTTGTCAAACGCGGGAATATGAAGCAACTCGACGGGCAGGCGGCACCGCTGAACACTTCCCTGTAAAACCATCCCCCTAAAACCAATAGTGGCCCCGCAGCAAATTCGCGCGGGGCTACATCCGAGCAAGAGAGAGATTTATGCAGACCCAACCCACCGCCAGCCATTTCATCAACGGCAAATATGTCGAGGATACCTCCGGTACAAAGATCGACGTAATCTACCCTGCGACGGGCGCAGTGATTGCAACTGTCTATGCGGCGACACCTTCGATCATCGATCAGGCAATCGCCGCCGCAAAAGCAGCACAGGGCGCCTGGGCCGCGATGAGCGGGACCGAGAGAGGACGCATCCTGCGCCGTGCCGCCGACATCATGCGTGAGCGCAACCACGACCTGAGCGTGCTGGAAACATATGACACCGGCAAACCTTATCAGGAGACATCTGTGGCCGATGCCACCTCGGGCGCGGACGCGCTGGAGTACTTTGGCGGCATGGCCGCGACCCTGACAGGCGAGCATATCCAGTTAGGCGAAAACTGGGTCTATACCCGCCGCGAGGCGCTGGGCGTTTGTGTTGGTATCGGCGCGTGGAACTACCCCACTCAAATCGCCTGCTGGAAAGGCGCACCGGCGCTGGCTTGTGGGAATTCGGTGATTTTCAAACCCTCCGAGACGACGCCGCTTTGCGCGCTCAAGGTAGCCGAGATTTTGCACGAGGCGGGACTGCCTGCAGGCCTGTACAATGTGGTGCAAGGGCTGGGCGAAGTGGGCGCTGCGTTGGTCACCGATCCGCGTGTCGACAAAGTTTCGCTCACAGGGTCGGTGCCGACTGGGCGTAAGGTTTACGCTGCTGCGGCGGCAGGCATGAAGCACGTCACCATGGAACTGGGTGGCAAATCCCCCATGATCGTATTCGAGGATGCGGACATCGAGAACGCTGTCTCGGGTGCAATTATGGCGAACTTCTACAGCTCGGGCCAAGTATGCTCAAACGGTACGCGGGTATTCGTGCACAAAGACATAAAAGAAGCATTCCTGAAGCGTCTGGCGGAGCGGTTGGACAATGCCGTAATCGGTGATCCTATGGACCCCGCCACCAGCTTTGGCCCGATGGTTTCAAAACGCCAGCTTGATATTGCGCTGGATTACATTGCCAAGGGACGCGCCGAGGGTGCGCGATTGGTGTATGGCGGTGAGGCAATCGAGGGGGACGGTTTCTATATGCAGCCGTGTGTTTTTGCCGATGTGACGGATGACATGGTCATCGCCCGCGAGGAGATTTTCGGCCCCGTAATGGCGGTGCTCGATTTCGAGGACGAGGCGGACGTTCTGGCCCGCGCAAATGACACCGAATTTGGTCTGGCAGCCGGTGTGTTTACCCGCGATCTATCCCGCGCGCACCGCGTTGTGGCAGCACTTGAGGCAGGTACCTGCTTCATCAACAGCTACAATGATGCACCTGTCGAGGCACCCTTCGGCGGGGTCAAAGCCTCTGGCGTGGGGCGCGAGAATTCGAAGGCCGCGATCGAGCATTACAGTCAGGTCAAATCGGTCTTCGTCCGCATGGGCGATATGGAAGCACCGTTCTAATACCGCAGTCCCCTTGCCTGGCCCGCATAACGCACGCGGGTTGGGCATGATTGCAAGAATAACAAGGTTTGAAAGAGTAACATGGAAGCTGATTATGTAATCGTAGGCGCAGGCAGCGCTGGATGTGCTATGGCCTACCGATTGGGCGAGGCTGGCAAATCGGTGCTGGTGATTGAGCACGGTGGTACAGATGCAGGGCCATTCATCCAGATGCCTGCGGCCCTCAGCTATCCTATGAACATGGCCCGCTACGACTGGGGCTATATGTCCGAGCCGGAGCCGCATCTGGAGGACCGCAAACTGGTCTGCCCGCGCGGCAAGGTGATCGGCGGGTCGTCCTCGATCAACGGGATGGTGTATGTGCGCGGCCATGCGATGGATTTTGACCATTGGCGCGATAGTGGCGCAGAGGGCTGGAGCTATGCCGATGTGCTTCCCTATTTCCGGCGGATGGAGACATGGCATGATGGCGGCCATGGCGGGGATACTTATTGGCGCGGCAAGGATGGACCGCTGCATGTGAGCCGTGGGCCGCGGGCAAACCCGCTGTTTCAGGCTTTTGTCGAGGCGGGCAAGCAGGCGGGTTACGAGGCTACCGACGATTATAACGGGCGCCAGCAAGAGGGTTTTGGCCCGATGGAGCAGACCGTGCACAATGGCAGGCGCTGGTCAGCGGCCAACGCATATCTGCGTCCCGCACTCAAACGCGAAAATGTCGAGATCACCCGCGCCTTTGCCCAGCGTGTTGTTATCGAGAACGGGCGCGCCGTGGGCGTGGCGGTCAAGCGCGGCAACAAGACGGAAGTGATCCATGCCCGCTGCGAGGTTATTCTGGCGGCCTCCTCGATCAATTCTCCCAAGCTGTTGATGCTGTCTGGCATCGGCCCTGCCGCGCACCTCAACGAACACGGTATTGAGGTGATTGCGGACCGGCCCGGTGTCGGTGGCAACCTTCAGGACCACCTTGAGGTCTATATGCAAATGGCGGCGAGCCAGCCCGTCACGCTGTACCGCTACTGGAACCTTGTGTGGAAAGGGATCATCGGCGCGCAATGGCTGTTTTCCAAACGTGGCATGGGAGCATCGAACCAGTTTGAGAGCGCGGCCTTCATCCGCTCGCGTGCAGGTGTGGCTTATCCCGACATTCAGTACCATTTCCTGCCCATCGCAGTGCGCTATGACGGAAAGGCCGCTGCCGAGGGGCATGGGTTTCAGGCGCATGTGGGGCCGATGCGATCCAAATCGCGGGGCCGTGTCTCACTGCGCTCTGATGATCCTGCCGACAATCCTAAGATTTTGTTTAACTATATGTCCCATCCCGAGGATTGGGAGGAGTGGCGCCGGTGTATCCGCCTTACTCGCGAAATTTTTGCGCAGGATGCTTTCAAACCCTTTGTAAAACACGAAATCCAGCCCGGTGCGGATGTCCAGACGGATGACGAGATCGACGCCTTCGTTCGCGAACATGCCGAGAGCGCCTATCATCCCTGCGGCACGTGCAAGATGGGCAGTAAAGACGATGTGGATGCAGTTGTGGATGCGCAGGGCCGTGTGATCGGCGTAGAGGGACTGCGGGTTGCCGACAGTTCGATCTTCCCGCGCATCACCAATGGGAACTTGAATGCGCCCTCGATCATGGTGGGTGAAAAAATGGCGGATCATGTTCTGGGTAAGGACCCATTGGCGGCTTCCAACGACGAACCATGGGTACATCCCGATTGGGAGACCAAGCAGCGGTGAAGGTTAACGCTTAACCATATTTTTGCTTGTACGTTAACTTTTTGTTAACCTTTTCCTCATGTCTCTCTATCAAAGGGGCATGAACATTTTTCATACGCAGCCTTGATGGTTGTTCTCTTAAAATCCTTTTCGCGCAGATTGCGCATTTTGTTTGGTGTGGGCGTATGCCTGCTTGGTCTTGCTGGTAGCATTTTACTGGCGAACGAGAGTGATGGCGTGATCACTGGCAGCATCCGTGTGATCGACGGCGATACCTTCGAGGTCTCAGGCGTCAAAATTCGCCTCCATGGCATTGACGCACCCGAAAACGATCAAATGTGCGAGATGCAGCAGGGCACAGAATGGGCCTGCGGTGGCTGGATTACCAAAGTGGTAACCGACCGTTTCAGCGGCCAGACTGCCCGCTGTTTGCGCATTGAGATGGATCGCTACGGGCGCACTGTTGCGCGCTGCGAGGTACAGGGAACTGATGTGGGCGCGTGGCTGGTAAGCGAGGGGATGGCCTTTGCCTATGTTAGATACAGCGCGGATTACGTCGGCATCGAGCGAGAAGCGGCAGCAGTGGATCGCGGCCTTCATGCGGTGCGGATGCTATCGCCTGCGCAACACCGCAAAAACGGCAAGCAGCGGTCACAGCCGCAGCAGGCTAGCGGCGAATGTGTCATAAAGGGCAATATCAGCGCCAAAGGTGACCGGATTTATCACATGCCGGGTCAGGAATTTTACGGACGTACCCGCATAAACGTGGCCAAGGGCGAGCGTTGGTTTTGCTCCGAGGCTGCGGCGCGCGCAGCGGGCTGGCGCAAGGCCAGACGCTGATCAATCCACGCGGTAAGGCAATACATCGCGGCGGTCGGGGTCGACCACGAGGTTACGCTCGAGTGGTGGAACAGAGCGTTGGTGGCAGTTTTTGCGGTCGCAGATCCTGCATGAAATCCCGATAGGCTCGAATGCGCTGTCGCGGGTAAGATCGAGGCCATCTGCATAAACCAGTTGCGAGGCGTGCCGTACCTCGCATCCCAGTGCCAGCGCAAAGCGCCGTGTCGGCGCGCCAAAGCGCCCCGCAGATTTCGAGATGTCGCGCGCAATTGAGATATAGCGTACGCCGTCGGGTGTTTCCGCCAACTGGCGCAAGAACTGACCGGGGGTTTCGAAAGCGCGGTGAACGTTCCACAGTGGGCAGGCTCCGCCAAAGCGCGCAAATTGAAGCCGCGTGGCGGAGTGGCGTTTTGTGATTGTCCCTGCCTGATCGACGCGTACAAAAAAGAACGGCACGCCCTTTGCGCCGGGCCGCTGCATGGTGGAAAGCCTGTGCGCAATCTGCTCGATTGACGCGCCGAAATGCTGGGCCAGCACTTCGAGATCATGGCGACACGCCTGTGCACGGGCTTGAAACGCGCCATAGGGCAACAGGGCCGCACCCGCGAAATAATTTGCCAGACCGATTTTGGCGATGTCACGCGCGGCGGGAGAATGAAAGCGCGCCAGATCAAGAGTGGCCTCCAGCAGGGTGTTGTGTTGAACAAGGGCCACTTGCAACAACAACTGGAAGGTCTGTGTTTCGGGCTGGGCGCGCGCGGAAATGTGCACCTCGCCACGCCCGCGGTCGAGCAGACGCAGGGCATCCATGTCGGTGAGCACAACAGTCAGGCCCGCAGTGTGCAATGCCGCCACGGCTGCACCCCTGATATCTAGCCCCGCGCGGGAGGCAAAACGTTCTGCCGCGTGATCTACAGCATCAATGTAATTGTCGCAGTAATGGAAGAAGTCGCGCACTTCCTCCCATGGGCTTGGGGTAGGGCGGGCGTCTTCGCGCCCCAGCGCCTCATCAAGCGATGCGAGCCGCTCGTGCGCCTGGCGGTAACTTTGATGCAATGCAATAAACGCCCGTGCCAGACCCGGCGCATTTGATGCAGCAAGGCGAACATCGGCCAAAGCCGGAATATCACTAGCGAAAAGCGGATCTGCCAGCACTTCTTGCATGTCACTCGTGAGGCGTTCTGTATCGCCTGACCCAAGTTCCGTTACATCCATCCCGAATTCGGAGGCAAGCGCCAACACCACCGTGGTGGACACAGGCCTGTTATTATTCTCCATCTGGTTGAGATACGGCAGCGAGACGCCAAGGCGTGCTGCAAAATCTTTTTGGGTGAGCCCGATCTTGAGGCGCTGCTCGCGCAGCTTTGCACCGGCATAAAGTTTTTGAGTGGCCATGAAACCCCCTTTGCAAAGCTTGGTCAGCTATTCCCTAACTTTGCAAATCGGTCCTCACAAGGGCTTGTGGAGCTTTCGCGCCATCTGTCGCTCGCGGTGGACGACCAGGGCAATAGACGCAAGGCCGAGCACGGCAGTGACCAGCATCATCCACAGCAAAGGGAAGGCACCGCTTTCGGGGGTAAGCAGGACACCGACCCATGCGCTCAGAAATGCGCCGCCACCGATCATGATCGCACCGCCCAAACCCGATGCCGTCCCCGCCAAATGGGGTCGCACAGACAGCATACCTGCCGTGGCATTCGGCAAGGTCAAACCGTTACCCAGACCGACCAGCGTCATCATCCCAAAAAAGCTGACCGGACTGCCGTAGCCCGCTTCAAAGATCAGCAACGAGACTGTTCCGCCAAACGCATTCGCTCCGCAGCCCCAAAGAACCATCTGATTGACACCAAAGCGCGTGGCATAACGACCAGTGATGAAGTTGCCGACAAAATAACCCACCGCAGGCGCCCCAAAGAAAAATCCGAGTGTGGCGGGCGACATTCCAAACACTTCTTGACCGACAAAGGGCGCGCCTCCCAGATAGGCAAAGAACGCACCGGAACTAAAACCCGCGGCCATGGCATAGCCCCAAAACCGGGGACTACGCAGCAACTCGGGGTATTCACGAAACTGCGCCGTGAGTGATTTGGTCGAAGCCTGTGCCGTCTCTCCCATGTCCGCCCATGCCAGCAGCATCGTGGCGGCCCCCAGAGCAAAAAGCGCCCAGAAAACCGCTTGCCAGCCGAACCATTCGTCCAGCACACCCCCAATTGCGGGGCTGATCATCGGCACAACGGCCATGCCCATGGTGACATAGCCGATCATGGAGGCTGCCTGATCTTGTGAATACATATCACGAACTGCCGCACGACTAAGCACCATCGAGGTCGCGATGGCGGCCTGCGCCATTCTGAAGGTCAAAAACATCTCGATGCTGGTGGCGAAGATACAGCCCAGTGTGGCCAATAGAAAGATACCAAGGCCCCACAAGATAACAGGCCTGCGCCCGAATTTATCCGAAATTGGACCGACGAAAATCTGCAGCACCGCTGAAAAGCCCAGATAAATTGCGACCGAGAGTTGCATTACCGCATAATCGGTTTCGAAATGAGCGGCCATCGCAGGCAAACTTGGCAGGAACATGTTCATGACGCAGGCCGACATGCCGGCAAGCAAAATGAGCGTAAGAATGTGGGGCGGGGACGTCCGTTGGCCGAGTTGGACCGGCTTGAGATCTTGTCGAATGTTTTGCATGTAAAATATCTAGATCGCTGTTTGCGCGTTGTCGAGTGGGTCTGACGGATATCGGGATATTAGCTTATTTGCAATTTGCAGCGATATCAGTGAATAGATTTTGCAAATTTGCTAAATTGACCTTTGTCTCTGGCAATCCCTTCGATACATTGCGGAACATAA
Source organism: Sulfitobacter guttiformis (assembly GCF_003610455.1). Lineage (NCBI taxonomy): Bacteria > Pseudomonadati > Pseudomonadota > Alphaproteobacteria > Rhodobacterales > Roseobacteraceae > Sulfitobacter > Sulfitobacter guttiformis. The sequence goes on along the minus strand of NZ_RAQK01000002.1, from coordinate 1,091,900 downwards.
TCCGGTAGGGAGACCCGTCCATGAAAGATATTTTGCAACAGCTCGACGATCGCCGCGCGGATGCGCAATTGGGCGGTGGTCAGAACCGCATCGACGCACAGCACGCACGCGGCAAGCTGACTGCCCGCGAGCGGGTGCATCTTTTGCTCGATGAGGGCTCCTTTGAGGAGTTTGACATGTTTGTCACCCATCGCTGTACCGATTTCGGGATGGAGCAGCAAAAGCCTGCCGGTGATGGTGTGGTCACAGGGTGGGGCACGATCAACGGCCGCCTCGTCTACGTCTTTGCGCAGGATTTCACGGTTCTGGGTGGTTCCGTTTCTGCCACCCACGCCAAGAAGATTTGTAAGATCATGGATATGGCGATCCAGAATGGAGCGCCGATTATCGGCATCAACGATTCGGGTGGCGCGCGGATCCAGGAAGGTGTCGATAGCCTTGCGGGATATGGCGATATTTTCCAACGCAACATCGAAGCCTCGGGCGTGGTTCCGCAGATCAGTGTGATTATGGGGCCCTGTGCCGGCGGGGCGGTTTATTCGCCTGCCATGACCGACTTTATCTTTATGGTCAAAGACAGCTCTTACATGTTTGTGACTGGTCCTGACGTGGTCAAGACGGTCACCAACGAGCAGGTCACGGCAGAAGAGTTGGGGGGCGCATCAACTCATACCAAAAAATCATCCGTGGCCGACGCAGCCTTCGAGAACGACGTTGAGGCCTTGGCCGAAGTCCGCCGTCTGGTCGATTTTCTGCCGTCCAATAACCGCGAGAAAGCGCCTGTTCGTCCGTTTTTCGATACGCCAGACAGGATCGAGCCTTCGCTCGACACGCTGGTGCCTGCAAACGCGAACACGCCCTATGACATGAAAGAGCTGATTATCAAGCTTGCGGATGAGGGTGACTTCTACGAAATTCAGGAAGAGTTTGCCCGCAACATAATCACCGGCTTTATCCGCATCGAGGGTCGGTCCGTTGGCGTGGTGGCAAACCAGCCGATGGTCCTTGCCGGTGTTCTGGATATCGAATCCGCCCGCAAGGCTGCACGTTTTGTCCGGTTTTGTGACGCGTTCGAAATTCCGATTCTCACATTGGTCGACGTTCCGGGCTTTTTGCCGGGTGTTAGTCAGGAGTACGGTGGCGTGATCAAACACGGAGCCAAATTGCTTTACGCCTATGGTGAGGCAACAGTGCCGATGGTCACAGTTATCACGCGCAAAGCCTACGGTGGAGCTTATGTGGTGATGGCATCCAAGCATCTGAAGGCGGACTTCAATTATGCATGGCCCACCTCCGAAATTGCGGTGATGGGTGCCAAGGGCGCTACCGAGATCATTCATCGCGCCGACCTCAAGGATGCAGATAAGACCGCCCTGCATGTGGCCGATTACGAGGATCGTTTTGCCAACCCGTTTGTTGCAGCCGAGCGCGGTTTCATCGACGAGGTCATCCAGCCGCGTATGACCCGCAAGCGGATCGCGCGTGCCTTCGCCTCACTGCGCAATAAGAAATCGTCGTTGCCGTGGAAAAAGCACGACAACATTCCACTTTAGGGTGTCGGGAGTGATTGCCGCAAAAACCGGATCTGCCGGAGCGAACTGTGCCTGCGATTTGCGCGGCACGACATCGGTCCGCAGCATATCTACGTGGAATGGTGCTCTATGAAAGCGCTTGTCGCCTTGCTGCTTTCTGCCGGTCCTCTGGCCGCGCAGGATGTGCCTTCCGGCCAGCAGCTCACGTTGCATGAGGTGCTGGTCGATCAGCAGGATCAGGTCCATTATTTGCGGTTTCGCTATATTGCACCGCAGATCGCGGCGGGGGCAGGGCAGGTAGGTTTTGACACCTCAGGCGATGATATGCTGCACCTGTGCGAGACGTTCGTGCTGCCATATATGGTCGAATACGAGCTTTCAGCTGATAAAGTCGTGATTACTTTCATGGACAGGATCACCGAATTTGGCGTGCCGGACCGTGATGCCGTACAGTATTTCGAAGCATTTAAGACCGAAAATGGGATCTGTATGTGGGATGAGTTTTGATGCATACACAACATCTTGCGGATCGCCTCTCGGGTGGTCCCGTAGTTGCGACTTTGGAGTCACATAAGTTGTCCACAGATTTATCCACATATCCATATCTAACACTTGCAGGTATGCTTGACTCGAGGCGCATCAATATGCGATCTCGCAGCAATGCGGGGGCCATAGCAGGTTATGGTCTGTCCCGTACAACACGTGTCAGGAGATACAGATGTCGAAGAACATCAAACTTTTCGCAATGCTCGGCCTTTTGGTTGTCGCCGCTGCTTGTGCAAAAAAGCAGCAGGTCGAAGAATTTGTCGTGGTTGAGCCAATCAGCCAAGAGCCCGTCTACACAGGCAAGTACAAATAATTCCCAAAATCTTTCTAAAAATCTGTCAGGACGGAAAGTTTTCCCCGTCCTGACAGCTTCCCTGTCCCTCACCGCGGAGGGCGCAGCATGGCACTAGCCTATATGCTCAAACACCGCGGTTTCCCTGGCCGTTTGCCGGGCACAGACTTTCAATTCACAGTCCGCCGCGCAAATCCAAAGGGCGCTACCGAGCTTACCGTGCGTGAGCGCAGGTCAGACCGGCGTGCGCCTGATCGCCGCGCTGACGAGGGCTTTTTCAAAGCGCTGTGGGAAGCTTTTGGCGATGAGCCGTTCGAGCGTGGCAATCTGGATGCGGGGCGCCTGTCGTGGCTGTTCGGGCGTGAGGTTATTCCCGCGACCGATCCGTTTGATCCCGCCGATTACGAAGCGATGCTGAAAATCGACCTGCGTGTGGCCCGCCAAACCTTCCCCAAGATTGTGGACGAAGAGTAAGCATGATCTTGCGCAACCCCTTCATATCTGGGCGAAAACTGGCCGATATCGCCGTGTGCGACACTTCTGCCTATGCAGATGGGAAATTTGGCCGCAGAGTCGCCAAGAAGACGCGCCATGGCATCCGCCCTGAGTGTTTCTCGACCAAAGACCAAACCCCTTCCTTTGACGGGCAGCAGGTAAGTCCCTCCGCCACGCTGCCCGTCCTTTTTCCGCCCGCTCTTTTTGATGGGATGCAAACGGGGGGGCCGGAACTTATCGGGCAGCACCGCGTTAGCGTAGCAGACATCAGTAAAAAAGGATTAACGGCATGGGTATTTCGAAAATTGTCATCGCGCTTGGCCTCTCGGCAGGTCTTGCAGCATGCGGTAACAACATTGGCGAGCAAGCCCTTGGTGGCGGTGTGGTTGGTGCAGGTCTTGCCGCAGCAACTGGTGGTAGCTTGGCACAGGGTGCTGCACTTGGCGCTGGCGCAAACGTCCTTGCCTGCAACACAAACATCACGAACTGCAAAAGAAACTAATTCTTTCGGGCGTCCTGCGTCCGCAAAAGACACGGCAAAAACCACGCGGCCCACGGGCATGCGTGGTTTTTTGCGTTTTCCACATCTCGACATCCATCAAAAGGGCCTAACATATGTTCAATAAGATCCTGATCGCCAACCGCGGAGAGATTGCCTGCCGTGTCATAAAGACAGCACGCAAGATGGGCATCCAAACGGTGGCGATTTATTCGGATGCCGACAGGCAGGCCCTTCACGTGCAAATGGCAGATGAGGCCATCCATATTGGCCCGCCCCCTGCAAACCAGTCCTATATCGTAATCGATAAGGTGATGGAGGCGGTCAAGGCCAGTGGCGCACAAGCTGTGCATCCCGGTTATGGCTTTTTGTCCGAGAATTCCAAGTTCGCCGAGGCGCTGAGTGCGGCCGGTGTAGCCTTCGTCGGACCCCCCGTTGGTGCCATTGAAAAGATGGGTGATAAGATCACCTCCAAAAAGATCGCCAAGGAAGCAGGCGTCAGCACGGTTCCCGGTTATATGGGCATCATCGCGGATGCTGACGAGGCGGTGAAGATCTCGAACGAAATCGGGTATCCTGTTATGCTCAAGGCCACTGCCGGTGGTGGGGGCAAGGGCATGCGGATTGCATGGAACGATGTAGAGGCGCGCGAGGGCTTCCAGAGTTCCAAGAATGAAGCTGCGAACTCTTTCGGCGATGACCGAATTTTCATCGAGAAATTTGTGACCAATCCGCGCCACATCGAAATTCAGGTCCTTTGCGATGGGCACGGCAACGGTATTTACCTGAACGAGCGTGAATGCTCGATCCAGCGCCGGAATCAGAAAGTTGTGGAAGAAGCGCCTTCGCCCTTCCTTGATGCCGAGACGCGTAAGGCCATGGGCGAGCAATCGGTCGCTCTGGCACAGGCCGTCGGCTACACCAGTGCGGGAACTGTCGAATTTATCGTCGACGGTGACAAGAATTTTTACTTTCTCGAAATGAACACCCGCCTTCAGGTGGAGCATCCGATAACGGAGATGATCACCGGTATCGATCTGGTCGAGCAGATGATCCGCGTCGCCAACGGCGAAGCGCTAACGATCAAGCAAGAAGACGTGCAAATCAACGGCTGGGCCATCGAAAACCGCCTTTATGCCGAAGATCCGTATCGCGGTTTTCTGCCTTCTATCGGTCGACTGACCCGTTACCGCCCACCAGCAGAGATTGCAGCAGGGCCACTGCTCACGAACGGTAAATGGCATGGTGATGCCCCCAGCGGCGAGACGGCGGTGCGCAATGATACAGGCGTCTACGAGGGCGGCGAAATCTCGATGTATTACGACCCGATGATTGCCAAGCTGTGCACATGGGGTCCCACCCGTGAGGCTGCGATTGAGCGGATGCGCGTGGCGCTCGACAGTTTCGAAGTCGAAGGCATCGGGCATAACCTGCCGTTCCTGAGTGCGGTCATGGATCATCCGATTTTTGTCGCAGGCGAAATGACCACCGCCTTCATCGAGGATCAATACCCCGATGGTTTCGAGGGTGTGACGCTGGCCGAAGGGGAGCTGAAGCGCATCGCTGCTGCAACAGCCGCGATGCACCGGGTTGCAGAAATTCGCCGTGCGCGGGTATCGGGCCGCATGGACAATCACGAGCGTAAGGTCGGAACCGCTTGGAATGTCGCCGTGCAGGACCACAGTTTTGACGTGCACATCATCGCGGATAAAGAGGGCGCAACGGTGACGTTCGATGACGGAGAGACCCTGCGCGTGGCTGGCGATTGGACACCCGGTGATCATCTGGCCACGATGACAGTGGGGGACAAGCCACTGATCCTCAAGGTTGGAAAAATCTCGGGCGGGTTCCGCATCCGCACCCGAGGCGCGGATGTAAAAGTGCACGTTCGCACGCCGCTTCAGGCTGAAATGGCCCGAAAGATGCCGGTAAAGGTACCGCCGGATACTTCCAAACTGTTGCTATGCCCGATGCCCGGGCTGATCGTTAAGCTAGACGTGGCCGTTGGCGACGAAGTGCAGGACGGTCAGGCCTTGTGCACCATTGAGGCGATGAAGATGGAAAACATTCTGCGAGCCGAGAAAAAAGGTGTCGTGACCAAAATCAACGCAAGCGCGGGTGACAGCCTTGCTGTTGATGACATCATCATGGAATTCGAGTGAGCGGTCAGGCTGTCATAAATCCGGTCGGGGGCAGGTATGCCCCCGGACTCTACCCGTTGGTGGGCTCTTTTGCTTCGCGAATTTCACGCTGGCGCATGGGCATTTTGTCGATGCTGCGAGAGATCTCGCGGACGCTCCATGGGAAAGGTTTGCGTATCGCTACATTGCCGTCCTTGCCCACCAAGGTCAGCATGAAGCCACGCGGCCTCATTTTTAGTCTGATGGCACTGCGCGCGGCGGGATCCGTGTCAACGATCACAACCACGTCCCGCTCGGTCAGCTCTTCGGCCCTCAAATTGAGAAGCTCCATTTGTTCGATGAAGGCTGGATCATCCTCGCTGTCAGCAAAAACAATGACAGGTCGGTTTTTCCACCTAAATTCAGTCAAATCTGTCACAGCAGCATCCCTGATCATGAGCGGAAGGTCTGGGGAAAACAAGGTTTGCGCCTGTACCCCACCCGCGAAAACAGCAATAATAACAGCACCTAACAACGATTTCATAAGCTCTCCCTCTGAACTACATATAGGGGGTATTTGCGCGATTGCGAAGGCAGATGCGCCCATTTTTACTGTTAAGCCCGCTGCAAGGGATTTTACCGCATGACTGCGGTAGTTTCCCTCCCCTGGCTGCCAATTGCGGCCTCATGGCGCAAAGGCATTGCACAGCTTATGGATATTATCCTTCATGTCGGGGCACATCGCACCGGATCGACCAGTTTTCAACACTATGTGCGGGGCAATCGTGCGCATTTGATGGCCCAAGGGACTGCCCTATGGGAGCCGTATATGCTGCGTAAGGGCCTGTTTGACGGTCTGTTTTCGCCGCCGCGCATGCTCAACGGCCGCAATTTGCAACGCCGTGCGATGGGTCGCGTGCGTCTTCATACCGCACAAGCGATGCGGGCAGGGGCACAACGGATATTGGTGACCGAAGAAAACATGATCGGGGCGCCACGTGCCTGCCTGCGGGCGGCATCACTTTTCCCCGCAATCGGGGAGCGGCTGGCACGGCTAGATGCTGCTTTTGAAGGGCGGATTACCCGCGTCGTTATGTCTGTTCGCGCACAGGATCTTTGGTGGTCGTCCGTTGCGGCCTATGGCATGGGGCGGGGCCATCCGATGCCTGATGACATCCGGCTTGCCGCGCTCGCCGCTGCGGCGCGCACATGGCGCGATGTCATCACCGATATGGCCTGCGCGCTGCCACAGGCCGAAATCAAGGTGATGCCGTTTGAACAATTCGCCGGGCAGTCCGACAAGGTGCTGAGTGAGGCCACTGGCCACGCCGCACCGCAAGGCGATGCAAAAAGCTGGCTCAACCGCTCGCCCGATGTGCCTATGTTGCGGGCGAAATTGTTTGCAAACGGGATGGTTGAGGCAGATTTGCCCGCCCATCTGGCCGAGGCCGAGGGGCGCTGGAACCCGTTTAGCACTGCGCAATCTGCCGCGCTGCGCGAAGCTTACGCAGATGATATGATGTGGCTCACCGCCGGTGCGGATGGGCTTGCGACACTGACAGAGGATCGCTCCCGCACAAGAGCAGGCCAAAGCCTGCCTGCGGGCGCACTGACAAAAGGACAGTTCCATGACCAACAAACCGAACACCGCTTTCAAGAACGCGAACAAGGCCGATTGGCGCAAACTGGCTGAGGGTGAGCTGCGTGGCCGCTCGCTGGACGATCTTACGTGGAAGACGCTGGAAGGCATTGATGTATCCCCGCTTTATACGGCTGAGGATCTGGACGGCGTCGGTCATCTGGGCGGTATCCCTGGCGAAGCGCCCTATACCCGTGGTGTAAAGGCGACGATGTATGCAGGGCGCCCATGGACGATCCGCCAATATGCGGGCTTCTCTACAGCGGAAGAATCAAACGCATTTTATCGCCGCGCGCTTGCGGCAGGCCAGCAGGGTGTCTCAGTTGCCTTCGATCTGGCGACGCACCGCGGGTATGACAGTGATCACCCGAGGGTCGAGGGTGATGTTGGCAAGGCCGGCGTGGCAATTGACAGCGTCGAGGATATGAAGATTCTCTTTGACGGCATCCCGCTCGATAAAGTTAGTGTTTCCATGACGATGAACGGTGCAGTCATCCCTATTTTGGCCAGTTTTATCGTTGCGGGTGAAGAGCAGGGGCACTCGCGTGCCGTTCTTTCCGGCACCATCCAAAACGACATCCTCAAGGAGTTCATGGTCCGCAATACCTATATTTACCCGCCGGAACCGTCGATGAAGATTATCGCGGATATCATTGAATATACCGCCAACGAGATGCCGAAATTCAACTCGATTTCGATCTCTGGCTACCATATGCAAGAGGCGGGCGCGAACCTTGTGCAGGAGCTTGCCTTCACGCTTGCGGATGGCCGCGAATACGTCCGCACGGCGATTGCGGCGGGCATGGACGTGGATAAATTCGCGCCGCGCCTCAGCTTCTTCTTTTGCATTGGTATGAACTTCTTCATGGAAGTTGCAAAATTGCGGGCCGCGCGCCTGCTGTGGTCGCGCATCATGGCGGAGTTTGATCCCAAAGATGCAAAATCAAGCATGCTTCGCACGCACTGCCAGACATCCGGCGTCAGCCTTCAGGAGCAAGACCCTTATAACAACGTCATTCGCACAGCCTACGAGGCGATGTCGGCGGTGCTGGGCGGCACGCAGTCGTTGCATACTAACGCATTGGACGAGGCGATCGCCTTACCCACCGAAAACTCCAGCCGCATCGCGCGCAACACCCAGCTGATCTTGCAGGAGGAAACCGGCGTGACCAATGTGGTTGATCCACTGGCCGGCTCCTACTACGTCGAAAAACTGACGCATGACATGGCAGAGGCCGCGTGGAAACTCATTGAGGAAGTCGAGGAAATGGGTGGTATGACAAAGGCAGTGGCCTCCGGCATGCCCAAGCTGCGGATCGAGGAGGCCGCTGCCCAGCGTCAGGCAGGTCAGGACCGTGGCACCGATGTGATCGTGGGGGTTAATAAATACCGCCGCGAAAAAGAAGATGCCATCGAGATCATGGATGTCGATAACGTCGCTGTGCGCGAAAGCCAAATCAAGCGACTTGAGAAAATCCGCGCGAGCCGGGATGAGGCCGCTTGCACCAATACTCTGGCAGAGCTGTCGCGCCGCGCCCGCGAGGGGGGCAACCTGCTCGAAGCGGCAATAGAAGCCGCCCGCGCTCGCGCGACCGTAGGAGAAATCAGCATGGCGATGGAAGAAGAATTCGGCCGCCACCGCGCCGAGGTCAGAACCCTTGCTGGTGTTTATGGCGCCGCCTATGAGGGTGATGAAGGCTTTGCCGCGATTCAGAGGTCGGTTGAGGCGTTCGCGGAAGATGAAGGCCGCCGCCCACGTATGCTTGTGGTGAAAATGGGTCAGGACGGACATGATCGCGGCGCAAAAGTGATCGCAACCGCCTTTGCCGACATCGGTTTTGACGTCGACGTCGGCCCGCTCTTTCAGACCCCGGCTGAGGCAGCGCAGGACGCGGTAGATAATGATGTGCACGTCATCGGCATCAGTTCGCAAGCCGCCGGACACAAGACACTCGCCCCGCAGCTGGTCAAAGCGCTCAAGGATGCAGGAGCAGAGGATATTCTGGTGATCTGTGGTGGTGTGATCCCGCAGCAGGACTACCAGTTCCTCTATGACGCAGGGGTCAAGGCGATCTTTGGGCCTGGAACGAATATCCCCAACGCGGCACAGGACATCTTGAAACTGATCCGCGCCGCACGCGCATGATCGTATTTGACCATATCGCGGTGGCGGGTGAAACGCTCGCCGCTGCTACGACGCATGTCGAGGCGGCGATGGGTGTACCGCTACAAACCGGCGGTGAACATGCGATTTTCCATACGCACAACACGTTGTTGGGGTTGGAGGAACATATGTATCTGGAGGCAATTGCGATCAATCCAGCAGCGCCCCTGCCTGACCGTGCCCGCTGGTTTGACCTTGACCGGTTCGCGGGCAAGCCGCGTTTGACCAACTGGATCTGCCGCTGCGATGATCTGGATGCAACCCTTGCGCAGCTGCCGGATAGCTTTGGTGCACCGGTTGATTTAGAACGCGGTGATCTGCGCTGGCGGATGGCAGTTCCGCAAAACGGTATGCTGCCCTTTGATAATTGCGCGCCCGCGCTGATACAGTGGATTGGCGATGCGCACCCCGCAACGCGTCTGGCACAACAGGGATGCACGATCACCACGCTTGAGGTGCGCCATCCAGAAGCGCCTGCATTGGGTGCGCTGCTTGCGCCGCTTATGGCTGATGCGAGGATTATGTTCACCACTGGCACGCCGCAACTGACTGCGACCTTTAGGACGCCAAATGGTCCAGCAACACTTTGCTGATCCGTCCTGCAGCATCTACTGACCTGCCGCAGGTCAGGTCGCTGTGGAACGCGATGATCCGCGATACCACAGCGACATTCACAACCATCTTGAAAACCGACGAAGATCTCGCCGCACTGCTTGTGCAACGCGAGCGCGCGTTTCTGATCGCGGAGGTTGCGAATGGCTGCGCGGGCTTCATCACATGGGGCCCGTTTCGGGCAGGTCCGGGATATGCGCATACCGCCGAGCATAGCATTATCACTGCCCATCCCGGAACCGGCGTCGGCAGTGCTCTGATGGCTGCAGCTATTGACGAGGCCAGAGCGCAGGGAATTCATGTGATGATCGCTTGCATCGGGAGTGAAAATCCCGGCGCGATTGCGTTTCACCGGCGGATGGGGTTTGCATTGGCGGGTCAATTGCCACAGGTAGGGCGAAAATCGGAGCGATGGCATGATCTGATTGTGATGAGCAGGATCATTGCAGACCCCTGACAAGCTCCCTCAGTCGCGTTAGAGTACCTACATGTCAATTTGGACCCGAATTTCCGAAGCCCTTTCTGCTCTCGCCTCTGGCGAAGGGCTCTCGGCGGTATTCGACCGATTGCGCACGGCGCCCGAACGCTCTGTGGCGTTCACCATCGCAGTGGTGGCATTAGGTGCCAAGATGGCAAAGGCGGACGGGCAGGTGACCCGAGACGAGGTTACCGCTTTTCGCGAGGTGTTCCAGATCGCCGATGCTGACGCGGCTGGTGCTGCCAAAGTTTTCGATCTGGCCCGTACCGATGTGGCCGGCTTCGATGATTATGCCCGCCGGATCAAGAATATGTTCGGTGACGACGATCATATCCTGTGTGATCTAATGGAGGGGTTGTTCCATATTGCTATGGCCGACGGAATCTATCATCCCAACGAAAACGCGTTTTTGCAAGAGGTTGCCGATATTTTTGCCTTGCCCGAAGGCGCGTTCGAGACATTGCGTGCGAGATTTGTTCCCAACTCATCCCCTCTGCCGCATACCGTTCTGGGAATCGCACCAGGCGCCAGCCGTGAGGAGGCGCGTGCGGCATGGCGCACCCTTGTGCGCGCCAATCATCCCGATGCCCTCATCGCTCGCGGCCTGCCTGAAGAGGCAGTAAAAATGGCGGAGAAGCGGATGATCGATATTAATCGTGCGTGGGAAACCCTCTCGGGCAAGGCGGCGTAGTGCGCATCGCCACTTATAATGTGGAATGGTTTGCCAATTTGTTCGATGCAGATGATCAACCGCTTAGCGATGCGGGATGGTCTGGCCGGCGTGACGTAACCCGCGCCAGCCAACTTGCTGCATTGGGGACCGTATTCACCGCCCTTGATGCGGATGCGATTATGGTGATCGAAGCGCCTGATACTGGGCGCAAACACAGCACCGTGACTGCACTCGAGAGCTTTGCCGCACGCTTCGGTCTGCGCACGCACGCGGCTGTAATGGGATTTGCAAACGACACACAGCAGGAAATTGCGCTGCTGTATGATCCCGATATTCTGACCGTCCATCATGATCCGCAGGGGCAGGAGACAGGGCGGGACGGAGCCACTGGCGCGCCGCGCTTTGACGGCATCTTGCGCATAGATCTGGATATCGATGCGACGGAGGACCTTGTCGTGTTCTCCAAGCCGCCTCTTGAGCTTACGCTTGAAACTGCGTCAGGCTTTTTGTTCCGCATGATCGGTGCACATCTCAAATCCAAAGCGCCTTACGGTGCGCGCAACGAAGCCCACGCCATGCAAATCGCTATCGCAAACCGACGTAAACAGCTGGCGCAAGCGGTTTGGCTGCGCGGGCGCATCGATGCAACTGTGGCGCAGGACGTCCCGTTGATGGTTCTGGGCGATCTTAACGATGGTCCGGGACTTGATGCTTTCGAGAATTTGTTCGGGCGCTCCTCGGTGGAGGTGATCCTCGGGACTGACGGGCCGCACCCGCTCTACGATCCGCATGCGGCTCGTGCGTTGGGACAGCGGTTGGGGGCGATGCCCACCACCTCGCGTTTCTGGATCCGCGAGGAGGGCCGCTTTCTGCAAGCTTTGCTCGATTACGTCATGGTCTGCCCCCAGTTGCGCGCTAAAAATCCGCGCTGGCGGATTTGGCACCCGCTGGATGATCCCGATTGTTGGCGCGATCCGGTGTTGCGCGATGCACTTGTCACCGCATCCGATCATTTCCCTGTTACGATAGATATCGACCTCTAGCTTGGTTAAAGGTAAATCCCTTCCTATATTGAAGGGATGAAACATATAGCAGCCGTCTCGCTTGTCTCTCTCGCACTCGCCACGCCACTTCAGGCTCAGGACGATCCCCCGTCGCTTATGGAGCGCGGGGCGCAACTTTTCTTCGAGGGCCTGATGGAGGAAATGTCACCTGCATTAAAGGATATGGCAAAGTTAATGGAGGAGGCCGGACCCGCCTTACAAGATTTCATGACGCAGATAGGTCCGAAATTGCGCGGCGTTCTGGAGGAGGTCGAGGACTGGAGTGTCTATGAAGCGCCTGAGGTTCTGCCAAACGGTGATGTCATCATCCGTCGCAAGCCCGATGTGCCGGAGATACCAGACGCCCCCTCGCAACATGAACAGACACCACAAATTGACCTTTAGCGCTTGGTAGTGGTGACAACGGCCTGCGCTTCGAGTGATGCGGCAAGCGAGCTGAAACGCTGTTCTGCTACTTCGCCAAACAGCGGCATCATCTCGGGGCTAAGTCGAAGATGCAGCTCTTTTTTCTTGGGATACCAGCGCAACTCGCCCAGTTCGGCCACCTTGTCCATCCATAGCATGGCGCCAAACCGCATCGCCTTTCCCAGAATTTCGGCCTCAATGCGTGTCTGGTCGTCGACCATCGCGAACAGATCCGCGAAGCGCACATTCTCACGTTTGTTGGAATAGCGGTTCATCAGGGCCAAACCCATGAAAATCCGCTCAGAGTGTTTTAGCCCACCGAGGTTCGCCCGCGTTGCATTGTCAAAACAGACCTCGGCGCGGTAGTCAGGATGCGCGCGCCAGCTCACGTCGTGCAAAAGGCAGGCCGCCTTGATCAGACGTTTGCGCGGTGCAGGGGCCGATTTATAAAGAGGCAGAATGAAGTTATACAGCATCCGCCCGAAACCCGGAGAGCGCGCATCCTTGTCTTCGGCAAACCTGCATGCTTCGATCAGGGGATCACGGTCACGGAGGCGCTGGGGCATCTGCTCATAGAGCATCCCCTCGCGGATGCCGTAGCTCGAGATTGCAATATCCTTTGGGCTGAACGTCTTGACCAGCCGCGCAAGCACCTCGCAGGCATAAGGGACCAACGATGCCCGCGCAGACGACACACCCGCCTCAACGCGCAACGCCTCCATATCGGAGGCGCGGATAAAGTCGATTGTATCGCGCACGGATTTGCGCGTCATGCGGTACTCATGAAGCACATGCAGCGGATAATTTCGGCGGATCATATCAATCCGTGCAATCGCTCGCCACGACCCGCCCACAAGAAAAAGGCGGTCACGCTGGCTGCCCATTTTATCGGCCAGACCGGTCATGACCTCCTTGATATGCGCCTCACGCGCTTTTGCGCCGCCTTTTATATCGCGCAGTTTGAGCGGTCCGAGGTTCGAAGTCACGCGCTTGCCGACCCTGCCCCCCGATATCTCTGCCATCTCAAGGGACGAGCCACCGATATCACAGACCAGTCCGTATGCACCGGGCCAGCCCAGTAGCACCCCTTGGGCAGACAGGCGCGCTTCTTCTTCGCCGTCGATCACCCAGATTTTAATGCCGGTCTGCGCGCGGACTTCTTCGCAAAATGCGCGTCCGTCTGTGGCATCGCGGACGGCTGCGGTCGCGACTGCCGTCAATTCCGTGAGGCCCATTCCCTCAGCCAGCTTCGAGAAACGGCGCATCGCAGACAGTGCGCGAACGCGGCCTTCGGGCGACAGATGACCGGTATCAGCCATGCCAGCCCCCAAGGCACACATGATTTTTTCATTGTAGAAATAGGCAGGGCTTCGCGCCGCCCCGTCGAAAACCACCATGCGGACCGAGTTCGATCCCACATCAACTACACCGACCCGCCGCAAAGCCCGCGCACCGGGGTCCTGAAAAAGAGGTTTCCCGAATAATCCCAGATCGGCCACTCCGGTTTCGGGAACATTCGGGACTTGAGGGGTGGTATCAGACATTCGCACTCCGGCAGATGCGGCGGGTATTTCGGGGCAAACTGGCCCATCCCCCCCCGCAGGTCAATCGTTAACACCTGATGCAATGCAACAGGTGCGCAGGCTTAGTCTTCGGTATGTGTGAGCTTTGGCACATCCGATGCCCCGGCCGTCCCACGGCCCGAAAGCGACGGGTTTTCCATAAAAAACCGGTGACAACTGAACGCAAACTGCCCATCCGGCAGGGGCGGGCGGGTGAATGTGCCATCAGGCGCCATGACCCAGCTTTGTGCGACATCGGCAAGGTTGGCCGCCATGATCTGGCTGGTGATTTGCGCTTGTACGGTGGCGTTTTCGATTTCGACCAATGTCTCGACACGGCGGTTGAGGTTACGGCCCATCCAGTCGGCGGACGACATAAAAACCCGCGCCTTTTTATGCGGCAGGCCGTAGCCATTTCCAAAACACACGATGCGGCTATGCTCTAGAAAGCGCCCGATTATTGATTTTACGCGAATATTTTCTGACAATCCCTTAATGCCGGGACGTAGTGCACAAATCCCTCTGATCACAAGGCTGATCTGTACCCCGGCGTTCGAGGCGGCATAAAGCGCGTCAATTACTTCATCATCAACAATGCTGTTCATCTTGGCCCAGATCACGGCAGGTTTACCCGCGCGCGCGTGATCCGCCTCGGCTGCGATCATCGCCAGCAGGCGCGGTTTCAATGTCGTAGGCGATATTGCAAGGTTATCCAGATGTTCAGGCTGGGCATAGCCGGACAGGTAATTGAACACTTTTGTTGCATCGCGCCCCAGCTTTTTATCGCAGGTAAACAGGCTTAGATCGGTATAAATCCGCGCAGTGATGGGGTGGTAATTGCCTGTGCCATAATGGGTGTAGGTGACCAGTTCGTTGCCTTCGCGGCGCACAACTGAGCTGATCTTCGCGTGGGTTTTGAGGTCAATAAAACCGTAGACCACATGCGCACCCGCACGTTCCAGACGGCGCGATTGACGGATATTTGCCGCCTCGTCGAACCGCGCTTTGAGCTCGACCAAGGCGGTTACGGATTTGCCGTCCTCCGCCGCCTCGCACAATGCCTCGACGATGGGGCTGTCGCGGGACGTGCGGTAAAGAGTTTGCTTTATTGCCACCACCTGCGGATCGCGGGCGGCCTGTTGCAAGAACCGCACCACCATATCGAAGGTCTCGTAGGGGTGATGCAGCAACATATCTTTCGAACGGATTGCTTTGAACATATCACCGTCATGGTCGGTCACCCGCTCTGGAATGCGCGGGGTGAAGATAGGCCACAATAGATCAAGGCGGTCATCGCCCACCAACTGGGACAAATCATCAATGCCGATCATCCCGTCGATTTCGATCACATCCTCGGGCTTTGTTCCCAGCTCATCCATGATTGTGGCCAACAATTTTGCAGGTGCGCCGGCTGAATGGGTCATACGCACGACGCCACCGCGGCGGCGGCGCTTGAGTGCGACCTCGAACTCGCGCACCAGGTCTTCGGCTTCTTCCTCAACCTCCAGATCGCTGTCGCGCAGGATACGGAAATCGAAATGGGCCTTAAGCTTGTACCCTGGAAAGAGGTCTGGAATCTTGAGGACCAGCAAATCTTCAAGCGGTAAAAACCGTTTGCAGCCGTCCTGCGCGGGCAGTGAGACAAACCGGTCGATCTGGGCAGGGATGGGCAACAACGCCTGCAGCGGTTTTTTATCGCGCACACGCTCAAGCTGTAGCGCAAGGGCAAAGCCGGTATTTGGCAAAAACGGGAAGGGATGAGCAGGATCAATCGCCAGCGGTGACAACACAGCAAACACCTGATTGAGGAAGATGTCCTCAAGCGCCTCTATGTCCTCTGCGCTTAGATCGGCAGGCCCTTCAAGCATGATGTTCTGCTCGTCCAGCTCGCGCAGAAGGTCAACCAGTACCGATTGCTGGCGCAGCATCAGCGCACGTGCTTCTTGATTGATCAGCACCAGTTGTTCTGCGGGTGTCAGGCCGTCTGCGGCAGGGGTTGTATTGCCCGCATGCGCCAGCTCGCGCAGGCCTGCCACGCGCACGGTGTAGAACTCATCCAGATTATCGGCTGAGATGGACAGGAATCTGAGGCGCTCCAGAAGGGGCACACGCGGGTTCTCGGCCTCTTCGACCACCCGCCAGTTAAACCCCAGCCAGCTGAGTTCGCGGTTTTGGAAACGGCCAGGTCCTGCAAGGTCCAGATCGGGCAAATCCACAGGGGAATCATAGGGCGCGGTGAGAAAATCGGCATCAGACATGAGCGTGCTTATCCAGACTGAATGTAACGGTTTTAAGAACATGCGGCAAAAAGAGCGGGTTCGCCCCAACTATTGCGTGCGCGCGATCCCCTTGTCCAGCACTTGCCCCGCCAGTGCCCGAGTTATGGGACGCTTGAGGGCCAGACTGGTCCGGTCGAGTGCCGCGACAACTGCATTTGCAGCGGCAAAAGATCTGTCCATCCTGTTCAGTAAATAGGGGACCAGATCGGGTGGCGGCATCAGTTGCCGGTCGGCAAAAAGCTTAACCAGTACGGCCGACAAAAGCGCATCATCAGGTGCGTCAATCGACGCCTCCAACGCACCCTGAAGGCGGCTGATCAGATCAGGCAGTGCAAGGCCCCATTGCGCAACCGCGCCGGTGCCTGTGAGCAAAAGCGGATGTCCTTCGGCGAGTACCATGTTGTGCAGGTGAAAAAGGGCGGTTTGGGCATCGGCGTTATGTGCGATCGCAGGCACGTCCTCGACTGCCACCGGGCCACGGGCGAGGGCCGGAACATCGTTGCTGTTCAAATCGCATGCCGCGATAATCTGCGCGCCCGCCGATTCTGCCCAGACATAGGTAAGATGTGTCTTGCCCGCTCCTGCTGGACCGGTCAGCACCATTTTGGCGCCGCTCCAGTTGCGCCAGTTTTCGATCATTGCGACTGCCATTGCGTTCGAGGGGGCGACGAGAAAATCGTCCCGCCCCCGTGCAGTGCGCACGGGCAAATCAAATCCAAGCTGTACTGCCATGCTACTGTGACTTTTTATCGAGCACCTGAACAGGTTGCTCTGTGCCGCGATACAGCAGACTGTCGCGGTATTGCCCGACCGCGAAACGCGCAATAACCCCCAAGGCCGCTGCGACCGGTACAGCGACCAGCATACCGACGAACCCGAACAACGATCCGAAGACAGACAGCGACAGGATCAGCCATACAGGGTGTAACCCAACGGAATTACCGACCAGTTTGGGCGTTAGGACATTGCCCTCGATCACCTGACCGATCACGAATATTCCCGCAACCAGCCCGATTGACACCCAGTCCCCCCAGAACTGGAACAATGCCAGACCCATTGCCAGCGCCCCGCCGATCAATGCGCCAAGGTAGGGAATGAATGTCACCAGACCGGCGATGAACCCAACCACCAGCCCGAACTGCAATCCCACCAGCATCAGCGCAATCGCGTAATATGTCCCGAGGATCAGGCACACCGTGCCCATGCCGCGAATAAAAGAGGCCAGCGTTTTGTCGATGTCCCGGGCAAGGCCACGCACCACAGGCGCATGATCGCGCGGCAGCAGAGCATCGATATGTGCGATCATCCGGTCCCAGTCGAGCAACATATAAACAGCCACCACGGGGACGATCACAAAAAGCATGATAATGTTGATGATCCCCGCAGCAGAGCTGAGGGCCGTATTGAGCAATTCGCCGCCGCGTTCCTTGACCATCGTTCCCAGTGAATTGATCGAGCTTTGCAGCGTCGAGCCATCCTCGAGCAGGGAGGGGAACCGCTCGGTAAATGATGCGCTCAGGCGTTTGGTCAGATCGGGTGCGATCTCGAACAGGTTGACCGCCTGCGACACCAGTGTGGGCACGACCAGAAGCGCCATAATGACAAACACCAGAAGGGCGATAACTGTAATGACTGCGGTAGACATCGCGCGGGTCAATCCCATTCGCTCAAGTTTATCGGCGACGGGATCCAGGAAATAGGCAACCGCACTCCCGAGGATGAACGGCAAAAGCACGTCCCCCATGAACCACAAAACAACCAAAAAGATGGCTGTGGCAACGCCCCAGTATTTTATCTGCTCGCGGATCGGCAATGCCATAGGTTTCACTCCTGCGTGTTGCTTCACACATCGCCCATGGGACCAGTGTTTTCAAGGGGTGGCATCGGTTTTGCCGTAGACAGGGATGGACAGTTGGCTGCGGGGGGTTCTAGGCTGGCGTATTGACAGGCAGCAGGATCACCTATGGGCAGGACAATCGGCGCAAAAACGCGTGAGACGCTGGCCACGCCTGACGTGCAGATGTTGATGCACCAGACCGCGCGCATCCTGAAAGGCACTTCATATGGCGAAGTCTGGGCGCTTTTGTTGGAGGGGTTGGGCTTTTTCGGGATCACAGGTGTGCGCTACGGGCTGACCCGCTCACGCTATGGCATGTCGCTGGGGGATCTACAGGATATCCTGTTTCTGTCGACGCTCGGCACGCAGGATTTCACCGACTACATTGAAACGGGTCTTTACCGGCGATCACCGCATTACAGGTGGATGGCGCAAAATGACGGCGTTGTGTCGTGGGGATGGTTTGTGACTGAGGCTGCGGCGGGGCGGCTGCCTGACGAGGAAATCAAATTTCTTCAAGAGATGGAAGCTGTAGGGCAACCGGCAGGATATTTGCTCAGCTTTCCGTCCGACACCACGCGCCTCAAAGGGGGGCTTGGGATGATGGGGCGGCGCGATTGGTCCCAAGGGCAGATGGATGCGCTGTGGGTAGTGCACGGCGAGGCGATCGAGGCCATGTGCATTGCTGCCCACCTCAATATCACCCGCATGCCGCTGCCCAGCAAACGCAACCCCTTGCGTCCGCGCCAGCGCGAAATGCTTGAATGGATCGCGGACGGTAAGTCGATGCAGGATGTGGCCGTGCTTACGGGTCTGTCTGTGGCGACGGTTGAGAAACACTTGCGCGGCGCGCGCGATGCACTGGATGTAGAGACGACGGCGCAAGCAATTGCGCGGGCGTCTCTTTTGGGACAGCTCTTCGTGGTCGAGGAGGGCACAGCGCCTTGACACTTCTGCGGAGGGGGTTGCGAATGGGGCAACGCCACACAGGAGCCTGACCAGATGCGCACCCCCTTCGATACCGAGTTGCAAACCCGCCTGATGCGCTATGCCGCTGTTGATACCCAGTCCGACGAGAACAGCCCGATACAACCCTCGACCGAATGTCAGCTCGACCTGAGCCGGATGCTGCTGGCAGAGCTGGAGGAGATGGGAGCCGCAGAGGTGCAACTGACGGACTATGGCGTTGTGCTGGCTACAATCCCTGCCACAGCAGAGGGACCGGTGATGGGGCTCTGCGCACATGTGGACACCGCGCCCCAGTTCAACGCAACCGGTGTCAAACCGCGCCTGATCACGGGATATAACGGGGGCGATATTTCTTTTCCAGATGCACCCGAGCGCCGCCTTGGCCCCGATATTTCACCGCATCTGGCGGCGTGTGTGGGCCATGATCTGATTACCGCATCAGGTACAACCTTGCTCGGAGGCGACGATAAGGCAGGGGTGGCGATCATTATGACCACTGCGCGCCATCTGCTGGATAATCCTTCTATTCCCCACGCCAAGCTGCGCCTTGCGTTTACGCCGGACGAGGAAATCGGACGTGGTGTTGATCCACAGCTGCCCGCAGATATGGCCTGTGATTTTGCCTATACTTTCGATGGCTCCAAACCGGGCGAGGTCGAGCACGAGACTTTCTCGGCTGATCGGGGCATTGTTACGGTTACGGGGGTGTCGATCCACCCAGGCTGGGCCAAAGACAAGCTGGTGAATGCTATGCACCTTGCCGCGCGAATTATCGAGACTTTGCCCCAGACCACCATGACCCCCGAGACCACGAGCGGCGTCGAAGGTTTTATCCATGCCACCGACATCACCGGCGGCGCGGCACAGACGCGTATCGGGTTTATCATCCGCGATTTCGAGCGAGAGGGTCTGGCACAAAAAGGTGAAATACTGCGCAAGGTCTGCGAAGCGGTCGGGCTGACCGAAACGCGCGCGCAGATCACCTGCGAGATCACACCGCAATACCGCAACATGCGCTATTGGCTCGAGAATGACATGACGCCCGTGCATCTGGCCCATGCCGCCGTGCGCGAGGCCGGTATCGAACCTGTCTCGGTCCCGATCCGCGGCGGCACCGACGGCTTGCGCCTCACGGAAATGGGGCTGCCATGCCCCAACATTTTTACCGGTATGCAGGAAATTCACGGGCCGCTTGAATGGATATCCGTTCAGGACATGGGCAAGGCAACGCAGGTCGCCCTCAATCTGGTGCAGCGCGCTGTGGTGCAGGACGGGGCGAGTAGCTAGGCCCTCGGGCTCTGCAGATTTTTACGACCGAAAGGATCAGGACGGAAATCTAGCTGTGCATATCTTGGTGATTGTGTCGGGCGGGGCTTTGACATAGGCAAGCGGGGAAATTCAAGAGGAGCGCCGTCATGCGTTTAAGCCGTTATTTCCTGCCTGTGTTGAAAGAAACTCCGTCCGAGGCGCAGATTGTCAGCCACCGCTACATGCTGCGTGCAGGGATGATCAAGCAGAACGCTGCGGGGATTTATTCGTGGCTACCGCTGGGTTTCAAGGTTCTGCGCAAGCTTGAGAATATCGTGCACGAGGAGCAGATGCGCGCGGGCCATGTTCCCATGCTGATGCCGACGCTACAACCTGCGGACCTGTGGCGCGAAAGCGGACGGTATGATGACTATGGCGAGGAGATGCTGCGCATCACCGACCGTCAGGGCCGTGATATGTTGTATGGTCCCACCAACGAGGAAATGATCACGGACATATTCCGCAGCCATGTAGGAAGCTACAAAGATCTGCCGCTGACGCTCTATCACATCCAGTGGAAGTTCCGCGACGAGATGCGGCCGCGCTTTGGTGTCATGCGGGGCCGCGAATTCTTTATGAAAGACGGCTACAACTTTGATCTGACCAAAGAGGATGCGCTTCATGCGTATAACCGCCATCTGGTTAGCTATTTGCGTACCTATGAGCGGATGGGGCTTCAGGCGATCCCCATGCGTGCGGATTCCGGTCCGATCGGGGGCGAGGATACGCACGAGTTTCTGGTTCTGGCGGAAACGGGCGAGTCGGAGGTGTTCTATGACAGTGCTGTCACCGATTTGAAGTTTGGCGACCGCACGATTGACTACGACAATCACGCCGAATGCGCCGCTGTCATGGAGGAGTTTACCACCAAATACGCGCGCACCGACGAAACGCACGACGAGGCCTTGTTCAACGACGTCCCCGAAGAACGCCGCCGTACCGCACGTGGCATTGAAGTTGGTCAGATCTTCTACTTTGGCACCAAATACTCCGAAGCTATGGGTGCCACGGTGCAGGGGCCGGACGGCAAGGTTGTGCCTGTGCATATGGGCAGTCACGGCATTGGTGTCTCCCGTTTGCTCGGCGCGATCATCGAGGCAAGCCATGACGACAAAGGCATCATCTGGCCCGAAGGCGTCACGCCTTTCCATTGCGGTATTGTCAATCTCAAGCAGGGGGACGACGAGGCGGATGGCGCTTGTGAGGCACTGTATAACAGCCTTACCGCGCTGGGCCTCGAGCCGCTTTATGACGACCGCAACGAGCGCGCAGGCGGCAAATTCGCCACCATGGATCTGATCGGGCTACCATGGCGTATCACGGTGGGCCCACGTGGCCTCAAGAATGGTGTGGTTGAATTGACCTCGCGCCGTACGGGCGAGAGCGAGGAGATGGCCCCTGAGCAGGCCGTGGAACGCATTGCCCAAATCTATAAAGGTCTGACCGTTCGCGGAATTTGACCGATGAAAGGAGCGCGGGCTGGACCTGCGCTCCTTTTGTGCCATTTTACCTGTGAGATCAGGAGGATTGGTGATGAAATATCTGACCACATTCGTTGCGGCGACGGTCATTGGCACTGCAGCCAGCGGCCAAGGCGTGGAGCAGGGCGATAAGAATGCCCCCCAATTTACCCCTGCATGGCCCACCCAGACCCGCGCCCCTACCTTGGCCAGCGGTATTGAACTCGAAATCGAGGTGGTTGCCGACGGGCTGGAAACGCCTTGGGGCGTCGAGGTTTTGCCGGGGGGCGGGTATCTGGTGACCGAGCGGTCGGGCGCGCTGCGTCTGGTCATGGACGGTCAGGTCGGCGCGCCGATCACAGGTGTGCCCCAAGTCCTCGCGGAGCGGCAGGGCGGGCTTCTTGATGTCGCGCTTTCTGAGGATTTCGCTACCAGCCGCGTAATTTTTCTCACTTACGCCAAGCCGCTCGAGAATGGCATGTCGGCTACAGCGGCCGCGCGGGCTGTTCTGAGCGTGGACGGCACTGCGCTGAACGATGTGCGCGATGTCTTTGTGCAATCGCCGCCATCGCCGAACGCAATGCACTATGGCGCGCGGGTTGTGCCGCAAGGGGACTACCTTTTTATTACCACGGGTGAGCACTTCTCGACCCGCGAGCGCGAATTTGCCCAAGATACTGACAAGACTTATGGAAAGGTCGTGCGTGTCACGCTTGAGGGCGGCGCGGCAGCGAATAACCCTTTCGGGACCGAGGTTTGGAGCCTTGGGCACCGCAATGTGCAAGGGGCTGACATCCGGCCCGACGACGGCACACTCTGGACGCTGGAGCATGGTGCTGCGGGTGGCGACGAACTCAACAAGATCGCGGCAGGTGAAAATTATGGCTGGCCGGTGGTCAGCTACGGGGTCAATTACAACGGCTCTGCCATCGGGTCGGGGGCCGCGCGACACGAAGGTTTCACTGAGCCGCAATATTACTGGGATCCGGTCATCGCGCCCGGCGGTTTTGCCTTCTATGAAGGCACGATGTTCGAAGGGTGGCAGGGCGATGTGTTGGCCGCCTCGCTCAATCCCGGGGGGCTGGTGCGGCTGGTGATGGAGGGTGACCGCGTTGTCGGCGAGGAGCGCTTCTTGGACGGTGAGATTCGCCTGCGCGATGTAGAGATCGACCGTGACGGAGCAATCCTCGTGCTCGACAATTCCGATGGCAGGCTTCTTCGTCTTATGCCCAAGTAGGGTCAGGGCCTGCCTTGATCTTGGAATGTTGTCAGACTAGGCATTGTGATCACAGGGATTTCGGCCAGAGCGGTGAACAGATGATTTTGCGCAGTATCGTTTTTGCAGGCGGCCTTGCCGGTGCGGCGGCGACCTCCCAGTTCCCGGAGTTCTCGCAACAATATATGCAGCGTCTGGGCGGGGCTGTTGATGCGCTCGGCGAGGTGGTCGCGGATTTCGATGGGTCTGCGACAGCCTCCGATCTGACGCGGAGCGAGGCGCTGACGCAGATGCAGGGCACTCCCTTTCTGGAGCGCCGTCGGGCGGATATGACCCGCTCGATCATCCGTTACGAGACGTTGAGCCGCGATCTGGTTGTGTTGCAGGGGCAGGGGCCATTTATGCGCGCCTATAACGGCGCCCGCTTTACAGATCGCGAAATTGCGCGTGCCGCATGGCAGGCCTATCGACCGGCTGTTCCCGTAAACTTTGCCGGCCTCACCTTTGCGGGGGTCGGTTTTATGTTGGGGAGTCTGGCGATTAGCCTGCTGTTTGGCCTGCTTCGGATGCCGTTCCGGCGGCGCGTGCGCGCCTGAGCACGCATCGCCGGCTTGACCGCCAACCCGTAAACCCCCACGGTGCGAAAAAATCGTGCAGTCAGGACGAACATGGCCTCTAATACCCCCCCCTTTGCTCCGTTTGAATGGATGATCGCATGGCGCTACCTGCGGGCGCGCCGCTCCGAAGGCGGGGTAAGTACGATGACTTGGATCAGCCTTATCGGTATCACATTGGCGGTTTTTGCACTGGTTGCCACGCTGGCGGTACGCTCCGGATTTCGCGCGGAGTTTGTCGATACTATCCTTGGTGCAAACGCTCATGTCACCGTCTACGAAATGGGTGTGGTCCAGCCTAACGGCCGGGTGGATCGCAGCATCCGAGACTATGACGCACGGGCAGATTTGGTCGCTGCCGTCGAGGGTGTTACCCGCGTAGCGCCTATTGTGCGCGGTCAGGTGATGGCGACATTTCAGGGCAACAACGCGGGTATGGAGGTCTATGGCATCTCCAAGGAGAACCTCGCCACAATCCCGCGTATCGCAGATCCTCAAGCGTTCGATGGTGATATTGCCCGCTTCGGTGAAGGCATCGCCATTGGTTCTGGCATTGCGCGCACGCTGGGGGCGGAGGTGGGCGACACTATCCGCCTGATTTCACCCGACGGCGTGAAGACCGCCTTTGGCACCAGTCCGCGCATAAACGGGTATGAGGTCACATACATCTTCACTGCGGGCCGCTATGATATTGATCGTACGCGCGCTTATCTGCCTTTGGCGGAGGCACAGAGTTACTTCAACTCCGAAGACGCCGTGAGCGAGTTGGAAGTGATGGTGCAGGACCCCGACAACGTGGATAATATCAGCGCAAGCATCCTTGCGGCCGCTGGCGAGACCGCGCTGATCTGGACCTGGCGTGAGGCATCATCCGGATTTCTCAACGCATTGGACATCGAGGACAATGTAATGTTCGTAATTCTGTCCATTCTGGTACTGATCGCAGCGATGAACATAGTCTCCGGCCTGATTATGCTGGTCAAAAACAAGGGTCGCGATATCGGTATCCTGCGCACCATGGGTCTTTCAGAAGGGTCGATCCTGCGGATATTCTTTATCTGTGGATCGTTCACAGGACTGATCGGGACAGCCATGGGCGTGATCTTCGGCTGCCTTTTTGCGGTTTATGTGGACCAGATTTTCGGGCTCGTGAACTGGCTTTCTGGCGGTAATGCGTGGGATCCGTCGATCAGGGGGATTTACTTTTTACCAGCGAAACTGGAACTGGGTGATGTCTTGTCCGCTGTGGCTCTGTCGCTTGGCCTGTCGTTTGTCGTTACTATTTTCCCTGCGCGCCGTGCCGCCCGCATGAACCCTGTAGAGGCGCTGCGTTATGAGTAATCCTGTTTTGCGCCTGTCGGGCATCACCAAAGGTTACAACACAGGAAAGCCCAACGAGGTAAAGGTATTGGGGGGTATTGATCTCACAATCGGGCGGGGCGAGGTCGTGGCCCTTGTCGCGCCTTCGGGTGCGGGTAAGTCCACGCTGCTCCACATCGCAGGTCTACTTGATACGCCCGATGCTGGTACGGTTGAAATAGACGGCACAGACCTGACCGGACAACGTGATGCTATCCGCACTTCGGTGCGCCGCAATGATGTGGGGTTCATCTACCAGTTCCATCATCTGCTCCCCGAATTTTCTGCCGCGGAGAACATCATACTGCCACAGCTTGCCAATGGCGTTGCCCGCGGCGCGGCTCAGGAGCGTGCGATGGCGCTGCTCACACAGGTCGGCGTAGCTGCGCGCGCCGCACACCGCCCTGCGGAGTTGTCGGGCGGCGAACAGCAGCGCGTAGCCTTTTGCCGTGCCCTTGCAAATGGACCCAAACTTCTGCTCGCGGACGAGCCGACGGGCAACCTTGATCCTGCTACCTCGGAGACGGTTTTTGCAGCTCTGATGGCATTGGTCCGCAGCACTGGCCTGTCCGCGCTGATTGCCACACACAACCTTGAACTGGCCGCCCGTATGGACCGGCAGATCCGGCTCGACAAAGGCGTGCTTGTCCCCGTCTAGGGCCTTGTGTCTTGACCTGCCTGCACAAGGCTGGTCTGTCGAAGGCATGTCCCGAAACCGGAGTCTGACCCATGCCGCAAATTCCTCTCGATGAGATCGAGCAAACGGTTCGTCGTGCGTTGCACTTGCACGGTGCAGCCCCCTTTGCCGCCGCCGAGGTCGCCCGTGCTGTGCGCAAAGCTGAAAGCATCGGTAATAAAATCTGCGGTCTT
This sequence comes from Sulfitobacter guttiformis, assembly GCF_003610455.1. Lineage (NCBI taxonomy): Bacteria > Pseudomonadati > Pseudomonadota > Alphaproteobacteria > Rhodobacterales > Roseobacteraceae > Sulfitobacter > Sulfitobacter guttiformis. Next base: position 1,065,907 of record NZ_RAQK01000002.1, on the reverse strand, counting down.
TACTATGTCGAGAGCTACTGCCAGCAGCTACGCTCGGGGCGCGTGTCTGGTACCGTGACGCCGCAGGTCAGTACACCGCGTAGTGGTGCGGTGCAGGTCGATGCTGGCTTCGGCTTTTCCCAGCCTGCTTTTGCGCATGCGTTGCCCGTGGCGCTGGATGCCGCGCGGCGCTCGGGTGTGGCATCGCTGTCGGTTGCCCACGCCCATACCTGTACCTCGCTTGGCTATTTCACAGAACAGATTGCGCTCGCGGGCATGATTGGCATCGGTTTTACGAACGCTTCGCCCATTGTTGCCGCACCGGGCGGTAAAACCCGCGCCATCGGCACCAATCCCATCGCGTTTTCCGTACCCGACGGGGCAGGCGGCATCGCAATGCAGTTCGATCAATCCACTACCACTGTAGCACTGGGGAAGATCACAATGGCCAAGGCCGCGGGGGAGCAGATCCCCGAAGGCTGGGCGCTCGACGCGCAAGGCAACCCCACCACAGACCCGGAGGCTGCGATCGCGGGCTCGCTCGTCTCGGTGGGCGGCCCCAAGGGCTGGGGCTTTGGCCTGATGGCGGAAGTGCTGGCCGCCGCCATGACCGGCTCGGTCCTGTCGCGGGATGTTAAACCGCTCAAAGCGGCCACTGGCACGCCCCATGATCTGGGACAATATTACCTCATCATAGACCCGTCGGTCAGCCATGATTTCGGTGAAAAGGTACAAGAACTGGCGGCCCACATCGGGCAGGACGAAGCTGCGCGCATGCCGGGCCGAAACAAGCAGGTGATGGATCCCGTCGACGTCGGCGCAGATACTTGGGCGCTGATCGAAACTCTTGCGCAAGGGTGAGGGCCGCAATCACACTATTCCCGCGCTTTAATGGGCTGTAGACATGGCGATCACTTGCAAATCAGGTCCAGATCCACACCATCCCACGGCAGGGTCACATCATAGGCCGGGCTTTGCGGTAGGGCCGATACCGGCATAACCTGTGAAATAAGGCCGTGCAGGCGCTTTGTGCGTGCGCCCTGTGGCTGCAATGCACGACAACACACAAATTCCTCCACAATTGAACCTTGCTGCTCATAGGCAAAATCCAGAAACCGGCGGTCTTCCAATTCAAACAGATAGGGGTCGTCACTGGCCCCGTGCTCAAACGCTGCCTTGAGCGGGGAATATCCGGTCAGTTTCCGGTTCTGCCACTGCCAGACGTGCGTCAATTCATGGCTGAGCAACATGGCGGCAATCAGCCCGATCCGGTCAGGGTAATCGGGTAGGTAATCGTCGAGATACCAGTCCTTATCGAAGAGAACAGTATTGAACAGCGCCACGGCGGCGGGCTTGGAGGTGATGACCTTCTCCTCCGTATGCGCAGGAAAGATCAGCTCGCGGCAGGTCGTGCGCGGGCGCGGCTTGCGGCGGAACGTAACGGCGCGGGTGGGCGCCCCGTCATGCAAGCGCACACTGCTGTAGTTAAGTGTGGGGCCGTGGATGTCATACGCAAACGCCCGTTCTGCGTCGGTGAGCGGACGGCCACAGGCGGTGAGGAAGAGGAGGGCGATGAGGAGGAGGCGCATGGGGGTATTAGGGGGATTGGGGCGGGGGAGGGCAAGAGAAAAGAGGTAGGTCTTTTCAGCGCCCACTCGCCTTTCGCGGCCTACTAACTAATAGCTTGGCTCACGCCGCACTAAATGAGGCTCTAAGAAAGTCAAAAAAATTTGATAACTAGCTAGAATAAATACGGGTGCTCTTTCGAGAGCCACCCCATAAAGTCTGCATATTGCTTCATTTCACACTTATTGCTGTGATCAATCTCATTGATCTTAATGCCGCGCTTTTCAGCTATCGTGGATAAATTTGCGCAATTCCGATCAATAGCTAAGTCATAAACTGCCTGAGGGGGAAGTGCCATAAATATCTTTTTTATGCTTGCCTGCAAGTTATCTATTTCCGCTAATGAAAATGTTCTTGCGATTAAAATATGTTGGTAGAGTTCTTTCCAAGCGTCCGAATTTGGTTGAAACGCATTTGCAAAAATAGGACGCTCTAAAGTACCAGTAACAACCACTTCAAGACGCTTTGTATCCAGTATTAATGATTGCTTGACAGAATAATTAGTGAGATGGGCTATCTCCTTGTTTCGATAGGAAACTAACATCTTATGGAAAGCTAATCTTGATTGAGTTGAAAATACTTTTCTTGCGTCAAAATAGGTCACACCATCCTGACTTTGGTCACTGGAATTAAAGGCCGATACGTAAGTTATAAGCACAAAGTCTAAAGCAGGACGTACTAGCTCATTATGTACAGCAAGGGCTTCAATGGCTTCTAGGGTATTTAATGCCTTGAGAAAAGCGTCAGTGGCACGATGAGCAGATGACAGCTTCCTAGCACATTTACCCAGCCTGTCGTTCTTGGTTTCATCAATAAGCCTATACCTAATCAAACATCCAGCTCCTCCACAAACCGCGCGTTCTCCTGAATATACTGGAACCGCAGCTCCGGCTTTTTTCCCATCAAACGCTCCACCAGATCGGCGGTCTCGCCCGCGACATCCTCCTGCACGTTCACCTTGATGAGCTTGCGGGTGGCGGGGTCCATGGTCGTCTCCTTCAAATCCTTCGCATCCATTTCGCCCAGACCCTTGAACCGCTGCACGTCGATCTTGCCCTTACCGCCGAGGCCCTTTTCCATCAGCGCGTCTTTCTCCGCATCATCGGCCACATAGACGCGCCGCGCGCCTTGGGTCAGGCGGTAGAGGGGCGGGCAGGCCAGATACAGGTGGCCTGCGTCAATCATGGGGCGCATTTGCGTATAGAAGAATGTCATCAGCAGCGCCGCGATATGCGCGCCGTCCACATCCGCATCCGTCATAATGATGATCTTGTCATAGCGCAGATCGTCGAGGTTGAATTTGCTGCCCATGCCGACGCCTAAGGCCTCACACAGGTCGTTAATCTCGGAGTTGGTGTGCAGCTTGCTGGAGGCCGCGCCGAGCACGTTGAGGATCTTTCCCTTCAAAGGCAAAAGCGCCTGATTGACGCGGTTGCGCGCTCCCTTTCCGGAGCCGCCCGCCGAATCCCCCTCGACGATAAACAACTCGGTGCCCTCGCGCGTTTTGGAGGTACAATCGGTCAGCTTGCCGGGCAGCCGCAATTTTTTGGTAGCAGATTTACGGGCTGTCTCTTTTTCCTGCCGGCGTTTAAGCCGCTCTTCTGCACGCAGAACCAGAAAATCAAGGATCGCTCCCGCCGATTTTGTATCCGCCGCCAGCCAGTTGTCAAAGTGGTCACGCACGGCGTTTTCCACCATCCTCTGGGCGTCTACTGTTGCCAGACGGTCTTTGGTCTGGCCTACAAATTCCGGCTCGCGGATAAAGCACGATACCAGCGCGCAGCCGCCGGTGATCAGATCCTCGCGGGTAATAGTCTGGGCCTTCTTGTTTGATATCAACTCACCGTAGGCTTTGATCCCCTTGAGGATCGCCGCCCAGAATCCCGCCTCATGGGTGCCGCCCTCGGGCGTGGGAACGGTGTTGCAATAGGACTGGATGAAGCCGTCGCGGGAGGGGGTCCAGTTGATCGCCCAGTTCACTTTGCCGGGCTGGCCGAACTTTTCCTTGAAATCCACGGTGCCGCCAAAAGGAACTTGGGCATATGTCGAGGAGGACTTCAAAACTTCGTTGAGATAATCCGATAAACCGCCTGGGAAATGGAACGTCGCCTCCATCGGTGTGTCGCCGTCTGGCAGCGCCGATTTCCAGCGGATCTCAACGCCCGAGAACAAGAACGCTTTTGAACGCGCCATGGAGAAAAGCCGCGAGGGGCGCAGTTGCAGATTGCCGAAAATCTCGGGGTCGGGATGGAATGTCACTGCGGTGCCCCGGCGGTTTGGCGCCGCGCCGATCTTCTCGAGCTTTCCCTGCGGCACACCGCGTGAGAATTCCATCGCAAACAGCTCTCGGTTGCGCGCGACTTCGACCCGCAAATGATCGCTCAGCGCGTTGACTACCGATGAGCCAACGCCGTTCAGGCCGCCCGATGTCTCGTAGTTGTCGCCCGAGAATTTTCCGCCCGCGTTCAGCGTGCAAAAAATAATCTCCAGCGCGGATTTACTGGGGTCTTTGGGGTGCGGATCAATCGGGATACCGCGCCCGTTATCGCGCACGGTCACATGCCCGTTGGCAAGCAGCTCGAGCTCGATCCACGTAGCATGGCCCGCCACGGCTTCGTCCATTGAGTTATCGATGATCTCGGCCACCATGTGGTGAAGAGCGCGATCGTCCTTGCCGCCGATATACATGCCCGGCCGCAGGCGTACGTGTTCCATATCCTCCAGCACCTGAATCGATGACGCATCGTATTCTGACGGCTTTGGCGTGTTGCCGGAGAGAAGATCGGACATGGGATAAGCCTGCTGCTGTTGGTTTTGATTGGGGCCATTTTGACAGGCTGCGCGGTGCGGGGCAATCTCCCTCGGCGCTTAATCAACAGGCAATTGGCAATACAGGCACCGATCAGTATGTATTTTCCCTTTTCCGGCCCCACTTCTCGCGCTACTGCGGCCTTGATAATACGGAGTGGTGCGATGAATACCCCGACCAGCGACCCGACTTTGCAAGATCTGCCTGACTGGCGCTATCTGTTGCAGGAATACGACGAGCTTTACCGCTATCTGCCCGCAGGCGGCAGTGACCGGATCCGCAGTCACCAGCGCAAAGTGCGCGAGGCGATCAGTCGCTTGCTCAAGAAAAACGCGACCGTCAGCCTTCAGCCGCGTGCGGTCAAACCCGTGACCGCCCATTTGCGCCGCGCCCTTGATGAAGGCCGCAGTGGCACTCTTGCCCCTGTGGTGCGCGCCCTTGATGCGCTCGACAGCCATCTCAGCTGGCAATACGGTTATGAGAAAGTGCCAAAAGGGTTAACCAATAGTTATGCTTATGCCGAGCTTGCGGGCATGAACGGCCCTGTGGTGAGTGACGAGATTATTCTCGGTGTTGTGCTTTTTGCGCCCGGTTGTACGTATCCCGCGCATGCCCACAAAGGCATCACCGAAAGCTATGTCTGCCTCTCGGGTGCCGTGTCCGAGAATCATCAAGGCGTTTATGTGCCCGGCTCCATGATCTTCAATCCACCCGATCACCTGCACCGCATCACCGTGGGCGACCGAGAGCCTGCGTTGCTCGCCTATGCGTGGATCGGAGAAAAGGCCGACCTACACGAGCAAAAGATGGTGTTTACACGTCCGCGGAAATGACAGGCATGATCGCTTAGCGGCGTGCGGAACCGGCTTTCTGCCTTGCGTCGAATTTCTCCCAGACATGCATTTTTCCTTTTTGCCGCGCATCTGCAAGCCAGAGCTTTTTCCGCACATCCGGAAGTTCCATCTCTCTATATATTCCGCCTGAAAACTTGGGCCAGTCTATGGCCATCCCCTGCTTTACCATTTCGGCCGAAAGGTCTCGCCCGTCTGGCAGATAGCAGCGTGCAACTGTTCGACCATGCGCGTCCTGATCGGAAACCTGCGCCCGGATTGTCTGGCCTTTGCACAGGGCAACCATCGCCCACTTCGCATTTTTGCCATGTGGATGGTTAATTTCCGGAGCATCGATGCCGAACAGACGAATTTGTGTTTTCTTGATTACGATTGTATCGCCGTCGATCACATAAGGGGCACCCTCGATGGTGCGCGGCTTTTGTATGATGGTGTTGTCTTTTGCGGTGTAGGGGCGTCGGTATCTGGCTTCGGTGTCAAGCTTATAGTTTCTCTTTGGACTGTAATCCGTCTTCTCACTGCCGCTGTGATAGGCAACTATAATCAAAGAAATCACTAAGCCGATAGGTTCTTTGAAGTTTCATGATTTCGGCAACTGGCTTCAGGAGCGTGGCAAACATGATTTGGGGGCATTGCACTTTGGAGTGGCAAGCCCCCAAGTCATTCTATCCCTCTATCCCTCTATCCCTCTATCCAGCTCAGGATTGCGTCCGCAACTTCGCGTGGCTTTTGGTGGTGCAGCCAGTGATCGGCCTGTTCAATCTCCACCCGTGTCAGATCGGGGGCGTATTCTTCCAGTCCTGCCGTCGATTCAGGGATCAGCGCTGTATCTTGCGTCCCCCAGACCAACAGATGGGGGCACGGAACCGCGAGGCGGGCAGGATCGAAGGTTAGTCCGTCAATGGCCTCGCCTGCCTGACCGATTTTGAGGGGTGAGGCGCGATACCAATTTATCATTCCCCGCAGGCCGGAAGCATCGCGCCACGCCTCTTTATACCCCGCCAGCGTATCTCCCCGCAGCCAGTCCATATCCATATCAGCCGAGAAAAATCCTGTCAGCTTTTCAAAATCATTTGCTGCCAGAATATTCTCCGATCCCTCGCGCCGCAGAAAATGTATGTATTGGGAGGCATCTGTCTGCGGCCCGCCCTTGGCCAGTTCGCGCTGGAAGGGGGCGGGATGTACGCCGTTTAGAATAATTAGTTTGGACACAAGATCAGGCCGTCCGATGGTCAAAGCATAGGCCACCGACGCGCCCCAGTCGTGCCCCAGTACAATCAGCGGCTCCGCGCCGATCAGCGCCACCAGATCCGACACCAATAGCGCAGTTTTATAAAGCTCGGGCGCTGCTGGCCGCCAGCTTTTTCCGTATCCGCGCTGGTCCGGGGCGATGCAGTGAAATTGCTCTGCCAGCAGCGGAGCAAGATCATTCCAACCTCCGGAATACTCCGGGAAACCATGCAGCATCAGGATTTTCGGTGCATTTTTGTCGCCCCAATGGCGCACAAAAAAAGCCTCCCCGTTGAGCTCGACCGTCTCGGTCCAATCTTCAGGCATTGTCGTCACTCCCCCATGTGTTTGGCCCAGCCTAGGACAGGCAATCGCTTTTGCACACTCTATCCATGCAATAATGACGCAACATCATTGGTACAATTTCGCGGCTTTCGCTGTCCCTGCTTTAGTCCTAGACAGGCCTCATGCTGAAAAATATGACCACTCCCGCCCACATCCGTGCTATCGCCGTACTCGGGCTGCCCCTTATTGGCGGCCATCTGGCGCAAATGGCTATTGGCGTCACCGATACGGTCATGCTGGGTTGGTACGGCGTCGAGGCACTTGCTGCTGTTACGCTGGCCTCGACGTTCTTTTTTGTGTTGTTTATTTGCGGATCCGGCTTTGCCTCGGCCGTTATGCCGATGGTTGCGTCGTTTCACGCTGCCAAGGACGAGACGTCGATCCGGCGTGCCACGCGCATGGGTCTTTGGTTGAGTTTTGGATTTGGCATGCTCGCCCTGCCGCTGATGCTCAATGCTGCCCCGATCCTGCGTCTTATGGGGCAGGAAGAAGCGGTTGTGACACTGGGCGCAGAATATCTGGCGGTTGCAGGCTGGGGTATTTTGCCAGCATTGTTCGTGATGGTCCTAAAAAGCTATCTTGCCGCGCTTGAGCGTACACAGGTGGTGCTTTGGATCACTGTGCTGGCGGCGATTTGTAATGCACTGGTGAATTACGCGTTGATTTTCGGCAACTGGGGCGCTCCTGAGCTGGGCGTAAAAGGAGCTGCGATCGCCTCGGTGACGACACAGGCTATATCGCTGGTCGGGGTGGTATTTTATGTGCGAGCTGTTTTGCCGCAGCACGACCTGTTCCGCCGTCTCTGGGGGGCGGATTGGGATATGTTGCGACGTGTATTTCGCCTTGGCTGGCCGATCTCTGTCACTTTGCTGAGCGAGGTTGGCCTTTTTGCCGCTTCGGCCGTCATGATGGGCTGGCTGGGCACCGTCGCACTGGCCGCGCACGGAGTGGCTGTACAGTTGGCATCACTCACTTTCATGGTGCATTTGGGGCTGAGCAATGCAGGCACCGTGCGCGCCGGCAACGCCTACGGGCGTAGGGACGCACCGCATCTGGCACGCGGGGCAAAAGTACTTACTGCCATGTCGCTGTTGTTCTCGTTTGTGACCGTAGCGTGCTTCTTTCTTTTCCCCGACTTCCTGATTGGAATTTTCATTCTCGAGGACGAGCCCGCGAAGGTGGAAATACTGCGCATCGGCGTCGGTGTTTTGTTTATGGCAGGGCTGTTCCAGCTGGTTGACGGCACGCAGGTGATTGCCCTCGGCGTGCTGCGCGGGGTTCATGATACGCGGGTGCCGATGATCTATGCAGGCATCAGTTATTGGATGATCGGCGTTCCGATGTCCTATGTCCTTGGCTTTACCTTCGGACTGGAGGGGATCGGCGTCTGGGGCGGACTCGGCATTGGGCTGGGTGTTGCTGCGATCCTGCTCAGTTTACGGTTCTGGCGCACTGTCCTGCCGCGGCTCAGCGCGGGGAAACCGCGTCCCGCTTAGCCTCTGGTCAGACGGTCCGCCTTTTTTCGCACAAGCGTGCTGCGCAGATCGTGCATTGCCAGCAGTAGCTCGTCGGTTACCGCCTCAAGCTGGGCATCTGTTGCCTTTGACTGGGCCCAGTGGGCGGTGTTGTTAAGATAATCAATGGCGCGGAAAATATCGTCGATCTCGCGGTGGGCCAGCGTTTTTGCACGCCCTTCCATCCAAGTCTTGATGGCCTCGATGTCGTCTTCCGACAGGCTCCGTTCGCCGTGTACCTTGATCTCGCCGTTACGCATGTTGACCACTGCAATCTGGTCCATCTCGATGCGGCGCTGCCGGTTTTCGGTATCAAGGCGGAACACAAAGGCACCATTCTCGCGCACACGAAAGTAATAGTCGGGCAGCTTATCGGCCATAAGGTTCATCCCAAAATTTGATTTGGACGCCAGATACCGCAAAAAGCGCGGGGCGCACAGTGGGAAAGTCTACAGCCCCTCCCTTATCGGTGCCGGAGACTGAGCAATGGCCCGCGGTGTTCCTTAACCCCGGGCCACTGATTTCACGTATGTAAAAGTGCCAAACTTAGCGAAGCTGCGCGCAGAAATCCGTAATCCGCTTGCAGGCCTCGGTCAGGTTCTCGTCCGAGGTGGCATAGCTGATGCGGAAGTTGGGGCTGAGCCCGAAGGCCGAGCCGAACACCACTGCGACTCCTGTCTCCTCCAACAACGCCGTTGCAAAGACTTCGTCATTCTCAATCAAAGTGCCTGCCGCACTCGTTTTGCCGATCAGACCCGCAATTGACGGATACACATAGAATGCCCCTTCGGGCACAGGACAAATAACCCCGTCAATTGCATTGAGCGCTTTGACCACCAGATTGCGGCGGCGCACAAACAGCTCGTTATGCGGAGCGATGTAATCCTGTGTGCCGTTCAGCGCTTCTACGGCTGCATATTGGCTGATGGAGCAGGGGTTTGATGTTGATTGTGACTGAACCTTGCGCATTGCTCCGATCAGCTTTTCCGGGCCCGCCGCATAGCCGATGCGCCAGCCGGTCATGGCATAGGCTTTGGACACGCCGTTCACTGTCAGCGTCCGGTCATAAAGCTGTGGCTCTACCTGCGCGGGCGTACAGAACTTGAAATCGTCATAGGCCAGATGCTCGTACATATCATCAGTCATTACCCAGACATGGGGATGACGCATCAATACATCCGTAAGCGCCCTCAGCTCGTCCCATGTATATCCTGCACCCGTCGGGTTGGAGGGAGAGTTAAAAATGAGCCACTTGGTGTTGGGCGTGATTGCTGCCTCCAACTGCTCCGGTGTCATCTTGAAGCTCTGCTCAAGCTGACACTCCACAATCACGGGCGTGCCGCCGGCCAGCAGCACCATATCGGGATAGCTCACCCAATAGGGTGCCGGAATGATCACTTCTTCGCCGGGGTTCATCGTGGCAATCAGCGCGTTGTACAAAACCTGTTTTCCGCCCGACGACACACTCACTTGCGCGGGCTTGTAGTCCAGATCATTGTCGCGCTTGAACTTGGCGCAAATCGCCTGCTTCAGCTCGGGAATACCGTCTACAGCAGTATATTTTGTTTTGCCTGATGCAATTGCAGCTACTGCTGCGTCTTTGATGTTCTGGGGGGTGTCGAAATCCGGCTCACCCGCGCCCAGACCGATCACATCACGGCCGGCGGCCTTAAGTTCTTGCGCCTTGGTGGTGACCGCGATGGTGGGGGAGGGTTTGACGCGTGCCAGTGTACGGGAGAGCAGTTCCATTTCAGCCTCATTGCGCTATATATAAATAAATCCACTCATAGGGGGTGCCCCCCCGCAGTTGCAAGCGTCTTTGGCGCGTAGGAGCAGACGAACATGACCGATCCAAGCGAGACAATCGAGAACACGGCCCACACCGACTGGTACAGCCCTGATGCCGCGACCTTCGGGGATCGTGTTGCCGCCGCACGTGCGGCGGCGGGAATGACACAGGCCGTCCTTGCACGGCGGTTGGGTGTGCGTCTGGCGACCCTGCGCAGCTGGGAGGACGACATGTCCGAGCCGCGGGCAAACCGTCTGGCCATTCTGGCGGGATTGCTCAACGTTTCTATGATGTGGCTGATCAACGGCGAAGGCGAGGGGCTGGACGGGGAGGCTGCGGCGGGTGTATTGCCCGCTGATGCGGCCGATCTGCTTGGTGAAATGCGCAGCCTGCGGGTTGAGCTAACCCAAAGCGCAAAACATGTTGCCGCACTTGAAAAACGACTTCGCGCAATGCTCATGGAGACACCAGATGTTTGAAATGCCACGCCCCCACCGCCCCGAAGGCGAGCCGCGCGAAGTTCGCATCAAACGTCTCGCAATGCGCTCCATGCGGCGCGGGATCAAGGAGATGGACCTGATCCTTTCCGCCTATGCCACCGATAGCCTTGATGCGATGGATGATGAAGGTCTGACGCTCTATGACGATCTGCTCGACGAGAACGATCACGATCTTTACCAGTGGGTTAGTGGACAATTTGCGCCAAAAGCCCCTTATTCTGATTTGATTAAGGATATTCAAGTCCATCTATCCAAAGGATAATTTTGGACTTTCGCTTTTAACGAAATATTCTGTTTTTTTATGCAATCTCTGCCTTGGAGTTATTACAAGTCGGAGAGTAGTATGAGCATTCAGGATACCATCGGCCTGCCGGCCGTCGAAAAAGCAGCCCCGCCCGAAAAGGGATTTATGACCGGATATCTAGAGGCGCTTTCTCTCGTAGAGCGGCTGCACCGGTTGTTGCTGGACGTAATCAAGGACGAGTTCGAGCGCGTCGGCGTGCTGGAGATCAACGCCGTGCAGGCGCTTCTTCTGTTTAACATCGGCGATAATGAGGTCACCGCGGGAGAGCTGAAAAGCAGGGGTTATTATCAGGGCAGTAACGTCAGCTATAATCTGAAAAAACTGGTCGATATGGGTTACATGCACCACCAGCGTTGCGAAATCGACCGCCGATCTGTTCGTGTTCGCCTAACGGAAAGCGGCCGATCAATCCGCGATGTAGTGGCTGATCTGTTTTTGCGCCATGCAGGCGGGCTGGAAGATCGCGGGGTACTGGGGCCCGAGGGCGTCATCACGATTACCGCATCGCTCAAGCGGGTCGAGCGGTACTGGACCGATCAAATCCGCTATATCTACTGAGAAGCCATTGTGCAGTGGGGCAGTCCGCTGCACGTTCGTGCCGACCTTTCACTATTGTGATGATGGTCGCTGGATCCGTGCAAACAACTATTGGTAATCAGGTCAGCGTGTCCCAGTAAGCCTGTGCCTTTTCGATCATTGCATCCTCGGCGCCGTCAAACTTTTCCCCGCCGACCGGCTGCGCAAAAAGATAGAGTTTATTGTTATAAATCCTCCAGATTTGTGGATCTGCGTTCACAACCTTCCTGAACGACATTGCCCTTGTGCAAAATCCGCCAAACTGCGGCGCGAAGCGTTCGGGGGCAGCGGCAAACATCGCCGCCTCTGCCGCCGTTGCGAAATGCCAAAGCGCGCCGCGCCATTCGGCCACATGCGCCGAAATGCCAGGCTGGGCAGCGCCCGACTGCCAGTAAGCGGTGGTATCATAGCCATCAATCGCCACACCCTGATCGTTGACGGCCACCCGCGCCGTAGCTGCATGCAGGCGGCTCAGAGGGATCATAAATGCAGCACACAGCATTAGCACGCGGCGGCGCGAAGGAACCGGCATTGGTTTGCTCCGAAATAAAAACAACACCTCACACCTACGCCAATTCGTGCCGCTATGCAGAAACATTTGCGTGATCGACGCCGCGTCATGCTGCAACAGCATCGTTGACAGACCACGACATGCGGACCCACAGTTGTCCCAGTTCCACACAAGACCGGAGATTGTAATGAATACCCAATCAGCCCTGCGCACAGGTGGCTTTTCCATTCCTGATCCTGCTGGGTTGCCCAGCGTCAAAGACATGGTAAGCGAGGTCGAGTGGGATCTGCGCTGCGAGCTCGCAGCGACATACCGGTTGTGTGCGCTCCATGGTTGGACCGATCTGGTCTTCACTCACATCTCCGCCCGTCTGCCAGACGAGAACGGCGAAGAGCGTTTCTTGATCAATCCTTATGGCTTGATGTTCGACGAAATGACCGCTTCTGCGCTGGTCAAGATCGACCTTGAGGGCAATATTTGTTCGGATACGCCGTATTTTATAAATCCAGCGGGCTTTACCATCCACAGCGCCATCCATACTGCGCGTCACGATGCGGGCTGCGTGATCCACGTTCACACGCCCTATGGCGTTGCTGTGTCTGTCCAGACCGGTGGTCTGCGCCGCTACACCCAGTTTGCGATGACAGTCACCAATGACCTCGCCTATCATGACTACGAAGGCATCGCCCTTAATTTGGACGAGCGGTCGCGCATTGTCGCCGACATCGGTGATAAAAGCCTGCTGATGTTGCGCAATCACGGTACTCTTACCGTGGGCCCCAATTGTGCAATTGCTTTTCTACGAATGTATTTTTTGGAGAATGCATGCAAAACGCAGATCCTTGCACAAGCGGCCGGAACAGAGGCGTTGCATGAAGAGTCGCAAGAAATGGCAGATACGGTCGCGGGGCAGGCGGCAGGAGCATTCACGCAGGGAATGGGTGATAATCTTGTCTGGCCCGGTCTGATGCGCAAACTTGCACGCCAAAATCCCGGGCATGACCGCTAGGCAAAGGGGACTAACGCATGGAGAGTGTGAGTGTGTCCAGTTCGCGCAACAACTTCCGCTCCATCGCTTCCGCGTAGCCTTCGAAGCCCAGAGCAACCTCTACAAAAGCATCCGCGCCAAGGATGACTTCGGCGGCGAAATAAGCCGATAACTCGCCAATTTCGCGTTGGTGTGCATCCCCTGATGCCGGATTGTCCGCCCCAATGACAAGGCCGTTGATCGTAATTCCGGCCCCTTCCAGCCGTGGTTTGGTGGTGCGCGGGCGGGGGCCGAGGTTGCTTTTGCCGTCGCCGGAAATATCAAGGGTCTTACGCCAGCATCCACTGCGCTGGGCCAACAGATATGCGCCATGCGCCATTGCCACGCCAAGGGCAGTACCGGGAGTTGCCTCTGCCCTGCGCTCTGTCAGGGCGAGTTGTGCAATCACGGTATCAAGGGCTTCAGCACTGTCTATCCGCGTCCATGGCAACAGGGTCATCTGGTCCTGCGGGCCACTCCATTCAAATACCAGCAGTTCAACGGGTGTTTCCGGCTGCTCCATCAGGGCGGCGCGCACTGCCGGGCTGCCAAGGGCCTGCGCCAATCCGCCAATTTGAAGCCGGTATTCGCGCGCATCGACTGACCCTGAAACATCCAGCGCCAATACCAATGCCTGACGGCAAGCCTCCTGCGCCAGCGCCGGAGCCGCACACAGGGCGAGCACGGCTGCGAGAGCGGCGGCCTTCACCCCGCATCCTCTTTCTGTAAATTTTCCAGCAATCCAATTGCGGGCGGAGCCAGTTCGCGCTCCAGCTTGCGCCGCATCGCACGCTCATAGTCCTCAAATCCGTCCGCGATGATAAGAAATGCGCCCGGCCCATGCAAAACTTCGCCGCGATAGAAGGCAATCAGCCCTACCTCGCCTTCGAAATCGGCAGCGTTTACCACCAAACCGTTCACAGTGACGTCCTGAAAAGGAAATTCCCGATAGGCACTCGCTGGCGGAAACCCCTCGTTGCTTTGTCCGTCCCCTGCCATATCAAGCGTTTTGCGCAGGCAGTCGGGGCTGCGCGCCAACAAATTGGCACCAAAACCCAAAGCGTATCCCATTGCTGTCGGAAAGTCGTTGTGGCTCCGTCTGGATTTAGCGACAGTTTCTGCGGCGCGGATCAATGCGCTACGGTCATCGATGATGACCCAGTCCAGTATCATCTCCTGATTATAGCGCCCCGACCATTCGTAAACTGCCAGCGCGACGGGGAGGTCGGAGGCAAAAAATGCCTGCTCGACCTCGGGTGCAGTCAGCGCGGCAACCACGCCGTTGCGCTGTAGTGTGTCTTCGACTGCATCGACAGAGCTGGATACATCAATCGCCAACGCAAGGGCCAGACGGCACTGTGCCGCATGGGCGGGCAGGGTGGCCAGTGCCAGCCCCGCCCAGACCCCGAAAACTGCGCAGATCAGATGCCGCCGGGCTACCAACTGCCGGTATTGCCCTTTGAGGTCCATGGTTCTGCCGGTTCCAGCGCATCACCTTCCTGCAACAATTCGACGGAAATGTTGTCGGGAGAGCGTACGAACGCCATTCGCCCGTCGTGAGGAGGGCGGTTTATGGTCACGCCGTTGTCCATAAGATGCTGACAGGTCTCGTAGATATTCTCGACCGTGTAGGCCAGATGCCCGAAATGGCGGCTGTCGGAGGGCAGGCCGTCATCGCCGTCCCAATTATAGGTCAGCTCGACATCGGCGTGGCCGTCATCCATGCTGGGGGGGCACAAGAACACCAGCGTAAATCGCCCGCCCTCGTTTTCCATGCGGCGACGCTCGACGAGGCCGAGCAGTTTATAGAATGCGATTGACGCATCGAGGTCTTTGACGCGCACCATTGTGTGCAGGTATTTGATCGGCATGTTGGGTCCTCCTGAGCATGCATATTGATCGTAAGCTAACATGTCGCACGGGGGTTTCCAGCGGTTCTCAGAATTTTGATGCGATCCCGACACTCAAGGAAAATTCACGTGTCTCGAAGCGGCTTATGTTGGAGGTCTTGCGCCCCGCCTTGAGCGCGAGAGTGGGCGCAAATCCGGCATAGTCGATATCGGGGAAGAACAGGTTCAGATCTGCAAACGCGGAATGGTCCTGTCTACCGTTGGCCAGGAATATGGGTGCGGCAAAGTACCGGTCATAATCGGTTGTTCCCACTACGATACCTGTGGACACCTGTGCCGGTCCGATCCGGTCGGCAAATGTGTAGCGTGCGCTGAGCGACAGAGCGGTCGAATCCGAATTCACCGAGTCGCTGCTGGTCTCGAGTACGTTGAACGCGAATCCAAGTGTGTCGCCCCCGGGCCTTGTGTGCGTCAGCTCGGCGTTGAGGCCGATTGCCACAGCGTCATTCGTAGCGGAGTTCACGATGTCGCGGTTCTCGACCGAGGCTGAAATTTGCAACCTGTTTGCTGCATCCAGCCGCCAAACCCGCGCGGCATCCAGCCGTGTAAAATCGTAATAGCGGTCGCCGCCGCTCCAGAACTGTCCGGCGCTGGCCGACAGCTTTGCACTGCCGCCCTGCGCCCCCACTGCAAAGCTGTGGCTGAGGGTCAGCGCGCCATAGGTCGAGGCGAAGTCACTGTTGGAGGAGGTGGGGGACAGCGCTTTTGCATCGCTACTCAACGCGACACGGCCCACAAAAAGGCGCGCCGAAATATCGGTCCGGCTGGCTTTTGTGCCACGCAACCGGTAGCCGAGGACGGCATCAGCACTCGCGACTGTCCCGCTTAACGCCTGAGCAGAGCCGCTCAGACTGCCTGTGAGCGGCACACCTTCGATGATCTGGAGGGCGGTATCAGCGCCGTTGTTAACATTGCTCGACGGGCGCAGGGCGCCGCGGATCGAAAAAGACAACGGGTTCTCGGCGCGGACCCGCTGGAAGTCGCGGCCCAATTGTTCCTCGATCTGTTCATTATCCGCGTTGTGTGCCGCACGCCGCAGCCACAATTGTGCCTGCGTGGGGCGACTTTCAGCATAGGCCAGCTTGGCGGCAAGTTCGGCCGCCTGAAACTTCTCCGGCTTGGTGTTTGCATAGCGGTAGGATTTTGCCGCCGATTTGCGGGCCTGCGCAGTCTGGCCCATGTTTGTCTGTGCCGTGGCAAGCACCAGATGGGCATAGGATGATTTTGCATCGGCCAGCAACAAACCCCGCGCGAGTTGCTCTGCCAGTTGTGGCGCGCCATCGCGCAGTGCCTTGGCCGCCACGATCCGCGCCTCGTCGAGTGTGATCGTAACATCGCCTTCCGCGCTTTGCTGTGCCGACGGTTGGCCCGCGACTGCAAAAATGGCGACCCCTGTCAGGATCGCCATGGTCAGTTGCGCGCGTAAAGGGCGCTGCACTTGCATTACTCGAAGGGTTGGGTGCAAATCGGATCTTGATCGGCCTGTCCGCACTGGCTCAGCACGAAGGCACCATTTTCGATCACCCCCTGCAGGCCGGTTATGTGGTTGTTCAAAACAACGACACCGGCCACTTCAGTCGCACCTGTGCCACCAAAAATACCGCCATATGCGCCGATGGCACTATCGTTAAAGGTGGCTACGCCCTGAAATGTCCCGTCTTCCGCAATATCGGTCAGATCAAGGGCAACGTCGTTTAACGGAAACGGATCGGCCGAGTTCACATCCTGATTGGAATTGCTGTCTACATCCACGATCACACGCTCAAATATAGCGCCCGTTACCGTCGAGTCCGCAAAATCGCCATTGATCAAGGCGCGCCCTCTCACCTCGGCGGCCTGAGCAGACAGAACCGAGGGAGATGTGCCCGGAGTAACGTCCAGAAGATCCTCGTTTGATCCGCCGCCATTCAACAGACCGACATAAGTGCCCGCGTAGGTAACGAGCCCGCCATCCTGCGTCGCCGCTGGTGCGCTGTAGGTTGTGTTGCTGTAGGCGTTGCCGGCAACCACCTCTTCAAACTGTGAGCCGGACACAATCGTGATTGCCCGCGTGCCACGGATGTCGCGGACATAGGCGGTGATATGGCGATCAAGCGAGCCATCCTGCGCGGTATATGCCTCGTATCCGGCGCGGTCCAACGCGGGCCTGCGCCGATAAACACCGTCCAGCACGCCGTCATCCGTGGGCACCCCTGTCACAGTCAGGGTGCCGGCTGCCGGATTGTATGAAAAACTCTGGAGGTTTTGGGCCAGTACTGCGGGGATACCGCCCGTTTCCTCAGCGGTGCCGCCACCATCGGTCTCTGCCGTGTCGTCAAAAGGGTTGCCGCCGCTACAGGCTGCCAAACCCGCAATCAATGCGAGGCTGATAATTTGGTTTCTCAATGCTCTGCCCTCGAATATATTTTTTATTGTTGTCCCGACCATCACGCGTGGTGCGCGCGCTTGTCAACAATACTGCCCCCTGATCGCGCGTTTAGGAGGTCCGGTATGGCGAAAAAACAATACCACATATCGCGTCCCGTGACGCCCTGTGCCAGATATAGTAGGCAACGAATCCATTCAAACGCGCCCAGAGGACCCCATCATGCCGATCAGCCCAGAGCAACAAGCCGAAATCGACGAGCAGCGGTCCAGCCCACAGCCCACCCTGCGCGCCGTCAGCGAAGGGATGGAGAGCCATCTCTATACCGCGTACCCCGTTCTCGATCACGGCTTTATCCGCGTCATTGATTACATGGGCAACGACGAGGCGATCTGTCAGGCCGCACGTGTGTCTTACGGAAAAGGCACCAAATCCGTCCAGAACGACGAGGGGCTGATCCGCTACCTCATGCGCCACTGGCACTCGACCCCTTTCGAGATGTGCGAGATCAAACTCCACGTTAAACTGCCCGTCTTTGTTGCGCGCCAGTGGATCCGCCACCGCACCGCGAACGTCAATGAATACTCCGCCCGCTACTCCATTCTGGACCGCGAGTTCTATATCCCCGAGCCAAGCCACATCAACGCCCAATCCGTGATCAACAATCAGGGCAGGGGCGGCGTCCTTGAGGGGGCAGAAGCGGCACGCGTCTTGGAGATCCTGAAATCCGACTCCAACCGCGCCTACGATAACTACGAGGCCATGATCGCAGAGACCGGCCCCGACGGAGAGCCTCAAGACGGCCTCGCACGAGAATTGGCCCGCATGAACCTCCCCGCCAACATCTACACCCAATGGTATTGGAAAGTGGACCTGCACAACCTCTTCCACTTCCTCCGCCTGCGCGCCGACAGCCACGCCCAATACGAAATCCGCGTCTACGCCGACGCAATCTGCAAAGTCGTCGCCGACTGGGTGCCAGCGGCTTATGGAGCGTTTGAGGACTACCGCCTAGGTGGAGCCACGATGTCAGGCAAGGCGCTGGATTGTGTGCGCCGGATGTTGAAGGGCGAGGAGGTCACTCAGGAAACTTCGGGCATGAGTAAAGGAGAGTGGCGGGAGTTTGAGGGGGCTATTAAGTGAGATTCTGATCGGTGAAGAAACCAAAGATACCCAAAAACCATCACTACGTGCCACAAGCGCTCCTTAGAAATTTCTGTTTTGAAGGTGAGGCCGTTTGGTATCACTATAAAAACGGAAAAAAGACTGCGCCAATACGAAGAAATGTTGAGGGAATATTCTCTGATTATCACTATTATACAATCGAAGAGGATGGAAAGAAGTCCGCGCACGTCGAAACAGGCTTTTATCAAAAAGTGGACGACCTTTTTGCTAGGATAGATCAAGAAGCAAAGAATATCTTTGATAGTGGCTCAATACCTCATTTTTCAGGCGATAGCCTCAATTCACTTTACCATATTTTTAGTATTTTTGCGAAGCGGACCAAAGACTTCATTGGCAACCTAGAAGGCAATCAGCTTGTGCGCCTTACCGACGATCTTGATGAGGAAGCGTCGACAGCGCTTCGACTGTTTTTGTCGCAGAAAAGCGATGAAGAAAAAGAGCAAATGGTGAAAAATGCTCGTATTAGGGCACAAGCACCTGAATCTAAAAAAGTTCTTGCTGGCTTAGATGGGCATAAGGCAGCATGGGCAACGGCACCTGTCAACAAGCAGTTTATTCTTGGCAGTTATCCAATTATCCGGCTCGATGATGGCGTAAAAAATAGGCTCGGTAGCCTAGAGGTTGAGCTATGGATTCCTATGTCACCGCATAGGATGCTGGGATTGGTACATCCTGACAAAGCTCAATCAAAAAGGCCGATATTGCTTTCCCCTGCGAAAGTTCGGGAAATAAGCGAATACATCTTTCGTAATAGTACGGAGCTGGCTAGCGCAAACTTTGATTTACTCGCTTCCTTAATGAAGCGGAGATCTTGAGTGAGCTGTAGGGTGCGCATTCATTGCGCACCGTCCGCCCTTTCACTCCGCGCATCGGTGCGCATGAATGCACACCCTACGCTTCACTCTGTTTGCGCCCATGATCGCGGTGCCATGACGAATATGGCCAATCACTGACATCATCGACGTACCCGTGTTTCACCGGATTGTGCCAACAATACGCGATGTGGTTCTCGAAATCGGCGGCATCGCGTATATGGTGCTCCCAAAATCTGCGCTGCCAAATTCCCTTCTCGCGCCGCGCAATATGGCTGGCCCTCCGCTGTCCCATCGGTAATTGACGCGAAAAGCGCGCTTTGATCGATTGCACCCGCTGACTGTATTCCGCGTCTCCTTCCGGCAGCGTCCAAACGCAATGCATGTGATCAGGCAACACAACCCAAGCATCAACTCTGAAGGGCCTTGTTTCCATCGTCGCGCGCACCGCTTGGCGCAAAATCGCTATCCGCTCCACAAGGGTCGATGACCCACGTTGCGCCAGAGTGATGGTAAGAAAAATACACGCGCCGGGGCGACGGGGTCGGATATAGTTCGGCATACCGACAAAATAACCGCAGTTAGGTTAATAAAATTCGAAGTGGCTGTGCCATCAGCGGCCCTCATCCGCCATGCAATAGGCCGAAGCCCCTGAAAAAGCTGGACTTGAACGCCGACATTGGCAAAACTGACCTCGAATAATCAAAGATAGGGATGATTATGTTTAAATTGAATGGACTTGTGCTTGTGGCCGCTTTGGGGCTTGTCACCGCCATGCCGCATACCGCAGCGGCAGAGACAAAGATCTACCCCTATGCTTCTTCCGAAAACTATTGCCCTGCGGGACTGCAGCCCGTGACCATCAATGGTGTCATCTGTTGCGGCCAGCCGAACCAGCGCATCACGTATCAGTCTGCAATGGCCCATCCGGTCGCGAAAGCGAAAACACACAGGGTCGTGCGCAAACACCGTCCCGTGCGCAGCTCTTGTCCTGTCGGGACAAAAGGCTGCACATTCGATTAACGCCTTGAGGTCGCACAGCTTTTCGACGGTCGTCTACATCCGGCGGATCGGCATCACAGGAGAGTGATGTCCGATGCCATCTGGCGTCCGTCACGCCCCTCTGCCATCTCGAAGCTCACTTTTTGGTCGTCGGCAAGTCCGGTCAGACCTGATCGCTCGACAGCGGAGATATGCACAAACACATCCGATCCGCCGCCTTCGGGTGCAATAAATCCGAAACCTTTTGTTGTGTTAAACCACTTTACTGTACCTGTTGGCATCTCTTACGAGCCTCCTTATTCAGTATGGAACCGCGCACATGCGGACGGGGTCTCTTGGCGTATTCGCCGCTCCCGTGCATAAGAGAATTGTTCACTTTTGATAAATTTCAAGGACAAGAGCGGAAAATCTGCGGAATTCGGCGATCTTGTGATTGAGCTGAGGAGGAATTAGGCGATGATTGAAATATTTGGTCTCAAAAACTGCGATACCTGCCGTAAGGCGCTCAAAGCGCTGCCGGGTGCGCAATTGCGCGACGTGCGCGATGACGGGGTGCCAGATGCGGTGATGGCGCAGGCCTATGCGGCGTTTGGCGATCGCCTGTTGAATACGCGCTCGACAACATGGCGTGGACTGGACGAGGCTGCGCGCAAATCGGCCCCTCTTGATCTGATTGCAGCGTATCCTTCGGTGATGAAACGCCCGCTGATAAAGGCGGACGAGACGCTGTTTTTGGGGTGGTCTACCGAAACCGAAGCCGCGTTAAAAGCAGCAGGCTAGCCGCGCGGACCCAGTGCGCGGTCGAATGAAAGGGGTCCGGCCCCTTTAACAATAATGACAAGCAGTAGAAAAATCCAAAGCGCGCGCTGATCTAGGATGATGCCATCGGCAAAGCGGTCAAACCAGGCGCCCACTACCTGCGGGTCACCCCACCCGCCATGGCCGTAAAGGTCGGTAAGTGTTTGAAGCGCCAGAAAACCGATCATGCCGAGTGCCGCCAAACGGGTCAGAAGGCCGATAACGATCAGCGCAGGCAGAATAAATTCGGCCCACGTGCCTGCAAGTACAACGAATTTTTGCCACAGCGCCATTTGATCCGTGTCATATCCGACCGCTTCGATCACACGTGGAAAAATTTGTGCATATGCGCCGGTTGAGGGTGAAAACAGCCCTAAAAACCCTTCACCCAGCTTTGTCAGTCCCGACACCCAGAAGTACATCAACAAGATTGCTGCAAACAAAAACCTCGCAACGCTCGGCAGAAGCCAGTCCGCTTGCTCAAGCCAGCTGGTCAGGGAGCGATAGAGGATAAGGGGTTTATTCATGAATGGTCCTTCTCGGGTGTGTGGAATGCATGTGATTGGAGTGCGAGGGTGAGTGCTGCGGCAAAATCAAATTCAGGTGCAGCCGCAACTGCTGCCTCCACAGCTTCGCCCACAGGAAGGCTGCCCAGAGCGATGAGCCATGTTGCCGCGCCTGGCGACAAAATATTAAGAGCTGGATCATATTCAGGCCGGGTCACCAAAACAGCCTGACCCTCATTTCGAGGCTGTGGCGCATCCGCATCCGTGGCACGCCGCCACAAATCGAAAAGCGGCCATCGGGAACGGATCAGTATCGTTGAGGGTGCCAAATGCAGGCGCAGGTTGGTGAGGACCTCCGGCGCTTGTTGCAGGACAGTCGCATCAAAGGGCATTGCATCCGCGGCATGGTAAGATGCGCGGAATGCCAGATCAAGGCGGGCCACATCCCCGAGATAGCCCAACTTTTTCAAAGGTGGAAAGCCTTCAAGGAAAGCAGGGAAATCAACGCCGTAATGCATCAGCATGGGTGATTTCGGCGGGTTCGCACGTACAAATACTGGCATCAGGCTATCAAAATTTTGTGCACCGAGCAGACTACGTGCTAGCGGAAATGCAACCTTCATTGCTTCGACCAGCGAATGGGTAACATTGTTGCGGTAAACGCCATAACGGCTACCGGCTGGCGCGCCGCACGCGTCAAGCAAACCCTTGGGTACAGGGGCGGCAACATCAAGCAATGCCGCGCGGAACTGTTCTTGGGTGACCGGCATCAGTCTGTCTGCAAGGAGGATAGGAGTGTAGCCGCACGCGCGGCCTCGTCACGCAGGACTGGCCACTCGGGCACATCGCTGTCCCATTCTACCAGAACTGGTCTGGGGCCGGATCGCTCGAGGGTGTAATCGAGCAAAGACCACACCGCGTCCACAACCGGCGCACCATGGCTGTCGATCAGCAATGGTGCGCCGTGGCCATCATAGTCCTGCTCATGTCCACCCACGTGGATCTCGCCCACAGCATCAAGCGGGTAGGCGTCGATATAGGCATGTGGGCTGAGACCGAGGTTAGTCGCCGAGATAAAGACGTTGTTCACATCCAGCAAGAGGCCACAGCCGGTCTTGTGCACCAGCGCGCCGAGAAACTCTGCCTCGGGCAGTGTGCTTTCGGCAAACGAGAGGTAACTGGAAGGATTTTCCAGCAGCATCTGACGGCCAAGTGTTTCCTGGACCTGTGTAATATGACTCGCAACGCGTGCCAACGTCGCCGGTGTGTAGGGCAGGGGCAGCAAATCGTTGAGGTACTCTGCCCCGTGGGTTGACCAAGCAAGGTGCTCGGAAAAGCGCGCGGGGGAAGTGCGGTCGATCAGCTTGCGCAGACGGGCCAGATGTTCAAGGTCAAGCGGTTGATCCCCCCCGATTGACAGTCCCACGCCATGGACAGACAGGGCAAACCGCTCGGACAGGGCACTCAGCTGGGCGTGAGGTCGTCCACCATCGCCCATATAGTTTTCGGCGTGAACTTCGATCCATTCCACAGGACCTGGATCAGACAACAAATCACTAAAATGTTGGGGTTTGTATCCGACGCCAACACCGTTGGGCAGGCCCTCGGAAGGGGAGGATTGGTCATACATAACAATGCTCACCGGTATATTTTGGACTTCCGCAGGGCCCGGTAATAATAGGGAAGGGCCCTGCGGAAAATTACTATGCTGGTAAATCGCGGTCTTGTGGCTCAAGTGAGCCTGCGCGCGCGGAACCGTCAGCCATCGCGGGCAGCTCGATGGTGGTGCAAGTGCCTGCATCGACCAGCGTCCAGGCATTGCCCTGATAATCAGTCACCGAAGAACCTGCGCATGTGGTGCCGGGGCCCGCTTTGCAGTCATTTGCGCCTGCGAGGGACACGCCATAGCATTTCTCTTTCGACGCGGCTTCGGCTGTGGTGGCAACGCCGGACACTGATGCAGCGATAACGCCAGCGATAGCGAGGGTTTTGAGTGTTGTGGACATTCGGTTTCTCCCTTTTGAAGTTGTGCTTAACTCTGTGAGATTAATAAATCAGGACCATCCACTAAAATCTACTCACGAGACAGTGTGTCACAGGCCTGTCAGAAAAACCGCCGGATTTCTTGTGCGAAACCGGCGGTTTTGGTGTTTTTGTAACAATCAGCACACCCCCGCGGGGAGGCTTGAAGAGAATTGTTACAACAGATCGGGTGCGGTTGCTTCGAGTTTCAAGGCTGCTGTAACATCGACCAGCGCTTGCACGGAAGTCTGCTTTTCGCCCAAGCGGCGGACGGAAACGGTCCGCTCCTCTACCTCCCGGTTGCCCACGGCGAGGATGACAGGAACCTTGCCAACGGAATGCTCGCGCACCTTATAGTTGATCTTTTCGTTGCGGGTGTCGGCCTCTGCCCGCACACCAGCCGCACGCAATTCGGCCACTACATCGGCCACATAAGCATCGGCATCCGAGGTAATAGACGCAACAACGACCTGACGCGGCGCCAGCCAGAACGGTAGTTTGCCTGCATGTTCCTCGATCAGGATACCGATGAAACGTTCAAAACTGCCGAGGGTGGCACGGTGCAACATGACAGGACGGTGCTTTGCCCCGTCTGTACCGACATAAGAGGCCTCCAACCGCTCGGGCAGGTTTGGATCAACTTGCAATGTACCGCACTGCCATTCGCGACCAATAGCATCCGTCAGTGTGAATTCGAGTTTCGGGCCATAAAATGCGCCTTCGCCGGGCAGTAGCTCAAACTCGTGACCGGCAGCATTACACGCATCGCCCAGCGCCTTCTCGACACGGTCCCAGCTTTCGTCACTGCCGATCCGCTTTTCGGGGCGCGTGGACAGTTTGATGGTCCAGTCGTTGAACCCGAGGTCCGCATAAACAGACGCGAGGAAAGTAATGAATTTTGCTGTCTCATCCACAATCTGGTCTTCGGTGCAAAAGATATGTCCGTCATCTTGCGTAAAACCGCGCACACGCATGATCCCATGCAGCGCGCCCGACGGCTCATAGCGGTTGCACGATCCGAACTCGGCCATGCGCAGGGGCAGATCGCGATACGACTTCATACCAGTGTTGAAAATCTGGACGTGGCAGGGACAGTTCATCGGCTTGAGCGCGTTAACAGTTTTCTCGCGCGCGTGATCTTCGTCTACTTCGACGATGAACATGTGGTCCTGATAGTTCTCCCAATGTCCCGAATCTTCCCAAAGCTTGCGGTTGACGACCTGAGGCGTGTTTACCTCGACATAGCCATCGGCGCGCTGTTTGCGGCGCATGTAATCCTGAAGTTGCGTATAGATCAGCCAGCCGTTCGGGTGCCAGAAGATCTGGCCGGGGGCCTCTTCCTGCATGTGGTACAGGTCCATCTCGCGGCCAAGTTTGCGGTGATCGCGCTTGGCTGCTTCCTCCAGCATGTTAAGATGCGCCTTGAGCTTTTCCTTACCGGTGAAGGCCACGCCGTAAATACGCTGTAGCATCGGACGGCTGCTGTCTCCGCGCCAGTAGGCCCCAGCGATGGACATCAGCTTAAAGCTGTCGCCGGGTACCTGTCCGGTGTGTTGCAAATGTGGACCACGGCAGAGGTCCTGCCAGTCGCCATGCCAATACATGCGAAGCGGCTCGTCGCCGGGGATGCTCTCGATCAGCTCGACTTTATAGGGCTCGCCCAATGCCTCGTAATGGGCGATCGCACGTGGGCGGTCCCAAACCTCGGTGCGCACCGCCTCGCGGGCGTTGATGATCTCTTTCATCTTCTTTTCGATCAGGCCGAGGTCTTCTGGTGTGAAGCTCTCTTTGCGGTCAAAGTCATAGTACCAGCCGTCCTTGATTACCGGACCGATGGTGACCTTTGTATCGGGCCAGATTTCTTGAACGGCACGCGCCATGATGTGCGCAAGGTCGTGGCGCACCAGCTCGTTGGCCTGCACTTCGTCTGCCATGGTGTGGATGGCAATGCTTGCATCCGCCTCAATGGGCCAGGCGAGGTCATAATGCTGGCCGTTGACGGTGGCACTAATAGCTTTCTTGCCCAGCGAGGTGGAAATGTCGGTTGCGACCTCATGCGCAGTAATACCTGCGGTATAGTGGCGTGCATTGCCGTCGGGTAGGGTGAGTGCGATCTGGACCATCTTGGTCTCCTCGTCGGTTTGGCGCCTACGAGACGCCCGGTTGCGGGTCTATGGTGAAGCGCTTTTGCCGTTCTGCGCGGTGTGCGTCAAGGGCGGGCTTCGCTAAGCGGGTTAAGGCGGGCCGACAGTGTCAAATGTACCAAGGCACAGGCCGCGCCTACACCCGCAGTTATCCCCAGCGACAAGAGCCCGAAGCCGGTGATCATCAGGCCGCCTACGGCCGAACCGATTGCTGCGCCGACATAGATCGCAGCGGCGTTCAACGAAAGCACCACAGGAGCGCGGTGGCCTGCAATTGTAATAAGGCGCACCTGTTGCGCCGCCATGAACGACCAGCTGCCCATTGCCCATAAGAACGCGAAAACGATCAGAAGTGGCACTGACATCGGCAGAAGCGAGAACACCGGCAGCACGCACATCTGTGCGATGCACAGCCACGTTAGCGTAATGCGCCAGCCGTACCGGTCCGACAGAAATCCCCCCAGCACGTTGCCTGCGACTGCGCCGAAGCCCGAAACCATCAGAACCATCGCTATGCCGTCGCGGCCAAAACCCATCGTTGCACTGAGCAGCGGCGCAATGTAGGTAAACAGAATATATTGGGATCCTATGAAGGTCGCAGTGAACATGATTGCCAGCATGAGCCGACCTTCAGCCACAACATCGCGCAGATCGCCCATGGTTACAGGCTGGAATTTCAGACCTGCGGGGACACGTGTCCAGATCAGCCAGACGCATGGCAGGGCCATCGCAAAGATAAGCCAGAAGGTCCAGCGCCACCCGAAGGTATAGGCGATCCAACTGCTGGCAGGTACGCCCACGACCTGAGACATCGTCAGACCGAAAAACACTGCCGCCAGCACTTTTGCACGTTGGTGCTCAGGGCTCAGCGATGCGGCGACCGCGGCTGCAAGCGGGGTGAAAATGCCTGCGCCCGCCGCGGCCAGAACACGCGCGATATTAAGACCAGTCAGGCCTGTGGAGAGCGCCGACATAATTGCGGCAAGTGCAAACAGTGCAAAACCCGCCGCCATGATCCGCCTGCGCCCGACACGCCCAGTAGAGGCGACCAACAGGGGTGATAACAGCGCGTAGGCCACCGCATAGGCGGTAAGGAGCTGGCCGGTTTGTGCCGCACTCAACTGCAAATCGTCTCCCAGCGGCTCTACCAGCCCGATGATACCGAATGCACCAACCCCGATCACAAAATTACACAGTGAAAGCGTCGGGATCAAAAAGCGGTCTGGGGGAGTTGTATGCATAGAAATTGTTTTAGCATTAAAGTAATTGCCGACAAGACAGCCCCCAGTGTGCCGCTGCGGCACAAGGTACGTTTAGCGCAAGGTGGCGAATAAAAGAGGGACTACAACATGAGCCAGAATATCGAAACGCGGGCCTTTGAGGTCATTTCCGGCGCCGATGGTCCGGCGGAAACGCTGAACGAGCCTGCACAAAAGGCCGAAGCCGCGAACGGACTGCGCCACGCTGTCTCCTTGGGAATGACAAAAGTTGCAGACGGGCTGATTGATCCGAAACTGGTGTTGAGTTGGTTGCTGACATCGCTGGGCGCTCCAGCGGTCTACGCTGGTGCGCTGGTCCCCATAAGGGAGGCGGGTGCATTGTTGCCGCAAATCTTGCTGGCCGGTTGGGTGCAGGGGATGGCGCGTCGAAAATGGGCTTGGGTCGCGGGATCCGCGGGGCAGGGCATCTGTGCAGGTCTTATTGTTCTTGCAGCCCTCACCCTTGAGGGGGCGGCAGCGGGGTTGGCTATATGTGCTGCGCTGGCCGTGCTGGCACTCTTTCGAGCAATCTGCTCGGTTTCGTATAAGGATATTTTGGGCAAGACGATCGGCCAGTCACGGCGCGGCTCGGTCACGGGCCTTGCTGGTTCCTTGTCCTCTGTTGGAGTGCTGGTCTTTGCCGGTCTGTTGATCGCAGGCGTGTTGGAAGAGCGAGGTGCAGTGATTGCCGCCATCGCGCTTGCGGCCTGTCTGTGGGGCGTGGCAGCATTGGTTTTTTCCAGCATCAAAGAGCAACCGAGTGAGGGGGCTTCGGGTGTTGCGGCAACCTTTAGTGTTTTGAAGGATAATCCAGATCTGTGGCGCTTTATCATCGTACGCGGATTGCTGACGGCCACTGCCCTTGCGCCCCCCTATTTTGTGATCATCGGCGGCGGCGAGGACGGCGGGACACTTGGCGGGCTTGGCGCGCTCTTGCTTGCCTCTGCGCTTGCCTCGTTGCTCAGCTCTTATGTCTGGGGGCGACTTTCCGATCATTCCAGCCGCCTTGTTCTGATGCTTACTGGTGTGGCGGGTGCTGTCGCGATGGTGCTCGCAGTTGCGCTGGCGCAACTTGGGTTGGCTCAAACTGTCTGGGCAATGCCATCGGCGCTTTTTGTGCTCATGATCGCCTATCACGGTGTGCGGCAAGGGCGCTCTACTTATCTTGTTGATATGGCTCCCGACGATCAACGCGCCGCATATTCGGCCGTCTCCAATACTGTAATCGGTGTGCTGTTGCTGGTGGCAGGCGTTGCGGGCGGGGGGGCTGCCCTTTTCGGTCCTCAGGTGGTTCTCGTCCTTTTCGCTGTGATGGCGGTAGCTGCCGCGGTGGTCGCAATCGGGTTGCCAGAGGCGCAGGATGCTTGAATAAAACTTTGGCTTAGGCCACAAAGACCTATCAAATCAAAGGTGAACTCATGCCCAAGTATAACCGTAAATTCGAGCTTACCCTCGCGGATATCGATCTGATCGAAGCTGCGCTGAACGTTGTGACACGCGACTTGTCACTGGGGCGCGAGGGCGCGCGTGCGTTACTTCCGATCGTGGAGGACGGAAATCACAGCCATGCGATCAATGATTTGCTCGGCCGCCTGCACAATCAAAAGATTTTCTATCGGCCCAGCAACACGCCATACGTCAGCGGCTGACCGATAGCCTACAGGGCGACTGCTTGCGCTAACGGATAAATAGTATTCGCTGCGGCCTTGCGCTCTGCGCGGTGGTTGCGCACTCATAAAATGCGGAGATACCCCGATGGCTGATCCCCTTTACCTCAAGACCCCTCAAGGGCGCGAGATCGCTTATCACCTGACTGAGGGCGAAGGCCCTTGTGTGGTGTTTTTGGGCGGCTTGAAGTCCGACATGCAGGGCACCAAAGCGGTGCATCTGGAGGATTGGGCGCAGGAAACGGGCCGCGCGTTCTTAAGGTTTGATTATTCAGGGCATGGACAATCCAGTGGTACATTCGAGGAGGGCTGCATCGGGGACTGGCATGCCGACACACTCGCAGCGATCGAAGCGTTGACTAAAGGTCCGATTGTGCCTGTTGGATCCAGCATGGGCGGATGGCAAGCGCTGTTGTTGGCCCGTGCGCGCCCGGATCGGCTGGCGGGATTGGTCACAATCGCTGCTGCCCCTGATTTTACCGAAGATGGCTGGTGGGCAGGCTTCGATGCTGCGCAAAGGGCACTACTCGAGGCAGAAGGCCGCGTTGAATTACCGTCCGATTACATGGAGCCTTACATAGTGACGAAGCGGATGATTGAGGACGGCAGGAATCATCTGGTGATGCGTGATCCGCTCGAACTGGCCTGTACGGTCCGGATGCTGCAGGGCACCGCAGATACCGCCGTCAGCGTTGCTATCGCCACACAGTTAGTGGCCCACGCCGCAAGTCCCGACATGCAGCTTTTGCTCGTGAAAGATGCCGATCACCGCTTTTCAGATGGCCGCTGTCTTGGCCTGATCGAGCGGGCGGTCGAGGAGGTTTGCGCATTGTAAAGCGTCTTTGGACGCGGTCCTGCTTTGCGATTGTAATCGTGCTGGTCGTGCCGTTCCTTGAGGTGCTTCTGGGCGACGACGAGTCTGTCAGCAATTCAGCGCGCTTTGACCAATCCGAGCTGATTAAGGGCGTTAGAACTCACCCGCGCATCTCTTCCACTCCGGCATAAATAATCCGATTGCAAAATATCTGCCATGGCCAGCGGCGCGCTGCCGGATGCCGTTGGTCACCGGACTCGAGCACAGCTTTCAGCCGATTACCCGACAGATGTCGGCCTTTTTGACCGCTCAATTCCCTTCGGTGCCTGTGATGGCGAAGGCAGCGCTCGTCGAAAAGTGGACAATCAGGACTTTTTAAATGCCGACAGACCCGCCCTGCGCATGTGCTCGGACGACAATCGAGAAGGCCACGCGGAGCGAGGGGGGTGGCATGGCGTGCGCCCGTGGACATTTGGCAGCCGGTTTTGAGGAATGCTGATGGAAGTTTGCCGATGTCATCACAATCGATATAATGCTTCCTGCGCAGTCAGACGTAGTTGCTGCAGAAATTCTCGACGGGATCGGAGCGCTGCCAAGATGGAACAACGCATAAGCCTGAACACACTGGGTGTAACGGATATGGAGCGTTTGACGGCTTTCTACGAGGCCCTCGGCTGGAGTCGCGCCAGCAGCGAGAAGGGTATCATCGCATTCGATCTGATCGGGCAGACACTGAGCCTCTATTCGATTGAAAAGCTGGCCGAAGACATTGGCGTGAGCGTTGCGCAGATGGGGCGCGGGGCCCTAACATTCTCCTATAACACAAGGAAAAAGGCGGAAGTCACTCCCCTGTTGGCCCGCGCCGAGGCCACAGGAGGACGGATTTTTCGCCTTGCATTCGATGTGTTCTTGGGTGGCAATATCGGCTATTTCGCTGATCCCGAGGGGAACATCTTGGAGATTGCGTATAGTCCCCACTCACCTCTGTCTGATGACGGCGCATTTCGCTGGAACGGTTATTAATGCGCCGTCCCTCCAGCATGCGCGGCCTCGAGAATTTCGGCAGGACCCGACTGTCGCCCAACTTCTTCGTGCGTGACTTTATGATTAGCGAGATTAGCGCGTTCCACGGGATCCCGAATATTCCAGACAACCCCGATCTGGCAATCGAGCGCGGACGTGCATTTTGTGAAACGCTTCTGGAGCCGTTGCATGCCACCTTTGGTCAGGTCACAGTCCGTTCAGGTTACCGTTCGGCCGCGCTCAATACGTTTGGGAACGAGAATAACCTGAATTGTGCGCGCAGCGACAATCCTATCGAATGCCATATCTGGGATATGCCCGAGCATGTGGTCGCAGGCGCGTCGATTGTCATCCCGTGGTTTGCAGACCAATATAGCCAAGGTCGTGACTGGCGCGATCTTGCCTGGTGGGTCCATGACCACCTGCCTTATTCCGAGATGTGGTTTTTTCCCAAGCTCGCTGCGTTTAATCTGGTGTGGCGGCCTGTTCCGCGCCGCACGATCAGCAGTTATGTAGCACCGAGGGGCATGTTGCTGCGATCAGGAGCAGAACCCGCCGAAGATGTAGACGCCCGCGCTGCGCGCTACGCGGATTTCCCCCATTTGCAGGGCATAACGCCCCTTTGATCCTCTGCGCCTCTTGCGCCCCCGCCCTTAGCAAGCCATTCACACGAGGCAGTATAACCGGAGTTAAAAGCAAACAATGAAAGAGCCGCTGGTTCTATTGCCGGGGATGATGTGTGATGCGCGCCTGTTCGGCCCGCAAATCGCAGAGTTGTCGAGTGATTTGGCCGTGATGGTGGCACCCGTCACAATCGGAGAGCGGATCGAGGAGATTGCATCGATGCTGCTTGATATCCTGCCCAAGCGGTTTGCGTTGGCCGGTTTATCGATGGGCGGTGTCGTCGCGATGGAGATTTTGCGCCGCGCTCCTGACCGTGTGACCCGCATTGCATTGCTTGACACGCACCCGCTGGCCGAAACACCGGTGATTGCCGCCAACCGCGAGCCGCAGATCGTTAAGGTCCGCTCGGGACGCTTTAGTGACGTGGTACGAGACGAGATCAGCCCCAGTACACTGGCGCCCGGTCCCTACCGCAAAGAGGTGCTGGCGCTGGTCATGGAGATGGCGCAAACGCTGGGCCCTGAAATCTACATCCGGCAAGCCCGCGCCATGCAGCGCCGCAAGGATCAGCAGGCAACCCTGCGCCGATGCAAAGTGCCGGCACTTGTGCTGTGTGGGGCGCATGACACGTTGTGTCCGGTCAAGCGGCACGAGTTTATGGCAGAGCTGATTCCCTACGCCCAGCTGCGCATCCTTGAAGGTTCAGGGCATTTGCCCACACTTGAACAACCCGACGAGACAACGGCAGCCTTGCGCGAGTGGATGGCACTTCCATTGGTTCTGCGCTGACGAAAAGTGCCCTTCACCAAAGCTTTAATCAGACGTGTTGATTGCTTTGAAACTGCGCCTCCGCCAAGAAAGCAGGCCAGAAAACTAAAAGATCTGGCCCCGTACGCAAAAACCCCTTTTCGCGCCGATCAGGCATGAAAAGGGGTTTTTGACAGTTTTGACATAGCTTCTAAAAATTAGGCCGCCGCATTTTTATTCGCCGGCTTTTCGGCAGCTTTTCCGGCCGCTTCCTTGCGGCGGTACCCCGGAGGAGTGCGAGTCTCGTTGTCGTCGATGAAATCGAGAACAAGGGGGCGGATGTTCTGGCGCCAGCTTTTGCCCGCGAAAATACCGTAGTGTCCGGCACCGTCTTCAAGGTGGCTGGCCTTTTTGTCATCGGGCAGACCGGTACACAAAGCCAGTGCCGCAATGCACTGTCCCGGAGCGGAAATATCGTCTTTTGTACCTTCAACTGTCATAACGGCGACAGTTGTGATCTTGCCAATGTCGACTTTTTTGCCCGCGACGGTAAAATCATTTTTTGCAATCTCACCGCTTTTGAAAATGCGATCGACGGTCGAGAGATAAAATTCTGCCGGCATATCCATCACGCAAAGGTATTCATCGTAAAATTTGTTGTGCTTGTCGTGCTCATGCGCTTCGCCTTTTGCGACACGCTGAATCTGGCTCACGAACGCATCTTTATGCGTATCGGGATTCATCGAGATGAACGAGCTGAGCTGCAACAGACCGGGATAGACCTTGCGCCCAACGCCTGCATGTTTGAACCCGACCTGCTGGATCATGAACTGCTCGAGTTGGCCCATTGTAACGGAATGGCCAAAATCGGTCACCTCTGTCGGTGTCGCATCAGGATCGATCGGACCACCGATCAGCGTTAGCGAACTTGGCTGCGCCTTGGGATCTTCTTCCGCGAGATATGCTGTGGCAGCGAGGGTGAGGGGGGCGGGCTGGCACACGGCGATTACGTGGGTCTCGGGCCCCATAAAGCGCATGTAATCCACCAACCGAAGTGTGTAATCCTCAATGTCGAACTTACCTTTGCTCACTGGGATGTCGCGCGCGTTATGCCAATCGGTGATGTACAAATCACAATCGGGCAAAAGGCTGATGACGGTGGAGCGCAGCAGCGTGGCATAGTGACCAGACATCGGTGCCACGAGCAGAACCTTGCGCCGCCGCTCGGTCCGGCCTGCAACCTCGAAATGCAGCAGATCGCCGAAATCACCTTCCATCACGACTTCTTCGGTCACCACACGGTCTGTACCATCTAGGCCTACAAAGTTCGGAATATTCCAGTCGGGTTTGACAACCATGCGGCTGAATGTACGCTCGGTAACAGCGCCCCATGCGCCGATCCACTCAA
Organism: Sulfitobacter guttiformis; assembly: GCF_003610455.1. Lineage (NCBI taxonomy): Bacteria > Pseudomonadati > Pseudomonadota > Alphaproteobacteria > Rhodobacterales > Roseobacteraceae > Sulfitobacter > Sulfitobacter guttiformis. The sequence goes on along the minus strand of NZ_RAQK01000002.1, from coordinate 1,032,560 downwards.
GCGCTGGGTTGGGAAACATTGAAAAGGCAGGATAGGAGGCCATCGCCTGCGCCGACGCGCCGAGCCACTGATTAGTGTTTCGGATTGTCTCCATCATGTCGTAAGATGCCATAAAGCGCATTGCGGAACTCCTGTACCTAAGCCCAAAACCGGGCGCTACTGCCGCCAAAACGACCACCTATCGGGCCGATCTGACGAAAATGCTGCAACTGCAAACATAGGACGGAACAAATAATATGGCAACTGATACCTCGCAAGGTGGTGAACCCTCCGCAGCGTCCATGGAGCGGATGAAGGAAAACCTGAACAAAGTAGAGGCACTGCGCGCACGGCTGACCAATGTGCTGGCCACGCGCAACACCCATCAGGCCGCGTTGGATGCCCCGAATCAGGAACTGTTCCACAAAGCCGCCAAAGCCTACATGCAAGAAGCGATGACAAACCCTGCCAAACTGATCGAGCATCAGTTGGGGTTCTGGACCAAATCAGTGACCCATTTCGTTGAGGCGCAACAGGCCCTCGCAAAGGGGACACTGACCGCGCCCGAAGATCGCACGCCGACCGATCGTCGCTTTGCCAATCCGTTGTGGGAAAAGCATCCGTATTTCAATTTTGTCAAACAGCAATACATGATGAACGCCGAGGCCCTCGCGCAGGCCGTCGAAGACGTTGAAGATATGGAACCGCGTGAGAAGCAGCGCCTCGCTTATTTCTCCCGCCAGATAATCGACATGATGAGCCCGACGAATTTTCTGGCAACCAATCCTGATGCCCTGCAACGCGCAGTCGATACCGACGGGGAGAGCCTGATTAAGGGACTCGAGAACCTGATCAGCGATCTGGAGGCCAACAAGGGCGAGATGATTGTGCGGCTGGCCGATGAAAGCGCATTCCAGCTGGGCGAGAATATTGCGACCACGCCGGGCAAAGTTGTTTTTCGCAATCGCATGTTCGAGCTGATCCAGTACACGCCGACAACAGAGCAGGTGCACGCCACGCCGCTGGTCGTGTTTCCTCCCTGGATCAACAAGTACTACATACTCGATCTCAAGGCGCAAAACTCGTTTGTGAAATGGGTGCTGGATCAGGGCTATACCTTGTTTATGGTCTCGTGGATCAATCCCGATGCGACGTACCGCGATACGGGGATGGATGACTATGTGCTGGAGGGCTACCTTGCGGCATTCGACGAGGTGAAAGCGATCACTGGCGAGAAAGAGTTGAACGCGGTTGGATATTGCATCGCCGGTACAACGCTAAGCTTGACCCTCAGCTTGCTTAAACAGCGTGGTGATACGACTGTAAAATCGGCCACTTTCTTTACCGCGCTTACGGATTTCTCCGATCAAGGCGAGTTCCGGCCCTTCCTCACGGATGACTTTATTGACGGGATCGAGGCCGAAACGCAGGACAAGGGCATTCTGCCATCCATCGTGATGGCGCGAACTTTCTCGTTCCTGCGCTCAAACGATCTGGTCTACGGGCCTGCAGTCAAAAGTTATATGATGGGAGAGACGCCACCGGCGTTTGATCTGCTCTACTGGAACGGTGACGGTGCGAACCTGCCTGCCAAAATGGCGATGCAATACCTGCGCGGGTTGTGCCAGAACAACGAACTGGCCGAGGGCGGCTATGACCTGTGCGACGCGCATCTGGTGCTCGAAGAGGTTGATGTGCCGATCTGCGCCATTGCCTGCGAAACGGATCATATCGCGCCATGGAAAGACAGCTTTCGCGGGATCAAGAAAATGGGCAGTACCGACAAGACCTTTATCATGACCCAGTCGGGCCATATCGCAGGCATCGTCAATCCGCCCAGCAAAGGCAAGTACGGCCATTACACCAACGTGGATCTGTCGCTGGATCATGAGAACTGGCTGGCGGGTGCGGAATTCACCGAAGGTTCGTGGTGGCCGCGCTGGGAGACATGGTTAAACAACCGCTCCGGAGACATGATTCCCGCCCGGATTCCCGGCGAGGGCGGGCGAAAAATCTTGTGCGATGCGCCGGGCACCTATGTTGCCGTAAAGGCAAGAGGCTGATTTTTCAGCCAGTTTCAGGGCCTCTCTTACGGGATGCTGCGGTGCAGAAAAAACTTGCAATGCTGCGGTGCAGCATCTATATTGTTGGTAGACGCGGAACACTGGAATGGCAGCACGCTGTACGATCTGGCGGGACGCGAATTGAAATTCACGCTGGGCATCGTGCCACGCTGATACAATCAAAGGATTACGACAATGGCCGCTACAAAAACACCAGACATGACCGCAATGCTTAAAGATATGATGGGCGCATTTCCCGTGGACACCACATCGATGGAAGCATCCTTCAAAACTTCTGCAGCTTTGAACGAAAAACTGTCCAGCGTCGCGCTGTCCGCAGTAGAGAAATCCACCGAGATTTCTTCGGCTTGGACCAAAGACACAGTTGCGAAACTGGCCGAAATGGCAAAAGCCAAAACCGAGCCTGCAGACTATGCAAAAGCCATGACCGACTTCGCAACCGTTTATTCCGAAGCAGCAGCCGAGCATATGGCAGCTTTCGCTGAAGTTGCGAAAAAAGTTCAGATGGAAACAGTTGAGTTGATGATGGCCGCGGGTAAGGACATGTCCGACGAGGCAACAGCCTCCATGACCAAAGCAGCGGACGACGTAAAAGCTGCGGCAAAAAAAGCCACAACAAAGTAAGTCTGGTTTCCAGACCGGCATCTGCCCTCGGGTGAGTGCTTTTTAGGGAAGGGTGTGCTGCATGCAGCGCGCCCTTTCTTTTTGCGTATGCAGCGTCTAGGCTGCAGTGCAGCACACCTAGGGGAGGAACTTACGTGGCAGAAACAAGCAAACCCCTTCTGATTAAAAGATACGCCAGCAGGCGCCTCTACAATACAGAAACAAGTGACTATGTGACGCTCGAAGACATCGCGGGCTTTATACGTGACGGTCGCGAAGTACAGATTATCGATCTGAAATCCGGTGACGATCTGACGCGGCAATATCTTCTCCAGATTATTGCAGAACACGAAAGCCGCGGTGAGAGCGTTCTGCCGGTGGATGTTCTCAATGATCTGGTGCGCAGCTACATGACCGGGAAGGTCAGTGTTGTGCCGGAATTTTTGCAACAATCCTTCACCATGCTGCGCGACGGTCAGGCCAAGGTGGTCGAGAATATGACCTCGATGAACCCGTTGGCAAAAATGCCGGGTTTTGACGCGATGCAAGCACAGCAAGAAGCGTTTATGAAGGCCATGACTGGTGGATGGACAGGCCCTGCGGGGACACAATCGCCGGATGGAAAACCTTCCGCGGAAAACAGCGATGATCTTGATGCCATCAAGCGCCAGTTGGCGGAGTTGCAAGAGAAGCTGTCGAAATTGAAATGAGCGCTAAGGTGGGAAGCTGAAATATAGATAAGGCGGGTCTATGGCCCGCCTTTTTCTATGTCTTTAGTGTAAGCGCTACGGAGGGATAAAGCCTGCCCTGCTAAAGGCCCAATTTGTCGCGCAGGCCGTACCAGCTCATTGCGAGGACGAGCAGGGGCGATCGCATGGCGGGCCCGCCCGGAAACGGTGTGCTGGGAAGGGCCGCTAAAGTATCAAAGCCGTCCGCGTCGCCAACGATGGCCCGCGCCATAAGCTGGCCTGCGTGGGTGGCGGTGCCAACGCCATGACCGGAATAACCGGATGCAGATAACATGTTTTTGGCAGGCCGCGTGAGGTAGGGGAGGCGCTTCATCGTTATCCCCAGTGTGCCGCCCCAAGCATAGTCAATCTTCACATCTTTAAGATGTGGAAAAATAACCGACATAGGCTTGCGAACTTTTGCGCCAATATCCGCCGGAAAGCGGTAGCCATAGCTTTCACCGCCACCGAACAGCAGGCGGCCATCATTGCTTAGGCGGAAATAATTCACGACAAAGCGGCTGTCGGCAACGGCAACATCGCGGGGCAGAACGTCGTTGATCCTGTCACCCAGCGGCTCGGTCGCTGCGATGAAATTATTGATCGGCATCACACGGGCGGCCACGCGATGGTTTAACCCTCCGAGATAGCCGTTGCATGCGAGAATGACGTGGTCAGCCACGACATTACCCGCATCAGTACGTATCGTGGATGTCGTCCCTTCTTCAATATGATGCACGGCAGAGCGTTCATAAATACGCACACCAGCGGCAGCGGCAGCCCGCGCAAGCCCAAGCGCGAAATTCAACGGATGCAGATGGGCCGCCCCCATATCCAGAATTCCGCCGCGGTAATCCGGGGAAGGGCAAACCGATTGAAGCGTTACATGATCCAGCGTCTCGATCTGGTCATAGCCGTATTTCTGCGCTAGATGGTCGGCGTATTTGTGCAGGTGGCGTACATCGCCCGCAGTGGAGGCGGTCCACGCTACGCCAGGCTTTAAATGACAATCTATGCGGTGATCGACAATGAGTGATTTCACCAGATTTTTGGCATCCTCCGCAAGCTCCCAAAGTTTGGCTGCCTCCGGCTCGCCCACGAGCTTCTCAAGGTCGTCCTGCTCCATCCGCTGGCCTGATCCGAGTTGTCCGCCGTTACGACCCGACGCACCGAACCCGACGCGCTGCGCATCGAGCAGGATCACATCGCGCCCCGCCTGAGCCAGATGAAGAGCTGCCGACAGGCCGGTATATCCAGCGCCAATCACACACACATCAGCCCTATGCGCGCCCTTCAGGGTGTCATAAGCCGGTTGAGGTGTGGCCGTTGCCGCGTACCAACTCGGTGGGTATTTGCCGCGATTGTCGTTGGCGTAAAGCAGGTTCATCACATCGCCTCAAACGTTGAGTAGAAGGTGCTCGCGCTCCCAAGGCGAGATAACCTGCAAGAACTCATCGTATTCTGCCTCTTTAACAATGGCGTATACGCGAACAAATTCTGGACCCAGCACTTCGTGCAATGCCGTTGACTCGCGGAACAGGTGAAGTGCCTCGCCCATTGTGCGGGGAATGTCGCCATCGCCATCATAGGCGTCGCCCTTGAATTCGGGCATGGGCATCTTGCCTTCCTTGAGGCCTAGATATCCACATGCCAACGAGGCCGCGATGCCCAAGTAAGGGTTACAATCCATCCCCGCCAGACGGTTCTCGACCCGCCGCGCGGCAGGGCTGGAGAGCGGTACGCGGATGCCAGTTGTCCGGTTGTCACGACCCCACTCAAGGTTGATGGGCGCGGCGTGATCTTTGACATAGCGACGATAGCTGTTCACGTAAGGTGCAATCACAGCAAGGGCTGCCGGCATATGGTTCTGCAACCCTGCGATGAAGTGCATGAACGGCTCTGTCTCGCCGCCGTCCGCATCGGAAAAGATGTTTTTGCCTGTTTTTGTATCCAACACCGAATGATGGATGTGCATCGCTGATCCCGGTTCGTCCGCGATTGGTTTGGCCATAAAGGTAGCATAACAGTCATGACGCATCGCAGCCTCGCGGATCAGACGCTTGAAGTAGAACACCTCATCGGCCAGCTTGACCGGATCGCCGTGCAACAAATTGATTTCGAGTTGGCCAGCGCCGCCTTCCTGCGTGATCCCGTCAATCTCGAAGCCTTGCGCTTCGGCGAAATCATAGATGTCGTCGATCACGGGCCCAAATTCGTCAACGGCTGTCATGGAATAGGCCTGCCGCGCAGCAGCAGGGCGCCCTGAGCGGCCCATCATCGGTTTGATTTCCTGTGCTGGGTCCAGATTGCGCGCGGTCAGGAAAAACTCCATTTCCGGGGCGACAACAGGTTCCCACCCTTCGGCACGGTACAATTCGACAACGCGTCGCAGCACATTGCGCGGGCTGAACGGTACCTCGTTACCATCGCGGTCATAGGCATCATGGATGACTTGCAAGGTCCAGTCGGCAGTCCACGGTGCCGCAGTCGCAGTGGACATATCGGGCCGCAGGATCATGTCGCGCTCGATAAATCCATCCGCGCCTGCGGCCTCGCCCCACTCACCGGTAATGGTTTGGTAAAAAATGCTGTCAGGCAAATGAAAGCTATCCTGACGTGCGAATTTGGAGGCAGGAACCGCCTTGCCACGCGCAATACCGGGCAAGTCAGGAATAATACATTCTACCTCGTCCAGCCGCCGGTCCTTGAGGTAGGCGGCAGCTGCGGGGGGCAGTTTCTCTTCCCAATCTTGCATCATGATCTCGCTTTTTTCTTGAAAAATTGCGCCATGTAGTTGGCGACATCTGCATTGTCGGTCGGCAGGGGCAGGGTGGTCGTCGCTGCCACGAGCTGCTTGTCAGGTACAACTCCCTCACCGCGTGTCTTAATCAACCCGTCGATAAATTCAGCGGAAAACTCGGGGTGGGGCTGCACGGTCCAGATCGTATCGCCGTAAGCCAGCATTGCATTGGCGCAGAAATCAGAACTGCCTACAACGCGCGCTGTTTCGGGCAGGGTAACAACCTGATCCTGATGCCAAGCGTTCAGCGCGACGGGCTTGCCCTCCAGAACGTACTCGGTGCGCCCCACGGACCAGCCGCCATTAAATTTCTCGACCTTTCCACCCATGGCTTGCGCGATGATCTGATGGCCAAAGCAGACCCCTATCATCGGTTTGCCGGTGGCATGGATATCGCGGATCAGATCCTCCAGCGGGGGGATCCACGCGTGATTCTCATAGGCACCGTGTTTGGACCCCGTAATAAGCCAACCGTCCGCAGCTTCGGCGCTATCCGGAAAAATACCGTCAACGACCGAGAATGTCTCAAATTCAAAATCATTCCCGTCGAGCAGACGCTCGAACATCTGGTCATAATTACCAAGGGTTTCAATCATCTCTTCGGGCGAGTGACCTGTGCGCAGGATACCGATTTTCATGTGTTACACCGTGTCCAGATAGATTTCGACCTGTTCCGCGCGGCTCAGCTCTTTCATATAATGCAGCTCTTGGCGCTTTGTCAGAACAAGGTTCTGGATCAGCTCGGGGGTGAAAATACGGGCAACGGCGGCATCTATCTCGAAGGCGTCGATGGCAGTTTCCCAAGTGTGCGGAATTTGCGGCAGGTCGGCGGCATAGGCGTTTCCAGTGATCGGAGCAGCCGGCTCCTTGCCGTCTTCGATCCCGTTGATCGCAGAGCCAAGTACCGCGGCCAGCATCAGATAAGGGTTTACGTCTCCGCCCGATACTCGATGCTCGATCCGCCGCGCCTTGTGCGAACCGGAGGGTATACGGATTGAAGATGTGCGGTTCTCATAGGCCCAACTGACGCCGGTTGGTGCATGGCTTCCCGGCACCATCCGGTCAAAACTGTTCGCGTGTGGCGCGAAAATGAGAGCCGATCCAGCCATCGCCTCAAGGCAGCCCGCAACCGCGTGGCGCATCATGTCGGTACCTTCCGGCCCACCGTTGTCAAAGACGTTGTTGCCCTCGGAATCAATCACCGAAAAATGGGTGTGCAGACCGGAGCCCGCGTAATCCTCATAGGGCTTGGCCATAAAACTGGCAGCAAATCCGTGCCGCCGTGCTAGGCCACGTACCAGCATCTTGAACAGCCAGGCATCATCGGCGGCGCGCAGTGCATCATCGCAATGCATCATATTGATCTCGAACTGGCCCAGGCCGGCTTCTGATATCGCCGTGTCGGCAGGAATATCCATTTCTTCGCAGGCGTCATACAGATCGGTAAAAAATTGGTCGAACTGGTCAAGGGCGCGAATGCTCAGCGTCTCTGCGCCCTTGCGGCGTTTACCTGACCGTTCAGAGATAGGAACCTGCAATTTGCGGCCACTGTCATCGATCAGGAAAAACTCCAGCTCTACAGCGCAGACAGGGGTCAGGCCTCGTGCTTTGAAACGGTCCAGCACAGCGCGTAGTGCATGGCGGGGATCGCCCTCATAGGGGCGGCCATCCTCGTGAAACATCCAGATGGGCAAGAGGGCGGAAGGCGTTTCAAGCCACGGCATCGGCATAAAGCCCCGTTCGGTAGGTTTGAGAACGCCGTCACGGTCACCGCTGTCAAATACCAGCGGGCTGTCATCAATGTCTTCGCCCCAGATGTCCAGATTAAGCACGGAAAACGGAAAACGCGTGCCCTCTACCGCAACCTTGTCGGCAAAGCGTGTGGGTATACGTTTACCGCGTGGCACGCCGTTAAGATCGGCAGCTGCCACACGGATTGTGCGGACGGATGGGTTTTTTCGAAGCCAGTTATGCATAGGTCACCAGTTTGGTGCGCTGGCAAATACCGGTGCGTCCGGCCGCCGTGGCCAGCGCCACAGATTAATTTGATCAAATCAGACGTACTACCGTATGAGATTAGGGCGCAAGCGTATTTTTTGCCGCCGCTCGGCGGGCAGGTGCCGGTTAAGACGGCGGTTTATCAGTCCGTAGATAGAAATGATCACCAGCGTCAGCAATACGAAATAGCCTGCAAGGATCGGGTAGGGAATGAACGGATTGAAGGTTTTGTCGGCAAAGTAACTGGCATAATAGAGTGCGTCACCACGCTGCTGCCATGCCGGAAAGCTTGAGATATAAACGAGCGTTGTTGCGTGAAACAGAAAGATCGCCTCGTTTGTGTAGGCGGGCCAGGCAAGCCGCATCATGGTTGGCCAGATCACCCTGCGAAAACGGCTCCAGCCGGACAGGCCGTAGGCATCTGCCGCCTCGACATCCCCCTTTGGGATGGATTGGAGAGCGCCGTAGAAAATTTCGGCGGAATAGGCGGAGGTATTACAAAACAGCACGATCACAGCGCCAAGCCATGCAGAGGTAAACGCGTCGAACATCGCATATTCAGATTTAAGGCTGAGAAACAAAAAATAGGCAAAGAAGAACTGGATAAACAGCGGTGAGCCGCGGAAGATGAAGACGAACCAGTTTGACGGTCTGCGCAGCCACGCACATGGGCTCGCCTTTCCGAGAGCGAGTGCGGTGGCAAAGAAGAACCCAAGAATCAGCGCGGTCAGGCCGAAATAGACATTCCAGATCATGCCAGAGCCGATCAGTGTAAATTGCTCGCACAGGGTAAAATCCTGACGCGGTAACAGACGCTCTCCGATGCCGATGGCGCGCAGACCGTAATCCTGAATTGTCTGGATACAGCTCATGCCTGCTGCTCCGGTGCGGGCATGGGGGAACTGCTGGATCGAAAGATCATGCGAGCCTCCGTTGCGCTTCGCCGCCCGTCGTGGCCTGACCCTTTGTCAGGCGCTGCATTGCGCGCGCAAGCAGGCGCTCGGAAATTGCGGTGAGCGCCAGATAAAATAGCAAAAGCGCCAAAAAGTACCAAATCCGCCAGTCGCCATGAGGGTAGTCGGTAAAACGGGGCGTCTTGGTGCCGCCAAGCTCGCGTGCCCAGTACACGATATCCTCGACACCCAACAAAAACAGAAGTGGTGTGGCCTTCACGAGAACCATCCACAAATTACCGAGCCCCGGCAGGGCATAAACCCACATTTGCGGCACCAACACCCGGCGGAAAATCTGTCTTGGTGACATGCCGTAAGCCTCGGCAGTTTCAAGTTGCGCGCGGGGTACAGCGCGCATCGCGCCAAACAGGACATTGGCGGCAAAGGCACCGAAAACAATTGCAAATGTGAGCACCGCAATGGAGAATCCATATGTCTCATGGACCCACTGGGGGGAACTTCCCAACGGCATTTTGGCAGCCTGACAGACGATAAAATCATTTCCCTGACGGATCGGCTGGTCCCAGTCGGGGCACATAACCTTGTGCCGCAGATACTCAATGCCTTGATCCAGCGCGATCACAAAGAACAAAAAGAAGGCGATGTCGGGGATGCCTCGAACGATGGCAATGTAGGACTTACCGATCCAGCGCAGGGGGGCGATGCGCGAGCGCGCAGCGGAGGCACCGCCGAAACCGAACAGTAGCGACAGCGGCGCGGTGATCACCAGCAGGATCATTACTGTAACAACGGACCAATAGAGGTTCATGTGCTTGCCTGTGGTCAGGTAGCAGCTGAGCCATGTCAGGCCGGCGATTTGATCTGGATCGGTGCAGTAACTAAAGATGGGTTTGCTCGTTTCACAACAGGTGCGCTCACTTTATGAGCGCAATTGAGTTTATCAAAAAATGAAGGAGGGGCGCACGGTGATGCGCCCCTCCTTGTTTGTTGGTTTAGAATGCGGCGGCGCCGGGAAGGTGCTTTTCGATCAGCGCATTCAATGTGCCGTCGTCTTTCATCGACTGGATGGCAGCGTTGAACTTCTCGCGCAGATCGCCATCGCTTTCGCGGATGCCAAGGCCAATACCACCGCCGAGCAGGATGTCGTCTCCGACGAGGCTGAGGTCGGCATCTGCTTCGGAGACGGGGAGCAGGAATGCTTTGTCTGCCAGAACTGCGTCAGCCTCGCCATTTTTCACAGCAGCCACTGTCTCCTCGGGCGTGGCGAATTCAACCAGTGTAGCACCTGCCATGGAGGCAACATGAGACGCTTGAATTGTGCCTGTCTGTGCGGCGATGATGGCGGTGCTCAGATCAACATCAGCAGAGGTTGAGACAAAGGAAGATGGATCCGGCTGGGTGTAGGGATCGGAAAAGTCGATGACTTCGTCGCGCTCTTCGGTGATGGACATGCCCGCGATGATTACATCGTAGTTGCCGGAAACGAGGTTCGGAATAATGCTGTCCCACTCGTTTGTGACCCACTCACACGTCAGTTCTGCGCGCACGCACAGTTCATCGCCCACTTCGCGCTCAAAGCCGGCGACTTCACCTTTATCGTCGAGAAAGTTGTAGGGAGGGAATGCGCCTTCGGTACCCAGACGGATGGTTTTCGCGTGGCCGTCGGCCATTGCCATGCCAGCTGTCAGTGCCAGTGCTGATGTCGCGAGGATAAGTTTTTTCATTAGGTATCTCCCTGGTGTTACCGTTTACGGTTTATGCGGCGTGGGTTGCAGAGATGAACCCGCGCAGTCGCTCTGATTTGGGCGCACTGAACAACGTTTCAGGCGGCCCTTGTTCCTCAATCAGGCCGTTGTGCAAAAACACAACTGTGTCCGATACATCGGCGGCCAGTTTCATGTCGTGTGTGACGATCATCATGGTGCGGCCCTCGGCGGCCAGATCCTTGATCACCTTGATGACTTCCTGCTCAAGCTCGGGGTCGAGCGCGCTGGTAGGCTCGTCAAACAGAAGGGCCTCCGGCTCCATGCACAAAGCGCGCGCAATGGCAGCGCGCTGTTGCTGGCCACCAGAAAGCTGGGCGGGGTATACATCGCATTTGTCGCCTATGCCGACTTTCTCGAGGTAGGCGCGGGCCGCTGCCTCGACCTCCGCGCGCTCGCGGCCGAGCACGGTCAGAGGTGCCTCCATCACGTTTTGCAAGATCGTCATATGTGCCCAGAGGTTGAACTGCTGGAACACCATGCTGAGATTTGTGCGGATCCGAAGCACCTGCTTTGGGTCGGCGGGACGGCGGTTCTGGGTTTTGCCGCGCCAACTCACCGGCTCTCCTTTGAAAAGGACTTCACCCTGCTGGCTGTCCTCCAGCAGATTACAGCACCGCAGCAGTGTCGATTTGCCGGAACCGGACGAGCCGATGAGAGACACCACATGACCCTTAGGCGCCGCGATACTGACGCCTTTAAGCACCTCCAAAGCACCATAGGCTTTGTGGAGGTCGCGAATTTCGATAACGGGTGTGTCTTCTGTCACGTCAAAGCCATCTGTTACAAGTGCAGACGGGATAAGACGCGAGAATCGCCTTGTTTGCAATGTGCAATGGTCCGGTGCTCAAATTCACCTAAGGTAAGTTGCTGATTTATTGCTCAGCCCGTTGGCGGGCTTGGGCACTGTCCATATCGGTAATCCCCAACAAATTAGCGACAAGGCGCAGCAGTGCATCTTCTTCCTTGGCGCGACTGCCATCCGCAAGAACGACATTCCAGAGTGCTTCGACCACCGCAAGGCGGTCGTCATAGGGCACCGCGTCTTTGATCGCGCGGGTAAAGCGCACAGTATCTGGCGCTTCGGCCTCAAGAGCTTCTGCATCGGCAAGTAGAGCGTCGCGCGCACCTGTATCAAGGTCGTATCGCTTGCTGATGATATTCTGGATGCGCGCACGTTCGGCTTCACTGTAGTGATTGTCAGAGCGTGCAACACGTACAAGTAATGCAGTCAGCGCGAGACGGGCATCGCTATCAGGCAGTTGGGCGGGGGCTGGATCAGTCAGCCGTTTTAGGAAATCTGCAAACATGGATATTTACCTAGTGGGTTTAGGGCAATTTACAAATTCCCGAGCGCTTTTTCGCGTGCCTGTGCGATATCGGCGTCCGTAAGGCCAAGGGCCGTCTCTATTGCAAGAAGCTGTGTCTCTTCGCGGTCGTCGCGTCGGCCATCTGCCATTGCAACAGCCCACATTGCATCTCCAAGCGCCTTGCGGTCAGCATAATCAACCTCGTCGCGCAGGATTTGTGCAAATTCGGTTGTGCCGGGTGCGTGACGTTCGAGTGCTTCACAGACCGCCCGCAACTTGGCCGCGTCAAGCGGTTTAAGATTAAAGGTCGCGCTCAATATCCGGTCGATCTGGGCGACTTCTGTGGCCAGATACTGGCGGTTGGCCAGCGCCACACGCACCAAAAGTGCCCCCAGAGCAAGCTGGGGATTGGGCTGAGGCAAGGGTTTGGGCGAAGGCGCACGGCGCGGAAAAAGGCGTTCTAACATGGTTTTTTTGTTAACCCAGTTCGAAAGCATTGCCAATTCCAATAATGGGCCGCGTCAGAAGGATCAGGATTCGTATCCTTCGATGATGATAAGACTGCCGTCTGCAACGCTCATGCGGATGTCTTTTGCGCCCTGATAGCCCGGGCTTTCGTAACAAGCGACGGCGTCGGCATAGCTGGGAAATTCGATGACGACAGTGCGGCTGTGTGCGGATCCTTCACGGATCTGCTGGGTGCCGCCGCGGACCAGAAATTTCGCGTCGTAGGCGGCAAAGGGTTTGGCGTTTGCAGCCCGATATTTTTCGTAAATCGCGGCATCACGAACATCCATGTTCCCGATCCAATATCCCTTTTTTGGCATAACACTCTCCTTTTCGAATAGTTTGGTGCGTCAGCGCAACCTGTTGTAATCCGCTGCGAGCCGCTTTGCCTCCTGTGACAGGCCGTAGGGCGGGTTAAGCACAAACATCCCCGATCCGACCATCCCGTGACCCGGACGCGCAGGCGCAAAGCGGACCTCGTGGCGCAGGGCGTCAGGGTGTTGGGCGCTAAGCGCTTCGAGCATCGGTTCGTGCATACGGCTGGTCAGAATGGGATACCAAAGCGCTATGATGCCGACGTTCCATGCGCGGTGCAGCTTGGCGATGTGGCGGAAGATGGTGTTGTAATCTTCCTTGATCTCATAGCTGGGATCGATCAGCAGCAAACCGCGGCGCGGCATCGGTGGGCAAAGTGCAAAGGCCGTCTCGAACCCGTCGCGCAGGTGGATCTTGGCACCTGTGGGCGACATCGCCAACTCAAGTGCTGCGTGTTCGCGCGGGTGTAATTCGGCCAGATGGATTGTGTCGGTTGGGCGCAGCAGGTGGGCGGCGATCAACGGTGAGCCCGGATAGGCGTTAAGACCATCCTCGGCGGTGACACGGTCGAGAACGCGGGCATAAGGGTGTTCGGGTTTGAACCATTTGCGCGCCTGCGCGATCCCTGCCTTCGCCTCGCCGGTCTTGAGCGCCTCGTCAGCGGAGAGGTCATAGAGGGCACGACCTGCATGCGTCTCGATGTATGTCAGGGGTTTGTCCTTGGCCGTCAGATAGTCGAGCATCCACGCCAACAAAGCATGTTTGTGAACATCCGCGAGGTTCCCCGCATGGTAGATATGTTGGTAGCTGAGCATGGGTTCGGTGTAGCGGATAGGCGGCTGCGCGCAACGGCTAATCCGCGCTGCAGCCATGTCAGGTGCTGATCACGATGAACGCGTTAGCGTTGGTGCCGTCAGCGATAGCGACTTGTCCGCTCAGGCGCGCATACGGGGAACATCGTGCGGATCAAGCCCAAGTTCGATCAGGAAAGGCCCCGTGCGGTTCTCAAGGGCGGTCAGGGCAGATTTCAGATCCTCTTCGGAGCGAACCTGAACTCCTTCGCCGCCCAGCGCTTTTGCAATTTCCGCGAAAGAAGGCCAGTGGAACAATGTCAGGCCTGGATCCATTTGCCGGTCAATAAACTGGATATGCTCGGCACCATAAGCAGAATCGTTGGCGATGATCACAATGAGGTCGAGACCGAGGCGAACCGCGGTGTTGAATTCGTTGATGCCGCCCATCATAAACCCGCCGTCGCCGGTGAAAAATACAACCGGACGGTCCGGTGCCGCAATGCCTGCGCCGATCGCCTCTTGCAGGCCCAGACCGATTGAGCCGAAATTGACAGTACTGACAAAGCTCTGTGGATTTGGCACCGAGATGCGGCACCAGACTTCGGTCATGAAGCGGCCCCCGTCTGTGACCAGTACGCGGTCGCGGGGCAGGGCGCGCTCAAGCTGCTCAAGGGCTGCAACGTAATTGATCGTGCCTGCCGCGTTTTTCGGTGCGGTCACAGGGTGGTGGGTCAGGGTTTCAACATCCAGCTCTGATGTAAAACCGCTTGGCGCGATCTCGGCCGCGTCAAGCCAATGCACGATAGTATCCGCTGTCAGACCCGCATCGGCAACAAGGGCTGCATCGGGATGCAGGCCTCCGCCAATCGCTGTAGGCTCGACATCGACCTGAATAATCCGCTTATTCTTCATAAGCTTGCCGCGGTCGGTGGTGAAATCGTGCAAGGCGGTGCCGAAACAGATGATACAATCGGCCTTCCCCATCAGATCATAGGCGGCAGGGGTCGAGAGGGTGCCGAAAATATCCACGTTATAGGGGTGATCGTTGAACAACCCTTTGGCCTTGAGGGTGGTCGCCAGCGGCGCTTCAAGCCTGTCTGCGAGGCGGATAAGCTGGTCACGGGCGGCAATCGCACCGCCACCGGCAAGGATGAGCGGGCGGCGCGCAGAGGCAATCATTCCGATAGCATTATCTAGAATGTCGCCTTCGGCCACGCCACCGGGCGCGGTAAACACATCAAGAACCTGCCCCTCGTAAGGGGCCTCTTGCCACATGAAATCAGCAGGCATGTTGAGCACGATGGGGCGACGCTCGACCCGCGCACGGTAAAAGGCGCGGGCTACATCCTTGCAGGTGGTCTGAGGCGTTCGAATCTGCTCGAACCCTGCGCCGGTCGCCTTGACCAATTCGCGCTGGTCGATGCTTTGTAAATGGCGGGGATTGTCGGTGGGGGTGTCACCGGCCAGCAGGACAAGCGGGACATGACCGCGCACAGCTTCGGTCAGTGCTGTAATACAATTGCTGAGGGCAGGGCCGTGAGTGACGGTTGCAACGCCAACGCGCCCCGAGACATGTGCATAGGCCAGCGCCATCAGCACGCAACTGCCTTCGTGGGCTGCGGGCACAAAACGGCCACCGCATTCACGCACGTAACTATCGACCATGAAGAGGTTTGCGTCACCCATCAGCCCGGAAATCGTATCGGCCCCGTGTTCAAACGTGGCGCGGGCAATGGATTGGTAGACGTGGTTGCTGCTCATCGGAGGCCTCTTTGTTGGCTGTTCGATAGCAGAATACCATAGGTAGCTATAAAGGCTACCTATGGTAATTTTATAAAGCGATCGATTGCTTAGAAGCGGAACGAACCGCGCAGCTGGATCAGGTCCAGGTCGCCATCAAGGCCGTCAACGTCGTCAATGTCGTTGAACTGCGAGCGCGAGTACTCAAGACCAACACTGAACTTTTCTGTAACCAGCATTTCTGCACCGATACCGAAAGTCAGGCCTGTTTCGCTCAGGTCATCTGCGGAGATGTTGGCGATACCAAGAGTTGCGTACGGCATGAACTTACCGAAGTCATAACCAACACGGCCGCGCAGGCGTGTCAGGTCAACATCTTCGTCGGAACCGTCTGCGGACAAACGGTCATAGGACAATTCACCACCAACAACGTACTGGCCGAGGTCATAGAGGTAGCCGCCGTGGATACCGAAGCCGTCTACGTCAACACTTGCGGAGTCAACACCGTCGGAGAGTTCGAAGTCGCCGTCGTTGTACTGAAGACCAGCGTAGCCACCGGTCCAGCTCAGGTCATTGTAGGCCTGTGGTGCGATCGGTGTTGGCGCTGTCTCGACGGGTGTGTACTCGAGGCTGCCTGCGAATGCGGAGGTTGCGGCAAATGCTGCAACAACGGATGCGATGATAAGTTTCATTTCTGTTTCCTGCTCTGTAGGGTTAATACTTTATTAATAAATTCCACCTAAAGGAGAATCATGCGACCAGCAATTCAGCGACTGTTTCTTTGTCGGCAATAATCGAAGTTGTGGCAAATTGGGCACGGGCGAATTTCGGTAGTCTAGCAGTTATCGGTGCTATGCGGATTATGGGGCATAAAATGCCGAAAATCACCATAAAACAAACCTTACCCCCTTGAAAGTAAGGCCCCCTAGACAAGCCGCGACATATCCTTCGCTGCTTTGACAAAGCCCTTGAAAAGGGGGTGCGGTTTGAAGGGTTTCGACTTGAGTTCGGGGTGGAATTGCACGCCGATAAACCACGGATGATCGGACCATTCCACGATCTCGGGCAACTTGCCATCGGGGGACATTCCGGAGAATGACATGCCGGCCTCTTCGAGTTTTTCGCGGTAGGCGATGTCGACCTCATAGCGGTGGCGGTGGCGTTCGTCGATGGCGGTGGTGCCATAGACTTCGGCGACTTTCGAACCTTCCTTGAGCGTGGCATCGTAGGCACCCAGACGCATCGTGCCCCCTTTGTCGTCTCCGACTTTGCGCTCGACCTTGTGGTTGCCCTGCACCCATTCCTTGAGGTGGTAGACCACAGGCTCGAACCGCTTTTTGCCCGAAGATTCGTGGTCGAATTCTTCGGAGCCGGCGGTGGACAGGCCCGCCACATTTCGCGCCGCCTCGATAACCGCCATTTGCATGCCGAGGCAAATGCCCAGATAGGGGACTTTATGCTCCCGCGCATATTGGGCAGCTTTGATTTTGCCCTCGGTGCCGCGCTCGCCAAATCCGCCAGGTACGAGAATCGCATGAAACCCTTCTAGATGGGGGGCGACATCATCTGTACCCTCGAACAGTTCTGCATCGACCCACTCAATCTTGACGCGCACACGGTTGGCCATGCCGCCGTGTGTCAGAGCCTCGGCAATTGATTTATAAGCATCCTCGAGCTGGGTGTATTTGCCGACGATGGCGACCTTTACCTCGCCTTCTGGGTTGTGGATGCGGTCATACACATCGTGCCAGACCGTCAGGTCGGGCTTTGGCGCGGGGGAGATGTCGAAGGCGTCCAGCACGGCCTGATCGAGGCCTTGGGCATGATAGGCCAGCGGGGCCTCGTAGATGGATTTCAGGTCATAGGCGGCTACAACCGAATCCTTGCGCACGTTGCAGAACAACGCGATCTTTTCGCGCTCTTTATCGGGGATCGGATGCTCGGACCGGCACACAAGGATATCAGGCGCAATGCCGATGGACTGTAGTTCTTTTACCGAGTGTTGGGTCGGTTTCGTCTTCAGCTCACCGCTGGCAGCAAGATAGGGAAGCAGGGTCAGGTGCATGAAAATACACTGGCCACGCGGCTTGTCGTGGGAGAACTGGCGGATTGCCTCGAAGAACGGCAGGCCTTCGATGTCGCCCACGGTGCCGCCAATTTCACAAAGCATGAAATCAACTTCGTCGTCGCCGATGCTCAGGAACTCTTTGATCTCGTTTGTTACATGGGGGATTACCTGAATGGTCTTGCCCAGATAGTCGCCGCGGCGCTCCTTTTCGAGGACGGTGGAGTAAACGCGCCCCGATGAGATGGAATCGGTTTTGCGGGCAGAAACGCCAGTGAAACGCTCGTAATGGCCCAGATCAAGGTCGGTCTCGGCGCCATCGTCAGTGACGAATACCTCGCCATGCTCGAACGGGCTCATCGTGCCGGGATCGACGTTGAGGTAGGGGTCAAGCTTGCGCAGGCGCACCGAGAATCCGCGGGCCTGCAAAAGCGCGCCAAGAGCAGCTGATGCCAGACCTTTGCCAAGCGAGGATACAACACCGCCGGTGATGAAAATATAGCGTGCCATGTAGAGTCTCTCCCGTGCGCGTCTAAGCGTCTTGTCTGCGTCAATTGAGCCTGTCCGAGACATGCCCAGCCGGGTGCAATTTGCACACCCCACGGGAGTTCAGTCTAACAGGATTCGGACAGTCAAGGCAAGGCAACGGGCGCAACATGATGTTACGAAAGTCCGGCCTGCCTCAAATTGTTGAGTGTTTCGTTAGTCGAGTGTTGGAACCAGCGGCGTGTTGTCGCCATCGGCGGGGGGCAACAGGTTGTTGAGGTCCGGTGCCGGTACGCTGCCTTGGTTGAGGGCGGGGGGGGTAGCGGTCAAACGGTCAAGTACCGATGATCCCGCAGATTTTTGCGCCGTCACGATGGTAAGTGTGATCGAGGTAACGACAAATGCGGCACCCAAAATCCATGTCACCTTGCTCATCGGGGTGGCAGGGGGACGACCGGAATTTGCACCGCCGCCGCCGCCCATTCCCAGACCGCCGCCTTCGGAGCGTTGCAACAAAACGACCGCAATAAGGCCAAGCGCAAGAATAAGGTGGACGATCAGGACGACATTTTCCATGGGGTGCTGGATGCTCTTTTCTGGGTCGGTTCGGGGGGTATCTAGGCAAGTTTGGATGTGGGGGCAAGGGAGGATGCATATGCAATCGGTGCATGCGGGCCATAGACAAGCAGAATATTGCGGTGCAATCTGCAGGCTATGCCCCATGATAGCCCTGACCATGATCACCCGCACAGCCTTTTGCCGCCAGCGCCCGCGCTGCGAGTCAAGGCGCTCGAGACGTTATTGACGCAAAAAGGGCTGGTTGATCCTGCCGCCCTAGATGTGATCATCGACACCTATGAAAACTGGATCGGCCCGCGGAACGGGGCTCGTGTCGTCGCCCGCGCCTGGAGTGATCCATCCTTCGCTAAAGCGCTGCGCGAGGATGCGACCGCCGTTCTGGACGAGATGGGATATTTCGGCCGTCAGGGCGAGCATATGGTGATCGTTGAGAATACACCCCAAACCCATAATATGGTCGTCTGCACGTTGTGCAGCTGTTATCCTTGGCCTCTTTTGGGGATACCGCCAGGCTGGTACAAGTCGGATGCTTACCGTGCCCGTGCTGTGCGTGAGCCGCGCGCGGTGCTGGCCGACTTTGGCGTGACATTGCCTGCGGGCACGGCGGTGCGGGTTTGGGATTCGACGGCAGAGGTTCGATATCTGGTGCTGCCGATGCGACCCGACGGAACCGAAGGATTATCCGAAGACGCGCTGATGGATCTGGTCACGCGTGACAGCATGATCGGGACCGGACTGGCAAAGGTGCCAGCGTGAGCCGCATCCACGACATGGGGGGCCGTTTTGGTGACGGACCTGTGGTGCCCGAAGACGAGAGTGTGAAATTCCATGCCGATTGGCATCCGCGTGCGTTGGCGTTGGTGCTGGCTTCGGGAAGTTTGGGGAAATGGAACATCGACGTATCGCGCCATGCCCGCGAATGCCTCGCCCCAAAAGATTACACCGCATTTAGTTATTACGAAAAGTGGATGGGCGGGCTGGCCACGCTGCTGGTTGATACGGGCGTAGTGAGCCGCGACGAGCTGGCGGGAAAATCACAAGGCGAGATCAGTGAACTTGCCGTGAAAAAGCTGTCTGCCGATCAGGTGGCCGGTGTTCTTGCCCGTGGCGGACCTGCTGACCGTCCGAGCGCTGTGACGCCTGTGTTTGCGGTGGGAGATGCCGTCGTCACGCGGGCCATCGCCGAGAACACAATGGTCAAAGGAGGCCACACGCGCCTGCCGTCTTACGCGGCGGGAGCAAAAGGCACTATCCTGCGGTATCACGGAACGCATGTGTTGCCCGACAGCAATGCCCATGGGTTGGGTGAAGCACCTGAGCCTCTCTATGCTGTGGTGTTTGCTGCGGATCAACTGTGGCAGCATCCCGAGCACGCAGGCGACGAAGTGGTTCTGGATCTGTGGCAAAGCTATCTGGTGCCGGCATGAACGAACCGGATATGGGGAGTCTGACACCTGTGTTCGATGCCCCATGGCACGCGCAGGTATTTGCGTTGACGGTTCACCTCAACGAGGCGGGGCATTTCGACTGGAGCGTTTGGGCGATGCGTTTTTCGGCCACCCTAAAAAAGCACGGCACCTCGAAGGATTTGAACGGCGGTGAGGATTATTTCATCGCATGGCTAGAGACATTTGAGGAGTTTCTAGCGGAAATTGCGCTGTCTGATCCTGTCAAGGTTGAGGCATTGCGTGCCGCATGGGAGCGCGCCTATCTTTCGACAGAGCATGGCAAACCGGTGTTGCTGGACGACGTGATGAGCCCTGACACGGCTTAGAACCCTTGCCCCGGGTCCCTGGAGCATATTCATGCGCCCCTCAGACGTCGACATCATCCACATCTGCCTGCCCTGACATCGCCCTGCGCACGATGCTCCAGCTGAGGCCGATCGCCAGCACAAAACTGAGAGCGCCAAGACCGAGCCAGACATTCATGCTTGGGTCTTTGAGGCGCAGAACGCCGAGATCATAAAGGACCCAGAGACCTGCACCGACGACGGCCAGCACCAGCACCATACCCAGTCCGCCGATGCTGCGCAGGGTCGCGCGCAAATAGATGATGTAGCCGATCAGCAGGAACAGCCCCGTCAGCACCGCAATTGACATATTCATCCCGCCGTAACTCCGCACCCACTGCACATAGTTGTATTCGGTGGGATTGAATGTCGCGGCCAGCAGCGCAAAGGCGCAAATCCAGCGGATTAAAAAGCCCATGTTCGAGTGTCCTTTGAACTGTTTTGCCGCAATATCCAGCGGTGGTATGCAAAAGTCTATGGCTTGCGTTCAGTTTCCTGTTTCGCGCACCTGCATGGACCGCTATCAGGGGCACGGGTTCGGAATGCGCATGCCGTGCGCCCCCCAGATGAGTTGAGAGGAATATCATGGCCAATGTTGTTGTCGTAGGCGCCCAATGGGGTGACGAGGGTAAGGGCAAGATCGTCGACTGGCTCTCCGAGCGGGCGGACGTAATTGCGCGGTTTCAAGGCGGGCATAACGCTGGCCACACGCTGGTCATTGATGGCGAGGTGTTCAAGCTGAGCTTGTTGCCCTCCGGCATTGTACGTGGCGGCAAATTGTCAGTGATCGGCAACGGCGTGGTGCTGGACCCCTGGCACCTTGAGCGCGAGATCGCCGGTTTGCGTGGGCAGGGTGTGACGATTACACCGGAGACGCTGATGATTGCGGAAAATACACCGCTGATTCTGCCGATTCACGGCGAATTGGATCGCGCCCGTGAGGAACAGACAACAGTAGCCAAGATCGGCACGACCGGACGTGGCATCGGGCCGGCCTACGAAGACAAGGTCGGGCGGCGCTCTGTGAGGGTGGCCGATCTGGCCGATGATGCGACGCTCGAGCTGCGGGTGGACCGTGCCTTGGTCCATCATGACGCGCTGCGGCGCGGTTTGGGGCTGGAGCCTGTAGACCGTGCAAGGCTTCTGGCGGATCTGCGCGCTATTGCGCCGAGCGTTCTTGAATATGCCGCACCTGTGTGGAAGATTCTCAACGAGAAGCGCAAGGCAGGTAAGCGGATCTTGTTTGAAGGAGCGCAGGGTGCGCTGCTGGACATTGATTTTGGCACCTATCCTTTCGTGACCTCGAGCAACGTAATCGCAGGTCAGGCAGCAACAGGGACGGGTATCGGCCCCGGTTCTATCGATTTTGTGTTGGGGATTGTGAAGGCTTACACAACCCGCGTGGGCGAGGGGCCGTTTCCGGCTGAATTGCACGATGCGGACGGTCAACGGCTGGGCGAACGGGGCCATGAATTTGGCACTGTCACAGGGCGCAAGCGGCGCTGCGGTTGGTTTGATGCCGTATTGGTGCGCCAGACTTGCATGACATCGGGTGTTAACGGGATCGCGTTGACAAAGCTTGATGTGTTGGACGGTTTCGAGACGCTCAAGATTTGCGTAGGCTACGAGCTGGACGGCAAGCGGTTGGATTATTTGCCAACCGCTGCGGACCAGCAAGCACGCTGTACCCCCGTTTACGAAGAAATGCCCGGCTGGTCTGAATCGACCGAAGGCGCACGCAGCTGGGCCGACCTGCCGGCAGAGGCCATCAAGTATGTGCGCCGCGTGGAGGAGTTGATCGAATGTCCTGTCGCGTTGCTGTCGACCTCGCCGGAGCGTGAGGACACGATTCTGGTGACGGACCCTTTCGCGGACTAAGTGTCGCGATTGAAAATACAGCGGGACGGGCCATTTAACGGGTTATCCCGCTGTAAAAAAAAGGAATTAACATGGCTCTGAGTTACAAAGCACGGCGCCGCTGGTCGCTCTTTATGCTGCTGGTCGCTTTGCCGGTTTATATTGTGCTGATGGTTTTTGTGATCTCTCTTTTTGACCGCCCACCATTCTGGGTTGAGCTGTTGATTTATGTGGGCTCCGGCGTAATTTGGGCCTTCCCCCTCAAGGCGGTGTTTAAAGGTGTTGGTCAGGCCGATCCTGACGGACCGCAAGATCCTCTGGCCTAAAGGCAAACGCAGTCTGTTGCGTCGTGAGGCTAGGATTTCGGCAAAAGTTTCTTACGACGCTCCAGCAGGTCTTAATCTCCCATGTAGATCGCGGGCGTTTTTCATCTGCGTGTAGAAATCTAAACGGCATCGTACAATAAGGATGTCACGTCCAACCGGAAAAACAAAAAGGCGGACCTGCGAGGCCCGCCTTTTTGTTTGAAGTCTTGGTGATATCAGCCCGCGGCGCGTTTGGCCGGTTTGAAGCCGATTTGCTCGGAAGCCTGATAGCGGCCACCCTTCATTTTTTCGATCTTGCCTTCACGCAGCAGTTTCCCGAAGGATCGAAGGCTGTCTTCACGGGTGAAATTCTCTTTCTCCACTTGACGCACCTTTGTAATCAACTGGGGACGGGAAAAATTCTCGCGGCCCTCGACAAATGACAAATAAGCGGCGGCCGCTTCGAGCAGGTCCGGCAGCTTTGTAGCGCCCATCTCGTCTGCGAAATCGGCAAAACCTTCGGCATTTGACGCGGTATGTTGATCAGGTTGCGGGACAATCGCGGCCACGCGACGGGGTCGAACCGGCACTGCACTGCGCACTTCGCCGGCATCAATCCGTTGCTCTGCGACCAGTTTGAGGGGGGCGGGGCGTGCTTCGACGGGACGACCGGTCCGGGACCCTTCGGTAGAGACAGGGCGGCGGGGGCGCACAACATTGGCGAGATCGTCGCGGTAGGCCTCACCGGTGTCTTCTTCTGTATCCGAGACACCGACAGCTTCGTCTGCTTTCTTCGCAGCAACAGCAGCACGCAGGTGGGCAAATGCGTCGCGGCGTGTTGCGGCCTCGGGCTCCTCCATCTGATGCTTGCTCTCTTCCATCAGGCGGGAGAAATCCTCGTCGGCTGGAGGAGACATGCGGGAACGGGCAACGGGCGCGGCTACAGTAGTTTCATCTTCCTCATCGTCATAATCTGCGGTCTCGTCGTCTTCGACATCGTCGTCTTCGACATCGTCGTCTTCAAAGTCGTCTTCGTCCTCGAAATCATCATCAGCGAATGTTTCATCAAGTGCTTCGAAAGTTGCGTCAGTACGGCTGGGTGCTGGCGTGTCGCCTGCATCCATGTCCGCCTCGAGCTCTGCAAGTTCGCGCGCCAGTGCTTCTTCGGCCTCGTCGCTGAGCGAGGATCGCTCTGCGAGAGGCGCTTTGCGCAACGGGGCGGGGTCCGCTTGCGCTGCTTCTGGCGTGTCGTCATATTCCTCAAGCTGGCCTGATTTTATCGCAGCCTCAAGCGTAGCGCGCTTTACTTTGAGCACGCGAGTGCGCGGAGCTACCGGCGCCGTTGCCAGCGACGGCGTCACGGGCGCGGCGGGCGTTTCGTGTTTTTCATCCTCAAACAGGTTTTCATCGGCGGCATCCTCCACTGCTGTGCCAGCCGAGATTCTGTCCATAGCGGCAAGAATGTTGCCATCGAGATCATCTGCGTCTTCGTCATTATCGAACGAAGCGGTATCCGGGTCGCCTGCGGGCTCCGCTTGCTCCAAGCGGTCAAAAGCTGCGCTGGATGTTTCTGCCTCGCTTTCAAGACGGCTCAGGATCGCGGCAATATTGTCTTCTTCACTCTCGTCAGCCGCGTCATCATAGCTGCCATCGTCAATCTGCGCTTCGGTTTCGGTTGCGTCATCCGCATCAAGCGCATCCTCCAGATCACGCCGCGTGCTGGCAAGAACGGTATCAGTTGTGTTTTCTGCAGTCTCGGTGGCGGCCTCTTGCTCCGTTGCGACAAACTTCTGCGAGTGCGCAAGCGCTGCTGGCGCCTCTGCGTGCTCATCCTCGGAGTAGTCGGCAGTCGCTGGTGCTTTTGCTGCCTCGCCCTGTTGGGAGACAACGGCGCGGATACGCTTGAGTTTGTCGGCTATACTGTCGGCTTTGGCACGACTCTGCGCGATATCTTCCTCGATTGCTTCGTTGCTGGTTGCTTCCGGGTTCGTCTGTTCGGTTGATTTGCTGTCGGCAAAGAAAGCTTCGACCTCTTCGTCGGGCAAGCTGGGCACAATGTCACGAGGCGTCAAAGCCGGAGCGACATTTATGACCGGCTGGGGGATGCTGCGAACCACGTCACGTTTCAGCGCTGTTTCGGCTGCTGGCGCAGAACCGGCGGGTGTCGGTGCAGGAGCTGTATCCGGTGCGGCAGGATTAGAAGGAGTCGCGTTTTTAGTTACTGTTGCCTCTGCGATTGCATCTGCAACGTCATCGACGGCGTCGGAGGCAACGCGGGCGGCTGCCTTTTCGGGTGCGTTTTGGGCGGAGAGGACGATTCGCCCATGATCCTCGCGGGCCTCGACGTGGCGTGAAATCTCGCGCTGGGCGATGCGTGCCAGCATCTGGGCGTCCGGCTGTATCGGCTCTGCGCCAAAATAGCGGTCGTCAGCGGAAAGATCTCTAAAATATTCTGCAATGGCCTTCATCGTTCCAAAAGAATCATCGAACCCCTCAAGAGTGCACGAGAAAGTCCCATAAGAAACCGTAAGAATTTTATTGTTGTTAATCATCGGATGCTCGTCCTCTGCGTATTAGTTGGGACATGTTTACCATGATATCCAAGGCCAAAGCGGTCCGAAACTGTGCCAGACACGGTATCATTGTGTGGCGATATTGTGGTCGGTCGCCAACTTGGGCATGTAGGTATCATGTCAAAAACCATTCTCAGCAGTTCCGGTCCAGTCACACTTCTCGGTGGGGGACACGCTAGCGCGCAAGACCTTACAGATGCGTTAACCATCGCGGGCACGCTTGTCGCGGTGGATGGTGGCCTTGTGACCGCGCTGGGCGCAGGGATCATCCCCGACGCTGTGGTGGGCGATATGGATAGTGCTCCCCCCGAGGCCCTTGCCCGCGTGCCGCCCGACCGCCAGCACCGCGTGAGTGAACAACAATCTACTGATTTCGACAAGGCACTTCGCAGCGTCGACGCGCCGGTGGTGATTGGGGCAGGCTTCTGCGGGGGGCGCGTGGATCATCAGCTGGCTGCGTTTCACACGCTTTTGGTGCGGGCGGACCGGCCCTGCATTCTCCTTGCTGAGAAAGAAGTGATCCTGATCGCGCCACCGGTGTTATCACTGAACACAGTCGCAGGAGATGTTGTGTCGCTCTTTCCGCTGCTTGCTGTACAGGGGTGTAGTAGGGGGTTGGAATGGCCCATTGACGGTCTGTCATTTGATCCGGCGCGTTTGGTGGGCACCTCCAACCGCGCGAACGGCCCTATACATATAGAGATAGAGAGGGCGGGGATGCTGCTTATCGTGCCGCGAGGCTACCTCACTGCGCTGGTGGCGCATTTTGTGCAAGGCGGCGCGCGCTGGCCTGCTCGCGCAGCACCACATATATCCCGGCCGTCACCGTCAAAGTAATGCCAACTGCCGCAAGGTTGTCGGGCAGATCGGAGAACAGCCAGAAGCCCACGGCGGTTGCTACCGGAATTTCGAGGTATTGCATCGGTGCCAGTGTGGCGCTGGGGGCAAAACGCAGGGACCATGTCATAAGCAAATGCGCAGCCGTTCCAAGGATCCCAATACCTGCAAGCATTTGCCATTCCCATACGGTTGGCTGGATCAGGGTGAGAGGTTTGAGTGCCAGCATGTGGCCCAGCACCAGAGCAGGGGCAAGGATCACGAGGGCAATCACGCCGCTGACTGCCTGCAGGGCGATAGGATCCGCCTCGCGGGCGATCTGGCGGGTGGTGAGCATGAAGAGAGCAAAGATGATTGCAACGCTTACCGGCAGTAGCGCGACCCAACCTACCGAAAGGAAATTTGGCTGGATCACGAGCAAGGTTCCGACAAAGCCGATACCGCATGCGGCCATACGGTGGGGGCCGACCTCTTCGTTCAGCACGAAATGACCCAGCAGCAGCATGAAAAACGGCATGACAAAGGCGATGGCGATGGCATCGGCTAAGGGCAGGAACATCAGTGATGTGAACATTGATCCGATGCCGAGGATGTGCAGTACAGTGCGGATCACCGCCAGACGCCAGGCGCGCGGAGACAGGCGCCAAGGAATGCCTGCAAATGCCACTAGCGGAATAAGAAGAACCGCTTGTACAGCAAAGCGGATAAGGACCAGTTGGCCCAAAGGAATTGTCGTCCCCAGCAGCTTAGCCAACGCATCCCCCAAAGGAGCGAGGACGCAAAAGCCCAGCATAAGAAGGATACCGAGAACCGGTTTGTCGGGTGTCATCTTTAGATGGGTAAGATGGTGCATGGCCTCTGGCAAGGCCGCATAATGGCAGCGGAATGTTTTTCACTTTGCGCGAGATAAAGCGGACTGGAAAGGCTCGAATAGTTCAAGCCGGCTTACGCATAAAAAGAGGGGGACGATATGCATGCATATCATCCCCCTCTTTCCAGACCTCCAACTGGTCTCAGAGTAGGGCGAGCAAAGCTTTAGCAGCTTCCTCGGAAGAGGCGGGGTTCTGGCCTGTCACCAGTTTTCCGTCCGTGGTTACAAAGCTGGCCCAGTCATCGCCGCGCACGTAGACACCACCATTTTCCTTGAGCATGTCCTCAACCAGAAAGGGCACCACGTCGGTGAGGCCAACACCTTCTTCCTCGGAGTTTGTGAAGCCAGTGACCTTCTTGCCTGCAACCAAAGGCTTGTCGCCAAGCTTTGTGTGTTTGAAAATTGCGGGCGCGTGGCAGACCGCACCGATAGGCAGATCCTGTTCCGCGAAAGCCTCGATAAGGCGGATGCTGTCAGCGTCCTCGGCAAGATCCCACAGCGGCCCATGGCCACCAGGATAGAATACGGCATCGAAACCTTCGGCTTTTATGCCGGACAGCACTTTGGTGGACGCAAGGGCAGCCTGCGCATCGTCGTCTGATTTAAAGCGCTTTGTCGCATCGGTCTGAGCGTCATCTGTGTCGCTTTTTGGATCAAGAGGGGGTTGGCCGCCTTTGGGCGAGGCGATCGTTACTTTCGCTCCCGCATCAATGAGCGCGTAATAAGGAGCAGCAAATTCTTCCAGCCAGAAGCCAGTCTTCTCGCCAGTGTTGCCGAGTTTGTCGTGTGAGGTGAGGATCATCAAGATATTCATGGGGTGTCCTTATTTTTTCTGTGCGCGCCCAAAAAGGCATGCGTTGTAAAGACTACGCATAGAAGAGCAGGTTGTTCCGAACCAAGCAGTTGACCGAGCGTCAGCAGTTGGGCACATTAACAGCCAGTCCGCCGAGCGAGGTCTCTTTGTACTTCTCGCTCATGTCCGCGCCGGTTTGGCGCATGGTCTCAATACATGCATCCAGCGGGACAAGATGCGTGCCGTCGCCGCGCAGCGCCAGCGACGCTGCCGAGACAGCCTTGATCGCGCCAAGTCCGTTCCGCTCGATACATGGGACCTGTACCAGACCGCGCACAGGGTCGCAGGTCATACCCAAGTGGTGCTCGAGCGCGATCTCTGCTGCGTTCTCGACCTGCTCTGGTGTGCCACCCATGACGGCACAAAGGGCTCCTGCGGCCATTGCGGCGGCAGAGCCTACTTCGGCTTGACACCCTGCTTCGGCACCGGAAATGGACGCATTGAATTTTACCAGACCGCCGATGGCGGCTGCGGTCAGCAAGAAGTCCTCGATGTGGTTCTCGGAGGCGCCGGGTACGTGATCCAGATAGTAGCGCAGGGTTGCCGGCATCACACCAGCGGCACCGTTGGTGGGCGCTGTAACCACCTGACCGCCTGCCGCGTTCTCTTCATTGACGGCCATTGCATAGGTGCTCATCCAGTCGTTGATAGTGTGTGGTGCCTGCTGGTTTGTGCCACGTTCGGCCAGTAGGGCCTGATGGATGCCCTTGGCCCGGCGTTTGACGTTCAGGCCACCGGGAAGGATGCCATCCGTTTCTAGCCCGCGGTTGATGCAGTCGTTCATCACCTGCCACAAGCGCTTTGTGCCGCTGCGCAGGTTTTCCGCTCCGCCGCGTGATTCCTCGTTTGCGCGTTTCATGCCCGCGATGCTTTTGCCTGAAGCTTTTGCCATGGCCAGCATCTCAGCGGCGGATTTGAAGGGGTAGGGGACGGGGGCGCCCTCATCGGTGTCCTTGCCTGCGGCAAGCTCCTCTTCGGTCATCACAAAACCGCCCCCGATGGAATAATAGACCTGTCGCAGCGTGATATCGCCCTGTGCGTCTGTGGCCATCAAGACCATGCCGTTTGCGTGACCTTTAAGCGGGGTATCATAATCGAACACCAGATCGGTTTTTGGGTTGAAACGCAGGGGGGCGAGGCCATCCACAGAAATCATGTGGGCCTCCTCGATCCCTTTCAGGGCCTCATCGGCGCGGCCTGCCTCATAGCTTTCGGGTGTGAAGCCGGCGAGGCCCAGAATGGTGGCGCGGTCGGTTGCATGGCCAATGCCGGTGAAGGCAAGGCTGCCGTGCAGCGAGGCGCGCACGCCGGTAAACCGAAACGGCGACGCCCGCATCATGTCGAGGAAGCGTGCCGCCGCGACCATCGGCCCCATCGTATGCGAGGACGAGGGGCCAATACCGACTTTGAACATCTCGAAAACGGATAGAAACATCAGGTTGCACTCCCATGGGGTGGATTGGCGTATTGTGGCGCAGTGAATGGTGTGGCTCCCAGACCTTCTGCTGTCTGCACGGCATGCACGCAAGGAAGGCATTCAAGGCGCTTGCATAAAGCCGCCAGTGCCGGTGTCGCCCCGAGGTCAAACCAGCCGCGCGGAACATTGGTTGGATAGAGCGCACACCAACGAAGGCAGGCCGCGATATAAAAGTCGAGCGCGCTGGGCGACTGCGCCCCGAGCCAGTCGGGGCGGGAGGCGGCGATCTGCTCCAGTGCTGCAAGCGCGGCGCAGATCTGGTTGTGCAGACCTGTGCGCAGGGCGGTATGGTGCGCGCTGTCGGGACCAATATATTTCTCAGGATAGAACATCATGCGCAGGACAGGGTGCAGGGTGTTTGCGGTGAAGAACAGCCATTTGAGATAGGCACCGCGATCAGGAGATTGCGGACCAGGGCCGAGACCTCCGTGCGTATCGCCCAGCCACAATACGATCGCACCCGTTTCAAACAGCGGCCCTTGGGGCGTTTCAAGAACGGGGATAAGACCGTGCGGATTAAGGGCCAGATAGGCCGCACTGCGCTGGCTTTGGGTCCTGCGATCGACCAGCCGTGTGTCAAAAGGCAGCCCGCGATGCTCAAGGGCAAGGCGGACAATCAGCGAGGCGTTGTCGGGAGCATAATGAAGCACATAGGTCATGGGGGCTGTTTGCCTGCGCGGGACACAACCTGCACACCTGAAAGCGACAGGCTGTCGCGTGTTTCGGGCGCGCGCGCGGGATGGCGTGGCACCGCGCCGCACGATTGCCCCTCGCACCCTGCGCGCATCTTTCCTATAAGGACGGCCATACCCAACCGGAGCAGTTCACCATGTCTTCAGACCTGTCACCCATAGACAAAGCAAAATTCGTCGCGGCCAAACGTGCGGCCCAATTTGTGGAGGACGGTATGCGTGTGGGGCTGGGAACCGGATCAACCGCTGCGTGGCTGGTCCGTTGTCTGGGCGAGATGGTGCGCGATGACGGGCTCAAAATCCGTGGTGTCCCCACGTCGAGCCGCACCGCCCAGTTGGCCCGCGATGTCGGCATCGAAGTCATAAGTCTGGACGAGGCAAAATGGCTCGATATTACCATAGATGGCGCGGATGAATTTGACGGTGAGTTGAACCTGATAAAGGGCGGCGGAGGCGCATTGCTGCAAGAGAAAATCGTAGCAACAGCCAGCGACCAAATGATCGTAATTGCCGATATCGGCAAAGAGGTCGAGCATCTGGGGGCTTTCCCGTTACCCATCGAAGTCATACCGTTCGGCTGGCAGACCACACAGGCACTGGTTGAGGAGACGCTGATCTCGATGGATGTGCTTGGGCGATCCAGCACACTTCGGATGAACGGCGACCGCCCGTTCCATACCGACGAGGGTAACTATATTCTCGATCTTCACCTCAACCGCATCGGCAACCCGCGACAGCTGTCGCTGGTGGTCAACCAGATGCCCGGAGTGGTCGAAAACGGTCTGTTTATCGACATCTGTGATACAGTGGTGATCGGATATGGTGACGGCCGTGTAGAAGTGCGCGACATAAACGAGGGCACTGTTGCGACAGAGCGCCTTGATTTTGTCGAGAGCGATAATTTGTTTTCTGACCTGAGTGATTGAGAGGCCCTGAGATGAGCGATTTTGACTATGACCTGTTTGTGATCGGGGGCGGCTCTGGCGGCGTGCGCGCAGCACGTGTGGCGGCCGGAGAATATGGCGCGAAGGTCGGCCTCGCAGAGGAAAGTCGTTATGGCGGCACCTGCGTCATCCGGGGCTGCGTGCCAAAAAAGCTGATGGTTTTCGCTTCAAGCTACCGCGATGTGTTCGAGGATGCCCAAAATTATGGTTGGGACGTCAATAACGGGCCTTTCGACTGGCATAATTTTGCAGGTAAAATGCGCAGCGAACTTGATCGGCTGGAAGGTATCTACCGCAATCTTCTGGATGGGGCAGGCGTCGAAAAATTCGATGCTCGTGCGACGCTAAAAGACGCGCATACCGTGACCCTGTCGACAGGTGAAGAGAAGACGGCAAAGCATATTCTGGTCGCGACAGGCGGGCGCCCTGTGCGTCCTCCAATGAAAAATGCCGAGCTGGGTCTGGTGTCTGACGACATCTTTGATCTGGAGGCCTTGCCCAAATCAATGCTTATTGTCGGCGGCGGCTACATCGCCTGCGAGTTTGCCTGCATTCTGCATGGTCTGGGCGTCGAGGTGACGATGTATTTCCGGGGCGGCCAAATTCTTAACGGATTTGACGATGAAGCCAGAGGGCTGGTAGCAGAGCAAATGAGCAGCCGCGGCATCAATCTGCATTCAGGCGCCAGCATCCTCGAGATGGAAGAGCGCGAGGGCGGCACGTGGGTAAAGGCCACGATCGGCAAGGAAAAGATTTTTGACAAAGTTTTCTTTGCGACCGGTCGTACACCCAACTCAAATGATATGGGGCTGGAAGATATCGGTGTGGTGCTGGGCAAAAATGGTGCCATCGAGGTGAATGAATATAGCCAGACGGGCGTGCCTTCGGTCTACGCCATCGGTGATGTGACCGACCGCGTGAACCTGACACCGGTGGCGATTCGCGAAGGTATGGCATTCGTGAAGACCGTTTTCGGGGGAGAGCCTACGCCGGTGGATCACGATTTGATCCCCTCTGCCGTGTTCACCCAGCCAGAGATGGGCACCGTGGGGCTGTCGGAGGAAGCCGCGCGCGAGCAGGAGCCGGTAGAGATTTACGCGACCTCGTTCAAATCGATGCAGACCGCGTTTGCGGGCCGTGAGGATCGCGTGATGATGAAGCTGGTCGTATCCAAGAAAACCCGTGTTGTTCTGGGCTGTCATATCGTCGCACCGCAGGCCGGCGAGATGATCCAGATGGCAGGCATTGCGATCAAGATGGGCGCCACAAAAGAGCAATTTGACCAAACCTGCGCTGTCCATCCTACGATGTCAGAGGAATTGGTAACGATGCGCACGCCGGTGCGCACAACATAACGTCAATTAATTAAGATGGATGTCAGCACAACTTGGGTGCTCGCATCTTGAAATAAACGTGTGAACGTACAGTTTACACAGCATACGACAAGCCTGCTCCGGTACGGGGCGACTTAAAGAGGGATGAATATATATGGCTGGTAATACGGGCGGTCCTTGGGGCGGCGGCGGCAACAGCGGCGGGAACAATGGCGGCGGTAATAACGGCGGCGGTAATAACGGCGGCGGTAATAACGGCGGCTCCAATGGCGGCGGTGGAAACAATGGCGGTGGCAACCGTGGTGGCGGAGAAAAACCCCCGATCCCCGAGATCGACGAGCTGGTACGCCAAGGTCAGGAAAAGCTGCGCGTGCTCATGGGCGGTGGGAACCGCTCTGGCGGGACCGGTGGCGACGGCGGCGGCAACGGCGGCATGCCAGAAATTACCCGCGGCATGGTCGGAATCGGCGCTCTCGTGCTGGTTGCAGGCTGGCTTTTTGCCTCGACCTATCGTGTAGACACCCAGCAGCAATCCATCGAGCTATTTTTGGGCAAGTTTTCTGGCATCGGCACCGAGGGCCTTAACTTTGCACCGTGGCCTGTTGTGACGGCCGAAGTGTTCGACGTTACAACCAACCGTACCGAGACATTGGGCGTAAGCCGGTCGCAGGGTGACAATGACGGATTGATGCTGACAACAGATGAGAACATCGTTGATATTGATTTTCAGGTTGTGTGGAACATCAAGGACGCCGAGCAGTTCAAATTCTCTCTGCGCGACCCCGATGCCTCTGTCCGCGCGATCTCAGAATCCGCGATGCGCGAAATCATAGCACAGTCTGAGCTGGCCCCGATCCTCAACCGTGACCGTGGTCTGGTGGAAGAGCAGGTGAAGGCACTGATCCAGTCGACATTGGACAACCGCGAAACCGGTATAAATGTCCTGCGTGTAAACGTGAACAAGGTCGACCCGCCCAGCCGGACGGTTGTCGTGACTGACCCTAACGGGGCTACGTCGCAAGTTTCGGTTGTGGATGCATTCCGCGATGTGCAGGCTGCCGAGCAGGAGCGCGACCGCCTTGAGCGCCAAGCGGATGCTTACGCCAACCAAAAAACCGCTGAGGCCCGCGGTGAAAGCGCCAAGCTGCTGGAAGCTGCCGAAGGGTACCGTGCGCGTGAAGTTAACGGTGCAATCGGTGAGGCCAGCAGGTTCGAGGCGGTTCTTACCGAATACAGCGCGGCCCCCGATGTGACCCGCAAACGCCTCTATCTTGAGACGATGGAAAAAGTGTTTGGACAGGTCGACAAGATTATTCTCGAGAACAATGGTGGCGAAGCAGGTGGACAGGGTGTTGTCCCGTATCTGCCGCTGAACGAGTTGCGCCGTAACGGAGGAAACAACTGATGAACAAATCAAGCTTTCTGATCCCGATTGTCGCCATCATCGGCGCTGCTGTATTGTCCTCCATCTTTGTGGTGGACGAGCGTGAAAAAGCCCTTGTGTTACGCTTTGGTGAGATCGTTCAGGTCCGCACCGAGCCGGGCCTCGGCTTCAAGTTGCCGATGGTCGACGAGGTTGTCCGCTTTGAGGATCGTATCCTGTCGCTCGAAACACCTTTGATCGAGGTCACGCCAGCCGATGACCGTCGTTTGGAAATCGACGCTTTTGTCCTCTACCGGATCGATGATGTTGTGCAGTACCGTCAGGCCGTAGGTTCCGGCGGTGAAGTCCGCGCGGCCAATGATCTGAGCGGCATTCTCGAGTCCCAGATACGTGCTGTGTTGGGTTCGCAGGGTGTGACCTCCAACACGATCCTGTCGCCAGAACGTTCTGCCCTGATGGATCAGATCCGTACCCGGACAGATGCGCGCGCAAATGCGTTGGGCCTCGAAGTTGTGGATGTGCGCCTACGTCAGACAAACCTGCCAGAGCAGAACTTTGACGCCACACTGCAACGGATGATCGCTGAGCGCGAGCGCGAGGCGACGGACGAGCGTGCGCGGGGTCGTGAAGCGGCCCAGCGTGTAACCGCTCTTGCGGATCGTACATTCGAGGAAATCATATCCGAAGCGCGCCGTGATGCGCGGATCATTGAGGGTGAAGCAGACGCCGAGCGTAACCGTGTGTTTGCAGAGGCATATTCCAAGGATCCCGAGTTCTTCGAGTTCTACCGCTCTCTTGCCGCGTATGAGCAGTCCTTGCTGGGTAAAAATACCAGCATGGTTCTCTCGCCCGACAGCGAGTTCTTCAACTACCTACGCTCCGACCAGGGCTCACGGTCGGATGAAGGCGAGCAAAACTAAGACGCTATTTTTGAAGTAAGTAGAAAAGGGGCCGCAATAATCTGCGGCCCCTTTTTTGTTCTCGGTTTGCCTGCCTGTCTCACACGCCGCCTGTGAACGAAGGGGACGGCGCAGACGAAAGCGCTGCGCGTGTTGTGACGCGCAATCAGGTTGTTGCAGTGTCGATTGCTGCAGCCAGTGTCTCCACGATAATATCAATCTCTCCGGCGGTGGAGGTAAAGCAGGGGGCCAATAGAATGTGATCACCCGCTGTTCCATCCGCACACCCCTGTGCCGGATAGCAGATCATGCCCGCCTGCATCGCTGCGGCCTGCACACGGCCCGCTATATTACGGCTGACGGCAAATGGCGCCTTTGTCGCGCGGTTCTCGACAATTTCCGCGGTCCAGAACAACCCGCGTCCGCGAATATCTCCTACATGCGCATGTTGGCCGAGGCGCTCATGCAGCGCGGCCTCAAGCTGTGCGCCGCGTGCGCGCACAGCCTCCAGCAAATTGCGCCCGTCGATTTCGTGCATAACTGCCATCGCGCCTGCGGTGGCCACGGCATGGCTCATGTAAGTGTGCCCGTTCCACAGCTTGCCAGAGCCCGCAACAATCGCATCGCAAATTTTCTGGTTGGCCATCACTGCGGCAATGGGCTGGTAACCAGCACCAAGGCCTTTGGCCATGGTCGTGATATCGGCGCAGATACCCTCCTGCTCCAGCGCAAACAGCGATCCGGTGCGCCCCATGCCGCACATTACCTCGTCCGCGATATAGAGGACACCGTACGTATCGCAAATCTCGCGGATGCGTTTGAAATACCCCGCTGGCGCGGGCTGTGTCCCCAGTGATGCGCCGACGACGGGCTCGGCCACGAAGGCGCAAACATTCTCCGCGCCAAGCGCAAGGATTTTGGCCTCAAGCTGGTTTGCCATGCGCAGGCCAAACGCGGCCTCGCTCTCATCAGTGTGCTGGAGCCGATAATTATAGGTTGCATCAATATGGTGGGTTTCGATCAGCAAGGGCGCAAAGGTCGCGCGCCGTCCTGCATGACCACTCACCGCGAGGGCGCCGAGCGTGTTTCCATGGTAAGAGGGTGCCCGGGCGATGATATGCGCGCGGTCCGTCTCGCCGCGCTCGACGTGGTACTGGCGCGCCAGTTTCAGCGCGGCCTCCATCGCCTCGGAGCCACTGCCCAGATACATGACACGCCCCTCGCCGGTGCCTTCCGGCGCATGGGCGACGAGGTAATCAGACAACTCCTCCGCCCACTTGTTCGTGAAAAGACCGGTGTGCGCAAATGCCAGCGTGTTGACCTGGTCACAGATCGCCTTGCGCACCGCCGCATTGTCATGGCCCAGCGATGAAACCGCCGCCCCGCCGCAAGCATCCAGATACCGTTTGCCATGCTCGTCAATCAGATAGGCTCCTTCGCCTCCCACGATGCTGGGTTGGCTGGCGGTCAGACTACGGCGAAGGACATGGCTCACGGGCAAGGGCTCCTGCTTTTTTTGAAGGGGACGGGCCCTTTGTAGCAGGACTGCGCGCATTCTACCTTAATTATTTGCGTGCAGCAGTCCCTGTTTGCCTCACGGCATTGTTAACGGCATTGAAATGAGCGGAGTAAGATACATGTTTCATATTGCGGACAGGCGGCGCAGCATGCAGTCTGATACGCAATAAATCGCCCCGTTTGCCGGGCATGATTTCGGTCAGGAGACAATATATGCAGTCCAAAGCGGTCGCCCGGACACCTTTTGAAGCCCAAACTTCAGCCCACGTCCAGACATTAGCCAAGCCACAGTCCATCCCCTTTTCGCCGATGTTACGTGCGGCCCTGATGGGGCTTATGGCTCTATCGCTTCTGCTGGTCCAGGCAGTCATGGCGGATGCCAAGCCCGAGAGCCTCGCGCCACTGGCCGAAAAGATCAGCCCTTCTGTGGTTAACATCACCACATCAACATTGGTCGAAGGGCGCACCGGCCCACGCGGTATCGTCCCCGAAGGATCCCCCTTCGAGGATTTTTTTCGAGAGTTTCAGGACCGCAACCGTGGTGATGATGAAAGCGGAGAAACGCCTTCGCCCCGACGCTCATCCGCACTTGGCTCCGGTTTTGTTATCTCGGAGGATGGATATGTCGTGACCAATAACCACGTGATCGAGGGCGCAGATGAAATCACGATCGAGTTTTTCTCTGGTAAGGAGTTGATTGCCAAAGTGATCGGGACTGACCCCAACACGGACATCGCACTTTTGAAAGTAGAGGCAGATGAGCCACTGCCGTTTGTGAACTTCGGCAATAGTGATGCGGCCCGTGTGGGCGACTGGGTGATTGCGATGGGCAACCCGCTGGGGCAGGGGTTTTCTGTTTCTGCAGGCATCGTGAGTGCGCGCAACCGTGCGCTGTCGGGCACCTATGACGACTACATCCAGACCGATGCGGCGATCAACCGCGGCAACTCCGGCGGGCCGCTTTTCAACATGGACGGAGCGGTGATTGGTGTGAATACGGCCATCCTGTCACCCAATGGCGGATCTATCGGGATCGGTTTTTCGATGGCATCGAATGTGGTGACCCGTGTCGTGGACCAACTCAAGGAATTCGGCGAGACGCGGCGCGGTTGGCTTGGGGTCCGCATTCAGGATGTTACGCAGGACGTAGCTGATGCCATGGGCCTCGCCAAGTCCACCGGAGCGCTGATTACTGACGTGCCGGACGGTCCTGCGAAGGACGCAGGACTTGCGACTGGCGATGTGATCATGTCCTTTGACGGCGTGGATGTCGCAGATACACGCGGTCTCGTGCGGCAGGTTGGCAACAGCCCCGTAGGTGCAACAGTGCGCGTTACTGTTTTGCGTGAGGGTAAAACCCAGACCATTCCGGTTGTCTTGGGCCGCCGCGAAGATGCTGACGGGACCGCAGCACCGGAAGCCGAGAACGAAGAGCCACAAGCACCTGATGCCCCCGAAATGTCTTCACTTATGGGCCTTACGCTCACGCCGCTTACCGACGAAATGCGTGGTGAGTTGGGGGCAGCTGCCGATCTGGAAGGACTGGCGGTAACAGAAGTGGACGAAGACACGGAGGCATTTGAAAAAGGATTGCGCGCAGGTGACATCATCACCGAGGCAGGTCAGCAAACTGTCACCAGCATTTCCGAGCTCAACGACCGCGTGGCAGCGGCCCGTGAGGCTGGACGCAAGTCCCTGCTGCTGCTGGTCCGCCGCGCAGGTGATCCTAGGTTCGTGGCGCTTACGCTCGAAGAAGAGTAAGCCTACCTGATTTCAAGGTCGCGGTTTAAGCAAAAAGGCGTTCCTCGCGGGGCGCCTTTTTATATTTTGAATATGTCGGACCCTACAGCAATCAGGGGGTGCGGGGCACAGCGACGATGCCCAGCTCCCGCGCTGTCTCGATCGAGAGTACATCGCTGGGCAACCCCCCCGCCGTTTGTACGGCTAGTACAGCGCGCCGCGTTGCATCATCCATATCGCCGCTCACCGCGCCGGTGTATTGCCCGCGTGCCTGCAAAGCGCGCTGGAGCGTCGAGACAAACTCGATTGTAAAGGCAGGCGGGCAGGGGATCTCGAACCAGCGGTCGGTGCGCGGTGTGACGATCTGCTGGCGGCGTTCTTCGCGGTAGACAGGCAGGGCGCTGAGAGTGCCATCCGGATTGGTTTTAGCAGGTGTCACGAGGATTTGTTCAGTGACTGTCTCGATTACTGCGGGGGTGGGGATTTTGCCCCAGCATGTGCCAGGCGCCGCGCCTGCCGGCGCCAGACCGTTGCCAACGATCACTCCGCTCTGGGTGACGGTTTCCTGCGCGGCGCAAGCGGCCAGCAAAACAGCCGCCAGAAGGGTCGCGGTCCGGTGTGATGCGAAATAACGTAGTTTTGCCTGTGCCATAGCCCAATGCCTTTGGGTCTGTTTTATCGTGCCCATCTCTAGCGGGTTTTACCTGCCTTGCCTAGAACTCAGATAATGCAGAATGGCATGCGTCACAAAAGGGGCTGGTACGTGGGCAGGCGCATGGGTAGTAAAGGCAAAATTCTGAATGAAAGGGCACTTTAATGGCCAAAATTACATATGTAGAACACAACGGCAAAGAACATATTGTCGAGGTCGCCAGCGGCCTGACGGTCATGGAGGGTGCGCGCGATAACAATATCCCGGGCATTGAAGCGGATTGCGGCGGTGCCTGCGCCTGCTCGACCTGTCATGTCTATGTCGACGAGGCATGGATCGGCAAGATACCAGCAAAAGACGACATGGAGGAAGACATGCTCGATTTTGCCTATGAGCCGGATCCTGCAAAATCGCGTCTGACATGCCAGATCAAAGTAACGGACGAGCTGGACGGTTTGCGCGTGAAAATGCCAGAAAAGCAGATCTGATGCGACAAGGGGCACGGCGGCTAGCGTTCCGCAAGGGGACAGCGCGTGCCAGCTGTTCCACGATGGCGTTATGCGCTGTGCTCACGTCTTTTGCGCTGCCCCTATCGGGGGCTGGCGATGACGGGACGATCGTCAGTGCCCGCTACACCGAGCCTACAACACGCTATGCCCACGGTATTCTAGGCGACGCAATCGAGCATGGCGCGCTGGAGTTGGAGTTGGCGGGAGCTGCTTCGCGCCGCGTGCTGCGCCTTCCCATGACGCGGGTGTTCGAGGATACCGAACCGCGTGTGGTAGATGTCGACGGAGACGGCCGGGCAGAAGTGGTCGTTGTCGAGGCGCACCAAGATCAAGGAGCGCGGCTGGCGATTTACAATGCCTCCGGTCTAGTGGCAGCCACGCCTTACATCGGAACGCGCAACCGCTGGCTTGCGCCGGTTGCGGTTGCGGATATGGACGGGGATGGCGCTGTCGAGATTGCCTATGTGGATCGTCCGCATCTGGCCAAAATTTTGCGCGTCTGGCGTTATGAAAACGGACAGCTTGCCGAAATTGCAGCGCTTGAAGGCGTGACAAACCACCGGATCGGGGAGCGCGATATTGCTGGTGGTTTGCGGGATTGCGGTGCAGGCCCCGAGATGATCGTGGCCAGTGCCGATTGGCAGCGGCTGATGGCGGTTTCGCTCACGGCTGGCACGCTTGTGGCGCATGACATCGGTCCGCATAATGACCGTGCCAGCTTTGCGGCGGCCCTTGCGTGTTAATGAGAAATGCGATCGCGCTGATCCTTGCTGCTTCATGCGGCACACCTGCGTGCGCACAGGAGCAAATGACACCGCAAGATTTTTTGGACCTCGCAGTCAACCGCACACTTAGCTTCACCAGCGTCGGGTCGGAAAATCTGGTGGGGGTCGAGCAATTCTTGCGCCATGATTTATCCGTCTGGGCGGATGAAACAGGTCGTTGCACCTACGGACGGATAGAGCTGCGCGGCCCGCATTTGTGCTTTCTCTACGAGGACGCGCCAGACCCAAATAACTGCTGGATCCCGTTTATGGATGACGGCACCCTATTGGTGATGTCACAGGGCAGCAGAGAAGTTCAACGCATCAGCGACATCAGCGACAAGCCGGTGATTTGCGAGGGCGCGCCAGTCTCCTGAGCACTGCTCAACCCCGATGTACTAAGATGCTTATGGCTTGGATGGCGATGCCTCAGTCGAGGGCGCGCCATCCAATATCTCTGCGGCAAAATCCTTGCGGCCACTCTATTGCGTCCACCATTGCATATGCCTGCTTTCGCGCTTGCGCGAGCGTTGCGCCGCGTGCCGTAACCGTGAGGACGCGGCCACCAACGGCAATAATTTTGCCATCCTGCTCTGCTGTGCCTGCGTGGAACACCATATGGCTGCTATCTTCGGACAGCGTGTCGAGCCCGCCGATCTGGGTCCCTTTCACATAGGCCGCAGGATACCCTTGGGCCGCCATCACTACTGTCAGCGCGTGATCATCGGCCCAGTTCACCCGCATATCGGCCAGCCGCCCTTCGGCAGCGGCATGCATCAGATCCAGCGCTTGTGCGCCGAGGCGCATCATCAGCACCTGACATTCTGGATCGCCGAAGCGGACATTGTATTCCACCAGTCGCGGTGCGCCGTCTTCGATCATCAGACCGGCATAAAGGATGCCCTGATAGGGCATGCCGCGCTTCGCCATTTCGGCCATGCAAGGACGGATGATTTCCGCCATAGCGCGCTCGGCAATTGCGTCAGACAGGACTGGAGCGGGTGAGTAGGCGCCCATGCCTCCGGTGTTGGGTCCGGTATCGCCATCGCCCACACGTTTGTGATCCTGCGCCGTGCCTATTGGAAGGACGTTTTCGCCGTCACACAGAATAAAGAAAGACGCCTCTTCTCCGGTCATGAATTCTTCGATGACCACCTTGGCACCTGCTGCGCCAAAACTGCCGCCGAACATGTCGTCAATGGCGGCCTCTGCCTCTGCTACCGTCTGCGCAATAATCACGCCTTTGCCTGCGGCCAGCCCGTCGGCCTTGACCACGATTGGTGCGCCGTGTGCGGTCACGTAATCTTTGGCGGCGGCGGCATTGGTGAAATGGCCATAAGCGGCAGTGGGTGCATTACATGCGGCGCAAATCTCCTTGGTAAAGGCCTTTGAAGCTTCGAGTGCTGCGGCCGCTTGAGAGGGGCCAAACACCAGAACACCTGCCTCGCGTAGGCGGTCGGCCACGCCGGCGGCCAAGGGTGCCTCGGGGCCGACGATTACAAAATCGACGTTATTGCGTGCGGCAAATTCGACGACCGTACCGCCGTCTTCGATGTCAATCGTGGCGCAATCTGCGATCTGCGCGATGCCTGCATTGCCCGGAGCAACGATAAGTTTGTCGCATTTTGGATTTTGCAGCACAGCCCATGCCAGGCTGTGCTCGCGGCCGCCGCTCCCGAGGATCAGAATATTCATGGCGTGCACTCCCTTGGAACTTGATGTCCGGCGTTTTAGGATGCGCGAGTGATTTGCACAAGGACGCAAGTATGGATCTGTTCGATGACGGCCCAGAGGATGCTCCCGCTGCGGGCAACAGTCCCGAATATACGGTGGGCGAGCTTTCGGGCGCGATAAAGCGGGTTATTGAAAACGAATTCGGCCACGTCCGTGTGCGCGCCGAGGTGGGGCGCGTGAGCCTTCCGCGCTCGGGCCATGTTTATCTGGATCTCAAGGACGACAAGGCGGTGATGGCGGGGATCATCTGGAAAGGGGTCGCCGCGAAACTGGCCACCATGCCGGAGGAAGGCATGGAGGTGATCGCGACGGGCCGGATCACCACCTTCCCCGGTCAGTCGAAATACCAGATCATCATCGAGGATATCCAGCCCGCAGGCATGGGCGCCCTCATGGCAGTGCTGGAAAAGCGCAAGGCCGCGCTGGCCGCCGAGGGGCTGTTTGACGCAGAGCGCAAACAGGCACTACCCTATCTGCCCGATATTATTGGCGTCGTGACCTCGCCTTCGGGCGCCGTTATCCGCGATATTTTGCACCGTTTGCGCGACCGGTTTCCGCGTAAGGTGCTGATCTGGCCTGTCGCCGTACAAGGGGCGAAATGCGCGCCCGAAGTGACCCGCGCAATTGAAGGGTTCAACCGTCTGACCCCCGGCGGTGCGCTGCCGCGACCCGACCTTATCATCGTGGCGCGTGGCGGCGGATCGGTCGAGGACCTGTGGGGGTTTAATGAGGAATCGGTCGTAAGGGCAGCTGCAGCTTCTGTCATTCCGCTGATTTCCGCAGTG
Organism: Sulfitobacter guttiformis; assembly: GCF_003610455.1. Taxonomy (NCBI): domain Bacteria; kingdom Pseudomonadati; phylum Pseudomonadota; class Alphaproteobacteria; order Rhodobacterales; family Roseobacteraceae; genus Sulfitobacter; species Sulfitobacter guttiformis. The sequence continues at coordinate 990,375 of NZ_RAQK01000002.1, read as the reverse complement.
GGCCATGAGACTGACACAACGCTGATCGACTATGCCTCCGACATGCGCGCGCCTACGCCAACTGCAGCCGCCGAACTTGCGGTGCCGGTGCGCCACGAATTGATGGCATATCTCGACCAGCAACATGCCCGGATGAGTCGCGCCTTGTCACAAGGGCTGATCCAGCGCGGTCAGCGGCTGCGCGATATGTCGCGCGCCTTGCCCCGTGCCGACACCCTGCTTGATACTCCGCGCCAGCGTCTGGACCGGGCGGGTGACAGACTTTTGCGTGCGGCCGGTCTGACCGAGGGGCCCGCGCTGAGATTGGAGCGGGCTGCTACACGGCTTGATCCTGCGCTGATGGCTGGGGTCCAACGGCGCAAGATCAGGTTGTCCGATTTGGGGGGTGGCCTGCGCCCTGCGGCGTTGCGCAGCAAACTTGCAAATGACGACCAACGCTTGCAACGTCTGTCTCGCCGCCTCGTTCCCGCGCTGGAGCGCGAGCGGAATTTGCAGGCTGCGCGTCTCGATCGCGCCACGCATGCGATGCAAGAGGCCGCACAAAGACAGCTGCGCGACTGGCGAAACCAGATCACAGCAGCCGAGCGCTTGCGCAAAACACTAGGCTATGAGGCGACGCTGGAACGTGGTTTTGCCGTGGTGCGCAGCGGCGACCAGATTATTACCAGCGCGCAGATCGCTGCGGCCGAGACACTGCTTGAGGTCCAGTTCAAGGATGGCAGAATTACCGTAAAGCCCTGAGATCATACCCCGATTTTTGGACCCAGACACAACAGCTCTTCGGTGCTCTCGTTTGCCTCGTAGAGGGGGGTAATAGCGGGGTCGTTCTCGAAGCGGGCAATCAATCCGCCTGCGCCGCGCTCAAAACTCCAGCATTGCGGATCGGGACGGTCGTCATAGGTGAAACAGATCAGGCCGTCGGCCTCGTACCATTCACCGTCTTTGCATTCGCCATCCAGAAACGACCAGCGCACGCGGCGGTCCGGCAGATATATTTCCGCGCCGTATGGCTCTGATCCGGTTCCGTAATAAAGGGTTTTCCCGCGGGTGTAAGCGTCGAATTCCTTCGCCGTCATTTGGGACTGTGCGGCGGCGGGCAGGGCACAAAGGGCCCACAGTATAAGGGTCAGGAATTTCATGACCTATAGATGCCAGAAGTCGTGGAGCAGTGCCAGAGCATCCTCAGGGTTTCCGATCCGCATCAGCGCCGCACCGCGCACCGCGCAAAGGGCTGCCAAATTGTCGCTTTTCACCTCAACCCCGATGGGCGCAGTTGATACACAATGCAAAATAATAAGGGAAACTTCGCATGGCACTCGATTCAGATAAAAACGGTTCCGGCAAGAAATCACCGGAAAAAGGCGTCTGGAAGTCAGGTGCTGGCAAGGGGCGGCGCCATACCAAGGGGCGTCAACTGGAGGATAAGGCATGGGGCGAGGTGCGCGATCTGCTGGGCGCAGAGCCCCGCGATCGTGACCTATTGATCGAGCATTTGCATCTTATTCAGGACGCGTTCGGCCATCTGTCCGCCGCCCATCTTCGCGCATTGGCCGAAGAGATGCGCCTGAGCATGGCAGAAGTCTATGAGGTAGCAACATTCTACGCCCATTTCGATGTGGTTAAAGAGGGCGAGATACCGCCGCCTGCGCTTACCATCCGCGTGTGCGATTCGCTGAGCTGCGAGATGGCAGGCGCGGCAGCCCTGAAATCTGCGCTCGAGGACGGTTTGGACGCCTCGCAGGTTCGCGTGCTGCGCGCGCCCTGCATGGGGCGGTGCGATACCGCGCCGGTATTGGAACTGGGCCATGCGCATATCGACAATGCGACGGTGCGGAAGGTTCACGCAGCGATTGCTGCAGGTAATACCCACGCCCATATTCCCGCCTATGAAACTTATGCGGAGTACGCGGCGGGTGGTGGCTACGGCACGCTCGCGGACCTGCGAAAGGACGGTGATTGGGAAGCGGTTCAGGAAAAAGTGCTCGCATCCGGCCTGCGCGGTCTTGGCGGCGCGGGGTTTCCGTCCGGCAAGAAGTGGGGATTTGTGCGCGATAATGCGGGGCCGCGGTATCTGGCTGTTAACGGCGACGAGGGCGAGCCGGGGACATTCAAAGACCGCTACTACCTTGAGCGGGTGCCACACCTGTTTCTGGAGGGTATGCTGATCGCTGCCTGGGCCGTCGAGGCAGAGCGCGCTTATATTTACATGCGCGACGAATATCCCGCCGTGCTGCACATTTTGGCATCCGAGATTGCGGCGCTGGAGGATGCGGGCGTGGTGCCTGCGGGCTATATCGAACTGCGACGCGGGGCTGGTGCCTATATCTGTGGCGAGGAATCGGCAATGATCGAAAGCATCGAGGGCAAACGCGGTATGCCGCGCCACCGTCCTCCATTTGTGGCGCAGGTCGGCATTTTCGGCCGCCCCACGCTGGTCCATAATATCGAGACGCTGCACTGGATCGCGCGGATTTGCCGCGAGGGGCCGGAAGTACTGTCCACGGTTGAGCACAATGGCCGTAAGGGTATGCGCAGCTATTCGGTGTCGGGGCGTGTTGCAAAGGCGGGTATTTATCTGCTGCCAGCCGGATCGACAATTACGGATATCATCGCGGCGGCGGGCGGCATGGCGCAGGGGCATAAGTTCAAGGCCTATCAACCCGGTGGGCCATCTTCCGGGCTGTTACCTGCCTCGATGAACGACATCCCGCTCGATTTCGATACGCTGCAACCGCATGGCAGCTTTATAGGCTCTGCAGCCGTCGTGATCCTGTCCCACAAAGACCGTGCCCGGGATGCTGCGCTTAATATGCTGCGGTTTTTCGAGGACGAAAGCTGTGGACAGTGTACTCCCTGCCGCGTCGGCTGTGGCAAGGCGGTTCAGTTGATGCAAGCGGACAGTTGGGATCAGGGACTGCTTGAGGAGCTGTCGGCGGCGATGGTTGATGCCTCGATCTGCGGATTAGGGCAGGCGGCGCCAAACCCCATTCGCCTCACGATGAAGCACTTCGCCGACGAGATCTGATCAACCGGTCTGCCCCTTTTCAGGGTGGGCTATTTGTTCTGGACCACCAGGCAATTACAACCCTCCCGCTTTAGGCTGGTGCACAGCTCAGTTGCGTTATCGCGGCTGTTTCGTCCGACCCGGGCAAAATAATAGCCTTTTTTGCCGGAAACACGGTTTTTCACGAACACAAGGTCAAGCTTTTCACTGCTGACCTTGGCACGGCAGGTGCGTGTAAGGCTGGCTACTTTAGCAATGGCTGTCGCCTCTGAGGTGCCGAAACCCAACTGCACGCCCCATGGTTTGAGGGCAGGCGGCGGCGGCACAGCCGGTTTGAGCGTTGTCAGACGGCGGTTGCGCGCCATTTGCGTGCAGGCTTCTTGAAATGCCAGCTTAGGGTCGAGGCGAAAATCATGGTCTTTGGGGGGCGTGTCGCGCCATTGCTCGGCGGATAGACCCGTGATGATGGGTACGTAATTAACCGTCTCGGAGGCTAGGCCTTTACCCTCAAGAAATCCCTCGGCCCGCCGCTCCCCGCCGTTATAGCCGATTGCTGCCATGCCTTCATTGCCATATTTTCCGACCATTTCGGCCAGATATTGCGCTGAGTGGTCTAATGCGTCTGCGGGGTTGTAAGGGTCCTTGAGGCCGCGCAGCAGGGCGGTGGAGGGGATGAATTGTGCAATGCCGCGCGCGTTTGCGGGGCTCAGAGCGTTAGGGTCAAAGCGGCTTTCTTGCCAGATCAGGCGGGCAAAAAAACCCGCGTCTAGACCGTATCTGGTGCTGAAAACCTCAATAGCATTACAGGTATCATAAACGAAATGTGCCGGCCTGATGCATTGGACATGGCCCCATTTGCCGGTACTACACTGTCCCTCGCGCGGATCGGCATGGGCGGAAGAGGCGAGAAACGCTGATAAAACTGCCGCCGCTATGATCGCAAAGTATCGCATGGAATGTTGGTGGGGTCTGTGCGCGGCCTTGTCAATCGCGCACCCTTCCATCCCGTGGCCCAAGGCGATAGATCATGGGGGTCCTACAAGCCGGAGATCTTCACCCGTGGCGTTTTTCAAGAAACTCAAAGACCGTTTGTTCAACTCCTCCTCGAAGATCGATGAGGGGCTGGAGGCAATTGTGGGTGATGCTGATCCGTCGCAGCAGCCTGCCGTAGACAAGGTGATGGAAGCCCCTGCGCAGGCTGTGGATGCAGTGCCTGACGCCAAAACGCTGACAGAGCGTGAGCAACCCACTATTGAAACAGATCCGGCCGAAGCCGAAACTGCCGCGCGCGCCGAGACTGCCGCCCGCGAAGAAGAGCAGCGCGCGCCACGCGGAGCACCGATCGCAGAAAGCCCGCAGACCGCTCTCCCTCCCGTTATTCCCGCCTCAGATCGGGAACAGGCACCTGATCCGGCACCAACACGCGGGATATTGGGGCGATTGCTAGGGCGCGATGAGACGCCGGAAATCGCGCGCCGCGTGCTGGACGATGAAATGCTGGAGCAGCTTGAAGAATTGCTGATCGCCGCTGACATGGGAGTGGATACGGCCCTGCGCGTCACCGCAAATATGGCCGAAGGGCGTCTGGGCAAAAAGCTGTCGGTGCACGAGATCAAAACCCTGATGAGCGACGAAATTGCGCGGATCATGGAACCGGTGGCAAAGCCGCTGCCGCTTTATAAAAAGACTCCGCAGGTTGTCCTGGTCGTAGGGGTCAACGGCTCTGGCAAGACGACGACCATCGGCAAGTTGGCGAGCCAGTTTCGCGCAGCGGGCAAGAGCGTTGTCATCGCGGCCGGTGATACATTCCGTGCCGCCGCCGTCGAACAGTTGCAGGTCTGGGGCGAGCGGGCGGGCGTGCCGGTTCTAACCGCGCCTCAAGGGTCGGACCCTGCCAGCCTGGCGTATGATGCGATGGTCAAGGCCGAAGCGGACGGGGCTGATTTGTTATTGATCGACACGGCAGGGCGGTTGCAGAACCGCGGTGACCTGATGGAGGAACTGGCTAAGATCGTGCGGGTGATCCGCAAAAAAGACCCCGATGCGCCGCACAACACATTGTTGGTGCTGGATGCCACAACGGGGCAGAACGCGATTGGCCAGGTCAAGGTTTTTCAGGAAATCTCGGATGTGTCGGGGCTGGTTATGACCAAGCTTGACGGCACCGCAAAGGGCGGTGTTCTGGTGGCGCTGGCTGATAAATTCGGGCTGCCGATCCATGCAATCGGCGTGGGCGAACAGATTGACGATTTGCAGGCCTTCGACCCGCAGGAGTTTGCTGATGCTCTGACAGGACTGGAGCGCTGAGCGCATGACGGATTGGCTCATCTCTATTGAGGGGACAGAGGCGGGGCACAGTCTTGCACTTGCCCTCGCGCTGCTGGCAGCATTTTTACACGCGGTATTTGGTGCGTTGCAAAAGGGCCGGCATGATCCGTGGCTGACGCGTGGGGCCATCGACGGTAGCTACTGCCTCATGGCAGCACCCTTTGCCCTGTTTGTAGTCCCGTGGCCCGAACCGCATATGTGGCCCATTTTTGCGGGCGCTTGGGTTATTCACTGCTTGTACAAGCTGTTGCAGGCAGCGGCCTACACGAAGGGCGCCTATACTGTGGTCTATCCTGTGGTGCGCGGTACGGGACCGCTGTTTACAGTGATCGGCGCCTACTGGCTGTTTGGCGAGGTGTTCAACGGCGTGCAGTGGCTGGGTGTTGCTGTGCTGATGGCGGGTATTTTCGGGCTGGCGGCTTATAACATGATGTATCTGGAGGCGGAGCGGGACACCTTGAATGTCGCCTTGGCGTTGGCTTTTGTGACTGGATTGTTTGTGGCGCTGTACACCACATATGACGCCTACGGTATCCGCGCTACGGCCGATCCATTTACGTTTCTGGCGTGGTTCTTCATGATTGACGGTTTTTTAATGCCTATTATCGCCTACCGCCGCTGGCATGGGATGGAGAACCCGCCCGCTGTGGGGCCGCTCATGCAGCGCGGCGTGATCGGCGGCGTGATCGCATTCGCGAGCTTCGGGTCGATTATGATGGCCACCCGCCTTGATAACGTGGGCGAAGCGGCGATATTGAGAGAGACATCAACAGTGTTCGCCGCCGTTATCGGATGGCTCGTACTCAAAGAGACGGTTGGACCGCGCAGGATCGCCCTTATGGCGCTTATCGCAGCGGGTGCCGTAATTGTGGAATTTGGAGGCTAGCGATGGCAAACGCACGCGAGATAAACCCGATCCTCAAACAGTTTCTGGAGCTTGGGCCAACTCTGGCCTTTTTTATTCTTTATATCCGGATCAAGGACGATTTGTTCACGTTTGGCGGTACGGAATATACCGGTTTCATCGTTTCGGCGGTGGTGTTCGTTCCGATCCTGCTGCTGGCAATGGGCATTTTGTGGGCGCTCACCGGAAAGCTGAGCCGGATGCAGGTATTCACGGCATTCATGGTGATCTTCTTTGGCGGGCTAACAGCGTGGTTTAACGATGAGCGGTTTTTCAAGATGAAAACAACCATCGTTTACGGCCTGTTGGCGCTGATCCTGACGGTCGGCCTGCTGCGCGGCCGCTCATGGCTGGAATTTGTGATGGCCGATATGATGCCAATGCGGCACGAGGGCTGGATGATCCTGACAAAGCGATTGGTAATGGCATTTGTCACGCTTGCGGTAGTGAACGAAGTGATCTGGCGCACAATGACCACGGAAGCATGGGTCAAGATCGAAACCTTTGGTTTTCCCGTGGCGTTAATGGTGTTTTTGTTCTGGCAGTTTGCACAGCTTCAGCCCTTTGTCATCGAAGAGGGTAACGACGCGGACAAAAGCGTCTAACCGGGCCGCAGATCCGCATATAGTGCACGACCTGCCTGCACGCCCTTTCGGGCACCCATCACATCAAGCCAGCGCGCCATGTTTGGCTTGTCCTCTAGGGTTTGCTGCTGGCCTTCCCACAGGCTTGCCCAACCCCAGATCGAGAAATCCGCGATCGAGAGGAAGTTGCCTGCGACAAATTCGTTCTGCGCCAATTGCCGGTCGAGCACACCGTAAAGGCGCGCAGTCTCGCTGCGGTAGCGGTCCTTGGCATATGGGATGTCCTGCGGCGGCTCCGCCTTGGGCGCAAATTTCAGGAAATGATGCGCTTGCCCCGCCATCGGACCAAGGCCGCCCATTTGCCACATCAGCCATTGATCTACGACGATCCGCTCTCGCTCGGTGCTGCCGCAGAAGGTCCCGGTTTTGCGGGCGAGGTATTGCAGGATCGCCCCGCTCTCGAAAATCGACACCGGCGCTCCGTCAGGGCCATCGGGATCGGTGATGGCGGGCATGCGGTTGTTTGGCGCGATTTTGAGGAATTCGGGGTCGAACTGGTCGCCCTTCCCGATATTGATGAGGTGGGTTGTATAAGGCAGGCCCATCTCTTCCAGACAGACAGAGATTTTCCAGCCGTTTGGCGTGGGCCAGTAATACATATCAATCGGTGTGCTCATTGGGGGCTCCGGAAGTGCGGGTGGACCCCCATGATGCGGGTTTTGGCGGGCAGGGCAAGGGGGCTCAGATTGGTTGACCCCCGCAAGCGGATACCGTAACGACAGCTTTGTGGTGATTTGTTACCGGATTGCGGGCCACAAAACATTTGGTGTTCGGGGTGTTCTTATGGATGCTGCCGCCGCGTTGGATCAAACACACGGTTTTGATCAGGCGTTGGCTGGAAAAGATGCAAAATGTCGACAACATTCCGCTAAAAGGTCAGGATGAAAGCCCCCTTTCGCTTGACCGCGCTTGGGGTTTTTTTGCGCCCACCCTTTTGAACGGGCGCACAGATGGTCACACCAGAGGTGTGCGAAGGTGGTATGAGATGAGCAATGATTGGAAGCCGGCGACCAAGGCTGTGCACGCAGGAACACGGCGCAGCCAGTACGGCGAAGTGTCAGAGGCGATTTTTCTCACACAAGGTTTTGTCTATGACAGTGCCGAACATGCCGAGCAAAGGTTTGTAAAGTCGGGCGATGACGAGTTTATCTATGCCCGCTATGGCAACCCTACTGTCAAGATGTTCGAGGAGCGGATTGCTGCTCTTGAGGGGGCTGAGGATGCGTTTGCTACCGCCTCGGGTATGGCGGCCGTGTCCGGTGCGCTGACGTCAATGTTGCGCGCGGGGGATCATGTTGTGTCTGCGCGCGCGCTCTTTGGCTCATGCCTGTATGTGCTGGAGGATATCCTGACGCGCTTTGGTGTCGAGGTCACATTTGTGGACGGCACCGACCTTGCCCAGTGGGAAGCGGCTATTCGGGAGGATACAAAAGCTGTGTTCTTCGAATCCATTTCGAACCCGACGCTGGAGGTTATTGATATCGAAGCGGTGGCCAAGCTGGCCCATGCCCGCGGCGCATTGGTGATGATTGATAATGTGTTCGCCACGCCAGTCTACTCGCGAGCTTTTGCGCAGGGCGCTGATGTGGTGATTTATTCGGCGACAAAGCACATCGACGGACAGGGCCGGACCCTTGGAGGTGTGATACTCGGTTCGCGGGAGTTTATTCGCAAAACGGTCGAGCCGTACATGAAGCACACGGGCGGATCGATGTCACCGTTCACAGCTTGGGTCATGCTTAAAGGGATCGAGACGATGGGCCTGCGCGTGCGGGCACAAACAGCATCGGCGCTGACAGTGGCCAAGGCTCTGGAGGGGCATGCAGGATTGAATGCAGTGATCTATCCAGGTTTGGAAGGGCATCCGCAGCACGCCCTGACCCAAGCGCAGATGGGGGCGGGTGGCACAGTTCTGGCGCTTGATATTGCAGGGGGGAAGGAGGCGGCATTCCGTTTTCTCAACGCGGTGCAAATTGGTCTGATCTCCAACAATCTGGGGGATGCTAAAACCATCCTTACGCACCCGGCAACCACCACCCACCAGCGCCTGCCAGAGGACCAAAAAGCCCATCTTGGCATTACACCCGGGCTGGTCCGTGTAAGCATCGGACTTGAGGATGCGGATGACCTGGTAGCGGATTTTTTACAAGCGCTGGAGGCGTAATTTAAGGAGTCGGTGTCGTTATTCCCCGTTATGGCGTAAATTTTTTTGGTAATATGATTTCAGCGGCCTACTTATGGCTCCTGACCGACCAAGGGGGGCAACCCATGAACATCTCGACACCGATTACTCCGACACCAGACCGCGTTGCTGCGGAAAAAGCGCTTGAAACATTGCGGGCTTGGGCATCAAGCGCGGACGCGACTGAGCTTGCAACCCTTGATCCTGCGGTTGCGCAGATGCTCACGGGGGGCGCGGCCTATCCACTGCTCAAGCGTGACTACCCTGCCGATTTCGCGATCGAGCCCGAGTATAAAGAGAGCCTGCCGGACCTGCAAAACGGCCCTTCGAGCCTGATCAAGGGTGCGAAGCAGCAGATCCAGCATGTGGGCATCTCGAACTTTCGTCTTCCTGTGCAGTTTGAAACCCGTGATAACGGGCCTCTCACGCTTGAGACATCGGTGACGGGCACCGTGAGCCTCGAGGCGGACAAAAAGGGCATCAACATGTCCCGTATCATGCGCAGCTTTTACAAACACGCCGAGAGCACATTCAGCTTTAAGGTGATCGAAGCGGCATTAGAGGATTATATTACTGATCTGGAAAGCTTTGATGCGCGGATACAGATGCGGTTCTCGTTTCCGATGAAGATCAGCAGCCTGCGGTCCGGTTTGACAGGATACCAGTATTACGATGTGGCGCTTGAGCTGGTTGAACATGCGGGCGTGCGCCAGCAGATCATACACCTCGATTATGTCTATTCCAGCACTTGTCCTTGCTCGCTTGAGCTGTCCGAGCATGCACGCGCCACCCGCAACCAGCTTGCGACCCCGCATTCACAACGCTCCGTCGCGCGGGTTTCTGTGCTGTTGGATAATGACGCTGGCGTAATGTGGTTCGAGGATCTGATCGAAGCTTGCCGCCGCGCGGTACCTACCGAGACCCAAGTGATGGTAAAGCGCGAGGATGAGCAGGCGTTTGCGGAGCTGAACGCCGCAAATCCAGTCTTTGTCGAAGATGCAGCGCGTCTGTTCTGTGAGCAGCTACTGGCCGATGCGCGGATTTCGGATTTTCGGGTTATCGCAAGTCATCAGGAAAGCCTGCACAGCCACGATGCGGTCAGCGTGTTGACCGAAGGGCCGACATTTGCACAATCAAGCTTTGATCCAAAGCTGTTCAACACATTGTTCCACGTAGGCTAAATCGCCACCGTCTTGTGGACTGGCTATATTGACAGGCGGGCCACTCCGGGAAAAGGAGTGGCCCTTTTTTGTTTATTCGGGGCTTGATCGTCCTGTGTGATCCTGCGTGCAGCGGTTGGCGGCTATGCAAGTATGGTGGTGGTGCTGCGGTGCAGCGAGGCCTATCTCATGAGCACGGGGATGATCCCGCAGCAGAAGAAGAAATACGAAGGCATATTCGATGACCTATCAATCCGCATCCGAGCAATTCGCCGCAAAAATTCCAGCGCGCGGCATGAGCATTTCCTCCGCCCCTTTCCTGACAGCGCGCAACGCGCTCGGTCAGCTTGAGACGATTTTCCGCAGCATCGGTGCCGCCATCGTAGGTAGCACAAACAGCAATGCGCGCGTTAACCGCGTTGAGGCGTTGCGCGCCAAATCCGATGATGAGCTGGCACGTATGGGCCTCAAGCGTGATGACATCGTGAACCACGTCTTCAACGACCTTTACTACTCCTGAACTTCAAGAGAACCTTATTGCAACGATAGCCTGCCCCCGACCCCATAGAGGGGTGAAGAGGCAGGCTTTTTGCGTTAGGGCATCTGTGCCAGAACCTTGATATTTCCATCGGTCCAAGTGAATGTGACGTGCGCAGTCGCTTGACACTTGCGGCGCAGCGCGCCAACCCTTCGCGGATGGATCTGCGCCCAGTTGGATATGTAATTGGCCTTTTGGTGGCTGTGCTCGGGGTCGCGATGTTGGTCCCGCTTTTGGTTGATTTGGCCCAAGGGCGCGGTCAATGGCCCGTGTTTTTACAAAGTGCCATGCTGACCCTCATGGGGGGCGCCGCGATTGCCCTTGCCTGTGCCAGTGGGGTGCGCGAGGGGCTGACGATCCAGCAGACGTTCCTGCTCACAACGACTGTCTGGGTGGCGCTGCCCCTGTTCGGAGCGATCCCCTTTGTACTGGGGGAGACGGATGCGCGGATCGTCGATGCGGTATTTGAGTCGATGTCGGGCCTGACCACCACGGGTGCTACAGTTTTTACGGGTTTGGATGATCTTCCCAAAGGTCTGTTGATCTGGCGGGCCATCCTGCAATGGCTGGGTGGTATCGGTATCATTGTTGTGGCGATGGTATTCCTGCCCGAACTGCGCGTCGGCGGCATGCAGATTTTCAAATCCGAAAGCTTTGATACGCTGGGTAAGATCCTGCCCCGTGCAGGCCAGATCGCAACGCAGATATCCGGGCTTTACGTGGCTTTCACGCTGGTTTGTGCGATGACATATCTTTCGCTGGGGATGGATGTGTTTGACGCCACTGCCCATGCGATGACCACCATCTCCACAGGCGGTTTTGCCAATTATGATGCCTCATTCGGGGTGTTTCAGGGGCCGCTCGAATATGTGGCGGGGGTTTTCATGATCCTCGCGGCATTACCTTTTGTGCGCTATGTCCAGTTGATCAACGGTAATCCGATGGCATTGCACCGAGATCCGCAGGTGCGCGGCTTTGTCATCACCATAAGCGTGCTGATTGTGATGCTGGTGCTTTTGCTCGAAGAAGGTGTTCATCTGGACAACGAGCAGGCAGTGCGCGAGGCATTTTTCAACGTGACCTCCATAATTTCCGGCACCGGATACTCTTCGGTCGACTATATGCGGTGGGGCGGATTTGCGGTCGCTTTGTTTTTCTTCATCGGGCTGATTGGTGGATGCGCGGGATCAACTGCATGTTCTGTCAAAATCTTCCGCTACCAATTGCTGTTCGCATCTATCCGTACCCAACTGCGGCGCATCCGCTCGCCGCACGGTATTTTTACGCCCCGCTACGACGGCAGGCCTGTAACCGAAGAAGTACTTGCCTCCGTGATGACCTTTTTTATGTTTTTCGTACTGACATTGGGGCTGGTCTCCGTTGCGCTGTCGATGACCGGCCTTGATTTTGTAACTTCTGTTTCAGGCGCAGCCACTGCTCTGGGCAATATCGGACCCGGTCTGGGCGATATCATCGGCCCAGCGGGCAATTTCTCGTCTCTCAACGATCCAGCCAAATGGATTTTGACGCTCGCGATGCTGCTGGGACGGCTGGAGCTTATGGTTGTCTACGTGCTCTTTACTGTCAAATTCTGGAGGGCGTGATGTCCGATCCCGCAACCCGACCGCTGGGTGCGCAAATCTCACACTTGCTCAAGGCGCGCGGGGTCGATGTGGTCTTCGGCATCCCCGGCGTGCACAATCAGGAAATGTACCGCGGCATCGAGGAGGCGGGCATCACCCACGTCCTAGCCCGTCACGAGCAGGGGGCAGGCTTTATGGCCGATGGTTATGCCCGCGCCTCGGGCAAGGTCGGCGTGGCTTATGTGATCACAGGGCCGGGCCTTTGCAACATCATGACGCCGATGGGGCAGGCGTATTCGGATTCCGTGCCGATGCTGGTGATTTCCAGCTGTCTGGATGAGACGGCCGCGAAGCGCGGGCAACTGCACCAGATGAAAGACCAGCGTGCAGCTGCCGAGACTGTTTGCGACTGGTCTGAAGAGGCGCGGACAGCTGAGGCGGCTTATGCACTGATCAATCGGGCATTTCAGGAGTTTCACACAAAGCGCAGGCGGCCCAAGCATATTCAGGTCCCCATCGGGGCCTTGGTTGCACTGGCCGCGCAACCCGGTGAGTCAGATCGTGGATTGAGTATCGGCATCGAGCAGTTGAGCGAGGTGGATTTGATACTACCCCACATGCTGCGCAAGGCGCGCAGGCCTGTTTTTATCCTTGGCGGTGGTGCTGTGGATGCAACCCCCGAAATCCGCTCTTTGCTGGGCCGCTGCCAGATCCCTGTGTTCACGACATATGCCGGTCGGGGGATCGTCGGGGCTGACTATCCGCTGCTGTTCGGAAGCAACCTTGCGCGACCTGACAGCGCAAATATTCTTGCCTCGTCGGATCTGGTGATAACCGTCGGCAGTGAACTGGCCGAGGTTGATCTTTGGCGCGATCATGCGGGTCATAATTGCCCCATGGTCCGGATTGATATCGACCCCGAATGTCTGGCGGATAACAGCGGTACAACGCTGCGGATCAAGGCAACAGCGCAAACTGTGTTTCGCGCACTGGAAGAGATCCGGGACTTACCTGCCACGTTTGAATGGACGCAAGCAGAAGTATCCCAAGCCCGGGCCCGCTGGCGCGCCGAGATCGACGCCGAACGCCCCGGCATTTTGCCTTTCTGCGATGCCGTGCGTGCGGCACTTCCCGAAGGAGCAATGATTTACTCCGACATGACCCAGTTTGCCTATGCCGCCAAGGAAGTCTGGGACATGGACGAGCCTGGCCACTGGCACCATCCTTATGGTTTTGGCACTCTTGGTTACGCTTTGCCTGCAGCGATTGGCGGGGCGATTGCGCGGCAAGGCAAACCTACGATGGCGATCATCGGAGATTACGGCTTTCACTATACCATGCAAGAGCTTGGCGTGGCAGTGGAGTTGGGCCTGAGCCTGCCCATTATACTGTGGGACAATGGAAAACTGGGCGAGATCGAGGACAGCATGGTACGTGCGCAGATTGCGCCCAATGCGGTAATTGCGCAGAATCCCGATTTTTTGTAAACTTGCGGAGGCGTTTGGAGCGAGGGCTATCGCCCCGCAGAGCATTTGCACTTTGCAGCAGGCGGTGCGCGAGGCATTTGATGCAGATGGCCCGACCCTGATCTATGTCACGCCCGCACTGACCCAATAGCAGCAGTTCCGAAGTCTCCTGCCAATAAGTCAAAAGGGGCGAGCGTCGAACAACGCCCGCCCCTTTTTTGTCTCGTGCAGCTTGGCGTTTACTCCCAGCAGCTGACCAGAACCGTCATGCCGCTCGCCTTCTCGGCGAGCTGAAATTCGGTCAGGCCGGGCAATCCGTCCTGAGCCGTGGGTGGAAGACTGAGGCCAGCACCAGTACTGACCGCAACCACCGTCGCAGAGGAGAGGGCAAAACTCACGTCGTCGGGCAGGACCGTGTCGCCTGTTGGCTGTGTGGTGATCATACCGATTACAGCGCCGGTGCGGTCGAGTACGGGACCGCCCGCATCTCCCGTCCGCGCCCGCAGCGCAAGGCGGCTGATGTTCTCCTCACCCTGCAGGCCGCGTACGTCGGCCAACGTGCCAAAGCTGATGGAGGGAGAGCTGAGGACGCCCTCGAAGGAGTAGCCTGCAACTGTGACATCGCTTTGAAGGCGCGCAGGCTTGCTGGCGAAGGTGGCGACGGCGAGGGGGGCAAGCGCCACCTTCGGTCTGAGGAGGGCAACACCGCGTGCGGTGTCATTGACCAACAGTTCGGCATCGGTATCGCCGTCCAGTGTAATCCGCGAGCAGCTTTGCACAGTAGCAGATGTGGTGGCTACATCCCCCGCTGCCGTGATGAAAAAGCCCGAGCGCGAGATTTTGGGTTTGCGGATTTGCAGACCGGAAATCAGATCGATCGACTGCTGCGAGGCATCGCCCGCTGAAGCGCTCAGCACGCCGGGCATCCGGATGAAGCTGGCGCGCATTTCGGCCAAGAGGCGGCGGCGTCGTTCTTCGTCGCCCGCGGGCCAGATCAGGGTAAAGCCTTTGATTTCTCCATTCACAAGCGCCGCCTCAGTATAGCTGATCATTAGACCGTTTTCGCCCACAAGGGTGAAATCGGTCTCGTTGCGCTCGCGGGGGCCAGATAGGGGAACAATCTCGAGGGTTTGCATGATCTCGTATAGACCAAACAAGGTGTCTTGTGTGCCGGGCTGGCTGATCAGAAGCACCCGCGCCTGCACGTCACCGGTAGGTGTGTACTGCGCAAAGGGCGGTTCGTAGCTGTCGAAGGCGACTACACCCATCGGCAGTGTTATCTCGATACCCGCCTGTGCGTCCCGCACGGTCTCTAGGCCCAGCCCTTCTAGAACAGCATTATACTGCTTTTTGAGCGCTGCGCGCTGGAGCGTCGTAAGGATACCGGTTTTCTCGTAGTTGTTGGCTTCCTGCCATGCCGCCATCGAATTGCGGGTGCCGCGCCCGAACGATCCGTCAATCGCAGCATCGTAAAACCCCGCCCATTGTAGCATTACCTGCAGTTGTTTTTTTGCTTCGGGGGTCAGATCACGCTCGATACGTTGTGCTTCGGTCGGGGTTTCGTCTGCCTGCTGCGGCTGTGGTTCGGACAATGTTTCGGTATCGGGCACTGGTTCGGGATCAGGCAATGGCGCGACCTGCGCAACTTCTGGCGTCTCTTGCGCCGTCAACGGGGCAGGGGGAAGGTCAGGCTCCGGCGTGGAAAGGGGGCTGTCAGGAGCATCGAGCGCGTTGCCGCCAAGAATATTCACGCCCACAGGCCAGAATTGCTGGCGTAGCCGCACGGAGCGTTGGATGAAGCTGTCGTTCGGGATAATACCCTCGCGGCGGTATTGCGCCAGCACGACATCGGCGTCCGCACGGCGGTAGGGGCCGACGACAATGGCGTACCACCCGCCACCCACCGCAAAACCGTTCACATCATCCAGCAAAGTGGTGTAGGCGCGGGCGCGATCAGTAGCGCGCGCGAGGGATTGCTGTGCTTCGATCTGCACCCAGACAACTTCGTCGGGGTCGACGGACTGTGCGTTGACACCGCCGGAAATACACAAAAACAGGGCGGTCAGGCAGATCGTAAAAAGTCGCAACATCAGCGTATCAGCTCTCACATAATTACATTGCGGCACATAAACAGCATTTTTGTGTGATTCCTATATAAGAATGGACGGTTTAGGCGGCTTTTGACAGTTCAGCGTCTTTGAGGGCCTGTGTGCCGCCGCTGATTGACCCCATGCCCCCCGCAGCCTAGTAAGAACGCAAAATGCCAAAGGACGAATTTATGTCAGATACGCCCCGTTCGTTTCAGGAGATCATTCTGCGTTTGCAGGCCTATTGGGCCCGCCATGGCTGCGCTATTCTACAGCCCTACGACATGGAAGTTGGCGCAGGAACATTTCACCCCGCCACAACCCTGCGCAGTCTTGGCAATCAACCTTGGGCCGCTGCATACGTGCAGCCATCGCGCCGTCCAACAGACGGGCGCTATGGCGAAAACCCCAACCGTCTTCAGCATTATTACCAGTATCAAGTCCTGATAAAACCCAGCCCGCCCAACCTGCAAGAGCTGTACCTTGGTTCGCTTGAGGCAATCGGAGTCGACATGGCGTTGCACGACATCCGCTTTGTCGAAGACGATTGGGAGAGCCCTACGCTTGGCGCTTGGGGTCTGGGTTGGGAAGTCTGGTGTGACGGTATGGAAGTGAGCCAATTTACTTATTTCCAACAAGTCGGTGGCCATGATTGCCATCCTGTATCGGGTGAGCTTACCTACGGACTGGAGCGTCTGGCCATGTACATCCTCGGCGTTGATCATGTGATGGACATGCCGTTCAATGATCCCGATGCGCCGATCCCGCTCAGCTACGGGGATATCTTCAAGCAGACCGAAGAAGAGTACGCGCGCTGGAATTTCGATATTGCCAATACGGATGTCCTGCTGCGCCATTTCGAGGAGGCCGAGGCGGAGTGCCGCGCCATCATTGATCAAGAGCATATCGACCCCAAGACAGGCAAACGCATCGTAATGGCGCATCCTGCCTATGATCAGGCGATCAAGGCGAGCCATATGTTCAACCTTTTGGATGCACGTGGCGTGATTTCCGTGACCGAGCGGCAAGCATATATCGGGCGGGTGCGCGCACTCACCAAGATGTGCGCCGATGCCTTCGTCCAGACCCGCGCAGGCGGCTGGTCCGAAGAGGTCGCATGACTCTCATCCTGCAGATTTTTGCACGACACCAACGCGCGCCACGCTGTGCGACGCCACAGGCGGCCTGTTCGGCTATGCGGCAAGCGCACACTATGGCCGACCGATCGGCAATCACCGGGGTGCGTAGTGTGTCATATGGAACGGTCGCGCAGGCGCTGCGACAGCAGTTTCGCGTTTTAACGGCCTTCCGACGGGGCATTTGCCATGCGACGTCGCTTTATCAACCTCTACTGGCAGTGATGAATATAAAGCAGGCGGTACGCAACGATGGGTAAATTTTTAGGGGCTTTCATAATGGTATCTGCATTGCTGGCGGGCGCCGCACTATATTATCTGCAAATTTACGGATTTTATGAGGAAGTGGACGCGCCTGCAGATGGAATGATGTTGCTGCCGTTGGCCAGCAGCCAAGGCGAGGTAATTCCCATGGAGGGGTTTGAGGCAATCGACGCCGACAGCTCTCCGATCCGCTACCGTGCGTGTTTTACCACGCCCTACAGTTTGGCGCTGCTGACCGAAACGTTCCAGATGGTGGAGGGCGCCCAGCCGCGCAATGCTCCGAGCTGGTTTGAATGTTTTGACGCAAAGAAAATCGGGGACGAGCTTGAGGCCGGAACCGCACTGACATTCATGAGCCAGAAGAACGTACATTTCGGGGTTGACCGGATCGTCGCAATCA
This sequence comes from Sulfitobacter guttiformis, assembly GCF_003610455.1. Lineage (NCBI taxonomy): Bacteria > Pseudomonadati > Pseudomonadota > Alphaproteobacteria > Rhodobacterales > Roseobacteraceae > Sulfitobacter > Sulfitobacter guttiformis. The sequence goes on along the minus strand of NZ_RAQK01000002.1, from coordinate 972,679 downwards.
CAAGTGACGGGCGCGGCTATGCCTGGCATGAACTGAATGATTGTGGCGCAAAGGCATATGATGGTACGATTGTGGGCGAAGAATGCCCCCCCTTGCCACAGCGCACTGCGCCAATAGAATAACGCCGTTTGGCGCAAACACGAGGTATTCCAGTGGCTGATTTGCTGATTGAACTTTTCTCCGAAGAAATTCCGGCACGCATGCAAGCGCGGGCCTGTGACGATTTGAAAAAGCTGATGACGGACGCAATGGTGGAGGCGGGGCTGACCTATGCCTCCGCTGCTGCCTTTGCCACGCCGCGCCGCCTGTGCCTGACCGTCGAGGGGCTTATTGATGCTAGTCCGCGCACCGTGGAAGAGCGTAAAGGCCCGCGCGCGGATGCACCCGAAAAGGCCATCGAGGGCTTCTTGCGTGGCGCAGGTCTGAGCCGTGATGATCTGGTAGAGCGCGACACACCAAAAGGTGCGATCCTGTTTGCGAAAATCGTGAAGGAAGGTCGCCCTGCGGCCGATATCATCTCAGATGTGCTGGAACAGACGATTCGTAATTTTCCTTGGCCAAAATCCATGCGCTGGGGGAGGGGAACCCTTAAATGGGTGCGCCCGCTGCACTCTATTGTCTGCATTCTTAGCCGTGAGGACGGCGCGCAGGTTGTCTCGCTGGATGTGGACGGAATCGTGTCGGGCAACACCACCCACGGGCACAGGTTTCTCGCGCCTGATCCGATTACGGTAAACAACTTTGACGACTACGCGGCCAAGCTGAAGCGTGCGTTTGTTGTTCTCGACGCAGCCGAGCGCCGCGATGCCATCTGGCATGATGCGACGAACATGGCCTTTGCCAGCAGCATGGAAGTTGTAGAGGATGCAGGGTTGTTGGCAGAAGTGGCGGGTCTGGTGGAATGGCCTGTGGTTTTGATGGGCCGCATTGGCGATGCCTTCCTTGATCTGCCGCCGGAGGTTTTGCAGACCTCCATGAAGGAACATCAAAAATTCTTTTCCGTGCGTAACCCCAAAACGGGCCGGATCGAGCGTTTCATTACCGTCGCGAACCGCAGCACCGCCGATGATGGCGCGACGATCCTTGCGGGCAATGAGAAGGTGCTGAGCGCGCGTTTGGCCGATGCCAAATTCTTTTGGGACAATGATTTGCGGATTGCCAAGTCTGATGTTGGCATGGCGGCGTGGGTCGAGAACCTCAAAAACGTCACCTTCCATAACAAGCTAGGTACGCAGGCCGAACTCATTGAGCGAATGGCCCTGCTGGCGCGCGAGCTGGCCCCGATGGTTGGCGCAGACGCGGACGCTGCCGAGCAGGCCGCAAGGATCGCCAAGGCCGACCTGTCTTCGGAAATGGTCTATGAATTTCCCGAACTCCAAGGCCTGATGGGAAGCTATTACGCCAAGGCGGCGGGACTGAGCGATGAGATTGCCGCAGCGTCCCAAGAGCATTATGCGCCGCTGGGGCCGTCGGACGATGTGCCAACTGCGCCTGTGTCTGTCGCCGTAGCCTTGGCTGAAAAAATAGACAAACTTACTGGTTTCTGGGCGATTGATGAGAAGCCTACGGGCAGCAAGGACCCGTTCGCACTGCGGCGTGCGGCGCTGGGTGTAATTCGGATAGTTGTGGAAAATGACCTTTCCGTAGGTGTCAGTAGTGTTTCCTTGAAAGGGTTCGGCGCACACGGTGTAAAACTATCTAACCCGGATGAGGAGGCGGACTTCACCAATCTGGATATGCCGACCAGCCTTTTATCCTTCCTCCACGACCGCCTGAAGGTTTATCTCAAAGACCAAGGCATTCGCCATGACATCATCGACGCCTGCATTGCGATGGAGGGGAACGATGATCTTACATTGCTGGTCAAACGCGCCCGGGCTCTCAGTGACACGCTTAAGACCGACGATGGCGAGAACCTGTTGCAGGCGTTCAAGCGCGCCAACAACATCCTGTCGCAGGCCGAAGAGGCTGACGGGGTCGAGTACTCCTTTGGGGCGGATGTGAAATTTGCTGATGCGGACGCCGAGCGCGCGTTGTTTGCAGCGCTGGATAGCGCAGAGTCGGTGATCACGCCCGCAATGAAGGCGCAGAATTTCACCACGGCCATGTCTGCGATGGCAGGTCTGCGCCCCGCACTCGATGCATTTTTTGAAACTGTGCAGATTAACACCGACAACGGGACCGTGCGCCGCAACCGTCTCAATCTGCTCAGTCGTATCCGTACGCTGTGTTCGTCGGTTGCCGATCTCACGCGTATCGACGGCTGAAACCGGTTTCATTGTAGAAACGAACGCAAAATACTGCGTGGTACAGACCCGATAGGCTGCCCCCTGCGCTCTGGCGCGTGGGCGTCGAGAGTGTCAAATAAATCTGACGGTACTGGCTGTCAGAAACAGTTTGCTCTGTGACCGATAGGGTTTATGCTGCAATTGAAACCATAGGATGCCGCAGTGCAGCACGCTCATGCAGAATAACCCCGACACCACGTTGATCACACCGTCCGCGCCTGTTGCCACCGCCACCCATGGCGGACGGGCCAAGTGTTTGCAGCGGCTGGTGCGTATGGATCTTCCGGTGCCGCGCACCGTCGGTCTGTCCTTTGGGACGGTGGCAAATATTGCCAACGGCGGGCTGCCGGACGTGAGCAAGATCGTCGACCAGTTTCCCATGAATGCTCTGCTGTGTGTGCGCCCTTCCAGTCAAGACCCTGATTGGGGCGGGCCGGGTGCTGTTCTCAATATCGGGATGAACGATGCACGGTTCGAAAGCTACCGCATGAGCATGGGCGAGCAGGCGGCATCAGCCCTTTATTCGCGGTTCATCCAAACCTATGCCATCAATGTCGAGCGTCTTGATCCGGATATGTTCGATCATATCGAGGGCGAAGGGCGTGCCGCGCTTCAAGAGACTATCGCCGCCTATGAGGAAGAGGCGGAAGAGAAATTTCCACAGTCACGGCGTATCCAGCTGGCAGCGGTTTTGCGGTCAATGGCGCGGGCGTGGAACGGCACTTCGGCGCGGCTTTTGCGGCAGGCCAAGGGCGCGCCAGTGAATGCGGGGCTGGGTCTTGTGGTACAGCAGATGGTATTCGGGCTGGGCACAGGGCATTGTGGATCGGGTGTTTTACAGCTCGTCGACAGCGATACAGGCGCGCCGCAGGTCACCGGCCGGTATCTGAGCCAGAGTCAGGGCCGCGACGCGCTTGCTGGTGATACAGCATCTCTCTATCTCACACGGGACCCGCGCGGACCCTCGCTAGAGGAAAAGCTGCCAGAGGCATTCGAGACGATCAAAACCTATGCCGGTCTGATGCGGCAACGGCTTCGCGCCGAAATGCAGGTCGAATTTGCGATCGAGGATGGTGTTGTTCACATACTTGACGGTGTGCGGGTTTCGCGATCGTCGCGTGCGGCGGTGCGGATTGCCGTAACGCTGGCACAAGATGGTGTAATCAGCCGTGAGGAAGCATTGATGCGGGTGCAGCCGCGCCTCCTGACGGAATTGCTGCACCGCCAGATCGACCCTTCGGTCCGGCGTGACGTTATAGGAAAAGGCATCGCTGCCAGTCCGGGTGCCGCGACGGGGCGACTGGTGTTTGACAGTGGCGAAGCGCAGGCGAGTGCTGCGCGTGGTGAGGCCTGTATTCTGGTGCGCCGCGAAACGTCGAGTGAGGATGTGCGCGGCATGCATGCGGCCAATGCTGTTCTGACCGAACGCGGCGGCATCACCAGTCATGCGGCGGTGATCGGGCGCGGTATTGGCTTGCCTTGTGTGGTTGGCGCCTCGAGCCTGATTTTCAACCAGCGTGACAGAACTATTACTGCCAAGGACGGCCGTGTGTTTCACGCAGGCGATGAGATGACAGTCGATGGCTCGACCGGTCAGATACTCGCCGGAGCTGCGGCATTACAAGAGGCCGCCCTGGACGAATACTTTCAGACGTTGATGGAATGGGCGACCGAATGCGCCGACATCAAGGTGCGTGCAAATGCTGACACTCCGCAAGATGCACTGACGGCGCGGAATTTTAACGCCGAAGGCATTGGTCTGTGCCGCACGGAGCACATGTTCTTCGACAGCGGCCGCCTGACGGTGATGCGCGAGATGATTTTCGCCGATACATCGGATGGCCGCCGTGCGGTGCTGGAGCGGTTGCTGCCGATGCAGCGCGATGACTTTACCCAGCTGTTTCGCATCATGCAGGGCAAGCCGGTGTGCATCCGCCTCTTTGATCCACCCTTGCATGAATTCCTGCCGATGGATGCTAGCGGCCAGCGCGAACTGGCCGAGGCACTGGGCCTGCCACGCTCGGATGTGACACGGCGGATCGAGGCGATGCGGGAATATAACCCCATGCTTGGCCTGCGCGGTGTGCGGCTTGGCATTACTGTGCCAGAAATCTATGACATGCAGGCCCGCGCGATTTTCGAGGCGATTGTGGACGCGAGTGAGGATGGCGAAGAGGTGATCGCCGAGATCATGATTCCGCTCGTGTCAGCGCGTCGCGAGGTCGAGATCGTCAAGGCGGCAATTGATGCGGTTGCGCATGCCGTGCGTCAGGAGCGCGGCGTGAACTTTAGCTACCGCCTTGGCGTGATGGTCGAGACACCGCGTGCGGCGCTGCGCGCAGGTGAGATTGCCCCGCAATGTGCTTTTCTCAGCTTTGGTACCAACGATCTCACGCAGATGACTTACGGCCTGTCGCGCGACGACGCGGGGCGGTTTATGTCCGACTATGTCCAGCAGGGGGTTTTCGATGAAGATCCTTTTCACACCCTCGATCATGAAGGCGTAGGCGAGTTGCTGACGCTGGGTGCGCAACGTGGCCGCGCAGCCCAGCCGAACATCACATTGTCGGTGTGTGGCGAACATGGCGGCAACCCCGAATCGATTGGATTCTGCCGCGCGGCCGGATTCGACTATGTTTCGTGTTCACCCTTCCGCGTACCGGTTGCGCGCCTCGCGGCGGCACAGTTGGCAATTGCTGATAAGATTCAATAGCTTTCGGCGGTGCAAAAAGCAGCATCGGCGATAGCTTGCCCATAATTGGCCCTGTCTGTTGTTGGATTGTGTCTTTCAGGCTACGCGCTTCTTCGGATTAACGATACCGGAGACAATGGTATGCGGACTTTGAGTTTTGTACGTGGTGTAGCGATTATTGTGGCAACTGCCTGTGTGGTGACGCTCCCTTCTGGGGCTTCGGCAAACAAAATCGCTGAAAACCTCGCCAAAATTGAAGCACGCGGACTCTCGGGTATATCGCAGACCAAGCTAAGCGGTATGTCCGCTGCACCCTCCACGTTTATCAGGGCCTCAGCCGGATCAGGCGAGGCGATATTCAGCCGCACATGGCTCGCAAGCCAGCCACAGGCCAGAGGCTCCTCCGAGTTTCAGTGTCTTGCAGAGGCACTTTATTTCGAGGCACGGGGCGAGACTGTGAAAGGCCAGTTTGCTGTCGCAGAGGTGATCCGGAACCGGGTGAAATCAAGCCGCTTTCCTAATTCGTATTGCGGTGTGATCAATCAGGGCACCGGTAAAAAGCACCAGTGCCAGTTCAGCTATACCTGTGACGGCAAGCCCGAGGTCGTCGCGGAACCTGCCGCTTTTGCGCGGGTTGCCAAGGTGGCGCGTGCCACGATTGACGGGCAATCCCCCGACATCACCAATGGCGCCACGTTTTATCATACCACTGCCGTACGCCCCAGCTGGTCGCGCAAGTTTACCAATACCGCCCGCTTTGGTGTGCACCTGTTTTACAGCCGTGGCGCACGCACAGCCAGCAACTGACGCAATCTGCGCAGTTTAGGGCGTTTGCTGCCCTCGACGCAGGCCCGCGCGCAGTATACATGCGCGACAACCAGTTTGCCGGAGCCTGCCCATGACGTCCGAAACCCGCCTTGCCTTTGCGCACCCCTCTGAACGGTCGGCCGCGACCGCGTCTACGGACGCGCTTGACCGGATCTCAGTGCGCGACCACATCGTCGAAGTAGAGATCGGTGCGTTTCAGGCCGAGCGTGGCGTGACCCAGCGGATTTGCTTTAACGTAGTCGTCGAGGTCCAGCCGTTGAGCGGACCCGTTGACGATGACGTAGACCGCATTCTTTCTTACGACCGTGTAACGGAGGCTATTCAGGGCGCTTTGGCCTTAGAGCGACTGGCGCTACTGGAAACATTGGCTGACCGCGTAGCCGAGCGAATTTTGCACGAACCTCAAGCGATGCGGGTATTTGTGCGAATTGAAAAGCTGGACCGCGGTCCCGGTGCGTTGGGCGTGGAGATTGTGCGCGCGCGCGATGGCGCACCGCCACCCGAAGTTGCCCGTGACACAATAGCCAAGCCCGAATTGGTTTTTCTTAGCAACGCCGCCATCGCATCGCCGTATCTTTCGGGGTGGTTGGACCAGTTACAGGCACAAGGGCGGCCGCTGATCCTGTGTGTCGGAGCCGCGGACGTTGCCGCGCCCCAAGTGCCGCACAAAATGGCGCAGCGCAGGATTGACATGCTTGCAATCGAGCAGAACGCATGGGTTCTGGCCGCGCGCGACGACCGCTGCGTGGTTGTCGAGACAAGGACCGAGCTGGACTGGGCGATGAAAAATGGTCAGACTTGCGTCTGGGCGCCTTCAAAAATCGTTCTCGACAGCGTCGATACACCCTCGGCCCAACCGCGCGATGCCGTAGCACTTGCCGCGTGGTTTGCTGCGACGTTCGATGCGGCAGAAATGATGGTGATCGGGGCGGGCCTGCCGGCGCAGGCCTCGGTCCCACTGCGCGCAGCACCTGCGGATGTTGAAACGCTTTGATATGAGCCGGATATATTACCGCGCAATCGTACAATGGGATGTGGCCCGACCAGCGAACGCCCTGATGCTGGCGGACGGTTGGGGATGGTTCACAAGTGTCGAGGCACTGCGGCGTGGTGCTGCTCCGGAGGTTATCTCCACCTCGGATATCCCGATGCAGGCGCATGAGGCCCTCATCGCTCCGCGCACCTTGATGCCGGGTCCGCGCCCGCAGATCATGGGGATCGTAAACACCACGCCCGATAGCTTTTCAGACGGTGGCCTGCATGCGGTTGCTGTGGATGCCATTGCGGGGGGGATGGCCATGGCACAGGCAGGTGCCGATATTCTGGACATCGGAGGAGAGAGCACCCGACCCGGTGCGCAGACTGTCGATCCCGCCGAGGAGGTCGCACGCACTGTACCCGTCATCGCCGGGCTGCGGGCTGCTGGATTTGATGGACCTATATCGATTGATACGCGTAAGGCAGATGTGGCGCGGGCGGCGCTCGCTGCCGGCGCGAACCTGATAAACGATGTGTCCGGTTTTACTTTTGATCCGGCGCTGGCAAGCGTGGCAGTGGAAAACAAGGTGCCGGTGTGTGTCATGCATGGGCCTGTTGATCCAGCGACGATGCACATTGACCCGCGCTATGATGATGTTCTGCTGGATGTTTATGACTTCCTAGAGGCGCGGATTGACGCACTGGAGGCGCAGGGGATTGCGCGGGAAAGCATCATCGTGGACCCCGGTATTGGATTTGGCAAAACGCTGGAGCACAATCTGGCACTGCTTGCACGACTAAGCTTGTTTCATAGTCTGGGTGTGCCTGTATTGCTGGGGGCCTCGCGTAAGCGGTTCATCGGCACAATCGGCAAAGTCGAAGCGCCACGCGACCGCATGGCAGGCTCGATTGCGGTAGCCCTTGCAGGGATCGCGCAGGGTGTGCAGATTGTGCGTGTACACGATGTAGCCGAGACAGCGCAGGCCATCGCACTTATGCGCGCAAGCGTTGCAGGGAATTAAGATGACAAAGCTTTTTGGAACAGACGGCGTGCGCGGCACTGCCAACATCCACCCGATGACTGCCGAGATGGCGCTGCGCATAGGCGCTGCAGTGGGCCGGTATTTCCGGCGGGAGGGCACATCGTCCGCGCACCGTGTCGTCATTGGCAAAGATACGCGCTTGTCGGGATATATGTTCGAGAACGCACTTACGGCTGGCCTCACTTCGACGGGAATGAACGTGCTTTTGCTGGGACCCGTGCCCACACCTGCGGTCGGTCTGCTCACGCGGTCAATGCGGGCCGATCTGGGGGTGATGATTTCGGCAAGTCACAACCCCGCCCATGATAACGGCATCAAGTTTTTTGGCCCCGACGGGTTCAAGCTATCAGATGCTGTCGAGGCAGAAATCGAGGCGCTGGTCGAGGCCGGGGTTGAGCCTACGACAGCGCCAGAGATTGGCCGTGCGAAACGCATTGACGACAGCCGCTTTCGCTATATCGAGCGAGTGAAGTCCAGCTTTCCGCGCCAGATGCGTCTGGATGGGCTGAAAGTTGTAATTGATTGTGCGAACGGTGCCGCGCACCACGTGGCTCCGATGACTTTATGGGAGTTGGGTGCCACAGTGATCCCACTGGGTGTTTCGCCAAACGGGCACAACATCAACGATGGCTGCGGGTCGACCAACCCGCAGGCCGCTGCTGAAACTGTTGTGGCGCACGGGGCGGACGTGGGCATCTGCCTCGACGGGGATGCCGACCGTGTTATTCTGCTCGACGAGCAGGGGCGTGTTGGCGACGGAGACCAGTTTATGGCTCTCATGGCGGCGCGCTGGAAGGCCGACGAGCGGCTGAAGGGCAATGCGTTGGTCGCCACAGTGATGAGCAATCTAGGTCTTGAGCATTTCCTGAACGATCGCGGTGTGCGCCTTGAACGGACCGCCGTCGGTGACAGATATGTCGTCGAGCGGATGCGGCAAGGCGGTTTCAACCTGGGCGGAGAGCAATCAGGCCATATAGTGATGACCGATTATGCGACCACGGGCGATGGCTTGATGGCGGGAATGCAGTTTCTGGCAGAGATGCTGCGGGCTGAAAAGCCTGCCTCCGCGCTGATGCACCAGTTCGAACCGGTGCCGCAACTTTTGGAGAATGTCCGATTTGCAGCAGGTCAGCTGCCGCTGGAGGATGCGCATGTACAGGCTGCTATTGCGCAGGCCGAAGATGATCTGGCCGGAGGCGGTCGCCTGCTAATCCGTAAATCGGGGACCGAGCCGCTGGTGAGGGTAATGGCGGAGCACGAGGATGCGGAGCTGATGAAGCGGGCCGTGCAATCGATCGTGGCGGCCGTCGAGGATGCAGTCAAGCAATAAGGCCGCTGTTGCGGTGATCCAATGGAGCAGGCGATGCCTGCAAGAGATCTTCTTTGGCGTGTCTGGTGGCCAGTGGCGCGCGGGACGCCGCCCCTAGCGTTTGAAGAGCCGTTGCAGGGCGCCATACTGGCTGAGGCCTACACCGATCAGGATCAGGGTCATGGCCAGCAAAAGCGATTTGGGAAGTGCTTCCCCGAGGATCAAGCCGCCCAGCACCACAGACCAGACCGGAACCTGATAGTTAACCAACGACATAAAGACCGGACCAGCACTGCGGACAACCAGTACCCTAAGGAAATTTGCGCCTGCCGTAGGGACAAGGCCGAGGAAGGCCAGTACCGCAAGGATGCGGGGAGAGGGCAGGGGCGGCGGCCCCTCCACTATCCAGGCGACGGGAATTGTCATACTGGCGCCGATGATCAATAGCATTGTGGCCAATCCGATCGGGTGTGCATCTGGCAAACGGCGCAACATGATAGAGCCTGCTGCGTAGCACCCGGCAGCCATCACACACGCAATCCGGCCCTGTGTCTCAAACGCGGCGCCGGTTGCTTCGAACGCCTGACCACCGATCAAAATGACAACGCCTACGAACCCGACGAGAAATCCGGCTGTTTTTCGCGGCGTCATCCGTTCGCCCGCGACGGTGAAATGGGCCAGCGGCAGGATGATCAGCGCGACCGATGCCATGGACACGCCGGCAAAGCCAGAGGTGACATATTGTTGACCCCATGCGAGCAAGCAAAACGGGATTGCCGAGCTGATCCCGCCGATGATCACCAAATTTGCGCGATCAGCGCCACCAACCGGACCGGAGAAAAGCGGACACCCCAGGCTTGCCCAAATTATACTCATTAAAAGTGCCGCAACGCCGGTGCGCGAGGCCGCGAGCCAGAAGGGAGGCATACCGCCTTGCAGGGCAACTTCGGTCACCATGAATGTCCCGCCCCAAGTGAGGCCGAGAATTGCGATCATGAGCCAGCTTAGCGGGGTGATTTTCGGGGGAGCATTCATCCTGCCAGATAGAGCCAACGGAGAGGGTAGGGCAAGTGCTCGCAGCGCATGCGACAAAATGTGCAGGAACTGTTCCAATGCATCAGCGGTTTGATCAACGAACCCCATGTGAGGAGATAAACGATGGACTGGACTTTCTTAACTGCAGGACTGGCATTTTCGACGCTTTTGGCCGCTATATTTTTTGCCTATATTTCGAAGCGCAAGGTGGACGAAAGATTGCATGATAAGCGCGCGCCCAAATCTACCTTGGCAAAAGATCAAGACTCGCACGCCAAGCCCGCCGATGTCTGAGGTAATCGGAAAAGCCTGCTAATTGTTCGATCACTGCTCATGCCTTTCTGATCTCTACCGTGGCAGATGAAGTCGGCGCATCATGAGCATTCGTAAACGTAAAAGGCCCGAGCGTAAGCTCGAGCCTTCTCATCTGGTTTCAAGGCGTGAGTTTAGTTTTTGGCCTTGTCGACCATCTTGCCTGCGGAAATCCATGGCATCATCGCGCGCAGCTTGCCGCCAACGATTTCGATCTGGTGCTCGTCGTTTGCACGGCGCGACGCTTTAAGAGTTGGCTGGCCGACGGTGTTTTCCAGCATGAAGTCACGTACGAACTTGCCGGATTGAATATCGCTCAGCACGGCTTTCATACGGGCCTTTGTCTCTTCGTAGGGCAGGATACGCGGCCCTGAGACGTACTGGCCGTATTCGGCCGTGTTGGAGATCGAGTAATCCATATTCGCGATACCGCCTTCATAGATCAGGTCCACAATAAGCTTTGTCTCGTGAAGACATTCGAAATAAGCCATTTCGGGCTCGTATCCGGCCTCGACCAGTGTCTCGAAGCCCATGCGGATCAGCTCAACGATACCGCCGCATAAAACTGCCTGCTCACCGAACAGGTCCGTTTCGCACTCTTCGCGGAAATCCGTCTCGATGATACCTGAGCGGCCGCCCCCGATTGCCGAGCAATATGACAGACCAATTTCCAACGCTTTGCCAGATGCGTTCTGGTTCACGGCTACAAGGCAAGGCACGCCGCCGCCTTTTGTGTATTCGCCGCGCACAGTGTGACCGGGGCCTTTTGGCGCCATCATGATTACGTCTACGCCTGCTTTTGGCTCGATCAGGCCGAAGTGTACGTTCAGGCCGTGGGCGAATGCGATGGCTGCGCCATCACGGATGTTGTCGTGAACGTACTTTTTGTAGGTTTCTGCCTGAAGCTCGTCGGGCATGGTGAACATGATGACGTCAGCCCACGCGGCGGCTTCTGCGATGCCCATGACTTTCAGGCCTTCACCTTCGGCTTTGGCGCGGGAGGGCGAGCCTTCGCGCAGGGCGACGACGAGGTTTTTTGCACCACTGTCGCGCAGGTTCAGCGCATGTGCATGGCCCTGAGAGCCATAGCCGAGGATCGCAACTTTTGCGTCCTTGATAAGGTTAACGTCACAGTCCTGGTCATAATAAACGCGCATCGGTTTTTTCCTTTAATTTGATCTGCTGTGCACCATAGGGAAATTATCGCCTGTTACTATTGCTGAAGCATGATTTTAATCGCATAAATGACAAAATTAATGCGCAGAAACATTAAAATATGGAATTATCATGCTTGATGATGGAGACAGACGGCTGTTGCGGTACTGGCAAGCCGAGCCGAGCCTGTCTCAGGCGGAGCTCGCCGAGCGGGCGGGCATGACAGCGGGCCGTGCGACGCGGCGGATTGCACGAATGCAGGAAATGGGCGTCATCGCGGGTGTTGGGGCGGTGATAGATTGGACAGCACTTGGTTATGCGGTGGAGGTATCCCTGAGGATCACGCTCGATAAAACCCAAGGCAACGCATTCGATGCGTTTCTGGCGGAGGCCAGAATGGTTCCGGAGGTGATTGAAGTGCAGACATTTCTGGGGCGCGTTGATGTGCGTCTGTCGATCATTGCGCGCGACATGGCCCATTACCAACAGATTTACCGCCAGAGCATTTTGAGCCTACCACATATCTCGGAGATTGAAGCGCTGATGCATGTGGCGCGGATCAAGACCAGCGAGGGGCTACCCTTGTGATAGAAATCGACGGTATCGACGCAAAGTTGTTGCGGGCGCTTGCGCGGGATGCGAACCAGAGTGCGGGCGCGCTGGGACGAAGGCTGGGGCTTAGCCAACCTGCGACATGGCGCCGGATCAGGCGGCTGGAGGAGACCGGTGTCATTCGGGGCAGGCAGTTGCGCCTTGACGCAGAAAAGCTGGGTTTCGGCGTGACAGTGTTCTTGGGGGTCAAGCTGGCGCTGCGCGGGCGGGTCAGTCTGGAAGATTTCGAGCGTGCAGTGAGTGCGATCCCCGAGGTGCAGACAGTCGAGCATGTGCTGGGACTTTATGATTACCGCCTGCGGGTCGTGGCGCGGGATCTTGCCGATTTCGAGCGGGTGTTGCGGCGCCGGATCATGACCCTGCCTGGTGCGGGTGACGTGGAGGCCAACGTGCTGTTGAGCGAGGAGCGTCTTCCGGGACCGCTCTGAATATCTGCTAAAGGAAACTTTTGGGCGATGCCGGAACGGTTATCGGGCAGGGTGAGACCAAACCGGGCGATATAAACTTTGCCATTTTGCGGACCAGTTCCTATTTTCAGGGAAATATGAATGGAGAGCGGAATATGGCATTACTTGATACAGTAGACCCGCAAGGGCTTGAGGAATTTTCGGTCGTGTTTACGGATCGCTCGCTTAACTCGATGAGTGGTGCGTTCCAGCATGTGATGCGTGATATTCATGGGATGTTGTGCGAGGTCTACGGTGCGGCCTCGGCGGTTGTGGTGCCTGGTGGCGGGTCTTATGGCATGGAAGCCGTGGCGAGACAGTTCGCCCGCAACCGCGAAGTGCTGGTCGTCCGGAACGGCTGGTTTTCCTACCGCTGGAGCCAGATCATCGAGACTGGGGGCCTAACCGCCAATACTACCGTCATCAAAGCGCGCCCACAGGGCAACACTTTGCCTGCCCCCTATGCGCCTGCACCCATCGAGGACGTCGTTGCAGCGATTGCCGCGCAAAAGCCGCAGGTCGTTTTTGCGCCCCATGTAGAGACATCAGCGGGCGTGATCCTTCCCGATGGCTATATTACTGCGATGGCTGCGGCGGCCCATGAAGTGGGCGCGCTGATGGTGCTGGATTGTATTGCGTCGGGCTGTGCCTGGGTTGATATGACTGCTTTGGGTGTTGATGTGCTTGTGTCGGCGCCGCAAAAAGGCTGGAGCGCCCAACCCTGCGCCGGTCTGGTGATGCTGTCGGAGCGCGCCGTGGCGCAGTTGGCGCAGACAAAATCAGACAGTTTTGCCCTTGATTTGGGGAAGTGGCACGCGATCATGCAGGCCTATCTGGACGGCGGCCATGCCTATCACGCGACTATGCCAACCGACGCACTGCGGGTTTTCCGTGATACCATGCTCGAGACTAAGGACTACGGCTTTGAGCGGCTGAAGGAAGCGCAGTGGAAGCTGGGCGAGGGTGTGCGAGCGATGATGACCGATAAGGGCGTGAGGTCGGTTGCCGCCGACGGCTTTGGTGCGCCGGGTGTTGTGGTCTGCTACACCGACGATCCAGAAGTCAAATCAGGCAAGGCATTCATGGCGCACGGTATGCAGATCGCTGCCGGTGTGCCGCTTCAGGTAGGTGAGCCCGACGGTTTCAGCACCTTCCGCCTAGGCTTGTTCGGTCTGGACAAACTCTATGATGTCGATGGCACGCTGGGCCGGTTGAAGGCGGTCGTGGACAAGGTCCTTTAATAAAAAATTATTTCCTGAAACTCCCCGGCTCCGATGTTCGTGGCTGGGGGGAAGCCAGACACAAAGTCTGGCCCAACCGAGGAAATATCCCATGTTGAAGAAAACACTTCTTGCCGCCACTGCCTTGTCCCTGACCGCTACGTTCGCGTTTGCGGATGGCCATGCAAAGAACCCTATGGTTGGCGGCGCAGAGATGCTGGCCGAGAAAAACATCATCGAAAACGCGGTCAACTCGCCTATCCATACCACTTTGGTTGCTGCAGTGCAGGCGGCTGGTCTGGTCGATACACTTCAGGGCGAAGGCCCGTTCACAGTATTCGCACCAACGGATGATGCGTTCGCAGCGCTGCCCGCCGGTACGGTCGATACTGTGCTGCTTCCTGAAAACAAGGAGCTGCTGACCCAGATACTGACATGCCATGTTGTTGCGGCGGATGCGATGTCCGAAGCAATCGGTGGCATGATATCTGACGATGGCGGCATGCACGTCGTGCCAACGCTGGGGGGCTGTATGCTCGAGGCGCGGATGGACGGCGATATGATCACGCTGACAGACGAGAACGGCACTGTTGCAACAGTCACAGTCGCTGATGTGAAGCAGTCCAACGGCGTGATCCACGTGATCGACGCTGTGATGTTGCCAAAGTCCTGATCCCCTCGGTACTTTGACGAGGACGGCCCGCGCATTCCCCATGCGCGGGCCGTTTGTATGTGTGCTTGTTAAAACTCGGAAGCGGCTATGTAATGGCGTCCAGTATCCGCGCCCACGACCGGATACCCTTATGAAAACTCTCCATATCGTACTTTTCATTGGGCGAATGAATCTGGTCGTCGTCCTTGCCAAATCCGATCAGCACGGGTGGGGTGTCAAGAATGGTCTGGAAATGTCCTGCGATCGGGATCGAGCCGCCACAACCGATATAGGCGGCAGGCACGTTCCATTCGTCCCCCAGGGCCTTGAGGCATTTGGCGAAGGCCGGATCTTCGGTGGGCGTGCCGGAAGCGCGGCCTGCACCATGGCTTTTCCACTCAACGCTGCAATCTGCGGGTAGCATTTCTTCGACCATCTTGCGGAAGTTCTCGCGTATCACCAACGGATCCTGGTCGCCGACAAGGCGAAAGGATATTTTGGCGCTGGCCTGCGAGGGCAGGACGGTTTTGAACCCGTCGCCCTGATAGCCGCCGCCGATGCCGTTCACCTCGCAAGTCGGCCGCGACCAGATCATCTCGAGCGGGGTGCGGTCCTGTTCACCCGCAGGTACCGAGAGGCCGACATCCCCGAGGAATTTGGAATGGTCAAAGGCCAGCCCCTGCCATTGGGCTTCCAGCTCGTCGCTCAGCTCGGGCACGCCGTCATAAAAGCCGGGTATTGTGATGCGGCCCTGATCGTCGTGCAGGGACGCAATAATCCGCGAAAGCACACGGATGGGGTTCATGGCGATCCCGCCGAACATGCCCGAGTGCAGGTCTTTTGTGGGGGCGGTGATCGTGAGTTCTTCACCCAGAAGGCCGCGCAGCATGGTCACGATCGAGGGGGTGCGGCTCTCGAACATGCCGGTGTCACAAATCATGGCGAAGTCAGCGCGCAGTTCATCTGCATTCTCTTCCATGAAGGGCACCAACGACGGGGACCCTGATTCTTCTTCACCCTCAAAAAAGAAGGTGATGCGGCAGGGCCAGTCACCCTCTACCTCTTTCCACGCGCGAAATGCTTCCAGAAAGGTCATCAACTGGCCTTTGTCGTCGGCGGCACCGCGACCGCGGATTACAGGGCCCGCGTCCGTCTGCTCGATGGCCGGATCAAACGGGTCACGGTCCCACAGGTTGAGCGGGTCAACAGGTTGCACATCGTAGTGTCCATAAAACAGAAGGTGGGGTTTGCCGTTCTCAGGACCTACATGGCCCACGACCATCGGATGGCCGGGAGTCGCCCGCTTTTGCGCTTCAATTCCGAAGCTTTGCAAATCCGCAACCAGCCAGTCGGCGGCGGCATCGCAGTCTGTTTTGAATGCGGGATCGGTCGAGATCGACTTTATCCGCAACAGCTCCAACAGGCGCTCGGTGGCGGCTGGCAGATCATCGTCGATACGGGCGAGAACGGCGTCGAGGGACATCGGGAAGGCTCCTTGAAATGGGCGTTTGACGCGACCCTAGGCAGGGCATCCGGCCTTGTCCAGAGAGCTACGGGACAGTGATACCCTCACGGTCTGTACGGCCGAGCGCGGGCCTGCGGGAATCGAAAGAAGTCAGGTTGAGAATTTGCCACTGCTACACCAGAATCTGAGTTGTTTTTCCCGCGCGGCGCGGAAGTATCGTATAATTCGGCGAGAATTATCGGTTTGTGAGCTCTGTAGGAGGCTCTTTACGCAACGTCAATTTCTTGATCAGCAATCCATCACAGCCACTAAATTATAGACTGCCTGCGCCGTCTTTTAGGCTCTCCTGCGACACTACGCGCCGGTTTGCGTATTGAAGGGTTTGGAACCATTCTATATCCAGCAGGGAGAAATCTTAATCGCCCGCGCGCGGCGCCCTGTTTTATCGGAGATGCGCATGACCTATTCGGACCAGCTCGACCTTGCGCTCGAGCGCCTGCACGACGAAGGCCGATATCGCACGTTCATCGACATCGAGCGTCGCAACGGAAACTTTCCGCACGCGGTCTGGACCCGTCCTGACGGGACTGAAAAAGACATTACCGTCTGGTGTGGGAATGATTATCTGGGAATGGGTCAGCATCCTGTCGTGATCAGTGCGATGCACGAAGCGCTGGATGCCACGGGCGCAGGATCGGGCGGGACCCGTAACATTTCGGGTACGACTGTGTATCACAAAAGGCTGGAGGCCGAGCTTGCCGATCTTCACGGCAAAGAGGCATCGTTGCTGTTTACCTCTGCGTACATCGCAAATGACGCCACGCTGAGCACGCTGCCTAAATTGTTTCCTGGCCTGATCATCTATTCCGATGCGCTCAATCATGCTTCCATGATCGAAGGTGTGCGCCGTAACGGCGGAGCAAAACGGATTTTCCGCCACAACGATGTGGCTCACTTGCGCGAACTGCTGGAAGCCGACGACAGCGATGCGCCCAAGTTGATCGCATTCGAAAGCATCTATTCTATGGATGGTGACTTTGGCCCGATCGAGGCGATTTGCGATCTAGCGGATGAATTCGGCGCATTGACCTACATCGATGAAGTGCATGCCGTGGGTATGTACGGCCCGCGTGGCGCAGGCGTCGCCGAACGGGATCGGCTTATGCACCGCCTCGATATTATCAACGGCACCTTGGCAAAAGCATACGGCGTGATGGGCGGTTATATCGCTGCATCCGCGAAGATGTGTGATGCGATCCGCTCCTATGCGCCGGGGTTTATTTTCACGACTTCGCTGCCGCCTGCGATTGCAGCCGGCGCTGCGGCATCGGTTGCATTTCTCAAACGCGCGCCAGAACTGCGCGAGAAACACCAGCAGCAGGCCAAAGCGCTTAAGCTGCGTCTAAAGGGGATGGGCCTGCCCATTATCGATCACGGTAGCCATATCGTGCCGGTGATCGTTGGAAATCCGGTACACACAAAGATGCTGTCGGATATGCTACTCGACGAGCACGGCATTTACGTCCAGCCGATCAATTTTCCCACTGTACCACGCGGAACAGAGCGCCTGCGCTTTACGCCATCACCTGTTCACGGTCCGGACGAAATGGATGCATTGGTGCGTGCGATGGACGGGCTGTGGGCGCATTGTGCGCTGAATCGTGCCGAACAAGCTGGCTAATCCGTCAATTATTCGCTAAGGTGATTGTACTGTGCTAGGTTTAGCCTAACAAAGGTCTATGACGAATCAACGCTGTTGATGGTCATAAGGACGGGCACACAGAGTAGGCTAGGGCATTCGGGTATGATTGGACGGTGGGCCTCCAAGAGCAGGGAAGAAGAAAAAGTTAAGCCCTCAGGGTTTGATGCTTTCGAACTTCGTCTTGGTGATCTTATGCGCGGTGAGCGCGCGACCCTCGGAAAATCATTGCTTGATGTGCAGCGCGAATTGCGGATCAAAGCATCCTACATCGCCGCCATAGAAAACTCAGATCCGGATGCTTTTGACACACCAGGATTTATCGCAGGCTATGTGCGTTCTTATGCGCGTTACCTTAATATGGATCCAGACAAGGCGTTTGACGCATTTTGTACCGAAAGCGGTTTTAGCGTCGCCCACGGCATGTCGCGTGAAGCCTCCGTTATAAATAAGCCCACCCGCGAAGAGCGTTTGAGCCGTCAGGTTGAACACGATATTTTCTCGCGTCCGGTGATGCCGTTTGCTCCGAGCGGAGATAGCTTTTTTTCTCGTATCGAACCGGCAGCAATCGGATCGCTTCTGGTTCTCGTAACCCTCATCGGGGCAATCGGTTTTGGTGGCTGGAGCGTTCTGAAAGAAGTTCAGCGCGTACAGGTGTCTCCGGTTGACCAGACTCCCGTTGTTCTTTCCGATCTTGATCCTTTGCAGGAAAATGCACCTACAACGCCTTCGGTTGACGGCGTGTCGACACCGTCAGTGCTCGCGGACGCGCCGCGCGTTGAGGCACTGGACCGTCTATACCGTCCTGCGGCATTGGATGTACCTGTACTGGTTGCACGGGACGCGCCAATTGCGTCGCTTGATCCGCGCATGGGCGGGCTGTTCGAGAGCGCTACGGCGCCTTCTTTTGCCGGTGCCGTAGACAGTGCGGTGACAGAGGTACTCAATGGCGACGCCCCTGACGGAGAGGTTGTTGTGACCGCCGGCTTGAGTGTGCCACAAGTGCTTGAAGGTCCTGCGCCCGCCGTACAGGTTGTGGCAACAGGCGAGACATGGGTGCGCATCACGGCAGCAGATGGATCAAATATCTTCGAAACCGTCATGCAAAAGGGCGATACATTTGATGTTCCCGCCCTTGAAGAGGCGCCAAGCCTGCGCACAGGCCAGAGCGGCGCAGTTTATTTTGTGATGAACGGCGAATTTTTTGGCCCTGTAGGCCGCCGCGGCAGCGTGACTTCCAACGTTCCTTTGCAGCAGGCAGCGTTGGCGGAGCTTTATGAGCCTGCTCAGCCCGGTCAAGACAGCGCTCTTGAAACAATGGTCGCAGAGATGCGCGCCGTAAGCCAAGAGCCCGCACCAGCCGAATAGGACAAGCATCCGCAACGTCTGGGTGAGCGCGACAAACTGCGTCGGCTAATCTGCGCTTTTCCAACAGCTTTCCATTGCAGCGCCTGCGCTGCGTAGCTACTTATGATATGTCTTAACTGTCCAGTGAGGTTGACATGTCGCTCAATCATATCCGTCCATGGCGCAATATTTATCGCCGCAAGTCGCGCCAGATTATGGTGGGAAACGTTCCCGTGGGCGGTGACGCCCCGATCACTGTTCAGACAATGACCAACACTCTGACCACTGATGCCCGCGCGACCATCGCGCAAATTCAGGCCGCAGCAGATGCAGGGGCGGACATCGTGCGGGTTTCTGTACCCGATGTCGAAAGCTCTAAGGCCCTCAAAGAAATCGTTCGCGAAAGCCCTGTGCCGATCGTGGCTGACATACATTTCCATTACAAGCGCGGTATCGAAGCGGCAGAAGCAGGGGCCGCCTGTCTGCGGATCAACCCCGGCAACATCGGAGACGAGAAGCGCGTCAAGGAAGTGATAAGGGCCGCACGCGATAACAACTGTTCTATCCGCATCGGCGTGAACGCAGGTAGCCTTGAAAAGCATCTGCTGGAAAAATACGGTGAGCCATGTCCCGATGCCATGGTAGAGAGCGGTCTGGATCACATAAAAATCCTGCAAGACAATGATTTTCATGAGTTTAAAATCAGTTGCAAAGCATCGGATGTGTTTATGGCTGCTGCTGCTTATCAGCAGCTTGCCGAAGCCACGGATGCGCCAATCCACCTTGGGATCACCGAAGCGGGCGGATTGATTTCCGGCACCGTCAAATCCGCCATCGGCATGGGCAACCTGCTGTGGATGGGTATTGGCGACACGATACGTGTGTCGCTCTCGGCTGATCCGGTGGAAGAAGTGAAGATGGGGTTCGAGATCCTTAAGTCACTTGGCCTGCGGCACCGTGGTGTAAACATCATTTCTTGCCCGTCTTGCGCGCGGCAGGGCTTCGACGTGATTAAAACAGTCGAAGCCTTGGAGAAGCGGCTTGAGCATATCAAGACGCCAATGAGCCTTAGTATCATCGGCTGTGTCGTGAACGGACCGGGTGAGGCGCTGATGACTGATGTCGGGTTTACTGGTGGTGGTGCTGGGTCCGGCATGGTCTATCTTGCGGGCAAACAAAGCCACAAGCAGGACAATGCCAGCATGGTTGACCATATCGTCGACCAAGTCGAGGCCCATGCAGCCAAGCTTGAAGCGCAGGCGGCGGCCGAAGAAGCTTAACGCATCCCCAACCCCATCTGCATGAGCATTTTGCGTACTGGCGCTGCGCCATACAGGGCGCTCAGGCCCGCAGCACGTACATCGCGGGCAAGCGTGTTGCTTGCCTGACTTGCACGGTTTAGCAGGTCGATGCCACGCACACGCAGTCTTATATCGCCGTATCGAGCCTTGTGATAGGCCTCCAGCATCTGCGTATCTCCCAAGGCATCGGGGCGGGCTTGCGCCAGATCAAGCAGAGTAGTGATATCGCTCAGTGACATGTTTAAGCCCTGCGCGCCGATGGGCGGCATCACATGGGCGGCCTCTGCAATCAGCGCAACGCGCTCGCTGTTCAAACGCTCGGCATGCTGGGTGATAATAGGCCAGATCTGGCGACGGGTAACGAGGGTAAGCGGGCCGAAATGGTGGGTCGACCTAATGGATGCCTCTTCCTCGAAGGTCTGTATATCCATTTCCATCCGGTCTTGGGCCACGCGCCCTTCGTCCATCCAGACCACCGCCGAGCAAGGCATGCCATCACGGTCAGGCAGTGGGACGAGTGTAAACGGGCCGCCGGTGCGGTGCACCTCCGTCGAAACATTCTGGTGCGGGATTGGGTGCGTGACAGCGAACACAATCGCTTTTTGCCCATACCGCTGTGTGCGGACCGAAATGCCTGCCGCTGTGCGCATCGGTGACCCGCGTCCATCGGCGGCGATCACGAGTTTGGCCTCAACGGTGTTGCCGTCGGATAAGGTAACTTTTGCGGAGCCTTCACGTGTAAAAAGCCTCTTGGTCCCGATACTTGGGCGAAATTCGACTGTCTCCAGCATTTCCAGCCGCGCGAACATTTCGCGGCGGAGCAACCAGTTGGGAAAATTCCAGCCGAAGGGCAGCTCGGATATCTCTGAGGCATCAAATTCGCGGATGACGCGGGGTGCGGGCTCTGCGCCGCCGGCGTCGATGATCCGCATGATTTGCAGTGGCGCTGCATGGGGGGCAAGTGCATCCCAAAGGCCGGCCTGCTCCAGCAAGGTGCGCGCAGGTTGCAGCATTGCGGTCGAACGCAGATCGGAAACTTCGGAGGTCCCATCGGTGACAGGGGGGGTCGGATCGACGCAGATAACGTGAAAGCCCGCCGTGCCAAAGGCCGCAGCCGCTGTAAGCCCCGCAATGCCGCCGCCGGAAATCAGAATATCGCAGGTATCGGGCATGCCCAGCCTCTCTATTTTAGCAAACTGTCGAGAAAGGAAGATAGGTCGGACGTGTGGAATTGCACATGCGGCGCGTCCGCACGTGTGGGCGCCACATGCACCGTGCGCATGCCCATTGCATGGGGAACGGCCAGATTGCGCGGCTCGTCCTCGAACATGGCGGCAACCTGCGGGATCAAGGCATCAAGAGCAAAGACACGGTCAAAGGCGGCGCGCTCGGGTTTTGGCAAAAAACCTGCATGCTCGACCCCGTAGACGGCATCGAAGAGGCCTGAAAGACCCCGTGCGGCCAATACGCGTTCTGCATAGGGGGCGCAGCCGTTGGTATATACAATTCGCCGCCCGGGCAGGGCGCGGATACGTGCGGCCAGTTGAGGATCAGGCGTCAGGCTATCCATCGAGATATCATGCACATCCTCCAGATAGGGTGCAGGGTCGACGTTATGCTCACGCATCAGACCAGCCAACGTGGTACCGTGGGTCTGCCAGTAATGCAGGCGCAGGCGGTCGGCTTCGGCGCGGGTCACGCCAACGCTCTCCATCACCCAGTTGGTCATACGCACTTCGATCAGATCGAACAGGCGCGCCTCGGGCGGATAGAGGGTGTTATCAAGGTCGAAGACCCAAGTGTTTACATGTGAGAATGCTTCGCTGGACATGATCCTTTCGTAGGGCCGTGACAGCTTCTGTGCAAGAGGGTGATCATGGGTAGGCGTGAAACGAAACAGAGGTTATGGTTGATAATAAACCTAATGAAAGGGCCAACTTATGCCCCCCGCTCTTGCTAATGGCCGTTCGGGTCAAACCGACGCCTATTCGATGATCCTCGACGCGATCGATACTGGCATCTACCGGCCCGGTGACCGTTTGGTAGAGAGCGAACTGGCCGAGCGTTTGGGCATGTCACGCACACCTATCCGCGAAGCGTTGCAGCGGCTCGAGACGCAATCGCTGTTGGTGCGGGACGGACGCAGTCTGATCGTGGCCTCCCTTGACCATAACCAAATGGCCGAACTCTACGTCGTGCGCGGGGAGTTGGAGGGGCTTGCTGCCCGCCTCGCGGCGCGTAATGCAACCGAAGAAGAAGTGCGGCTTCTGCGCGAAATGGTGGAGGCCGATAATATGCTCCTCGAGCATCCAGCAGCACTGGCCCGCGCCAATAGGCGGTTTCATAAGCAGATCCATCTTGCCTCACATAACCGGTTTTTGGTGCAACAGCTGGATCTCGTTCACCGTTCCATGGCGCTGATGGCGACGACATCACTGGCGGTGGTCGGGCGCGGAAAGATCGCGCAGGAGGAGCACGATTGCATCGTTTCGGCAATTGAGGCGCGCAACGGTGATGCTGCGGATGCAGCCCTGCGTGCGCACATCTCCGTTGCCTTCGCCACAAGGCTCAAGCAAGAAGCGGCCAAGCGCGAGGCAGAGGCCTGATCAATCGGGATCATTAATCCCGTGCTCGGTCTTGTCCCAATAGAAGGGTTCTACGACGAACTCTTTGAGGGCTTTATATGCCGATAGGGCCGCCATCGGAAAATAAAACGGTAGGGTCAGGACATATATCATCAAGTGGCGGTGCTCCTTGCGGGAGACGGAAACCATCGAAATGGTTAAATTGATGATCTCTGAAAAGATAAAGAAAACTGCCATGGAAGTGGCGACCGGCGCGCCGAGTGTGTGGGCGACAGGATGCTCAAACCCCGCCAACGTGATCCAGAAGCTCCATAAAAGAGGAGCGAAAGCGAATTGTGCAAAGGTTGCCAAAAGCAGTGTTTGTACGCCCAAAAACCTTAGCCAACCCAGATCGCGCAGCAGGGCGCGCGGTGACTGCATATGGACCAACCATGTGATCAAAAATCCTTTCAACCAGCGCGATCGCTGCTTTACCCATGGCCATGCACGGCAATTAGCCTCCTCAAAAGTCACTGTCGGGATAAGCTCGGTGACATAGCCATGGCGTGCCAGACGGATGCCCAGATCGGCGTCTTCGGTTACGTTATGGGCGTCCCAACGGCACAACTCCTCGAGAACGGTGCGACGAAAGAACAGCGTTGTCCCCCCCAGAGGAATAACGAGGCCCAGACGTGCGACGCCGGGCAGCACCATGCGCCACCACGTTGCATACTCGATCGCAAAACACCGCGAAATCCAGTTCGTGCGCGCGTTATAATAATCCAGAACGCCTTGAAGGCATGCTACATTCTTCGGCGCATCCTGAAAACGCGTAACAACTTTTTCGATCTGATCGGGTTCGGGCGCGTCCTCTGCGTCCCAGACACCGACGATCGAACCACGGCAAAAATCCAGCGCATAATTAAGCGCGCGCGGTTTCGTGGTCAGGGTCCCTGCGCTGGGCACTTCGATGACGCTGATCCAGGAGGGCAGGTCGGTACGCGCGAGTGTCTCGCGGGTGATCGTATCGCTTTGCTCGAGGACCAGAACAATTTCCAACAAGGATTTTGGATATGTCAGGCGGGTAAGGCGTTGCACCAGTTTGCCTGCGATCTCCTTTTCATGCAGCAGCGGCACCAGAACCGAGACCTTTGGCATGGGAAAGGGGGGTCGTTCGAGATGTTTCGAGCAGGTTGTCACTTGTGACATGTTTGAAAGCTGCGCGCCGAACGCGGCCAGTTTGAAAACTGTACTCATCAGCAATGTCACGAAGGCGATCAGCACTCCGATTGTGATGGTCCATAATGGAGCCAATAAAAGGGCGGCAACAAGGCTGACCAACAGGCCAATCGCAAGATACAAGCGCAGGCCTGATGTGGGTGCCCAGTTTCGGCAGCTTTGCGCTGCGGGCAGACGGGTTGCCGCTTTGAGTGCAAGTTCCGCCCCATAGAGCATGCCGATATGCTTCCGGATATGGGCTTCATGTACAAGAACTGGCAGCATACGGCGACCACGATCCCCCATTGCGATGCGCAAACTGTCGAAATCATCCGGACTTCGGGTGCCTACAAGAAGCAGGTCGCCCATACGCAACCACGGCACACAACGGTATTTCAGGCATAACTCGGAAGGGAGTGCCGAACTTAGCGTTTGATCGGGGGGATCGGATACCAGATCGGCAAAAGGGATATTATGCTGGCGCGATATCATGTTCAGCACGTCGTCCGAACTGGCCAGTCCTTCCGCCACAAGGATTTCACCCAGAGGGGCATCAATGTGTTGCTGCAAGTTTAGGGCGTGGACCAAATCAGACTGGGAAATGATCCCCGCATTGACCATTATCCGACCAAGGGGCAACTGCTCATGTTGTGGTACGGCCACCTCCGGATCGGGCAACCGTAAGAAAAGGTCGCTCATCGAAGGCTCACCTGAAATCGTTTCTAATCAGTTAAAACGATTTCAGATAAACGTTAATGAACGATTAATTTCCGTTATGAGAGGTGAATTATGCGGTTGTCGCTGCTGTTCGCGCCGCCATTGCCTCTGCAAACCTCTCAAAGAGGTAATAGCTGTCTTGCGGTCCTGGAGATGCCTCTGGATGGTGCTGGACGGAATAGACGGGGCGGCCATCCATTCGGATACCGCAATTCGAGCCATCAAAAAGCGAGCGGTGCGTCTCTGTTACCCCTTGGGGCAGGGATTGGCTGTCGACAGCGAAACCGTGGTTCATGGACGTGATTTCGACCTTGCCGGTCTCCACGTCCTTGACGGGGTGGTTGGCGCCATGGTGGCCATGGCTCATCTTGATCGTGCGGCCGCCAAGGGCGAGGGCAAGCATCTGGTGGCCTAGGCAAATGCCAAATACAGGCATGTCGGTTTTTTCGAGTACGTCCTTGATCATCGGAACGGCATAAACACCTGTCGCTGCCGGATCGCCGGGGCCATTGGACAAAAACAGCCCGTCAGGGTTGTGCGCCATAATATCATCGTAGGTTGCACTTGCAGGGAGTACGGTTACGTCACATCCCGCCGAGGCGAGGCAGCGCAGGATATTACGCTTTGCGCCATAATCAATTGCGACGACCTTGTGTGTAGGAGCGGTTTGGGGCGCGTAGCCCTCGGGCCATGCCCAACGCATCTCGTTCCAATGGTACGATTGTGCGCAGGTGACATCTTTTGCGAGGTCCATTCCCTCGAGGCCCGCAAACTCGCGCGCCGCGGCAACGAGTGCGGCGATATCGAAGTTGCCGTCAGGGTTATGGGCAAGAGCAGCATGGGGCGCGCCCTGCTGACGGATGGCACGGGTCAGTCGGCGCGTATCGATCCCGCCAATCGCAATGCGCCCGCGTCCGGCCAGCCAATCCGACAGGTGCTGCGTTGCACGCCAGCTGCTGGGGTCGGTAGGCATCCACTTCACCACCATACCGGCAGCAACGGGATCGGCGGTCTCGTCATCTTCCGGATTGGTGCCTGTGTTTCCGACATGGGGGAAAGTAAATGTAACGATCTGGCCCGCATAGGAAGGGTCTGTCATGATTTCCTGATAGCCGGTCATTGCGGTGTTGAAGCACATCTCGGCCACGGTCTGGCCTGTAGCTCCAAAGCCGATCCCGTAAAAGATGGACCCGTCTGCCAGTACAAGGCAAGCGGTGGGATGTGTCGGAGCAGCAGAGGCCATGGTCATATCCTTCATTCAGCCGTGGGCCAAAAGCGGCCCGCAGGGGGGGACAAAGCGGGGTTAACCCGGTTCGGCAAACGGTAGATACCTATAGTGGGGCAGGGGGCGGGTCAAGATCATCAGCCAAATGAATAATCTATAATTTTCAGTGCTTTACTGGCCTATGAAACGCGTTGCAAGTAATCGGACAATTGAGTATTCTCGGCGCTCTTGGAATGAGTATTTTAAAAGGCGCCCCCATGGACCTTCGTACCCGCATCAGCACCGACCTCAAGCAGGCAATGAAAGACAAGGCAGTTGACCGTCTATCGACACTGCGACTGGTGAATGCCGCAATCAAGGACAAAGACATCGACGCCCGCGCTGAAGGCAATGATGATGGTGTCGGTGACAGTGAAGTGCTCGCTATCCTTGGCAAAATGGCCAAGCAGCGGCTTGAATCCGCGCGTGCCTATGAAGAGGGCGGTCGTCTTGATCTGGCAGAGCGCGAGCGCGAAGAAATTTTGGTGATCGAGGAGTTTCTTCCCAGACAGCTCGACGCTGACGAAACCAAAGCCGCGGTCGATTCTGCGGTTAAGGAAACAGGTGCCACGACGATTCGTGATATGGGCAAGGTGATGGGCGTACTAAAAGCCAAATATACCGGCCAGATGGATTTTGGCAGCGTAGGCGCAGTCCTCAAGGATCGTCTGTCTAATTAGCGAAATACGGCTGTCTCAGCGGCGCAGGACGCGCTCGAGATCCTCAAAGAGCGCTATCCGCTCTTCCTCGCTCAGGAATGCACCAATCTCCACTTCGCGGCCTTTGCCGCGCAGTGTGACGTAGTTTGGTACCGGTCCTTCGTCCTCGTATTTTGTGACTTTGGTCCAGTAGCGATCACAATCCCATTCTTGTACATCGCCCTTCGGGTTGATGCGGGTAAGGCGGGCCAGTGTCTCGTCCAGAACCAGCTCCTCGCTGATCTGGCGTGATTTGTAGTTACGTTGCAGCGCCCAATACATCCCCCATACCGCAGCCAACGTGAAGGGCAGGAGTCCCCATAAAATTGGTGAGCCAAGCAACGGCAGAACAGGGATCGAGATCAGCGTAAATGTTGTAAGGACAAACGCCGCCATCCCGCGTGCGGGAAGCGAATTATGGGGCCACAGACGCATCTTTTGGGGGGTGCTTTGGGGCGGTGATATCCATTCATAAGGCATGTCTGACAGTTAGCCGAGATAGCGGGGCAATCAATGCGACAATATGTAATTGGTCAATTTCCGGTGGTTTTCTGCACGCTTAATATAACGGGCTATCATGCTTCAACGATCATGACAGCGAGAGGTCGACATCCGTTGAAAGACTTATGAACGCTTGTTTGAGATCATTTTAGACAAGCAGCTTATATAAGAGCATACAAAAAAAGAGCCCCAACCGCCGTTGGAGCCCTTTGTTTTATTTCTAGGGAAGAGCCCTAGGATCTCTCTGCTTTGTGCTGAACGATACGTGAATGTTCAGTACCAGCAGATTTTCGTTTTTGCCCGATTAGTGGTGGGCTTTGTCCCAATCCGACTGGACCGGCAGCTGTTCGAAAGTATGCTCAGGTGGCGGGGAAGACAGTGTCCACTCAAGCGTATCAGCATACTCATTCCATGGGTTGTTCGCGGTCACACGCTTACCGCGTGTCAAAGTCCAAGCCATCACTCCGAAGAAGAAGATGAAAGAACCAAACGACAGGAACGCACCCAAGCTTGACCACCAGTTCCAGTAAGCAAAGGCATCGGGATAGTCGATGTAGCGACGTGGCATACCCTGACGACCCAAGAAGTGCTGTGGGAAGAATGTCAGGTTTGCACCGATGAACATCGCCCAGAAGTGCAGCTTACCTGCCCATTCGGGATACATGCGGCCCGACATCTTGGGCAGGTAAAAGTAGATCCCTGCAAAGATGGTGAACACAGCACCCAAGCTCATCACATAGTGGAAGTGCGCAACCACATAGTAAGTGTCATGATAGTAGCGGTCCACGGCTGCCTGGGAGAGTACGATCCCTGTAACGCCACCTACGGTGAAGAGAAACAGGAAGCCGAAAGCCCAGAGCATGGGTGTCTCGAACGTGACAGAGCCACCCCACATTGTTGCAATCCACGAAAAGACTTTGACGCCTGTCGGTACCGCAATGACCATGGTTGCAAGCATAAAGTAGGCTTGCTGGTTAAGGCTCATACCGACCGTATACATGTGGTGTGCCCACACGACAAAGCCCAGTGCACCAATCGCGATGATCGCCCAAACCATGGGCAGGTAACCGAACACGGGCTTGCGCGCGAAGGTCGCAATGACGTGGGAGATAATGCCAAAGCCGGGAAGGATGATGATGTAGACCTCAGGGTGACCGAAGAACCACAAAATGTGCTGGTACAGAACCGGATCACCGCCGCCTGCTGGGTCAAAGAAGGCAAAGCCGAAGTTGCGATCCATCAGAAGCATCGTGATAGCACCGGCCAAAACGGGCAGGGACAACAGGATGAGCCATGATGTTACGAAGATTGACCATGAAAACAATGGAACCTTGAACAATGTCATGCCGGGGGCACGCATGTTCAGGAAGGTTGTAATCATGTTGATTGCACCAAGAATTGAGGAAGCACCGGATACGTGAACCGCGAAAATCGCGAAATCCATCGACATGCCGCCTTCCTTTACCGACAGTGGTGGATACAGAACCCAACCCACACCGGAGCCTGCCTGGCCATTTCCGCCCGGAAGCAGAACCGAGCAAACAGCCAATGAAGTACCGGCAACATAAAGCCAGAAAGACAGGTTGTTCATCCGCGGGAACGCCATATCCGGCGCACCAATCTGAAGGGGCATAAAGTAGTTACCGAAACCGCCGAAGAGCGCTGGAATAACTACAAAGAACATCATGAGGATACCATGACCGGTAATCAGAACATTCCAGAGGTGGCCGTTGGGCGTACATGTGGCGGAGGAATCAGCGATGAAACGCGCACCTTCCATACACATATATTGTACGCCGGGGTTCATCAGTTCCAGACGCATGTAAATCGTGAATGCGACAGAGATAAATCCGACAAATGCGGAAACGATCAGGTAAAGAATCCCGATGTCTTTGTGGTTAGTGGACATGAACCAGCGCGTGAAAAAACCGCGTTCGTCTTCATGGTCGTGCCCGTTAATGGCTGCGTCTGCCATGCGGTGCCTCCTAATAATGATGCTATTATGCAGATACGCCTGTTGGCAAAACGCACTGCGGACTTGGGGTGGTTCTAAAACCAAGTGGCCCACAGGGCAATGGGCGCGATGGTCGCAGGGCCAAGTATTTTTCCATGCTGGCCTTTCAGTCTGACGTGTCCCAACGCTAGGGTGACGGTTTTATTGGAATGGCTTGGATTTGAGGTATCGGGGGCTTTTTACAGTTGGCGGGTTAACAGAACTGTAAAGCTTTGTGGCGATGTTGTACCGAGTTAAACAACAGGTGCAATCTTGTGAGCTGTCCCGATCCGATTCCGGAAAACACACCTTCTGACGTGCAGGTAAACGACAGCGTGGCGACGTATGATGCCGCTGTTCGCGATAGCATGCCAACCGTCGACCGCGTGATGGGCCTAATGCCGGGTTTTGTTTACGTGTTTAATCACCAAACCTATTCGAATGACTATACGAACCGCTCTGTTGGGCTCCACCTTGGCTTCACCTCCGAGGAAATTCGTGCATTCGGTGCGGAAATGATGATGCATATTGTTCATGTGGATGATCATGCGGCACTCGGTACCCACATGGTACGAATCGGGAATCTCACGGGCGAGGATACTGCAACTCTGGAATACCGTGTGATTACCAAACACGGGGAGGAGCGTTGGCTTCGTTCTGTCGATGCTGTGTTTGACCGCGCACCGGACGGCAGCGTGCTGCGCCATATCGGTTGCGCCACCGATGTCACTGCGGAAAAACGCAGCGAGTTGCGCCTCGCGGAGCTGAACGTGGAACTCGAAAAGAAAGTGGCTGAGCGTACGAGCGACCTTGCTGCACTCAATGGCGCTCTGGAGAGCCGTATTGCCGAGCGGACATTCGAACTGCAGGATGCTGTCGATGAACTGGAGCAGCTGACCTACATTGCTACACATGATCTCAAGGTGCCGGTCAACAATTTGTGCCGTCTGGGATTGATGCTGGGCGAATCTGCCCATCTGCTTGCGGCCGATCAAGCCGAACAGGTCGGATGGATCAATGATTGTGCTGGACAGCTAAGTGCTAAAATCCAAGGGCTCGTGTTGGTGGCACAAATCAGACTAAGCAGTGTGCTGCCCGCAGAGCAACTCAATCTCCGCGCCGCGGTAGTCGATGCTGTCTCGCGGTTCGAGAAGACGCTGGTTCAGGAAGCGGTCGCTATCAACATCGATCCCAGTATTATAGTCAATTTTGCACGTTTCGAGTTAAACAGTATATTGTCCAGCCTGATTGATAATTCAGTTAAATATGCCGATCCGGACCGACCCCTGCGGGTCACATTTACCGCGGATCAGGTCGATGGGGCTGTTTCGCTGGTGGTGCGCGACAACGGCACCGGACTTGACGCAGATCGGGACAGGGAAAAAGTTTTCGGCCTGTTCCAGCGGGCCCACAAGGTGCCGGCTGGTAGCGGCATTTCGCTATATTGTGCGCGGCGCATGCTGCTCAGGCGCGGTGGCGATATGACTGTTTCTGGACGTCGCGGCCATAGTGCCGCTTTCCACGTTGAGTTTTCAAAATACTATTAAGGGGTATGTCAAATGATGGGCAATATGTTGAAGCCGGTAAACAGGATTTTGCTTGTGGACGATGACGCGGTCACAAACATGATGCACAGGCGCGTAATCGAGCGCTCTGGGCGCGTGAAAGTGATTGATGTAGCGACGGACGGTCAGGAGGCGCTGGATCTTTTGTGCGGTGATCTTGCAGCCAGACGTCCCTTACCGGAGCTGATTTTCCTCGACATCAACATGCCCGGCATGGGCGGTTTTGAATTTCTCGAGCATTATGCGAATTTGGCTATTGATCCCGATTCGCAGTTGATAATCGTAATGCTATCAACATCGTTGCTGGCTGCGGATCATGCCCGTGCAGAGGCTGATCCGAACGTGCACAGTTTTTGCGACAAGCCGCTGCGTGTCGAAAAGCTGCTGGAGCTGGTAGAAGAGTTTCAAAACCGGATGAAGCGGAAAACGCCGGTCTCTTAATGTTCGCTAGGCTATTTCGGGCACCTCTCCGAAAACATCCGCAAAACTGCTCCGCAGGGCGATGTCGACATCATCCATCGTTATCGGCAGACCTAGGTCAACAAGGCTGGTGACGCCATGATCCGTAATCCCGCAAGGGACTATGCCCTTGAAATGGTCCAGATCGGGCTCGACATTAATAGAGATGCCGTGAAAGCTGATCCATTTGCGCAGACGGATCCCGATGGCTGCTATTTTATCTTCCGCAGGCTGGCCGGGAATTATGCCGGAACGCTCGGGCCGCGTTACCCAAACACCGACTCGTCCCTCGCGAATTTCACCGGTTACATTGAACTGCGACAGCGTGGCGATTACCCATGCTTCGAGCTGTTCAACGAACCGGCGGACATCGCGACCGCGCGCGCCAACGTCGAGTATTATATATGCAACACGCTGGCCGGGACCATGATATGTATACTGCCCACCACGTTTGGTTGCAAAAACATCAAAGCGGTCGGGATCGGTGAGATCGGCGGACTTTGCCGAGGTGCCCGCCGTATAAAGCGGGGGATGCTCGACAAGCCAGATACATTCATTGGCTTGTCCTGCAATAACTGCAGCAACGCGCGCTTCCATCCAAGCTTCCGCATCACGAAAGCCGGTAAGGCCAGGAGAAATGATCCATTCAATCATAGGCGGGTTCTAATGTGACCGACGGAAAGGGGAAAGGGGTTTTCGCAAGCGCCGCATGACATCGAGTGTTGGCGTCAATATCGCTTCAGACGGGGGCGCTGCACCTACGCGAGACCCGTCTGATATCTTTGATATCGAAACTTCGCAGCTTTAAGTGGTCGTCTGTGGCGGAGGGGGTTCCTGCGCAATGCGGCAGGGGTAGCCAGATTGAGCCACCAAAAAGATCCTGGCGTTACTGCTGAATGGCCGGTCGCTGGCAATATGATCCGATCTGCGCGGCCGCCTTTTACAACTAACTATGAAAATCGCGGCAGCACTTAACACTTCAAGTTCGTGTAATGGCAGGGGCCTATCGATTTAGTAAAGTTACACAAGGGCATGACGCCGATAGCAAAGCGGCGCGTATATCTCGGATGCGGTGCAGTGATATGA
The DNA here is from genome assembly GCF_003610455.1 of Sulfitobacter guttiformis. NCBI lineage: Bacteria > Pseudomonadati > Pseudomonadota > Alphaproteobacteria > Rhodobacterales > Roseobacteraceae > Sulfitobacter > Sulfitobacter guttiformis. Next base: position 940,232 of record NZ_RAQK01000002.1, on the reverse strand, counting down.
AGGATATTTATCGTATATTTTCATTAGAATGGGTGGTCATGCTTTTTTGTTCAATATTGCCTCTTGAGGTATCTTGCGGCCCACGCTATTGGAGGCCCACCATCCATGGCGTGCGGTCGTGGCGGAATGGTAGACGCGCAGCGTTGAGGTCGCTGTGGGGTAACACCCGTGAGAGTTCGAGTCTCTCCGACCGCACCAACTTATTCTACTTTTGCCATAATTTCTAAAAGCTTAGCTCTAGGCCGATGACGCTGGCCCACCCTGTGGTCCATCTTTCGAGCAGTCCTTGATCGTCCAGCGTTTCAACTCCCCACGCTAGGAACTTGCTATCCCCTGCGGTCCGCATCCATTGTTTCTAAGCTTTGAGCTTCCCCCTGTAAAACCGTTGAGTTGTGGACACGCGCATTTGCCTTCCCGCATCGGTCCCTTGGTGGTGGCCTTTCAACCTTCAGCGACCCCTCATTCCTGCGCGCGGGGGGCAGTATCAGCGATTGCACTGGACTTGCACTTCGGTCCTAGAGGCTGAAACTGCAAAGAAAAGCACGGCCCCTTGTACTGCTTCACTTAAACTTCGCGGCAATCGCTCTTGGCTCTTGGACCAAATGGCGAATCTCTAGCACGGTCTTTTTACGTTACTCGTGCCGATAGTTGGGATGTTGCAGACCAGACCTGTAGCCGCCGCCTGCACCATGCATCCGACACACCGCCCAACTACGCACGGCAGATTTTTTGCATAGAATGCCAGAGCGCTTTAAATGGGGAGTGCATCGCGGCGACTGGTGCATCCTTTGCTTGGGGTTATTGTTACTTTTCAATTACGCTCTCGCCCTGTCTCGACATTGCCCAAGGTAGCCTGATCGCCACCCTCGACGGTGACGTGTTGCACGGTGACTGTTCATCGCCGCCGTTGCGGTGCTTGCGCAAAGCCTCCATTTGGGCCGCGTAGGTGCCCGCCAGCTTGTTATATGCCTTGGTCCTTCCAAGCTCTTAGCATAAGCCATAGAGCGCCCGGCGCGTATCATCGCCACATGTGTCACAGCCATCTTCACCGCCAACATCTGCTCAACTGCGTCACGTGGGGAAAATTCGGATATGGGTTCAACGATAAAGACACGCTCATCGTTTCCCTCCAGATCGTCGCTGCTTTCATCTGCATTGAGAGCCTTCATGCCGTGGCGAAAACAAACCGGCCAGCCTAGGATCCGTGGTGCCGAATATCTTTGAAAGGGTGTCCGCTTCGTTGATCGTGATGTGCTGCCGTGTTTCAGCGCTACCCGTATTGGTGAAGCCCGGTCTGTTGTGTCGGTTCTGTGTCTCTGCCGTCATGCTTCCTGCGAAAGGCTAGATGTACGTATGTACTGATGACGGTGCCGCGCTGCGTCAAAAGTGCCCCCTGCGGCACTATCATTGTGACAGGGTGCCTTAATGGTGGTGCGGGGCTTTTGTTTTTCTGGCGACGGTATGAAGTCCATGGTTGCAAGTTTCAGGGTATCGGTGGGGTATTCAGCAATAGTCCGCTGTGATTATTTCCCGAGACCAGATGCCCCTGAGTGCGGGGCTTGGGCCATCACGATAAGCCCCGCTCCTCCAGTTTTGAAAACCATCTGCCGACCGTGTTGCGGTGTGCGTTGACGGCTTCTGCCGCATCCTTGTGGCTGAGAATAACGCGCCCGATGTTCGATCCGCTAAAGCGCCGTTTTAGCTCGGTATAGAGCGCCCTTGGTCCTAAAGGCAGGGTCCGCCACGAGGGGATTTGATGAGCCTTTTTCATCTTAATATGGCGTGGCAGGTGACAGCCATTTCCGTCGCCGACACTGCGTGCGGAGGTCCATGCCTCCCAGTCGAAATCGACCAGCTTCAGAAGGCTTTGTCTAATGCCTTAACCTCAATCCGTCGTCACTTTTGCATCGTGTCGGTAGTGTTTGATAAGTTTGAGCTGATTTTCCCCTTTTTATCACGCCTCCGCTGCCGCATCCTTTGGTAAATTTGAAACTTTAAGCCCAGCGAACAAAGGCTACTACTTATGCGGGCTACTTTTCACCGCAATGAGAACCCACTCGTGCCATCATCGCCGGTCATTGTTCCACCATAACAGTTGGGCGCGGCAACAACTGTCACCTTGTGCTGTGGCAACTGAGACTGAAGCGCTGACCTGATCCTGATTTCGTGAAATTTCTGCATGACGTTAAGGAATTATTAAGCAAGAAATAGGACTTCATTGGAAATGACTTTTAATTCTCCTGTTATTCTCCACGTCGATGACGAGCATGTCACGTTGGAATTAATCCGGCTCGCTCTTGAGGAGATGGGTGGAATTCAACTTATCCAGTGTAGTTCTGGTCGGCAGGCCGTGGAGTTGGCCAAGCGGCATGCCCCGGATTTGTTCTTGCTTGATGTAATGATGCCGGAAATTGACGGGCTCGAAACCCTTCAGCTGCTGCGTGAAATTCCGGAATTCGAGCATACGCCCGTCATTTTCCTAACAGCAAAGATTATGCAGGAAGAACAGAAGACGCTTTTACAGTCTGGAGCGAGGGCAATCATAAATAAGCCATTTGATGCGATGACAGTAGCATCCAACGTTGTATCCATCTGGAGCGCTGCATTCCAAGATCGGATTGCTGACCTTCGCTCTGGGTGATGGTTCTGTTCATTTTTTTTCAGGATCTGCTTGCTCAAGTGGATGACGGCCTGCTGCTGGCGCGTTTTTGTTGGGAATAACATCCGGCGGCAAATGAAAAGAAAGGTGGCATGAGCTCCGTTGCTGTCCCTAGAGCGGACGGAATGCAATCTGGTCGCTAAGGTATGCGTCGCAGCCGGCGGTCGCCATCGACCCCGCAAAGGACGCCAGGGTGCAGTCGCGAGATTGCAGTATCAAGCTGAAAATATCATTCGTAGGGCAAAGCGCCGCATCAAACGGAAGCTAACGATATAGATATGATCTCGGGCCCCCTTGGCGAGGCCCTTCTTTTTGTTGAGGGATCATAATAATTTCAATAACTTGAAGCAGAATACAGGCGGCTTCAAAAGCTTTGCTCTTCAAGGGTTGCGCGTGCAGGCGCGTCGTGAAGATGCAGAAGACGGTTGCATATTTACACATAACAATGCCCAACGTGAAGTTGTATCTTGATTGATAACTCCTTGGCTCGCATACATTTAGGAGTTGGTGGTTTTTGTAAGCCGACCAGCGTTGGTACGAGGTTTAAAAGTATGGGAAATAGTAGAGCTCTGATCACCCGAAAAGCGGAACTTGTATTTCCTGAACTGACCCCACAGGCCGATCTCGATCCAAAAGTGTCGAGGTGGAAACCTTGGTCAGCATCGTTTATTCCGCGAAAAGAGCGGATAATTACTCCTGAGCCAAAAGACGCGACCGTTGAGGTCGTAGACGTTGCAAAGACAATAGAATCCGCCGTGCTTTCGGTGCGAAATTTGCACGAGCATGGTGATCTCTATTTGCGATATATGCGTGCAAGACACGATGTTTTTATCGTTCAGAAGGGGTGGAACCTGCCTGAAGCGGATGGAATGGAATTCGACCAGTACGATACGCCGCTCGCAAGGTGGATTGCTTTGCAGATTGACGGTAAAGTTGTCGCAGGTGCGAGAATTGCACCAACAACCGCCCTTTGTGGAAGCCACAGCTACATGCTCAGGGATGCGCAACTGGGGATGTTGCCGAGTTTGCCAACGGACCTGTTGTACGAGACGGCTCCTGTGCAAAAGGATATTTGGGAAGCAACGCGCCTTTTCGTGACCGATGCCGTCCCCTCAGACCAGCGCTTGGCTGTGCAAAAGCGCCTGATGCAGGAATTGGCAGCCGCGACGTGTAGTGTTAGGGCAACGCACGCAATCGGAATTGTTCCTGCTACCTTCAAGCGATGGCTAAAGCGAATTGGCATGACAGCCGTGGAAATGGGCCCCGTCAAGCTCATTGACGGTGATAAAGTTCAGGCGGCTTTGATCAATGCCTCTGACTACTTCGGTTAAGGCTAAGGCCTCTCGCAAGAAAATCAAATTCGCAAGGAAGGGTATTAGCGGCCGCCAGATTTGCTCGGCACGCGTTATTCTTCAGCCTGTGTAGGACAGTTGCCAAGTTCAGTTTGATCTTAGAAGCGCGCAATGCGGCGCTTGACCTGCATGGATTGCCTGCCGTTCGCCTAGATATTATGGGCAACACTTGCTCAGGTGGCACAACTTACGCGGTCGTTTTCGTAACCGTTTGTGCTGCAATTACCGTGAAGCTCTACGCTCGCAGCGTTCTTATTTGGGTGTTCACGCAGGGGAATGCGTTCGCCGGACTTCTCTGGAAACGAAGAATTCTGCATCTGATCGACTTCCTGCCACTTGGCTCTGCAATAAATCCGATCTATACGCCCCAATTCCGGTCGCAGCCTACCCGGATATCAAAACAAGGGTTAAGAAATGAAAACGATTGTCATCTGCTCCGGCGGGCTCGATTCTGTGTCACTTGCGCATATGGTTGCGCAAGAGCAGCATCTCACCCGTCTTGTGTCCTTCGACTATGGCCAGCGTCATCGCAAGGAACTCGACTTTGCCGCGATGTGTGCAAAACGGCTTGATGTCCCCCATGATATTATTGACTTGCGCGGGATCGGCGCCGCGCTGACAGGCTCTGCGCTGACCGACGATATTGATGTCCCTGACGGGCACTACGAAGAAGAAAGCATGCGCGTCACTGTTGTGCCAAACCGTAACGCCATTATGCTGGCGGTGGCGTTTGGTGTCGCCGCTGCCAATGATGACCAAGCTGTCGCAACCGCAGTGCATGGTGGCGATCACTTTATCTATCCTGATTGCAGGCCGGCCTTTACCGAAGCCTTTGAGCGCATGCAAAAGGCCGCACTTGATGGCTACGCCGATGTGTCGCTATACACGCCATTCGTATATCGCACGAAAGCCGATATCGTCACGGAAGGTGCGCGTCACAACACGCCATTTGCAGAAACCTGGTCCTGCTACAAAGGCGGCAAGACACATTGCGGGCGTTGTGGCACTTGCGTAGAGCGGCGCGAGGCATTCGATCTTGCCAATATCAACGACCCCACAATCTACGCAGATCCCGATTTCTGGGTCGCAGCGATTGCAAAAAAGGGTCTTGGCTAATGTACCGTATCACCAAAGAATTCCACTTCTCCGCATCACATCAGCTGTCACATCTGCCCGAGGGGCACCAATGTGCGAGACTGCATGGCCACAACTACATCGTTATCGTGGAGCTGGCCTCTGCAACGCTTAACAGCGACGGATTTGTGCGCGATTATGGAGAGCTGAAACCGCTTAAGGCCTACATCGATGACACCTTTGATCACCGCCACCTGAACGATGTGATGGATGTGCCTTCGACCGGTGAAAATATGGCGCGGCATTTCTATGATTGGTGTGCTGCCGTTTGGCCTGAAGTGACCGCTGTTAAGGTCAGTGAAACACCCAAGACGTGGGCGGAGTACCGTCCATGACGCAGTTGCGCATTGCAGAAATCTTCGGCCCGACGATCCAAGGCGAAGGCGCATTAATCGGCGAACCCACCGTTTTCGTGCGCACGGGCGGTTGCGATTATCGCTGTTCATGGTGTGATAGCATGCATGCGGTGGATCCGGTCTACCGCCATACTTGGGCCGCGATGGATTCCGGTGCGGTTTGGGCGGAAGTGCTACGCTTGTCCAAACGCAATCCGCTGACCGTATCACTCTCTGGCGGTAATCCTGCTATTCAGGACTTCACCCAACTGATCGCGCTGGGCCATGCCGCAGGCTACCGATTTGCCTGCGAAACCCAAGGGTCGATTGCAAAGCCTTGGTTTGGTGACCTCGACACATTGGTGCTCAGCCCAAAGCCGCCCTCCAGCGGCGAACTCGTAGACTGGGACGCCTTTGATGACTGTCTGCTGAAGGCCAAGGGGGCGTGTAGCACGGTTATGAAGATAGTGATCTTCGACGAGACGGATTACGCTTGGGCTAGGATGGCGGCGGACAAATACCCCGAATTGCCGCTGTTCCTGCAACCCGGCAACGTTGAGGTGGATCCCGATGTCGCCGTCGATCCGCAGGTTCTGGCAGATAAACTGCTGTGGCTCGTCGATAAAACAATGCACGATCGTTGGTTCGCGCCGCGGGTCTTGCCACAATTGCATGTCCTGCTTTGGGGAAACAAGCGCGGGGTCTGACCCGCCTAAGGAGACAACAATGGAAACAATTTATAGTGACTTGAAGCAACTTGGTGCCGAGACGGACCTGCCGAAATCGCCCGAGGATGCAGTGCTCGAGCGGGTATCGAACCCTCAGGCCGACGTGGCCTATTGCGTGCGCTTCACTGCGCCGGAGTTCACATCATTGTGCCCGATGACCGGCCAGCCCGACTTTGCCCACTTGGTGCTTGATTATGTACCTGCGGAGTTTCTGGTAGAGTCGAAATCACTCAAGCTGTTCCTCGGGTCCTTCCGGAACCACGGCGCCTTCCACGAAGACTGCACGATCTCTATCGCACGCAGACTGGTCGATTTTCTGAACCCGCAATGGCTACGGATTGGCGGCTATTGGTACCCCCGCGGCGGTATTCCGATTGACGTTTTCTGGCAAACAGGTGCCATGCCCGAAGGGGTATGGATACCAGATCAGGGTGTGCCACCCTACCGCGGCAGGGGGTAATCCATCAGGGCGGAACCAACGATTTATGAGGTGATTATCGAATTTCGAGTGCTCTTAATGGCGCGCCCAATACGCTTACCTGTGATATGATATGCCATAGGCAATCATTCTCATGCAGATTTCGTTCGAAGGCTGCGCTATGCTTTTCGCTGCTTGAGGTTTGCAGACCGCGTGACGACACCGGATCACATTGGCCCTGATGTTGGAGGAGGTTCTTTGGATAGTCGGGATTTTTCGTGTAAGACGGCTGACCGGTTCGTTCGCAGTAGGGGCTATTGAAGCGCGTCTAGGTCATGTTTGAACTACCCGACCACTGTTACCCGCCACGATTTCGGGAACGCACCTGTGTTGGTCGGTCACAGCTTCACTTGTTTTGTCCGATCTCTATTCGGGGATCGAAGCGTGCACCTTGTGCGATGATAGGAGGGCGGTTGTTGGTCTGCTCCACACCGTAACCTGCAATACGTTTGTAAGTGGCAGCGTGATCGGCCATTTCGGTATGGGGGATCACATCCTCGATCCGCTCGAATTGCCCGCCGCAGCGATTTTCGACGATGTCGAGAATTTTATCGGGGCCAGCAGTGCGGTTCATCAAAATGATCTTGCTGGTCACGGGAAGCATTTCCGCCTCATAGGTATCAAGTGCTTTAGGTGTCAGACCATGGGCCAGAAATGCCGCGACCAGTTTGCGTGCATCGGTGATGCCAGCACCCGCACCGTTCGAGCCTACCGGATAGGCTGCATGTGCCGCATCGCCCATTAGCGTCACGCGTCCGACCGCCCAGCGCTCAAGCGGATCACGGTCAACCATAGGATACTCGAAAATCTCATCTGCGCCACGGATCAGGGCAGGGGCATCAAGCCAGTCGAATTTTATCTGTTCGAACGCGGGCAGAAAATCGGCCAGATTTGCAGCGCGGCTATAATCTTCTTTACGGAACTTTTGGGCCGGATCGAATTGGAGGTTACAAATCCAGTTTATTGTGGCCAGTCCGGTACGGGGGGCTGGTGAGGAAATCGGATAGGTGACAAAGCGCAATCCGTCATGGCCGATCAGCACCATAGAGCCACCAGATAAAAACGGTTTCGCCTGCGTCGTACCGCGCCACAACATCGCGCCACCCCAGTGCGGCGCGTCCTCCAGCGGCTGCATCTGGCGCCGGATTGCAGAATGTATCCCATCTGCGCCGATGGCAACGGCTCCTTCAACCTTGCGCTGGGCACCGGCGCGGTCGGTCAGGCTCAGGTGGGCTTTGCCTCCCACAGTGTCAAACGCTGTAACCCGCTGGCCGGTTTGGATGACGTCCGGTCCTGCACGTCTGATCACTTCGTTATAGAGCAGCATATGCAGTCGCCCGCGATGCACTGAATAGGCAGGCCAATCATAACCCGCGTCGCGCCCCCGTGGCTCGGTCCAGACGTGCAATCCCCTTTTTGTGTACAATCCATAATCGCGGAGCGGAATTCCGACGTCGTCCAGCTTGGCCTCGAGGCCAAGATCGAACAACTCACGCACGGCACTTGGTTGCAGGTTGATGCCAACCCCCAGCGGGCGCATCTGGCTTGCGCTTTCAAATACCTGAAACGGGATCCCGACCTGATGGCAACTCAGTGCCAGCACAAGGCCGCTTATCCCGCCACCTGCAATTAAAACTGTCACTTTTGCCATCCTTTGCTGTGCGGCAGGGGGACACCAACGCCGATCTCGCTGTGTGCCGACACTATGGTTTTGCATCCGGCGGTGTGTCAATCGTCACAACCTGCTGCATCAGGTGATAACGGTCGGAGCCGGACATTGCGCCTTGTGCTACAAGAGCGCGCAGAAACTACCTGATAGCATCGGCGGAGCTTCGCCTAATACGCGTCAGGGAGTTTGTTTGAAGCTTATCGGGGCCGCCAGCGCAGGAAGATGTTTGCGCAAGAGCTAAATTATAAGTTAAGTATCTATAAAAAGTGTGTGTCAAAGTCCTTGGTTCAAGAGTGCGTAGAAAAGCGGACCGGATCGCAGGGGGCGCGAGTTTGAGGGTGTGGGCGTGAAACCGACTGTTCTGAATTGTGTGCGGCGTCGTGCCGTTGGTACCTTACTCCTTTTGACGCTAGCCGCGTCTGCTCACGCGGCCGAAGTAACGTTAAGCGGGATCGCAGACGAAGACCTCGAAGCAAAAATGCGCGGTGGCTCGTTACTTGTCGAGCAAACGCTACTGGAAGAGAACCCTCCTTCGACAGCTGAAATATTGGCTGCCGCGCAAGCGGATTATAAGCGTCTTTTAGCAGTTTTATATGATAACGGGCACTTTGCCGGCGCAATCACCATCAGCGTTGACGGACGCGAGGCCGCAGATATTCCTGCGGTTCAACCACCAGCGAGTATTTCCAGCGTTATCATCCGCGTGGACGCGGGCCCCACATTCCTGTTCGGCCGTGCCAGCATCGCGCCTCTCGCGCCCGAAACGGAACTGCCAGAGGAATTTGGCACAGGCCAGACAGCAAGTCTGGGGGTGTTGACCGAAACCGTCTCGGCCGGAGTAAATGGATGGCGCGCACAGGGCCATGCCAAGGCGGTCCTGAGTAAGCAGGAACTGAGCGCGGATCATCCCGCCCGCCTGATCAACGCAGAGCTGGAGTTGACACCAGGACCGCGCCTGCGTTTCGGTCCGCTGGTACTGACCGGACAAAGTGACGTGCGTGCGCAGCGTATCCTCGACATCGCCGGTCTGCCTGAAGGGGAGGTTTTCTCGCCAGAAGAAATTCGCCTATCAACAGAGCGGTTGCGCCGCACGGGTGCATTCAACGCTGTTGCCCTCACCGAGGCTGACGACATCGGACCCGGCGATACGCTGGCTGTAAATGCCCAGATTACCGATGCACCCAAGCGGCGTCTTGGCTTCGGCGCAGAGCTGTCGACCATTGAAGGGCTGACCGTGAGCGCGTTCTGGATGCACCGCAACCTTCTGGGCGGGGCAGAGCGGCTGCGGTTCGACGCGGAGATTTCCGGGATTGGCGGAAACTCTGGTGGAACGGATTACCGTCTGGGTGCCCGCTTTGAGCGGCCGGCAACATTTAACGAAGACACAGACTTTTATGCGCTCGCCTTGCTTGAACAACTTGACGAAGTGTCTTTTTTCTCACGCCAGCTCGACCTTGAGGCGGGGATCAAACGGATTGCTTCGGCAGAGCGGACTTACACCCGTGGCCTTGGTCTGCGCACGGCCCAGACGCGTGACGCGTTCGGGGAGCGGAATTATACCCTGCTTACCCTCCCGCTGAGCGCCGAGTTCGATTACCGCGATGACAGGCTGGATGCAAAAGACGGCTATTACCTGAAAGCAAATGCCACACCCTTCGTATCGATCACAGGTTCGGACAATGGTCTGCGCAGTTTTATTGATGCGCGCGGCTATAAGACATTCGGCACAGCGCGGCCCGTGACCCTTGCGCTGCGCGGACAGTTCGGGTCTGTCTATGGGCCTGATCTGTCGCGTGCTCCTGCCGACTATCTGTTTTATTCGGGCGGCGGTGGTACCGTGCGCGGACAGGACTACCAGTCGCTGGGCGTGCCGGTCGGCACCGAGACAACAGGCGGGCGCAGCTTTGTCGGTGTGTCTGCAGAGGTGCGCGCCACAGTAACTGACAGCATCGGCGTCGTGTTATTTGCCGACGCGGGTTATATCGGCGAGGAAGAGTTTTTCGACGGCAGCGGGACATGGCATTCAGGGGCGGGTCTCGGACTTCGCTATAAAACCGCCATTGGTCCGATCCGCCTTGACGTGGCGGCGCCGACATCAGGGCCGGATGCCGCAGACAGTGTTCAGGTGTATATTGGTATAGGGCAGTCGTTCTGATGCGTATTTTACGGTTTGCGCTCGTCGCACTTGCTCTCCTCACTACCCAGCCTGTCCTTGCTCAAGAGGAAGAAGACAAAGGGTTCCTGACGCGTAAAATTCAGGACCTCCTGAGCGGGGGTGGCCGTGTCGTCAACATCACTGGATTTCAGGGCGCACTCAGCTCTGCTGCTTCTTTTGAAAGGATGACTATCGCGGACAGCGAGGGCATCTGGCTCACGATGGAGGATGTGGTGCTGGACTGGAACCGCTCTGCGCTGTTGCGCGGTCGGCTTGAGGTCGAGGAATTGAGTGCCGCGCGCATTGATGTGCCACGCCTGCCGGTGGCCGAGGCTGACACATTACCAGATGCCGAAGCGAAACCTTTCACTTTTCCCCAGCTGCCGGAGTTGCCGGTTTCGGTAGACATCAAGGCAATAACAATTGCTCAGGCGCGCATCGGTGCGCCACTGGTCGGGCAGGACATGCAAGTGAGTATGGCTGCCCGTGCTCTTTTGAACGGTGACGGTCTCGACCTTGCTCTCGATGCGCAGCGCACAGACGGCAAGCGCGGAGAATTCAACGTGACCGCGACCCTTGCGCGGGGCGAGGATGTCCTTGATGCGCTTATCGCCCTCAGTGAAGAGGCCGGTGGTGTCGCATCTGGATTACTTAATATTCCGGATACGCCATCCGTTGATCTTACCATTGCATCAAAAGGTCCGCTGAGTGATCTCGTGACCAACCTGAAGATTGATACCGACGGCGCGGAACGCCTCGCAGGTACGGTAACGTTGACCACCCAAGGTGATGCATCAAATCCTGATCGCCGCATCGTGGCCGATATCGGTGGGGATATTACTGCGGTGATCCTATCCGAATATCGCGACTTTTTCGGCCCACGGGTGAGCCTGCAAGCGGACGCTTTGATCGAGGCCGGAGGCGCGGTCGCACTCGACAGTTTTGTGCTCGACGCTGCCGCGGTAAACCTTGTGGGGCAACTTCGACTGTCGGATGAGAAATGGCCAGCGTTTATCGATATCACCGGCACTGTGGCACGGGCTGACGGCGCTGCGGTTCTGCTGCCGGGCGGTGGCGGCGATACGACGGTCGAACGCGTTGATCTGGACATCAAGTACGACGTTGATGCGGGCGATGCCTACGAAGCCCGTTTTGATATTACAAACCTTGCAACCTCGGCTGCGAATGTCGCGCAGACAACCCTTCGCTCCACCGGAACAATTACCGGTGCGCTAGGTAATGTGGGCCAGTTGCGGGGCAAGATACAGTTTGATGCGCTGGGCGTCGCACTCGCCGATACCGCGGTGGCACAGGCAATCGGTTCACAGTTGAACGGCACTGCAGACATCAACTACCTTGAGGAGCAGCCGTTCCGGATCAGCAACCTCGATTTGCATGGCAGTGATTACAGCCTTGCGGGCAGCGTGGCCCTCAGCGGGGTAGGCGAAGGCCTTCAAACGACACTTGATGCGACGCTCAATGCCGATGATCTGAGCCGGTTTTCCGCGCTTGCAGGCCGCGAACTTGACGGGGCGGCGGCGCTGGCCGTTGCGGGTGATATTACGCCGCTGAGTGGTGAATTCGACCTTAAAATCGGCGGTACTGCCGACGACATCAAAACCGGCATTGTGCAGGCTGATGCCCTGTTGGTAGGGCGCACTGATCTATCGCTCACAGCAATCCGTAACATGAACGGCACTTTTGTGCGCGGTGTCGAGTTGAACAACGCCGCACTTTTGTTCAGTGGCGCGGCGGAGCTTTCCTCTGCCTCAAGCCGTGTCGATGCCGAAATTTTGCTGCGCGACATCGCGACAGTGGTTCCGCAGTACCAAGGACCTGTCAAGATCACCGGCAACGCCATCCAGACCGGCACTTCGGGCTGGCGCGTTGATGTGGACACTAACGGCCCCTACAACGTGGCACTTGCGCTGGAAGGGATCGCGACCGGCGATGAAGCCGCGCTGGAATTCAGTGCCCTTGTACCGCAGGTAGCGCGTTTTACCGAAGCGGCGAGTGGGCCACTGCGCGCTGACGGGACAATCCGCCAGACACCGCAAGGCTGGCTTTTGCAAACCGATGCTTCGGGTCCGTTCGATGCAACGGCCCGGCTCAACGGTCTGGTGACGCCTGCGCTTGATCTTGGCTTTGAATTTGCATTGCCGGAAGTTGCCGCAGTGGCACCACAAGTGAGTGGCCCGCTGAACGCTACCGGACGGTTGCGCCAGACAGATAATGGATTTTTTATCGATACAACAGCGAGTGGCCCTTACAGCTTGCGTGCAGAGGTTTCCGGTTTGGCAACCGGGCCGGATATGGCGCTTGATTTTGATGTGTCATTGCCAAACGTGGCGCCGCTTGCGCCAGGTATAAACGGGCCTTTCGCTGCGCAGGGTGTTGTGCGTCAGACTGATGCGGGAATTGTTGTAGATACGGTTGCGCAGGGTCCATATGGCCTGCGCGCGCAGGTCGAGGGCCTCGCGACAGGGCCTGATATGTCGCTTGATTATGATGTGTCGTTGCCCAACGTGGCACCTCTTGCGCCGGGTATAAACGGCCCGCTCGCTGCACGTGGGACACTACGCCAGACGCCGGATGGTATTGCGGTCAACACCACAGCCACAGGGCCATACAGTGCACGCGCTTCGGTGGAGGGGGTTGTGACTGGCCCAGCGGCGGCAGTAGATTTCACCCTTGCGATGCCAAACCTTGGTGCGGTTGTGCCAAAGCTTAGCGGCCCGCTCAATGTCACCGGAAATGCAAACAAGACCGCGCAGGGATGGCGTTTGGATACCTCAGCGCGCGGTCCTGCGGGTACGCAGGCCACGGTGGCAGGTCTTGTGGCCAATGATGGCACTCTTAATATCGCGATCAACGGCAATGCCCCGATGGGGCTGGCGGAACCATTTATTGCCCCGCGCAGTTTGCAAGGGCAGGCGCAGTTTGATCTGATGTTGAACGGGCCTGCTGCGCTTGGCTCGCTCAGTGGGACAATCCGGACGGCGGATGCGACCCTTACCGCGCCCAATCTTCGGATTGGATTGGAGCAGATCAATGCCAATATCCAGCTTGCAAACAGTCGTGCCACGATCGATCTGACAGCCAATGCTTCGGGCGGGGGGCGCATTGCGGTCAATGGTGGCCTCGGGCTGGATGGGGCATTGCCCGCAGACATCAATATCAACCTCGACAGTCTTGTACTGATTGATCCGCGCCTTTATCGCACCTCCCTCAATGGTGCGTTGCGCCTGTCAGGGCCGCTCACGGGCGGGGCTGCGATCTCGGGCAATATCGCAATCGGTGAGACATTTGTGACGGTCCCCTCTACCGGTTTGACCAGCATCGGGGATATTCCGCCGATCAATCATATTGGCGCGGATGCCGACAATCTTGAGACCCGCCGCCGTGCCGGCCTGCTAGAGGAAGGCGGGGTAAGTGATCCTGTCCCCACTGGCCCTTCCGGGCCGGGAATTGGTCTGAGCATCGCCGTAAATGCGCCGGGGCGGATATTCATCCGTGGTCGCGGTCTCGACGCGGAACTGGGCGGGCAGCTACAAATTACAGGAGACACCAATAATATCGTTTCTGCAGGGCGGTTTGATCTGGCACGCGGACGACTTGATATTCTGGGGAAACGTTTTGATCTGGCCGAGGGTTCGGCCCAGTTTCAGGGCAGCTTGATCCCGTATATTCGCTTTGTCTCGACCAGTTCTACGGCCAATGGCACAGCAAGCATTATCGTCGAAGGCCCCGCCGATGCACCTGTAGTCAGTTTCGAGAGCAATCCTGCCGGACCGCAAGACGAGGTGCTGGCCCAGCTGTTGTTCGGACGGAATTTGTCAGAGATTTCGGCGTTCCAAGCGCTTCAACTTGCGAATGCGGTTGCAACGCTAGCGGGTCGGGGTGGGAACGGCGTTGTCGGTAATTTGCGCGACCGCTTTGGTCTTGATGATCTGGACGTGACAACCACCGACAGCGGGGAGACGGCGCTTCGGGTCGGCAAATACCTGACCGATAATGTCTATACGGATGTGACCGCGGCCTCGGACGGGACTGGTGAGGTATCCTTGAACATTGACCTCACAGAAAGTCTCAAGGGCAAGGCAACGCTTGGCTCTGACGGTAACTCCGCCATTGGCCTCTTCTACGAAAAAGACTACTGAGCGCGGTTTTACTGCGCTCTGAGGTGAGTGACTGCTAAGAAGCGGCGGGGGTGAACAGTCCAAACCCGCCGCGCTTGAACAACAAACCGTCGCGTTCATCCGGCTGGATTGCAGCCGCAGTGATCTGGCCCAGAATGATCGAGTGATCCCCCGCAACGTGCACCGCATATGTGTCGCAGTGGAACGTCGCAAGGCAGCCATGAAGGGTGGGCGCGCCGTTAGGTCCCGCATCATACGGATAAGGGCTAAAGTCATGACCCTGCGCGGCAAAATGCATTGCTACATCCTGTTGATCGGCGCTCAGAACATGGATGCAGAAGGCGGCGGCTTGCGCGAAGGGATCATGCCGCTTTGACGTGCGCGCCGCCGACCAAAGCACCAGCGGCGGATCAAGCGATACAGAAGAGAATGAGTTGGCAGTCATCCCCAGCGGTCCTGCATCCGTTTGTGCGGTGATCAGGGCAACGCCCGTGCCGAACTGCCCCAGTGCACGGCGCAAATCAGTTGTACGTGTTGGATCGGGGGTAAAGCTGTGCATCTGTCTCTCCATAGGACGCAGCGGTGTCATGAGGCGTCGCAATTGTCCAGTCCGCGATGCCGCCTACAGCCCCGCGTTCATGAGCATTACATAGCACTGAATTGTCAGAAGGAAGACATCGGTGGCGAAAGTTTTAAGAGTGTGTGGGTGAATAGTGAAGCGGGTCTATGGGCGCTTGGTCAGGTTGGGTCACAGGACGTCGCGGGCAAGCTGAAAGCTGTCAGCGACTGTTGAATGGTTCACCCCGGCTCTGATCTCAGTAAGGTGTCTAGTATATCTCAAATGGTATCACTTCTCTATCGAACTCTGGGCCGCGGCGAAGGCCCGTGTTCATACAAGAAAGGCGCCCCGATCGGGACGCCTTTGATCTCGCAATTGCCGCTCAATCAGCTGTTCATCCGGTTTTTGACCAGATCATCCACGACTGACGGGTCTGCCAGTGTTGATGTATCGCCCAGCGTGGCATGATCGTTCTCAGCAATCTTGCGCAGAATACGGCGCATGATCTTGCCTGAACGGGTCTTGGGCAGGCCCGGTGCCCATTGGATCAGGTCCGGTGAGGCGATGGGGCCGATTTCAGTGCGAACCCATTTACGCAGTTCCGCGCGTAATTCGTCAGTATACTCTTCGCCGCCCATGAGGGTGACATAGCAGTAAATGCCTTGGCCCTTGATCGCGTGGGGATATCCAACAACGGCTGCTTCCGCGACTTTAGGGTGTGCGACAAGGGCCGATTCCACCTCGGCTGTGCCCATCCTGTGTCCTGAGACGTTTATCACATCATCGACGCGTCCCGTAATCCAGTAATCTCCGTCCGCATCTCGCTTGCATCCGTCACCGGTAAAGTAATAGCCGGGATAATCCGCGAAATAAGTCTTTTCGAAACGCTCGTGATCACCCCAGACGGTGCGCATCTGTCCCGGCCAACTGCTTGCAATACACAACACGCCTTCGGCAGGATTACCCTCCAGCACTTCGGCAGTGGTCGGTTCCAGTACGACAGGTTTGATGCCAAAAAACGGCTTCATGGCAGAACCTGGCTTCATCGCATGCGCGCCGGGCAGGGGGGTCATCAGATGGCCGCCTGTCTCTGTTTGCCACCATGTATCTACGATGGGACAACGCCCTCCGCCGATAACATCGTTGTACCAGTTCCACGCTTCGGGGTTGATCGGTTCCCCAACGGTGCCGAGGATGCGCAGGCTACTCAGATCCGCACCCTTTACGAAATCATCGCCCTGACCCATGAGCGCGCGGATCGCTGTGGGTGCGGTATAGAACTGGTTTACCTTGTGCTTTTCGCACACCTGCCAAAAGCGGCTCGCATCGGGATAAGTGGGCACCCCTTCGAACATCACCGTTGTCGCACCGTTTGCGAGCGGTCCATAAACGATGTAGCTGTGGCCGGTGACCCAACCTACGTCAGCGGTGCACCAGAAAACATCGCCGTCCTTATAATCAAACGTCGTCTCGTGCGTCAGTGCTGCATAAACCAGATAGCCGCCTGTTGAGTGTACAACGCCCTTTGGCTGTCCGGTCGAGCCGGAGGTGTAGAGGATGAACAGCGGATCTTCGGCGTTCATCGGTTCAACGTGGCAGGTATCCGCAGCAGTTTTGGACAGCGCGTTGTAGTCGTAATCGCGACCTTCGGTCCATGTGGTCTGACCGCCGGTACGTTTGACGACCAGACATTTCACGGTATCCTTGCAATGCAGCAGCGCCTGATCCGCGTTGGTTTTCAGGGGGGTCGCCTTGCCACCGCGCGGCGCGTAGTCGGCGGTGATCACGACCTTTGCCTCGCAGCCGTTGACCCGTGCGGCCAGCGCATCCGGAGAAAATCCGGCAAAAACAATGGAATGGATCGCGCCAATGCGGGCACAGGCCAGCATGGCAAATGCCGCCTCAGGGATCATCGGCATATAGATAACGACCCGGTCACCGCGTCCTACTCCCAGATCCTTGAGGATATTTGCCATTTTGCAAGTGCCAGCATGCAGATCGCGGTATGTGATGTGCAGGGCTTCATCTGTCGGGCTGTCAGGCTCCCAGATGATTGCAGTCTGGTCGGCGCGGGTGGCCAGATGGCGGTCAATGCAGTTGGCGGCAACGTTGAGTTGACCATCAGCGAACCAATTGATTGAGACATTCCCCAGAGTGAAATCAACATCTGACACTTCGGTAAAAGGCGTGATCCAATCTACACGCGCTGCTTGTTCGCGCCAGAACCCGTCGGGATCTGCGAGCGAATCCGCATACATCCTGTCGTAGCGATCGGCGTTGACATGGGCAGCGTCTGCCATGGCTTTTGAAGGTGAATAGGTTTTTGCGGTTGTGCTGGACATGATTGGTTCCTCCCGAGTGCGTGCCTTGCGGTACAGGTCCGTCTGTGCGGGCGCTTGTTCCGTGGTCAAACAGGATCATAACCGTCTGGAAGGGGAAGGAAACAATCAAGACGCGGTTGGTGCAGCGAGTTGTAAATTATTTACCAATATCACCCCTATTTTTGTAAATATCACATACAGGCATCCCAGCGGAGGCGGCAGCGGTAAATCAGATGTGCGGAAATCCACACAGCAGCAGGTCGGTTGCCAGTTGCGAAGTACGTATGACCTAGAGTAACTATTTGAATTTAAACGTGTGCTAGTAAAAAGTAGAGCTGGGGCAGTATTTCGTTGCAACATGCCATGCGGTGCGCTTTTGTATGGTACGGCCAAACGGGCAGGGCAGCGTGCTTTTGCTTTTTGGGTGAATAGGACGGAAGGGGGTTTGCCGCACTTGGCCCCCCCCCTTGATGATCCACAAGAATATGAACTGAATGATCTCTAGGGGAGAACCACCAATGAATAAATATATGTCGAGCGCTGCAATTGCCGCGCTGAGCTTTGCCTTTGTGACAGAAGCTGCTGCAACCGAATGGAATGTATCGGTCTGGGGTAAGCGCCGCGCCTTCACCGAGCATGTCGAGAAAATGGCCGAGCTGGTTTCGGAGAAGACCAACGGCGAGTTCACCATGAACATCAGCTACGGCGGTCTGTCCAAGAACACCGAGAACCTTGACGGTATTTCAATCGGTGCGTTCGAGATGGCGCAGTTTTGTGCGGGCTACCACGCAGACAAAAACCCTTCGATCACCGTGCTTGAACTGCCCTTCCTCGGGGTAAGCACACTTGAAGAAGAAGTTGCTGTGTCCAAAGCGATCTACGCGCACCCTGCTACAATCGCGGATCTGGGTCGCTGGAACGCGACGTTGTTGATGCCTTCGCCGATGCCGCAATACAACCTTGCCGGTGTGGGTGACGCGCCTTCCACCATCGCGGATTTCAAAGGTCTGACCGTGCGGGCGACTGGCGGTATTGGTGAGGCCATGACACTTGCCGGTGCTGTTCCGACGTCGGTGACATCCGAGGAGGCGCGTCAGGCGGTTGACTCAGGTATTGTAAAATCTATCGCCTTTGCTCCGCACGCCCATATGTCGTTCGGCATCATGGAAGTCGCAAAGTGGTGGACTGCTGATTTGAACCCAGGCACGGTGAACTGCCCGATCGTTGTGAACACTGACGCGCTCAATGCGCTGTCAGACAGCGAACGTGAAGCACTGCTGGGCTCCGTGGACGAGTCGCTGGCCTATTACATCGATTATTATAACAACGAGACCATGGGTAAATGGGGGCCGTTGCTGGAGGAGAAGGGTGTTGAGGTAATCAACTACAACCCCGAGCGTCTGGCCGAATTCCGCGAACTTGCAGCTGGTCCGGTCGCAGCAAAATGGATTGAAGAGAACAACGCACGCGGCCTGCCTGCGCAAGAACTCTACGATCTGGTGATCGAGACCCTGGGTAAATAATTACCCTGCGTTTACATGGCGCGCCTGCTTTTGCGGGCGCGCTTTTTGCATGTCACAGCTACCACGATGACACCCGACCAGAACAAAGGATTACCGCCATGGCGCTCAAAGCCTCGGTGCTTACAGATGACAGCCTGCTGAGCCGTATGGATCAGACGCTTCTCAAGCTGGAGCAATTTTTCGGATTGATCAGCGGACTGGCAGTTTTCGCGCTCATGTTCCTCGCCGTTTATTCAGTAGGGGGGCGCAATATTTTCGACAGTCCCGTGCGCGGTTACGTTGACTGGATCGAGATCACGATGCCGCTCATTGCGATCATGGGCATCAGCTATACCCAGCGCGATGGCGGACATATCCGCATGGATATCCTTGTGGGGCGCTTGCGGGGCCGCCTGTTATGGTCGGCCGAATTTGTGACAACCTTTCTGGTGCTGGTGCTGATTTTACTTCTCATTTGGGGCTCTTGGGCGCATTTCCAGCGCAGTTTCGATTTTGCCGCCCCTTTGTGGAGCCGTGACAGCACCATTGATATCAAGCTGCCTGTCTGGCCTGCCAAACTGGTGGTGCCAATGGCATTTACTGTGTTGGCCATGCGCCTGTGCATACAGCTAACTTCTTATGGCAAGGCCGTGATTTCCGGCACTGACACACCCGTGGCCGTCCCGATGATCGAGGACGCCGCAACAATCGCCGCGCGTGAAGCGGCAGCCGTTACAGGCCGGGAGCAAGCATAATGGAACCTATCGACATCGGTATTGCCGTCTCCATCGGCCTGTTGGTTATGGTCGTGCTGGGAATGCGCGTGGCCTTTGCTGCCGCTATGGCAGGGCTTATCGGGCTGATCTGGATTTTCTGGGCCAAAAAGGGCTATGATCCGAGCCAGTTTACATGGGCGCTCACCGTGGCCACCAAAACTGCAGGACAGGTACCCCATTCAAAAGTGGCAAGTCAGGCCCTAAGCCTGATCCCCACCTTCATTCTTATCGGCTACCTTGCGTATTACGCCGGTCTGACAAAGGCTCTGTTCGAGGCGGCGAAACGTTGGATCGCGTGGGTGCCTGGCGGTCTTGCGGTGGCCACAGTATTTGCGACCGCAGGATTTGCCGCAGTCTCCGGTGCGTCGGTCGCAACCTCGGCCGTGTTTGCACGCATTGCCATCCCCGAGATGCTTGAAAATGGCTATAATAAACAATTTGCTGCCGGTGTTGTTGCGGCCGCGGGCACTCTTGCCTCGCTGATCCCACCCTCCGCCATTCTGGTGATCTACGCGATCATCGTTGAGCAGGACGTGGGCAAGCTTCTGCTTGCAGGATTTATCCCCGGTGCGTTTTCCGCGCTAGTCTACACCATAATGATCATCACCATTGCGGTGGTCTGGAAGAACGTCGGCCCTCCGATTGGAGGGTTCACGTGGAAACAACGCTTTGAGTCGCTACCACCCGCGCTGCCGATCGTGGCAGTGGTCGTGATTATCATTTTCTTCGTCTACAACCCCTTCGGCGATGCATGGGGAACCCCCACCGAAGGCGGCGCAATCGGCGCATTCATCATCTTTCTGATGGCGCTCTATCGCGGCATGCGGTGGGCCGAGCTTAAGTCCGCGTTGCTTGATACGGCCAAACTCACTGTGATGATCTTCTCGATCATCTGGGGCGTACTGATCTATGTGCGGTTTCTGGGCTTTGCCGAACTGCCGGCGGCATTTGCCGACTGGATCACATCCCTTGATATGGCGCCGATGATGATCCTCATATTCATCCTGCTCGCCTATGCGGTTCTGGGCATGTTTATGGATGCGATTGGCATGCTGCTGCTGACGCTGCCTGTTGTTTATCCCGCTGTGATGGCCCTCAACGGGGGCGAGAATGTCGCGGCGGCAGACTCTGCTTTTGGCATGTCTGGCCCGATGTGTGCGATCTGGTTCGGCATACTGGTGGTCAAAATGGCCGAATTTTGTCTGATCACCCCGCCTATTGGCCTCAACTGCTTTGTCGTAGCGGGGGTGCGGGATGATCTGACCGTTCAGGACGTGTTCAAAGGGGTCATGCCATTCTTTGTCGCGGATGCTATCACAATTGCCTTGCTGGTGGCCTTTCCGGCGATTGTCCTTTGGCTGCCGTCACTGGCCGGTTGACGTGGGCGGCGCACTGTCTTGTGAGGCAGTGCGCACATCCCTTCCCAGTTCAAGATCCGTTCGCTCCACGCGATTGTCGAGGAAGTTACTGAAGATGTGAAGCGCAGTGACATTTTCGCAGACCACCTTGAAGACCACCAGAAACGGCACCGCGATCAACGCGCCCGCTATTCCCCAAAGCCAACCCCACAGAACCACCGTGAGGAACACCGCGACCGTGTTCAACTCGAGGCGCTTGCCGACCAACCAAGGTGTAATCAGTTGCCCCTCCATTGTGGTCAGAAACATATAACCGATAGGCGCCAACAGCGCATAGCCGACGGTATCAAAGCTGATGATCGCATAGGCGCCTGCTAAAACTGCACCAATTACGCCCCCGATATATGGGAGGAAGTTGAGCAAGAAGGCCGCCACTCCGAAAATGTGCGCCCCGGGCAAGCCGAGCATCCACAAAAAGAGCCCGACAAACACGCCGAGAACTGCGTTGATAACAGTGATGGTCAGCAGATACCGTGAAATCCGCCGTTCGACATCATAGACCGCACTCAGCGCGCGTTTCTTGCCGGAGAGTGTCTGGAATGACTGGACCAGTTTGAGATAGAACATGTTGCCCGAAGCGAGCAGAAAAAGCGCGAGGATCAGCGTGACAGCCATTGTGCCGCCCAGCTTCATACCCGTGCTCATCGCGCTGCTCAGCAGGCCGGGCTGTTTGACCACGACTTCTTGCGCAGCGCCTGCGCTTTCGCCCATTTTCTCGACTTCCTCGGTGGCACGTCGCACAGTTTCGACGGTGTCGGCCATGCCGCGTAGCTTGGACTGTACCTGCGCGCCAATCGACGGAAGCTCGTCTGACCAAAGGGCGATTGTGCTCGCCGATGTGCCCATCAACAGCAAGATGATGCTCCCCGACATCCCCACGAGAAGGGCAGCGGACACACCATTTGAAATTCCAGCACGCCCCAGCGCGCGCGAAAGTGGACTTAGTGTGAGGGCCAAAAGAAATCCCAACAAAACGGGCAGAATTAGATCTTTGGCAAAATAGGCTGTTACAAAAAGGGCAATAACGCATAAAAATTGTAGCGAGCGGCGGATCGAGGTGAGATCTTCCAATGTTTTTTGCCCTTTCAAATGGCTTTAATCAACAAACGCATAAATCAGCGGTTTGGTTCAAGTCCCTTAAAAATTGGTTTGTGCGGATCCACCAATCGCCGCTTGACCATTGTGCGCCACGGCGACCAAACTGTCTTTCCTGACGATCACTGCCGGAGGCAACCGATGTTCCGTTTTATCCATACCTCCGACCTGCATTTAGGAAAGCCATTTGGTCGCCACGGGGAGGACGTGCGCGGGCGTTTGCGGCAGGCGCGGCACGGCGTGTTGGCCCGCCTCGCACAGGCGGCGCGAGCCGACGGCGCAACTATCGTAGTCCTGGCTGGAGATACGTTCGATCAGGAAACTCCTGCGCCCACAGTGACGCGTCATGCGCTCAATGCCATGCAGCAGGCGGCGGATATCACATGGGTGTTGATGCCCGGGAACCACGATAGCCTGACGGCAAGTGAACTTTGGCAGACCATCCAGCGCGACAGGCCCGACAATGTGATCCTTGCACTGACGCCCGAGGCGATCGCACTAGGGCGCGCACATGTGTTGCCCGCTCCCTGCACAGCCCGCAATCCCGGGCGCGATCTGACGGTTGATATGGCGCAGGCCACACCGGAGGGGAGCATTCGCATCGGTCTTGGCCATGGCGGTATCCATGATTTCGCAAGCCTCGGGTCGGTCGCTGCCGACGGGCCAAATGGTACGATTGCACCCGACCGCGCCATACGCGCAGGTCTTGATTATTTGGGGTTGGGCGATTGGCACGGCCAGATCAGGGTTAGTGCGAACACATGGTACTCCGGTACGCCCGAGCCCGACAGCTTCAAGCACCCTCACAGCGGTACGGCCCTGTCGGTCGCCATCGCAGGTGCGGGTGCTACCCCAGCGGTCACGCCAATACCCACAGGCGAAATCGCATGGCAGCGCGAAACACTCGAGTTGACCCCGCAAGAGGATTGCGGGGCGTTGGTTGCGGACCTGCTGCCCGAGCTTTCCTCGCGCCGCGATACCCTGATGCATGTCGTAGCGCAGGGCCGCCTCGGGGTGCGGCAAATGCAGGTGCTGACGCAGGCGCTTGCGCGGGTGGCCCCCGACTTTTTAACACTGACACATGATCTGGTGGATGTCCGTCTGGCACATGATGTTGCCGACCTTGAGGCGATCGACCCATCAGGCGGCGCACTGCGTCACGCTGCTCAATCCCTTGTGACTTCCGCTCAGGATGCGGATATGTCCGCTGCGGACCGCGCTATAGCGGCCACCGCGCTGTCCCAGCTTTATTCCTTTGTAGCGGAGCAGGACGCATGAAACTGCGCAGTCTCACCCTTACGAACGTGCGCAAATTTGCAGGCCGGACTGCTACAATCAGTGGTCTTGGCGACGGTGTAAGTGTTGTGGCGCAAGCAAACGAGTTCGGCAAATCGACATTCTTCGATGCGCTGCATGCCCTGTTCTTTCTTAAATATGGTGCCGCCACCCGCGAGGTTAAATCCCTGCAGCCGCGCAGCGGAGGTGCGGTGCGGGTCCGTGCCGAGATCGAACTGCCTGCAGGACGCTATACAGTTGAAAAGTCGTATCTGTCGCAAAAACGTGCCTCCGTCCATGATGCCGCAGGCACACTTATCGCCCTTGATGACGAGGCGGAAAATTGGATCGGGCAGCTGATGGGCAGCGGCCTTGAGGGACCTGCCGGTCTTTTGTGGGTGCGTCAGGGGATTACCGCGCTGGAGCCTGCGGGCAGCAGCAAAACCGAAAAGGACGGTCTTCTGGGCGCAAGGCGCAATCTATTATCATCGGTCGCGGGGGAGATCGACATGATCACGGGAGGCCGTCGCATGGACCGTGTGATCGAGGCCGCGACACAGGCCCTGGCCCGTCTTGCGACCACGACCGGACAGCCAAAAGCGAATGGCCCGTGGAAAGAGGCGTTGACGCAGGCGCAGACCTTTGAGGCGCATCATGCAGAACTTGATTTAGCTTGTCGTGCATTGTCACAGGCGCTGGTGCAGCGCCGCGAGGTGGCCGCCCGCCTCGCAGTCCTTAATGCGCCGGGCGCAAAGGAGGCCATCGAAAAGGATCTGGAGCAGGCGCAGATCCGCTTTGAGGCCGCACAGGCGCATTCCCAAAAAATCGAACAGGCGGAAGCCAATGCCAGCCTGCGGCAACTCGAGCTGGAGGCAGCTGCGACAAAGCTGAATGGATTGCTCACTGCTGCGGAGCGGTTGGAGATGGCGCAGATCGCGTTGGAGCAGGCGGAAAAGATCCGCGAGGAGACGCAGGAAAAGGCGGTTGTTGCACAGGAAGCCGCTGATCTGGCACAGGCCAGCATCACCCGCACCGGCGCCGCCCTTGCAAAGGCGCAAGTTGCCAAAGAGGCTGCTCAGAACCATGCTTTGCGCCGGAGCGCTGCTGAAAAACATGCCGGTCTCTTGGCGCAGGTTGGACAGGTGAACGAGAAACGCATTGCGCTGGAACAGCTCACGGCTGCCCTTGAAACGTTGCTTGTGACGCCGCAGGCACTTGCCCGCATCGAGAAAGCGGAGGCAGAACTGCTGCGCATCACCGCCGAGCGCGCAGCGGGCGGAGTGCAAATGCATCTGTCTTACGAGGGGGCGGGCAGGGTGCTGTCGGGCGATGTTCCACTCGGCGCGGGAGGTCATTCCATTGATAGGCGGCAGGTGTTTGAACTGCCGGGGATCGGGCGCATGATCCTCGATCCAGGTGCTGCAGCAGCAGACACAGCCCAGATCGAGAGGGCACAGCGAACATTGGACAGTGCGCTTGCGCAGGTTGGCATGGAGGATACCCATGCCGCGCGGATAGCGGCCGCACAGCGGACCGAGACCGCGTCGGAATGCGCGCTTTTGACCCGCATAATCGAGACGTTGGCCCCGCAAGGTATGGCGCAAATGCAAAGTGCGCTCGTGCAGGCCAAGGCCGCGCTCGACAGTCTACGCACGCCTGATGCGGAGACACCTGTTGATCCTGCGCTGGTCGAAACCGTTCTTGAGGCCGCACAACAAGACGAGCAGGCCGCGCGACGCCAATATGAGGTGGCTCGCGATTTGCGCGATGGCGCCCGTACGGCCAGTGTGCAGGCCACCGCCAGATACGAGGCAGCACAGGCGCTATTTCATACAGCAACCGCCGCATATGGTGACGCAGAAACCTTTGCGCAACGACAGTCTGATGCGGCTCGCAGGCATGTGGCCGCACAGGCCGCAGCGCTTGCTGCCCGCAGCGTTGCAGCGGATATTCGCGCCCAAGCTCCTGATTTGGCAAGTGCGCAGGCGGATCTGACCCGCGCCAGAAGCGTGGCGTATAACAACCGGGAGGAGCACAATGATCTGCGTACCCGCAGCGCCGATCTGAGCGCGACAATTCGTGCGCGCGCCGAGGATGGTGTGGAGGAAAAGCGCGACGAGGTTGCCGGACTGATGCGGACCGCCAATGAGCGCGCCGCACGCTTTGCCCATGAGGCGGCTGGCCTGACCTTGCTGCTCGAGACGCTACGTTCAAAGCGGGGGGCCGCACAGGAGGCCTATTTCGGTCCGGTCCAGCAAGAGCTGGCACCACTGTTGGCTTTGCTGCACGAGGATGCCGCCCTAAGCTTTGATCCGGCCTCCATGCTGCCACAAGGTTTGGCACGGGGCGGGGCGGAGGAGCAGATGGAGGTGCTCAGCGGTGGTACCCAAGAGCAGATCGCCATCCTGACCCGCCTTGCATTTGCCCGCCTGTTTGCTCGACAGGGCAAGCCTATGCCGGTAATTCTGGACGATGCGCTGGTCTATTCTGATGACAACCGCATCATGGCGATGTTCACTGCGCTGCACCGTGTGGCGGCTGACCAGCAGGTCATTGTGTTTTCCTGCCGTCAGATGGCTTTTGCCGGATTGGGCGGGGCGCGGCCGCAGGTCCAGATCACACAGGATGTTTAGAGTGCGCGAGACAGACAAAGTTAAGGATATTAGGACATGGCTTTTCCGCCTTCGAAATGGTTATATTCCGCCCTGCGTGCCGCTGCCGTCTGTGTCGCTGTAGTCGCTGCCGCACCCTTGAAGGCCCAGTCAGAGCCATCTTGCGATGCCGCGACCACCCAGCAGGAGATGAACGATTGCACCGCCCAAGCATACGGCACTGCGGATGATGCGCTGAACGATGCATGGAAATCAGCGCGCGAGTTCGGTGAGGCGATCGGGCAGGGCGAGGCCTTGCTGATCGCGCAAAGGACTTGGCTCGCCTACCGCGATGCGGCTTGCTCTGCTCATGCGAGCCCCTATGAGGGTGGATCGCTACACGGAATGATAGAGATGAATTGCAAAACCACCCTCACCGAGGAGCGGACGCGGATGTTGTTTGAATTCAACGCCTACTGAAATGCGCCACCTTTGATCTCGCAAGTCATCCAGTTTTACGGTCAGGCGTGCCTGTCCCGATATCCCAGAATAGACCCGCCATCACCAACATCCCCTCGCGGCATACCGATTTGAGAACATGCTCGTTTGGGGCATGTTGGTTACACCCCAGATAACTATGGGGGATCCATATCGTAGGCAAACCCAGCACATCGGCAAAACAGTCATTCGGCAGCGATCCGGCGAGATTGGGCAGAACGTGAGGCTCGTTGCCTGTTGTCTCACGCAAGGACGCACGGACATAGCTGACCCAAGGGTGATCTGGGTCCAGACGTGTCGCGGCAAAGACGCCCTTGTCCACAGGCACCACCTTTACTTGGGTAAATCCGCGTGCGTCCAGATGCTCACGCAAGGCGGGCAGGATACGCGCCACATCCGTGCCCACCACATAGCGCAGCGCGCAACGCGCCCATGCCTTTGCTGCGATCGCGTTTACCGGCGCTTCGGGGATCCCGGATGTCATCGCTAATACTGAAAAACTGTTCCAGCCATATGCCCTCTCGGCCGGGGTCAGCTCGGCTTCGCCCCAATCTGTATCAACCTCTGGTACGCTCTGGTCTGCAACGGGAAGATCACGCAAGGCGTTCCGAATGGCGGGTGTCAGGCTGTCGGGGCGCCATTGTGGAATTTGCATCTGCCCGCGGGCATCCGTAATGCTTGCGATTGCATGCGACAGGATGATCGCGGGATCGGCGAGCAATCCGCCCCAATTGCCCGAATGATGCGCACCCACCCTCAAATCAACTTCGAGATCAAAACTGATTGCGCCGCGTGATCCCATGAACATCGTTGGGCGCTGCGCACTCAGCCGTGGGCCGTCAGAGGCGATAAACACATCCGCCGCCAGTGCCTCACGGTGCAGTGACATCATTTCGCTCAGCCCTGGAGAGCCCATTTCCTCGCTGGTCTCAATCACGATTTTGACGTTGAAACCCAGCTTGCCGCGCACAGCCAGTACTGCTTCCAAGGCTGCGATGTTGATGAGATGCTGCACCTTGTTGTCCGCCGTGCCGCGTCCGTACCAGCGTGGACCTTCTTCGGTCAGGCAAAATGGTTCAAGTCCCTCGCGCCATTTTGCGTCCTGTCCCCAGATTACATCGCCGTGCCCGTATGTAAGGATCGTTGGCAGAGCCTCATCTTCGATCCGGTGACCGATCAAAAACGGACCGCCCGAAAATCTGGTCGCGGGGTTGTCATGGATCGCACATTCGAAATTCATCGCCTCAAGACGCGGCTGGAGCGCTTTTGTAAGATATTCGTGCAGCACATCGACCTGATCAGGGTTCTGACTTTCGCTGCGATAGGCGACGAGAGCGGCCAGATCATTCTTGAGGGTACCGTCGTCAAAATAGGTGGCGGCTGCGTCTAGGGCGTGTTTGCGGGTCATGGATTTGCTTTCTGGAACTTGTTTCCACCAGTGTGCCGTAGCACCTCGCGCATTGACAAGGGGCGCAATGCTTGGCGCTGCCGTCTGTTTTAGCTACCGTCGATTGGCAGGGTCAAAATGGCACAAAACCCGCGTGTCTGCCCCGGAAGAGGCGAGTTTAGCGTCAAGCTGCTCCCTGATTGCTGACACAACGTGCGCACGATCGACAGACCAAGGCCGAAGCCTTCGGCGGCAGGGGAGCTGCGCACGAACCGGTCCTGAATTTCACCCAGTTTGTCGGGCGTTAGGGCCTCGCAATCATTCGAGATCACGATGCGCCCCGCGCAGGAGGCATCGATTTCCAATGGGCTGCTACCGAAGGCATGTTTTAGGGCATTATCAAAAAGATTGTTTAGAATGATCCCAATGGCGTCGGGGTCGACATTACTGCGCCATATGCCGTTGGACGGTGTGATTAACAGATCGGTATCGGACGGCACCCGCGCGCGCAGTTCGCGCAGCAGAAGATTGACCACCGGTGCGATATCGCTGTGCGCAGCAGCAGTGCCGAGCCCTGATTGCGCCCGCGACATTTGCAGCAAACGCTCGATCAGGCGCGTTAGCCGTTTGAGAGCCTGCTCGATCTCTGCCGCGCTGCCGATTGCAGCCGGATCGCTCAATTTAGTACGCAACCGTTGAACGTGGGCAACACAGATTGCGACGGGCGTTCGCAGTTCATGTGCCGCATTGGTAGCAAAAGCCCGCTCTGCCGCAAGGGTTGCGTCAAGGCGCTTCATCAGCGTGTCGATTGTATCAATCGCGGGCTCAATTTCGGAGAATGTGTTTTTGCGATCAATTGGGGTAAGGTCATGGGCATCTTTGGTGCCGATTTCGGCGCTTAGATCCGCGATTACTTTGGCTGAGCGTCGAACAGCGCGGTAGGCAGCAAAGATGACAAACATGCCCAACAGAATGAAACCCGCGCTTACTCCGAGGACGACCTCCCTGATCGCCTCGTTGCGCTCCCCCATCGGGGCAGCGGCCACCACGCTTAATTGTCCGTCTGGTGTACTCACCTGCGCGATACGGTGATCAAAAGCGGTAACAAGTCCGTCTTTTATCCGCGCGGCCAGCAATCCTTGATCGGCATCAGGGGAGCTTTGGATGATTTCCTGTCCGGGGCCCAGAACCCAGAACACCGTCCGCTCGCCTTGTTTGAGGAATGCGAATTCGAACAATAGCGGGTTCGAAGTATCCGCAAAAGACGCACCTCGGACAGGTACGTTCCGGGCCTCGAAAACCTGCATCAGCAAATTCGCCTTACTGAGCAATGCAATGTCATGCAGTTCGTCGTATTCCTCTTTCACAAGGCTATAGACGATGAATACGCCCAAAATAGCGGCCACAAACCCAGGGAGCAGCAGTGACCGGAATAGGGTATTCAGCAGACTGGTGGGGCGTGTTTTCATGGGGCGAGCATGTATCCCACGCCGCGATGTGTCACGATCAGATCCTTACCCAATTTAGCGCGCAGACGGCTGACATGAGCCTCCAGTGCATTACTTTCGACCTCGTCACCGAAAGCGTAAACGGCTGCCTCAAGGCTTTCTTTTGGTACTATCTTCGATTTGCGACGCAGTAGCACTTCGAGCACGCTCCATTCCTTGGCTGTCAGCCGGACAGCTTTGCCTGCGCGCGTCACGCTGTGATCGGTCAGGCAAATGCTCAGATCGCGCACCAATGTGGTCTGGGTGCTTTGCTCCGCACTGCGGCGACAAACAGAGTGGATGCGCGCCTTTACCTCGTCCAGATCAAAAGGTTTTATTACATAGTCATCCGCTCCGCGATTAAGGCCGTCTATCCGGTCGGATACCTTGTCTCGCGCTGTCAGAATAATGACTGGAGTGCTGATATTGCGATCACGCACTCTGCTCAGGAATGACAGACCGTCGCCGTCAGGCAGGTGAAGATCCAGCAACACAACATCGTATTCGAGCGTAAGGATGGCACTGTCGGCCTCATCGAGCGTCTTGAACCACTCTACGATGTTTTGATCTGCCTCTAGATGCTCGCGCAGCGGGCGGGCCAACGCGGCCTCGTCTTCGATCAAAAGGATGCGCATGAATGTTTTGGCCTTTTCGGAGTAGCATGTGCGCAGCTTACAATGTTGCACGCGGACAAATAAAGGTGGGACATGATCTATAAGTCCCGATCAGGCACTTATCGCCCGCCACACAACATGGCCCACAAACACGCCATTGGCCGCCAGCATACACATCGTCGCCAGCGAACCGAGATCTTTTGCATCGCGGGCAAACTCGGCCCAGTGGGGCGCGAGGTGGTCCACGATACACTCGATTGCCGTGTTCAGCGCCTCGGTGGCAACGAGACCGAAAAACAGGATCACAAGAACACAGTAATCGGGCACGCGCGCGCCTGCGAGGGCCAGAACTCCTGTGCAAACCGGAAGGCCAAGGACAATATGCCGAAACGCTGTTTCCTGCCACAGCCTGCGGATGCCGCCGATGGAATAGCCTGTGGCGGCAAAGATATGCGCAATTCCTGTGACACGATCGGGTTTTGCGCGGGATGCGTCCGGGTGAAGGCTCATTTGCTGGCTACCTTTTGGTGGTTACGGCACGTCTCGAACAGATCAAGAGCGGGTGTACGGGCTTGGGTCTGGACATCCAGCATACCCAACAGGGAATGGAACAGATTGTCATGTGACAAAGGTGCGTCACGTTTTGCGGCAAGGCAATCTTTATCAAGGCCGAATTGCTCCGTGAAGGTTTGCGACATCCACAGGATCATCGGTACTTTTGTCTGGGTCGCGGGGGCCATGAAATAGGGGGAGCCATGTAGGTACAGTCCCGCTTCGCCCAGCGATTCACCGTGGTCGGATACATAGATGAGTGCTGTTGAAAGCCGTTCTTGAGCATCAAGGAATTCGATTGTCTGCGCCAGAATTTCGTCTGTGTAGGCAATTGTATTGTCGTAGGCATTTACAATCTCGTCGGGAGAGCACAGCTTGAACTCCGCAGTATTGCATGCCGGGGTGAACCGCTCGAATTGCGCCGGGTAGCGCAGGTGATAGGTGGGGCCATGGCTGCCGATCTGGTGGAGCACCAGTACTGTATCCTCGGTAATTGTGTCCGCGTATTCAGCAAGCGCATTCATGAAAATGCCGTCCATACATTCACCCGCGGCACAAAATTCGGGGTCTGTTTCATGAGTAAGGCTGCGGGTGGGAACGCGAGCGGCAATACCTTTGTCCCCGGTGTTGTTGTCCCACCATTCAACGTGAAAACCCGCGTGATCCAGCACATCCAGAACACTTTCGTTCGAAATCCCTTTTTCATAGGAATATCCATCGCGGTCAAACTTCGAGAACATACAAGGCAGGGAGGTCGCCGTGGCTGTCCCGCAAGAACTGACATCGGTAAAACTGACGACAGGCAAATGCTCAAGCCGCGGATTGGTTTTCACACCGTAGCCGTTCAAGCTGAAATTCTGTGTGCGGGCTGTCTCGCCCGCGACAACGATTGTCAGCAACGGTTTGCGTTCAGGACTGTAGGCCTCCCCTTTCACTGCATCCTCGCCCACTGCTGCCACGATAACATTGGTAGAACGTGCCATCATTTTGGCATAACGGACCGTAGCGACCAAGGGTGCACCAGGTTGGAAACTGCTCATATAATCCTTACGTTCGCGCAGGATAGACGAATAGGATTTGAGATCACTCATAAGCAAGCCCGCCGCCACCGCGATGCCCAACGTCAGCGTCAGCACTGGCACAAGGGAAGTGCGCAGCAGACCGAACCGTTTTACCCTGACTGCTGCCACAACAAGGGCGGGCAGAGCGCCGAACAGGACCACATGGAGGATGAAACCGGCGGTTAGTAGGTGCTTGGATTCCGTGATCGTAGTGACCATCACATTCTGGATCATGTCGCGGTCTATGATCACGCCGAGCGTGTCCATGTAATACGAAGTCACTGCGCTCAGGATGAGCATAAAAATCAGAAAGGGCTTGACCGTCCAAGGAAAACCGAACGTCGAAAAAAATGCTAGTGTGAGCAAAAATATGGCCAAACCGAACCCTGCAAACGAAAGCAGACTACCTGAAAACACTTCAGCACCAATGGTCCAGAATGTGGCATTGGCTGTGCAGAAAATAAATACAAGCACCAGCGCGCTCAGAGACAGCGGCGATAGCGGATAGGTGCTCCGCAATTGCTGAACACGGGTCTTTATGATTTGAAATGGGGTCATAGTGGTGAATCTTTGCTGTTGTTTAAGCGGCATTCACCACGCCAAACTTACGAGAACCTTACGGAGCGCGAGGTAGTGCAAGACGGGTGCGCCACACGCCCGTGCGCGAGGCGACCGGATCCCCCCGCGTGGGGGCATCATGTCGATGCAGTTTGTCCTTAGTTACTGATTGATAAGCTTCCAAATGGCAGCAGCAGAAACAATCCCAGATCTGCCCTTGACCCTCCAGCTGCTGGAACCCCTATGTGATGAGGTGAAACACAGGAGTCGATGACATGAGCCGCCAAAATTCTTTCACCTTTCACGTGCGCGATATGTCCTGCGGCTCATGCGTGGGGCGGGTTGAAAATGCCTTGACGGCTGTAAAGGACGTGCAGTCGGCAAGCGTTAATCTTGCAGCGCAGACGGCCACGGTAGTGATGGCTGACGGTGCGGGTTTGCGGGATGTTGCTGTTGCGCTATCGCAGGCGGGATATCCGGCTCAGCTGCAAACCTACAGGTTTTCGGTTGAAAATATGTCCTGTGCCTCCTGCGTGGGGCGGGTCGAGCATGCCCTGATGGCCGTGCCCGGTGTTGTCCATGCCGCCGTCAATTTGGCGCAAGAGGTGGCAACTGTTGAAGCGTTGGCGATTCCCACCGAAGTAATTTCACGGGCGGCAAACGAGGCAGGATACCCTGCTCGATTGGTCACTGAAGACGGCGGCGCACAGGATGTTCGTGATCGCAAAGCTATGGAAGAAACCCATCTCAAATTTATGACATTGCTGGCTGCGGCACTGACATTGCCAGTTTTTGTGCTTGAGATGGGCGGTCATATGATCCCCGCGCTGCACCTTTGGATTATGGAAACGATGGGCATGTCGGTGAGTTGGGGCATTCAGTTTGTGCTGACGACCATTGTTCTCGCGGTTCCGGGGCGGCAGTTTTATCTCAAGGGGTTTCCGGCGCTGTTGCGCGGCGCCCCTGATATGAATTCGCTTGTGGCGCTGGGCACCTCGGCGGCTTGGGGGTATTCCACAGTTGCGTTGTTTGTTCCTGCGTTGCTGCCTGCCGGTAGCCGTGCGGTCTATTTCGAGGCGGCTGCGATGATCGTCACGCTAATTCTTCTGGGTCGGTTCCTTGAGGCGCGTGCGAAGGGCCGGACCGGAGAGGCAATCGCGCGACTTGTCGGCCTCAAGGCCAGTACCGCCCGTGTGGAGCGCGGAGGCGAGACTATTGAAGTGGCCGTCGATGATATCGTCGTCGGTGATCTGGTACAGGTTCGACCGGGTGCGCAGATCCCTCTCGATGGTACAATCGTGAGCGGTGCCTCTTATGTCGATGAAAGCATGATAACGGGTGAGCCTGTTCCGGTGGAGAAATCCCAAGGTGCCACCGTTGTTGGTGGGACGGTCAATGGTGCCGGCGCGCTGGTGTTTCGCGCCACAAAGGTGGGCAGCGATACGATGCTGTCGCAGATTATTCGCATGGTTGAGGAAGCACAGGGTGCCAAGCTGCCCATTCAGGATCTGGTTAACCGGATTACGCTATGGTTCGTTCCTGCGGTGATGGGGATTGCGGCACTGACGTTTTGCGCGTGGCTGGTGGTGGGGCCAACACCCGCGCTGGGCTTTGCAGTGGTGGCGGCGGTTGCCGTGCTTATCATCGCTTGCCCCTGTGCCATGGGTCTGGCCACCCCCACTTCTATTATGGTGGGAACGGGGCGTGCGGCGCAGATGGGGGTGCTGTTCCGGCGCGGTGATGCACTGCAATCGCTGGGCGACATCCAAACAGTTGCTTTTGACAAAACCGGCACGCTGACCCAAGGGCGGCCTGAACTGACGGATCTGACCGTGACGGAGGGGTTCACGCAACGCGACGTGCTGCGCCTTGTTGCGTCGGTCGAGGCCACTTCGGAACATCCTGTTGCAGATGCCATCGTGCGTCATGCACAGCACGATGGATTGACCCTTGCAGCGGTAGAAAATTTTCGGTCGATTACCGGCTACGGTGTTAGCGCGGTTGTCGAGGGGCAGCAGATCCTCGTCGGTGCCGACCGCCTGATGCTGCGTGAAGGCATTGCGCTGGACGGTGTACGGGATGCCGGTACGCTACTGGGGCAAGCGGGCAAGACTCCGCTTTACGCTGCAATCGACGGGCAGTTGGCAGCAGTCATCGCAGTGTCGGACCCTGTAAAGGCAGGTAGTGCACAGGCAATTGCGGCGCTGCATGGGCTCGGTCTCAAGGTGGCAATGATCACGGGTGACAATCAAGCCACGGCTGAGGCGATCGGGTCCCAACTGGGGATTGATGTAATCGTTGCCGAAGTTCTGCCTGAAGGCAAAGTCACTGCAATGCAGCAGTTGCAAGCAGGGGGGCGCAAGGTCGCTTTTGTCGGGGACGGGATCAATGATGCGCCTGCGCTCGCGCATGCGGATGTGGGGGTGGCCATCGGTACTGGCACAGATGTGGCCATAGAGGCAGCGGATGTTGTGCTGATGTCTGGCGATCTTGGCGGTGTTGTTAACGCATTTCACGTCAGTCGCCGAACCATGCGCAACATCCGGCAAAATCTGTTTTGGGCTTTTGGATATAACGCACTTCTGATCCCTGTAGCGGCCGGAGTATTCTATCCTGTGTCGGGCCTCATGCTATCGCCCGCGCTGGCGGCAGGGGCGATGGCGTTATCGAGTGTTTTTGTTCTGTCCAATGCATTACGGTTACGCTGGATCAAACGGCCTGTTGCGGAAGAAACTACCCGTCGTGGGGGCAAGCCCGCCTTTGTCCCCGCAATAGCAGAGTAGGAGGAAGCTTATGAACATCGGCGAAGTGGCCAAGAAATCCGGCCTTCCTGTCAAGACCATACGTTATTATGAGGACATCGGCCTCATTACACCGCTGCGTGATACAAACGGCTATCGCAGTTTTCGCGAGAGCGATATGCACAAGCTGGCGTTTCTGGGACGCTCCCGTGCGCTGGGATTTACCATTGAGGATTGCCGTAATTTGCTGGCGCTGTGGGATGATCAGGACCGCGCGAGCGCGGATGTGCGCGCCATTGCGAAAGAGCACTTGCAACAGATCGAGCGTAAAATCGAAGATCTCGCCGCGATCCGCGATACTCTGTCCCATCTGGTGCGTGAATGCG
This sequence comes from Sulfitobacter guttiformis, assembly GCF_003610455.1. Classification (NCBI taxonomy): domain Bacteria; kingdom Pseudomonadati; phylum Pseudomonadota; class Alphaproteobacteria; order Rhodobacterales; family Roseobacteraceae; genus Sulfitobacter; species Sulfitobacter guttiformis. The sequence goes on along the minus strand of NZ_RAQK01000002.1, from coordinate 904,762 downwards.
CAGGCGACAGCCGGCCTGATTGCCCGATCCTTGCCAAGCTGGAAAAATTTCCCGCATAGGGGCAATGTTTGCCGCGTGGCAGTCCCGTTTTGCGCCTGCGTACTGGCTATCCCAAAATATCATTTTGTGTGATACCCCTTGCAGACGTTTAAGTACGCAGTCGGTTCGGTTAAGCTAAGCCGACTCGCCGGATTTTCAATACCGTGCAGGCTTATCGAGTATAAGAGTATCTTGAGGGACCGCGTTCAGACCTGAATATCAGGCCTACGACCAGACGCGATGAGATGTCGCTCACGGTAGGTTTTGCTGCTGCAAACAGATACAAGGAGGCGCCTACATGCGACGCGATATCCATAACGCCGATGTACCGACGCTTTGTCAGGCATGCGAAGCACGTCATCGGGGAATATGCGGCGCGCTGGATCCCGAACAGCTGGTGCAGTTGGGGCGACAGGCCGGACGCCGCGAGGTTGAACCGGGTGCCGAATTGATCGCAGCCGGTATGCCAGCCGATGGTTACGCCAATATCCTGAGCGGGGTTGTGAAGCTCACCAGTCTGTTGCCTGATGGTCGCCAGCAGATTGTGGGACTTCAGTTTGCACCCGATTTTCTAGGGCGGCCATTTGCCAAAAGCAGCGAGATCGGAGCAGAGGCCGCCAGCACGGTGCGCCTGTGCACATTCCCCAGATCGGCATTGGAAGAAATGCTACGCCAATCGCCCGGATTGGAGCACCGCCTCTATGAGCAGGCGCTTCGCGAGCTGGATGATGCACGGGACTGGATGATGACACTGGGGCAGAAAACCGCAGCCGAAAAGGTCGCTTCTTTTTTGCTGTTGCTGGGACGGCACATCAACCCCTATGCAAACGGCTTCGCGAACAGTTTCGACATTCCACTCCGCCGGGCGGACATCGCGGACTTTCTCGGGCTGACGGTCGAAACGGTCAGCCGCCAGCTCTCGCATCTGCGCAAGGCAGGGATCGTGACGATCGAAAAAAACCGCTGTGTCACAGTCAGCGATTTAACAGCGCTCGAAATTCACGCAGGCGTTGTACCAACAGACCCTCAGAGAACTGCCGCGCGCCGCAACAGTGGCAGCACATAGTCACAGTCGAAGGCCAGATGCCGCCGCAATGAGATAAACAGGCACCTGAGCATATATCCAAGTTGCTCGGCATCCTTCCTGTCGCGTGTGGCGACATACGCCTGAATGGCATCATATACATCGTTGGCATGATACTCGTCTTCAAGGTGCTCCTGCCGCAGCCGGTCCAGAATGGCCGCAATATCTGTCTGAGCACTTAGTAAAACCGGAAATACGATTTTTTCCTCCAAGGCGTGACACCGACGCAAGGCAGATTGCAGGCGACGGGCAAGCATCATCGCCACACGGGTATCTACTTTCGAGGGGAGCGAGTCTGCAAGGTCCTCCAGCTTCACGCACAGATCGAACTGCTCCTCCAGACAAACACCAAAGTCGCGCAAGCCGATGAGATGCGAGGATTGAAGGGGCTGTTGCATGTGAGTGTCAGAGCTTCCTTGTGCAGGTCAAAGTATCATCAGCTTAAGCGCGAATTCTGGAAAAACCTTGATCCAGATCAACCTGCCATATGTGCCAGCGTGGCAATTGTGACGCTGCTGATCGCAGGATGATCGGTAATTGGCGTGGGTATCCGGAAGGCGGGGCAGAAATAATGGTAAGCAGTAATCCCGCAATTGGTGTGCTGGCTTCGCGACTTTCGGCAGATGCGGCACCCGGTCCGCTTGATCGCGCGCAGGTGCGCGCAAGCCTGCGAACATTGGAGAACGGTGATGGCCATATTGTTCTGTCTGTGCCCGGTATCAAATGTGGCGGATGTATCGCTTCTATCGAACGGGCGCTGAATGCGCGCGAGGATGTGCGATCGGCGCGGGTCAATCTCACGCTGCGGCAGGCTAACGTCACGTTGGCCGGTCCCGATGCTGATCCGGTGAATGTGATTGATGCGCTCGCCGCGCTGGGCTTTGATGCCACCCCCGCCGACATGGGCGATCCTGACGCTGAAAAAACCGATGTTGTCGGCCGACAGCTTTTGCGCGCTATGGCCATTGCCGGTTTTGGTGCTGCGAATATCATGCTGCTGTCGGTTGGCGTTTGGTCCGGCGCCGAAGACCAGACCCGCGACACATTCCATCTGGTTTCCGCACTGATCGCCGTTCCTGTGGTCGCCTATGCGGGTCAGCCGTTTTTTGCGTCCGCAATCGGGGCTCTGAAGGCACGGCGCACAAACATGGATGTGCCAATATCGCTGGGTGTTATTCTGGCCCTTGCGCTGAGCGTATTCGAGACCTTGGGCGGCGGGGAGCATGTATTTTTCGACGCGGCAGTCACCTTGTTGTTCTTTTTGTTGGCAGGGAGGTATCTGGATCATTTGATGAGGGCGCGGGCGCGTAGTGCAGTTACCGGACTGGCACGTTTGTCACCGAGCGGCGCGATGGTCCGCCAGGAGGACGGCACCGTTTCCTACGTTCCACTGTCCGGTGTGTCCGTTGGTGCCATGTTGTCTGTCGCTCCGAACGAGCGGTTGCCCGTCGATGCGGTCATCCAGAGCGGGAGTACGGATCTGGACTGTTCGCTGATCACCGGCGAGGCCATGCCGGTTGCTGCAGGGCCGGGGGATACGTTGGAGGCCGGAACCCTCAATCTCACTGGTACGATTGAAGTGCGTGCCTTGCGCGATTCCGACAGCTCATTTTTGGCGCAGATGATCCGGATGCAAACGGCGGCAGAGACGGGTAGGGCCGGTTATGTCCGCATCGCTGACCGTGCCGCGCGACTCTATGCGCCAGTCGTTCATACACTGGCGCTGGCGACCTTTGCAGGATGGATGTTCGTCACCGGCGGCGATTGGCAGACCTCCGCGTTCGTGGCCATCAGCGTGCTTATCATCACCTGCCCCTGTGCGCTTGGACTGGCCGTGCCTGTCGCACATGTTGTCGCCGCAGGCCGCCTGATGCGCATGGGCATTTTGATGAAGGACGGGTCATCGCTTGAAAGGCTGGCGGAAATCGACCGCGCCGTGTTCGACAAAACGGGCACCCTGACCACCGGATCACCGACCATTGCTGCGGTGCCTGCGACAGCCGCTGCACGCGCGGCGGTCAAGGCGCTTGCGCTGCATTCCGGCCACCCCGCATCGCGCGCGATTATGATGCACATTTCCGATCATGCGCAGGAGGTATCGGACACGACCGAGTTGCCCGGTTTCGGTGTCGAGGGATGGGTAGAGGGACGGCGCGCCCGTCTTGGTCGTGCGGACTGGGTTCGGGAAATTGCAAAGGTCCCCGCAGATATGGCAAGCCCCGTTTTTGCCTTTGAGGGAGCGCCAGCTTTCTCTTTCGCCCTGAGCGAAAGCCTGCGCCCCGGTGCAGTTGACGCTATTGCTGTGTTCAAGGGGCTGGAAGTTCCTGTCGCGATGATTTCCGGCGACATCGAGAGCCGCGCGCTGCATATTGCCGACGCTGTCGGGATTGAGGACGTCCGTTATGGCGCTACGCCCGCTGCAAAGATTGAGGCGCTGGAGGTGCTGCGCGGGGCAGGGCACAGGGCACTGATGGTCGGGGACGGGCTGAACGACACGGCAGCACTTGCGGCGGCGCATGTGTCCATGGCGCCTTCCAGCGCGGCGGACGCAGGCCGAATGGCAGCAGACTTTGTCTTCCTGCGCGACAATCTGGGGGCTGTCCCTGCAACATGGCAGGTTGCACGCGACACTGCAAAAATCGTGCGGCAAAATTTTACACTGGCCATCATTTATAATTGCATCGCTATACCGCTTGCCGTTGCGGGGGTGGTGACGCCCCTGATCGCGGCTCTTGCGATGTCTGGGTCTTCGATCCTCGTAACGCTCAATGCCCTGCGGCTGAACCGTGCGGCACAACCTGACATCCGCCCAGCCGCGGCACCGGTACGTTTAAAGGAGGTGGCCGCATGACGGTCCTCACGATCCTCATTCCCGTAACCCTGCTGATGGGGATTATCGGGCTGACCGCTTTCTTCTGGAGCTTGCGGTCCAACCAGTACGAAGACCTGTCCGGCGATGCAGAGCGCATCCTGTTCGATGATGACAGACCGCTCACCGGAACTAACACCAAGACGCCTGCCAAGCCCAAGGAGACTAAATCATGATGTCCAACCTGACCGGTGCCGAACGCGCCCGTGCAATGCTGATCACGGGGATCGGCGCCCTGATCGGCCTTATCATGGCCGTTGCGGGGCGCAATGACGTCATGGGCGCTCATGGCTGGATTGTCCTTCTGTTCTGCGGTGTGCTGTTCTTTGTCGTGGGTAACGCCCTGTATAATCATGAACCCGATGAGGACCGCGCAGCATCCTACTATGACGACCCTACCAAGGTCGGCATCATTCTGACCTTGATCTGGGCCATTGTCGGCATGGGCATGGGCGTCTGGGTTGCGTCCCAGCTCGCGTGGCCCGATCTGCGCTTTGATGCACCATGGTCGAGTTTCGGAAGGATCCGTCCAGTTCATACATCCGGCGTCATCTTTGGCTTTGGGGGCAATGCCCTGATCGCCACGTCGTTTCATATTATGCAGCGGACTTGTCGTGCGCGGATGCCCGATCAGGTAACGCCGTGGTTCGTGCTGTTGGGGTTCAACCTGTTTTGCATCATCGCAGCAAGCGGGTATCTCATGGGTGTTACACAGTCCAAGGAATATGCCGAACCCGAGTGGTATGCCGACATCTGGCTTGTCGTTGTCTGGGTCGTCTACTTTGTGCTCTATATCCGGACACTTGCGCGCCGCAACGAGCCGCACATCTATGTTGCGAACTGGTATTATCTGGCGTTCATTCTTGTCGTTGCGATTCTTCATATCGTCAACAACCTGGCCGTGCCTGCGTCCTTTAGCGGTGCAAAAAGTTATTCAGCGTTCTCGGGCGTTCAGGACGCTATGACCCAGTGGTGGTATGGCCATAATGCGGTGGCTTTCTTCCTGACTTCGGGCTTTTTGGGGATGCTCTATTACTTCCTGCCCAAGCGTGCAGGGCGTCCGATTTATTCCTACCGCCTGTCTATTCTGTCCTTCTGGGGGATTACCTTCTTCTATATCTGGGCAGGCTCGCACCATCTGCACTACACTGCGCTTCCGCATTGGGTTCAAACCCTCGGAATGACGTTTTCGGTGATGCTACTGATCCCGTCATGGGCATCGGCGGGCAATGCGCTGATGACGCTGAATGGCGCGTGGCACAAAGTGCGCGATGACGCGACGCTGCGGTTCATGATGGTCGCGGCTGTATTCTATGGTCTGTCCACCTTCGAGGGGTCGTTTATGGCGATCCGTCCGGTAAACGCGCTGTCCCATTACACCGACTGGACGATCGGGCATGTTCATGCCGGAGCGATGGGCTGGGTCGCGCTGATCACTTTCGGGTCAATCTACGCGCTGACGCCTGTGCTGTGGCGCCGCGAAACGATGTATTCATGGAAAGCTGTCGAATGGCACTTCTGGTTGGCGCTGGCGGGAACGGTCATTTACGTCTTTGCGATGTGGAACAGTGGCATCACCCAAGGGCTGATGTGGCGGACATATACCGAAGGCGGCGCATTGCGCTTTAGCTTCACCGACACGCTGATCGCGATGCACCCTTACTATATCGCCCGTACGTTCGGGGGTCTGCTCTTCCTGATTGGTGCCTGCATCGGGTTCTGGAACGTGATCATGACGATCCGCCACGTTCCCGAGCTTGAGCCTGATCTGGATTATCCGACACCCACCAAAGCCTTGGAGCCGGCACTGCCGGCCGCGGAGTAGCCCAATGTTGAAAACCCTCCTAAAACCCTTTGCCAAGGTATTCGAATTTCAGGCAAAAACCCACTATCGCGCCGAGCGCCACTCAATGGCACTCACGTTCGGGATCATCCTCGCGGCGAGTGTTGGCGGCTTTGTCGAGATCGCACCGCTGTTCACCATCGACGATACTGTGGAGATCGACCCCGACATGCGGCTCTATACACCGCTTGAGCAGGCGGGCCGCGATATCTACATCCGCGAGGGCTGTTATGCCTGTCACAGCCAGATGATCCGTACCCTGCGCGACGAGGTCGAGCGCTACGGGCCTTATTCGCTGGCAGTTGAATCGCAATATGATCATCCGATGCTTTGGGGTTCGAAGCGTACCGGTCCCGACCTTGCCCGCATAGGCGAGAAATATTCGGATGACTGGCAGGTGCGCCACCTTGTTGATCCGCGTGCCTTGGTGCCGGAATCCGTAATGCCGCACTATGCCTCCCTGCTCGATGCAAAACTGCGCCTCGACGATCTGCCGGACCGGCTTTGGGCGCTGCGGGCTGTGGGCGTGCCCTATAGCGACGATATGATCGAGCACGCGAGTGATGATGCGGTGGGGCAGGCCCAGCCCGATAGCGACCGTGCCGATGGTGTGATCTCGCGGTATGGTGATGCAACTGCTGTGCGCATGTTCGACGGGCGATCCGACCGTGTGACCGAAATGGATGCACTCGTAGCATATTTGCAGATCCTCGGGCGTCTGACCGATCTGCCCGCCCAACTTCAACCGCTGGCAAAGGAATAAGCGATGAATATTTCACATGATCTGCTTGTCGGTCTCGCGAAGTCATTTGGCCTGTTCTGGTTGATTGCGCTGTCTATAGGCATCACGGTTTATGCCTTCTGGCCGTCTCTGGGACGCCGTTTTGACAAGGCTGCGAACAGCATTCTGGACGATGAAGACGGTCCGGCGCATCACGCCCCCGTACCGCGCACCCCAACATCCGCGGAGGATCAACCATGTCGGTAAAAGACCGCGACCCGCTTACAGGGCACCAGACCACCGGACACGAATGGAACGGTATCACCGAGTTGAACACCCGCGTACCCCGTGCAGTGTGGTTTTTCATCATCCTGACGCACATCTGGGCGCTGGTGATGTGGGTGCTCCTGCCTTCATGGCCCTTGGTCACAACCTATACGAAGGGCATTCTTGGCCTCGACCAGCGCGTTGAGGTAGAAGAAAAAATTATCGCCGCAAATATGGGGCGTTCCGCTTGGGCCGACCGGATCGCTGTGCTGCCTGCCAGCGAAATACTTGGGGATCCCGCGATGATGACGCAGCTTAACGGCACTGCGCACCAGTTGTTCGGTGACAATTGCGCGGGCTGCCATGGCCGTTTGGCCGATGGCGGACCGGGTTTTCCCAGCTTGGTTGACGGTGCATGGCTTTGGGGCGGCGACACCGAAAGCATCATGGAGACATTGCGCGTGGGCATTAACGCGACCCATCCCGATACCAGATGGGCGCAGATGCTCGCATTCGGGCGTGACGGCATATTGCCCCGTGAAGACATCCGCACTGTTGTGGACTACGTTCAGTCGCTGTCTGGAGAGGTTGCACAAGCCGACACAATTGCAGCCGGTTCCGAGATCTTCGCGGATAACTGTGCGAGCTGCCATGGTGACAGCGGCGCGGGTAACACCGATGTGGGAGCGCCCGATCTGACAGATGATTTCTGGATCTACGGCGGCGACGATGAAAGCATGTTCACCACAATCTGGGAGGGCCGCCAGGGCTGGATGCCTGCGTGGGAGGGGCGCATGACCGAAACAGAGCGTAAAGTTCTTGCCGTCTATCTTCAGGGACTTGGGCAGGAGGTCGCGCAATGATGACGGTTTCCAGATCCCGGTTCTGGACAGGTTCACGCTTGTTTGCGCTTGCCGCTGTCAGCTTTGTCACAATCCTGTTCATTGGTGCAAATGCACATCTCATCGCGGTTGCATTCACGTCCAAACCCGACTGCGTCCTGCAACCCCAGACAGAAGGAGCCGCAGCATTGCGCGCGGCGAAACCATCATGCTGAGTGATCACACAAACAATTCCGACAACCCGCCCAAACCTGATAGCCATGAAGCGGCTGATGTCATTCCGGGCGTTGTGCCGGCACTACCGGTAGAAAACCGTCGGGCGCGCAACCTGCCGTGGCAAACGGCGTTTGCCTGGCTCCGGGCGGGATGGTCGGACCTATGGAACAATCCGGTACCCAGCCTTTTGTACGGCTTTGGAATATTTGCAGCCTCGGCGCTGATTGTCTGGGCGCTGTTCTTGTTCAATTACGAATACGCCCTTTTCCCGGCGCTTGCCGGCTTTATGGTGGTTGGCCCTATGATCGCAAACGGGCTTTATGAAAAAAGCCGGATGCTGGAGGAATGCGAGCAGCCGACATTTTTGCGCATGTTGTTTGTGCAGCCAAAGTCCGGATATCAGGCGTGGTTTATGGGCGTTTTGCTGCTTTTGCTGATGCTGCTATGGCTGCGCGCCGCAGTTTTAATCTGGGCACTGTTTTTTGGTATCGTGCCATTCCCCGGCACAGACGAGATTGTGCCTATGCTTTTCACCACGCCGATCGGTTGGGTGGTACTCTTGGTCGGGGGGAGCGTCGGCGCGCTTTTCGCAGCCTTCTCTTTCGCGATCAGTGTCTTCGCCATGCCGATGCTCCTGACCGAGCGTACCGACGCTCTTTCAGCCTTGGGAATAAGCATGGCGCTTGTCTGGAACAACTTATCTGTGATGCTGGCATGGGGCATGATCGTGCTGGTACTGTTCCTTGCCTCGGTCGCGACAGCATTTGTCGGTTTGATCGTTGTCTTTCCGGTCCTCGGTCACGCGACATGGCATGCTTACCGTGCGATCCGCAGCGCTGACCACCAGAATGGCGAGACTGAAAATATGTTTATCCGCCCCGCGTGAAGGACGGCAGTTAGCCGTGATGCCAACGGGGGGTTTGACTTTACGGCTCGTAAACTATTGCCTTCTGAAGGGCTGCGGAACCGCTTTAGCGCATCCCTGCAACGGCGTGCATTGCAAGACCCTGCAGGGCTTGGCGTGCCTTGGGGTCTCTACGTGCCGCGCAAGAAATCTGGCCTGCAAAGTCAGGCTGTTACCAATTTCCGCCGCGCCTTTCCCTTAATGGCAAAGGGCGCGGCGGGAACGTTTATTCATATGCGCCGGCGGAGTAAGTCAACTCGTAGCTGTGGCTGTATATTTCGAACACGATCCCGAACGGGTCTTCGACGTAAACCATCCGGTACGGCTTTTTATCGGGAAAGTATTCGCGCACGGGCATCCGCTGGCGGCCGCCGGCCGCGACAATCCGCTTTGTCAGGCCTTCAACGTCGGGGTCCTGTACCGCGAAATGGAACGTGCCCTGACGCTTGTGTTCGAGATTGTCCTCAGGTGCATAGTTGCCCGGAAACTCGAAAATCTCGATGCCGATGCCATCAGCCGTTGCCAGATGCGCGATCCTGAGAGAGCCCCAACCGGGTCCGAAGACATCTGTACACATAACGCCAATGGCGCTGTCATCCTCGACGGCTTCGGAAGGTTGCATCACCACATAAAAGCCGAGGACCTCCGAGTAAAATTTGACGGCGGCATCAAGGTCGGGAACCGACAGGCCGATGTGGGAAAATGTACGTGGGGTAGGTGTCATCTTTGGTCTCCAATTAAAGTGCATTGAGACAGACCTAGACATGGGGGAGCTTAATGTGAAATTATCAAATATAATATTAATCATAACAAAACGAAATCGACAGAATGCTGAACGCAAATTGGCTCAACACATTTACGACCCTCTGCGAGACGGGACATTTCACCCGCACGGCGGAGCGCTTGAATATGACACAGCCGGGCGTTTCGCAGCATCTGAGAAAGCTCGAACTGCAGCTGGGTAAAAATCTGATTAGCCAGCAGGGCAAAAGCTTTACGCTTACGGCGGCAGGCGAGGCGGTCTTTGCGTTGGGCCTCTCACGCCGCAGCGAGGAAGAAGGCCTGCGCGAGGTAATTGAGACCGATGACAGGGATAAAGGCGAGGTCCGCATCGCCTGTTCAGGCAGCTTCGCTATGCTGCTCTATCCTTCATTGTTCCCGTGGATGACAAGTGCGCCCGATCTTTCAGTCCAGCTTGAAGCAGCACCGCAAGCGGATATACTTGCGGGTCTAACCGACGGACGTTTCGACCTCGGCGTGTTGGCGGCTGATCCAACACATCCGCGATTGGAGGCACGCCACCTTGGACATGAAGAGCTGTGCCTGGTTATGCCTGCTGGCGCGCCCGAAGAAGTGACGGCATTTGCGGAGCTTGATGCGCGCGGCTTCATCGCGCATCCTGATGGGTATGCCTACGCAGACGATCTGTTGAATCTGAACTTTCCGGATGCATATCCCGGCGGTGATAAGATGCGTGTCCGGGGCTATGTGAACCAGATTGGACAGATCCCCGCGTCCGTTGCACAGGGCATCGGCTACACTCTTCTTCCCCGAAGCGGCGTAGACTCGTTCGGGGAGATTGATCGTCTCAAGGTCGTGCCTCTGCCAGAACGCCGTTGGCAGGAGTTATGGCTTGCGCACCGACGAGGTCGGTCGCTTTCGGCACGACTGACCTATGCCAGCAGTTTGATTATCCAGACCGCAGCGCGGCTCAAATGACATATGTGCTATGCGACCAGCCATAGGGCTGTGACGGGGGGGCGACCGTTTACCTGACGTGCCGATGATCCTGCAGATTTTCAATGTGCGTTGCGGGGGCGTTGGATGTTGTTTCTTATCGATTTTGCCTGAACTCAAGTTTCCCTGCTACCTAGCCAAGGACATATCAAAAGATGGTCCTTCTCTCCGCCTATTGTTGTCAGGGCTGTTTTGCAGTAACCCTAGACACCGCTACCCAAGTTGCCGATGGATGGTTCAAGTGTCTGAAATAAAAAAGTATAATTTGCATCAAAATGCGCGCCTGTCTGTCGCGCCTATGATGGACTGGACCACAACCCATTGCCGCACCCTACACCGGATGATGAGTAAGCACACATTGCTCTACACCGAAATGGTGACTTCGCCTGCGCTGGTGCAGGGGCGTGCTTTTCATTTGTTGGATCACGATGCGTCGGAGCATCCGGTAGCTTTGCAGCTTGGCGGCTCCGATCCGGCAGAGCTGGCAGAGGCGGCGCGGATCGGCGCGGCAGCGGGATACGACGAGATCAATCTAAATGTCGGTTGTCCGTCGGATCGCGTTCAATCGGGTGCCTTTGGTGCGGTTTTGATGAAAGATGCCGCACTGGTATCGAAATGCATTACCGCCATGCGCCATGCGATCGATGTCGAGGTGACTGTGAAGTGCCGCATCGGCGTAGACGACCAGAACCCCGAAGAGGTGCTGCCGGAGTTTTTAAGCCGCATGGTGGGCGCGGGAATCGAGCGTGTGGCAGTTCATGCGCGCATGGCATGGCTTGACGGGCTAAGCCCTAAGGAAAACCGCGATATTCCACCCTTGAATTATCCGCTGGTGCACCGGATGAAAGAGCTGTTTCCGAATTTACACATTTCGCTCAACGGCGGAATAACCACTCTGGAGGCAGCACAAGCAGCCCTCGATGCGGGGTTGGACGGTGTGATGATCGGGCGCGCAGCCTATCACCAGCCGAGCGATATCCTGTGTCAGGCAGACCGCCGTATCTATGGCGAGGGTGACGATACCACGCCCGAAAGTATCGTTCACAGCATGTTGCCCTATATCGAGGCGCATTTGGAGCGTGGCGGCAAACTGGGGGCTGTAACGCGGCCGATGTTGGGGCTGTTCGCGGGGCGTCCGGGCGCCCGTATTTGGCGCCGTGTGCTGTCGGAGGGCGCACATCGCCCTGATGCGGGCATTGCGCTGGTTCTTGAAGCACTGGAACAGGTTCAGACGCAAACCATGCTGGCAAGCCAGACGCACGCGGTGTAGCAAAACCACAAGACTCACACGCGGGACAATCACAGGAGCGCCCAAAATGCCGGAAACCATGTTGCTAATCCAGATGGCGGTACTGCTGCTGGTGATCGGAGCCTTTGCCGGCATACTGGCCGGCTTGCTGGGGGTGGGCGGTGGCATCGTTCTGGTGCCTGCGTTCTTTTATGCGTTCCAGACTCTGGGATACGGCGGTGACCAGTTGATGCAGATGTGTCTTGCGACATCTCTTGCGACCATCATCGTAACCTCCCTCCGCTCCGTACTGGCGCATAATAAAAAAGGTGCTGTGGATTGGGCGATACTGCGCGCATGGGCACCCGGTATCATGATCGGTGCTGTGGTGGGGATGCTCGTGGTTTCGGGCCTGCGGTCATCGACATTGCAAGCGATATTCGGTGTGTTGGCACTGGTGGTGGGTCTTTACATGGGTTTTGGACGCTCTGAGTGGCGGCTGGGGCAGGCGATGCCAAAGGGCATTTCGCTCGCAGCGCTGTCGCCGTCGGTTGGCTTCCTTTCTGTGTTGATGGGGATTGGTGGCGGCAGTTTCGGCGTACCGCTTATGACCCTTTATAACACACCCATCCACCGTGCTGTGGCCACCGCAGCAGGGTTCGGCATAGCGATCGCAGTGCCGTCTGTGATCGGTTTCTTGTTTGTGAGCATCGATCCTGCAACGCGCCCACCCTATACCATCGGTGCAGTCAATTTAGTGGCCTTTGTGCTGGTGATCGCGATGACGCTGATTACCGCACCGATCGGCGCGCGCATGGCGCACGCGATGGATCCCAAACCACTCAAGCGGGTATTTGCCGTTTTCTTGGTGCTGGTTGCCCTCAATATGCTGCGTAAGGCGATGATGGGGTGATAAACCGCACCGACGGGTTCACGGTCTTCGACCCTGATCCTGACACGGCGCGTTGGGCGCAGGCCGCGGTGGTTGAGGCGCGCAAAGTGGCGACTGATCCCGCGATGCACGGGCCAGAAAATCTGAGGCATGGAAAAACCTGGTTTGTGGGTGTGGACTTACTGCCTAACGATGCGGCCGGCCTTATCGGGGGCGTGGCGCTGCGGGGACCTTGGCACGAGCACGTCCCCGACCTACCGCTCCACCAGGCGCAGGTGTCTATCATCTATCCGGGCTACCCTCAGCAGGATCCCGATGAGAGTGATGCAAATCACCGCTACCGGCGGCAGCGGTCAGCGGCGCATGTTGACGGGCTTCTACCCGTAGGGCCTGCGCGGCGGCGGTTCGCGCGGGAGTTCCATGCGTATATCCTGTCTATTCCGCTCAACAATGTGGCCGGATCCCCAACAACCGTCTGGCGCGGTAGCCACCGGATCATGCAAGCGGCATTGCGCAAAGCCATTGGAAGTCATGACCCCGCGCAAGTGGATATCACAGAAGTTTATAAGGACGCCCGCCGCGAAGTTTTCGCGACCTGCGAGGAGATACCGCTGATTCTGGGCACAGGGCAATCTGCGCTCCTTCATCCCTTTGTCCTGCATGGTACGCAGGAATGGCGCAATTGCGCGGACCCGCAAGGGGAGGGGCGCATGATCGCATTCTTTCGACCCCAGTACACCGGCGGTGCGGCGCAGTGGCTCTCTACGCCCTGAAAGACAACGCGGATGAAAACCCTGATCAGGCTAATAAATCAGGCGCTTTCAACGCAAGAATGGCCGCTGAAAACTATCGTAAGAAGGATTATGCCCGATGTTTGTGCGGTGGTTGCGCCCGTGCCTTTCCGAACGGCCTTACCTGTTGCACAACTGTAACCGTTTCGCACCTGCATCCAATTAACTTACATTTGCCATATTGTTGCCTGATCCGAATGGGAGGTAGGCTCAAGGAAACGCCCCCGCAAGAGGGGCACAGACGAGGGCAGGCAGGCATATGAAACAGATCATCACAGGACCATTTGGCCGGTTGGCCTATCATGACGCGTCCCGCAAACCCGTTGGTCTTTATCCCGCTTTGAACGCGCCATGTTGTGAGTTTGCCCGCGCGGACCGCCTTGTTGCGGCAAATAATCTCTACGCCCCACGCGTTGTAGAGATGCCGCGCCAGTTGCGCAGTCGCGCAGCGATGGCGATGTTCGGGACCCCGACGAAACGCGAAGTCTGAGATAAACCTAGAGCTTGCGCGCCAGACGTGCAGCCCGACCGCCACGTCGCTGCGTATGGACAGCCGCGCGGCTAGGGAGCTCTGCCATGACAGCACGTCGTGCCTCCGCACTCATCCGCGACCATGCACCAATCTCGTCGATAGAACGCAGGCAACCGGTGCACAGGCGGCTTTGGGGATGTACCACGCAAAGTTTGACACAAGGGCTCTCGACCTCGTCGCGCTTCCAGACTTCGTCACTCATCGCTCAAACCTCCTGCGCTGCACGCAACACGCGCAGCCTGTCCAGCACACCCTGTAGGATAAATCCTGCAGCCACGTGGTCAATCACTTCCGCACGCCGCTTGCGCGACGTATCCGCCTCCAGCAATGCGCGCTCGGCAGCAACAGTCGACAACCGCTCATCCCAGTAGCTTATGGGCAGGGCAGGGTGCAAACGGTCGAAATTGCGCGCAAACGCACGCGTCGACTGGCAGCGCGCGCCCTCCGATCCGTCCATGTTAAACGGCAACCCGAGGATCAGCCCTCCAATGCGGCGCGCCGCGATGATTTCACCCAGCCGCGCGGCATCCAGGCCAAACTTGCGCCGCCGCACTGTCTCAAGTGGGGTGGCCACGGATAAAAAGCTGTCGGTTACAGCCACGCCAATGGTCTTTTCGCCCAGATCAAGGCCAATAAGCGCCTGCATCGCAGGAACATTGGCGGCGAATTCTTTGATGTCCTCGTAAATCAATCTACAACTCCGGCTTGCTGGCCTGCTGCATTCAGCAGGTCGATAGCGGCAGGGTCATCAGAAAATACGTCGATCGCATTGGCATGAATTGCCTGTGCCCGTTCCCATTTTCCTAAAACGCCTAACGATGATATCAGCCGCGCCCAGTCGCGTGCGGGCCCGCCCTCTGTCGCGAGGCGTTGTGACAGACCGCTTACCATACTGCCGATCATGTCCATACGCTCTGCCGGTGTCATATCGCTGGCGTTGTCGATATCCTCGGCACTTGGGCCACGTGCTGCGCTGCTGCCGATTTCCGGAAGCGCGTATCGCACGCCGGCAAGCTGGGCCAACTCTTCGATCTGGGCCACAATCGGTGGTATCCACGGTGCTTCTTCGGGTCCAGCACGTAACAGACCATCCCAAATGCGAAAGGCCTGATCCGGTCTGCCGGTCTGTGCCAGCATCAGACCCAGATAGTACCGCGCTGTACCATTGCCTGCGTCCTGCGTGAGCGCGGCGCGCAGGCTCATCTCAGCTTCCGGCGACACATACCCTCCCGCCGCCAGAACTTGAAGCTCTCCCAGATCGGCAAGCTCCTGAGCTGTGACAGTGTCCCGTTTAAGGGCGACGACACGCGACATCGCCTGCTTTGCAGCTACGAAATTGCCAATCCGGCGCTCTTGTTGAACAAGCAAAGTATGGCCCTGCAGGTCATCGGGACGTTCGGCCACGGTTTCGCGCAACTGCGCCATTAGCGTGACATAACGTTCGTCCATCTCTACGGGGTCGACAAATTCGGGTAGGGACCGCTCTGCCACCACTTGCGCGGGGCGCGAGGTGCGCACCTCCTCGGCAAATGCAATGCGGTCCTGAAGACCCATATCGCCATAGCCAGGCGCGCCGAGCCAAAGGTAGCTGGCAACACTCGCAATCAATCCGGTGCCTATCAGCGCAAGGGCCAGTCCAACGGGCGCTGTGGTCGTGCTGGCACGCTCGTCCGTCTGTGCTTTGTCGGCGGCAATCAGGCGGCGGGCGACTTCGGCATGAACACGCTCCGCATCCGATTGACCGATAACGCCGCGCGCCACATCGCGGTCCACTTCGGCCAGCTGCGCACGGTACACTTCAACGTCGGAGGCAGCCCGCGATCCGACCTCGCGGCGCGCTCCGCGTATCACGGCCGCCGCCAGTACGCCCGCCACCATCAGCGTGATCGCACCTGCGACTATCCAGAAACTCACCATGACGTCCGTCCTCCGTTATCGCACCCATGTAATACGCGCAGGCCCCGACCAAAAGAGGGCAAAGCCGCTCCCGCGACGAATAGACCCCGGCAACTGCCACCGCTTGCAGCCTATGTCGTAAAATTGATAAAGAGTGCCGCGCGGAGTATCCTCTTTTCCAGCCACTCCCCCATGAAGAAGCCAGCGGGTCGCGCATGACCCGAATCCATTCCTTATCCGCCAGCGGATCTGCCTCAAGGACACCAGCGATGAAAAAATACTCCGTATTTGCAGTGGCACGCGAAGCAATGCGCCACCATACCGGCTGGACCCGCGCATGGCGCGACGCCGCGCCGAAAAGACATTATGACGCCATCATTATCGGGGCAGGCGGGCACGGCCTCGCGACAGCCTATTACCTGGGCAAAAATTTCGGCATCACGAATGTGGCGATCTTGGAAAAGGGTTGGCTTGGCGGTGGGAATACAGGACGCAATACAACCATCATCCGGTCCAATTATTTGCAGGATCCTTCCGCTGCAATCTATGAAAAGTCCCGTAGCCTCTATGAGACCATGTCGCAGGATCTCAACTATAATGTGATGTTCTCCCCACGGGGGGTTATTATGCTTGCACAAACCGAACATGAGGTCCGCGGATACAAGCGCACAGCGCATGCCAACATGCTACAAGGGGTGAAGACAGAATTCATCAGCCCCGAGAAGGTCAAGCAGCTGGTCCCGATCATCAATCTGGCTGGTCCACGCTATCCTGTACTGGGCGGTCTGTGGCAGGCCCGCGGCGGAACCGCGCGCCACGATGCTGTCGCTTGGGGCTACGCGCGTGCGTGCTCCGACATGGGCATGGATGTGATCCAGCAATGCGAAGTCACCGGCATCCGTTCCGAAGGTGGCAAAGTGGTTGGCGTAAGCACGACAAAGGGCGACATTGGCTGCGACAAGCTGGGGATGGTAGTTGCAGGTCACTCCGGTCACCTCGCTGATATGGCGGGCTTTCGATTACCGATCGAGAGCGTAGCATTGCAAGCGCTCGTGTCCGAACCGATCAAACCCTGCATGGATGTGGTCGTCATGGCCAACACCGTCCACGGCTACATGAGCCAGTCAGACAAGGGCGAAATGGTCATCGGTGGCGGTACAGACGGCTACAACAACTACACCCAGCGCGGTAGCTTCCACCACATCGAAGAAACCGTGCGCGCCCTGATCGAGACATTTCCAATGGTCTCCCGCCTCAAAATGTTGCGCCAGTGGGGCGGTATCGTTGACGTGACGGGCGACCGTTCGCCAATCCTGAGCAAAACCCCCGTTGACGGCATTTTCATCAACTGCGGCTGGGGCACTGGCGGGTTCAAGGCCATCCCGGGGTCCGGCTGGGCCATGGCCGAGCTGATGGCAAAAGGGCGCTCACCGCTCACTGATGCATTCGGACTGGAGCGGTTCACCGAAGGACGCTTTATAGACGAGAGTGTTGCCGCGGGGGTGGCACATTGATGGCCTCCTTGTTCTACAGCATTTCATCCGGTGGCATGAACGGTTGGAACCTTTATGGGGTGCGCGGCGTCTTCTTTGAAAGCAACCTAATTTCAGGAGATCTTTCATGGCCGATCCAGACACCCGCGTTAAAGAAGTTCATACGACAACTACCACAAGTTCCGGAAACGGGACGGCCTTCATTGTTGGCATCCTTGTGGTTGTCGTTGCAGCGATTGCGTATTTCATGTTCGCAAGCGGCGATATCGTCGGCAATGGCGGTGGCGCAAGTGACATTAACATCAATGTTGAAGGCGCGGCAGACGCAGTCGACGGGGCTGTTTCCTCAGACTAATTTACAGTCCAATATCACTTATAGAGAGGTCGGTGCCCCGCAGGGCGCCGGCTTTTTTGCGTTTTTCAGTGGCTTCAAAAGCCGCTGCTTCATCAACTCAGGAGGATGCCCATGCTGATCGTATCTTGCCCTAATTGCGGCATCACGGCCGAAGAAACCGAATTTCACGCTCACGGCGAGGCCCATATCACCCGCCATGCCGCAGGCAGTACCGATGATCAGATGGAGACCTATCTCTTTATGCGCAAAAACCCGAAGGGTGTGCATTTCGAGCGCTGGCATCACCGATATGGCTGCGGCAAGTGGTTTCATATGGCGAGGGATACGATGACACTTGAGGTCTTTGGCACTTACACTGGCCAAACCTCCGCCCCGCCCGAAGAACTGCTGCAAAAAATAGATGCGAAACGCCCTGGCTGGCGGAAAGCATCCTGATGCTGCTCTCTTTTTCGAAAAATCCCGTTTCCTATTTACCCCCCGCGATGGAGCCACACTCATGAGCACCCGCCTTGCAACCGGTGGCCGCTTGGTCGACAAAACCAAAACGGTCAAGTTCCGCTTTAACGGCAAACACATGAGCGGTTTCGAGGGGGACACGCTGGCCTCGGCTCTGCTTGCCAACGACCAGATGTTGGTTGGTCGATCGTTCAAATATCACCGCCCGCGCGGCATTGTCGCCGCAGGCCCCGAAGAACCCAATGGCCTTGTAAACCTTGGCTCTGGTGGCTCGTTCGAGCCGAATGCCCGCGTCACCACAACCGAGCTTTTTGACGGTCTGCGCGCGGAGAGCCAAAATCACTGGCCCAGCCTCGAATTCGACGTAGGCGCAATTAACAAACACCTCAGCCGGTTCTTGCCCGCAGGCTTTTATTACAAAATGTTCATCCATCCGCGCCCGCTTTGGAAACACGTGTACGAGCCGATCATTCGCCACTCTGCAGGTTTGGGCCGCGCACCGAAAACGCGCGATGATGACACCTACGAGCATTTCTATGCTTTCTGCGACGTATTGGTCGTGGGCGGCGGCATCGCGGGCCTTGAGGCGGCGCGGGCTGCGGCGCTGTCCGGTGCCCGTGTGATCGTGATGGAGCAAACGGCCCATTGGGGTGGTCGCACACCCGTGGACGGTGGCGATATCGACGGCATGCCGGCACAGGCATGGATCGACGCGACGCTTGCCCAGCTTGGTGGCATGGAAAATGTTACTCTGCGGAGCAGGACAATGGGCGCAGGCGTCTATGATCACGGCTATGTCCTTGGTTACGAGCAGCTCACAGATCACGCCCCTGAAAAATCCGGTCCCCGCCACCGTTTGTGGCGCGTGCGGGCAGGGCATGTCATCACTGCCACAGGTGCAATTGAGCGTCCGCTGAGTTTTGCCGGTAATGACATCCCCGGTGTGATGCTGGCAGCTGCTGTACGCGATTATGCGGTCAATTTCGGTGTCTCCGTGGGCGACCGTACTGTTGTGGTCACCAACAACGATGACGCCTACCTGACCGCCTTTGCCCTGAAGCACGCGGGCCTTGATGTCCCTGCAATCATTGACGCCCGCGTTCTGCCACAAGACAGCGAAGCGATGACGCAAGCAAAAGCGTTGGGGATCCGCGTCCTGATGGGCCACGCAATCTCTTCCGTCAAAGGCGGCAAGCGTGTCACCGGCGTTTCCATCTGCTCGCAGGCGGGTGAGGGTGCGGTGCTTGAGGAAATCAGCTGTGATGTCGTTGCGATGTCGGGTGGCTGGTCGCCAGTGGTGCATCTGTGGTCTCATTGCGGCGGTAAGCTGGTGTGGGATACGGTGAACGCCTGTTTCAGCCCTGATCCCAATCGCCCTCCACAAGGTGCTGATGGCGGCCAGTTCGTCTCTACCGCAGGGGCCGCGTCAGGTATTTTTGCCCTTGATGACTTGCTGAATGATGCCTTTGCTGCTGCGGATGGCACGTTGCGCTGTCTAGGAATGAAGTTGCCCAAAGATACAAAAGCCGCCAAAGGCCTGCGCCGTGCCGAAGCACCGCTTGCTCCGGTCTGGCTGATGCCACAGGGGGCTTCGGTCAAGCTGCGCGAAAAAGCATGGCTTGATTACCAGAATGACGTAAAAGTCTCGGATATCCGCCTTGCGGCGCAAGAGGGGTTTGTTTCGGTCGAGCATGCCAAACGTTATACCACACTCGGGATGGCAACAGATCAGGGAAAGCTGAGTAATATCAACGGACTTGCGACCTTGGCTGGTGCTTTGGGCGAGGACATTCCGACCGTAGGGATCACTACTTTCCGGCCTCCGTATCATCCGATTTCCATGGCCTCCATCGGAGGCGAGGCGCGTGATGCCGCGTTCCAGCCTGTGCGGCGCACGCCGATGCATGACTGGAACGAGGCACACGGAGCCCAATGGGAACCGGTTGGCCAGTGGCGCCGGCCCTATGCCTATAGGCAAAGCGGCGAAAGCACACATGCGGCCGTGATGCGTGAAGTTACCAATACACGCACAAATATGGGCCTGCTTGATGCCTCTACGCTGGGTAAGCTGATCGTAAAAGGCCCCGATGCGGGCAAATTTCTGGATCTGCTTTACACAAATATGATGAGCACGCTCGCAATCGGCAAATGCCGCTACGGGCTGATGTGCAACGACAACGGGTTTCTGATCGACGACGGCGTGGTTGCCCGCATCGACGAGGAGACATGGTTGTGCCACACCACAACCGGCGGGGCCGAACGTATCCACGCCCATATGGAGGAATGGCTGCAAACCGAGTGGTGGGACATGCAGGTTTATGTCGCCAATGTGACGGAGCAATACGCCCAGATCGCTGTGGTGGGCCCCAATGCCCGCAAGGCGTTGGAAAAGCTGGGCGGTATGGATGTCAGCAAGGAGACGCTGAAATTCATGGAGTGGGCAGACGGCACAATCGGCGGGTTCAAGGTGCGGGTGTTCCGTATCTCTTTCTCGGGTGAGCTGAGCTACGAGATTGCGGTCGATGCCGGGCAGGGTCAGGCGTTCTGGGATGCGCTGATGGCGGTCGGTGCCGATTTGGGTGTGATGCCCTACGGAACCGAATGTTTGCACATCTTGCGCGCCGAAAAAGGGTTTATCATGATCGGCGATGAAAGTGATGGCACCGTGATTCCGCAGGATCTGGGCCTGCACTGGGCGCTGTCGAAAAAGAAAGAGGATTATCTGGGCAAGCGGGCGCATCTGCGCGCTCATATGGCTGACCCGAACCGTTGGAAGCTTGTGGGCCTCGAAACGGTCGATGGCTCTACCCTGCCTGACGGGGCCTATGCCGTGGGCGAGGGCAAAAACGAAAATGGCCAGCGCATCATGATCGGGCGCGTTACGTCGACCTATCATTCTCCGACCCTTGGCAAAGGTATCGCGATGGGGCTGGTCCACAATGGGCCGGACCGGATGGGGGATGTGCTGGAGTTCCCCGGCCTTGATGGCAAAACCTACAAAGCGCGGATCGTCGATCCGGTGTTCTATGATAAAGAAGGGGAAAAGCAGAATGTCTGATCCGGTATCCGCATTAAAGAACGCCGCGTACTACACTGGTATTGCTGAGATAAAAGAGATTGGCCCTATGGGTATGATTGCCCTGCGCGGCGATCTGTCTGCCAAACCGCTGCACAGGGCCGCCAGCGCTGCCGCAGGCGGCTTGAACCTGCCTGCGCAGCGCGAATGTGTGAGCGATGGTGTTCGGGGCATCGCATGGATGTCACCCGACGAGATGTTGATCATGTGCCCCTACGATGAAGTCGGCGCGACCATCGACGGACTTAACGGCAAGTTGGGAAAATCCCATACGCTGGTTGTGAACGTCTCGGACGCACGCGCGGTATTCGAGGTGCGCGGCGCGCATGCCCGCGAGGTGCTGGCAAAACTGGCGCCGGTCGATTGTGCGCCAGACCGTTTCACCGCCGGCATGTTTCGCCGTACTCGCATCGCACAGGTGCCTGCTGCCTTCTGGATGCCGCACGAAGACGTGTTCCGTGTGGTCTGCTTCCGCTCGGTAGCTCAATACATGCTTGATGTTCTGAGCGTCGCCGCTCAGCCCGGGTCGGAAGTCGGCGTGTTTTGACCGATCACGCGCTGTAATCAGCGAATTTCCCTTTAAGGCTGAAGTTTGCCCCCCGCTGCCCTTGACGCGGGGGGTATGTGCGCTTCATTTGGGGGTATAACGTTTTAATATTTAGGAGAAACCGACATGGCTTTTGCACTTCCCGATCTTCCCTATGCCCACGACGCCCTTGCTTCAAAAGGCATGAGCGCGGAGACGCTGGAATTCCACCATGACAAGCACCACAATGCCTATGTCACGAATGGCAACAAAGCGATTGAAGGCACGAAATGGGAGGGCAAATCCCTCGAAGAGATCATCAAAGGCACCTACGATCCCAAAGCTGTGGCTCAAAATGGTATCTTCAACAACATCTCTCAGCTTTGGAATCACAACCAGTTCTGGGAAATGATGGGGCCTGACAACGCCGCGATGCCATCCGAGTTGGAAAAGGCGCTGGTAGAAAGCTTTGGTTCTGTCGACAAGTTCAAGGATGAGTTCAAGGCAGCGGGCGCGGGCCAGTTCGGTTCAGGCTGGGCGTGGCTGGTAAAGGACACCGATGGCGGATTAAAAGTCACCAAGACTGAAAACGGCGTGAACCCTGTTTGTTTCGGTCAGACCGCACTTTTGGGTTGTGACGTTTGGGAGCACTCGTATTACATCGACTTCCGCAATGCGCGCCCCGACTATCTGACAAACTTCCTCGACAACCTCGTAAACTGGGAAAACGTCGCTTCCCGCATGTAAGCGGTGGCTATGCGCCTTGCTGGCGTAGACGGCCTAGTAAACTGAGTTAAGTAAAAGCCCCGCAAGCGCAATGCTGCGGGGCTTTTGATTATTATATCAAGGCATTGTGTGATCTACTTTATGTGGACAAGTCCGAGGCCAGTCCGGTCAAAGCACCTCTTGCATCCGGCACCCATGTCAAAAATTCCGCAACACTCGCGTCTGCAAAGCCACGGTCAACAACATGGTTCATCAACTGCTTTAATGTATCCCAGTAGCCATTTGTATTAACAATATAAATTGGTTTTTCATGTAGCCCGAGCTGGCGCCACGTAAGTACCTCGAACAGCTCGTCGAGGGAGCCAGCGCCACCGGGCAGGACCACCACTGCGTCGCAGTTCATGAACATCACCTTTTTGCGCTCGTGCATCGTCTCGGTCACGATGTAGCGGGTGAGATCGGTTTTGCCGACTTCCCATGCTACCAGATGCGCAGGGATCACCCCGAAGGTGTTGCCGCCCGCTTCTTGCGCCGCACGCGCCACGCTGCCCATCAGGCCCACATCCCCTGCACCGTATACCAGCCGCCAGCCCTGCGCAGCGATGCCTTGGCCCATCGTCACTGCCGCATCGGTGAAGGCGGGATCATCTCCTGCACGCGAGCCGCAAAAGACGCAGACGGATTTTGGCGGCGGGGGGGTGTTCATGGCAGGCTCCTGCATCAAGGGGATGAAAATATCACTTATATATATTGGTCTTTGACCCGTGATAGCCTCTTCGCTAAAAAGGCTCAACGCGGCTATTTCAAACCACACTTCGGGAATGCTTTTATGAGCTATGGACAAACAGTGCTGGGCGGAAACAAGGGCGCAGTTTTGGCCGGTGCTGGAATGTGCGTGGTTCTGGCGCTGGGGGCCTACATTGGCTTCGGACAACAGACCGCAACGCCCGAGGAGAATGCCGAGCAGGAAACTTCTGTACAGGCGGGCGCTGAGGCGCCATTGAAAGCGACAGAGGCGCGTGTCACTGCTCCGCGCTTTGACGAACTGCGGCGCGAAACCGATGGAACCACGATCATAGCGGGCCGCGCCGAGCCCATGAGCGACGTCAAAATCCTAGTCGACGGTGCCGAGGTTGCGACAGCAAAGACTGACAGCGCGGGCGTGTTTGCGGCCATTACTTCTCTGCCCCCCAATCAGGCCGCGCAAGTTATCACGTTGTCAGCACGCAAGGACGAGGTGGTGACCGCCTCTGTCGACGAAATTATTTTGGCGCCTTCTGCAGGGGCCGATCTTATTTCCGCCCAGTCTGCTAAGGACCTTGCACAACCAGCTGTTGCAGCGGTCGATGGCACCGCGCAGGCAGAATCCGCCGTTAAAGACGCTTATGCAACACAGCCGGAAGTATCGGTCGTGGAGTCCGGTGCGTCAGACGCGGCTGCTGATCCCTCCCGCTTGGCCGTTTTGAAATCGGACGCCGAAGGGGTGACACTGCTCAATCCCGATTTGCCCGCTGCAATGAAATCGGTAGCACTCGATACAATCGGCTATTCTGAATTGGGGGAGGTGCAGCTTACTGGGCGTGCGCAGGCAGACGCGGCGTCGGTGCGCATCTATCTCGACAACCGCGCAGTGATCAGCCTGCCTGTGGAAGCCAATGGACGCTGGCGCGGAGATTTGCCTGATGTGGACGAGGGGGTTTATACCCTGCGTGTCGATGAATTGACTGCGACGGGCGATATCAGTAGCCGCGTCGAAACCCCGTTCAAACGCGAGTCGGCTGCCATCCTTGCACAGGCAGCGGCGACTGCTGATGGTCCTGTGAAATCGGTCACGGTTCAGGCGGGGGCGACCCTTTGGGCTATCGCGCGCGACCGCTACGGCGATGGCACCCTCTATGTTCAGGTCTTCGAGGCTAACAGTGCCAGCATCCGTAACCCTGACCTTATTTATCCAGGTCAGGTATTTGATCTCCCGAACTAGGTGGCCCTTGGATCATAGACGACCTATGTAGGAGACAAGACCGCATAGGAAGTTCCATGACCGCTGATAAAATTGCATCTACCCCGCGTGCCACTCCACACAAACAAGCAGTAACAGAAGAAGAAATCGCCGCCGAACAGGAGCGCCAGTCCTCGATGCGGGTGCTGCGCAAGGTAGCACCCTATCTCTGGCCTGCGGATATGCCTTGGGTACGCAAGCGGGTTGTCTGGGCAATGCTGGCACTCATTTTGTCCAAAGTGGTGATCGTGGCCACGCCGCAATTCTATCGCGGGGCAGTGGACGCGCTGGCGGGCGAAGGTGTGCCAATGTTCGCCCTCGGGGCGATCAGCCTGACGGTGGTTTACGGCATGGCGCGACTGATGGGCGTCGGTTTCCAACAGCTGCGCGATGCAATTTTCACAAAGGTAGCACAGCGCGCCCTGCGGATGTTGGCCCTCGAGACCTTCAACCACATACACCGCCTTTCCATGCGATACCACATCACCCGCAAGACAGGCGGCCTGAGCCGGATCATCGAGCGGGGTGTAAAGGGCGTTGAGTTTTTGCTGCGGTTTTTGCTGTTCAGCATTGGACCACTTATCCTCGAGCTGCTCCTGATCGGGATTATTCTGACGATCCAGTTCAATGCAGGCTATATGGCCGTGGTCGCCGTAACGATCGCGCTCTATGTCTGGTTTACTTTTGCGGTGACCGAATGGCGCGTCAAATTGCGCCGCCAGATGAATGATCAGGACACTGATGCCAATCAAAAGGCGATCGACAGCCTGCTTAACTATGAGACCGTCAAATACTTCGGGGCCGAGGCGCGCGAAGCGGGGCGTTATGACAGCGCGATGGCAAAATACGAAGTTGCCGCGATCAAGACAAACTACTCCCTGGCCTTCCTGAACTTTGGTCAGGCGGTCATCATCACCGCAGGCCTTGTTGCGGTCATGGTAATGGCCGCCTACGGGGTCCAAAGCGGCGATCTGACGGTTGGTGACTTCGTGATGATCAACGCTTATATGATCCAGATAACCGTGCCGCTGAACTTTCTCGGAACGGTTTACCGCGAAATCCGACAGGCGCTGGTCGATATGGGGCAGATGTTCGATCTGCTGGAGCAGCCATCTGAAGTGAATGACAAGCCCGATGCACCAGCGCTCAAAGTCAGCGGCGGGCAGATCAAATTCGATAACGTGGCCTTTGCCTACAACGATGACCGTCAGATCCTGAAAGGCGTTAGCCTTGTTGCTGAACCCGGTGAGATGGTCGCCATTGTGGGCTCAACGGGGTCGGGTAAATCGACCATCGGGCGGCTGCTGTTCCGGTTCTATGATGTGCAGGGCGGTAGCGTGCAAATCGACGGGCAAGACGTGCGCGATGTCAGCCAGAACTCGCTTCATCGGCAGATCGGCGTGGTGCCGCAGGATACGGTGCTGTTCAACGACACCATCGGGTATAACATCGCATACGGGCGCGACGGCGCGACACAGGCCGAAATTGAAGCCGCAGCCCAAGCTGCCCAAATCCATGAATTCATCAAGGCGCTGCCCGAAGGGTACGACACTTCGGTAGGCGAGCGTGGGCTGAAATTGTCAGGGGGCGAAAAGCAGCGTGTGGGTATCGCCCGTACTTTGCTCAAAGATCCGCCGATACTCCTACTGGACGAGGCGACGAGTGCGCTCGACAGCGAGACGGAGCACGAGATTCAGGACGCACTGCGGCAAGCTGGCAGAGGGCGCACGGTGCTGACAATCGCGCACCGACTCAGCACGATTGCCGAAGCCGACAGGATCATTGTTCTGGAAAAGGGCGAAGTGGTCGAGCAGGGCACACATGATGCGCTACTTGCCGCTGATGGGCGCTATGCACAACTGTGGCAACGCCAGCAATCCGAGGAGTAATCCGCCGGAGGATGCCTGGAAAAAACTGCCCCGCATCATTTGCGACACGGGGCGGAAACTGGCGCAGAAATGGGATCAGTCTTCGGCGATGGCTTTATCGGTCAGCTTGCCCAGTGCCCCAGTCATCATGGTGAGGTACTCTGCATCCGGCGTCAGGCCATGATCCTCTGCCAGAGCTGCGGGATCATGGTAGACCACATGCACAACACCCTCGCCGTCAGCATAGGCGAGCACACGCAGTGGCAGATCAAGGCCCGCTGTCTGGTTTTCGATCATCGCGGGCGTTCCGATCTTGGGGTTGCCAAAGATCAGGGTGGTGGTGGGGCGCAGTTCCATGTCGGCGGAGGCGGCGCTGGCCGCATGGTCCACGCGCGCGATCACGGCGGCGCCTGCACCCTCCACAGCAGCGGCGAGGCGCTCGATAGTGACGTCGACGGAATGTGGACTGGTTTTTGTCACCATCTGCGCCATAGCGTCTGTAGCGGCAAAGCCGAGGGTGAGGGCGGTTGTCAGGCCCAAAAGTTTACGCATCATTGTTGCATCCTTTTCTACTCTATTCATCGTCCCACAGCATAAGGCCCCCCGCAGACTGTGCGAGGGGCCAAATTTCACAAACCGGTGATAGTGCGCTATTCTGCCGGTTGCGACGGTGCGATCTGTGGCCGGGTGAGATCCAGTGTCTCGTCGCTCCACAACAATTCAGAACTGGCGTTGCGCTTTGCATCGCGTTGCAAGGCCCAGTCGCGCGCGGCGCGGCTGGCACGGCCCATCGACATCCGCGCCAGAAGCTGGGCGATCCAGCCCGCGTAGGTCGACGCCCAGACGCGGATCGCTAGCAAGGAAGGTGTCAGTACCAGCGTCAGCACCGTTGCGACACCAAGACCGAACACGACCGCCGTCGCCAGCTGTTTCCACCATAGGGCGGTCGGGCTATCGATCGTGTAGCCGCCGTTGGCAAAATCGAGGCTGAGGCCGAACATCATCGGCGCAAGGCCCGCCATGGTTGTGATCGTGGTGAGCAGAACAGGCCGGATGCGTGCCTGTGCGGTGCGAATGATCGCCTCGATACGGGGCATGTACTGGCTGAACTCCTGGTAGGTGTCGATCAGGATGATATTATTGTTCACCACGATGCCGGCGAGCGCGACGATGCCCGTACCCGTCATGATGATGCTGAACGTCTGGTCCATGACCAGCATCCCGATCAGCACACCCGCCGTGGACAAAACAACCGCCACCAAAACCAAAACCGCATTATAGAATGAGTTGAACTGCGCCAGCAGGATGATGAACATCAGACCCAGCGCTGCGGTAAAGGCCGAGCTTAGGAATGCCTGACTTTCCGCCTGATCCTCCTGATCGCCTGTCCACTCATAAGTTATGCCATCAGGCAGATCGGCATTTTCAACCCATTTCGTGATCTCGGCAATCCGCTCGTTTCCATTTACAGGCACAAGGCGCAGTTTCTGGGCAGTGTAATCGGCCTGCAGGTCCATACCATCGGCGGCAGCGGTGCGGTCGGTCATCTTGTATTTTGTCCCCTCGATGTCGGTGAAATCGGCATCGGCCCCGGCAGGTCGCAAGGTGGCAAGGGTCTGCTCGTTTCGTTCGTCTTCACCCGCGCGTGTGGTCTGGACGATCTTCATCAGGCCCGGTGTTACATCCGCCTTCACATCCATAACACGCTGCTGGTCTATGCGGCTGATCTCGGCGAGTTTTGGTACAGGGGTACGTGTGATAAAGTTGGACAATGGGATTAGCCCGTCAGGGGTACGCACCTTGAGCGTGTCCAGCGTGTTGAGAAGGCGGTCCTGTTCAGGCAGGCGGACCCTTATCTCTATTTCCTCGTCAGAGGTGTCGACGCGCATTGTATCGAGCAACAGACCACGTGTAACCAGCTGGACCATGGCGCCCACACTCAGCACATCGGCGCCGTATTGACCGGCTTTTTCAACATCTACGTCAATCTGCCAGTCGATACCGGGCAGGGGGCGGGTGTCCTCAATCAGCGTCAGACCCGGGACAGTGTCAAAATGCGCCCGCGCCATGGCTGTGGCCTCTACCAGACGGTCAAAACGGTCCCCTTTAAAGCGCAGGTGAACAGGTTTGCCCGAAGCCGGACCACGGTCCAGTGACAGCACTTCGATGCGAATGCCAGGAATGGCCGACAACTGCTCTGTGAGCTCGGCGATGATGATATCGCCGTCCAACTCTGGATTGAGTGCGCGGTCCTCCCATGGAATAGTCTCGAACTGTACTTGCCCGATTAGGTCTTTAGGGGCTTGGGAGCCGCCGGTGTTGCTGTCCAGTCCGCCTTCGCCCGCGAAGGAGAATGCAGTGGCGATACCGGGATGTGCGATCACGACTTGTTCGGCCTGCCGCACCAGATCGTCCTTTTCGTTCAGCGACAGGTTTCCGCGGGCCAGTACATATACAATCGCCTGTTCCGGCTCGGATTCGACAAAGAACTCAACGCCTTTTGAGTTGTTGGTGTAGTAAATCAGCGTGGTGCCGACAAAGACGAAGACCGCGCCTGACATGACCAGTGGCATGATCGGATTGCCTGCGATCACTTCGATGACACGGCCAAACGCCGAGCGTTTATTGCCCGCGTTGATCCGGTCCGGCTCCTTGCGGAACAGCCGCGCAGCGAGCCACTGGCCCACTTTACCAAGGCGGGTCAATACTGCAAAAATTGCGAGAAGGAACAACATAAAGCCCCCCAGCGCCACCAGCAGGACCGCAACCGCAATCAATACAAGGCCGAACACTTTTACGAAGGTTGGAATAACGGAAGTGAGCAGGTCAAGCCCGTCCATTGCGCCAAACTGTGCCCCGATCCAACCAAAAAGCAAACCCGACCCGAGCAGGGACAGAGCGGGAAAGACCATTGCCAGGGCCGCTGTAAACAACAGGATATGCAGATACCATGGCAGGGTCGCGATACGCTCCATATTGTCAGCCATCCACTTCTCCAGACGGCCGGTCACGCCGCCCATAACCGGCAGATAAACGAGGGCAACGACCAGCGAGGCGGAGAGAACAAAGATCAGCGTGACAGGCAACATGCCCATAAACTCACCCGGTACACCGGGCCAGAACAGCATCGGCAAAAAGGCGCACAATGTGGTCGCGGTAGAGGAGATCACCGGCCAGAACATGCGCTTAGCGGCCTCGACATAGGCCGCCATCGGGCCGCTGCCTTCTTGCTGTTTCTGGTCTGCGTATTCGACCACGACGATCGCGCTGTCCACCAGCATGCCCACGGCCAAGATCAGGCCGAACATGACGATATTCGAGATCGATATGCCCATAAGCGCTAAAAAGGCAAAACACAGCAAAAACGAGGTCGGAATCGCAAATCCTACGAGGAGCGCCGCGCGGATGCCAAGTGCTGCCAGAACAACGATCATCACCAGCGCAATAGCCGTGAAAACAGAACCGAGAAGCTGCTGCACCATGCTGTCCACAACGCGGCTCTGGTCATTCGAGGTACCTACCTCTACCGCTGCCTTAAGCTCTTCGGGCCACTGCTCGCTGCTTTTTGCGACCAATTCCTTTACCTCTGTGGCGGTGTCGATGAGGTTGAATCCCTTGCGTTTGACCACCTGCAGCGCCACCGATGATTCACCGTCGAATCGGGCGGTCCCCAGACGGTCCTCGAAAGTCAGATGTATTTCCGCCAGATCACCAAGCGTCACAACACGGTCGCCATTGGTTTTTACAGGTAGGTTATACACATCCTGTGGCTCATCGAAGCTTGATGGAATCTTGACTGCGAAAGCCCCATTGCGGCTCTCTATTTCTCCTGCTGCGATCAGCTGGTTGTTGTTTTGCACCGTCTGGATCAGCTCTGCGGCGGTGACGTCATAACTCTCGAGCTTGAGCGGGTCGATCAGCACTTCGAGCATTTCGTCACGGTTGCCCGCAATGCCTGCTTCCAGCACAGCGTTCATTCCCTCAAGGTCATCCTGAAGCTGCTTGGCGTAGCGCGCCATCGTGCGTTCTGGCACAGGGCCGGTCAGATTCACGATGATAATTGGAAACTCGGAAAAGTTGATTTCGTTGATGGAGTAGGTCTCGGCGCCTTCGGGAAACTGTGCCTCCGCCGTACCCATCGCATCGCGCACATCCGCAATAATCGAGGTCTTGTCCCAGCCAAACTCGAATTCCAGTGCCAGACCGGCATAGTTCTCCGAGGCTGTACCGGTCATTTTCTTGAGACCGTCCAGATCGCTGAGCTCTGTCTCCATCGGTTTGAGCAACAACGTTTCGGCATCAGCGGCAGAGATGCCGGGAAAGGGGACCGAGACGAAGAGCGCGGGGATTTCAATATCGGGCTCACCCTCTTTGGGCAGGGTGGTGTAGGCATAGGCGCCGACGACAAGGCTCAGCAGAATAAATGCCAGAACCATACGTGCCCGAGATGCGGCCCAGTCAACGATACCTGTCATTGTGAAGCCTCGCGCTGAGTTGGCACCACTTCGACGCCCTCGACGACATATTCCTGACCAACGACGATGATGTTTGCCTCCGTCGGCAGGCCGGTAACCCAGACACCTTCAACTGTATCGCGGACCAGCTTGATCTCTTGGAAACTTACGATGTTTGCGGCGTCCACCAGCCGTAGCCCCAACGCGCCTTCGTCATTAAGTGTCAAAGCGCTTTGCGGAACAAGATGGGCATTCGCCCCATCGGAGGCGATGAGGATCTCGGCAGTCTGGCCATCGCGGATTGCAAGATCAGGATTGGGAACCTCGATCTCGGTCAAAAACGTACGGGTGGTTGGATCGGCAGAGCGTGAAAGGAAGGTGACACGACCCTGCACATCGCCGCCCCCTGCCGCCAGCCGGGCACCGGCAATAGCGCCAACCTGAATATGGTTCACCTGCGATTCGGGCACAAACCCCACCAGTTTGATCGGGTTGAGCTGGACAATTGTGCCGCATAGGGCACCTGGTTGCAGCAGCGATCCAAGCTCGGCGGTATCACTCTCCAAAAGCCCGCTAAAGGGCGCTTTGATCACCAGCCGCGCCAGCTCTGCCTCGGCTCCCGCTACAGCAGCTTGCGCCCCTTCAATACCTGAGCGGGCGGCACTCAGGCCTGACTGGGCAGAGCTTACACCTGCCTGCGCAGTTGCAACTGCAGCATCCGAACTTGCCAGCCGCGAGGTCGAAGCAAAGCCGTCCTGATTGAGGCGGGAGGAGGCGTTCTGGTTGATCTTTGCCTCTTCAAGGCGCGCGGTCGCTTCTTCAACGCGGGCCTCAGATTCAGGCACACGCGATTGGGCTTCAGTCAGTTGCGCGCGGGCCTGTGTGAGGGCCGCACTACGGGTCCCTTCGTCAAGTTTGCACATGATTTGCCCCGCTTCGATCTGCGCGCCCTTGCGCAGCGGCTCGGAGACGACAATCGCAGAGGTCTCGGCGCGCACATCGACCTGACGTGCCGCTGCTGTCTGGCCCCGAAGTACAACGGCATTATCTATGCTTTGCGCAGTTAGCTTTTGCACAACTACTTTCACCCGTCTGTCGGCCAAAGGCTCGGCTATTTCGGCTTCGGCCTCTGTCTGCGTATCGGGCGTTTGTGCGGCTTCGGCCCCAAAGAACGTCATAAGGGCCGGACGTTCGAGAACGGCCATGTACAACAAAACAGACAGCGCTATCGCTGCAATAAGGGGGAAGATGCGCATTTTAAGCCTCGTTATATCTATCTGTCGTGCTGTGCGGAGTGTCTTATCCAATTTGCACAGTTCGGTCTCGGGGCCTTATGTAGTGCAAAATAACTGAACTGGACAGTTCAGATTGAGATTTTCTGCATATCGCCATCTTGTTTTATTGCTTTGCCTCGACAACGGGCAGGCGGCCGGGGGGCCCTTGGGTATTGGCTTGCGGCCGCCGCTTCGTTAAGAGAGGCGAAACACCCAGCACAAGGGCCAGAGCCGGATGAGTAACAGCGACGGATTTATCGAAGAAGTCACAGAAGAATTGCGCCGCGACCAGATGATGGCGACGCTCCGGCGCTATGGCTGGATTGCCGTGCTGGCGGTTTTTGCGATTGTGGGCGGTGCGGCCTATTCAGAGTATTCAAAGGCGCAGACCCGTGCACAAGCCGAAGCGCTAGGCGATGCAATGCTCGCAGCGCTGGACAGCCCAGAGCCTGAGGCGCGGGTCACGGCTTTGCAGGCCGTCGATGCGGTAGACCCGCAGGCTGCTGCGGTGCTGGCGCTGCTCACGGCCTCCGAGCAGGTGGCCGCCGAAGACCTCGACGGCGCTGTGGCCAGCCTTGATGCCGTTGCCGTCAATGG
Organism: Sulfitobacter guttiformis; assembly: GCF_003610455.1. Lineage (NCBI taxonomy): Bacteria > Pseudomonadati > Pseudomonadota > Alphaproteobacteria > Rhodobacterales > Roseobacteraceae > Sulfitobacter > Sulfitobacter guttiformis. The sequence continues at coordinate 872,077 of NZ_RAQK01000002.1, read as the reverse complement.
GGATATCCCCGAGATCTACCGACAGATTGCACAATTCAAGGCCCTGACACTTCAGGCCGAAACGATGCCTGCTGCAGATCGCAAGCAGGGGTTCGAAGCATTGGGCGCAGCAGGCGGCAACTTGAGCCTGTTGGCGCAGGAGCAACTTGCACTGATCGCCATTCAGGAAGGCGATATCGAGGGTGCCATTGCAACCTATCAGGCTGTCCTGAGTGATGCGGGTGTGACACCGGACTTGCAACAACGTGCATTGCAGGTGATTGTAGCGCTGGGTGGGGAGCCGGATCTAAGCGGCGCGCCCCTCGACGAAAATAACGGATGAGGATGCAGACCGCTTATTGAGTTTAAACAGCAATAGGGCGTCGAACGCAGACCAGAATGAGCAGGCCATGACAGATACTTCAAATCCGATGCTTCCCTCCGTTCGCAGGGCACAACGCCATGTGACGATGGGCCTTCTTGGCGCAGCTGCGTTTTTGGCAGCCTGCTCCGAGCCTGATGTAATTCTCCCCGGCCAGCGCGAAAATATCCGCTCCGTTCTACAGGATCAAAGCCAGTTCGAAGAAGAGCAGGCTGCCTTTACAGGCAATACATCGCGTGCGATCTCGCTGCCCGCAGCGCAGGCAAACGCCGATTGGTCCCAGACTGCAGGTAGCCCCGCAAACCGGATCAGTCATCCTGCATTGGGTGGCGCGCTGACCCTTGCATGGGCCGCCGACATCGGCGAGGGCGATAGCCGCAAGCACCGCATAACTGCGGATCCTGTCGTGGCGGGAGGGCGTATTTTCACACTCGATGCACAGTCGATTGTGACCGCTACCTCGTCCACAGGCGCGACACTGTGGCAAATCGATCTGCGTCCCGCGCGCGATCAGGCTGGCGACGCGACGGGTGGCGGGCTCGTGGTATCCGGCGACACAGTTTATGTTTCGATAGGTTTTGGCGTCCTTGCCGCGGTGGACACAGCGACAGGTGCAGTGCGCTGGACACAACAACTTGATGCGAGCGGCTCTGGCACACCTACAGTAGCGGGCGATTTGGTTTACGTGACTGCGGGTGACAACACCGGCTGGGCCGTAAATCGCGCTGATGGCGCAGTAGAGTGGCAGATCGGCTCAACGGGCGACACGAACAACGTATTGGGCGCACCCGCGCCTGCGGTCACGGAAGATCTGGCGATTTTCGCCTTCGGATCAGGCGAAGTTCAGGCGGTGTTCCGCCGCGGTGGTTTGAACCGCTGGGATGCATCAGTGTTGGGCAAACGCCCAGGGCGCGCCATGAGTAACGTGTCCGACGTGACCTCCGCACCTGTCGTTTCTGGTGACCGCGTTTATGTCGGCAACCAGTCGGGTCGTATTGCCGCGCTCGATCTGGCATCAGGTTCGCGGCTGTGGTCTGCCAGCGATGGTGCGATCGGTCCCGTATGGCCAGTAGGGGGCAGCCTGTTTGCAGTTACCGACCTGAACGAGCTGGTGCGCCTTGATGCGGCTGATGGTTCCAAAATATGGGGTGTCGAACTGCCCAATTTTGTCCAACGCAAACCCAAAAAGCAAAGCCGCGTTGTCGCCCATTATGGGCCGATCCTCGCTGGAGGCCGTGTGATAATTGCCTCAGGAGACGGGGTTTTGCGCAGCTACGACCCGAGCAATGGTGCGCTTGTTGCGACAGCAGAAATTCCGGGCGGTGCCACGTCGGCGCCAGTGGTTGCGGGTCGTGTGCTTTATGTGGTGTCCAAAAACGGCCGGTTGCTCGCCTACCGCTGATTGCTGACCGCGCAGAGGCTTTTGGCGATCACTCTTTGAGGCGTGCGCCCGTTTGAGGGCATCGCTTGCGTCACGGGGGCTTTCGCTACGCGTCGCTTTGAGCTATTGCGCAGGTTCAACCCGTTTCGGAGTGTATCCATGTCCTTCACCCTCGCCATTGTGGGCCGTCCCAATGTGGGAAAATCCACGCTGTTCAACCGTCTTGTGGGGCGGCGCCTCGCGTTGGTGGATGACCAGCCGGGTGTGACCCGCGATCTGCGTGAAGGTGCGGCAAAATTGGCCGACTTGCGCTTTACCGTGATTGACACGGCTGGTCTGGAAGAGGTCACCGATGATAGTCTTCAGGGCCGGATGCGCCGTCTGACCGAACGTGCGGTGGATATGGCGGATGTTTGCCTGTTCATGGTTGATGCACGTGTGGGCATCACGCCCTCTGATCTGGTCTTTGCCGAGATCCTGCGCAAACGCTCTGCTCATGTCGTGCTTGTCGCCAACAAGGCCGAAGGCAACGCGGCCGAGGCCGGTGTGCTTGAGGCATATTCGCTGGGTCTGGGTGAGCCGATCCGCCTGTCCGCCGAACATGGCGAGGGTCTGACCGACCTTTATACCGTCCTGATGCCGCTGGCTGATGGCTTTGCCGAAAGTCGTCCCGACGAAACTCCCGAGATTGACGTCGATCTGAGCGAGGAAGACGGCGACGATATGGATGTGGTGCCTGTACCGACCCGCGCCAAACCGTTGCAGGTGGCAGTTGTGGGCAGGCCTAATGCCGGCAAATCAACGTTGATTAACCAGATTGTTAAAGAAGACCGCTTGCTCACAGGACCCGAGGCAGGGATCACGCGCGATGCGATCTCGCTCATGACGGAATGGGCAGGACCGGACGGCGTCGCAGTTCCCATGCGCATCTTTGATACGGCGGGCATGCGTAAAAAGGCAAAGATTCAGGAAAAACTCGAAAAACTCAGTGTGAGTGACGGGCTGCGTGCGGTGAAGTTTGCCGAGGTGGTGGTTGTCCTTCTGGATGCCGAGATCCCGTTCGAGCAACAGGATCTGCGAATTGCCGATCTGGCGGAGCGTGAGGGTCGCGCTGTGGTTATCGCGGTTAACAAATGGGACGTCGAAGAAGACAAACAGGGTAAGCTCAAAGAGCTAAAAGAGAGTTTTGAGCGGCTGCTGCCGCAATTGCGCGGTGCGCCGCTGATCACGGTTTCGGCGAAAACGGGCAGGGGGCTGGACCGCTTGCAACAGGCGATTATGCGCGCTTATGACATGTGGAACCGCCGTGTGACCACCGCACAGCTGAACCGCTGGCTGTCGGGTATGCTTGAGGCGCATCCGCCCCCAGCGCCGCAGGGCAAGCGGATCAAGATGAAATATATGACACAGGCCAAAACCCGGCCTCCCGGTTTTGTGGTGATGTGCAGTCATCCCGACAAGGTGCCCGAAAGCTATAACCGCTATCTGGTCAACGGCTTGCGTGTTGATTTTGATATGCCGGGCACGCCCATCCGTCTTTGGATGCGCGGCCAGTCCGAGGCTAACCCCTACAAAGGCCGCAAGAAAGCGCCGCCTTCCAAGTTGCGCAAACATATCGGTGGCAAGCCGAATGACGGCAGCAGGTAGTTCCTATCTGTCTGCACGCCATGCTTTGAAGGTAGGGACAATCATCGCGATTGCCCCGCCTGCGGCCAGTGCTGCGACCGTCACGTTTGGCACTACAAAGTTGTGCACCACGACACCGACGAGCGCCCAGATCACTGCAACCCCGTAGGTTGGAGCGCGGGCCAGTTTGTTTTGAACCGCCGAGGCGAGAACGAGGGCGACGATAATCGCGCCAACTGCCGCCGTCGTGCTGTCGACGAACCCGTACCCCGCCGCAAGCAACCCTAACGAGACGCAGGACGCCGCGCTTAGCCAGCCTGCATAAAGACCCAAAGGTAGTGCCGCGAACCATTTGTCCTGAACAGGTGTGCGGAACAGCGCAACCAGCGACGAAACCAGCATGATCCAGATCAGGACTGCGGCCCAGACCGGACTGGCCACCGCCACCGCAAGCCAGATAGAACCTACCGCCAGCGAGGGGATCAGCGCGACGCGCATCGGGTGCCAAGCTGCATTGTCGCGCCGTTTCCAGACACCAAAACCTAAACCTGCGATCAACCACAGGTAAATCATCCCCCAGATTGCAAAGGCGTATCCCTCAGGCTGCACCGGCGGATCAATCTGAGGTACCGGGAACTGGTCGGGATCGAATCCGCCAAAATTAGGCACAAATACGGGTGACACGGCAAAAAGCACCGCAAAAAGAAACACTAAAATCGCGGTGAGGGGACGTGACATGGGGACCTTTCTGGTCGAAACTGGTATGTGGTACCCGACATATACTACAAAGGAACTTTGCCAATGGCACGGATCGCTATTTTTTGCGACGGCACATGGAGCAGCCCGACGATCGAGCAGCCCACCCATGTGGCGCACCTGTTCGGGAAAACCCGCAACACGAACGCCCAGCACACCCGTTATTTCGAGGGCGTAGGCACTGCGGGCAAAGAGGCGGGCTTTTTCCGCAAGACCGCAATGAAATTTGGGGGCGGTGCCTTTGGTTGGGGCCTTAACGAGAATATCAAAAACGCCTATGTGGCCTTGTGCGCCCAATACGAGGCGGGCGACGAGATTTTCATTTTCGGCTTTTCGCGGGGTGCCTATACGGCGCGGTCATTGGCCGGAATGATCCGCAAATGTGGCATCGTTGCTGACCCGACGCCTGAAACACTGGACGAAGCATTTCACCTTTACCGCAAGCCTGGCATCGAGAATCACCCCGATGCGCTCCATATTCTTCAGGCGCGTCGTAAACTGTCGCCGCGTTTTGCAACATCACGCTCTGATATGGAATGGCGGGCTGTAACGCCGTGGCACAACGATCCATCTCAGTTTCACAAGGTCGAGATTGCCTATCTGGGCATTTGGGACACGGTTGGATCGCTGGGGGTTCCTGCGCCATTGTTGGGTCCAGTGGCAAAGCTGTGGAATAGCAAATACAGTTTTCACGATACATTGCTCACCTCGATGGTGAAGGCGGCGCGGCATGCGGTTGCCTTGGACGAGCGGCGGGTATTTTACCGTCCGGCCCTGTGGGACAACCTTGAGGCCTCGCAAGGCCATGAAGGCCTGAACAAAGGGGACCGCAGCGAGGCGCGCCCCTACCAGCAGGTTTGGTTTACGGGTAACCACGCCATCATCGGTGGCTCTGCGTCCAAAGCACGTGCGCTCACGGGGCAGTCTCTTTTATGGGTGGCAGAAGGGGCGCAGAAGGCGGGCTTGGACATTGACATGACAGATCTGCTGGACCGTTTGCCCGATCCGATGGCAGACAGTCACACGCTGAACCAGCCACCGCCGCTGTATGTTCTAATGGGAAATTTCCTGAAATGGCGCGACGGGCCGGGGCATGCCATAGATCTGCATGGCAGTGCAGACCAGCGGATCAAAGGGCGCAGGGATTACCGCCCCCGTTCGCTGAAGAATCTGTTGCCGGAGTTGTTCGGCGGCGTCCCGAATGGGGAAAGGGACGCTCCGGGGCGTTAAGCCCCGGCCACCCGCTATTTTATGAAAGTATCCCGTCGAGGGCGAGGGTCGTTTTGCCTCCGAGATAGGGAGCAAGAACAGCAGGCAGGATCACCGTGCCATCCGCCTGCTGGCCATTTTCAAGCACCGCAATCAGGCAACGCCCGACAGCAAGGCCCGATCCATTGAGCGTGTGCACAAACTGTGGCTTGCCGCCGTCTGCGGGTTTGAACCGCGCATTCATGCGCCGTGCCTGAAAATCACCCGTCGTGGAAACGGAGCTGATTTCGCGGTAGGCATTCTGGCCGGGGAGCCATGCCTCTATATCAAAGGTGCGTCGCGCGCCAAATCCCATATCACCGGTACACAATAGAACCGTACGATAGGGCACGCCGAGCTTTTCCAATATCCCCTCTGCACAGGCCAGCATCCTCTTTTGCTCGTCGTCGGAGGCTTCGGGCAGGGTGATCGAGACCATCTCGACCTTTTCGAACTGATGCTGGCGCAGCATACCGGAGGTATCGCGGCCCGCACTCCCCGCTTCGGAGCGAAAGCACAGCGTATGGGAGGTCATCCGGCGCGGCAGATCTGCTGCATCCAGTGTATCGCCCGCAACTGTATAGGTCAGCGGCACTTCGGAGGTCGGCACCAACCACATGCCTTCGGTCGTGCGGTAGCTGTCATCACCGAATTTGGGCAGCTTGTCGGTGCCATACATCGCCTCGTCGCGCACCATCACGGGGGAGTTTACCTCCGTCAGGCCATTCTCGTCGACATGCGTATCAAGCATGAATTGCGCCAGCGCACGGTGGATACGTGCCACGCCGCGCTTGAGCATGACAAAGCGCGCACCGGATGTTTTGGCTGCGGTCTCGAAATCCATGGAAGCGGCAACACTACCTAGGTCGTAGTGCTCCTTTGGTTCAAAATCGAACACCGGAACATCGCCCCATTTTTTCACTTCGACATTATCATTCTCATCGGCACCCATCGGCACATCGTCAGCGGGCATGTTCGGAATGCGCGCCAGCATATCAGTGAGTTGCACATCCAACTCCTTGGCCTCGGATTGCATCGCGGCAACTTCGGCCTTCTTCTCGGACACTAATGCGCGCAGGCGTTCGAATTCTGCCTCATTGCCGGATGCTTTCGCGGCGCCCACAAGCTTCGAGGCAGAGTTCTGGTCGGCCTGTGCTGTTTCGGCCGCCTGAATTTTTGCGCGCCGCGAAGAATCGAGCGTCAGAATGGAGGCAGACAGCGCCGCATCGCCGCGCCGCGCAAGGGCGGCATCAAAAGCATCGGGATTGTCGCGTATCGCACGGATGTCATGCATCTGTGTATCCTCCGTAAAATTCACTCATGGGTCGAGATATTGAATCGTTAGGCCGCGTTATGGCCCATAATCGGGTTACGGCATAGAGGGGGCATGAAAACTCCGCAATAGGCCCGATAAGTGGGGGCCGGTACCTTGCAAAGCGGCGAGACGGCGCATAGGTTCTGCCGAACTTCAGACATCGGGGCGCAAGCCCTGCAAGACCCACATAAAAGGACCACCCCCATGTCAGGCATCGAGCAATTTATTCCGCTGATCCTTATTTTCGGTATCATGTACTTCCTGTTGATCCGTCCCCAGCAAAAGAAGCTGAAAGATCATCAGGCGATGGTTGCAGGCTTGCGCCGCGGGGATCAGGTGGTCACGCAGGGCGGTATTCTGGGTAAGGTTGTAAAGGTTAAAGACGACGGTGAACTCGAGCTTGAGATTGCCGAAGGCGTAAAGGTCCGCGTGATTCAGAGCACGATTGCCACTGTGGTAAGCAAGACCGAACCGGCCAAGTAACTTCTAACGCGACCAGATAAAAGGCGGGCGATATGCTCCAGATATCCATATGGAAACGCATCGCCATCTGGCTGACGTGTGCGGTCGGCCTCATGCTGGCAGCGCCCAACGGGTTTTACACCGTTGTTGAAGGGCACAATGATGCGGTCAAAGAGATTGAGCTGTCGGGTGCCACACCCGAACTTGAAGCACAGCGCGCTTTATGGCCTGATTTCATGCCGAACAACCTTGTTAATCTGGGCCTCGATCTGCGCGGCGGTGCACATCTGCTTGCCGAGGTGCGTGTCGAGGACGTCTATACCGCCCGCCTTGAGGCGATGTGGCCTGAGGTGCGCGATGCGGTGCGTCGGATTTCTCCCGTAAATCTGCAACAGTCCGGCCCCGCAGAGTTGAAGGTCCGCCTGACAGATCCCACTAAAATGGCCGAAGCAATGACGATCGTGCGCGGTCTTGGCCGTCCGGTACAAACGCTCACCGGCGCTGGCGCCAATGATATCGAAGTCAGCGGCGATAGTGGTGTGATCACCGTGGTCCTGTCCGAGGCCGAACGGAGTGCGACCGACGAGCGCACAATGCAGCAATCGCTTGAGATTATTCGCCGCCGGATCGACGAGGTCGGCACCCGCGAACCTACGATCCAGCGACAGGGCGCCGACCGGATTCTCATTCAGGTGCCCGGTATCGGCTCTGCCGCCGAGCTGAAAGCAATCATCGGCACGACTGCGCAGCTTACCTTTAACCCTGTTGTTCGCCGCACCACCGACGCCGCCGAACGTCCAGGAATCGGCAATGAGCTTGTCCCCTCGCTTGATGAAACAGGGCTTTTCTATGTGATCGAAAGCGCGCCGGTTGTGACGGGCGAGGAACTGGTCGACGCGCAGCCCAGCTTTGACCAGAATGGCGGCCCCGCCGTCAGTTTCCGGTTCAACACCAGCGGCGCGCGTAAATTCGGCGACTATACCGCCGAGAACATCGGCTCTCCTTTTGCGATCGTCCTGGACGACGAAGTAGTGAGCGCGCCAACAATCCAGAGCCATATTCCGGGCGGTTCGGGGATCATTACCGGAAATTTCGGGGTGGAGGAATCTACCCGCTTGGCGGTGCTGCTGCGGGCAGGGGCACTTCCGGCACAACTCGATTTTCTGGAAGAGCGCACAATTGGACCCGAGTTGGGGCAAGACAGCATTGACGCTGGTAAGGTCGCCACCATCGTAGCCTTCTCGCTGGTGTTGTTTTTCATGTTTGCCGCCTACGGCCTGTTTGGCATTTTCGCGAACATCGCCCTGATCATCAACGTAGGACTTTTGTTTGGTCTTCTGAGCCTAGTCGGGGCCACGCTGACGCTGCCGGGAATTGCGGGCATCGTCCTGACGGTGGGTATGGCAGTGGACGCAAACGTGCTGATATTCGAGCGTATCCGAGAAGAGTTGCTGACCTCTAAGGGGCCAGCACGGGCAATCGAGCTCGGCTATGAAAAAGCACTGAGCGCCATTCTGGATGCAAACATCACCACATTCATTACTGCGGTGATTCTGTTTGCCATGGGGTCTGGCCCGGTGCGCGGCTTCGCGATTACGCTGGGCTTGGGTATTCTAACGTCGGTGTTCACGGCGATCTACGTAACGCGTCTGATGGTGGTCATCTGGTACGAACGCCGCCGTCCCAAAACGATAGAGATCTGATATGCGCTTTAGACTTGTCAAACAGAACACTAATTTCGATTTCTTCACCCGTTGGAAGCTGTGGCTGGGTATCTCTGGTCTTATGATGGTTGTGGCCTTTGCATCTTTTCTGATTCAGGGACTTAACTTCGGTATCGACTTCAGGGGCGGCACAACAATCCGCACCGAGAGCCCGCGCCCCGTAATCATATCAGAATACCGCGATGCGATGACAACGCTGGATCTGGGCGATATCACTATCACGGAAGTGTTCGATCCCTCGTTCGGCCCTGATCAGAACGTAGCAATGGTTCGGATTCAGGCACAAGACGAGCAAGAGGCCGTCACCGCAGAATTGATTCAAGCGGTCGAGGGCGCGCTGAAGGAAGTGCGTCCCGACATCAAGTTCATCTCGGTGGAATCGGTGGGGCCAAAAGTTTCGGGTGAGTTGATTAATACTGCGATTATCGCAATTATATTAGCGATGGGGGCGGTTCTGATCTACATCTGGCTCCGGTTCGAATGGCAGTTTGCTGCAGGTGCCGTTCTGGCGCTTGTCCATGATGTGGTGCTTACCATAGGTGTCTTCTCGGAGGTTCAAATCCGGTTTGATCTCGCGATTATTGCAGCGCTGCTCACGATCGTGGGGTATTCTCTGAACGACACAGTGGTGGTGTTTGACCGTGTGCGCGAGAACCTGCGCAAATACAAAAGCAGGCCCCTCAAGGAAGTGTTGAACATGTCCATCAACGAGACGTTGAGCCGGACCTTCATGACTTCTTTCACCACGCTTCTGGCGCTGATTGCGTTATTTGTATTGGGTGGTGACGTTATCCGCGGATTCGTTTTCGCGATGATCTGGGGCGTGATTGTCGGTACATATTCATCGATTTTCGTGGCCACGGCAGCGCTTCTTTATTTCGGGGTGACACGCGACTTCTCCAAGCCTGACGCGAACTCCGGGAATCAATTCGCAAACATTGATGCCTGAAATCCTGACCTCGGCCCTCGCAACGCAAGGGCTGGTCTGGTTGGTCGTCGCAGTATTTATCGCGGGCTTGGTGCGCGGATTTGCGGGCTTTGGATCCGCGATGATTATCATGCCGGTTGCAAGCACGGTTTTGCCGCCTGTTGAAGCCGTGACATTCCTTATTTGTGCCGAATTAATTGGGCCCTTGCCCAATGCACGCGCCGCATGGCGTGACGGTGAGCCACGGGAGGTGGGTCTGCTTGTCCTCGGTGCGCTTCTCGCCCTACCGCTGGGCCTATGGGCATTGACCAGCATGGATCCGGCCGCCTTTGGCTGGGTCGTCTCGATATCCGTCTTTGCCCTACTGGCGCTCACGATCGCAGGCTGGCGGCTGAAAGGGGCGCTGACTCAGCGTTTGGTGGTGGCGGCAGGTGCGGCCGGCGGTTTCATGACAGGTTTTGCAGGCATTCCCGGACCGCCGGTGATCATGCTCTACATGGCCAGCACACTGCCCGCTGCTGTGATCCGCGCCAATTTTCTGCTTTATCTCGTCGCGCTTGATCTACTACTTTTTCCGATTCTTTGGGCCTTCGGGCTAATGAACTGGTCGATTGCATTTCTCGGTGTTCTTGTCGGTGTGCCGAACCTCATTGCGAATATTATCGGGGCGCGTCTTTTTGACCCCTCTGCCGAGCGTCTTTTTCGTAATGTGGCCTATATCGTGATTGCTGTATCGGCTATTGTCGGGCTGCCGCTGTGGAAAGGATAAATCATGCGATTAAACGAGATTGTCTTTAACGATGCCAAGCCTGTCGAAGGGTATGGTCCCGGCTTTTTCCGCATCGGCGGGCAGGTTGTGCAAGGGCCGGTAATCGCCGCGCCGTCCGGCACGCGTACGTGGGGCGGTTTTGAGGATGTCGCAGCACTTGAGGCACTGGTCACCGAAGCGGATGTTATTTTCATCGGCACTGGAGGCGAGATAGCGCATTTGCCACAAGGTCTTCGCTCGCGTCTTGAAGACGCTGGGGTAGGCGTAGAGGCCATGTCTTCCCCCGCTGCGGCGCGAACCTACAATGTTTTGCTGAGCGAGGGGCGTCGTGTGGCCCTTGCCATGCTCCCGATCTAGCGTCGGTGGCACTACGCCTGACAGATGTTGCCGTCGCGCGCGGTGGTGTGCCGGTTCTCGGCGGTGTATCATTCACGCTGGAAGGCGGAGAGGCGCTGATCCTGCGTGGGCCTAATGGTTCGGGCAAGACAACTCTGCTGCGCACCATTGCAGGCCTACAGCCGCCGCTGTCTGGAACGCTGGAGGGTGCCGCCGACGCCGTTGCCTATGCGGGCCATGCCGACGGCTTGAAATCCATGCTCAGCGTAGCGGAGAATTTACAGTTCTGGGCGGCAGTGTACGGGCAGCGCGATATTGCAATCGCACTGGGGGCATATGGGTTGGAGCCACTGGCGGACCGGCTGACAGGTACATTGTCGGCGGGGCAAAAGCGGCGGGCGGGGCTGGCCCGGCTGATGGTCACGGGACGGCCTATCTGGGTACTCGATGAGCCGACAGTCTCGCTTGATCTGGGTGCCGTAGGGATGTTTGCGGCAGCGGTGCGCGGCCATCTCAGGGCAGGCGGCATGGCACTGTTGGCGACCCATATTGATTTGGGGTTGGAAGCAAAGATTTTTGACGTGAGCGGCTTTCGTGCAGCGCCTTCGGCGGTCCACGGTGCTAGTGACGAGGCCTTTTTGTGATTGCTCTTCTCATACGCGATCTACGTCTTGCGCTGCGTGCGGGCGGAGGTTTTGGCCTTGGACTTGCTTTTTTTCTGATATTAACGGTGCTCGTGCCTTTCAGCGTGGGGCCGCAAAGCGCGCTGTTGTCCTCCATTGCACCCGGTATTTTGTGGCTGGGCGCGTTGCTGGCCTGCCTGCTCTCGCTTGACCGGTTGCTGGCGCTTGATTTCGAGGATGGCACACTGGATGTTCTGGCCACCGCGCCGCTGCCGCTCGAGGCTGCATTGGCGGTCAAGGCGCTTGCCCATTGGATCACGACCGGATTGCCGCTTGTTCTGGCGGCACCTTTTTTGGGCATTCTTCTGAATCTGCCGACACAGGGGTTCGGATGGCTTGTGCTTTCGCTGTTGTTGGGTACGCCGGCCCTGTCGATGATCGGCACTTTTGGCGCGGCGCTGACGGTGGGCATCAAACGCGGTGGTCTTCTCATGTCGTTGCTGGTGCTGCCGCTTTATGTGCCAACGCTGATTTTCGGGGCAGAGGCGGCGCGGCGTGGCGCAATCGGAATGGCGGCGGAAACTCCGCTGCTTTTGCTCGCAGGGATCAGTCTCGGTTCGGTGGCGTTGCTGCCCTTTGCCGCTGCGGCTGCTTTGCGGATGACAATCCGGTGAGAATTCCCTTATCCATTGAGCTTACCCAAACGGAGTATTAGGTACCTGCTATGTCATTATGGGAATACGCAAATCCGGTAAAGTTCTTGGCGCTGAGTGCGCGCGTGCAGCCCTTTGCTTGGGGCGCTGCGGCAATTGGTATCAGCGTGGGTTTGATCTGGGGTTTCTTTGCAACGCCCGATGACTTCCGTCAGGGATCCACTGTGAAAATCATCTATATCCACGTGCCCTCCGCATGGATCGCGATCAACGCATGGATTATGATGCTGATTGCATCGCTTGTCTGGTTGGTGCGCCGCCATCACGTGAGCGCACTGGCCGCGCGTGCTGCGGCCCCCGTTGGGTTGGTAATGACGGTGATCGGCCTGCTGACCGGTGCGATCTGGGGCCAACCGATGTGGGGAACATGGTGGGCGTGGGACCCGCGGCTGACATCGTTCCTGATCCTGTTTTTATTCTATCTAGGATATATCGCATTGTGGGAGGCTGTCGATGATCCTGACACGGCGGCCGATCTGACGTCTGTATTATGCCTCGTCGGGTCGGTCTTTGCGCTGATGTCTCGCTATGCTGTTTTGTTCTGGAGTCAGGGTCTACATCAGGGGGCTACTCTCAGCCTCGACAAGGAAGAGAATATTTCCGACGTGTTCTGGCAGCCGCTGGTTATTTCGATCGCGGGGTTCTCGCTGTTGTTTATCGCTCTGGTCCTCTACCGCACGGGTACTGAAATCGCCCTGCGCCGCACGCGTGCGCTGGCCGTCCGGCTGGAGCGGAGTGCATGATGCCGGATCTGGGAAAATACGCCGCCGAGGTATTGGGCGCCTACGGCGTCACTCTTCTTCTTCTGGCGGGGTTAGTTATTGTGACGTTGCGGCGGGGCCGAAAGGCACGTGCTGCGCTCAAAAAGATGGAACAGGAGACAGCGCGCGATGTCAAAAATTAGCCCGCTTATGGTCGCGCCACCGCTTATTTTTGCTGCTTTCGTAGCTTTGGCGTTTTTCGGGATGTTCCGTGACGATCCTAATGGCATTCCCTCCACCTTGGTCGGGCAGATGGCACCTGGCGTGCCCGAGCGTGATTTGGTCGGGTTTCCGCCCGCGACTAACGCGATGTTAGCAACGGGTGAGGTGACTTTGGTTAATTTCTGGGCCAGTTGGTGCCCGCCTTGTCGTGCCGAGCACCCCAAGTTGCTGGAGATGAAATCGCAAGGCGTGAACATCATCGGGATTAATTTCAAAGATACCGAACGCGCTGCTACCCAATATCTTATAAACGACGACAATCCCTTTGCCGGTGTCGGCTTTGACCCACAGGGGCGCAAGGCAATCGATTGGGGTGTCACGGCCCCACCCGAGACATTTATTCTGGATGGGGACGGGACTGTCTTGTTCCGTTTCGCAGGCCCGTTGATCGGCAGCGACTACGAGCAGCGGTTTTTGCCCGTGCTACAAGCCGCGCAAGCGGAGCAATGAGCAGTTACATCATCCCGACGACAACGACCATTACGATGGAATAAAGGGCGATACCGCCGCCAATCAGGAATGGCGCCCAGTTTTTCGTAATTGTTGCAGTGGCGATTGATTTCATTTGATAGATGAGGTCTGGCCAAGTGTATGAAACAAAATCGCCCTGTGTGAACACGGCCTTTATGCGCCCCTCTGCGTCTACGACGGGCAGGCGGCGAAAACGCTCGTTCGACATAATGCGGAGCCAATCAAGCATATCATCCGTCTCCTGCGCCAGACGCGGGTTTTCTGTCATAATTTCTGACAAACTTGTCGTTTTGGCGTCCAGCCCTTTGCCGACCAGCTTATTCATCACATCGCGTTCTGTGACCACTCCGATCACTTTTTCTTGGGCGTCGACGATGATAACCGAGCCGTAGTTCTTTTCCGACATTGCCGATACAGCGTCAAAAACGCTTGTCGCGGGGGAGCGGGTCAGGGGCTTCATCTTCGTTTTATATTCGGGGCGGTCCATCAGGCGGTTTCCGGGACGCTGTGCTGTTTGTGTCATGGTGCGATCCTTCCTATTAGGTGTGACACTGGACGTAGCGCTGCAGGGCCATTTCTCCACCCGAACAAGGGGTGGGGGTTCTACTTGAGGGGCGTCCACAAAAAAAAGGGCCCCCTGTAGGTACAGGGGGCCCTTTGAAACTGTTTGGCGGTGGTTTACTCGGCTGCGACACTTTTATTTGCCAGATCGCGCAGCACATAGTGCAGCACCCCGCCGTGTTCGATGTATTCGATCTCGATCGCCGTATCGATCCGGCATTTGATCATGATTTCTTTTACATCGCCATTTGCCATAGTGATCACACAAGGCACTTCCTGAAGCGGTTTGATCGTGTCGAGGCCAGAAATACTAACTGTCTCGTCACCGGTGAGGCCCAACGATTTGCGCGTATCGCCATTGGTGAACTCAAACGGGATGACGCCCATACCAACAAGGTTTGAGCGGTGGATACGCTCGAAGTTCTCTGCAATCACGGCCTTGACGCCCAGAAGTGCGGTCCCTTTTGCAGCCCAGTCGCGCGAAGAGCCCGCGCCATACTGCTCGCCCCCGAAAATCACCAGCGGGGTGCCGGCAGCCTGATGGGCCATAGCAGCGTCAAAGATCGAGGTCTGTTGGCCATCAGGGCCTTTTGTATACCCGCCCTCGACACCATCGAGCATCTCGTTTTTGATACGGATGTTGGCAAAAGTACCGCGCATCATGACCTCGTGATTGCCGCGGCGCGAGCCATAGGAGTTGAACTCCCGCACGGGCACCTGACGGTCGACCAGATACTGACCGGCAGGAGTCGTTTCCTTGAACGAACCTGCGGGGCTGATGTGGTCGGTGGTGATCATATCGCCCAGAACGGCCAGAACCTTAGCATTCTCGATGTTCGTGATCACGCCGGGATCCTTGCTCATGCCCTGAAAATAGGGTGGGTTCTGAACATAGGTGGATTGCGGTGGCCAGTCATACGTCATGGCATCTGTGGTCTCGACGCCCTGCCATTTTTCGTCGCCCTTGAAAACGTCCGCGTATTTGGTCTGGAACGCTTCGCGTGTAACTGTCTTCTCGACCAGCTCTGCCACTTCGGCAGAGGTGGGCCAGATGTCGCGCAGATAGACGTCATTGCCGTTCTGGTCCTGACCCAAGGGGGAATTGGTCAGATCGTGGTTCATGTCACCGACCAGCGCATAAGCGACGACAAGCGGCGGCGACGCAAGATAGTTGGCGCGCACATCAGGCGAAATGCGGCCTTCAAAGTTACGGTTACCCGACAGGATCGAGGTGCCGATCAGATCATAGTCATTGATGGCTTTGCTGATCGCGGGCTCCAGCGGACCTGAGTTGCCGATACAGGTGGTGCAGCCGTAACCAACAAGGTTAAATCCGATTGCGTCCAGATCTTCCTGCAGCTCGGCAGCTTCCAGATAGGCGGAAACAACCTGTGAGCCAGGCGCAAGCGATGTCTTGACCCAAGGTTTGCGGGTCAGGCCAAGGGCACGCGCCTTGCGTGCCACAAGGCCCGCACCAATCATTACATAAGGGTTGGATGTATTGGTGCACGATGTGATCGAAGCAATCACAATCGATCCGTCGTGCAGCTGGTAGTTGCCATCTTTTGTTGCGACATAGCCGCGGTTGTGGCTGCCTGTATCACCTGGAATGTCGCGTGGCTCGGGCTGGCCGCCTTCACCTTCCCAAGTGATTTCTTGCGCTTTCGAGGCATCTTTGCCCGCGCGCACACCCTTCACGTAATCGCCAAAGGCGGTGTGTGCAGAGGTAAGCGCGATGTAATCCTGCGGACGCTTTGGCCCCGAGATCGCAGGCACGATTGTACCCATATCAAGCGAGAGCGTATCGGTGTAGATCGGCGCATAGTCGTCGCCACGCCACATGCCATTTTCTTTTGCATACGCTTCGACCAGTGCAATCCGGTCTTCGTCACGGCCGGTTGTGCGCATATAGCGGAGCGTCTCGCCGTCGATCGGGAAGAAGCCGCAGGTGGCACCGTATTCAGGTGCCATGTTGGCGATTGTCGCACGGTCAGCAAGGGGCAGGTGGTCGAGACCCTCACCGTAGAATTCAACAAACTTGCTGACCACGCCTTTGGCGCGCAACAGTTCGACCACTTTGAGGACCAGATCGGTGCCGGTAGTGCCTTCCATCATGCGGCCGGTAAGCTCAAAGCCGATAACTTCGGGGATTAGCATGGAAATCGGCTGGCCCAGCATTGCGGCCTCTGCCTCGATCCCGCCGACACCCCAGCCCAGAACGGCCATACCGTTGACCATGGTGGTATGGCTGTCGGTGCCTACCAGCGTGTCGGGATACGCCACTTCATCGCCATTCTGATCCTTATCGGTCCAGACGGTTTGCGCCAGATATTCAAGGTTCACCTGATGGCAGATGCCGGTGCCGGGCGGTACAACGCGGAAATTATTAAACGCATTCTGACCCCATTTCAGAAAGGTGTAGCGTTCCATGTTACGCTCGTATTCGCGGTCCACGTTCATCTGGAAGGCGCGTGGGTTGCCGAATTCGTCAATCATCACGGAGTGGTCGATGACGAGGTCAACAGGGTTGAGCGGGTTGATCTGTGCTGCGTCGCCGCCAAGGGCCACAATCCCGTCGCGCATCGCGGCAAGGTCGACAACGGCAGGCACGCCGGTGAAATCCTGCATCAGTACGCGGGCAGGGCGGTAGGCGATCTCGCGCGGGTTCTGGCCGCCTTGTGCGCCCCAGTCGGCAAAAGCCTTGATATCGTCGACGGTGACGGTTTTGCCGTCTTCGAACCGCAGCATGTTTTCAAGTACGACCTTCAATGCGGCGGGCAGTTTTGAGAAGTCGCCCAGACCTGCGGCCTGTGCGGCGGGGATCGAATAAAAGGCAACGGACTGTTTGCCCGCGGTGATTGTCTTGCGGGCGCGTGCAGTATCCTGACCGACGATGATTGTCATGTTTGGCTCCAAATCTGGGAATGGCTACGGGGCGAAATTACTGTCTAGATGGCTCATTCAGCGCAGGTTTTCAACAGAAAACATGCGTATTGTATACCATTGTACACCAAAAGTGCCGCAATTTCTTCCGATTTTTGAGTTTCGCCAAAGCTGCCTGTTGTATGAGGGTGACGGAAGGCCGGCGCGCTTATCCTCTCGCGAAACCTTGATTGGTTATTTCAGGCAGCGGCCACTAATAAAGGCAGATCAAAGCAGTACCGATTGGAATCACATGTCCCGCGCATCTCGCACCCTCTCCACTGTCGCATTGGTGCTTAACATCTGTCTTGCAGTTCCGGCAGGCGCAGAGCAGAGTCCAGTAGTGGTTGAGCTTTACACCTCGCAAGGATGCTCTAGCTGCCCTCCGGCGGATGAAATTTTCTCCGAACTTGACGACCGCGATGACGTGATCGCAATCGCCCTTCACGTGGATTATTGGGATTATATCGGTTGGAAGGATGAATTCGGTCAACCCGCTCATGCGGTTCGCCAGCGCGCATACGCGGCTAAGGCGGGGCGCAATTCGATCTACACCCCCGAAATGATTGTAAACGGTACGACGGATATTGTGGGCGCAAAACCTATGGCGCTGTCAAAGGCGATCGCCGAGCATCAGGCCAAACCGTTGCGTACCGCACTCTTGGCGCAGCGCAACGAGACAGCCTTGCGCATTCAGGCGCAGGTGCCAACAGGTTCGGTGGTGCCGATGGAAATCCACGTCCTGCGCCTGTTTCCTGCCAAAAACAGCGAAATTACCCGCGGCGAAAATCGTGGCCGGATCTATACATATAAAAACATCGCGCACAGCTGGACGGTGGCCGGTGCGTGGGATGGAACAGCCCCGCTTGATATGTCGGTGGCTATTGACGGCACTGATCCGGTTGTCGTTTTGGTTCAGGAGGCGGGCGCGGGCCCGATCATTGCTTCGGCACGCCTTGATTAATTATTTCCGGACGCGACTATGGCTGTGGATCTAGCGCATTCTCCTATCTTTTTGGCTTACCATAGCCGATCTTGCTCAATGCGTGCATAGGGTGAAAACCTTGCCCTGTGCTTTTATGTCAGCCGATCTGAGTGTCTGTTATCCGCAAAGAGATGCCAGCGGCAAATAAGCAGAGCCACCGTTCCATGACCGTCGCAAGCTATTTTTGAGTGGCGTTCGCTCAGCCCGTCTCCCCCTCTGTATCCTGCTCAATCAATACAAGATCTCCGCTTTGCTCCATTTCGCGGATCGCTGCAACAACGGCTGCCATCGCCTCGTCCACTTCGGCGGGTTTGGCTTTTGGCGCTTCGGATATGTCCTCACGCATTTGGTCGGCCATGCGGCCAGACATATTCTCTAGGATAAAATCTCGTGGTGCAGCAAAACCTGCTGTCTCCGCACCTGCCATCGCGATAAGCAACACACCGCCATCGACGTTACGAAGCAGTCGCGGCACATCACGGGGTAGAATACGGCTGGGGATGTTAGCGAAGGTAAAGATTGCCTTGCGCACCTCACTGGCCAATCTCTGATCACTTTCGTCGAGACCTGCAAGCATATCGTCGCGCGTGGGGGTAGACGATGAATTGAGAATTGCACCTAGCCTTTCGGCAGCTCCCGAGGCGAAGGCAGGAACTTTCTGCTCGTCCTGCTGTGCGGCAAGCGATAGACCGATCCGGTCCACCGCGTCCGGCAATATGTCACTGGTCAGGGAAACGGCATAAGTGATACGTCGTGCCATCGGGCCAGGCAGACGGCCAAGCAACGCAGCCGCGACCGGGACTTCAAGCTTCGACAGCAAAACAGCTGCTACTTCGACACTTTCCAGTTCGACAATCTTTTGCAGCGCATCGGCTGGAAGGTTACGGATACGCTGCCATGGATCTCCAGAGGCCCGCACGCCGGCCTCTTTGCGCAGCCGCGCCGCTGTCTCGCGCCCGATACGTCCTTCCAGTGCATCGAGTGCACCGGCAATTCCGCCGGGGAACGATAGGCCAATCGCCTCAAGCTCTTGGGTGAATTCCTCGATAACAGAGGCGAGGGTCACACGATCAACGACCCGCATCGCACCCATTTGCTGCGTGAGCTGCGCCTGAAGTTCGGGGGGTAACTCCTCAAGGGCGATATCGGCACCTTCGTTAATCAGCAACCGCACAACGATTGCTGCCTTCGCTCGTTTGCTAAGTGTGGCAGGGACGATGTGCCCGTCATCGCCGTGCCGCGCGATGGGGGACGGATGGGATGTTTTGAATGCTAATTCGTTCATCTGTGCCAATCTCGAAATAGGGTATGTCACAGGTATGCATGTTAAAAGTAAAAAGATCCTGAAACCTCTCAGTGAGGGATCATGCCATACAAAAAACGGCGCGATCGCTGCAGAGGATCGCGCCAGCCCTTTTCACAGTAGCATTTTTACCAGTTGAATGTTTCGCCGGTGGCAATCGCGGTGCGCAGGGATGCCTCTGCCCATGTGCCAGCGCCCCCATGTGCACGGATTTGGCGAAGCTGTTCAATCGCCGCGGTCACATTGCCTTCTTCGACAAAACCCTGTCCCATGTAGGACCGGGCAAGAACGTTGGCGGGGTTCACAGTGAGGGCGCGATTGTAATAGGCCATCCCGGCTTCGGTATTGCCCATCTTCCGGTTGGTAAAGCCAAGGTAGGTGAGCGTGCGATCATCCTCGGCGGGCATCATCGCCAACAAGGTCTGCGCATCGCCGTACCGTCCATGATGTGAAAGGGCGCGCACTTCCTGATAGAGTGTATCCACATCGAAGGTGTGGCCCGTGCTGCTTACGCATTTCTTGGTAGTTTTATCGTAGACAAAGCCGCTTTCGCATTTCGGCTTTTTCGGCGGAGCTCTCTCGTCGCCAGCTGCCGATGCGGCAAAAGGAACAGCGAGAGCGAGTGTGGCAGCTAAAAATATACGCATCGAGATGCTCCATAAAAAAATATTAATTAAGTTAGCTTAAAAGGTAGCACTCGACAGCGCGCGGTAAACAAAATTTAGCCCGCGCGCTATCACACCAGCGTGTAACCGATGTTCGATGCGGTCTTGTGTTTTAGGTGGTTGTTGCGACGCAACTCTTGCTCGCACTGTCATAAACCGAGCCTTGGGCGCATGACATCGCCTGTTTGTCATAGTTGCAGCCCGCAGCCATGCTCAGCGTTGGCAAAAGCAGCAGGGTGGCAGTGGCAAGTGCAATCTTCATTTTCATGTCCATTACTCCTTTTCGTGACATGACCCTACGTTAACGAGAAACGGTGCAATTTCAAAAGAAATCGCACCGTTTATGTGTTCTGTGTCAAGCTGACGCATGCTTTATTGCGTAACTGCCCAAGGATTCGGCAATAATCAGTCGCCAAAGACGCGCTTGAAAATCGTATCAACATGCTTTGTGTGGTAGCCCATGTCGAACTTTTCTTCGATCTCGGCAACACTCAGTGCGGCCAGAACTTCATCGTCGCCCAAAAGCTCGGTTTTGAAGTCCTTGCCGTGATCCCAAACCTTCATGGCGTTGCGCTGCACCAGCTTATAGCTGTCTTCACGGCTCACGCCTGCCTGTGTCAACGCAAGCAAGACGCGCTGTGACATCACGAGGCCGCTGAACTTATTCATGTTGGCCAGCATATTGTCGGGGTAAATCAGCATTTTGTCGATCACGCCGGTGAGCCGGTGTAGCGCAAAATCAAGGGTGATGGTCGTATCGGGGCCAATCGCGCGCTCGACGGAAGAGTGGGAAATATCACGCTCGTGCCAGAGCGTCACATTCTCCATCGCAGGGATCACCGCCATCCGGATGGTACGCGCCAGACCAGTAAGATTTTCGGTGAGCACGGGGTTTTTTTTATGTGGCATCGCAGAGGAGCCTTTTTGCCCCGCAGAGAAAAACTCCGCTCCTTCTAGCACTTCAGTGCGCTGCATGTGGCGCACTTCGGTGGCGACATTCTCGATCGAACTGGCGATCACACCGAGGCAGGCAAAGAATGCGGCGTGACGGTCACGCGGAATAACCTGTGTGCTGATCGGCTCGGGGGTGAGGCCCAGTTTGGCACAGACATGTTCTTCCACGCGCGGATCGATGTTGGCGAAGGTTCCGACTGCACCAGAGATCGCGCCTGTTGCGATCTCTTCGCGGGCTGTGTGTAGACGCTTCAGGTTGCGGTCCATCTCTGCATAAAACCGCGCAAAGGTCAGGCCCATCGTTGTAGGTTCCGCATGGATACCATGGCTGCGACCCACACGCAGGGTGTCTTTGTGTTCGATCGCTCGGCGCTTGAGAGCGGCCAGAAGCGCCTCCATATCAGCGATAAGAATATCGGCAGCGCGGGTCAACTGTACGTTAAACGCGGTATCGAGCACGTCCGAACTGGTCATGCCCTGATGCACAAACCGTGCCTCGTCCGCGCCTACATGCTCGGCCAGATGGGTGAGGAATGCGATTACGTCATGCTTGGTCACGGCTTCGATCTCGTCGATGCGGGCCACGTCGAATTCTACGTCTTTTGCTTTCCAAACCGCGTCTGCATTGGCGCGGGGGATGACGCCAATATCGGCCATTGCATCACAGGCATGTGCCTCGATTTCGTACCAGATGCGGAATTTTGTTTCCGGTGACCAGATTGATACCATTTCGGGGCGGGAATAGCGGGGGATCATAGGGACACCTATCTGTGAGACTGCGGGATAATCGCGCAATATCCCCTGACCCGCCCAAGGACAAGGCTGGAGCGCGGATTATTCAATGCCCGGCCCCGAGGAGCGGGACGACGAGAGTAAAGGTCAGGCGGCGACCAGATCAGTTTCGACCACCGAAGTCCGCTCAAGTGTGCGATGCACGGGGCAGCGGTCTGCGATCTCCAGCAGGCGCATCCGCTGCTCATGGGTAAGCTCGCCTCCGGTGAGCGTTATGCACCGCTTGAACACGTCGATCTTCTCGCCGGTGCCCAATGCGGCGTCCTGCGCATGTACCTTGTTGTGGCTCACATCCACATTAACATGCTCAAGTGGCCAGCCTTTTCGCTGCGCATACATTCGCACGGTCATGGAGGTACAGGCCCCCAGACTGGCAGCCAGAAACCCGTAGGGCGACATGCCCATATTTGTTCCGCCATAGGCCAACGGCTCATCGGCAAGCATATGCATGTGACTGCCCGATGTGATGTCTTGCAAAAAGCCATGGGGATTGGCCTCGGACACCCGCACCACCCCCTCTGGTGCGCCGATGGGCGGAGCGGGCAGGGGACGGTTGATGTATCTCGCAGCCCACGTCGCAATCACATCCGCTACATATTCTGCATCTTTCGGATTGCTTACCAGATGGTCGGCATCATCCAGCGAGACAAAGCTTTTAGGATGTCTGGCAGCGGTAAAAATCTGTGAGGCGCTTTCCACGCCAACAATCTTGTCACGCGGTGCGTGCATCACCAGCAACGCGGCCCCCAGGTGCGATAGCACATCGCCCAGAACGCCATTGCCCGTGTCCTCGATGAATGATTTTCCGATCGTAAAGGGACGTCCACCCAAAGTGACCTCCGCCGATCCGTTCGTTTCGATATCCGGCAGTGCAGCGGCGAAATGGTGGGTCACATGTGCTGGGTCAAAGGGGGCTCCAATCGTTGCCACCGCCTTGATCCCCTGCATCAGGCCTGCCGCTTTTATCACTGCTGCACCACCCAGAGAGTGCCCGACCAGTAGACTGGGGGCCATACCCTGCGCTGTACACCATTCGGCTGCGGCAATAATATCATCGACGTTGCTCGAGAAGGAGGTGTTCTGGAACTCGCCCTCCGAATGGCCAAGGCCTGTGAAATCAAACCGGAGCACTGCAATACCCATCGCGGCCAGACGGGCCGAAATGCGGCGGGCAGCGGGGATATCCTTTCCACATGTAAAACAATGGGCAAATATCGCAGTGGCCAGATGCGGCCCTGTCGGCATGTCAAGCCGCGCTGACAGCGCTGAGCCGTCATGGCCGGTAAAGGTTATGTGCTTTGTCGCCATCTGTTGTCTCCTGTGACCTTCATAAACTGGACCGGCGGGCGGTGAGGTACAAGAGGCTGACACGCGCCTCACGTCACCGTGACGCTTCGGGAGGCACCGTAACTTGCGGCATCGGTGATACTTCAGGTTTGCACAGGTGCTCTGCGCGCCCTACACCTGCGGCTGACAGAATCCACAGCCACCTCAGCGGAGCGCACAATGGCCCCCAAAAACCTCGATACTCTTAAACCGGCAACCATCGCGGCACAGGCCGGCGGGCTTCTGGATGATGCAACGGGCGGTGTTGTCCCGTCGATCCATCCAGCGACGACATTCGTGCGCGACGAGGATTACGTGCCCGCAGTAGACGGCAACGTCTATTCGCGCAGCCATGCGCCCAACGGCCGGATGGTCGAGGGCGTCCTCGCGCGTCTGGAAGGGGCGGCTGATGCGATGGTGTTCCCTTCGGGCATGGCTGCGGTGGCTGCGGTGTTCCGCACGCTGCCTGCTGGCGCAACAGTTCTGGTGCAAAGCCAGATCTACTGGGGTACTACGGCGTGGATCCGCGCCTTTTGTACCCGCCGCGACATCACATTAATTGAAGTCGAGGCCGCAGATACCGACGCTTTCACTGCGACTTGCACGGCACACAAGCCCGCACTGGCGTGGATTGAAACACCATCGAACCCATGGTTGCGCATCGTTGATATCGCGCCTTGTGCCGAGGCGGTGCATGCGAACGGCGGTCTGCTGGTCGCCGATATGACCACTGCCACACCTGTGCTGACGCCCGCGCTTTCGTTCGGGGCCGATATCGTGATGCATTCGGCCACAAAAGGGCTCAACGGTCATTCCGATGTGCTGGCCGGTGCGCTGGCGGTGGCGGATGCGAGCAGCGCCGTTTGGCAGGCGATCCGCAGCGACCGCGATATGGCAGGGGCCGTCCTTGGACCATTCGAGGCATGGCTGTTGCTGCGGGGCATGCGCACATTGCCTCTGCGGGTCGAGCGGATGTCGTCGAACGCCCAGAAACTCGCAGAATATCTGAGCGATCATCCGGCCGTCGAGACCGTCCTCTATCCCGGCTTGCCGACCCATAAGGGCCACACCTTGGCTTGCGCCCAGATGAAAGGCGGCTTTGGCCCCCTGTTGTCGTTTGTGGTCAAAGGGGCAGCCCCGGCCGCACTTGGGGCTGTCGCGCGGCTCAAACTGTTTCACCGCGCTACGTCTCTGGGCGGGGTAGAAAGCCTTGTGGAACACCGCCATACAATCGAGCCTCACACAGGCATCCCCGAGGGTCTGCTGCGGTTGTCCGTGGGGATCGAAGATGCAGGCGATCTGGCCGATGATCTGGGGCAGGCGCTGGGTCAATAGAACCACGCATCAGCCTCGTTAAGTAACGAAAAGGCATTTGTACCATCGTCCCATCAACCCGGTTGCCGGTGCCAGCAGTTACAGGATTGGTATCCACCCGCGCTCTATTTTGGGAGAGGGCGTATGGTTTTTGGACAGGACGTCGCCGGTACAGATACGGCCGGGGTCTGACGCTTAATCACGCATTGCTACGCGGCGCTCAAAATAAACAGACCCCGAAGCCGGTAGGCATCGGGGTTTGTTTAGTTGCTTTACGTAATCCAAATGACGGGTTAGCCGTCGATCTGGGCACCCATGATCGCGATGGCCTGCTGGTAAACTGTCGCCGCATTCCACTGCTTGATCACGGAAAAGTTGGGTTGGCCTTCCTGATATCCCTGACCTGCCTTCCAGCCCTTTGAGCGTAGAAAGTTAGCGGTGGAGGCAAGCGCGTCGGTCTGGTTGTACAGATCGACACGGCCGTCGCCGTTACCGTCTACGCCGTAGCGTTTTGCGTTCCCGGGCAGGAATTGTGTATGCCCCAACTCGCCATGCTTGGCGCCCTTTGTGTTGCTGTCGATTGTACCTTGATCCACCAGCAGGAGCGCACCAATCGCATGTGGCGCAAAAAAGTCAGACCGGCGGCAATCATAGGCCAGTGTTGTGATTGCAGAAACCACGCGGCTGCTGCCCATGAACCCGCCAAAGGCGGTTTCCATCCCGTGGATGGCCAGCAAAACACCTGCGGGCACGCCGTATTGACGCTCCAGCGAGGCGTAGAAATTTGCATTCTGGCCTTTGCGCTTGCGTCCTTGACTTACGATTGTCGGGGCACCGCGCACCTGCATGAATTTATCGAGGGTATATTTGAACGACTTCTGGTTGCGGTCAGCCTGAATGGTGTCAGACGCATATTGTGCGCTGGCAAGGGCTGCGAGGCCGCGCTGCCCTACGCCTGCCTTTTGAGCTTCGCCTGCAAATGCAGCTTTCCACGTGTTGAAGCCGCCGGCGTCATTGCCGCATTGTGCTGCAACCGCAGGCGCGGCCAAAGCCGCCGATAGGGCGAAAGATATCGCTATGGTCTTGATGGAGCGCATGGGCTTACCTCTGAATAATGTTTCGCACTAGATTAACGAACCTCCACGGGCTTGCAAACCCTTCGTTGTTTCCGCCGCTTATTATGGGTGCGGCCACCGACGGGGGGGGGGAAGCATGCTCCATGCGCTTTAAATTTTCCATACCAAAAAAGGCGCCCTGAACCAGAGCGCCTTCTTTTAGAATATTCGGCTACTTGCAGCGTTTAGCAGCTGTAGTACATGCCAAACTCGACCGGATGGGGTGTGTGCTCGTACTTGTGCACTTCTTCCATCTTGAGGCCAATATAGCCTTCGATCTGGTCGCGGGTGAACACGTCACCGGCCAGCAGATAATCCATGTCTTTGCTCAACTCGTCCAGCGCTTCGCGCAGGGAGCCACAGACAGTCGGGATGCCGGCCAGCTCTTCGGCGGGCAGGTCATAGAGGTTCTTGTCCATTGCTTCGCCCGGATCGATCTTGTTCTTGATCCCGTCGAGGCCGGCCATAAGC
Source organism: Sulfitobacter guttiformis (assembly GCF_003610455.1). NCBI lineage: Bacteria > Pseudomonadati > Pseudomonadota > Alphaproteobacteria > Rhodobacterales > Roseobacteraceae > Sulfitobacter > Sulfitobacter guttiformis. The sequence continues at coordinate 845,973 of NZ_RAQK01000002.1, read as the reverse complement.
AGAGCCGAGAAGCAGAGGTAGGGGTTTGCGGATGGATCGGGGAAACGTGCCTCGACGCGCTTTGCTTTGGGGGATTCTGTCCATGGAATGCGAACGCAGCCAGAGCGGTTGCGTGCGGAATAGGCGCGCAGAACGGGTGCTTCAAAGCCTGGGATGAGCCGCTTGTAGCTGTTTGTGCCGGGGTTGGTGAAGGCGTTGAGCGATTTCGCGTGGGTCAGGATGCCACCGATGAAATATAGCGCTTCCTGCGACAGATCAGCGTATTTGTCGCCTGCGAACAAAGGCTTGCCATCTTTCCAGATCGACATGTTCACATGCATACCCGAGCCGTTATCACCATAGATCGGCTTTGGCATGAAGGTCGCGGATTTGCCATAAGCATGGGCGACGTTGTGGATCACATATTTGTACTTCTGGATCTCGTCGGCCTGATGGGTGAGCGTGCCGAAGATCAAGCCAAGCTCGTGCTGGCAAGACGCCACTTCGTGGTGGTGTTTGTCGACCTTCATGCCAAGACGCTTCATCGTCGAGAGCATCTCGCCGCGCAAATCCTGCGCTTCGTCGGTCGGGTTCACGGGGAAGTAGCCGCCCTTGAGGCCCGGGCGGTGGCCCATGTTGCCCATCTCGTAATCGGTATCGGTGTTCCATGAGCCGTCGGATGCGTCGACTTCGTAGGACACTTTGTTGATCGTGTTGGAGTATTTCACATTGTCGAACAGGAAGAATTCCGCCTCGGGTCCGAAATATGCTGTGTCGCCGATACCTGACGATTTGAGATATGCTTCTGCCTTCTCGGCGGTACCACGGGGGTCGCGCTCGTATGATTCGCCTGTGTCTGGCTCAACGATGGAGCAATGGATACACAGGGTTTTCTCGGCATAAAACGGGTCAATGTATGCTGTCGATACATCTGGCATCAGTTTCATGTCTGATGCCTCGATGGATTTCCAGCCAGCGATGGAAGAGCCGTCAAACATGAAGCCCTCCTCGAGGAAGTCCTCATCGACGAGGTCGTTCACAATCGTTACATGCTGCAACCTGCCGCGTGTGTCGGTGAAACGGATATCGATGTATTCGATATCCTCGTCCTGAATACGTTTGATCAGATCTGCGTTAGCGCTCATTGCGATGTCCTTTTACTGATTTCTTGTCGTGATGGTGTGGGTTTACAGCGCGTCCGAGCCGGACTCACCGGTGCGGATGCGGATTGTTTGTTCAACGGGGGAGACAAAGATTTTGCCGTCGCCGATTTTTTCCGTCTTTGCAGCATTCACAATGGCCTCGATCGCGGCATCGACCTGATCGTCGTCCAATACAATCTCTACTTTGACCTTGGGCAGAAAATCCACGACATATTCGGCACCGCGGTAGAGTTCGGTATGGCCCTTCTGACGGCCAAAACCCTTTACCTCGATGACCGAGAGGCCTTGTACGCCGACGTCCTGAAGGGCTTCCTTCACCTCGTCGAGCTTGAATGGTTTGATGATCGCTTCGATCTTTTTCACCGATAAGCCTCCCTAAAGCCGAATTCTGCGGTCAGACATTTCACTGTGATCGGGGGGAATCCAGATCGTGCCTGACAGCAGGCGGGGAAGGCACTGTGATTTTCACCAAGATGCACATAAAATAGCCTATAGGTCTAAATTTTAGGCAAAATTGAAACTTCCGCCGGATCGTTTTACATCGGTGCGGATATGCGCATGCACGGGGCAAAAGCACACGGCCAAAATAGGTCGCTCAGGTCATGATACGTGCGCGAACTGCTACCGTAAACAGCTTAGGCCCCGGACTGATCCGAGGCCTTGTGGTCAAACAAGAAGCTGGTGGCGGCTTATGCGGCGTGCAAAACCTGACCGCGTGCGCGTGCGCCGTCTGCGGTGCTCACTTCGAGGCCTTCTGCATAAAGAATATGCGGGCCGTCACAGAATATCTGGATCAGTGTTTGTTCTTGCATGCCCAAATCGCGGATGAATTCGCCATCGACAAGGGTACGCGCCGCGACAAGGGCACGATCGGCACTGAACATCGCCTGTGCACGCCAGTCGCGTATCAGACACATTTGATCGCCTGCCAGCATTGCGTCCCGTTCCGGCCGCTTATGCCCGAGCGATCCCGCAGCAACAGCGATGGTCTGAACCATCCGCGTTGTACGCTGAATATGCTCGATACGGGCGATGCCGCTGTCACGTGTAATGAGTTTGTCTCCAACACTTACAAACTCAACGGGCATCTCGCCTTCGAGCGTAAGAAGTGTTGTGCCTTGCAACAACCCGGTGTCGCGGGATGCGTAAGGCGCGAATTGGCGCGCTTGTGGAGTGTCTCCACCTATGCGCCCGACCGTTTTCGGTTTCATGGCGTCTCTCTTTCTTGTCTAACCTGCCTCAGGTTGTCTCAACAATAAGACAAGAAAATGTTGATGTCGCGTGTTTTTTTAGGCTCGCCATGGTGATTGGGTTTTGTTAGGGACACATCTGCAGCACTGGTCAACGCGATCTTGTTGCAAGTGCGGGTGTGGCGGAATTGGTAGACGCACCAGATTTAGGTTCTGGCGCCTATGGCGTGGGGGTTCGAGTCCCTTCACCCGCACCATTTTATTCTTACAAGACAATACCTTAAGAATTTATGTGCGAATCCAGAGACGGGTGGGCCAATTATTTACGTCTGTGGCTTTCGTACGAAACTGTTGCCGGACGTGTTTTGCGCATTTGGATAAAACTGGAATCACCCAAGAACGGTTAGCCAGATCCAGACAGTAAATATTGATGATGCCGTTGCAATAAGCACCGAAGAGGCGGCTACGCGCCGCCCGCGTCCGTACATATTTGCAAAAATATATGCATTGAACCCAGGTGCCATTGCTGCTGTCAGTACGCCCGAGCGGAACAGGTCCGGCGGAACCGAAAGCGCTGAGCCCATAAGCCAGACAATCGCGGGATGCATCACAAGGCCGATGACACAGACCATCGCGATCGCCTTCATATCGCCTTCGGGTTTATATTGAATCAACACGCCACCCAGCGCAAAGAGCGCGGCAGGCAGGGCTGCGCGTACAATCAGCGACAGCGCATCGTCAACTACCGGCGGGATTACGAATCCTGTGAGGTTGACCGTGAACCCCGCCAGAATACCGATCACCAGAGGATTGTGGAACATTGCACGACTGATCGAGCGGGCAAGCGTGGCGCCGCTTTGGCCGCGATTACGCACAAATTCCATCACTGTAATCCCGAGGCCGTAGCAAAAGGGCGAGTGTATGGCGATAATCATGTAATTGCCCGTTAGCTGGTCTGCGCCATACGCCCGCTCGGATATGGGAAGGCCCAGCAGAACCGAATTTGAGAACAGGCAGCAAAAACCGATGGCGACGCAGTCCTCCCAGTCGCGTTTGAAAAACAGGCGTGCCCCGAACATGCCCGCAGCGAAACAGATGGCGGCACCGGTATAAAAACTGACCAGCAGACCTGCGTCAAAAGCCGCGCCCAGATCCAGATTCGCAATCGCCTGAAACAGCAGGCAAGGTACCGCGAAACTCTGGGCAAAGCGCAGGACGCCATCGACCCCTGATACCGGAAACAGACCGCGCCACACAGCGACATAGCCGAAACCAATTACCAGAAAAACCGGCATGATAACATCAAGGAGCAGCTGCATATGGCACGGCCTCGGATAGGGGGGGCAAATGTGCCTCGGATGGGAGTGTCAGGCTAGATCAAAATCAAGCTGCATGCCGTCAAAAGCCGGTCGGATATGGTCGGGGGTCTCGGCCATCACAGTCGCATAGTCCAGATCGGTATGCATGTTGGTGAGGACGGCGGAATGGGGGCGAACCTTTGCGATCCACTCGAGTGTTTGGGACAGGTGGCTGTGGGTCGGGTGCGGCTCGCGGCGCAAGGCGTCTACGATCCAGCAGCGTAGGTCCTCAAGGTGTGGCCAGACATTGTCGGGGATGCTTGCCACATCCGGCAGGTAGGCCACATTGTTCACGCGAAAGCCCAGAGCATCCATCCCGCCGTGCGGCACGAGGAAAGGCGTAAAGCGCAGCTTGCCTCCCGGGCCGTCAATCACAACATCGCCGTTCATAAGGTTCATGTCCAGAATTGGCGGGTACATAGAACCTTCGGGCTGGATAAACGCATAGCCAAAGCGGTCCATCAGGGCATCGTGCGTTGGCTGGTCGGCCCAGACGGGCAGGCGCGCGCGCATGTTGATCACAATCATCCGCAAATCGTCCATCCCGTGAACATGATCGGCATGGGCATGGGTATAGAGCACAGCGTCAAGGCGTCCAACACCGGCATCAAGAAGCTGGCTGCGCATGTCTGGCGAGGTATCGATCAGAACCGTTGTTGTGCCCGCGTCCGTCATCCGCTCGACCAATATGGAGCAGCGCCTGCGCACATTACGTGGCTCGTACGGATCACAAGATCCCCACACCCCCCCGAGCCGCGGAACACCGCCCGATGAGCCACAGCCAAGGATCGTAATGCGCATTGTGTCGGTCATGAGGTGGCCTTGTAGTCTGCTGCCTTGCGGAACAACCGCTCGAAATTCGCCTCTGACTGGGCGGCGAAAGTGGCATAGTCGATGCCGAATGTCTCAGCCGCCTTGCGCGCGGTATGTGCGGTAAACGCAGGCTCGTTCCGGCGGCCACGATGGGGTGGTGGCGCAAGATACGGGCTGTCGGTTTCGACCAGAATACGCTCCAGCGGAGCGGCGGCAAATATGTCACGCAAGGGCTGGCTTTTCGGAAAGGCGGTGATGCCGGACATGCTAAGATAGAATCCCAGATCAAGGGCGGCACGCGCCAGCGTTTCGGACGAAGAAAAGCAATGCATAACGCAGGTATAGGCGCCGCATTGATGTTCCTCGCGCAGGATCGCGGCCATATCATCATCGGCGTCGCGGCTGTGGATTATTAAGGGCAGACCGGTCTCGCGTGCAGCGCCAATGTGCAGGCGCAGGCTCTCTTGCTGAATCTGTGCGCTCTCGGCGGTATAATGATAATCAAGGCCCGTTTCGCCGATGCCGACCATTTTTGGATGCTCCGCAATCTCGATAAGCTGTTTCATGGTTGCCATCGGCTCGGAGGCGACACTCATCGGATGGGTTCCTGCGGCATAGAATACCGAAGTGTGTTCTTCGGCAATGGCGCGTACAGCAGGCTCGTTTCTGAGCTTGGTACAGATCGTCACCATTCGCGCCACGCCAGCGGCATGTGCGCGCGATACCACATCGGGCAATTCGGCGATCAGCTCGGGGAAATCGAGGTGGCAATGGCTGTCGGTAATGGCGGGGATGTCGGTCATAACGCTCCGGTAACTTGGGGTAGGCGGGTCAGCGCGGTGCGGCCTGTGCCATTTTGGTAAAGGTATCTAGGACCAGTGCAGCAGGGTCAAGGTTGACCGCGATGCCGTGGCGGGCGCGTGCCCCGATCTGGGCTGCAAGATCGGCCCAGATGCGGGCCTGATGCGGATGCGGGGACAGGCGTGCAAGAATATCCGCCTCGCCGCCTGCTGCTTGGGGTGTGGGAGGCGTGCCGGTTGCGCCTGTGCGAGCAAGGCGGCTCAGCAGTAGATCAATCAACACAAACAGCAAATCGCGCTTTGCCTCGCCGCCACGTGCCGCAGCCATTTCGGCGAGTTTGAGCGCGCGAGGACGGTCCATGTTTGGCATCGTCCCGATGAGGCCTACAAGTTCTGAATAAAGTGCCGCACCCCCCAGTAGTGACAGGCGCATCGCCCCGCCGACAGATCCCCCCGACAGTGCCGCAAGGGCATCGGTGTTGGCAGATTGCACGCCCGCTTGTGCCATGGCCTGTGCCACTTCTGCAGTGTCCAGAGTGCGCAGGGGCAGTGTCCGACAACGCGATCGGATTGTGGGCAAAAGGCCCGAAGGCTGGTGGGATATCAAAATCAGCAAAGCGCGCGCAGGGGGCTCTTCGAGCATTTTCAGCAGCGCATTTGCGGCTGTGACATTCATTAGATCGGCATCATCGATGATCACAACGCGGTAGCCGCCATCGGGCGCGGACATCTGGAAAAATCCGTTCAATGAGCGGATGTCGTCGGCCACAATCTCGCCGCGCAGCTTTTTGGTCGTCGGATTTATCGTGCGGGTAACATTGCGGATGCGCCCTTCGCCTCCCGACGCCACGCGCAGGGCGACGGGATGATCCGCGCCGATCTCGAGTGTGGTGGGGGGCTCGGGCGCGAACATGGCCCCCGCATCCGGTTGTGGTGTCGCCAGCAAAAATCGGGCAATGCGCCATGCAAGCGTTGCCTTTCCGACACCCCGCGGGCCTGTGAGCATCCATGCGTGGTGCAGGCGGCCTGTGTTGAATGCATCTAGAAACGCTGTTTGCGCGGCATCCTGCCCCAGCAACTGCACCGTATCGCGCGGATGGGGAGCACCTTCAAGGCGCTCTGGCTGGGGGGCGGTTTCATCACTCATGGTGGCGGTTTATCGGGGATTGTGCAGGTTGGAAATGGGCGCGCTGTGGTTTGAAGGAGGACAGCGTAAAATTTGTCAAAAATCGCGGATTTCTTCGTAAAATCAGCTGTTCATCATTATATGCTAAGCACGGTGTCAACAGCATGTCTAATCGCTGTGCTGACGTCTTTGACGCTCTGCGCACCATCAATCACGCGAAACCGGTCTTCGAATTGTGCTGCCAGTGCCAAAAAGCCTGCGCGCATGGCAGCTTGCAAATCCGCACCGAAATCCTCGAACCGCTCTTCTGTGCCCATCCGTCCTTTTGCGCGTTTAAGCCCTTCGACCGGATCCATATCAATGAGCACTGTCAGGTCCGGTTCGACGCCGATCATCAGATTATGAAGCGTATCAACCGTTTCACGCAGATCGCCGCGACTAAGCCCCTGATACATCCGTGTGCTATCGGCAAAGCGGTCACAAATGACAACCTTGCCTGCGGCAAGGGAAGGGCGGATCAGCCTTTCCAGATGGTCGCGGCGTGCTGCTGTAAACAATAGTATTTCTGTTTCGGCGGACCAGCGGTCAGGATCGCCCTGCAGTACCAATGCGCGAATTTCCTCAGCCCCGGCCGAGCCTCCCGGCTCGCGGGTGACAACGACTTCGCGGCCCGTTTTGCGCAAATAATCTGCCAGCAATGACACTTGTGTTGATTTACCTGATCCGTCGATGCCTTCAAAACTTATAAACAGTCCTGATTCGCAGGTTGCCAGGGTCACGACGCCTCCGGCGTAGGTGGGGCACTGATCCGCTGGGCAAGGTGCTGCGCCGCGGCCATCATTCGACCGACAAAGCCGTGCGGGGCAATGTCGCGATCCGCCACCAGCGGGACACGGTGCTCCGGCAGTCCTTCGGGACTGATTACCAGTTCGCCAATCTGCTGGCCTTTTGCAATGGGCGCCTTGATCGGGCTGCTATACACAATTTCGGTTTTCAGCGGCGCAATCGGGGTGACGGGCAACAACAGGGATATATCTTCGGCTAGTTCCATCCCAACCATCTGCTCGGCACCAATCGATACATCGGCCTCAGCTATTTTAGTACCGGCTTTCCCCAACTCCGTCTGGGAGAACTGGCGGAAGGCCCAGTTTGTCACGGCCTCTGCTTCGCGGGCACGCTCTTGTGCGGATGGCAGACCGGACAGGACAAAGATGATGCGGCGGTCCCCTTGCAGCGCAGAGCCTACGAGGCCGTAGCCGGCCTCTTGTGTGTGGCCGGTTTTCAGACCGTCCGCCCCGATACCAAGTCCCAACAAAGGGTTGCGATTGAAACGGTTGGACGATTCAGTGGCATCGAACAGAAATTCTTCTTGTGAGAACATTGGGTAATACTGAGGGTAATCTTTGATCAGTTTTGCCGCAATCAGGCCTAGATCGCGCATGGACATCCGATGGCCCGCTTGTGGCCATCCGTTAGAATTTGAGAAGCTCGAATTTGTCATGCCCAATTGCTGGGCGCGCATTGTCATTTGCTGGGCGAATTTACTTTCGGTTCCCGAAAGCGCTTCTGCGATCACGACACAGGCATCGTTACCGGATAGCACGATGATGCCACGAATGAGATCTTCCACCTTGACCCGCTCGCCTGCCTTGAGAAACATCGTCGAGCCACCGTAGGCCATCGCCGCTGCGGATACCGGCAGCTCCTGATCCAGTTGCAGCACATTGTTATCTACGGCCTCGAACGCCATATAAAGCGTCATAAGCTTGGACATCGAAGCGGGGGGCAGGGGCTGGTCGGCATTCTTTGACATCAACACGGTGCCGGTGTTGAAATCCATAACATAGGCGGCAGATGCGCCAGTCTCGAATGCCTGGGCGCTGACTGACGACACCAAAAGCGCCAGAGCGCCAAGAGCAAGTTTTATTCCGCGCATATCAGGACCTCTAAGTATCAGCTGGAAACGGCATAGGCATCGGTGAAGCCTTCCGATTTTATGGTGGAAAGGATTTTCGACAACTCGCTGCTCGTCGCGGCAGGACCTACGACAACGCGCCAGAAAGTTTTGCCGTTGATCTCGCTGGGTTTGACGCTGGGCATAAGACCTGCACCGCTCATCTGTTTGGCCGCACGGTTAGCGTTCGCTTCCATGCTGAAAATACCGATCTGGATAAAGGGTTTTGCCAGACTGGATGATTGTGTGGGCTGTGCCGGTTTTGGCGCCGGAGCAGGCGTGGCTGCGGGCACCGGTGTTGGCGCCGCCCCATTGATCGCTGAACTTGCCGTTGTGTTGACCGGATCGAGCGGCGCAGAAGTAATGGCAGGAGCAGCGTCGACCGAAGGGGCGTTTTCTGGTGCTTCGGCTGCGGGAGTGGCCTCCTGCACTTTGGTAAGCGCGGTCACGTTGAGTTTGGCCGGCGCGCCCGCCAGAATACCAAGTGCCGCCGCAGCGTCAGAGGATATTTGCAGGCTGGGCCCGGGAATGTCGCGTTCGCGGCGGAACAGGGCACCTACAACGAATTTGCCATTGGTTTGGTTGCGGATAATCACCCGCTCGGGATCACTCACATCGGGGTGGGCCACCCAAACACCGCCAAGACTGGGGCGTCCATCCCACAGACCATCATCGGTGACCGAAAAAATTTCGGGAGCCTCGACATCGCGCTCTACCACAGGGCCAGTCGCAGCGGCGGCCTGTCCTGACGGAGCGTTTGCGGTTGGAAAAGCGAAATTACCTTGATCATCGCAGCCGGCAAGTATGCCGGTTATCATGACCACACCCGCAAGTGTTTGCGCCCGCCCAAAGCAACGTCCGCTTGGTAATTGTTTGAAATAACTGCCCATTTTCCCTCGTCCTTGCCTGCACGCGCACCGTTTTTATCGCGCGCTTGACCGCCCCTGTTTCGGGGCATTGGCGCTGTTGTAGCGCGGGCAGGCCCTGCGCGACAAGAGAAGCATCGCCGCATCGGCAAATTTCCCCTGAATGCAACAATCGCACACCAGCGGTTTGTCTAATTGCAGAATCGTTTCCAGCGTTTTAGGAAGCACCCATAGCGGAGGTTTGGCAGAGTGGTCGATTGCACCGGTCTTGAAAACCGACGGGCGTGAGAGCGTCCCCAGGGTTCGAATCCCTGAGCCTCCGCCAAAAACCATTCGCGAACCTATAACGAGGTCCCTGACGGGGCCTTTTTTCTTTTTGTTTCAAAGGGGTTTAGCAATTGCGACCGCCCTTCAGAGACTGGCTAAATGCGCAAAATTGGTCTCTGAACCCGCTTTGTCTCTAACCGACCGCCCTAGGCCTTCAGTAGGGCGCTTTAAAAAAGTGTAGATATTTCAGTGGTTTGCATTTTTGACGCGAGCGCCCTTTTCGAAGTTTCAACTGGCAGCATAATGCATTCCGAAACCGTGGGACGGGTCTTAGGGCGGTCGTTTTGGGCGGGAAGCCAACCTTCGCTGCAGGTGCAAAGTCGAGAGAAAACTCCTCAATAAGCGGCCATTCACTTCAGACGCCAACGTTATTTCTATTGGCTAGCATTGTGGGTGGTTACTCGCCACCACCACAAGGTAATTTCTCCAGTTCGTGTGCAGGCCAGCAAATATCTTGAAAACCGCAAGCGCGGCAACAGATTCTCATATCAATCGGCGCAATGTGACAGCGAGTTTGTCTCCGATCTTGCACCGTTTGATGTGCACAGTGATAAACTTGTTCGTCGGTAAAAAAAGAACGTGGCGTTTCAGTTATCCGTGTGTTTATTGAGGAATCCCCAATTTGTCGACCAACAGCATGGCATGCCGACCAAGTATGAAAACCGCATGCAACCCGAGGCTGATGCAGCAGAAAGTGCGCAAGTTCACCGGTAGCGACCAACCACTGATCAGCTCTGGTTCTAAAAGGCTTAACAAACTGTGTTGTTGGCCTTCCGAGCGGGATTGTGTTCGTCGCATTCTCGGCAATGCGTAAATTCGGAAAGCCTGGAAAATAGTCGAGGCCGAAGGCCACCAGATCCTCACCTAATTCATCAGAACATCGGCGGAGCAACTCATGAGAGATTTCTGTAACTTCCGTAATGTGTGCAATGAGACTTTTATTACCGGCATTGTCCTCAATCAAATTCATCTCGACCGGGTCTTCTTGGTCAATGACAGTAAATAATGCACCATCATCTCGCAAAACTAGAAGCGCTGGGTAGATTTGAATTCGAGGTCTTGGCGAAAAGATTTCAATACCCGATCTTTCGTAGTTAACTAAGACTGAGTGGAACGCTGCCACCAAGTTGGCCCTTGCAACATAATGTCCCAACTGCGTTGGCCGAAGGCTTACAGGGGTATCGGTGCCAAGATGCTTTCGCGCCAGAAGACTGTAGATGAGATGCGCGTCAGAGACATACTGCTTTTCTAAGAATATTTGAAACTGACCGCTGTCAACCGTGTCATCGCAGAAAACTGCGGTTGGGTCAGTGAAGATTATTAGCCAGCTTCCGCTTGCTAGAACAGCGCGATTTACGCGGTGTCCGTAATTTGACAGGGACGTTTTCACGTAGCCGGCCAATTGGGTTAGATAATCGTGCCAATCACCTACAACAGGGGCCGTTTCTCTACTGCCTCCTTCGTTCACGTGGCGAATTGCTTCAACTAGAACCTCAGCAGGTGCCTTTCTCCGGCTTGCGCCGTTGCCGCTAATGAATGGCTTACCCCAAGCCTTTGCCTCAAATATTAAGAGGGGCGCATTCGTCTCGGCGTTAATTCCCAAATAATCGATGAATCTTGTGGTGTCCGCTTTGATACGTGCCTCTTCAGCAACGTCCCCATCAGGACCAAGACGCCAACCAAGCAGAGATAAAAAACCATCAAAGAAAAAAATTCGGGTATCATGCTCATGCACGCCCTGTTCTCCGGTGCCACCATAAGGATTGGGCGCATCCGGTGCCTGAGCCCTAGCGACTCCTTCTAGGAGTCCCTGCAAGCCCCCACGAAAATCGTTTTCGTCGACACCAGCGTTCATTGGATAAGTTCAGGCAGGCGATAGAGAAGACGACGCGCAGAGGGCCAACCTGCATCCATAAATATTTCCAGACAGTCGATAAGCGCGGCTCGACGGACGTCGCTTTCGAATAGTTCTTTGTGATCGGCAAGAAAAATCCCAAGTAGGCGAACCAGTAGGTCCGCGCCCATGGATTCATATTGATAGCCACTTTGTCGTCCTCCACCCTTTAGGGCACGCGCGATTAGATCGAATGAACGGGCTGGATCGACCGGTAGTAAATACTCTAGGAGCTGTAACAAATAGTAGATCGTGTGCGGCGTCGCGTGGTCGCCAATTTGTTCAAGAACCGGTGTAATTTCTTCGAAAAAGAGCCCCAATTTATTTTTACTGATGGTCTGATCTTGCGCCGTCTTGCTATCCGATGCGCCGACCGAAAAATAGATCTGCATACACGCCGTGTCGAGCAGCTTTGCGTCTTCACGCACGACTTCAATTTGCTCTAAAGTTGGCTCCTCAGTTGCAACGTACGCCTTCAATCCTTCGCTCGATTTTCTGACAATCTGCGAAGTAAGGTCAATAGCTCGATGGCGAATTTGGTTGTCGCTGTTCTTCGAGTCTTCTTTCAATCCTAAGACAAGTGCTCCTCTCATCGTTTGAAGGATCTGGGTTAACTCCTCACCTCTGCTCTCTCGATTGTTGATCCAACTCGAGATGATCTCATACGCTGCCGCCTTTTCGTGAGTGATCCAAAGAACGACATAAATGCTAGACAGCGCTTCATCGAGTTCCGCTTGGCGTTTTGGATGTTCGGAAAACCGCTCGTTCATTGAGACGGCGAGAGCCGTTATTCGATCTGGATCAGAATGTAGAAGGCGTCCTAAAACGCTGTTGATGAGGCTCTTAAGAATACTGAGGTTGGTCTCTCTTTCAAGACGACTTTCTAATCTGGTCCAAAATCCTGTTCGGTCTAGGTCCCAGATGCGAACAAGGTGAAGACCAGACTGCAACCTGACCGCAGGATGAGGATCGGAGATCAGTCCGTCGATTGAGCTTGCTAGTTCAGGGTACAGATCAGGTCTCTGAAGCGTGAGGTCTAGGACTGCACTAGCAATTTCTACCCGCGCGGCTGGAGAGCCCCACGAAGCGGAGCGTTCGAAGTTCGCTTCCGTATCGTCATCCACAGCCGGGTTAAGGGATTCTAAAGCTGTCGACATCAGTCCGAGAAAGCGGCTGCTTTCTTGTTGAGCGTTCACACTTGGAGTGATCTTGAGTGAAATTATTTTCGCTATGCCTTGCCCAATGACACCTTCGGCGTAAGCGACAAGTCCTGTGTTTTGGCGAGTTCGGTCGATAGCTGTTTCTAAGCCCGTGAGTGCCGCAATAGCTTTGGACATTGTAAGTTTGGTGGCGTCTTCGGAGGACGCCTCTAGCCCAAGTGCTTTCTTTGCGTCATTGATTGCCCACATCAGCACTTGATCCACTGAAGAGTCCAGATCCAAGTCCTCAATCCAGTGAAAAGGCTCGGGTTCGCCCGTTGTGGTGGTTAGCGTAAACAAACGTCTATTGTTGCCTTGATCGCTGAGGTCTGCTCCCTTGTTTTCAACCACAGTGCTTTTAGCTGCTTCTGTTGCTAACCGGCTTCTTCCAATTGCACTAAAGACTCGATGGAGAAAATGTGCACGCGCAGCTTCTGGCTCATCAAAACGACTGAACTCGAATACCCCTATGGCTGTCTCAAAGCCGATTCGTTCGTCCACAGACAGGCGGTCGTAACCAACCGCAACGAGGTCTATCGCGTCTTTCCTTGTGTCAGAGACCATTAAGAATGGCTCTGACATTGCAATTGGTAACAACAGGTCAACCAGACCATCGTTGCGCTCAGCGGCGGCTAGAAAAATACGTGACCAGAATATTGCAAAACTGGCATCTGCAATGATTTGTTCAACGACATTTCTTGCCATACTTTGCTCGGCTGAACGGAGAAACTTGAGCAACTCTAGGATCAAAGCGTCTGCATCATGACCATAAGTTTTGTCAGGACTGTGTGCCCAAACATAGCTCCAGTCTTCTTGCAGACGGACTGTTCGGCCGCTGATATGCGACTCAAATTTTTGCTGGTTAGGTGAAATTGGATGCTCACGTGCAATAAAGCCTTCTGTCGCTGCCACAATTGCGACAACTGCTTCCTTGGGATGCATTGCTAGAAATTTCGGCGCAAATTCTGTCAGCGAATAGCGGGCGATGTCGTAGTCTTGCCGAGCGGTAGATGTTAGCGGCATTATCTGACTGTCACCCATTCGAGTTTCACGCTCTTCTGTCACCGCAAATCCGAACGTTTCTCTATAAACGACTATTGCGAGGTCTGGGTCGGCAGGGGCAATTTTTTCAATTTTGCGACACAACGCCGGAACTTCTTCCCAACCATGTGCTTGCAACCTTTGAGGCTCGAACAGTCTCAAAAGCAGCCGGTGTGATTCCACCGGATCTGTGATGAAAGTTGCCGCAACAAGATCAATAGCCGATGTTGCCAAGTTGTGCGGGACGTCTAACGTCAATGCATGACGTAGCAGAGCACGTGCGGAGATGCCCAAACGATCCTGCCCATTTTGATCTAGGTCGAGTTTAACAAGATTGAATAAAAGAAAGCGAACAGTACCGGCAACCGGCTCCAAATTTTCAGATATGTCCCTGAGCAGGCCTGTCCAAGGTGCTGTCGGAGCATTGGGATAGTCCTCGAGCCGTACAGCAAAGGCTCCGCAGGTATGGGAAAATGCTTGAGCAGCATTTGTGTCGTCTGCCACGATGCGCATAGCAAGAACAGCTGTGTCCGCTAGTTTTTCGGGGTATTCGGCACATATCCGACCAGTTGCACCTCGTATTACTGGGTCAGCTTCATTGTCAGCCAGTATCTTTGCGGCAGCGCTCCAAAAGCGTGACCGACTTTCATCGCTTTCCCAAATCTCTCTCAAAACGAAAGAAAGGGCGGGCGCGAGCATGAGGCCCTGTGCCTGATCTTTTGGAAATCGCAAACTTCCGTCAACTAAAGCTGCGGGGTCAATGAGTACACGAGCTGCAGCAAAGTCAAAAAGTAGATGATGTCGAAACTGTATCCAACGGCCATTTTCGACCGAAATTATGACGCCTTCACTAGTGAGAGTGTCAATGATTTCAGGGTCTGCCCCCTCTGCATCCTCAACTGGAGCCCGTAAGGCACGCGCCGAGACCATTGCCTTTGCAATACGCGAAATGCAGGATCGAGCTCGATTTCCATGGCTCTCAATGCGATTGCTCCAATAGAGCTGCAGCAGTTGAGCTTGGGACGAAACGTGCGACAAATCCGTGGCTACTAAGCCATCCTTTACAAGGTCACTTAAGAGTCTCGTATTAAAGGGGACAGAAGCAATATCTCTTAACGTGCGGGGAGCGTTTTGAAGCGCGGCGTCCAATGCTGGTGCTGCATCTAACAGCCGCTGAAATTCTGTGTCAGACCACTCGGGAACACGTACATGCCTGACGTTCGAAAACCCATGTTCCATTAGGTCTTCAATAGGTGGTTCCCCAGCAAAGAGTGAACGAAACTTCTGGCCCATTCGCAAGTCAAACGTCCGGATCGAGGCAACAACTCGCCATCGCCCGTTTCGTTGCAGAACTTGCTCGATTAGGTTGCGAAATACCCCTTCGCCAACGCCACCACGTGTTGCATCAAGAGCGTCAATAACCAGCCAGGCAGGCTTCTCTCCGTCCCATGAACCGATAACATCTAGAAGTGCATGTTTGATCTCTAGTTCCCGGCCCAATCCTTCGAGTGTCTCGACCGAAAATCGATCCACCGCAAGCTCCAAGACATCGTTTCCCTCGTCTCGCAGAGTTCTGGCAAGCGAATTCAGGACGCCGCTCTTACCAGACCCTGGTTCTCCGATTATCAACAATGACCCTTCACGTGCGGCAGCTTCGATTTGAGGCTGGCACTCGCGCACAAGTGACACACTGTTTCCCTCAGCCGCTTCAATTACCTCATAACGGCTTAAGGCTTCAGCAGTGGCCTCGCTATGAGCACGCAGTTTCGCGATATCGTCTGCGTAATTTGGAGGCACGGACAATGCTACGCCGCGACTAATCAGCGCTTGCCTCAGTTTTGAACTATCTGCGCCGCCTCGCTGCGACATCATCTCGGCGCTTAAAGACTCGAGTGTTGTCAGCACAATTTCTGCTTCAGTCTCAGCGACAACGATTTGCCGTAGATTCTGAACTATCGCCTGCTGGCCAGCTTCTTCGGGGTTGAAGACAAAAATGACAATGAGTGACGCGAGATGACTTGGGAGTGCAGTGTCGAATGGTTCAACAGTCGCGGCTAACCAGGCGTTCTCGACGCAAGTTGAAAAAATATCAAAGGCTCTCTGTTGAGCAACTGTAAGTTCGCCGCCACCTGGCTGGGATTTTAGGCGAAGCGCGCGAGGTAAATCTTCCCTAATACTGGCAGGCGATTCAGGCCCCACAGCAAGTACAAGGCGATCTAATTCAACTGAAAGAGGGCGGTTCCATTCCTGTTGTCCATCACCATCTCGGCAAACCAGCCAGTGCTTTACAAATTGGGAGATTGTCTTGCCAAAAGGACTTTTGAGTTCGGCTGAAAGCGACGCGGAAGTCTTTGCTTGAATGGCAACGAAGCCCCCTGCATCGGTTGCAACGAGAATGTCATCTACTGGGGCTTCGGTCTCAAAACGCATCCAAGAGGGTCTTGCGTCGCCCAAATTGAACACACGATCAAAACTCTGATCAGAAAGCATCCATGCCCCGATGACGGAACCCAACCGTTGTTGGAAAAAAATACCGGAGCTAGTTGCTGCTCCACCACCGCCAACGCGTGATTTTTCTGGCTTTTTGATCATGCCTTTACCGCCATCTTTGATACTTTCCACATTTTGGGGTCTTAGAAAATACTTATGCCATCAATTGAATCTGGTATCCACGTCTCCATGCGAAGTACGCCAATCATTAAAGAAAGTAGCTGGGTGTTGGCAATGTCAGCTTACGGAAAGCTGCAATGTAGCAAACCTACTCATAATCAATGTCCGCTCTGGGGCCGTTAGTGTTCTTCAGACGCCACCCTTTTCGGCCTCATCAAAGACCACCTTCGCCTGCTCCCCCCAAGGCAAAGCAGCGCTCTCAGTCAGATGCATGACGGTGATGGCCGTGACCTCTCGACCGAACACCAGCCGCTTCAGCACATCCGGCGCCAAGTATGCCAACCGCAATTGGCGGCTGACATGGCGCTCTGCGAGCTTCACGGCGATTGCGAGATCGCGGACGGTTCCGAACTCGCCAGCCTCCATGCGCCGCCGCCAGGCCCACGCGCGGCCGATGGCACGCAGGATATGCGGGTCTTGGGTTTGATCCTCGCTGGGCAGGTAATCGGCGGGCGGCAGGATCTTGGGCCGCCCGTTTTTCTTACGCACCTTGAGCGGCACGAAGATCTGGATCGTATCGGGCGCGGGCATTATTCCGCGGCCTCGAGTGTGCGCGGGGCCATCATTTCACGCATGACACCTGCGATGCCATCGGTGCGCAGGTCGATAATGAGCCCTTCAGCGGTTACTGTGACGCGCCGGACTAGTAGCTGAATGATACGGGCTTGCTCTGCCGGAAACAGCTGGTCCCAAAGCTGCGGAAACTGCTGCAAGGCTGCAATGGCATCTGCCTCCGGAATGTCATCCCTGTCCAATTTGGCAATGACCTGTGCCGTGGTTTCTGGTGTGCGCAGAACGCGGCGGATCTCGGTAATGACAGCACCCTCGGCTATATCCGCTGGCAGGCGTCGGGGGATGCCATCGTCGGGCGTCTCGCGGTTCTTCAGAAGATCCATCGACACGTAATACCGATACCGGCGCGTGCCCTTTTTCGTGCTTGACGGCGTCATCGCCGCGCCGGTCGCCGTGAAGAAAAGCCCTTTCAGCAGAGCAGGTGTTTGCGAGCGGCTGTTGTTGGCCCGCTTGCGAGGGCTCTCAGTCATGATGTCATGCACCTGCTCCCAGAGCCGCGTGTCGATGATGGCCTTGTGTTCACCAGGATAGGCCGTGCCCTTGTGCACAGCTTCGCCGCGATAGACGCGGTTGTTCAGCAGGCGATAGAGATACCCCTTGTCAATCAACTTGCCCTTTTTGTTGAGGGTCCCTTCGCCGCGTAGTTCCCGCGCCAGAACGGTTGCCGAACCAACTTCAACAAAGCGTGTGAAGATTTCACCAACCTTGGCGGCTTCCTCGGTGTTGATGACCAGTTTACGGTCGCGCACGTCATAACCGAGGGGTATGTTACCGCCCATCCACATCCCCTTCATGCGGGACGCTTTCACCTTGTCGCGGATGCGTTCGGCTGTGACCTCCCGTTCGAACTGGGCAAACGACAGAAGGATGTTCAGCGTCAACCGCCCCATTGACGTGGTTGTGTTGAACGACTGCGTGACAGAGACAAAGGTAACGCCGTTTCGGTCAAAGACCTCGACCAGCTTGGAAAAGTCCATCAGTGCGCGCGACAGGCGGTCGATCTTGTAAACGACAACGACGTCGATCAAGCCGTCCTCGATATCGGCCAGAAGTTGTTGCAGGGCAGGGCGCTCTAAAGTGCCACCTGAGATGCCGCCATCGTCGTATTGATCGCGCACCAGTGCCCAGCCTTCAGATTTTTGACTGGTGATATACGCCTCGCAGGATTCCCGCTGCGCATGAAGGCTGTTGAACTCTTGCTCGAGGCCTTCCTCGCTGGATTTGCGTGTATAGATTGCGCAGCGTAGGCGACGGGCGAGTTTTGTGGGAACGTCCTTCATGCTTCACTCCGTTTCCGCTCGCGTAGGCCAAAGAAGCGATAGCCATTCCAGCGTGTGCCGGTGATGGTGCGTGCCACCGCTGAGAGCGATTTGTAGCATCGGCTGTCCCGGTGGGCGGTTGAGGCTCCGAAATTGCGGCTTTCCGCTGTGGTCAAGCATGTGGAGGAGTTCGCTGCGCCGGACAACCGTTTCAAGAACAGGGAACAAGTGCGCTTGTGGCGCTTGACCCGAATGCGTGTAGTGAAAAATTTGATTTCGGTGGTGGGTAAGAATATCGAATGAGCCTCTGCTGGTTCGGCTGAGGCACGGATACACAAGAAATGGTGCTATTCTCGCATCAAACGCGAAGGGAAGTCAGCCGATACGGCGAACAAACTCTTTCAATATATGTCTGGTACGCTGTCGCGGTTCTACGATGATCTCGACAACGAGGATGTGCTAGCCACTCCACTGGGCTTCAGAGGGCGTCCTGGCTCACTGGGCAAGGACATTCAGCCGATAATATGAGCTACATGTTAAAATGCCTCATATTCTCCATGATTGCTTCACAAAATTGCCCGCATAGGTAGATACTTTTAGAATCGCGTGTCAGCGCAGCGACACACAGTGAAAGTGAGTTATACATGCGGATACTTGCGATTGATGATGATCCAATAATTCTTGACACTATTAGTCACTACCTAAGTGGAGATCTCAACTATGCGCTGGAATGCCACGCTTCGGCAGAGAGTGCGCTTGCGTCCTTGAACGAGGCGCAGCTAACGTATGACTGTATTCTGCTGGACATCATGTTGCCCGGCACCAACGGGATTGAGTTCTGTCAAGTTTTACGGCGGATGAAAAAGTATAGCTCTACCCCGATCCTGATGATTACCTCCAACCGTGAACCAGGTCTTATGCAGCGTGCCTTCGACGCTGGCGCCACGGACTTCCTTCCAAAGCCGCTTAATGCAATCGAATTAAGAGCACGAGTTATCAGTGCAGGCATGCTCAACCAAAGCATTGCAACTGCAAACGATACCCAACAAGAGCTGAACAAGCTAAGGAAGATGCGGTTTGATGACATCCCAAATCTAGACGTAGAAGGCGTCTATGACATTCGAGATCTGGAGAACTATTTTTTGCGATTTCGGCCGGGGTGTTACGCGATGTCGCTCATCAATTTACATATCGACGCATTGCACGACATTTTTAATCCGAAAGAACCGTCAATATTCCTTGAGGGGCTCCGGCACTCTGCACAAGCGATGGCTGCAGTGATGGGACCGGATGCTGCAAAAATAGCTTATGTAGGAAAAGGATATTTTGTCGGCGTAAATTCTGGGCGCAACCGAATTAACATTCTAGAGCTGACCAACCGCTTCAATCAGGAGCTTTCTATGCTTTGGGATTGCACGGCGACAGGCATGCTGCACCCCCCGACAGGCAAAATTAGATTGGGATCTGATCAGCGTTTCTGGTCCGGATTATCCATCGCAAACAAGTTGCGAGAGTTTGCACCGATTTCCGAAGATGCTTTTAAGCCAACCTCTCGTGTAGAGGACAACTTGTTCACCGAGCTTGCATGGTAGACTTAGCTAATTCATTCGGGCGAACATCGCATCGGTAAACACTATGTCCGCGCACCAAATGGCTTTATTGCACAAATCGCGACTTGTAGGTTTCACAGTGTAAATCCAGTAAGGTAGAATGCCGCTATGAGCAGCTGGACGCCGACGAAGTACGCGAGCCGGAACTAGGCTGATTACAACTTTTCGCTCAAGCAACGAAGATCGTTATCGATCCCTTGGCCGACAGCACATGTTTGCACGGCGCTGACGACACGCGCAAATGCCATGACGCGATTGCAGCCTGAAACGAACATGCCATTATCCCGCACCGCAAGAACGCCGAGCTCTGGAAGCCTGACACGGCAGGAGCATGTGCTCGCAACGAAGCGGTGCGGTCCTCGAAGTATCTGAGCCGTGCCCTGTGGGGAGCCTGACTGGATACCACCGCCGTAGCCGTGTCGATACGAAACCTTTGGGGAACATGCTATGCATAACCCTGCCGGTCACTGGACGTATTGTCTGAAACTGCTCTGTCAGTACCTATCGGCGTTGGATTTCAACCGCCACGTTACGGAGATCCAGATCCGGGCTGCAATTCTAAACGGCTTCGCAGTTCTCGGCATACATCGTACCGTGCCAGTAGGCTGAAGCCATCTGGTGTCAGGGGAGGTCTGATCTATGCGCGATCTGTGCAAGAAAGCCGCGGAGACCCCGAAATGTGACGCAAATATATACCAGCGATTGTTCGGTCGTCAGGACTGACGATCAGCCAGAAAGGCGTTCGGCCCTACTTCGCCTTTTTGCCAGCAATTGACAGAGGGATCTTACCCGCCAGTGAGTTCGCCGTAGCCGGGGCTTTGGGCTTTTCCTGTTTCGGCTTTTTAGTTTCCTTGTTGCCGCGCTCGCTATTTTTGCCTTTGGCCATTTGTCTTCCTTACATGTTGCAAGTGCATTGTGCCTGAGTGGGACAGATTGGTTGTATTGTGTGGTACGGGGCCAGTCGAAGGATCACTTCCTGCGGACTGAATTTCCGCTGGAAATGATACTTTTGATCAGGGCAGCAACCGCCTTGTGGCTTTCGATCTCGGTGTAGGAGCCACCTTCGTTTTCATGCGCGCTTGCAGCATCCTCGAGGATGCCCATAATTTCGCGCTCTGGCAGAATATTTGCATCGTTCAGCGCCAGTAGGAGGCTTTCGCAAATGGAGAGCGCTGCAATCCCCGAATGTGTGTTATGGTCAACTTCTTTATTAGCCATTCAATCAGACCTTTCAGGACATATGGATTTACGCTGTGGTCCATCAACCCTTGCAGCAAAGCATTCCTTTTGGACTGATCGACATCAGGTGACCCCGTGATTACCCTGCTAAATATCTGATATTCGTCAACTCAAGGAATGCTCTCATCGAAAATATGCCTCTGGTTCGCAAACTCAGTGCTTTTGTCGCCTTATCGGCGGAGGAGATTTCCGTCCTAGAGAGCTTGCGCAAGCGGCGGCGCACTTTTGTTGCGGGGCGCGATCTGGTCCATCAGGGGCAATCGGATCAGACGGCCTACATCCTCATGTCGGGTTGGGCGTGTTCCTACAAAATCCTTGCAGACGGGCAGCGCCAGATCATAGATTTTCAAATTCCGGGTGATTTTCTGGCACTGCGGAGCGTTCTGTTACACATGTCGGATCACAGCGTGGAGCCTGTCACCGATATCGAGGTAACGGAGGTTCTCAAATCCGACCTGCTGGAAGCCTTCGCGCAGACCCCGCGCCTTGCCCTCGCGATTTTTTGGGCCGCATCGCGTGACGAGGCGATGGTAGTCGAACATCTGGTGGGCATCGGCCGTCGCGACGCGGCGGTGCGTGTGGCGCATTTCCTGCTTGAACTTGGTGCGCGCCTCTCGTTGGTGGGTATGGGGGATAAAGCCGGCTTTGCCTGTCCGCTGACGCAGTATTTCGTGGCCGATGCGATCGGCCTCAGCGCGGTGCATGTAAACCGTGTTCTGCGACAACTGCGCGAAAAAGGGCTGCTGACGTTCCGCGATGGCATAGTCCGCTTTGACGATTATGACCGTTTGGTTGAGTTTGCCCAGTTTGATGCGGCTTATCTGGATCAGATCGGACCACTGCTTGCCTGAGGATTGTCGGGTTGTTGCGATTTCGGGCATATCCCCCGTCCGCAAGGAATGATGCGGGCGGGGGTTATCTGTCATCATTTCACGCGGATGTCGTTCTTGACCGAAGTGGTGCCAGACGCGCGCCAAGCGGTAGCCCATGCCATACGGCGGTCCTGCCAGGATTCTACCTTGCCCGTGAGATGAACCTTACCCTCATTGGCCGAGACTTCGACGTGATCATACGCCCACATCGAGCGGTGCAAGGCCTTGTTGATCTCGCTCTCGATCCTGCCCGTGTCGGGCTGGTGTTTGACCTTGATCTGGTTGGTAACGCCGGTCACGCCCTCAAGCGTGCGCAATGTGCGGGCGGCCTCATCATGTTGGTAGTGCCACGGCACTTCCCCCGTCAGCGTAACAAAGCCTTTTTCGACCTTGATCTTGACCACATCTTTGGGGATTGAGGCATCCCACGCAAGCCGGTGCAGTGCTGCCTTCGCAATATCCTCGTCGGTGTGGAGGACGCTGCCGGACAGGCTGACTTCGATTTCTTCGGCGATGGCGCGGACGCCTTGCACCCGCCCGACAGCCCGCTCTGCCGCCGACTTTTGCCAATAGCTGTTCACATGACCAGTGAGCGTTATCACCCCGCCTTCCGCCGTCACCCCTATATGATCTGCGGTCACACTTGGTTCCCAGTCGAGTTCGGCGAGGACCGCTTCTTTCAGTTTATGGTCATTGTTCATGATATTCTCCATTATTCTAACTCAAATTGTGCCGTGCTGGTCGTGACCGAACATCGGCATATTGCCGTGTCAGGCGAGCGCGTTTGTCACAGCATCAAGTGCCTTGTGCGTATCCGCATCATTCTTTGCCGTATGCGCACGCTCGGCTGCTTGATAGTGCTTGAGCGCCTCGTGCTTTTTCGGGCCGGAGGGCGCTTTGTCCCACGCGGTTTTGACAGTTTTCATCTTGTCGGCAATGGCTGTTGGCTTGTCGGCTTCGGGTGTCATCGGCTGATCCTTTCTTGAAAGTTTCAAACAGAAAATACACGGGGCGCGCAGGGGATAATGGCAGACCGCCCCGCGTATCTCTTGGATTACCCTGAACGGGTAATGGTTCACCGAATTCAAGTGAACTGATCAGACTATCGCACCGCCGTCATCAAGCCAGACTGATATGGATTGGTCTGCGCCGACGAAACCAGAGGTTTTCAGGCGGGATTTCAAGTCGTGGCGGGTTTCGGCCGAAGCTGTTGCGTCCCCTGCGGATTGTGTGAGTTGAAGGCTGCGGTTTGAGACTGGCAAACTTATTTCGATTTCCTCTTCGTCAGGCGTGCTAACACTGCCGCCGAAACGCTCCAACAGACCCAGCATTCCCACATTGTCCCGGTGGACCAACGCGTAGAATTCCGAAATTCCACAGCACGCCGCGTGTGTCGAGAGTGCTTTGAGAAGAAGGCTGCCCAGCCCCTGCCTTTGCACTGCATCCAAAATTGTGATCGCTATTTCAGCCATATGGGGTTGATCCGGAAAGCGGACATAGCGCGCAATGCCAATAGGTCGTGGGATAAACGTGCCTTGGGTAAGAGCGCCAATCGCGACGTGATCATCGCCGTTACGGGCCGTGAACTTATCCAACTCGGAGGGCGTCAGATCATGCCGCGCCGCGAGAAAGCGAAAATACCGCGACCGGCTGGAGAGCTGTGCATAACCGATCTCCAGTAGATGCCGGTCTGCGGGTGTAACCTCCCTCAACAGGATGGACTGCCCGTCTTTAAGTATTGTTCTGAATGGTGTGAACTTCATTTTTTAATGGGTTCGGGGTTTGGCGCGATGCGAGTTCCGGCGCGCCCCTCAAGGATCGCCCGTGCATCGCTGAGTTGGCCGATGCCCGCAAACTTCCCGCTGCTGCGTACGAAAGCCGCCGCTGCTGCACCTTTGGGACCCATGGAACCCGCAGCTAGGTCAAGCGCTTCCAACGCTTCAGGGGTTATATGGTGGATTGCAGCTTCATCCGGACCACCGAAATCTTTGAAAACGGCCGCCACATCGGTAAGCAGCAGGAGCGCATCCGCACCCAGATCAGACGCCAGCAGCGCGGAGGTGCGATCCTTGTCGATCACGGCCTCCACGCCTTCCATATCGCCACTATTATTGCGCAGAACTGGAATGCCGCCGCCGCCTGCACAGATTACAATATGCTGCGCGTCCAGCAGTGTCTTGATCGCCTCAAGACCCACAATCCTTTGGGGAAGCGGAGAGGGCACAACACGGCGCAAATCACCGCTGGCCTCCTTTGCCATCTCCCAGCCATGGTCGGCGGCCACAAGTTTTGCTTCATCTGCTGAATAAGCCGGTCCGATGGGTTTGCTGGGTGCGCTGAAGGCCGGATCATCAGGGTCGACCTCAACGCGGCTCAGCAATGTGGCACAGAGCGACCCGTCGGGCAGCGCATTCATCAACTCTTGCTCTATCAAATACCCGATCATGCCTTCGGTCTCTGCCCCCAAGACATCAAGTGGCCAGGGTTTGGCCGGATCATAGGCGGCCCCGTGCAGCGCCAACAGTCCCACCTGCGGGCCATTGCCGTGCGCCACGATGATCTGGTGCTCAAGGGCAAGATCGGCCAATGCGACAGCGGCAATTCGGACATTTGTCCGCTGGGCGCTGGGTGTCATTGGCTCGTCCCGCCGCAGTAGGGCATTACCGCCAAGGGCTACGACGATACGCATCTTAAGACCCCATCGTGGCGACAAGAACCGCCTTGATTGTGTGCATCCGGTTTTCCGCCTGATCGAAGACCACAGAGGCGGCGGATTCGAAGACTTCCTCCGTCACCTCCATGCAATCAATGCCAAATTTTTGGAACGTGGCTTCGCCCACTTCGGTGTCGCGATTGTGGAAGGCGGGCAGGCAGTGCATGAATTTGGCATAGTGATTGCCTGTCTTCTCCATGATTTCCGATGTGACCTGGTAGGGCGACAGTAGTTCTATTCGCTCCTCCCACACACTATCCGGCTCACCCATTGAGACCCAGACATCCGTGTAAACGAAGTCTGCGCCTTCTAACCCTTCCGCGTGCTTTTCGGTCAGAGTGATACGCGCGCCCGACGTCTCGGCTATGGTGCGGCACTGTGTGACGAGATCTGCATCTGGCCAGCAAGATTTTGGGCCGCACAGGCGCACATCCATCCCAATCAAGGCGCCACCGATCATCAGGGATGCGCCCATGTTGTTGCCAGCG
The DNA here is from genome assembly GCF_003610455.1 of Sulfitobacter guttiformis. Taxonomy (NCBI): domain Bacteria; kingdom Pseudomonadati; phylum Pseudomonadota; class Alphaproteobacteria; order Rhodobacterales; family Roseobacteraceae; genus Sulfitobacter; species Sulfitobacter guttiformis. Next base: position 820,839 of record NZ_RAQK01000002.1, on the reverse strand, counting down.
TCACCCATGAAGCAAAAGGCGATATCGGAGAGGTGTTTGTGCGTAAATTCCCTCATCGTCAGCAGATCTGCGAGGATCTGTGTCGGGTGAAAATCATCCGTCAGACCATTGAAAACTGGCACACCGGAGAACTCTGCCAGCACCTCTGCATCCCGTTGGCCAAAGCCGCGATATTCGATGCCGTCATAGAACCGGCCCAGCACACGGGCGGTGTCTTTCATCGTTTCCTTGTGGCCGATGTGGCTGCCCGAGGGGCCGAGATAAGTGACATGCGCGCCTTGGTCGTAAGCGGCTACTTCAAATCCGCTGCGGGTACGGGTGCTATCCTTCTCGAAGATCAGCGCGATGTTCTTGCCTTCCAGGTGCTGTTGCTCGTATCCACCGGTCTTGGCCATCTTCAACGATCCTGCCAATCGTAGCAGATGGCGGATTTCGTCAGGTGAAAAGTCCAGCAAGGTGAGAAAGCTGCGTCCGCGTAGGTTCTGTGGCATGGGATATTCCTTAAATTTCGTCGCGGATGAGTGGGCAGGTCATACAGTGTGATCCGCCGCGCCCGCGTCCGAGTTCCGATCCGGGGATGGTGATGACCTCGACACCTGCCTTGCGCAGGAGCGTGTTGGAATCGACGTTGCGCTCGTAGCCCACGACGACACCGGGCTCGAGGCACAGCAGATTATTGGCATCGTCCCACTGCTCGCGCGCGGATTCGTAGGCGTCGCCGCCTGTGGGTACGGTTCGCAGTTTCTTGAGGCCCAAGGCGCTAGCGACGACCTCCAGAAACGGCTTTGTCTCTGTCTCGACGATGACTGCATCACCCTCACCCGGGCGCAGGCTGTAACAGCGTATGGCATCGGTCACTTCGGTAAAGACAGTAACCAGATCGCGGTCGCAGAAGGTGAATACAGTATCAAGGTGCATAGCACCGCGCGAGCGTGGAAACTGGCAGGCAATGACCCGCGTTGCACCACCGCCCGCAAACAGCCCGCGCGCGATCTGACCCACGGCCTGCGGCGTTGTCCGCTCTCCCATGCCGATCAGGACCGTGCCATTTCCGATGGGCATGACATCACCACCCTCGACTGTGGCAGGACCATGGTCCTGCTTCGGATCGCCCCACCAGACAGGAAAGCCTGCATCCTTGAAATCGGGGTGAAAGCGGTAGATTGCAGCAAGATTCAGCGTCTCCAGCCGTCGTGCGGGCCAATGCATCGGATTCAGTGTAACACCGCCGTAAATCCAGCAGGTCGTATCACGGGTGAAGATGTGGTTGGGCAAGGGGGGCAGAACGAAGTCGGCAGGCTCCAGCATGGGGGCCAGCACACCAGCTGCCGCAATAGGCAGTTCCGCCCGGCTCATGCCCCCGATCAGGATGGTAGAGAGCAGATCTGCCTTCACTTCCATCAGATGTGCCAGCAAATCATCTGCTAGACCGACCCCTACAGTATTATCGTTGATCCGCGCCTCCAGCAGCCAGCGGCGTGCTTCCATATCACCCAATGTCTCGGTTAGCATTTGCCGCAGAAATACCACCTCGACCCCGCGATTGCGCATCGCATCCACGAAGGTCATATGCTCGATCCGGGCCTGCTTGACCCAGATCACATCGTCGAACAGCAACTCCGCGCAGTTTGCAGGGGTCAGCCGCGCCATGGCCGCGCCCGGCTTGTGAACCATTACGCGGCGCAACTTGCCCGCTTCGGAATGAACGCCGTAAGTCAAAGTCATGTGGGGGTTCCTTGCATGAGGACGCCAAGGCTGAGGGCGACCATGATGATGATCGTGAGGCCCAGAAGTACGGGCCAGACAAAGCGTAGCCAACGCTCATAAGGGACGCGGGCGATGGCCAGGCCGCCCATAACGACTGCTGAGGTGGGGGTGATCAGGTTGACGACACCGGCCGCCGATTGGAAGGCGGTGACGATCAGGCTGCGCGCGACCCCGGCAAAATCCCCAACCGGCGCCAGGATCGGCATGGACAGGACGGCAAGGCCGGAGGTCGAGGGCACGAAAAAGGACAGCGCTACCTCGATCCAGTACATTACGATAATGAAGAGGACACTGTTGAGACCCGCGATGCTTTCTTCGGCCCAGAAGAGGATGGTGTCGGTCATATGCCCTGCGTCCATCACTACGACGATACCGCGTGCAAGGCCGATGATAAGCGCCACACCCAGCAGATCGCGTGCGCCACCAACGAATGCATCGACCAGACCCTTTTCGCCCAGACGCCCGATCAGCCCGATGCCGATGCCCGCAAACAGGAACAGCCCGCTCATTTCGGCCATCCACCAGCCGCCCAGAGACACACCCCAGATCATCACTGCAAAAGTCGTGCCGAACAGCAGCAGGACGATCTTGTGCAGACCAGTAAAATCGGTGGCGATGTCTGTGGTGCTTTTGAAATGCGCCTCGTTCTCGGCTTTGCGGTCAAACACCAGTGATTTCGACGGATCGGCCTTTACCCGTGCGGCGTACCACATGACGTAAGCTGTGGTTGCCACGAAGCAGACTACAAGGATTACTAACCGCAACATCAGCCCCTCGGTGAAGGCTACGCCCGCAGCATCCGATGCGATGACGGTCGAAAATGCGTTTACGGTTGATCCCAGAACACCTACGCCCGCACCCAGCAGGATCACCGCCACTGCCGTCAGCGCATCGTATCCAGCTGCGATCATCACGGGGGTGAGCAACACATAGAAAGCAAGCGTCTCCTCCGCCATGCCTTCGGTTGTGCCCCCCAGCGCAAAAAGGCCCATCAGGATTGGAATCATCCATTTTTCGCGTCCTTTGAGCCTTGTCATGGCGCGTTTGATGCCTGCATCAATGGCACCTGTGGCCGTGACTACGCCGATAAAGCCACCGATCATCAGCACAAAAAGGGCCACATCGATGGCATTTGCGCTGTAGCTGCCCGGATCATAGAAGCCAGCGATTGGCGCGAGGATGACATCAAAGAAGCCCTGCGGATTGGCCTCGGTGGTGGCGTAGGTACCCGCAACGGGGAGGTCTTTGCCAAGCGCTTGGGACGCCACACGCTCGTACTGACCTGCCGGAATCACCCAAGTCAGGGCAGCTACGATGATGATCAGCGCAAAAAGAATTGTATATGCCGAAGGAAACGGGAACTGCTTTTTACGCTTGGGGGCAGTTGTGTCTGATAAAGGCATGGGGGCGTCCTTGTTGCGAACTCGTTGATCTTGGCTGGCAGGTTTCGCTCAGGTTGAGGAAAGCCAACAGCATTGATTCTAGGCTAGCCTCGCTTTGTGGCTGTCGGGCTGATCGAAGTTAGGGGCAGGCAAATGAGTGCAGCGCGGTCGGCAAAACATGTAAGACTGGAGATCGCTCTGCGTCCCAACGAAGCTCATAATTTTGCCGATGCCACGGGTGTCTGCTGGTGGTGCAGGCGAAGCCATTTGCTGTCGTCGTGAATGTAGGTCGAGGTGCAGAGGGCTTTATAAATTGGCTCGTCGCCGCGCTCGGCAGATACGCGGTAGGCCAGAATTGAAATGTCATCCTTGCGCGATAAATACCGCTCGCTCATCACGACAGACCGCCATCGCTGGGCAACGTCGGCTTCTCTCCAGACGGCATCCCCTGTGAGTATTCCCGCAGGGTAGGGGAACACAAATACGGCATCAGGTGATGTCATATGTCGCGCACTGTCGGCACCTTGCGTCCAAAAGCGCTCTTCCATATCCCAAAGCTCGGCAGCACTGCTCATGTTTTTGGGAGCAGGTCGAGCAGATTAGAAACCACTTTCCCCCGACCGGATGCAGGCGTTTGCACGTCTGTAAACCGCGCTATCAAAGCATCCAGCCGCTTGCGTGCAGCGCCGCCCGACATTTCGGCCAGTTTCGCGGCTTCAAGCCATGGATCTATATCAAGCCTTGCGAGCATCGACAAAACAGAAACGTTCGTCTCGCGACTATCCTCCCCGACCGTTGCACCAAGAAAACGTTCATAAACGGGATCTTGCCCCATTTCTTTAATCGAAAATGCCATCGTTTTTTCCCTTCGTGAAGTGGCTGCATCTAACGAGCTGACCAATATCGCGGCAGACCCGAATTGGGTCTAAGCGTAAATCAGGTTTCAGGCTGTCGTATTGATGCAGGTCAGCGAAACGCAGTTTTTTGACCTGCGCCCACCGTTTGGCATAGTGACGGCGCACAGAAGGTGTCGGGAGATTAGGCTGTATTCTATGCGCCGCTAATGTGCAGGTGTCGCATTCCCTACATGGAGCAACTGCCGTGTGGCGCGGGCAATGACGGATTCTTCGTCCGTTGGAATGACTAGAACGACGATTTTTGATGCGTCTGAGTTTATGCGCGTCTGGTTGCCCTCGTTCGCCGTTGGATCAAGGGCTACGCCCATCCATGCGAGGCGATCAATAATCATACTGCGGACGAGGGCCGATTTTTCGCCGATACCGGCGGTGAAGACGATTGCGTCAAGCCCGCCGATGGCCGCGCAAAGTGCCGCCAGTTCGCAGGCCGCACGGTAGCAAAACAGCTCGATTGCCTCACGCGCTTCCGGTGCGGTGCTGGCCTCCAGGGAGGCCATGTCGTTGCTAATTCCCGACACACCTAACAGGCCCGACTCCCGATACAAAAGCTGCGTGATCTCGTCCGGTGACATCCTCTTTTGCTCCAACAGATGCAAAACGACACCGGGGTCAAGCGCCCCACAGCGCCGCCCCATCATCAGGCCGTCGAGCGCAGTGAAACCCATACTTGTAGCCACACTTTGCCGGTTTTTCAGCGCGCACATGCTGGCTCCATTGCCAAGGTGCGCGACAATCACACGACCACCTCCGTGTTGCCCAAGATATGATGGTAGCCTTCCCGCGATGTATTCATACGATAGGCCGTGAAAGCCATAGCGCAAAATCCCCTGATCAGTCAGGGCGCGGGGCAGGGCGAAGATCTGGGCAAGTCTGTCTTGGGTCCTGTGAAAACTGGTGTCGAAACAGGCGATCTGGGGAAGGTCGGGTGTGAAGGCTGCAACGTGACGGATCGCTGCCAGATTATGGGGCTGGTGCAGCGGGGCCAGCGGCACAAGGTCTTCCAGTTCTGCCATCAGTGTATTTGTGATCCGCGCGGGGCCGGCATGTGCGCGCCCGCCATGTACCACACGGTGACCTGCGGCCTTGATGGTCGCACCGCCGCCATGGTTTTGCAGCCATTCGAGAAGCGCAGGGATGAGGGTGTCGTGCGTCGCCGATGGCTCGCATATCATGTGGTCTTGGGGCGGCACGACATTTCCCTTGGCGTCATAAGCCGAAAATATCGCAGCGTTCCCGATGTTTGCAATTTTGCCGCGCAGGAGGGGCGTTTGCATGACAGCTTCATCGTGACCAACTATAATATCAGAATAGAGTGCGAATTTGAGGCTGGAGGAGCCAGCGTTAAGGACGAGAATTGCATCTGTCATGGGTGGGGCGATGTCCGGTAGTTTATGAAAAGTTGGGCAAGTGCGCAGGACGCGAGCCGCGACGTAGCGCTGTCGGCGCGGCTGGTGAGGATGATCGGCACGCTGGCGCCCAGAACGATCCCGGCCGCATCCGCCTGCGCCAGATAGATCAGCTGTTTTGCGATCATGTTTGCGGCCTCTAGGTCGGGAGCAATAAGGATGTCTGCGATGCCTGCGACGTTCGAAACAATACCCTTGGCCGCCACGGCATCGGGAGAAATTGCATTGTCGAAGGCCAGCGGTCCATCCAGAAGCCCACCGGTGATCTGACCCCTGTCCGCCATTTTGCATAACGCCGCCGCGTCCAGTGTCGAGGTGATGCGGGGGTTCACCGTTTCGACCGCCGAGAGGATCGCAACTTTGGGTACGTCAATGCCAAGGGCAAGTGCGAGATTAATGGCGTTCTGGACGATATCGCGCTTGATCGCGAGGTCGGGATAAATGTTGATGGCCGCATCGGTAATCAGCAGCGGTTTGGGGTAGGTCGGCACGTCAAGCACATAGATATGGCTCATCCGCCGTTCTGTGCGCAGGCCCAGTGCTGTATCGACCACGGCCTCCATCAGCTCATCAGTGTGCAGAGAGCCTTTCATGAGGGCATCCACTTCACCGGCGCGGGCAAGCGCGACAGCAGCGGCAGCAGCGGCATGGCTGTGGGGGGCGTCGATGATCTGGATCCCGTCAAGACTGCGTCCTGCCTGCGCCGCAGCGGCAGCGATTTTTGCCTGTGGTCCTACCAGAACAGGGGTGATCATTCCTTGTAATGCGGCATCAAGTGCGCCTGTCAAGGACAGCGGATCACAGGGATGCACCACGGCGGTGCGCACCGGTACCAGCGCGTCAGTGGCGGCGATCAGGCGGGCATATTGCGCGCCCGGGACATGCATCAGCACATCGGGCAGGATAACGCGGGGGCGGCGGATTTTCTCGCGCGGGGCGATAACGCGTGCCACGCCTTCAATCACGGTTTTGTCGTTCTGGTTCAGGCAGGTGCAGGCCAGCAGCAATCGCCCTTTTGCCTGCTTTTCTGTCACCTCCACACGCACGGTGATCGTATCGCCCAAGGTTACAGGTGCCATAAAGTCGATGCTTTGGTTCACAAAAATGGTGCCAGGGCCCGGCAGTTGTGTGCCCAGCACGGTTGAGATCAGCGCGCCACCCCACATGCCATGGGCAATGATCCCGTGGAACATATCGGTTCTAGCATATTCCGCATCGACGTGCGCGGGGTTTACATCACCCGACATGACCGCGAACAAATCAATGTCGCGCTGCTTGAGTGTGCGTGTCAACACAGCACAATCGCCAATTGAAATCTCGTCGTATGTCAGGTTTTCGATGTATTCTACATCTGGTGTCGTGTCAGGCGCGGACATGCAGACCCCCATCAACATAGGCAATGTCGCCCGAAATGCTGCGCGCGCCATCACTGGCGAGCATTACTGCGACATTGCCGACGTCCGCCACCGTGATCAGGCATTGACCAGGGGCGCGCAGGCGGGCCGCGTTGATGAGCGTATCGAAATGCGCGATGCCCGAGCCTGCGCGGGTCTGCAACGGCCCCGGCGAGATCGCATTGACGCGGATGTTTTTTGGCCCCGACTCAACCGCAAGCGCGCGCATGGTGCCCTCGAGGGCGGCCTTGACCGGCCCCATGATATTGTAATGATCCACCACTTTTTCGCCGCCATAATATGTCATTGTCAGGATCGTGCCGCCATTGGTCATCAAGGGCTCAGCCAGCCGCGCCATACGGATCAGCGAGTGGACCGAGACATCCATAGCCTGTGCAAAGCCCTTGGCCGAGCAATCCGTGACCCGCCCGTGCAGATCGCTGGCAGGGCAGTAAGCGATGGAGTGGACGACGGTATCGAGCTTCCCCCAGCGGTCTCTGACCGCATCAAAAACTGCCTCCATTTCACCACTGACCTCGACATCGAGAGGCAAAAACAGCTTTGCCCCGACAGTATCGGCGACTGGTTGCACATAGGGTTTCGCCGTGTCGTTCACATAGGTCACTACAACCTCGGCACCTGCATCCGAGCACGCTTGTGCGCACCCCGCTGCGATTGAATCAGCATTCGCCACACCTACGACCAGCACGACCTTGCCTTTCAGCGCCGTCATCGTTGCATCACATAGGTGCCGGGGGCGTTGCACAGGGCAGCATATTTACCCGAAGCGGCTCCCATGGGCGGTGGTTTGACCGCGGAACCAGAGCGCGCTGCAAGCCAGCTTGCAAAATCGATCCACCACGAGCCGTCTTCGGCAGCATTATCCGCCATCCATTCTGCCGGATCGCGGAAGGCCGCATCAGCTGCAGTGTCTGCAATACGGTAGTGACGATGCGGGTGACCGGGCTCCGAGACGATGCCTGCATTATGCCCGCCGCTGGTCAGTACAAAGGTCAGATCCGTATCGGCAAACAGATGCAATTTATAGACTGATTGCCACGGTGCCACATGATCGTCTTCGGTCCCAACCGCAAAGATCGGGGCGCGGATATCCGAGACGGCAATGGCTTTTCCATCAACAAGGTAGCGTCCTTCGGCCAGATCATTGTCGAGAAACAACTTGCGCAAATATTCCGAATGCATGCGTGCGGGCATGCGCGTGGGGTCCGCGTTCCATGCCATCAGATCAAACGACTCGCCTCGCTGGCCCAGCAGGTAATCACGGATTGCGGGTGCCCAGATCAGATCGCGGGCACGCAGCAGAGCGAATGCACCTGCCATCTGGTCGGAAGACAGATATCCTTCCTTGGCCATCATGTCCTCGATCATCGTCACTTCGCTGTCGTTGATGAACAGGCGCAGCGGACCGGCCTCGGTGAAATCAACCTGAGCCGCGAGCAGTGGTACAGAGGCAAGGCGCGTGTCCTCGTTACGCCCCATCGCCGCCGCTGCAATGGAGAGCAGTGTGCCGCCAAGACAATATCCGACGGTGTGCAGTTTTGGCGCGCCGGTGATGCTTAACACTGCGTCTGTTGCAGCCATTACACCAAGCTTGCGGTAGTCTTCCATGCCCAGATCGCGGTCCGACGCATCAGGATTTTTCCATGAAATCATAAAGACAGTGAACCCCTGCGCCACCAGAAAACGAACCAGTGAATTCTGTGCGGACAGATCGAGGATATAGTATTTCATGATCCATGCAGGCACGATCAGGATCGGCTCTGGCCGTACTTTAGCAGTGGTAGGTGTGTATTGGATCAACTCGATAAGGTCATTGCGGAACACCACTTTGCCGGGGGTGGTGGCGAGGGTGCGCCCGACCTCGAAAGGCTGCGGTCCCACCGGCTGTGTCACACCCGCCCTGCGCCTGATGTCCTCCGAGAGGTTCTGCGCCCCGCGCATCAAATTCTGACCCTTCTCGGCAATCGTCGCAGCAATCACATCAGGATTCGTCATGGCGAAATTCGACGGTGCGGTCGTATCGACCAGCGTGCCCGCCACAAAAGCCATCAGGTCCTCATGGGCTGGCGACATGCCATGGACGTCTGTCATGACGTCCTGCCACCATTGCCAGTTCTGCTGGTGTGCCTGCGCCCAGACGTTAAACGGATATTTTTGCCAGCCTTCACTGGTAAAGCGCCGGTCAGGCTTTGCTGTAGCAGCGACACCCTGCGCAGTGCCTGAAGTGCTGGCACCAAGGCTTGTTGCCAAGAGGGTGTGTGCGTTTCGAGTTGCCTGTTCCATAAGATGCATCTGCTTGCCGGGGGATGTGGCCAGATGGACAGCCCAATCCATCCACGCCTCGCCCAGTACAGACGGTGATAGACCGGAGGTGGCCCTGGCAATGCTTGAATGTGCCATGCGGTCCAACGTCTCGTATGCTTGCGTTGGACGCGCCTCGAGCTGCTCTGGTGCCTGTGATCTTTCCTGTGGCCCAGTCTTGGGCGCGGATGCAACAGCTTTGTGTGATTTTGATGCGATCAGCTTAAGTTGCTCAGCCATGATATGTTCTCCACCGGACACCGCGAAACGCGCACCCTTTTCCAATGTCATAATCTCCATGCCGCTTTGAAACGTTGATCTGGATCAGCCGCACGCTGCGCCAGCCAAATAAATTCCTTACTATGGGTCATCACGACAGTCGGGGTGTCTTGTGACTACCTTGCAACCTGCGCACCGGTACTCAATTCGATAATCTCAGCGGTAATGGCTTCTTGCCGGACACGGCGCAGGATGGCCTGAAACGTTTTCAGTTCGCGCGTGATCTGGCTGCCTGCAGATGTCATTGCTTCCATCCGTGCCTCGTTTTCGGCGGCAAAAGCATGGAGTGCGGCCTTGCAGACTTCTGCATTAAAGTAGTCCTGGCTAAGCGCTGCGATCAGAATGTCATCGGGCAACTGCATCAGGGGACGGTCTGCGCTTGTAGGCGGAAGATTGGCCAAATCGATCGGAAACAGCCGCTGTCTCACTATGTCCGGACGCCCCGATGTGCGCTCGGTGAAAACAACATCCAACGCGTCGATGCGGCCCTGCGCTATGGCACCATAGATGGTTGATGTTACCTCATCGGCAAGTTTGGGGATGCCTGAAGTATGGGAGGGGAGGGGCGCCGACCAATACGGTGCCAACCCGCGCGCCACAGCTACCGACAGCCCCCTTGTGCCCACAAGGAACAGGGAAGCCGTGCCGGCTTGTGCATAGACGCTTTCGAGGACCCGTTCACTGAACGCACCTGCAAATCCTTGTTCGGCACAAAATACGAGCAGGCCGGTTTTGCGTTCGACCTTTTTGCCTTGCTCTTCCATCGGGCCAATGTTGGGGCCCAGAACCTGTGACATTGCTGATGTAATGGTCGCGGCATAGCTATCGACCGCAGCCAGCTGCGTGCGGGCGATATGCGCCCGGGCGGCAGCGATACCTTTCATGGCATTCACCACCGTGCCCAACTGGCGGATGCCGTCAATCCGCGCACTGATATCGGCCAGCCGTTCGGTCATGTGCTGTCCGGTGCGGTGTTGCTTCCATCTGACGCCTTGGTGTCGCCAGCAATTGACTTTGCAAGACGGGTGACGGCCGCTATCAACTCCTTGCGCATGGCCTCGTCAAGCTCTCCGGTTTGCGTAAGGCCGCGCAGGGTCGCGGCGGCGTCAGTGTCCAATGCTTTCGCCAGCTGTGCACGAAATGTCGGCAAGGCTGTGAGTGGCAAAGCATCAAGCAGACCTTCCTGCACAGCGAGCATTAGTGCCACCTCGTCGGCCAGTCGGAACGGCATATGCTGGGACTGCCGCAGCGCTTCCCTGATCCGCGCGCCGCGTGTGAGTTGTTCGCGTACGCGGCCATCGGGCATACCGCCAAATCGGGTGAAGACCTCAAGCTCCAAAAATTGCGCATAGTCGAGCCGCAGCGTACCCACCGCTTTGCGCAGGACAGGCGCCTGCGTCTTGCCGCCCACGCGGCTGACGCTTAATCCCACATCTACCGCAGGCTTCTGGCCTTGGTGGAAGAGTGCTGCATCCAGCACGATCTGCCCGTCAGTGATCGAGATCAGATTGGTCGGAATGTAGGCTGATAGGTTGCCTGAATCAGTCTCCGCGATAGGCAGCGCCGTGAGTGAGCCACCGCCGCGTTCTTTGGACAACTTGGCTGCACGCTCCAGCAGCCGCGCATGGATGTAGAACACATCGCCGGGATAGGCCTCGCGCCCCGGCGACTGCCGGGTGAGCAGGGCAATTTCGCGGTGGGTGGCGGCGTGTTTGGACAGATCGTCGATGACGATCAGCGCATGCTGGCCCTTGTCGCGGAAATACTCTGCCATGGTCATGCCTGCATAGGGGGCGATCCATTGCAGCCCCGGAGCCTCTGATGATCCGGCCACGATCACGATGCAACGCGCGAAGTTCCCTTGCGCCTGCAACGCGTCTATGGCCCGACGCACACTGGAGGTTTTTTGCCCCACCGCGACATAAATGCAGATCATGTCACTGTCTCGCTGTGCTATCATAGCGTCGATGGCCAAGGTCGTCTTGCCTGTCGAATGATCACCCACGATCAATTCTCGTTGGCCGCGCCCAAGCGCGAAAAGGGTATCGACTACCACGATGCCGGTTTGTACCGGCTCAGTCACCAAATCACGTTCGATAATCGAAGGCGCTGGGCGCTCGATAGGCAGATATTCCTGCGTATCCACAGACCCTTTGCCGTCAATGGGACGACCAAGCGGATCAAGGACACGCCCCAGCAGTGCCTCGCCTACGGGGACGTTGATGACCTCGCCGGTGCCGAAAACCGCGTCGCCCGCCTCAACATCCTTGGCGGCATCCAGCAGCACACACCCGATCAGATCGGGATCTAGCACACGTGCAAAGCCGACCTGACCGCCTTCAAAGCGCAGCACCTCGTCGAGCCGGACATTTTGCAGGCCCGAGACCATCGCGACACCGTCACCAATCTCCTCGACGCGGCCGCGATGCTCGGCGCGTGGTCCGAGTGTTGCGCGCTGTAACGCATCGTTGGTCGTAGCGACCCAGTCGAAAATATCAGGCGGCATCTTTCGCCGCCTCTGGCGTGATCGCCTTCTGAATCTGGACAAGATCCGCCTGCCAGCTGTTGCGCAACACGAAATGCGGGCTGCGCAACTCTACACCGGCAATCAGATCGGGATCCACAACAATGCGTATTTGTGCGTTACCACCGAGGGCTGCGTTAACGGCCTGTACGATTTCCTTGCGCTTTGCATCTGTCTCCGGCTCAAGGGCTGTGACAACTTCGACGCCCGTCGGAGTGGTGCAAAGAGCTCCCCGATCCTTGGCGGGCAGCTTCTTGATGGCTTTGACAAGTTGCGACAGGAAATCGGATTGCACGGAAGAGCTGTTTAATCTTTCCAAAAGCTTGGCTGCAATCTTTAGCGACAGACAAGACGCCTTTGCCGCATTGGCCTCCTCTGCGGCTTTCGCGTTATGGTTGAGGGTGGTCTTTGCTGTCGCCAAAAGGGCATCAGCCTTAGTGCGTGCATCCGCCAGCACCTCCTTTGATGCGGCCTGCGCTTCCGCCCTCGCTGCCTCAAGTTTTGCATTGCGTTCATCTGCTATACCGGCGCGGGCATCCGTGGCTTCTTTAAGTGCGGCCTCCGCTTTGGCCTGTGTTGCCGTTGCCGTGTCAATTATCGCTTTGGCGGCGTCTTGACGGCTTGTAATAGCTGCCGCGACAGGCCGCCAGAAGACACGTGACAGGAGCCAAACCAAGATCACTACATTTATCGCTTGCAGACCAATGCCCCAGAAGTCGATAGTCATAATTCAGCCCAACATCGGGTTGGCGAACAGCAGCAGCAACGCGATTACCAGACAATAGATCGCAGTTGTCTCGATCATTGCGAGGCCCACGAAAAGCGTGCGCGAGATTGTGTTTGCTGCCTCTGGCTGGCGTGCGATGGCATCCATTGCAGCCGCAACAGCACGGCCTTCGGCGAGGGCGGGGCCGATGGCGCCAAAGGCAACTGCGAAGGCCGCACAAAAAATGCTGGCAAGGGGGACGTAATCCATCAGGAATCCTTTTTAGGTTTGGGTTTGGTATCGCTGGCTTCTGGCAGACCGTCCTCGATCGTGGAGGATATGAACACCATCGCGAGAACAGCAAAAATATAGGCCTGTACCAGCCCGGTCAGCAGATCGAGCGCCATGAGCGGGATCGGTACCAGCAGACCCGCCAGTGAGGCGACAATGCCAATAATGAAAACGCCGCTCATAACATTGCCGAAAAGGCGCACGAACATTGAAAAAACGCGGGTGACGCTCTCAAGCATGTTGAGCGGAATCATTATCACATTAGGCGCAGCAAATGATCTGAGGTAGCCGCCCACACCTGCGCCACGTACGCCGAACCAGATCACAGACAGAAACACGAGTACGGCAAGTGCGGCGTCGGTCTCCAATTGTGCTGTTGGCGGCTCGATCCCAGGGATCAGCGAAGCCCAGTTGGCCACGAGGATGAACAAGAACAGCGTGCCGATAAAGCCGCGGTAGGGGGCAGGTGCTGCACCGCTTGTCTCGCGGATTTGGGTGTCCATCGTAGCGACAATGAGTTCCAGTGTGGCCTGCCGCCTGCCCGGAACAAAGGTCAGCCGCCGCGTGAGTAGATAGGACCCTGTGACAAGGATCACCATAATCGCCCATGTCGTTAGAACGGCCTGCGTGATTGGTACGGGGCCAAGGTAAAACAGTGGGATGGAATCCAATGGGGAATTCATATTGTGCCCCTCTGCGTCCGGTGCAGCATCAACGTCTTGGCACAAAGCAGCCCGCCAAGAGTTGCGAGCAAGGCAAGCGCTCCGACAAGAACTGCGATATAAAACCCTGCAATTAGGAGAGAAATCCGGCCCAAGGTTAGAGCGAGGGCTAAAAGCGGCTTACCCTCGTTCACGATCAGTCTTGTGGTCTCTCGCAGGGCGCGGAAATACGCGTACCCGATGAGCCATCCGCTAAGAAAACAGGCGGTGAGGGTAATGAATAGTGGAAGGGATGCCAGATCAATCATCGCGCGTTCATCCATTTCCATGCTGTCCAGCCGCCAAGGCAAAGCCCTATTGCCATGAGCGGGGCGCTCCAGAATATACCGCTGCCCAAGCGCGCATCGATCCAGCGGCCAAGAAACAGGCCCGCCAATGTTGGTGCAACAAATATCCAGCCTAGAACGCCAATCTGGGCGAGGCGACGACCAACGGACATATCGCCCTCCCGCAGCCAGCGATCGCGCCGTTCGCGACGCAGGCGGATCTGGGTGATCAGCGGGTCATCTTCGGGTTCGGGGTTGTTCTTTGACCTCACCTGAACTTCCCCGCGTCTGCACCGGTGCTCAACTGGCTGACCATGCGGCGGATAACGTTCATTTGAAGCTGCAATGTCTCCACATGCTCGACCCGCTCGGCATCTGCATCCGCTTGAAATTGCGCGAGCACTTCGGTGTCCAATTTAGCCAGATCGTCACCTACCACAGCTTCGCGTGTTGCAATCGCTATGTTGCCGCCCGTCACGGTCAACGCGCCGCCCCGCACGGCGCAGAACCGTTCCACCGTTTCGCTACGCCAACTGACTATGGAAATCGCAAGTGCTGTCAGGAACGGCGCATGGTAGGGCAGGATGCCGAAACTGCCGCTGGCATCTTCTGCACGAAGACTATGGATCGTCTCATCCACGATAATATCAAGCGGTGTCACGATGCTGAGCCTCATGTTGCTGCCTCTTTTTCCGAGGCGGTAGCGGTTTTTGCAGCCGCCTCTTTCTTGCGCGCATCCTCTAACGTGCCCACCATATAGAGGGAGCTTTCCGACCAATCGTCGGCCTCACCGTCCAGTATGGCGCGGCATCCTGCCAGTGTATCGGCCACCGGCACACTGGCACCAGCCATGCCGGTAAAGGCTTCAGTGACCATAAATGGTTGAGTGAGGAACCGCTGCAACCGTCGCGCGCGTTTAACGATAACTCGGTCGGCAGCGCCAAGTTCTTCCACGCCCAGAAGCGAGATGATGTCCGTCAATTCGCGGAACCGCGCCAAAGCTTGCCGGACAGCCTCGGCAGTTTTGTAATGATCTTCCCCCACGACAAGAGGATCAAGGAGCATGGACGACGAGCCGAGCGGGTCAATCGCGGGATAGAAACCTTCGGCAGCTTGTGCGCGGCTCAGAACAATGACGCAGTCCATATGGCTGGAGATCGTTGTAACGGCCGGATCGGTGAAATCATCGGCGGGGACATAGACCGCCTGAATTGCTGTTACCGCCGATCCTGCAACGGAGGCGATGCGTTCTTGGAGCCCCGCGACCTCTGTTGCCAATGTCGGCTGGTACCCGACACGAGAGGGCAGACGGCCAAGCAAGCTCGAGACTTCCGCGCCCGCCTGTACAAAGCGGAAGACATTGTCCATCAACAGCAGCACATTTTGATGCTTCTGGTCGCGGAAATATTCGGAAATGGTGAGGGCTGTCAGCGGAGCGCGCCACCGTGCGCCGGGCGGCTCGTTCATCTGGCCGTAGACCAGCACTGTGCGCGGCAGCACGCCTGAACTTTGCATTTCGGTCAAAAGCTCATGCCCCTCGCGGGAACGTTCTCCGACGCCGGCAAAGACCGAGATGCCATCGTATTTCTCTACCATGGCGCGAATCAACTCCATCACCAGAACAGTCTTGCCCACACCGGCACCGCCGAACATCGCGGCCTTGCCGCCCTGGGCCATGGGCGTCAGCAGATCAATCACTTTGATACCCGTCTCGAAAACATCTGTGGTGCGGGTCTGGTCCTTCAGTGGGGGTGGTGTGGCATGAATTGATCTGCGCGGCGTATCGCTGGGCAGCGGTGGGCCATTGTCCTGCGTATCGCCTACAACATCCAGAAGGCGGCCCAGTACTGCCTTGCCCACCGGAACACAGACCGGCCCGCCTGTAGCGCGCACGGTAACACCGCGCGCAAGCCCAACGGTGGACTGGAATGCCACAGCGCGCAGTGTGGTAAGGTCAAGATGGCTGTGAACCTCAAGGATCAGAGGTGTTGGAAGATCCCATTCCACAGTCAATGCGGAATTGATCGGTGGCAGGTCGGCGTCTGGGAACACAATATCCACCACCGCACCCCTTACGGCGTGGATAAACCCAACTGCCTTAGGTTCATCGTGCAGCGGGGTGTCTGTAGTTCGCATGGTTTGATGATCCTCCGGGCGGATGATTTGGCGATGTCCTGATCCTGTCCTACGCTGCGAAGAAAGAGCATGTATTGATCTATGTCAGCCCCTCGTGCTGACATAGATCAATGCGCGCGCGGTGATTTTAGCGTCAGATGCCAGTATATCGCCAACGGAGGCGAAGCTGTTTCAGGGGGTTATTATGATCGGATTTGTCGCAGATATTGAGGAACTGACGGAAGAAAACACGGATTTCCGCCGCGTTCTCTATTCAGGGTCAAAGCTTCAACTGGTTTTGATGTCACTTGAGCCCGGACAGGAGATCGGTGGTGAAATCCATGCCGACACCGACCAGTTCTTTCGCATTGAGGACGGGGAAGGGCGGGTCGTGATCGACGGTAAGGCGCACAAAATAAAGTCAGGCAGCGGAATTGTGGTACCTGCAGGGTCGCATCACAATCTGATTTGCACAGGCCATCAGCCGCTCAAGGTCTATACGATCTACGGCCCCTCCCATCACCGTGATAAGTTGGTCCAGAAAACCAAGACCGAAGCGGACGCCTCAGACGAGGCTTTCGATGGCCATACCACCGAGAAGATCTCGGACGCGGTACGCGTATAGGTTTTGGCGCTCACGCCCGCTACACAGCCAAGGTGCCAATTTTTTCAGTTAAATAATGCGGAGCTTTCAATGGCAGGGATCAGTAAAAACCACCAGCGGTGCGACTACAAATGAGTTCGAAATCGTATGTCAGCGACTGGCCGCGTTGCGGATAGATATGCCGCGACTTGGCGAAGCCTTTGCTGCGATGTCGCGGTGTTGAGTTCGTTCCACCAAGATAAACAGCGCGCACTTGAAAAGGGCGCGTTGGACGCCGCGTCTATGTGATTGATGCAGGCGCTCTTTGGTTTGACCGGTTGTATAGACAGTCGTCGGGGTTTGAGGTTCCTTACTGCTTATGCTTTTTTGACTCTCTGAAAGGGGGGCGGGACAGCGCTGGCGTTACTGTCCTCTGGAATGGGTTTGCGCTTCTGGCAGTCAGCTTGTTGGTGTCGATAAAAGGACATATTTTTCCGTCGATGTCGCTCATACGGCATCTAAACTCACGCCGCGGGCATCAAGCAGGGGCCCCTCTGGTGCAGCCTTTCTTCTTGGCTCTTATTTGACTGGTGGCCAGCAGAACCAACACCAGCCTTTTATTTTTGTGCAAGACAGACAAGACCTTTCGCCATGTTGAATGATCAATTCACTTTTGCCAGCTACAATATCCGCAAAGCAATCGGGCGCGATGGCAAACGCAATCCCCAACGTATCGTCGAAGTGCTCAATGCATTGTCGGCGGACATAGTTATACTGCAAGAAGGCGATCTGAGGTTCAAAGGCCGCCGCGCCATCTTCTCCTCTGCGGATCTATTTGATCAGACAGGCCTCACTGTCATAGACGTTGCTCCCCAAGATCCCGGGCTGGGCTGGCATGGGAACATGCTACTGGTGCGCGCTGGAGTCGAGGTGAACTCAGTAGAGCCAATCACCCTGCCGGGGTTGGAGCCACGCGGTGCGGTCGTCTCCCGTCTCAGCTTGGGCCACCGCAAGCTTGATTTGATCCAGTCGCACCTGGGCCTCGTTCCTGCACAGCGCAAGCGGCAGGCGCAGCTTCTGGCCGGTTGCGTCAATCCCGCTTGTCCCACCGTGTTGGCAGGGGATTTAAACGCGGCGGGCTCGGCACCACCAAGCCTTTCTCCCCTCCATGCGCATCTAGACGAAGTCGTCTGCGGCCCCACATTTCCAACGCGCTGGCCGATGATCCGGTTTGACCGAATTTTTCATACGCGCGGATTGAAGCTGCTGGACGCACAGGTCTATAGCACCGCTTTAGCGCGGCAGGCATCGGACCATTTGCCAGTCAGCGCGACATTTACATTCCTTTAGAGCAAAGGTGACGCCAGCCTGGCAACGCTGTCGCGGAACCGCAGTAGGTGCCCAAGAGACTGATACCGCTCTACGTCAAAAGGCCTGCAGTCTACCAGATCACGCCCGAAGGCCTCGACGAGCTGTTGTGATACGTCGCCGTCATAGATTACAGCCGTTAACTCATAGTTGATGCTGAAGGACCGGATGTCCCAATTTGCCGATCCGATCGAGCTGATTTCACCGTCTACACAAACTGTCTTGGCGTGCATAAACCCTGCGGTGTAATGGTGCACTTTTACCCCTGCTCGCGCGACATCAAGGGCATAAGTGTTCGCCGCCCAGAACGGTAAAAACTGTCTTGGGCCGTTGGGAGAAATCATTACCTGTACATCGACCCCCGAGAGCGCCTTGAGTTTGAGTGCTTCGGCCAAAGTCTCGTCCAGAATAAAGAAGGGCGACTGGATCAGTACCTGCGACTTGGCAGATACGATCAGCTCGAAATACAGCTGGCGGATTGCTGCAGATGAGGTATCGGGGCCGGACAGGCAGATCTGGACGGGCAAGTTGGCCGTGCGATCAGGTGGTGAGACTGCAGGGAAAAGGTGGGCTGGATCAAGGATTTCGCCCGTAGCATTTTCCCATTCGGTCAGGAATATCGCCTGCAGCGACCACACGGCGCTGCCGGTCAGCCGGACATGTGTGTCGCGCCAGCGGTCGAATCCTTTCGGGGGATCAAGGTATTCGTCTCCGATGTTCAGGCCGCCGGTAAAGCCTATGCTGCCGTCGATCACGGCAATCTTGCGGTGGTTGCGGTAGGAAATCGCTTGCACCTGCCACAGCGACGGAGAGGGGTGTATCTCGATACCTGCGGCACGTGCGTTGCGCAGGTATCGCTGGCTCAGACCTCTGAAGCTGCCGATCGGGTCGAAGAGAATACGGACGTGTAACCCTTGGGATGCCTTCCTGATCAGCACTGTCAGTACCTCGTTACCGAACACGTCATCGTTCAAGATGTAGAAACTCAAATGGATTGACGATTTGGCCTGCTCCATCGCCGCGACAAGCACCGGATATGTCGCCTCAGCATCCTGAAGAACGGCGATCCGGTTAGATGTGGTAATACGTGAGCTCGCGTTTGAATTAACCAGTGTCGCCACCCTTGCTGCCAAAGACTGTTCCTTTTCCATCAGAGCAAGGGCCGCGTCATGCTGGGCGCTTGCGTCCTGTAATACGGCGCGAATATCTGCTGTGGAACCTTGCTGTTTGAGATGAAGGTGGCGCGCAAACGTTTGGTAACCGCGGCCTACGAACAGATAGATGACCAATCCGAAAATCGGCAAAATGATAAATAGCAGCATCCACGCAAAAGTTGATTTTGGCGCGCGGTTTTCCGAGATCAAAAAGACCGTCACGAGGACGAGATACGCGCTGAACAGGATTTGAAAAATGATTTCGATGGACATAAGCCTCACTCTGACGGACGGCCTACACCACGGGAATCCGACCATACTACTATAGCACATCAATCAATCGTTTGCTTGGTGGAAGCATTTGAGGGTCAATATAGTCAGCGGACGCTAGGTCGGTTTGCCGTTCTGCACCGCAGCTAAAACGCCGCCTGCGCTTTCGGCTTTGTGGTATCCAAGGCAGCGCGGGATTCCATCAAAACCGACCGGGTCACTGACTAGGGCCTCTCGCCCGCAGTGTTGATGCCGTCCAATTTTGCGCCGGCACCCAGAGTGATAAGTTCGGCCTGTGCAACCACTGCTACACCCTCTGTCTTGGGGTCTTTCTGGAATATCTGGGCGGTCTACGTGATCTGGCTTGCCTTTTCTGCCGGTACTTTTTGTCGTGCGTCAGCCCGAGCCATGAAGCTTTCCGCATAGGGCACCGACTTGTCGTTGGATTTATCACCGGCAGCTTTCCAATAGGTCTCAACGGCGTACTTAATTCCCTGCCATTCAGCACCGAGGTCCGAATCTAAGGTGCTCCACGCTTTGACATCAGTGTCGTGCTCGGGCTTTGTCTTTGCCTGAAAAACGACTGCCTCCAAATCTGGAGTGCGATATTCAGATCAGATTTTCGTTTTAAAGAGGTTGTTCTTGCGATGTCTGGTTTCGTCTCATTTTGCTCAGGGCGATGGGAATCATCACAAGCGTCCAGCCCGAAATCATGATGCTCATTCCCGTAAGTGTGCCGAGCGCCCAAAGGGCGGATGACGGCAGTTGTGCCCAGAGCATCAGGCCAAAGAGGACAGAGACAACGCCATTGAAAAGCAGCCATCCTGATCCTGCAAGGGGACGCATCTGCAAAGAAAGGATGGTCTTGATGAACCCTTCGGAGACAAAGACGACGGCGACGACCACGGTCAGGATGAACACCCCTTCCAGCGGTTGCATCAGGAGATAGAAGCCTGCAATCAGCCATAGGGATGCGACGACGAGCCCGAGAAAAACACCGCCCCCTTTCGGGAAACTGAATGCGCTGAAGCCTTGCGCGATACCGGCAATGATCAGCATTACACCTGCCACCCAGACAACACCAAGGCTGCTGAAGAAGGGAAATGCAATGGCCGCGAACCCCGCAACGATCATCAAGATACCAAGGGCGACCATCACGTTGTGGTCGCGCCGGATACCGGGTGCGAACGGATGTTTGTCGGTGCTTGTGGTCATGAGTGTCTCCAGTATTTGACTAGGGAAAAGTTCATCGGGCTTTAGGGGTCTCCAGCGGTTGTCTCCGAAGTAGCAGGATAGAGGTGCTGCTGGATTGATCTGCAGCAGTCCCGTGGGCCGTTTTAAAGTGTAGCCACGTAAGTGAGATGTTTCTGGCCAGCATCGGGAAATTTGAATTTGGTTTTGTCCCGCCTAATTTTGTAAAATAAGGAGAACCTCTTGATGCTGAAAAAACTGCGCCGTTGGATGTTGGCCGCTATCTTGATCGTGCCAGCGCAATCCCATGCCGGGGATGGCATGATCGCGATTTCTGTGTCGGACCAATCCCGCTGGGAGTATTTCAGTGACCAGGTGATGGGCGGTGTCTCTGAGGGCCGTGCCAGTTTTGAACAGATGGACAACCAGCCTGTACTGCGTCTGGCAGGTGAGGTGAGCACCGCCAATCGGGGCGGATTCATTCAGGCCCGCGCCAAGCTTGAAACGCCTTTGGCTCCGACTGCGCAGGGGGTAATATTGAGTGTACGCGGCAACGATCAAACCTATTTCGTCCACTTGCGGACGACCCAGACGCTGCTGCCGTGGCAATTCTACCAGGCGTCCTTCGAGGCGTCAGCCATTTGGACAGAAGTGCGGATACCCTTCGAGGCGTTTGCACCTTACGGGCGGTTTTTGAGGCAGAGGTTCGACGCGAGATCAGTGCGTAGTTTGGCGATTGCTGCGTTCGGGCGGGATCACAGTGCCGATCTGTTCATTCGGGCCGTCGGCTTCTATTGAGTTGTTGTCAGCCTCATTCACTTCACGGGTGAACATGCACATTGCGTCCCGAGTGACTCGTCATGATTTTTATGGCAGGCGGATCCTGATCGTTTCGGTAATAGCCGTACCCACAGCAAGATACCGCGATTGAAAAAAACTGCGATGGAGACCGCTGCAGAACTTGCGGCTATGAACCTCGGTGTCACCACAACTGCGGACGCTACTAAAAGAACAACGGCGGACGCTACTAAAAGAGCGTCGCCCAAAATCGCTTCCTCTATACAAAGGCGGCGCGTGGTGCATCGGGATCATCCTGTAGATTGGTTACACGCTTGGAACCATGCTTCAGCTTTTCTTCCGGCACTTCCGGGTATGCGGTCAGGCTGATGCCATAGCGGCTGAAGCCCGCCATACCCAGTTAATGGAATGAAGCTTGGAGCCCGTAAGTGCTCAGATGCTTTACGGTTTCGGGTATGTCGTTTAGCATAGTGTTTTCAAACAGGCACCTTGTTAAACAGGGACATTGTTGAACATCTCATCGTACTCATCGTCTGTCAGATAGGTTTTCACAGGCCGTATATACGTCATTTGACGCGGTTTCCTAAAAACATTGTTCGTGGTGTCAGCACAGTTAAACGGTGCGACGGTTTCATTGGCGACGGTCGGTTTTTCAACTTTATCGTCAGTCATGACAAACTCCTTTTCTGAAGATCTATTTATGAGGCCCGTGGACAAATGCAGATTTCGCTAGAGATCAAGCAAAGGCCTAAGCCGTGAAAATATTTTGAAAAAGGCTACTAGTCACTTGCCGGATCAGGTCCGGCAGCGGATATGAAGGGGCATCTGCGGTACGAGGCCCAGATCACATGTAGATAATAGGGCCATGAAGGCAGGCGGTCACTAACCTAGATTAGACTAGGCATCTTTTCGCACGACGTGGGAACATCCCTGACCGTCGACACGCAAAATTCGGGCGCTCGCTACCCCGTCACGACCCTTTGCGCGTCAACCAGACAAGACACTGTGCGCGTCATCCAGACGCGACGCCATCGACTAACACGATCTGGCGCTGACACAGGCTTGCGATTTTTTTGTCATGGGTCGAGATAAGGAAAGCCGTGCCTTCATCGCGGTTGATCTGCCCGATCAGCTCCATCACCTGCATGGCGGAGGCGCGGTCGAGGTTGGCGGTAGGCTCGTCCGCAAGGACCAATTCGGGGCGGTTTATGAGTGTGCGTGCCACCGCGATGCGCTGCTTTTGGCCGCCCGACAGGTTGGTGAAAGGACAATCGATCCGCTCGGCCAACCCCATTCGGGTGAGCAGGTCGCGCCCTCGTGCGCGGGTAGCGGCGGTCTCGCGTCCTTCTTTCACCGCAGTGGGAAAGATCACGTTTTCAAGGGCTGTGAGATCCGGCAGAAGATTGTGGAACTGGAACACAAAACTGATGTGCAGGCTGCGAAACTCGGTCAGCTCTGCATCCGTTGCGGCGACCAGATCCTGCCCCGGCATCATGTAGCTGCCCGAAGTCGGCTGCATCAGCGTGCTTTTGCCCGAACCTGACAGGCCCAGCAGAGCGGCTATCTCTCCAGTTTCAAGGTTCAGAGACAGATCGCGCATCACCCGTTTCGCAGCTTAGCCCTTCCCGTAAGTCTTGACCAGATCAGTAACCTGCAACAGACGGCTGCTCATTGCCCGATCGCCGCCACAGGATCTACCCTCGCTTTCGGTCGTGCTGTTAGGATGGACGCCGGTATCGCGCCGATCACGGTCAGGATTATCGCAAGCCCGTACGACCCTTGGGCGATCTCCAGAGGCAGGGTGCCGGACACAAACGCGGCGCGCGACGGGAACGGCAGCAGTGCCAGATTGCCCAGACCGGCACCTGTGAGCCCGCCCATCAGACCGATCAACGCGCCTTGGGTCAAAAAGACAAAGATGACGAAGCCGCGCCCCGCGCCCATTGCCCGCATGATCCCAATCTCCGGTCGGTGGCGGTAGGCGGAAAGCAAAAGCGCAGAGGTGACACCGATTATGATGGTAATGAGAGCAAAGGTCTTGAGGAAATATCCGGTCTGCGCCTACGCGTTCAAGGCATCCATCAACTGCTCGGCTCCGTCTGTCCACGGAACAGTATCAAAGCCAGTCAGCGCCTGTATGCGCAGGGTGGTCGCATCGGCGGCGTTCAGATCGGTCAGATTGATCTCGATCCGCGGCACACCTTGGGGCAGAGCGAAAAGTGTGCGGGCAGTTGCAAGACCGACATAAAGGCTGCTGGCGTCCAGCATGCCATTGCCTGTCTTGAATATCCCGGTGTGCGTCAGCACCATCGACACACCTGCGGAGGATTGTACCCGCACCGTCTGCCCCAGCCGCCGCGACAGTTCTTCCGCCAGCGATTGCCCCCGACACCACCAGCCCCGAGCCTATCCGCGCAGGCCCCTCGGCCATATATCCCTCCAGATCGAGGATTGTGGATTCACGCCCTGCCTCCACCCCCGTGATGGCGACCTGTGCAACCTGCGCGCCGCGCATCACAAACCCGGTCCCCGGTGATCTGGGGTGAAACGCCTTTGACACCTGGCACCGCCTCGATCAACGGCGCACATGTCCAAGAAACTGCCAACGTGGCTGTGCGGGGCAGGGTTAGGCTGTCGACGATGATGTTTGCGCTGACTGTCATACCAACAGGCGCAGTAACAGGCGCATCAAACGCCAGCTTTCCTGCCAGCACTCCGATCTTTTGTCCACCCGCTGGGATACACTGCTGAAGCGGCTATCCCGCAGGGTCGTCTTGCCTGCCAGTTGCAGCACTGCGTGCTGGCCCAAGCGGATCTGCGTGACAAAGGCCTCGTCCCAATCTGTCTCCACTTCCAGATGCGACAGATCGGCGAGGGTCATCAACACGTTCGAAGGCCCGACACTTTGGCCGGATCGACGTACAGCGTCATAATAGTGCCTTCCATCGTTGCACTAAGTTTATAATCGCCCAACTTTATCTGCGAAGCATTTAGCAGGGCTGTCATTTGCGTCACCTCTTCGGCTGCAGACTGCACAACGTGCGCAACGCTCTCCAGTAGGTTGCAGGGGATATTCGCCCCAAGCGCCTGATCGCGCGCCAGCAATCCGCCTAGGCTCCAGATCCATAGCCGATGGGTGGCTTTGCATGCGCTTGGATGGCCATTGCAGGTGTGGCTCCCAATGCCGGAGCGGGATGCCTGGCTGCATTGGGCCCTTCGACCCAGTTTTTGGATATTCCCGCATCTTTGCTGGTTTTGTCCGTCTGGCAGTCACCTTTTTCTTGCGAACAGTGTTTGAACTGCAGAGGTTCCTGGTGAGACCAAGCGGGGAATCTGGATAAATTTAGGCTTTCACTGCAAACTGGACCACTGAGTTACGCTTTAAATTGATATAGATCAGCGACAACGACCGGAAAAAGGTAGAGTATTACACCGAGGTTTATGGGGCTATTTCGAAAAGGCTCGAACCGATAAATGCAAAAAGGCCCGATATGAACAGCGATCCCTATGAGGCCCTTGGCCTGACCAAATCCGCTAAGGCAGACGAGATCAAGAAGGCATACCGCAAGCTGGTGCGTAGCTCTCATCCCGATTTGCACCCTGATGATCGGGCAGCGGAAGACCGGTTCAAGGCTATTTCTGCTGCCTACGAGATATTGAAGGATCCCGAAACCCGCGCGCGATATGACGCGGGCGAGATTGATGGGCTGGGCGCGGAGCGGCCCCAGCGGCAGTATTACCGCGATTTTGCGGATGCCCCCGACAATTCCTACCAGCAGCGGCGCGGGTTTGAGGGCGGCGGTGATCCTGCGGATATCTTTGCCGAAATTCTGCGCAACCGCACGCGAGGTGGGGCGGGATCAGAATATGGCAGCAGGGGCTTCTCAGCTGCAGGTCCCGATGCGCGCTATACACTTCAAGTATCGTTTCTCGATGCGGTGCGTGGAGGTGAGACGCGCATCACTTTGCCAGATGGTGCAAATCTTGCGGTCAAAATCCCGCAGGGTCTTGAGGACGGTCAGACCCTTCGGCTGCGGGGCAAGGGCGGCCCTGGATATGGCGGCGGGCCAGCGGGGGATGCTTTGGTGACAGTGATGGTTCATTCGCATGGCCTATTCCGGCGGGTGGGTGACGACATTGAGCTGGTGCTGCCAATCACTTTCGATGAGGCTATTCTAGGGGGCAAGGTGACGGTGCCCACCATCGATGGTCCCGTCGGGCTGATGATCCCTGCGGGTGCAAGCTCTGGCAGGGTTCTGCGCCTTCGTGGTCGCGGTGTCGGGCGCGCTGGGCGCAAGACCAAAGGCGATCAAAAGGTTGAACTGAAAATCATGGTGCCAAAGGAAACCGATGTGGGCCTGAAGGAGTTCTTGACGGACTGGCGCAAAAGCCACGCCTTTGATCCGCGCGCCGATCTGATGAAGGGAGCGGCAACATGACCGACCGGTATTCCGAAGACGACGTCATCACCACGGTGACGCGCCTCACCCGCAGCCGACTTGTCCGGTTCATAGAAATAGATCTGGTCAGGCCAGAGCCTGCGCCTCGCGGCTATGTGTTTCGCAGCATCGACATCGCGCGGCTGGAGCTTCTGTGCGACCTTTCCGAAGATTTCGATCTGGACGAAACAGCGATGGGCATCGTGGTCTCATTGATTGACCAGCTTCACGCAGCGCGGCAGGATGCAGCCATTATGGCCCGCGCCATAGACGCGCTGCCTGCCGATCTGCAAAGCCGGATCAGTGCCGCTATGAAGCAGGCATGATCCCATGCTGGACACGCAAAGCGCTCTGTTGACTGTAAACCAAATGACCGAGGCCGACAGGCTGACGATTGCTGCGGGCACGGCGGAAGAGGTCTTGATGGAAAGGGCAGGGGCATCGGTTGCCCGTGAGATCATCAAGGCGTGGCCGCCGTGCCGCGTGGCGGTTTTGTGTGGACCGGGCAACAATGGCGGTGACGGTTTTGTTGTAGCGCGCCATCTGGCTGACGCAGGGTGGGATGTGCAGGTTGGTGTGCTGGGGCCTCGCGACCGTCTGAAGGGAGCGGCGGCGCATCATGCGCGGTTGTGGTCCGGTCTAACAGCGCCTCTGACGCCTGCTGTTCTGGACAGTGCGGACCTGATTGTGGACGCGATCTTTGGCGCGGGGTTGAGCCGCGCGCTTGACGGGCCAGTAGCGGAATTGCTGGCCATTGCGGCCCGGACTGCGCCGATCATCGCCATCGACGTGCCAAGCGGTGTGATTGCGGACAGCGGAGAGGCGTCAGGGGCAGTTGCAGCCAAGCTCACCGTTACCTTTTTCCGCAAAAAGCCGGGGCATCTTCTTTTGCCTGCTCGCCATTTCTGCGGCAAGGTGGTGGTTGCGGACATTGGCATACCGCCTTCGGTTCTGGACATGATTTCGCCTCAGACCTTTGAAAATGATCCGATCCTGTGGCGGGGTCATTTTCCAATACTGTCGGGTGACGGCAACAAGTTCACCCGTGGGCATGCGCTGGTCTGGGGTGGCTACCGGATGACCGGTGCCGCCCGCCTCGCCGCGCGGGGCGCGGCGCGGGCGGGTGCCGGACTGACCACTGTCACGTGTCCCGAGGTCGCGCTGGGGGTCTACGCAACTGCGCTTACCAGCATCATGGTGCAGCCACTTGGTGATCAAGCTAGTTTTGTAAAACTGCTCGCTGACGAACGCATCACAGGTCTGCTGATCGGGCCGGGTGCCGGAGTTGGGGAGCAGACCCGCGAAAGCGTGCTTGCAATGCTCGCGACTGGCCGCCCGACAGTGCTGGACGCCGATGCGCTCACCTCGTTTCAGAGCGACCCGGAGACGCTGATGGCTTCTATCTCCGGCCCCTGCGTACTGACACCTCATAACGGAGAGTTCGCGCGCCTGTTCGACCCTTGCGGTGACAAGCTTCTGCGTACGCGTGCAGCAGCAAGGCGAAGCGGCGCGGTCATTGTGCTGAAAGGTGCGGATACGGTCATTGCGGCCCCTGATGGACGCGCCATTATTAACTCCAATGCGCCGCCGACTCTGGCAACCGCAGGGTCTGGCGATGTCCTTGCCGGAATTATTCTGGGCCTCCTTGCACAGGGGATGGAGCCCTTTCTGGCCGCTGCCGCCGCAGTTTGGTTGCATGGTGAAGCAGCGCGGACTTTCGGCCCGGGCCTTATAGCCGAGGATTTGCCGGATCTTTTGCCGAAGGTGCTTGGTACCCTTTTCAGCCAGATATAAACTTGTGGCTTGGAGTTGGCGGATAGCAAAAATATCCCATGGGTTTGGAATAATTTGCCGACTTGGCCGGTCTGAACAAGTGAGCGGCCTCATGAGAGCTATAGGAGCTGGCCGAACTAACGGGATCATTATTAGAAATATGTGCCCCTTGTTGATCGAAATCAGCCTGATGCGGGACGGACCTGCTATCGAGAAGATTATATATACAGGAGATGCCAATGGCTGCCCTTCCCTTTGACAGTAGTGAGATCGAACAACTGGTGTTGCGGTTCAACGCCGTGATGGCCAAGGAAGGAACGGATATTTCTGACCTTGGCGGCAATGCGTCGGACGACCCAATTGCCGCAATCCTGCAAGAGACTGCTGGGGACCTCAGTCGCAATGAAATCCGCCAAGAGATCGAGAGTATGAATGACGAGCAACAGGACGGTCTTGTTGCGTTGTTCTGGATCGGCCGTGGCGATGCGGAACCCGAGGCATGGGAGCAGACCAAGGCTCTCGCCCGGCAACAGCATGCGGGCTCTGTGAGCCGCTATTTTCTTGGACAGCCAGAGGTGGGAGAGTTTTTGACCGAAGGGCTCGAGAAGATGCTGGAATATGGCGTGGACTAAATGCGTCGATCCCACGCAATTTTGAGCAAGCCGCGACATGGTCGCCCTGTCTGCCCGAGGAGCGCAAACCATATTCAGTACCTCGCGCAGAATGAATAGCCCGCTCCTTTCCGGACAAGAACTCAAAAAGCCGCATTGGCGGATTTCTGACACGCATTTCTACCAGTAATTCACTGAGCGATAGGGAGTAGCCGCATAATCCTGATGCATGTTAGTGTCGTCCGCCAGCTTGCTGATACTGTTTTTCCAGCTCAAACGCGTAGGGAAACGGTATGTTTAAAAGAATTGTAGTTGGCCTCGATGGCTCGGACACATCTGAAAAGGCGCTTCGGGTCGCCTGTGACTTGGCCCTGAAATACGGTTCGGAATTACATCTTGTACACACACCGCAACCCCAACCTGTTGCCTTTGCAATGGGTGCTGTTGCCGGGTATCACGCTGTCACAACAATGCCGTCTGCCGAAGAGGTAAAGACAGCAGGCGAAATGATATTAAATTCCGGTACATCGATTGTCGAGAAGTTGAAGTGTACCGTTACGGGAGCGCACCTTGGTCAAGGTGATCCTGCTGATAACATTATGCACTACGCGAAGAACGGTAGTGCTGATCTGATCGTAACGGGGCGTCGCGGTTTGGGTGTTGTCGGTGCGCTTGTGGCGGGAAGCACGTCTCAGCGGATCAACCATCATGCTGAATGTGCCTGCCTCTCGGTGATCTGAAACGGAAAATAGAGCAACGCTGGCTTTGTAGTTTTTGCTTCCGTTTTGGACCCTACGAGAGGAATTAATACTATCAAGAAGACTGAATGAAGACCTTATGTGGGCCACAACGCTCGAGAAAAGTGATTGCCCTGCCGAAACCGTTACCACGTTTGCTGATCGGATTTCACCAGCATAAAATGCTGACGCTCTAACTGTAGGCGGTTTTGCCGAAAAGTCTGTTGTCGGGGTCAACACAGATGAAATCTGAGATACAGATTGTGATATCCCCAGCCGACTACATCCTAATTCCCGCAGGTTTGCTGAATGCATCGATTGTCTGGTTTATTGGTGGCGAAAGGAAAGCAGCGCGCCATGTGCCGACATTTTTGAGCGGCCCTTGTTTGCGAATGATGCTTTGGGCGGGATTAAAAAGCTGAGACGAATACTCAAAGGTGCGTTTGAAAAACTTGACCAACTCAATAAGCGAACTGAAGAAACTCAGTGAGCCTTACGCCAAGCGGACCTTGGCGTAAGAGTTCAGGTAAAGCACAGATTTAACTATCGCTTTTTACCCTCTGCGTTCGATGTTCCCGCAATAAGCTCATCCGGGGTAGCCGCGGCACTTTCAAAACGGGCTTTTCGTAGCCGCGCAGTTTTGACGTGACGTACCTCCGCTTCGTCATTGTTCATTCTCCTTGATATGCGCGTCGTTTTTTCCAGCGGGGTCTCTTTTTGAGGTGTTTTCGTTGCTTGAATAGTTGCCTTTGCCAATCTGGCCATCGATCAGTCTCCTTAATGTATATGGTTACAAGGCTGCACTGCGGTCAGGCAAACCTTGGGTAAAGTGGAAAGCAAAGGGGCTATGCCGGTTCAGGAACAACCAAAACAGGACATGGTGCTGATTTGGTGACTTTGCGGGCAACAGAAGGGTCGAGCAATGCTTCGAGCCAAGACCGGTTAGGCGAGCCAACTATAATGACATCTGCGTTGCACTCGGCAGCATAGTCGACGATCACCTGTTCGATTTGACCGCAGCGTACCTCGATCTCGGTCTCTACGCTTGAGCCACATTCAAGATTTAACGCTGAGAGTTGTAGCCTGCGGTCGTCGATGATCTGAGTGGTATCGGAGGTGACATTCGGTATGGCGGTAACCATTGGTCCTGCAGCTGCCAATCCGGTTCCGTCGAAATCTGACGGGACAACATTAAGCAAATATACTTTCCCGCCAACATCTTCTGCCATACCATAAGCGACATCTGCGATTTCGCGGTTCAAATCCTGATCCACCGTCGTTACGACAATAACTCGCTGAAAACGGGCGGTTTTCAGAGCCGAGGCGTCAGCAGCCTCAAGTGCTTTCACTTTTTCGAGCTGGATTAGGGCTGACTGAAGATCCTTGGCATTGTACGCTAGTTTGCCAACAGCCATCCCCTCAGCCGTCGCCTCTACCATCTGATCAGCATCAAGTGCCATGGATCTCAGGACCTTTTCCTTGTCGAAACTGCTGAGCTTGTCGTCACAAAGCACTTGATCTGGTGTGTCGAAGTAGGGAGCGGGGTTCGATATTCTCATTTTTGCGTATATGGTCATGGATCTCCTTTTTTGACGCGATTGAATGTCAATCGAGTCGTCGTCGTTGGATTATGCGTGTTCGACTGCCTGCGTTGGTTCGGTCAAATTGACACTGGCGGATCAGTTCGATGGTTTGCTCCGGCTCATATATGAGCCCAGAATTATAAAGTGAGTAAACCGATACTGCCAAATAATACCGGACATGAAGCCGAATGCTCCTGATTCAGATCAGTCGCTTACAATCAAAGACACTATTATCGGCCTTTAAACCCCTCATTGACTATTTTAAGGGCGCTACTCCACATGGCTACACTTCCATGGAATAAACGATGGTTCAAATTGAATATTTGGAAATGCAGGAAAAGAGCGCGCAATCTAGGTCTTCAAGCTAGTAAATTAGGATACTAGGACCTGCCCGTTTTGCTACTCAATTTTTTATATTTCATAGTATAGGCATCAGATTTAATGAGGTATTTTTAGTTTCTCACAACATTATTTTCTCACAGCAATGGGGTGGACTGAACCTCCGCCAGTTCATACTAAGTTTATAGATATATTAGTAGTTTTTGTGCATGTCGGGGCCCACCGCTTGCCATTGTGAATTGGACCGAATTGGGAGTTATGGTTCATTTCGGCGGGTGAACTTGTGCTTAATGGTAACTCCCAGCGGTGCTAGCATGGCGCCTTTTCCAAGCTGATCTGCAACAAGCTCAAATATCCGTAGTGATTGGCAGCAATCGCACGCTCCCTGACGGACAAAGTCTTGCAGCGTCTGAATGAAGTGGTCCTGTGTAAACAGACAGCGCGTTAAGATGGATCCAACCATGACGATAGCATGCACAAACGACAAGGAGGCGCTGCTTTGCAGACAAGTTTAAAGCTATGTTGGCAATTGAGGCGCTGCGCGGAGACCGCATAGCGCAAGGGGTTTCATACCAGCACAAGGCTGACCCGGCGCTGGAGAGGACGTGGAAAGGCAAGCGATTGATGGGTAGACAGGCACGTTTTCCGATAAGGTCAGCTGCGTTGAATACTACGAAATTGAGGTCAAAGAGCTTCACGCGAAGGTTCACAAACTTGGTAGCCAAGAATGATTTTTTATCACAAGATCAGAACTATTATCGGCACTGTATTGCGCAGCAACGTTTCGAGAGGCGATGCGCGCCGGTGGCAGCAAAATGATGATCTACAGAGATCCATTCAGGTCTTACCGGGCAATGTCAGCTGCTCAGGTTAAACGGTCATTCCTGCATGTAGTGACAGTAGTGCGAATGGGGAGGCGCCGGAATTGATGAATGAGATTAATCCACTGCCCGTTGACGCATTGTAAATGCATGAGAAGGGTGGCGGCTGCCCAACACACTAGACGCCAGTTTTTATGTTGAGAGCTTGAAAGAGGTTATCGTTAAATACGGCGCGCCAGAGATCATGAATACTCCCTTTGGGGATACGGCCGCTTAAAAGCTTGCCGAGGAGGGGGCGCACGCATCACAGCTTATTGGTGCTGCCTATACCGTCAATTCGACCGAAGCTCCTGTCACAATACAACTGGATTGAAGGAAGCCGCTACCTGCTTTTTCCTGCATCTTCGCTGAGCCGCAAAACTGCCACTAAAGCAGGACTAATTCAGCAAAGCGGTCGCCGTAACAGCCGCCATGACAATTTATTCACGGTATGGAAATAAAATTGAACCATTTTGAGAGGCAATCGTTGAATCTGCGGAAACGGTAAGTGTCCACGCCAACCTTGTAAGGTGCGTAAAGGACAATGGCTCGCTGGAGCAGATTGAGGAAATGATGAATTCTACAAAACCCGACTTGAGGACTGGCGAACAGCCTCCTCGCAAAAATACAAATATAACGTTGATTGCCGTTCTCGCTGCCGTTGTTCTCGCATTGGCGATTTGGGCCTTTGTCTCCTCCGACCCTGTGGGCGAGGCAGGTACTGTCCCTTCCGCTGAGGTTGTCGGGGAACAGGCGAATGAAACAACGGGTGAAATTAACGGTGAGACCAATGATGTCGATACCGTGACCGATGAGGCGGCTGTGCCCGTCGAGGATGCCAATCCTAATCCTGTTGTTCCGCAGGACGCTGTAATTCCGCCCGCGCCGGTCGACGATACGCCAACCGAATGAAGCTCAGGCTTACCGATTCAGGCGATCATTAACGCGAAAGTGCGGGCGTGAAAAAGAAGCCCGCCTGCGCCCCTAATTGCTAACGAGATGGGAGTAAGGACTAACTCGTCTTGCCCGTTTAGTCTTTGTAATCATCGCGTGTTCTTACCCTACGTGATGTTGCGTCATGTGGATCGAAGCCTTGGTTGACAATCTCCGTCACACGGCAATCCTCGCACATTTCCAATACTCTCAACCGCTGTGCGCCTTCGGCGCCGTTGAACATCCAATGATCCGCGAGCTTTTCTTGTACCCGTGCTATGCCGGATTTTGTGGCAAATGCAGTTCCGCAACTTATGCAGCAGAACGGTGGCTCTTCGTGTAGGATCTGTCGAGGTGTCTGCCATGCGTCGAAATCAATTCTTGGGTTAAGTATGATCGCGTCCTCAGGGCATGTTGCAGCACACAGCCCGCATTGCACGCACGCACTTTCGGTAAAGCGCAGCAATGGTGTTTCTGGGTTGTCCACTAATGCGCCAGTCGGGCAAACGCCCGTACACGCTTGACATAGAGTGCAAGCATCGCCGTCGACGACCACCTGCCCGAAGGGCGCCCCTGCGGACAACGCGAGCGTGGTGGCGGGTGTCGGGGAAATACGGTTCATCTCGGAGAATGCCATCACAAGCAGCCCCCGTTTATCAGCAGGGGCAAGGAAACCAGATCGCGATGGCGAGACAGCGGTCCGGGGCAAGGCAGCGAGTGCCGCCTCTAGCGTATCGGGATCATCCGTTTCGATCAGAGAAACCGGACCAGAGCCCATGGCAGCCGCTGTCCTGCTGACCAAGTCGATGCTGGCGTGCAGGCCGTCAAGGTCGTGCAGCGGCTTTGCCCTTCCAAGAAGGGCAACAGCGCCAGCACCATATGCAAGTGCGGCGGCCATCACCTCGGGGCCAGCCTGGGTAATCTCATTGAGGCCGATCGGGATAACATCAAAGGGCAGGCCACTACCGAAACGCCCGCAAGCGTTGATCAGGTCGGTGCCGTGATCCGTGTCATGCAGCAAAATTACGGGCGCCGACGTCCCGCCCGCAGAATACCATGCGCGCAGCGCGGCGCGCAGTTGGTCCGCGACAGTAGAAACAGCTGGTAGGGCATAGCTGGCCGCGCCTGTGGGGCAGGCTGCTGCACACTGTCCGCACCCTGCACAAATTGCGGCGTCAATCTGCACGGTGTCGCCATCAGGAACAATTGCACCGGTGGGGCAAAGCGAGAGGCAGCGCGTGCATCCTGTGATGCCATTGCGCGAATGTGCGCAGAGGTCTGCCAGAAAATCGATATAAACCGGTTTGTCGAACTCCCCGACCATCTGACCGGCTTTCGCAATAAGGGCTTCCACAGCGGCGGGATTGCGCGGATCGGCGCGCAAATAACCGGGGCGCAGATCAGGCGATGCGAACAATGGCTGACCGCCAGTCAGATCGATGACCAGATCCGCGCGGGACACGGCGCCATTTCGTCCTGCGTTGAATGCCAGCAGATTGCGCGATGATGGCGCGGGGACGGCGTATTCATCAACAGTCAGCGAAAAATCACCCAAGTGACCCGTAGCGTTGCGAATGCGGCCCTGAAGCACCGGAAAACGGGTCTGCTGTGGTGGCATCACTTGCGCGTCCGGCAGCAACAAAACTGTGATGTCCAGATGCTCAGACAGCTTGGTCGCGGCATCAACCGCTACCGCGTCCCGACCAAGTATCAGCGCCACGCCATTGCTTTCCAGTGTGGTAATTCCGAACGGTGCCGGGGCGACCGCCGCGGTGGCAATCATCGCAGCCATTTTCGGCCCACTGACGTCTGCCTGCGCCGTCCAGCCGGCCGTTTCGCGAATATTCACAAAAGCGAGCGGCACATCGGGCGCCTCATCCGCGCCGATTTCAGAAAACAATGGCGCTTCCTGTGTGCAGGTTACAGTGACGGGCAAGCCTTCGGCGAGTGCCGCGCGGAAGTGATCGAGATTTGCACGGCACAGCTGGTTTACAGCGCCGCTGCCGCCACAACCCGCCCGCTTCAACGCCCCTGTGTCGAGTGCCATCGTGCTCTCGCAAGTGCAGGTCAGAATAGTTCGGTTGGAAAGGGCGTGGGTCATGGGCATAATGTCCGATCAAGGTGGCATGGTTGCGGTATGGCTGCACTTGCGGCGGGCGTCCAGTGCGTTACAATCTAATGAAAGACAACCTCTTGCAAGGAGAAGACAACGTGCCCGACGACCTTTCCACGCCGCGTGCGTTACTGTTACCTCCTCCCTTTACCCCTCATTGGCTTGAGCGCGGAGATGCGTTTGCGCATGCCTGTGCGCTTGCAGAGGTGCATGGAGCAGGCACTTTGGTCTGGCATAGCGGATCGGGTGTTGAAAACGGGGCCGGGCGGTTTGATTTCGCTGTTGTCCTTGAGCCTGAGACGCCCTTGGCGGAAGCGCGCAGCGCGTTCATATTGGGGATGCTGGCGCTTGGTGACGCTTTGGCGGCGCATTGCCCGCCCGAGCGTGCGGTGACTTTCGGCTGGCCCTCCGAGGTTTTGCTGGATGGGGGGCGACTTGGCGGTATGCGGATGTGTGTCGCGCCTGATACCGCCGAGGATGCGGTTCCCGATTGGATCGTGCTGGGGGTCGAGCTGATTGCCGACCGCGATCATGTCACCGATCCGGGAACATATCCCGCATCTGTATCCTTGGCCGAGGAAGATTTTGCCGACCATCCCGCCATACTCGAGAGTTTTGCGGCATATCTGATGCTCAATATCGACCGGATGAACCATGGCGGATTTCAACCGCTTGCCGCGCGGTACAGCGGTCAATTGGCCTCCGGCGGGCAGCTTACAGCACAAGGAGATCTGGAAAGACCCGAGGGTCTTTTGCGCCTGAAAGATGCGCTTGGCCAATCCGCATGGCGCGATGCAAACGGGCCTGCGATGTGATCCGTCTCCCCCGCACGATACAGCTGGACCGCTCGGACAACGTGATCTTTGCGCCTGCGGCCGTTCCGGGGGAATGGGCGGTCACGGGAACCTTTGTGTTTGCGGGCCGTGAGTCTGACAGCCTCAATCGCAAAGAGCAGATCGCCTTTCGCTCCGGATTTTTGGGAATAGAGAGTTTCGGTTGGTCTACGCTGGTTACTGTTACATTGGTGCGCCCGCAGGACCGCGATGATGCTACACAAATTCTTGCGCAACAGCTGGTGGACAGGTTCGGAGCGCCTGATATGGCGGCAGCCCTTCCTGCTGCCAGTGAGGAAATGGCGCTGGCCGAGGAGCTGTGTCAGGGCCATGCGGAGGGGACGTTAATCGCGCTGCACCGAACCACCGCAGAAGATGGCATCCGTGAGCAGTTTCGCACCCTCAAGCCGCGTGATACCACTGCTTTCTCTGCTGCGTATCTGGGTGGCCATGACAAGGCGTTTCATATGGTCGAAACGGATGAGGAGGCGGAGGAGCATTTTGATCTGGCGGCATTTATGGAAGGGAAAAAAACATCATGAGGGAATTTTGGGTCGCTTCGGGCCACCATTTGACAACGCTTGATGTGTCTGGCCGCATGCAGGTCACCGATGCATTGATCCTTGCTTGGTTGGCGCGCCCAGAGATCATTCCCCCGCCAGAGGCATGTGCTGCCGAGCGCGCTCTGCATGTGCGGCTGTTGAAAGCACCACAGGCTGCGGTATCGGTGATGGAGCTTGCCAATATGGAAGACCCCGATGCGCGGGAGAACTGGCAATTTCTCATGACCTTACGCGATACGCTGCTTGCAGCGGGTTCCGTCGAAGAGGGGTATCTGGCATTGGTGCGAGGCCGCGTGCGCCTGCCGCATCTGTTCTACGACCAATTGGTACAGCTGATTTTGCGCAATGCGCTGGAGGGCTGTGAAGATGTGCATACTCTGCGCGCCGCCGAGATGCTGTTTCGTCCGCAGCGTGCCTATCTGAACGAGGGAGCCCTGATGCTTGCCGATGATGAGCTGGTGAGCGAGTTGGAGGGCGAAATCCACAGCAATCCGTTGTTTGCAATGCTCAACGGCGGAGTGGATCAGTTGGACGTATTGAACGGGGCGAATGCCTGGACCTATTGGAGTCGCTCTGATGCGCATACGATGGTACTGCCTTTTGGTGCGGATCCCTTGGCGCGGGCGGGTATGGCAAGCGCGCTGTCGCGTTTTGTGAGCCATCTTATGGATGTGCCTGTTGCCGTGACCGCGTTGCAGGTCGCGGAGGATGTAGACCTGCAATGGTATGTCGGGCTGGATCAGGCCGGCACCGAAATCGGTAATGCTTTGTGGAAGGGTGAGGCGCCAGACGCATCACTTGCGGGGCTGTTTGCATTGACGTTTTTGCGCCCCGAAGGGGTGGCGCCACAGGTCCGGACAACGCCCGTTTACCTGTTAATGGGGTTGGACGGCAGCAATGTGATCCGTTTTAAGCCGCAGAACCTTGTGACAGGTTTGCCGTTAGCAGAGCTAACAGACGCACTGCCCCCCGCCATGGGGCGGGCCTGATGCCCCGCGAAGTTGTGCGCGTAGCGGTTTTGGGCGTCTCGCATCCGCCCGCCAATAAATGGGCGACGCGACGTGTGGTTCCAAAGGCGCTAATGGCGGATATTCCCGATCTGGCGAAGGGATCGCTGATGGCCGAGCAGGGTGAGGTGCGGACCTATTATATGGGCGATCACGCGGTTGTCCTGCACTCGGGCGAGACAGCGCATTATATTAATAATTTGCGCGCTGCGCAGCCTTCTCTGTGGGTGTCCTGTGATAACGGCGAAGTAAGCCTTGTAACTGCCGACCCCTATGAGGGGGAAGCGATGGCGAGCGATCCCGAAAAGCTTGTCGAGGCGTTGCCGCTGCCTGTATCAATTGCGCGCCAGATGCAGGCGTTTATTGCCGCTCATCATGTGGATGAGGTTTTTTACAAACGCAAGCGTGTGCCGGCAACTTCTGACCAAGACCCGCGCGCGCCCCGCATCCTGACAGACGCACAGAAATGGGTGCAGTCGCGCGGCAAGGCGGGCATGCCGCCCAAGGGGCAGACATGAGCGATCCCGAAGACGACAGCGGCGGATTTCTACGCGGATGGTCGCGGCGCAAACTTGCCGCCAAGCAGCCGGAAGTTGCACCTCTGCTACCGCAGGATCCCGAACTGGAAAACGCTGCTCAAGAGGCTTTGCCGGACGAGGCGGAGATTGCGGAATTGATCGCGTCACTTCCTTCATTGGACGACATCACCGCAGGGTTCGACATCAAACCGTTTTTGGTCAAAGGCGTGCCTGCCAGCATTAAGAACGCAGCCATGCGAAAGCTTTGGCTGGCAAGCCCGTCGGTCCGCGATTACGTCGATCCTGCGATGGACTATGCGTGGGATTGGAATGCGCCGGGTGGTGTTCCGGGCGGTGGTGGCATCCTCTCCGAGCAAAGCGTGGCGAAAATGGTAAAAGACCTGATCGGGGGCAAAAAGCCCGAGGCGGAACCCGCTTTGGACGAGCCGGCACCTGATGAAGAGTTGCCGGAGCCTGCCGAGGAGGAAGCAGTACCAGCGCTGGTCGAGCAGGTTGCCGATTTGTCTCCCGATCCGGTGCGGCTGTCCGTAACTCCGACGTCGCCGGAACCAAAGGCCGAACGACGGGAGGCACCGCAGGCCACACCGCGCCGACATGGCGGGGCTGCGCCAGAGTAGTATTATCAAAATCAGTTAAGACCCCGCCGTAAATTGTTGCTAAGTCTGCACGAATGTGGAATTATGAGCGGCGGGTTAGACACCACCCACACCCCATTTATCGAGGTGACATCATGACTTCAGCCAGCCCGGCACCTGCCGCGCCAGCCATTTCAGAGCACGAAGCGTTGAGGGCCCAGCAATGGAGCCTTATTTCTGCTTTGCTGGTTTCTCCTCCTGATCAAGATATGCTCGATAGTCTCAAGTCTCTAACCGGTGACGATACTGCATTGGGGCAGGCGTATACTGTATTGGCCCAGATATCCGCACAGACCAAACCTGAAGAGGTGGCCGCCGAATTTTTCGAGGTTTTTGTGGGGGTTGGGCGTGGTGAATTGCTGCCTTATGCATCGTTTTACCTGACTGGGTTCCTGAACGAGCGGCCTCTGGCCGAGCTGCGGCGCGACCTCCAGCTGATGGGTGTGGAGCGGGCAGCCGGGAGATTCGAGCCGGAAGATCACATCGCAAGCCTTGCCGAAGTGATGGCGGGCCTTGCGGTGGGCACGTTTGATGCACGGGTTCTTGGCTGTGGCGCAGCGGGCGAGGCCGGATTTTTCGCCCGTCACGTGGAGCCTTGGGCAGGGCAATTCTTTGATGATCTGGCCGTGGCCCAGAGTGCGCGTTTCTACCGTGCATTGGCAGAGGTCGGGCGTGTTTTCATCGATATAGAAACCCGCGCTTTCGCGCTCGAAGCCGCGGCGCACCGCGGCACGGGCGCACGTGGACATAAACAATAATAACAATCGGCCCGGCATTTTTCGGGCTCCGATACTGAAATCCAGAGGGAGACTGGCATGACTGACAGCACCAATAAAAAGAACGTAATCGGTCGTCGCGGATTTTTTGGCGTAGCAGCAGCTGCGGCGACGACAAGTGTTGTTGCTGGGGGCGCGCGGCCGGCCTTTGCCGATGAAACCGGAGATGAACGCACAAAGGCGCGGTACAAAGAGACCGATCACGTCAAAGCCTACTACCGCACCAACCGTTACTATAAGGGGGCATAATCCATGCTGGTCAAACGCAGATCAAAAGACGCCACACGCAGCGGTCTTGCCGCATTGGCTCAGAATGTTGCAGCCAAGCCCGTTGATCGCCGCAGCTTTTTGCGCGCCTCCGGCCTCGCTGTGGGCGGGTTAGCCGCCATCGGTACGCTGGGTGCCACAACAGTACGCCGCGCTGAAGCTGGTCCAACCAATTTCAGCCAGCCAATTGAGGTCAAAACCAACATCTGTACCCACTGTTCGGTCGGTTGCACGGTCAAAGCCGAAGTTCAGAATGGTGTTTGGGTCGGACAGGAACCGGCGTGGAAAAGCCCGATCAACCGTGGCACCCACTGCGCCAAAGGCGCATCGGTCCGCGAAATTGTTCACGGTGACCGCCGCCTGAAATACCCGATGAAAAAAGAAGGCGGCAAATGGGTCCGCCTCTCTTGGGATCAGGCCATCGACGAAATTGGCGACAAAATGCTCGCGATCCGCGAGAAGAGCGGCGCCGACAGCGCGTATCTGCTTGGGTCGGCGAAGATGTCGAACGAAGGGGCGTATCTGTTCCGCAAATTCGCAGCTTTCTGGGGGACAAACAACGTCGACCATCAGGCGCGCATCTGCCATTCCACCACTGTTGCAGGCGTTGCGAACACGTGGGGCTATGGCGCCATGACCAACAGCTACAATGACATCCGCAACTCGAAAACCATCATCTTTATGGGATCAAACGCGGCCGAAGCACATCCTGTATCCCTTCAGCATATCCTGACTGGTAAAGAGACGAACCGCGCCAATGTCATCGTGATTGACCCGCGTTTCACCCGTACAGCAGCGCACGCAACCGATTATATTCGCATGCGTCCCGGTACCGATATCGCAATTATTTGGGGTATCATGTGGCACATCTTCGAGAACAACTGGCAGAACCAGGAGTACATTGACCAGCGCGTCTGGGGGATGGATCAGGTTCGCGAAGAAGTTAAAAAGTACGACCCCGAAGAAGTCGAGCGTATTACCGGTATTGCGGGCGCGGAACTGCGCCGCGTCGCGCAAACCTTTGCCACCAAAGGACCTGCGACTTTCATCTGGTGCATGGGCGGTACGCAGCACACTGTCGGCACTGCAAACGTGCGGACTTATTGCAACCTCTTGCTCGCAACAGGAAACGTAGGCTCGGTAGGAACTGGTGCCAACATTTTCCGCGGCCATTGTAACGTACAGGGGGCCACTGACTTCGGCCTCGATATCGGTTCGTTGCCTTGTTACTATGGTTTGGCGGAAGGTGGATGGAAGCATTGGGCTCGTGTCTGGGACGTACCATACGACTATCTCCAGTCGCGTTTCGACGAAGTACCAGCAAAAGGGGGCCGCGACCCTCGAGACCGCAAGGCGAACATGGAAATGGCGGGTATCCCGTCAACCCGTTGGTTCGATGCGACAACGCTGGATGTGGAAGAGGTTGACCAGCGCGACAACATCAAGGCGATGATTGTGTTCGGTCATGGTGGTAACACTGTGCCGCGTTTGGGTGATAGTCTTAAGGGCATGAACGCACTGGACCTCCTCGTGGTCGCAGACCCGCACCCCACCACATTCGCAGCGCTGCACGACCGTCCCGACAACACCTATCTTCTGCCAATTTCGACGCAGTTCGAATGCAACGGCAGCCGTACCGCCTCTAACCGATCCGTCCAGTGGGGTGAGAAAGTCGTCGAGCCAATCTTTGAGAGCGATAACGATTATGCGGTGATTTTCCGCCTGTCACAAAAGCTCGGCTTTGCTGACGATATGTTCAAACCTTACGAGATGGTGCAGGGCAAATTCTCGATGGAGCCTACCGCAGAATCCATCCTGCGCGAAATCAACCGTGGAGGTTGGTCGACAGGCTATACCGGTCAGAGCCCTGAACGCCTCAAGGCGCATATGGCCAATCAGGACAAGTTTGACCTGGTCACCCTGCGTGCGCCTGCGGATGCAGCGGATGTGGGCGGGGACTACTACGGTCTGCCATGGCCGTGCTGGGGCACGCCGGAGTTCAATCACCCCGGAACCCACATCCTTTACAACCCGAACATCGCTGTCAAAGACGGCGGCGGCGCGTTCCGTCCACGTTTTGGCGTGGACCGCGAAGGCGAGACACTGTTGGCCGAAGGCAGCTATCCCGTCGGGTCCGAGATCACGGATGGTTATCCGCAGTTCACCTACGGTATCCTCCAGTCGCTTGGGTGGGACGTAGATTTGACGGCGGACGAACTCGCGGTGATCCAGCGTATCGGCGGCAATGACCCCGAGACAATGGCGGAGGTTAGCTGGTCGCTGGACCTTTCTGGCGGTATCCAACGCGTCGCGATCGAGCATGGGTGTGTGCCCTTCGGCAACGGAAAGGCCCGCGCAGTCGCGTGGAACCTGCCCGATCCGATTCCGGTGCACCGCGAGCCGATCTATTCGCCGCGTCCCGATCTGGTCGCGGACTACCCGACTGCAGAAAACGGTCGCCAGTTCCGTATGCCAAACGTGGGTTTCTCTATGCAGTCCTCTGCGGTTGAGCGGAAACTTTCAGAGAGCTTCCCGATCGTCCTGACATCGGGACGTCTGGTGGAATACGAAGGCGGCGGCGAAGAGACCCGTTCCAACCCGTGGCTGGCCGAGCTTCAGCAGGATATGTTCGTCGAGATCAATCCCGCGGATGCAACGGCGCGTGGCATCAGTGATGGTGGGTGGGTCTGGGTTAACGGCCCCGAAAATGACAGCAAGGCAAAAGTAAAAGCACTGGTGACCGAGCGCGTGGCGGCGGGGGTTGCGTTTATGCCATTCCACTTTGCGGGCTGGTTCGAGGGGGTAGACCAGCGGGGCAATTATCCCGAAGGAACTGACCCGATTGTGCTGGGCGAAAGCGTAAACACAGTCACATCATACGGATACGATCCGGTAACAGGCATGCATGAAGGCAAAGTGACACTTTGCCAGATCTCAGCAGCGTAAGGGAGGACAGACAAATGGCACGAATGAAATTCCTGTGTGATGCGGATCGTTGTATCGAGTGTAACGCTTGCGTGACTGCTTGTAAGAACGAGCATGAGGTGCCTTGGGGCATCAACCGCCGCCGTGTTGTGACAATCAACGATGGTCTGCCAGGCGAGCGTTCGGTTTCTATGGCTTGTATGCATTGCACCGACGCGCCTTGTGCTTCGGTCTGCCCGGTGGATTGCTTCTATACCACCGACGATGGCGTGGTTCTGCACTCCAAGGATACATGCATCGGTTGCGGCTATTGCTTTTACGCATGTCCGTTCGGCGCACCACAATATCCTAAAGTGGGCAACTTTGGCTCCCGCGGTAAAATGGATAAATGCACCTATTGCTCTGGCGGTCCAGAGGAGGACTTGAGCGAGGCCGAATACGTCAAATACGGTGCGAACCGTTTGGCTGAGGGCAAATTGCCGCTCTGCGCCGAGATGTGTTCAACCAAGGCTTTGTTGGCGGGCGACGGTGATATCATTGCTGAAATCTACAAAGAGCGCGTTGTGACGCGGGGCTACGGCTCTGGCGCATGGGGCTGGCGTACAGCCTATAGCGATACGGTCTCGGTGTAAGCGGGAAATAGGAACAGAAAAATGAAAAACCTTTCACAACGCCTTTCCGCTTTTATCGCGGTCCTCACACTTCTCGCTTTTAGCGGCATCGCCGCGCCCACAACGGCCCAAGCGCAGCAAGTTAACCCGACGGAACAATCTGTCACCGAAGAGCAATTGTTCAATACATTAAAGGACGAAGAGGCAGTTTCCGGTCGCGTGTCTATCCCCGACAAACAGGCCGCTGGTTTGATCAAACCGGGCAACAAGTCGTGGGCTGGAACCCATAACGGCCTTGTCCGCACGTTGACGATTGTTGCGATCCTCGGCGCCGTTATAGGGCTCGCGCTGTTCTATATGATCCGCGGCAGAATCCGGATTGACGGAAAGTTTTCCGGCATGCGCATCCTGCGCTTTAGCGCGATTGAACGCTTTGCGCACTGGCTTATGTCGGGGTCATTCGTCGTTCTGGCGCTGACAGGTCTCAATCTCGTGTTCGGCCGGATTATTATCCTGCCGTGGCTTGGCGAAGGGGCGTTTTCTACGCTGACGCATTGG
The DNA here is from genome assembly GCF_003610455.1 of Sulfitobacter guttiformis. Classification (NCBI taxonomy): domain Bacteria; kingdom Pseudomonadati; phylum Pseudomonadota; class Alphaproteobacteria; order Rhodobacterales; family Roseobacteraceae; genus Sulfitobacter; species Sulfitobacter guttiformis. The sequence continues at coordinate 777,282 of NZ_RAQK01000002.1, read as the reverse complement.
GGCAAGGTTTCGCACAACTATGTGGGCTGGGCCTTCATGCTGGGTCTGGCGCTGGCGTTCGTGTTCTGGGTGGCGCATAATATTCCGGAAAAGCTTGATGTGGAATGGCTCAAGCAAGGCGGTGGGTTGTTCAAAAAAGGTGTTCACCCGCCTGCGAAAAAATTCAATGCGGGCCAAAAGATTATCTTTTGGTCGACAATGGCGGGTGGGGCGATCCTGTCTCTCACAGGTTTGCTGTTGTTGTTTCCCGGTGTTCAAATCCTCGGTCTGGGTGCGGAACAGGCGGATTGGCATTTCTATCAGCTCGTGCACGGGCTCGTCGCTGCGGGCCTTACTTTCATCATCATCGCCCACATCTATATCGGCTCGATCGGGATGGAAGGTGCGTTTGATGCCATGGGCAAAGGCGACGTCGATCTGAACTGGGCGAAAGAGCACCACTCGCTCTGGGTAGACGAAGTGCAGGCCAACCAGATTGAAAAGATCACTCCTGCCAAAGGCACACAGCCCGCTGAATAAAGTAATGGCGCATCCGGATATAACGAATTACCGGATGCGCCAATCTACTGCTTCCCAAAGAAAGTCCTGTACTACATGTCCGATGATCAGATCCTGCAGGCGGCACGGCAGGTGTTGTCAGGGCTGAAAATGCCCGATGGTTCGCCGTTTCTGGATGCGTCAGCGGTCTCAGGTCCTGTGGTTTTAGAGGGCCGCGTTACAGTTTCGATTACGACGACATCTCAGGCCGCGATTGCGCTGACAGATGTCAGAACGCAGGCGGAAGTCGCATTGCGCGCCATTCCACTGGTTCAGTCGGCTTTTGTTGTCCTGACCAATGACCAAGCCACCCCCCCGCCGCGTTTAGTCAGCCCGCCAAAGCCCGCAGCTGCCAAAGTGCTACCCGACGTCCGACATGTGATCGCTGTGGCCTCTGGTAAAGGCGGCGTGGGGAAATCAACCACCGCTGTCAATCTTGCATTGGGGTTGCGGGCCAACGGGCTGAAGGTTGGTATCTTGGACGCCGATATTCATGGACCGTCAATCCCAACGCTTTTGGCGCTGCATGGCCAGCCACGTATGGGCAAAGATCGCCGTTTGTTGCCTATGCAATCCAACGGACTATCGGCCATGTCCATGGGCATGATGGTGGATGCAGAAACAGCCATGGTATGGCGCGGTCCTATGGTAATGTCGGCGATTACCCAGATGCTGGCCGAAGTTGACTGGGGCGTTCTTGATGTCCTGATTGTGGATATGCCACCTGGAACGGGCGACGCACAGTTGGCGATTGCCCAAGGCACAACCTTGTCCGGTGCTGTTATCGTCTCGACGCCGCAGGACCTGGCGTTGATTGACGCGCGTCGCGGTATTGCGATGTTCCGCAAAGTTGATGTGCCCATCCTCGGTGTGATCGAGAATATGGCCCATTTCACCTGCACCCAATGCGGCACCCAGCACGCGTTGTTCGGAACGGGCGGCGCCCAAGCAGAGGCACAGCGCCTGAACGTGCCGTTTCTGGGTGCGATACCGCTTACAATGGACCTACGCGTGGCCTCTGACAGCGGGCAACCGATTGTTGCACGCGATCCTGATGGTCCGCTTGGGCGTCTCTACATCGATATGGCGACCCGTATCTGGTCACAACTGACAAAACCGCAGCCAGACATCAAACCAACTCAAACACTCCAAGGAGCCTGAATAATGAAATCATTTCTTCTCGCATGCATCGCCATCATTGTGATCGCAGTAGGGGCCGGCGCTATCCTGAACGCGACGTTCCAAACCAACAGCATCAACGCATTCGCAACCGAAGGTGCGCGGCCCACAATCGGTGAGCAAAACCTTATCAGTGACTAACGCGGCTCGGCGGGGTTGGGAGAAATAGGAAGGTCGGTGCTGCTGCTGATCGCAGGGCTGTTATCAAGTGCACGGCTGATTGCGCCGGATATGCGCGGTCACAGTAAGACTGTGCGCGCACTTTTTGTCGACGATCTGCCCCGCGTTTTTGCAGGCTATTAATACGATTCTTTATGCACTGGGTCAGGTGTTTTACTCATCTTTCAAAACAGTGATTTTTGCATTCAGCAATCCCAGCAGTATCAAATTTTTCCTCACAGACCCGACACCGATGGGGACCATTGAATTAAAATTCATCGATTTCACATTTCCCAACCGGAAACGCCCTTATCTCGAGATCGACTGGATGACGGATCTCGTCTCGTCATTTAGGGCTAGTCCTCAGTACGCCGGTTAAGTTCGCCACGATATATCAGTTTCATCTTAGTGATGACGTGGCGGTTTGTGTCCCCTGGTGTGCAACTTCGGGGGCACCAAGCCCAAATAATGAAATTTGTATTCTTTCGCAGACTTACAAAAGCCCCGGTAAGAACATCACTAGCCCCTCGGAATACGTCAGCAACAAAAGCACGGCCAAGAGAGCAAGGACAAGCGGAATAACCTCGCGCACGAAATCCAGAATTCTGACTTTCAGGATCGAACACACTGTAAACATCATCGAGCCAAAAGGCGGGGTCACGCCGCCTATCATGATATTTACGATAACGATTACGCCAAAATGGACCGGATTGATGCCAAGGTTCAGCACTGCTGGCAGCAATAAAGGTGTAAGGATGATCATTGCCGCGCCACCCTCAATAAACATGCCGACAAACAGCAGGAGCATATTGATGAGGAGCAAGAGGACAAACTTGCTATCCGTCAAATCGATTAGTGCGGATGCAATGCTGTGTGGAATCCGCTCGAGGGTCATGTAGTATCCGAACAGTAACGCCCCGATGATGATGAACATTACGGTGCTTGTCCCTTGCACGGTCTCTTTCAGGATCAAAGAAAAGTCTGAAACCTTTAGCTCCTTGTAGACGAAAAAGCCGATTAGCGCACAAAGAGAGACTGCAACGGCTCCGGCCTCTGTTGGTGTGAACAGGCCAAAGCGCATCCCCAGAATAACACCGAAGGGGATAAAAAGAGCAGGTATGGCCTTAGCAAAATATTTTAATCGCTCATTGGCCGACGCGGGTTCAGAGCGCGACGGCTTGTAGTCGCGCTTCTTTGCAATGACGGCAATGGTAACCATCAATGCCAGAGCCATCAAAAACGCCGGAACGTAGCCCGCGATGAACATGCTGTGCACCGACACATTTGCCAGCAGTGCAAAGATAATAAGGTTAATGCCTGGCGGGATCACTGGGCTTATGCACGAGGACGCAGCCGTGACAGCGGCAGTAAATGGCAGATCATAGCCACGTTTTATCATCTCGGGCGCAAGTATCTTGGATTGCATTGCGGCATCGGCATTGGCAGAGCCGGAAATGCCGCCCATCAACATGCTGAGCAGTACATTCACGTGCGCCAGACCGCCGGTCTTATGTCCGATTAGGGAATCTGCAAATCCAAGCAAGCTTCGGCTGATCCCAGAGTAATTCATGACCGAACCGACCATAATAAAAAACGGAATGGCAAGAAGGGGAAAGGATTCGGCGGAGGTAATAAATCGCTGCATAACAAGAGCAATTGGGAGCGAGTTGTTGATGAAAAGAAAATATACCAGCGCCGATGCGATCAGCGAGAATGCTACAGGAATGTTTAGCAAAAACATCACAAACAACAGCATCATCGGAATGTAGTTTTCCATACCTTTGGAGCCCTTCTATGCTTCGGCTTTGAGTGTTTTTATGTCATTCACGATCATGCGCACTGTGTGAAGTGCCATAAGACCGAAGCAGAAAATCAAAACGATGTTCACCCAAAAATAGGAGATTCCCATAACCGGGGTCGTCTTGTTGGACAGCATTGTATACTCGTAGCTCAGATACGTGAGCAGGACGTTCAGCCCGAGTAAGAAAAATAAAATCAAAAGCTTGAAAGGGGCTAGCAGCCTTGTCGGCAGGATCGACAGGATTGCATCGACACCCATGTGCAGGTTGTGTTTGTAGCACGAACTGATGCCCAGATAGACCGCCCAGATAAAGCACAGAACAGCAAGCTCTTGGCCCCATGGCATAATGAAACCAAAACCGTAACGCAAAACAACGTTGATGATCACCAGAATTACGGTGATGCTAATCGCGATAGAAGCGAGAATTTCTTCCAGATTTTTGATGACGTTAATCACGTATTGTTTGCCTATGTTTCGCTTCACGCAGCCCGGTTAACACGGTCAACCAGGCTGCGTGAGTCTTGATCTTAGTTGCCCCGAATCTTGTCGAGTTCGGCACCGATTACAGTGCGGATGTCACTCGTCCAAGCAGGGAACTCTGTATAAACACTCGCTGTCAGTTCGCTGAACGCAGCCGTGTCAGCTTCGACAAAGGTCACACCGAGCTCCTCAAGCTTACCGCGGTATTCTTCATCAAGTTTGACAAGGTTTTCTGTATTGGAAACAGCGCCCGCGGCGAATTCCTCATTAACAATGACTTGCTGCTCAGGTGTGAGTTTGTCCCAGACCTTTGGGGAGATGTAGATACCAACCGTTCCGAGGAAGTGCTTTGTCATCGACATGACTTTTGCCACTTCGTACATCTTGGTCGAGTACATCGTAAGGATCGAGCCTTCGAGCCCGTCAACGACGCCCTGCTGAACACCGGAGTAGGTCTCTGTGAACGGCAACGACTGCGGGGACGCGCCCATCGCACCGAGTGTGCTGATGAAAATCTGGCTGCCGGGTACGCGGATTTTCATACCCTCGAGGTCGGCAGGGGTCGCAATTGGCTTGTTGGTAATCATATGACGAAAACCGAACATGTAGTCTGCATTGAGTATCTTGATACCCTTTTCTTCAGCCTGCGCTGTGAGGTCTGCGACAAGGTCGGTGTCCATCATAGCGAGATATTCGTCGTAGGTATCATAAAGCATTGGCCCGGCCAGCGCGCCGAAATCGGGGACATAGTCGCCGACATACGTCAGGTCTTCCACGGCAATCCAGTCGGCACCGTTGACGACTTGCTCAAGATTATCCTTATATGTTGGTAGTTGCCCGCCGGGAAACACCCTGATGTCTACGTCGCCGTCTGTACGCTCTCTGATCTTGTCTGTGACCTTCATCAACTCTTGCGTCAGAAGCTCGGTTTCCTGAAAAATCAAGCTCATGTTGATTTCGATTTGGTCGGCTGCAACTGATTGAGCGCCGAGCAGCGTCCCAAATACGACTGCCGTAAATTGTTTAATCATTCGAGTTCCCTCTCTGTCTGTCTTAATTTGCCTACCTAAAAGCAGGCGTTCCGTGGTTGTTTTTGGTTTGCCTGGCACGAACCTGCCAAGTTTTTACTCACCATTAGCGTGAGTGCTGCGCGCTTCGGCTCCGACGTGATCTTGTTGGTTCACAACAATAATCCTGATGCGGCCCGCATCGCGCTCAACTTCTTGGCGCATTCCTCCCATGGCTGCCACCTTCTTTCAGATTAACACAGATGCGCAACATGTTATTTTTCTGCCCATAGATTAAGCAGCTGCCGGTGTCGGTCAGGCAGTAGTTATACTGAGCGCCTGAGATGCGCAGATTGGCGTAGAAGCGTGGCCTCGCTTTTTCTGGCTGAAGGGAAGCAGATTAAGTAGATTTTCCATAGGTCTTGGGAGGGGTCTTTTGACGACCTGCTAGGCCGATAATATTTAAGCAGGCGTTGGCATTGTCATCCGGACTAGAGGCAAACTTTGCAAAAGCACTTTGGAGTATGCCACTGCAAAGCTTCTGGTTTCCGCAGTCGTCTTGCGATGCGCCAAGGCCATTTCAGATGCTATAGCATCAACGCCCGCAGACTGGACAGATGATGGCAGGCCCCTCATCAGATGTACGGCTCAAACAATCGCAACAATGTGGGGTAGGCGGTGGTGCCGTGATTGATCGTGGGCTTCGAGTGTTATTCCTTTGGCAAAAGCGAATTTGGGTCGATACCGCGCTGTTTCGCACTTGCTCGCACGGCGTCTTGCAAGGCCACGCTCCGCGTGAGCAAAGACCGGAAACGCGCAACGTCGAGGACAAGTAGTGTTGATGGGGCAATCGCACGGACCTCGGCGCGCGGTGCGCTCGTTAACAAAATTGCAACCTGTCCGAACATGTCCGACCGCCCCAAACGCGATGTCTGTCCGGCAATTTCCAACTCCACGGCACCTGATGCGATGAAAAACACGTGGGTGAGGGGGCTATCTTTCCGCAAAACAACCGTACCCGCATTAACGTATCGTGTTTTCAAGGCGCGCCCAAGCTGCCGTACGGCTTTCGCATCCAAGTCAGCAAACAGTGGGAATTGTTTTATCAATTCAGCGCGCTGCACCGCGATGTCAAGCGCGGGACGTTCTTCAGCTTCGGCCCGCCGCGACGTCAAACCCTGCATTAAGGTTGTGTAGACCTCTGCGCCGATCAGGCCGTCTTCGCGCATGGCGGTGTATTCACGTTCCTCAAGCCGCAATGTCGTGCGCCGGATGAAGCGGCGTTCCAGCTCCTCCGCATAGCCGGGGTATTGTAAGCGAAGACCCTCAAGCGCGGTCTCGACCAGTACGACCCGGCGGGACAAAAGTTCAAGCAACAGGTCAGCCACACGCCGCCCGTGAATGCGTCGAATACGCCCTTCGATGAACGTATCAAGATCGCGCAATGTCAGGCGCTGCGATAGCAAAAGCTCGAAACGGTCCGCTGTCAAACGGACCAGTGGTTTGGATAATCCAAACCGGCCATGAAGCATGCCTGCCGCGCGAAACGTCTTCCCGTACGCGACGGATTTGCGTGCTGCCTGTTGATAGCCGCTCCGCCCGCTGGTGCGCGCTCCCTCGATTAATCGATCCGCATCCAGCAGAGTCTGCTCTGCCATACGTGCAGAGATTGTTCGCTCGTGCACGCGAACGAGGATCGTATCGCGTTCAAAGCCGGCCAGCGCGATCAACCCCAATGTAATCCGGTCCTTGTCCTGAATATCATAGCTGTCTTCAGCGGTTTTTACGGCGATTTCCAATCTGTCACCAAACGCTTTCGCCTCGGAGCGCACGACATCACGGGACAAGGCGTAATCTTCGTTGGTGCGGGCCACATCTTCGCGGACGGTTTGCAGCGCAACGGCGACCACCTGCCGTGCCATTGCCTCGTCAATCGGGGAAAGACGGTCAAGCCCAAGCCCGCCGATGACAGCGCGCAGCGTTGTACCCTGCACCAGCAAGGTGAACAGGGTAAACCCGGTGGCGAGAATGCCGACCAAACGCTTGACCTCGATTGGCACCCTCAGACTTTCGGTGACAGCAAGGGCGAGCGCGAGTGTCACGGCTCCTCTTAGTCCGCCCCAAAGAATTGCTGCACGGTAAGGGCGCTCGACAACCGGTGAGATTTTCAAAAATGTGAGCAGTGGCATAAGGCCGAACAGGACGACAGCGCGTGAAGCGAAGGCGGCAACTATCACTACGCCGATCAAGGCAAAGTCGCTGAACCGGACACCTTCGAGTAGGCGCGGGATCAAAAGTGCGGCGAGAATAAAGATCAGCGCGCCAGCCCAATGGGCAAGCAACCCCCAGACCTCTCCCAAATTTTTCCAGGCCTGTGGCGGCAATCGCCCCGGTCCCATAAGGTTCAAGGTCAAACCCGCGGCCACAACGGCGATCACACCTGATGCACCGACCAGCTGTTCAGATCCGATGTAGGCAAGATAGGGCAATGCGACAGAAACCGAGATCAGCGCCAGTTCATGTGCGCCAAAGAGCGACATAATCCAGATCGCAACACGTGCTGCCAGCCACCCAGTCAGAGCACCGCCTGCAATCAAGACCGGAAACTGCGCCAACGCACTGCCCAGTTCAGGGTCCGGTGTGCCGAGCATGACAAAGCCCATGAACAACCCGAACAGCGCGATCGCCGCCGCATCGTTCAGCAGGCTTTCGCCTTCAATGATCCGCGAAAGGCGGCGGGGGGCAGAAAGGGAGCGAAAGATGGACACGACAGCGGAAGGATCCGTTGTCGAAACAATCGCGCCGATCAACAGGCATGCCGCGAGCGGCAGCGCACTGGCCCAAGCCAGCGCATATCCGACGCTGAGTGTCGCGACGACGACCGCCACAACCGCGAGAACCATTATCGGCACCCAATCATCCAGCATACGGCGAAGGTTCATACCGAGAGTTGCTTGAAACAAAAGGGTCGGCAAAAACACATAGAGGAAGACATTGGATCTGATCGGAAAGCCAAGGATGGCTTCGGCGACAGGGTTCAGGGCGTCCGTCAGCTCGGTTTGCAAAAAGAAAATTGCGCCTGACCCGATCAGTATGCCCAGTAGAGCAAGGATTACGCTGTAAGGCAGACGCAGCTTTGCCGCCAGCGGTTCTGCTGCGCCGATTACGATGAAAAGCGATGCAATGACTGTTAAAACGAGAATGATATCCATTGGAAACGGGTACTCTAAAGTGGCGCGCGCTGGAACTGTAAAGAATTGGCGTTATCGTGACTTAATGTATTCGGTAGCTTATGTTGGTGCGCATGAAAACAGGCTCTCGCGACGACGGAAAAAAGCTCTGCGATAAGAAGATGCCAACAACGAAGTATCTTGGCGCTTTGGCTAAAACTCGAAGCTTAGGCATAGATCCAAGGGCTGCAGCTGTTTTATAATAGAACTACCGGGCAATGCGGGATTGTCGATCGGATAGGGGCGGTTGGTAAGTAAAAGCGGCGCATAGGAATATGTCTAAACTGCTCTTACCGCCGAAGCCTGCTCAACTTGCGCGGTCTGGGTGCTGTTTCGATCAAAGGTCGAGTGGTGAGGAGCAATTGCGAACCGGCGCTGTTGTGTTTGTTCATCGACAGACTGCTGCACTGCTGTCCCGCATGCTTTGTTCTGAAAGGATCTGGCAAAGCCGACTGGACCAAGTGATACATCACGCGCAAGTGAAACACATTTCAACAACTGATCGCTACGCTTTGCGAATGGATAATCTCAAGACCCGCATTGGCACACAAATCGCCAGCTACCTGGAGGCGCCGAAATCAAACTACCTCCAATTCGCTAGCACGACGGAGGACATGTTGTGCCGAACTCTTCAGCCGGGTGATATCTTGCTCGTGGAAGGCAACACCCGCGTTTCTACAGCGATCAAATATCTGACCCACTCAACATGGTCACATTCCGCTTTTTATGTAGGCGATCACCACGCAGACGGCGACTTGATAGAAGCGCACCTTGAAAACGGCGTAATTCGCGTTCCCATAGCGAAATACGTTTCTTTTAACACACGAATTTGCCGCCCCGTCTCTTTGTCGGATGAGGAAATTGGAAAGGTCGTAAACTATGTTAAAAGAAGTATCGGGAGGGTGTATGACCTCAAGCATATTTGGGATCTTATGCGTTATCTGCTGCCGGAACCCCCGGTACCAGCACGGTTTCGCAGACGTATGATTGCCTTGGGTTCGGGCGACCCAACGCGCGCGATTTGTTCTACCCTGATTGCAGAGGGGTTTCAGTCAATCGGCTATCCCATCCTGCCAAGCATCGTAGCTGGGCCTCAAGCAAAGGAAATATTTCATATTCGCCACCATTCGCTGTTTGTGCCACGTGACTTTGATCTGTCGCCCTATTTTCGCGTTGTGAAGCCCACGATCGAACTGGGCTTTGATTACAAATCAATGAATTGGCACGGCTCGACAGGGTCGGGTGGGGGCGACTGATGAAAATTCATACAGTGTCCGGTTCGGAGGCTCTTCGTCAGTCTATTAGGATGTTGGTCAAAAAATAATCTGTCGCAGTTTGTCCGGTCTATAAGATCCAGCAACTAACGAGACAGGCGCCCCTAAGGGGCGCCTGTCATTTTTAAGGAGGCTTTGAGGCTATTTGCCTTCGGCGCGTTCGCTCTGTAATCCGCGGAAGATACAATAGCACATTACAAGCAGCACCACGGTAAACAGAAGTCCTGTCGATATGACCATGGATTGCAAAGCTGCCAATCCGCCACCGATCAAAAGAGCGATCGCCACAGCACCTTCAAAGATGCACCAGAACACTCGCTGTGTTGCAGGCGCGTCGACCTTGCCTCCCGCTGTGATCGTATCAATCACCAGCGAGCCTGAGTCCGAAGACGTCACGAAAAACACAATAACCAACACGATGCCGATGAACGATGTGATCGACGCAAGGGGCAGTTCACCCAGCATTTTGAACAACTGGAGCGGAAGTTCTGCATCCTGCGCGCCGGTAAAGTTGTCCGTAATCACCTGATGTATCGCTGTACCGCCGAAAATTGACATCCACATGATGCAGACAAAGCTCGGGATCAGTAAAACGCAGATGATGAATTCACGGACTGTACGGCCACGGCTGACGCGGGCGATGAACATACCGACGAATGGTGACCAACTAATCCACCATGCCCAATAGAACGCGGTCCAGCCTTGGCTAAAGTTCACGTCTTCGCGTCCGAACGGATTGGCAAGTGCGGGAAGGAATTCAACATATGCCTTAAGGCTATCCCAGAAAAAGGCGAACAAAAACGCTGTTGGCCCCACAACTAGGGTAAACAGGGCCAGCAAACCGGCAAGCCCCATATTGACCTCTGACAGGATTTTGACCCCGCCATCCAATCCTCGCATCACGGATATCAATGCGATCGCTGTGATGGCCGATATAAGGATTACTTCCGTGGTGTTGCCGATGGGGATGCCAAACAGCTCATGGAGACCTGCGTTCGCCTGCGTCGCCCCAAAGCCGAGCGATGTCGCAAGTCCGAAGAGGGTGGCAAACACAGCCAGAATATCGATGATGTGACCTGGCCACCCCCAGATACGATCCCCGAAGATCGGATAAAACGCCGACCGTATCGTAAGGGGCAAACCCTTGTTGTACGTAAAAAGCGCGAGGGCGAGGGCTACTGTAGCGTAGATTGCCCAAGGGTGCAGGCCCCAGTGAAAGATCGTCGCGGCCATGCCCAACCGGACGGCAGCAGCCTGATCTTCCAACGCGCCTCCAAGAGGCGCCCAGTCGGTGCGCAAATCACCGTTGAGCGCGGTTCCGCCCGCAGACGTCGAGAAATGGGTGAGCGGCTCGGACACGCCATAAAACATAAGGCCGATGCCCATGCCGGCGGCAAAGAGCATCGAAAACCATCCGGCGTAGGTATAATCGGGCGTCGCACCCGAGCCGCCCAACCGGATGGATCCGAAAGGCGAGACCGCCAGAAAAAGGGCAAAAACCAAAACGATATTGGCCGATCCGATCAAGAACCAGTCAAAGTTTTGCGTGGTGAAGTTGAACATAGCGCTAAAGACTGCGCCGGCCTGTTCAGGCAGGGCCAGTGTAAAAAAGACAAAGGCCACCACAGCAGCGCCAGAAATCATGAATACAGGATTGTGGATGTCGTACCCGAACGGACCGACAGATCCGTCGACATTGTCCTGACCGATTTCATAGTCGGTCTCGATAATGTCTGCAGTACCTTCGGGCACTGGAATACCCTGGTTGATCGTTTCATCTGACATTAAATGCCTCCTGTTAGTTTTATTGAACCGGCTTACGCATCAATGCGCGCGGATAAGCAGGGCGGAACCGCCGCCACGCTTTGGCAGCAGTTTACCGACGATATTCGGGATTTGTGTGACCACGGCGTTCACGTCCAACCCGACCTTGGCCTTCGCACCTAACAAATTGTTGCCCAGATGAACAGCGCCAGACCTGATAACACCAATGGTCGCGGCGCGGTCCGCTTTTAGGGACGTAAATATCGTCATGCTGTGTCGGGCGTAATCAGGATTTGTGGCAGCCATGATTGAGGCAGGAAGGCAAAGCAGAACGAAACTGAAGACCGGTTCTGCCGACGTGCTGCCACCATCTGTCGCACACGCCAGCTTAAGGCCAGCAAAACCATGGCTGGTAGCTACAACCGAAAACATTTAAACGAGATCAGGAACTTGAGGAGCGACAGATGCAGAAAATCACTTTGCCCGAACGGCCTCACTGGCGGGAACAGGCCAAGGAGGTCGGATTTAGTTTCGCGGATATGTACGGCGAGCCCTATTGGGACGAAACTTCGGCCTATGCCTTTTCGCTTGAGCAGATCGAGAAGGACCTTGAGGACCCCGCGACAGAACTTCATGCCATGTGCCGTGAAGCTATCGCCCATATCATCACCAGCGAAAGCCTGATGGAGAAGCTTGCGATACCGCAAGCCCATCGCGACCTCGTTGCCGAGAGTTGGAAACGTGGCGATCCGGAAATCTACGGGCGGTTTGATTTTGCCTATGACGGAAGCGGGCCTGCCAAGCTTTTGGAATACAACGCGGACACACCGACCTCGCTGTACGAAAGCGCTGCCTTTCAGTGGCAGTGGTTGGAAGATCAACTGGCCGCGGGTGTGTTGCCCGAAGGGACCGACCAGTTCAACGGTATTCATGAGGCACTGGTGGCGCGGTTTGGCGAAGTGTTCGAGGCCAACAGCGATCTGCATTTCACTGCCGTTGCCGGTAATCCGGAAGACTATGGAACCGTTGAGATGCTTGGGTGGGCCGCCCGCGAAGCCGGATTGGGCGCGCATTACTGCGATCTCGACAAGATAGCGCTCAGCGATGACGGCCAGTTTCTGGATGATGAAGACCGCCGGATCGCGGTCCTGTTCAAGCTTTATCCATGGGAGGATTTGTTGCGCGACGACTACGCGAACCATATTGACGGATCGGGGTGCCTGTTTCTGGAGCCAGCATGGAAGGCCCTGTTGTCCAATAAAGGGCTGTTGCCGGTCTTATGGGAAATGTTCGAGGGCCATCCCAACCTGCTGCCCGCATTCTTTGAAGCGGATGTCGGAGATGCATTGGCGGGGCGCGGTGCGCCGTCCGGTGCTGTCGCCACGGCGTTCGGGCGGGCCGAGGCGCAGCTTGGCGCCGGCCATGTGCGCAAGCCTATCTTGTCGCGGGAAGGGGCTTCGGTCACGATCCTCAAGTCCGGTTCAGTGATCGAGCAGTCGAAAAATTCCGACTATGCGGAGCATCCTCACATCATTCAGGCCTATGCGCCCCTGCCACAGTTCGACGGGTTCCGTCCGGTGATTGGCGCATGGGTCGTCGGTCAGGTGTGTGCGGGCATTGGCATCCGCGAAGACAGGTCGCGCATCACACAGGATTTGTCCCGTTTCAAACCGCACTATATTACCCTATGAAGCACTCGACTTAACGCCACTTGGACAGAAAGAACGCTTGTCATGATCAAACGCTCGAACCGTGTTGCCATCGCAATTCTTGGCGCCACTGCGTTTACGCTCGCAGGGTGCCGCGAAGAACAGGTGGACGCCGCAGCATTTCCAGACCTTCAAAGCTGTCTGGTCGACGCATCACGTGGCGGTATATTTACTGCACAGGACTGCGAGACGTCCTTTGCCGAGGCCCAGACACTTCACGTAGAAGCAGCACCGCGATATGACAGCCTTGCAGTGTGCGAAGAGCAGCACGGCGAGGGCGCCTGCGGCTCAGAAGCAGCAGCAACCCAAGGAGGATCAGGTGGCATTTTCATGCCGCTACTGGCGGGCTACCTCATCGGTAATATGCTGGGCGGCCGGACCGGCATGTCTTCGGCCCAGCCACTCTATAAAACCTCCGGTGGTCGTTTTACCGACGCGGCGCGGAGCAGCACGTTTTCGACCAACAGTGGTTCTGCAAAGCTTAACACATCCCAGTTCACCCGACCTGCCGCGACAGTTGGGAAAACGCCAATGACACGAGCAACCGCAAGCTCGCGAGGCGGATTTGGTGGGTCAGGTGGCGGACGGACCGGATTTGGCGGATAGGACAGGGCTGTCTGCCCTACGGCCCTATCCCGCTTTCCTCAGCTCGTTTGAATGGCTTCTGGTAACAGCGGAAACCTGAAACTGAAGGTGGTCAAGCCACCCTCGCTGGTGACCTCGATCCGGCCGTTATGTGCCGTAGCAATCGTTGATGCGATGTGCAGTCCGAGGCCCAGACCTTCGCCTGCTGCATGGTCGCCGCGTTTGAACGGGTTGAACAAATCCTGACGCAGACCGGCAGGCACATCCGCACCCTTGTTCGCAACGCTGATACATACGCCGTCCGCATCTATCTGGCCCTCGACGCAAATTGTTGCGCCGTCTGTTCCGTAGCGGACAGCGTTTGACAATAGATTGGAAATTGCCTGCGCGATGCGCGGGGCATCACAGCTCAAAGCCCGGTCAAAGCCCAGATCGAGTGTGATCTCATGCGTTGGTGACGCAGCCCGCACTTCCTCGACAACTTGGGTGATAGCCTCTGCAAGAGGAGCATTGGGTTCTGCGGTGATGCGAATGCCGCCTCCCAACCGTTCCTTTGCATGTAGCATGATATTTTCGATCAGATCGTTCATCCGACGCAGTGAGGAGCGCATCAAAGGAAGGAGGATTTTTGATTTATCCGTCAAGGGCTCGCTGCTCAATTGCCGTAATCCGGCATCAAGTGCGGCAACAGGATTGCGCAGGTCATGCCCGAGGACAGCTACAAATTCCTCTTGGATTCGGCTCAAGTTGCGCTCGTGTGCAACCATTTGCTCGTGGGCTTCCAGCCGCTCCTCCGCCTCAAGGCTTTGCCCGATGATCTCGGCAAACATCTCGAGCATGGCGGTTGCACGCGGGTGCTGTACATCGCGGGCCTCTGTGTCGATGGCGCAAAGTGTACCAAAGAATGTGCCATCGCTTCGATGAATAGGCATCGAGGCGTAACTTACAATGCCGAACTTGCTGGCGATCGGGTGTCCTGCGTAAACCTCATCTGTGGCTGTATCGCTGAACATAATGCGTTGGGATGTATCGCGGACGGACTGGCAAAAGGTCGACTCGATCTCGATTTCATCACCTGACTCAAGGCCGAAATTTACTTCGTCGACCGTGCGACACGCGACCCAGCGATCCGCAGTGACCCGCGCCACCGCCGCAAACCGCATGTTTGTCGCGAGCATCACTGTCTCGAGAATTGTTCCGATCAAAGCACTGTTCGAAAGCATCTCGATATCAGCCTGGAACTCGTGTGTTCCTTCTAGAAATGCAGCATGGTTCTGCATTTTGCTTTGCTGCACGGTCACATCACTCACTCTGGTCTCCTCGAGGTTGACCCTGCACCACCAAGTCGGAATTGGTTTCGGGAACAGAATACGGCAATATCCCAGCTAGGGGATACGATATTTTGACTCCCGCCCAATATGCAACACCTCTTTGCACTGCAACACCTATCCGGTGGCGCAGGTCATCGCTGCATCAGCCGTGCCTATCCAGCGCCGTTGATGTGCGAGATTTTGCGGCCTTGGGACAACTCGCTTGCGGACCGTACCAACGCCTCGGCATCAATGCGGAAGTGCCGATACAGATCTGCGATGGTGCCGGTCTGCCCGAAATGCTCCACTCCGTGAGAGATCGTCCGGTGGCCCCATACCCCGCCGAGCCACGCCAGCGTGGCGGGATGGCCGTCGATGACTGTGATCAGGACGCAATTGCGGGGCAGACCCTGCAACAGAGTTTCGATATGCGAATTGGCGGCCTCCGTGCCATTTGCCCGCGCCCTTTGTGCAGCGGTCCAGCCGGCGTTCAAACGATCTGCGGATGTGACAGCAAGAACACCAACGTCACGGCGGCCCTGGCCAATCATACCTGCCGCCTTGATCGCCTCGGGTGCCACTGCGCCCTGGTATGCAATGACGACTTCACAATTTGCCCCCGGCTCGCGAAGCCAGTATGCGCCGTCAATTGCACCTTGGCGGAAGGCGTCATCGACACGTTTTCCGGGTTGCTCGATGGGGTTGGTGGTCAGACGCAGATAGACGGAGCCGCCGGTCTCGTCGCGCAACCATGTCCGCTCGTCAGGATCGCTTTCGCCGGATTTTTGCAGGTGTTTAAATGACCACTCCATAATCACAGCCAGTTCGTCAGCGAATGCGGGCTCAAACGCGGCGAGCCCGTCCTGCGACATGCCGATGAGCGGTGACGCGATGGATTGATGCGCGCCGCCCTCATAGGATAATGTCACGCCCGAGGGGGTGCCGACGATCATGAACCTCGCGTCCTGATAGCAGGCATAATTCAATGCATCCAAACCGCGTGACACGAACGGATCATAAACGGTGCCGATCGGGATAAGGCGCTTGCCGAAAACCGAATGCGACAGGCCAGCGGCGGCCAGAAGCAGGAACAGGTTCATTTCTGCAATACCAAGCTCGATGTGCTGACCTTCGGGTGTAAACTCCCATTTCGCGGTGGACGGAATATTCTCGGTTTTGAACGTGTCCTCTTGCTGGTCGCGCGCGAACAGTTTGCGGCGGTTCACCCAAGGGCTAAGATTGGTCGTGCCGGTTACGTCCGGCGATGTGGTCACGATCCGCTCGGCCAACGGGCTGTCGCCTTTTGACAGGTTATCCAGTATCTTCCCGAATGCCATCTGGGTCGAGATCTCGCGATCGGAAGTCAGTTCAATCATTGGCACATCGATGACATCATCGCCGTAGCGGCGCGCACCTTTTGCGAAGAAGGGTGTCTTGGCAAGTTTGGCCTCAAATGCAGCGGGATCAGCGATTGTCGCGAACTTGTCCCACTCCGCGCCTTGTGGCACGCCCATATAATCTTGCCATTCTCCCATCTGGGTCTTGTTCATCAACCCTCCGTGGTTGTCCTTATGACCCGCAATTGGCGTGCCCCAGCCTTTAATTGTATAGGCAAGAAAGCAGACGGGACGGTCGTGGTCGATCGCGGCAAACGTGTCGGCCATTGTCTGCACGCAGTTGCCGCCAAGGTTTTCCATCAACGCGGCAAGCTCTGCATCGCTACGCCTTTCAATCAACGCGGTGACATCGCCCTGATCCCCCAGCGCATCCATCAGGCGTTTGCGCCAAACAGCACCACCCATGAAGGTCAGCGCCGAATACAATTGGTTCGGGCAGTCGTCGATCCACTGGCGCAGCTTCTCCCCTCCAGCTTCTTCGAACGCAGCCTGCTGCAAATGGCCATATTTCACCCGCACAACATCCCAGCCGAAGGCGTCGAAGATCTGCTCTACACGCTTGAACAGACCCTCCCTGACAACCCCGTCCAGCGATTGGCGGTTATAGTCAATAATCCACCAGCAATTGCGCAGCCCGTTTTTCCAGCCTTCTTGCAAGGCTTCGTAAATATTGCCCTCGTCCAGTTCCGCATCGCCAACAAGCGCTATCATGCGGCCCATCTTTTGGTCGGCGCCCCATGATTTGGCCTGAATATAATCCTGCACGATGGACGCAAAAGAGGTCACCGCGACGCCAAGCCCAACAGATCCCGTCGAGAAATCCACATCGTCTATGTCTTTGGTCCGCGACGGATAGCTCTGGACGCCGCCAAAACCACGAAAGTTCTCCATCTTTTCGCGCGTCTGATTGCCCATCAGGTATTGGATCGCATGAAAAATCGGCGAGGCGTGGGGTTTAACCGCAACACGGTCCTCGGGTCTCAGCGCCTGAAAATAAAGCGCCGTCATGATTGACACCATTGAGGCCGAGGACGCCTGATGCCCGCCAACCTTGATTCCGTCCACCTTGGGCCGAATGTGGTTGGCATTGTGGATCATCCAATGGGACAGCCACAAAAGACGTTGTTCGATCGACTTGAGATGCGTGGACATGACATTATTCCTTCGGCGTGTTCTGAGCAGACAGTTGGGTCAGGGCTTGTGCCGTATTTGCATTCACATCGGCCAGGCCTTCAAGCTCAATCGACAATCGCAAATTGCTTTGGGTGCTGCCGTGGATGGTGGTCGGCGGGGTCAACGCAAATCTGGATAAGAAGGGCAGGGTGCGTCGGGGTTGCCGTGTGATAAAACCTTTAATCCATTTGGCCTTTGCGCTTCAGCTTAGGGTGCATCCGTAGCGCCAACTTTGAAATACCTTCTCTTAGACGTGCCCGCCTGAATGGGCGACCTTCCACATTTGCTCGTGGCACGGGCTCGGTTTGCTGATTGCTGGAAGAGAATCGGCACCACCTCAAAATGCGGTTTTTTCCTGTGTAGACCGCTTTTCAATGCGCTTTCTCCCGAAGCACCGTTTCATCCCGAAGACACTGTTGAGGGCTTGGAAACACTCCTGTCAAATCGCGAACATTGTAGATAAGTAATTGTAATTTATGTCATTTTTAGGATTCAGCGCCCTATTTTTGCCTTAATTTGGAAGCAATTATTATGAAGAATTTAGTAAAATTTGGATGTAGCCGCATTTAGGCCAGAAAGATGACAGGGATGAAAATCATGGTTTCGACCCATCCGGGCGTGCGTTGCACTGACCAGTCGGAAACATTGTTCCCACAGAGGTTCGTCCGGCGCGAGGATGGCTCCATGACCGTTTTCGCGATTACCGTTATCCTGCTTTCGTTGATTGTGGGCGGGATCGGTGTGGACCTGATGCGCAACGAAATGGAACGGGTCCGGTTACAGAACACAGCCGACCGTGCCGTGCTTGCGGCGACTGATCTTGATCAGTCGCGCGACAAGACTGCTGTGGTTCTTGATTACTTCGACAAGGCAGGGCTGGGGCATCTAATTAGTGCGCAGGATGTGACCGTCTCGCCTGGCCTCAGCTCGCGGACGGTATCGGTTGATCTGATGAACGCAACACCGACCAATTTCATGCCGCTTATCGGCATCAGTTCCTTGCCTGTGCCGACCCGCTCTGCTGCTATTGATGATGCGCCGAATATCGAAATTTCTCTTGTGCTCGATATTTCAGGATCGATGCGATTTGACGAGAAAATCGACAAATTGCGGCCTGCGGCGCAGGAGTTCGTGGGGACAGTATTACGAGGCGAGGCCGCACAGCGGACCTCAGTCAACTTCATCCCCTATGCAGGCCAAACCAATCCCGGCCGCGAAATGTTTCATTATCTGCGCGGCACCCGTTTGAATGTTACCGCACTTGATCAAAGCGCAGGAGGAATACCTTCCGGTCAGAGCAACGGCACTTTGCCGGCAGGCTTTGTAGGCGGCACAGGCTCCAATCCCGCCGCCTCATATGTATATCCCAATGTCTCTTCGTGTCTGGATATCGCGCCGCGTGACTTTGGCGGCATGGGTCTGCCGCCTGCAGGGTTGTTCGGGCAGACCGCGCATTTCATGAACTGGGAAATCTCCCGCAATGCTGATGATCTTCATGGCGGCGAAGAGATGGAATGGGGCTGGTGTCCACAGGATCACAATGCGATCAAATATATGTCCAACGACCGGGATGCCCTGCAAAGCACCATCCAGAACATGCGGATGCATGACGGTACTGGCACCCACTATGCAATGAAATGGGCGCTTGCGCTGTTGGACCCCAACTCGGTCGATGCGATGAATGCGATGATCGACGCAAATGTGGCACCCGAAGCATTCAGGGATCGTCCGGCGCCCTTCAACGACGAAGATACGACAAAATACATCGTCCTTATGACTGATGGTGCAATCACCGAGCAGGTCCGTCCAATCAACGCGTTTTTACCCCGAAATCTGGTAAGCCCGCTGCGGGCTGCCGACAAAACGACCATCACGAACGCTGCCACAAATGTTCAAAGCTTTTATGACCAATGCGCGCTGGCAAAGGCGCAGTCCCCGCGACCAGTCATCGTGTTTACCATCGCATTCAGTGCAAGTTCCGCCGCCCAGACCCAGATGCGGAATTGTGCCTCATCACCGGCCCATTTCTTTAACGCCGACAATAATAATATCAGCAACACGTTCCGAAACATTGCACGCCAGATCAATCAGCTAAGGCTCACACAATGATCACCCGAATGAAAAAAGCCCTGCGTCAGTTTGGCAAAAAAGAAGACGGCTCGGCCATTGTGTTTGAATTCATGATTATGGTGCCGCTTGTCTTCGGAGTTTTCTTTATGGCGCTGGAGCTGGGCATGTATTCGATCCGCCAGATGCTGCTGGACCGCAGTGTAGACCGCACAGCCCGTGAAATCCGCATCAATACCAGCGCAAATATCACGCACGACAGTATCAAAAACATGATTTGCGAGAACTCGGGCGGATTGACGAATTGTGCGTCTCAATTACGTCTGGAAATGATCGTCGTGGATCCGCGCAATTTTGCAGGCCTGCCCGAGCGTGCAGATTGCATTGATACCGCGCTTGATCCTCGCCCCGTCCGCGGCTTTACCCCCGGACAGCGCCACAACCTGATGATGCTGCGTGCCTGCTACAACTTTTCCCCGATCTTTCCGACAACTGGGCTCGGCTTTGCCTATGCCAAAAACAGCGATGGCAAAGCCGCAATGTCGACGATCAGCGCTTTTGTACAGGAGCCGAGCTAATGCTTAAGTCCATCTTCCAAAAGCTTTTGCTGTCAAAATTCGTGCGCCGCGAAGACGGGGTTATCGCCATTGAAACAATGATCATGCTGCCATTGATGTTTTTGACTTTCATGGCTCTGTTCACAACCTTCGACGCCTATCGCCAGTACGCGATGAACCAGAAAGCGGCATACACGATCAGCGATATGCTCTCGCGTGAAACCATGGCGATTGATGATGCGTATATCGACGGCACGCAAATGATTTTCGAGGTGATGACCCGCTCGCGCCAGCAAAGCAGTGTCCGCGTTACGGTGGTGCGTTTTGACGGTGAAGAAAACCAAATGGTGCTCGAATGGTCCGAGAGCCGCGGCGGTCTGGCCAGCCGCGATAACGCCTCGGTTGCCGACTGGATCGAAATGCTGCCGCAGATGGTGGACGGCGAGGAAATGATCGTGGTCGAGACCTGGTCCCGATATGCGCCTGCTTTCCGCATCGGTTTGGGGGAAAAGGATGTCACAAACTTCATTTTTACCCGTCCGCGCTATGCGCCACAGATCGAATTCGATGACGGTCAGGATGAGCTGAATTCCTGAATTTGGTCAAATGCAGAAGCGCCCGCAGGTTTTAACTTACGGGCGCTTTTGACTTTTTCTCCGTCTTTGATCCGGCTGCCTTTGCCCGTTGGCACTCCTCGCGCGCTTACCTGACGCCGCGATCAGAGAGGGTTGGCCCGCGGCGTCTGCCAATAATAATAACCTTGCTACAAATTTGGTTATCTTGCTAAACTTCGAGAACAACTAGATTATTAATGCTCTGATTTAGTACGTATTTTTAGGTGCTTTGCCCAGAATTTTTCGAAACATATTTGGCAGGAATTACGAATGACGACCCATAATTATGAAGTTCTTTTTGAAACAGTCAGCTTTAACGACGTTGAGAATACCGAAGAACGCACGCTCGAGGCTGGTGTTCTAAGTGTTGTGGCGCCCGATGGTTCTCCCAGCTTTTCGCTGGTCACAGATACGTCCGGAGGCCCAAACGATGATGTGGGTACAGTCTACCTTAACAGCGATGCCTATCAGGTAACCATGAACGATCTGGTTGTATCGCTTGATCCAGATGAAACCTATTTGACAGCCGTCAATGTGATTTGGGCCGAGAATGGCCAGCAGCGTTCCACACAAGTTTTAATGTTCAACTCCGTAGTCGATAACGGCAATGGAAATACACTGTTCATCCTGTATCTGGGCGGGAGTGCCATTCCCGAATTCAGCTCCCCTGCGGCATACTCCGCCTTCGTTGATAGTGTTCAAAATCTGACGGCCATCACATCAGGGCCTTTTGCACCGGGTCAGCAAATCGATTTCTCCGACCCCGCCAGCTTCCAGTTCTCCAACGAGGACGATACAATCAACATAGAAACCGGTAGCGTCGACAGGCCGGTATTTGGTGGATTGGGTGATGACACGATCAACGTCTTCTCAGACGGGTATGACCTTGAGGCCGAACTTACTGTTTCGGGTGGCGACGAAAATGACGAAATCTATGCCGCCGAAGGTTTGGCAAACCTGACCCTTCAGGGTGACGAAGGTAGGGATTATATTTCCATTAACCGGAATGATAATTCAGACGTGACCGGCGGTCTGGATGAAGACACACTCAATATTGAGGATGAGGACAGCAGGCGGGTTGTGATCGACACCACCGCTGGGACGATCACCGGCTATGGTTTTGCTAATGACACACCTGAATACACCACTAGTTTTGCCGGTTTTGAGGAGTATCTGATCAGCATTGACCGGCCCGAAGTTGTTTTCATCGGCTCGGACGCGGACGAAATCGTAAGACCTTCAGAAGACGGGTCGCAGCTAACGTATTTTGGCGGCGGCGGCGTGGACCAGCTTGATGTAAGCAGAGTCGAAGTTGACTTTTCCGCTACAGAGATGGGCGGGGTCTCGTCTGCACTGACTTTGGAAGTGTTCAATGACTACTTTTCGTTATTCGCACTGGATGATGGCAGCCACACCATCGTGTTCAATGCCACAGGCGAGGTTGTAACGACCCTGTTCGAAGTAGAAGAGATCATTTTTGCAAGTGATCTGCGCGGCGGGGATGTTCAACTGGTATCCGATCTCGAGCAGGAGCAATCCGATGTTCCCGGTGCCATCGTCAATGGCACAGGAACAAACGATGCATTGGACGGAACAGATGGGTCCGATACTATTTCTGCGGGCGGTGGCAGTGACCTGATCACTGCCGGGCGCGGCGCCGACATGATCAACGGGGGCATCGGATTCGATACCGTTATTGCGGGTGCCGGCAACGATACAATCACCGGTCTTCAGGGATTTGACGTGATTTATGGCGATGACGGCGATGACGTTATTTCCGGGAACGCAGGTAACGATACCTTGTATGGCGGGCAGGGCGATGACGAGCTGAACGGCGGCCAGGGCGCGGACCTGCTTTATGGTGGCTTGGACAACGATGTTCTCGACGGTCTCGGCGGGGCCGATACCCTTTTCGGTGACGAGGGCAACGACACGCTTAACGGCAACGCAAGCGGTGACGACATTTACGGCGGTGCCGGCGATGATGTCATTAATGGCGGACAGGCCTTTGATATGCTGTTCGGGGGCGATGGGAACGATACCCTCAGCGGTAACAGCGGTTTTGATACACTGCGCGGCGGTGACGGCGATGACGAGCTTAACGGCAATTCGGGCAATGATTATCTCGCTGGTGGCGTTGGCGATGATTTACTGCGGGGTGGTTCGGGTGCGGATGTATTTGTCTTTGCACAGGAAGCCGGCCACGACGTGATCCGCGACTTTGGCAACAACCTTGATACGTTGCATTTCCACAGTGATCTGGTCTCGAATTTTGATGATCTTGCCGCCGTCAGTGCGGTAATTGAAGGCAATCTCGTTTTGACCTTTAGCGACGAGACGTCGCTAACGCTCAATAACTTTACGAATGTAAATGCATTGGCCGATGATGTCTTGTTCATCGTGAATGATAGTTTGCTCGATTAGATCTATTAACCTTCGATAAGAAAAAAAGGGTGCATCCGGCTAACGGGTGCACCCTTTTTTATTGAGACCATCGGTTCAGGCCCTTTTGTCTGCTTTTAACGGTGCTGCGAAAACAATATTCGGTGCGTCGGAGGGGGGGGAGGCTTATTCCGCCAGATGGCAGGCAACTCTTGTGTCGTTTAGCGTGCGCATTACAGGGCGCTCGCGCTTGCAGATGTCTGCGGCAACGGGGCACCGCGGATGGAACGCACAGCCGCTAGGCGGATTGATCGGATCGGGGATCTCGCCTTCCGGCAGGACCGCCTCACGCCCGAAACCATCCATCCGTGGTGCGGCTTCCAGCAGCATTTTTGTGTAGGGGTGTTTGGTGTTGGCAAACAGATCCTCGGGGCTCGCCTCCTCGACCAAACGCCCTAGGTACAGTACGCCGATCCGGTCAGCCATGTGCTGAACCACAGTAAGATCATGGCTGATCAGCACATAGGTCAGACCGAAGTTATCCTTAAGATCGCTCATCAAATTGAGAACCTGCGCCTGCACGGAGACATCGAGTGCGGACGTAGGCTCGTCGCAGACAATCAGCTTTGGTTCCGAAGACAGCGCGCGCGCGATGCAGATACGCTGGCGCTGACCACCCGAAAACTCATGCGGAAATTTTCCCGCGTCCTGTGCCGACAGACCGACCTGCTCCAGCAGCTTTTCGGCCAGCCCAGTCGCATCACCGCCCCGTGCAACGACCGGCTCCACGATAATGTCGCGCACCCGCCAGCGCGGGTTCAGTGAGGCAAACGGATCCTGAAAGATCATCTGGATATCAGAGCGGATAGCGTCGACTTTGGCTGCGTCCTTCTCGGATGCGAGGTTTACGCCGTTGATCTCTACAGTTCCAGATGTCGGCGTGAGCAGGCCGACCAGCATCCGCCCGATTGTGGATTTGCCCGAACCGCTTTCTCCTACCAGCGCATAGGTGCTGCGCGCTGCCACCTCAAAGTCGACTTCGGAAACAGCGGTCAGCAGAGACTTTCCGCGACGCTCCAGTACGCGGTTGAGCCACGGGCGAGAGACGTCAAAAACGCGGGTGAGGGACTTAACAGAAATTAGGGACATTACGATACCTTTTGCGCGTCGATGGGGAACCAGCAGGCGGCATCGCCGTCTTCATTGATCTGCGGGCTCGGGGCCATGCGACATTTATCTTGCGCATAGGCGCAGCGGGGATTGAAGGGGCAGCCTTCGGGCACTCTGTTCAGGCGTGGCATCGCACCCTCGATCTGGTGCAGACGCGCTTTTCCCGCAGAGGCGAGCGGGGTCGAGGCCATCAAACCGAACGTATAGGGGTGGCGAGGGGCCGTGAGCACATCACGCACCGCCCCCAACTCTGCAAGACGCCCTGCATACATGACCGCCACACGGTCGGCGGCCTCTGCAATCACGCCCATATCATGGGTAATGAGCATAACCGCAGTGCCCCGGTCGCGGCACAGACGCTTCAACAGTGCAATGATTTGCGCCTGTACAGAGACGTCCAGCGCGGTCGTGGGCTCGTCCGCGATGATCAGCGACGGCTCGGCGCAAAGCGCGAGTGCGATAACAACCCGCTGGCGCATACCCCCGCTGAACTGGTGGGGGAAGCTGTCGATGCGTTCGGATGCACCGGGTATGCCGACCTCTTCGAGCGCTGCAATGGCCCGCTTTCTTGCCTGTGCACGGCTTATGTCGAGATGGGTCATCATCGTTTCGGTAAGTTGGTCGCCGATGCTCAGCAATGGATTGAGCGAGGTCAAAGGATCCTGAAATACCATGCCTATCTGCTTGCCCCGCAGGCGACGCATCTGCTCGCCTTTGAGCGCGTCAATCCGCGTCCCGTTGAGCCAGATTTCACCTGCAGCGATATGCGCAGGCGCAGTCAACAGGCCGATGACAGCATTGCCTGCCATCGACTTGCCCGCACCGCTTTCGCCTACAACGCCCAGTATCTCGCCTGCGCGGATGTCATAGCTCACGCCGTCCACAGGTTTCACGATGCCTGCGCGTGTAGGGATCTCGACAGAGAGCCCCCTGATTGACAAAACAACATCGGACATCAGCGTAACCTCGGGTTCAGAGCATCGCGCAGCCAGTCACCGAGCAGGTTGACGCTGAGCGCTAGGGTCAGAAGCGTGACAGCAGGGAATAATAAAATCCACCATTCGCCGGAGAAGAGAAACCCTTGGCCAATACGGATGAGGGTGCCAAGCGAGGGTTGTGTTGCAGGCGCACCGACCCCCAGAAAGCTCAGCGTGGCCTCTGCAATGATCGCGAGCGCCAGCGAGATGGTTGCGATAACCAACACAGGCGACAAAACATTGGGCAGGATATGACGCAGCATAATCGAAAATGGCGTACGGCCAATCAGGCGCGCCGCCTCGACGTATTCTTTGCGCTTTTCGACCATAGTTGCCCCGCGCACAACGCGTGCAAACTGTACCCAATCGCTCAGACCAATGGCGAGGATCAACACCCAGATCGCCATCTGGTCACGGTATTCAACCGGCGTAATCCCCTTGGCCACGCCAAAAATCAGCATCGCCACAAGGATCGAGGGAAATGTAAGTTGCACGTCTGCCGTACGCATGATGATTGTCTCGGTCCAGCCGCCCACGTAGCCCGATATCAGGCCGAGTGTAATGCCGATCAGCATGGCCAGCATCACCGCCGCCACCCCCACAAACAGTGAGACGCGCATGCCATAAAGGATGGTCGAGAACAGATCGCGCCCCTGATCGTCGGTGCCAAGAAAGAAGCTTTCGCCCGTGAAGGCATTCGGCGTCATCGGCCCGGTAAACCCGTTCATCAGATTGAGCGAGGCGGGATCGAACGGATTCGTCGGCGCGATGAGCGGCGCAAACACCGCAGACAGGACCAGCGCGGAGAACACAACCGCCGAGACGATTGCCACTGGAGATTTCTTGAACATGTAGAAAACATCACTGTCGAGGAAGACGCGCAGGCGCGATTGCTCGGCTGGTTTTACAGGCATATCTGTCATCAGTGGCCTCCCGTGCGGTCAACCCGCAACCGTGGATCAATAAAGAAGTAAAGGATATCGACGATCAGATTGATGCCGACAAACATGACGGAGATCAGCATCAGATAGGCGGCCATGACCGGAATGTCGACGAATTGAACCGCGTTGATAAACAGCAGACCAACGCCGGGCCACTGGAATACCGTCTCGGTGATGATGGCGAATGCGATGATTGCGCCTACTTGTAAACCAATCACCGTGATCACTGGCACCATTGTGTTTTTGAGCGCATGGCGGAAATTGATCGTCCGGTCGCGCAGGCCACGGGCTCGTGCAAAACGGATATAGTCCTGCCGCAACACTTCGAGCATTTCCGAACGGACCAGTCGCATGATTAACGTCATCTGGTAAAGCCCCAGCGTAATAGACGGCAGGATCAGCGCCTTCAGGCCGGATGCTGTGAGCAGGCCTGTGGTCCAGTTCCCGATTTTCACCGTCTCGCCACGACCAAAACTGGGCAGCCATCCCAGCTCGACCGAGAAGATATAGATCAGCAAAATTCCGATGAGAAAGGTGGGCAAAGATACCCCGATAAGCGACGCCGACATGATGAAATTGGCCACAAATCCGTCGCGCCTGATTGCAGTGAACACGCCAAAAGCGATGCCGAAGGCAATGGCTAGAATCCCCGACACAGCCGCCAATTCAAGCGTGGCAGGCGCCCGTTCAAGCAAAATTTCTGCGACAGGCCGCCCCTGACGGTAGCTCACTCCGAAATTACCCTGAGCGGCCTCTTGCAAGAACTTATAGTATTGCACAGGAAATGACTGGTCGAGGCCAAGCTGCTCGCGCAGCCGCTCGATGTCCATGGCAGTGCGTTCTTGCCCCAGCATGTTGTCAATCGGATCACCGACAAAGCGGAACATAGAGAACGCAGTAAGGCCGACAATGAGCAAAACAAGCGCGGATTGCAAAACGCGCCGGATGATAAAGGCAAGCATATGGTGAATTTCCTATTGGTCGGGGGGCCTGTACAGCCCCCCGCGTGGTCCTGTCGCGAGAGGCCTTAGTTAACGGTAACCCAACGCAAGATAAAGAAGTCATCGGTCCGTTGAACCACATCTATATTTGCACGCGCTCCCCAGACTAGCGGCTGCACATAAAGCGGCACATATGCCATCTCGTCCTGCAACGTCTGTGCGACTTCATCCAGCATCGACTGGCGCTTTGTATCGTCAATCTCGGATTGGATCATAGGCAACAGTTCATCAATACGGGCGTTCGAGAACCCGCCAAAGTTCCAGCTGCCCAGACGCTTTTCCTCGTTCGGGGTCGCAACGAGGAAGCGAATCGGATGCTCCGCGTCGAACGTTCCGGGGGACCAACCCAGCAGGAACATGTCGAAATTGTCGCTGCGCAGTTCGGGCCAGTAGTTTTGCACCGGCATCGCATCCAAAGTGGCGCGCAGGCCGACCTGTGCCAGCATCCCTGTAATAGCCTGACAGACGGCCTCATCATTCAAATACCGGTCGTTGGAGCATTTGAACCCGAAGGAAAACCCTTCGGGGTATCCTGCCTCGGCCAGCAGGGCCCGCGCCGCATCTGGGTCGTAGGCCGCATCATTCGACAGACCAGCCGTATAGCCGCGTATGCCAGAGCCAACCAACTGGTTCACCTGCTCTGCCGTGCCACGCATCGTCGTTTGCAGAATTGCCGGAACGTTGACCGCATGGGCCACCGCACGGCGCACACGTGCATCGGCAAAGGGGTTGGCATCAGTTGTCTCGGACGAGTATTTGAGGGTCGCAGCATCATTCGCAAAGCCGAGCATGATGACCCGCGCCTCAACGCCCTGAATGATTTTTACATCTGGGTTATTCTTGAGGCGCGCCACATCCTGCACCGGCACAGGATTGATGAAATCCACATCGCCCGCTAGCAGCGCAGCCAAGGCGGTGGCATCATTCTGGATCGGGGTCAGTTCGGCGCGGGTGATGTTATGGGTGACTTCGCCCCACCATCCGGCAAAAGGCTCCAGCACGGTGCGCAGACCCGGCTCGCGGCTTGTGATTGCAAATGCGCCCGTGCCGTTTGTGTTGAGCGTCGCGTAATTACCGCTTTCTTTGTCGGGGCGGGTGGCATCGTTGGCCTCGGCCAAACCGCTGTCCATGATCATCCAGTTGGCGATGCTGTCTGGAAAAATCGGATCAGGCGCATTGGTCATGATGTCGACAGTGAAGTCATCGACAATGATGACTTCGGACACTGGCGCAAACCAGCTGCTGGTGTCGGCCTCGGGGCTCGATGCGCGCTGTTAGGAGAAGAGGACGTCCTGCGCGGTAAATGCCGCGCCGTCCTGAAACGTAACCCCTTCGCGCAGTTTAAAGCGCCAGCCGCTCCCGTTTTCTATTGGCTCCCAACTGGTGGCAAGGGAGGGCTGGATCGTCATGTCCTGACCACGCTGGACGAGCCCCTCATAGACGTTGTTGAGGAAACCCAAGACAGGTGTCGAGTTTACCGCATGCGGGTCCATTGTCTGGGGGTCGGTTGTAACGGCCCATTTAAACTCAGCCGCGTGAACGGAAGAAGCAAAAGCAGCGAGAGCAGCGGCATAACCTAATGTGCGTAACATTCTATTTCCTAAGCTGGGTAGGGTGAAAACGGGCAGGGGGCATTGAGCGCGGCGCGCCAGTATCGAACCGGCGCGCCGCAAACGGGTTTACTTCATGGTGAAGTATTTGACCTTGGGCTGGTCCTCGGGATCGACTTCCATGACTACATTTTCCGCCATGCCCCAGTTCAGAACCTGATGGTGGATCGGGATATACAGGTGTTCGTCCTGCACAACGCGCCAGATGTCAGCGATATCCGCATCACGTGCTTCCAGATCAACGTTGGAGGCTAGCGACAGAATTTTTGCATCCAGTTCGTCGTTGTCATAGCCGGTACCGTTCCAGGTTCCGATTTCCGCTTCACGGCCATGCACAAGGAAGTTGAATACATATTCAGAATCGTAGGTCGGAACGCCCCAGCCCAACATGTAAAAGTCGGTCTTGCCGTCGGTGATCAGCGGAAAGTGCTGCGCCTTCGGCTTGGCATCGAGGTTCACTTTGACTCCGATCTGACCCAGCATGCCGACTGTCGCCTGACAAATACCTTCGTCGTTGACATAACGGTCGTTGGGGCAATCAAGGCGCAGCGAGAAGCCATCGGCGTATCCTGCCTCAGCCATCAGCGCCTTGGCACCTTCCA
Source organism: Sulfitobacter guttiformis (assembly GCF_003610455.1). Classification (NCBI taxonomy): domain Bacteria; kingdom Pseudomonadati; phylum Pseudomonadota; class Alphaproteobacteria; order Rhodobacterales; family Roseobacteraceae; genus Sulfitobacter; species Sulfitobacter guttiformis. The sequence continues at coordinate 747,756 of NZ_RAQK01000002.1, read as the reverse complement.
CATCCGTGACAGATTCCGCATCCATTTCGGCGGTCCAGCCGTTCACGAATGGGGGGGCGATCATTCCCGCAGGCTCGGATTGGCCGCGCATCACGACCTGCTTGATCGCATCGCGGTTGATTGCCATCGACATCGCCTTGCGCACACGGACATCGGCCAACGGATTTTTTCCATCAACATTGTCGGCTTCGATATCATCGGCGCCCATGTTCAGGCCAAAGAAGATCACGCGGTTCTGCGGTGCCTGCTTGACCAGCAAACCGTCTACGGCGTTCACACGCTCGAGATCCTGCACCGGCATATCCTGCAAGAAGTCAATCTCGCCCGACAGCATGGCGGCCACACGGGTCGCTGCATTCTGGATCGGAGTATAGATGATTTCGGTCACATCCATCGGAAACTGGTCGATGCCCCAATAGGCTTCGTTACGGGTCATGACGGTCTTTACGTCAGGTTCGCGGCTGGTCAGGACATAGGGGCCAGTGCCGTTTGCGTTTGTGGTGGCAAATGTGATCTCGCCGCCCTCAAAATCCTGAACGTTGACTGTGTTGTTCGCCTCGGTCCAGTCCTTGTCCATCATAAACAGGTTGGTGAGATTGGCGGGCAAAATCGGGTTTGGTCCGCTTGTGACGATCTCGACGGTATGATCATCTACAGCCCGCACTTCGGTGATCGAGCCGATAAGCTCTTTCATGTCCGAATTTTCCTGCTTGGCGCGGTTTATGCTGAACACTACGTCTTCGGCGGTGAAATCGGCACCATCGTGGAACTTCACTCCCTGACGCAGATTGAACACCCAAACATTCGGATCGTCGGCCTTCGGCGCCCAGTCGGTGGCGAGTGTCGGCTCGAACGCGCCGGACACATCGCGGATTACCAGCGGTTCATACATCTGGTGACGGATCGTGTGAGTCGGACCCTCGTTTTGTGAGTGTGGGTCGAGCGTCAGCGCATCGCCCGAGCGTGCCCAACGCAGCGTTTCAGCCGCTAGCGGGGCGGCAGTGCTCAAAAGCATTGCGCCAAGTGTAATTGCCATCGTTGATTTCATCGAGATTCCCCTGTTTGTTGAATATCTGCGCAAGGTTGGACGATTTTTCCCCGATGGCAAGTGCCTGATCGGAATTGTGGTGCAGTTAGGGTGCGCAGTCCTCGGATTATCAGCGCAATAATTCTTGCGCAGGGCGTGACAGCAGGACGCATCTTTGGCAATTGCCCGCCAAGCCTTGCCTTGCACAGGGGCACCTCCTACTGGTGTGGCTACTGATTATCTTCATGACGCAGGGGCACGCCGCAGATGACCACCACACCCCCCTCGCAGATTACGGGATATGCGGCGGCATGGACGATCGTTTTCGTCTGGTCCTTCTGGCTCATCGTGAGCAAGGTCGCGGGTGACAGCGGGCTCACAATCTTTGATCTCGCGGCGCTTCGCTATGGTCTGGCGTCGGTGGTGGCTTTGCCGTTGTGCCTCTATTTCAAACCGTGGCGTGGTCTTTCGCTGATCCAGATTGCGATAATCTCGTTCATACTTGGTCCGCTGTATATCCTCTGTGTCTTTGCTGGTTTTTTGTTCGCGCCAGCAGCCCATGGCGGCATTTTCATGAACGGGGTTTTGCCGCTGGTGGGCATCGTCCTTGGCGTCAGCCTGTTTCGCACCGCCCCCACCACCCGTCAGATGCTGGGCGCAGTACTGGTTTTGATATCCGCCATCGTGCTTGCATGGGACGGAACATCGACGCAGAACGCACAGGCGTGGATCGGGGATTTACTGTTTGTTGTGGGTGCGGTGTTCTTTTCGTTCTACGTGATTTTATCAGAGCGCTGGAAACTGGGCGCGATGCAAATCATTTTTTGCGGCACAATTGTAAATGCGGCAGTATATCTTCCGGTCTGGGCAGTTTTCCTGCCATCCGGCTTTGCCGATGTGCCCATGGGTCCATTGCTGTTGCAAGCCGTCTATCAGGGGTTTGTCCCCAATCTCATGGGGTTGCTGTTTATCGCACATGCCTCTCGGACCATCGGGACAGCCAATACCTCCTCGATCCTCGCGGCAGTGCCAGGGGTTGGCGGCATTCTGGGCGCAGTCATCCTTGGAGAAAGCCTGAACGTGGTCAGCATCTGCGCGCTGGTTTTGCTGACCGTTGGCCTGCTGGTAAGTGTGCGCCGCAGGCAGCGTCCGCCAGTTTAAGATCGCAAATCAAGCGTTATAATTAAGCTTCAATCCCGCGGCGGGCCAGCGGGTATGGTACAAGCATCCCGTCCCCGACGCGGTGATCCACGCATCGCGCATATCTTCCCCCCCAAAACAGATGTTGGTGATGTAGGGATCCCCCGGCACGCTCATGAACTCCACCGGTCCTCCGTCTACGGGGACGACACTCACACCTCCGCGCATCAGGGTGGCCACACAAATCTTGCCATCCGCCTGCACGGCAAGACTGTCGAGCAACTGGTAGTCGGGGAGGGTGGTGAGCAGACGCCCCGGCATGTTAAAGGGCAAAGGGGCGATCTTGCCCGGTCCGATCAGATCAAAGCTCCAGACGCGGCCTGTGCGCGTCTCGGCGACATGGACTGTTTTGCCGTCAGGCGACAGGCCGATGCCGTTGGGAGTGATCATGGGATACTGCATGCGGCGGATTTCGCTACCATCGGCTTTTGCATAATAGAATGCGCCGTGATGGACATAATCCGCGTTCGATTTGCCCAAATCGGTAAAGTAAAAACCGCCCTCGGTGTCAAACACGATATCGTTTGGGCCGCGCAGGGGTACCCCGTCACAGCTTTCATACAGGGTTTCGAAATTACCGGTTGCGGGATCTACCCGCTGGATCGAGCCGCTGATGTAATCGTCGGGTGTGCCGATCGGGCGGGTGATACCGTCCGTTTGGGTCCAGACAAAACCACCATTGTTGCAGACATAGATCATCCCGTCCGGCCCGACAGCAGCGCCGTTGGGGCCGCCGCCCAACGCGGCAATTACCTCGATTTGGCCGTCAGGTTGCACCCGTGACAGCGTCTGTCGCCGGATTTCAACAAGGACCACGGAACCGTCTGCCATAGCGATAGGTCCTTCAGGAAAATCGAGGCCGTCGCAGATTTTTGTAAGCGTCATGGGGCGGAATCCTTTTGAGGTACATCTCTGTACCGTGGCATCCGCGCGGGCATCCGTCAGCAAAAATCGAATAACACTAATCAATACGCATTCGTATGGTTCGACCCGTCGTGAAATTCGGGCGCGGCCATGTTGTATGCCCGCGCCCGTTTCGTTTACGTATCGTTCTGCGTCAGCGCCTTGAGCACATCGCCAAACGCTTCTTGCGCTTTTGTCCGCATCTCGTCGTCCGTGGCATCCTGTATCGGATGTGGCACAAGGAGATAGCGCGCATCGTTCATGCCAAGCGCGCTACGTTGCGCGATTGCGGCCTGGCCGAACTCGCTCGAGGCGATGGCGACTGCCGGGATCCCCTGGGTTTCAAACCAGAAATTGTCGTGCATACTGCACGTCGTACAGGATCCTCAGTCGGCCAGCGCTTCGATCACAAAGTTGCATTCGTCACGCATCTGCTGACGCAGGACGTCTGGGCAGGGCTTGGCGAATGTGGGCTTCATGTATCGGCGCACCGATATTCCGGCATCGTGCTTGACGAGCAGGCTTTCCAACTCGTCCAGAAACACATTGCCGCGCGGCTTGCTGATGTCCAGCAGGCCTATGACACCCGTCAGGGTGCCATTGCGCTCGGTTATTTGTCGCTCCACGGGTTTACGTTCGTCCGTGGGGTCGAGAATTATCGTCATATTGCTCCTCCTCTGGGGGCAGCCTAGCCCCGATTTTAGCCCAAGTCGATTTTTTTGGACACTGCAATCGATCCAACTTCGCCAGTTGCCCAGCCGTGGAACGCGGACGAGAATTTACCTGCGTCCGATCCGGCAACTACGATGTGGATGAATTCGGTGCCCGCAAATTTTGGCACGCGTTGTGCCAGCGCTTCGGGACCCATCTGCGCCGCCTTGTCGGGCGGAATGCCCGCGCCACTGTAAGCGTCCTGAACCATGTCCGATAAAGGGCGCATCGTGGCTTCCTGAATGCGGTCGCGTAGCCGCTCCTTTGAATACTCCCCCTCGCGCATCAGGGTGTCGATATGTTCGGGGCAGACCACCAAAAGGGCATCGACGGGAAGATTGCGCAGCTTCGGCAAAAACACTCCTTCGAGCCCGAGGCCAAGAGAGCCTGCGATCTGGTCCGGCGCCCGCGAAGTCTGGTCAACAATATGTACAGGACCACCGGTCATCGCAAACACCGTGACGACGGAATCCTCGGGCTCAAACCCGCGCTCGACGTGCAGGGCAGGCCAGGGGGAGCGTTCTTCGTGCTCTGCAAAACACATCGTAAATTTCATCGGGTTGCCAAGCACCGAACGCTCAACACCGCCCGTAGCCGCACCGCCCACATTACGAACCACAAGGCGCAAGGCGCGTCCGATGGTGGCATTGGCGCGGTTGCCCGCGCCCAACGCACCAAGGCCCTTGTTCATGCCGATCCTGTCGCGAATGGGTCCGTTGATCACCATAACAGGGGCCGCACCCATGGTGGTGGCGGTAACGCCGTGGATGTTGAACTCATCGGTGCATACCGCCTCGACAGCGGCGATGATTACGGGCAGGTATTCAGGCTTGCACCCTGCCATCACCGCATTGATTGCAATTTTCTCGACAGTGGCCAGCCCCATGTTGGGGGGCACGGTCGCAATCACGTCCTGCGCATCACGGTGAGTTCCGCCCAACATCCGCATAACCCGCTCTGGTGTGGGCGGTACCAGTGGCAAGCCGTCCGAGAACCCCTGATCGAACATGAATTCCGACACATCATCGCTGATCGCAACTTCAATCTTGCGCGCGCGGATCGGGCTGCCGTCGACCTCTGCGCGCAATTTATCATAGACGGCAGGGTCGAGGTGTTTTGATCCGCATCCGGGTCGCCACGCGGGCAGGGCGCTCCAGTCTATCTGGGCAGCGGGCAGCGCGGTTGCCGCGCTCATATCAGCGGCAAGCGCCTCCCAGTCGGGGCGGATGAACCCCTCGAATTTACTCACAACCACGCCTTCATCGTTGATCCAGAAGACCGAAGGGACGCTCTCGATATCCCAGTCGAACGCCGCTTTGCAGGCGGTATCGTCAAGCACTGGCATCGTGAGGGCATGGCGCGCCGCATAGGTGGCATTCTGTGCTCCCGATTGCGCAATCAAAACGGTGGTGACCTTGCTTGCGTAGGCGGAATGCAAGGCCTCCAGAACCGGTGCTGCGGTATTGCACGTCTCGCAGTCTTCCTTGACAAAACAGATCAGACTGTAGCGATCCTCGGGCAGGCTGTGCGCGGCCCCGTCCAGATCCTTGAGGGTAAACGCCGGTTGTGTGCTGCTCATGTCTGTCTCCCGATGGTGTGGTTCATTTTGGCAATGCCCGCACGGCAATGTCCAGCGCTATGCCTGCCGATTTTTGCCAGATTTGTGATATGGCGGAGGTGGATGGGAATCGAACCCACCACACGCAGCATATGCGTGTCCATGGTGTTGAAGACCAGGGAAGCCACCAGACTCCGGTCACCTCCGGATGTGATTATGCTATCAATTCGCATCATGGGTTGGAACCGAAATCGCCTTTGCCATACGGCGGGTATCGCCGCTGCGCAGGGTGATGGCGCATGTGTCGAAATGCTCGAGCAAGGGCACGATAACGCGCCGCGAGGTTTCAAGGGCAGAGCGGGCAGCGCTTGTGGTAAATTCATGCGGGGGCGGGAAGGCGCACAGCAGGGTCACGGCGGCGGATTGCACGGCCTGCGTGTCCAGAACAAGCCGCTGGTCAAGGCCCACATTGTGCAGCGCGGTGAGCGCTCTGGTGTCGATGCAAAGCGCCAGAAGGTCTGCGTCAGTCTGGTCATGGACAACTGTTGCTGCTGCTGGCGGTGACAGCCCCGCGGCGCGGAAAACAGTAATCATTTCAGCCATTCTTGAGTGTTGTTTGTCCGTCATCAGGGTAAGCGGATCGTGTGCCTCTAAGGTTAATCCTGCGCCTGCTTCTAGGATGTCACCATTATCAATTAAGACACGCTCGCAATAATCGAGCAAGGGCCGCGCAAAGTTCAGTTTCGCAAGGATTGTTCGTGCAGCAGCCAAATGCAGCGGAAACTGGATATGATAGGTCGCGAGCGCGCCGATTATTTCAGCCTTGCACCCGCTGATCCGCGAATGAGGGGCAATCAGATCGCCCTCCAACAGATCAAATTCAGGGAGTAGCGCGGTTTGTAAACCTGCCAAAGGTTTGCGTGAAAGGCGCGCCACATCAGACAATCGGGCAATACCTTTGGCACTGGCACTGGTGCAAAGAGCATGTGCGATATGGCATGGATCGCCGGCACTGGCCGCCTCTAGCACAGCAATACGCGAAGCGTCACCGGCCCGCGCCGGTGCTGCCAACGGGTCCAGAAACACAGCACCGCCAAGTGTTGCTGCGGGCGACAGCTGGCGCAGAATAGCGCGTTGGCCTGCAAATCCTGCGACAGGTCTCTTGAATCTGAGTTGTGCAAACGCGCTGTGTTTACTCCTGAGCTGGTCGCCCCCAAATATCCGCAAGTTCGCGACCACATGCGCGGTTCCGAACAGAACGCGCAGATCCTGATTATGCTTGAGCGGCGCGGGTGCATCGGGCAGAAGACTGATTTCAACATCGATACAAACGCTTGGCGCATAGCTGCCAGCGGCACACAAGACAGACCCGCGAGCGATATCGGCTACGGCCACGCCGCGCAGATTGGCGGCCGTTCGCTCGCCCGTGTGGACCGTCTCTCGCGGCAGACCGCGAGAGTGCAACCCCCGTATGCTCACCTTGCGACCCTCGGGCAGTACCACTGCCTCACCGCCCGTTGTCAGATCGGCCCCCAGCAAAGTGCCCGTTACGACAGTGCCAAGACCCGCAAGGGTGAAAATCCGATCAATAGGCAGGAAGCTGTCGGAAGGCGGGTTAACTTGCGTCGTACTTATCTTCAGAACGCTCTCGAGCGCATCATTCAGACTGTCCAGCCCGTCCCCTGTCAGGGCTGAGCAGAATATGATTGGTGCCGTGGCAAACACCGAATGTGCCAGCGCCGCGCGGATCTCGCGGCGCAAAAGGTCTTGTTCGGCCGTCTCGACCAGATCGGATTTTGTGATGGCGATTATGCCTGTTTCAATCCCAAGCAACTGCGCAATGCGCAGGTGCTCGAGCGTTTGCGCGGCGATGCCTTCGCGGGCGGAGATTACCAAGAGCGCCGCCCGCGCCCCACTGGCGCCCGCTACCATCGCCGCGATAAAATCCTCATGGCCTGGGGCGTCTACGAAATCAATCACACCTGCCGGATAGCTGCGGTGCGCGTAGCCGGGCGTGATTGACAATCCGCGCTGCTTTTCCTCCGGTAGGCTGTCGGTCTCGGTTCCTGTGAGGGCCCGGACAAGGGCAGACTTTCCGTGATCCACATGGCCGATCACCACAACACAAGCTTTGCTCATGGGGTCAAAATACGCGCGAAGGCGCGGGCAACCAATGAAACTTCTGGCGCCGTTACCGTGCGCGCATCAAGCATGATATGCCCGCGCTCGATCCGCCCCACCACTGGCGGGGTAGCCTTGCGCAACGCTGTGGCGAGGGCGTCTGCCGATAGGTGAGGCACACTCACGCTGACGGCGTAGCTCTCTAGATCCTGTTGTGGCAGGGATCCTGCGCCAGCGTAGGCTGTGCTGTTGTGGAGATCCACATCCGTGATCCCCACGTCCCACAATGCCTGCATCATCTCGCGGGCGCGTTGCTCAACTGCTTCTATCGGCTCTGACAGCATCGCCAAAACCGGCACGTCGCGCAACGGATCGTGGGGCGTGCGGTAGAGCCGCAATGTCGCCTCGAGCGCGGCAAGCGACAGTTTGTCGATCCGAACCGCCCGCATCAGAGGGTGTGATTTGAGTTGGGCCACGATATCGCGCCGACCCGCGATGATCCCCGCCTGCGGTCCGCCCAGCAGTTTATCTCCCGAAAACATCACTAGATCGACCCCAGATTTGAGGATCTCACCGACCACAGGTTCGTCTCCCAGACCGTAAGGCGACAGGTCAATCAACACGCCGCTGCCCAGATCTTCCATCAGGATGACATTCCGTTGCTTTGCCAGTTTGGCCAGCTCGCGGCGGTCGGGCGCAGCGGTAAAGCCGATGATCTTGAAATTGCTGGTATGGCTTTTCAGCAGAGCGGCTGTGGTATCATCGATCGCCTCATCGTAGTCGGAAATCCGGGTTTTGTTCGTCGCCCCAACCTCACGCAAGGTCGCCCCGCTTTGTGCAATCACATCGGGCAGACGGAAGGATCCGCCAATCTCGATCAACTCCCCTCGCGAGGCCACAACAGTGCGCCCCTGTGCTGTGGCCATCAGGCTCAACAGAACCGCCGCCGCACAGTTGTTTACCACCACAGCGGCTTGTGCCCCCGTTAGCTCGCAAATGAGCGTTTCGACATGGGTGTGGCGTGATCCGCGCTTGCCCGTGCCAAGATCCAGTTCAAGGTTGCTTGGACTTTCGCCTGCGACATGCATCGCCTGTAAGGCCTCGGGGGCCAGGCGCGCACGGCCCAGATTTGTGTGGATGATGATGCCCGTAGCGTTGATCACCGGCACCAGAGAGGGCGCGCGGCGCGCTTCGATCCGGTGCAACACGGTGGCTGCAAAAACAGCGCTTTCGAAATCTGGAAGGGCGGCATCCTCTGCCAGAATAGCGGCGCGCAGGTCCGCAATCACTCCTCGAAGTGCATCTACAGTCTCGGTGTGGCTAAAGAGGTCCACCAACGCGGCAATTGCCGGATAGGTCAGAAGCGTCTGAATTTGTGGCAAATTTTTCAGGGCGATAGTCATCGGATCAAGCGCCCCATCCTTTTGTTACCCACTCACAACACGATCTCGATCAGGTTAGGGCCACCGCTTTCCAGCCCGTCCTGCAGGGCTGCCTCAAGTTCTTCACATTCGCTTACGCGCACTGCAGGCACACCCATTGAGTGGGACATCTGAACCCAGTCCAGAGTTGGACGCTCAAGGCTGAGCATGTCCATCGCGCGCGGACCGGCGTTCTGGACGCCCACATTCGTAAGCTCCCCGCGCAAGATCTGGTAGCTGCGGTTGGCGAAAATCAGAACAGTAATGTCCAGTTTCTCACGCGCCATGGTCCAGAGCGATTGAACGGTATACATCGCAGACCCATCGCCGGTCATGCACATCACCTTGCGATCAGGGCAGGCAACGGCTGCGCCGATCGCCGCAGGCATGCCGTACCCGATAGAGCCGCCGCAATTGTTCAGCCATGTGTGTCGCGGTGCCCCCTTTGTCGCGGGAGAGAATGCGCGTCCCGAAGTCACGGACTCGTCGACGATTATCCCATCCTCGGGGATGGCGCGGGCAATGAGCGCTGCCAGATTATCGAGATTGATGCGCCCAGTGGGGCGCTCAGGTTGGGCGGCGGTAACAACATGTGCGGGGTCGGTATCTGTGGCACCTGCCGCAGCACACAGCGCCGTCAGCGCGCCCCCAAGGTCCGCACCCGCAGCTGCCAGTGTTGTGATCTCGGCGCCCTCCCGCGTCAGAATAGCAGGCTTGTTAGGATAGGCGAAAAATCCTATTGGGGCTCGGGCACCGATCAGCACGATCTGTTTGAAAGGCTCCAACACTTTCAAAGCGATATCAATCGGGTAGGGAACACGCCCGATGAACACCCGGCCTGCGCCACGTTCTAGCCGTGCATTGGACCATTCCGACAGCAGTGCGCAGCCGGTCTTGGCCGCGATGCGCCCCGCGATTTCGAGGTTTGCTTCCGTAAGGGCGGTACCGCCGAGCAGCAGCAAAGTCTCCGGCCCGTCGAGTGCTGATACGGCAGCCTCAAGCTGGCTCTCGTCAAAGGGGGCAGGGGCAGGCAGATCAATCGCACCATGGGCCACGCCACCTTCGTTCCACGCCGTATCGGAGGGCAGGATCAGCGAGGCGATCTGGCCCGGTGCGGTCATGGCGGACTGAACCGCCCGCGCAGCATCCGCGCCTACGGTGGCCACTGATTTCGAAGTATGAACCCAATGAGAAACAGGCCGCGCAATCCCCTCTATGTCGGAGGTCAGCGGTGCGTCCAACTCGATATGGGTTGATGCGTGCTCGCCGATGATGTTGACAACACCCGAGCCCGCCTTTTTCGCGTTGTGAAGGTTTGATAATCCGTTGGCCAGACCTGGCCCCAGATGCAGCAGTGTCGATGCGGGCTTGCCGGTCATCCGGTAGTAACCGTCCGCAGCACCGGTGGCGACTCCTTCTTGCAGAGCAAGGATCGACCGCATTCCGGGGATATGATCGAGGGCTGCCACAAAATGCATCTCGGACGTGCCAGGATTGGTGAAACAGACGTTCACCCCGTTGGCCAGCAAGGTCGTCACGAGGCTTTCTGCGCCGTTCATGGGGGTCGTTTTACTGTCAGTCACTGTGTTTCCTTTTCCCAATAGGGGGCGCGCAAGTCTTTTTTCAGGATTTTGCCGATCGTACTGCGAGGCAGGACATCGCGGATTTCTACAGCAGAGAGGCGGTGGCTCTTGCCCAGTTTGCTATTTGCTCTGGCAAGAATATCATCAGAGCTACGGATGGCATTTTCATCCAGCACAACCAGAGCCAGAGGCGTCTCGCCCCAAGCCTCCGAAGGGACACCGATTACGGCGGCATCGGTCACGTCGGGATCTTCGAGCAGGACAAGCTCCAGATCGTTTGCATAGATGTTCAGCCCGCCAGAGATAATCATATCCTTCTTGCGGTCGGAAAGAACCAAAAAGCCGTCGGCATCAAACGATCCCATATCACCGGAGCGGAAATAGATGTCTCCCTGCGGGTTGCGCCAGATGTAGTCGGAGGTCAGATCATCGCGGCCAAAGTAGCCGGCCATCATCGTGGGGCCGCGGCCGCAAATCTCGCCAACCTCGCCTTGTGGCACCTCTTTGCCGGCACTGTCGATGAGGCGGATGTCGTTGCCCGGTGCAACTTGCCCTACGGTGTGCAGTTTGGTCGGGTTGTCATCAGCTACCAGAACGGTCACGCCGCCGCCTTCTGTCAGGCCGTAATATTCGATCAGCTTGCCCGGAAAACGTGTCAGCACATCACGTTTTACATCTGCGCGCAGCGGCGCAGAGGTCGAGAATTTGATCCGCATTGACGACAGATCAAAGCTGTCGAAATCAGGGACATCCATGATGCGTTTATATTGAACAGGGACCAGCATGGTATGGGTGATCGCCTCTGCCTCGACAATCTGGAGATAAGCACGTGCATCGAATTTTGGCATAAGATATACAGTGGAGCCGCCAAAAAGCGTGGGTATGAACGACACAATGGTCGTGTTGGAATATAGCGGTGTAGAGATCAGCGTGCGCGCGTTGTCGTCGTATCCGTTCGGGGTAACCCGCTCCATCTGTGCGGCACGCATCTGGTGGTTGTGCACAATACCTTTCGGTGTGCCTGTGGTGCCGGAGGAATAGATGAGATTGAAGGGGTCGCTTAGAGATATGGATATTTCAGGATCGGTTTCGTTGGCTTGTGCCAGCGCGGCCTCGAAGTCCTCATATCCTTCTTGCGCAAAATCGATCGCAAAGCGGGATAGCGGCAGACCAGTGATAAAGTCTGCAATCAGTGGCGCATAGTTTTCAGCCACGAAGATGGCCTTCGCGCCGCAATCCTCGAGCATCTTTTTCAGCGCATCGGGGGACGCCATTGAGGAGAGTGGCGTTACACAAGCGCCGGCTTTGAGTATCCCGATAAACAACTCGGCGTAGGGGACCGAATTGGCTGACAGGATGGCGATGTTGTCGCCCTTGGCCACGCCAATGCCGAATAGCATTTGCGCGACCTTGTTTGTGCGGGCATCGAACGCGGCCCATGTGACACGCTGCGCGCCGCACACAAGCGCCAGCTTTTCTGGATGGCTGGCGGCATTGCTCCGCAGGCGTGTCACGATGTTTTCGGTTGGCGCTGTGGCAGAGTAGGGCGGTGTAATCTCTATCATTGCACTTACGCCGTTCTTGGATCAGTTTGATTGGCCCGCCACGCAAGGTAGAAGGGCAGCGCGCACAAAAGTGCACCAATGGCGAAGGACCCTGCATAGCTCAGCGGCAGCAGCTCTGTTTCGGGCTTTGCGATAAGAACACCGCCAACAAACAGCAAGATGCGCAAGGGATAGGCCATCGGCCCCTCGATTGGTCCAACAAGACTGATGTAGCCTTGCAAAGCCGAGGAGATCACTGCGACCCCGATCATCGCACTCGTCAGTGCGACCACAACCTCCCACGCAGGAGCCTGCCCGATGAGGGCAGGGTTAAGCACGAAGAAGAATGGCGCAATGTAGATCACCCCGCCGAGGCGCATGGCCTCGAACCCTGTTGCGATTGGATTGGAGCCCGCCATGGTCGAGGCCGCAAATGCGCCGAGTGCTACGGGTGGCGTGATGAAGCTGACCATACCCCAGTACAGGATGAACAAGTGGACAGCGAGTGTGTTGAGCCCGCCTGCTTCCAGCGCAGGCGCGAGGACCACCGCCAAAAAGATATAGCAGGCTGTGACTGTCATCCCCATGCCAAAGATGAACGCGGTAAGCGCGCCCATGCCCAGCAGGACCAACGTATTGTCACCGGCCATAAAGACCAGCTCGTTAACCAGTGTGCCAGCAAGACCTGTGGCTGAGAACGACCCAACGATGAGGCCAACGCCAAGCAAAATCGCGGTAAGCTCGGCCAGACCCATGCCGACACCGACAATCATGTTACCAAGGCGGACACGGTTGAGGCGGAAGCGTGCACGGAACTGGTTTACCACCAGCAAAAGTGCTGTCGCATAGAATGGCGCGGACGATTCCTGACGCAGACCGATCATCATATAAAGCAGGAGTGCAAACACGAAGATATAGGGCCAGCCTTCGGCCATGACGGCACGCAGCTGCGGGAGGTCGGGCTTCGGCAGGCCCTTGAGGCCGCGCTTTGCGGAATAAGCGTCGATGCCGGTGAACAGGCCCCAGTAAAACAGGATGCTGGGGATGGCCGCTGCGAGAGCGATCTCGACATAAGGGCGCGAAAGGAAGGAGGCCATAATAAATGCCGTGGCGCCCATGATGGGGGGCATCAACACACCGCCGGTAGAGGCACATGCCTCGGTCGCTGCAGCGGTTTTTGCGGAAAATCCGGTTTTGCGCATGGCAGGGATTGAAACGGCGCCGGTGGTCAACACGTTGGAAATGACCGAGCCGGACATCGATCCCATGAAACCACTGGCGAAGATTGATACTTTCGCAGCGCCACCGCGGTAGCCACCGACCATACCAAGCGCCAGATCGTTAAAGAACTGGCCGCCTCCGGTACGTTGCAGCACGGCCCCGAAGAGGATGAAGCCGATAACTACACCGCCAAAGGCCTTCATCGGGATGCCGAATGAGCTCTCGGAGGAGAAAACATGATAGGGAACGGTTTGCATGAACGTGCTCTGGAACCCCGAGAAAGGATCAGGCACCACACCCGCGAACGTCGGGTAGAACGCGAACAACGTAACAATGAGGAACAGGACAAGGCCCCCTGCACGCCGCGTTGCTTCAAGTACAAGAAAGAAGAAGACGACCGAGACATATTGCGCAGTCTGCGGCGCAGCATATTCCCAGCCCGACGAAAGGTTTTGTTGAGCTGTTTGCGCCAGATAGACCGTGCAGGCAGCCGCGATTCCGAAAAGACCCCAGTCGAGCAGGGAGGGCGTACCGCCCTTGCCTCCGCGCATCTGAAAAATCAGGAAGCTGAGTGCAAGATACATGCCGCCAAGGATGTAGAGATAGCGACCTTCGATCAGGACGATGCCCATGATCTGGAGGTTGAACAGCTGGTTTACGACCAGCACAAGCGACAAAAGCGTGCCAATTACTACGACCCAGCGCGCAGGTCCCGCAATGCGTTCTGCAGGGGTTTCTCCGTCGATGGCGACTTCTTCGATCCGCTTGGTGTTGGAGGATGCGTTGGTGGTATCGGTCATGGGGTTACTCTTTTGTGGGAAAATTACAGGGAATCCGGCCGGTCATCAGACCGGCCGGTTTCATCAGCGCAACATCGTTTAGAAAACGATGGAGAAACCGCCTGCTTCAAGCGCTTCACGGCGTGCCGTTGCCCATGCCGCCTCGAGATCGTCGGGGTTGGTCGCAACCAGCGCGTCCCAAGCTGCGATCAGGGCTGCCTGACGTGCGACCAGACCGTCGTTGTGTGCCTGTGCTTCATCCGACCATGCACCGGCTTCGGTGAAGTAGCGGATCGCACCGTCATGGTAGGGAACGACCCATTTCATGTTCTGCTTGTCCAGCGCCCAGCCGCCAATGCCCGGCGAGTTGCCGTCATAGGCAGGGAACAGCTCGACCATGGCTTTTGTCATGTTGTAGACCAGATCTTCATCTGCAGCGGCCATAGCAGTCAGCACAGGGTAGGCATAGCCTGCTCCCTGATACCCATCGGTGCCGTCAATGCCGGCGCCAACTGATGCAAGGTTTGTTTGGAAGAATGGCGCGATTGCCTGCAACCGGCCAACGGCTTCGGCATCGTCAGCATCGATAGGGGGCCAGAACAGACCACGTGGGCCCGCAGCAGCCTCATAGGCGCTGCCGGAGTTAGTAGATGCGAATGCCGCATCGACCTGACCTTCGATCAGACCTGTCCAGCTTGCGCCAAAGCCGCCGAAATCGACGCGGGTCACGTCATCCCATGTCAGACCGCCGTAAGCGAGATATGCCTCGGTGTTCACGTTGAGCGCGGGTGCGCCCACAATGTAGGCCACGCGCTTCCCTTTGAGGTCGGCGTAAGTTTCGATACCCAAATCTCCGGCAACACCAACCGATAGGTTGATCGCGCCGCCGTTATTGGCCATCAGCACGCGGATCGGCTGCGGACCCCAGTTTGCGGCGCCGAAGTCAAATACGCCTTCCTGCGCCATATAACTGCCGCCAACACCTGTTGCCGAAAACTCGACTCGGCCCTGACGCAGTGGTTCGGTGCGCGAGACGTCATTTTTGCCGGGCAGCACACGCAAGTTGATACCAGCAGCATCTTGCAATGCTGCACCGATGGCTACGGCCTGGTTATAGCCGGCAGAGCCGGTGTCATACGCGGTCCAGTTAAGTTGCTTTGGCAGCACGATATCCTGCGCCAGACCCATCGTTGTCGACAGTCCAAATGCAGCGATAGAAGCTGTAAAATAATTCATATTTTCCTCCCAAGTGGTTTCCGGTTTGCAAACAGGTTTTGCTGCAAATCTGATCGAACGGTTGCTGCATTTTGCGAAACAGCAATCCGCCCTGTGGAACGAGCGTAAGAATCTTTGGGCCAAAGTGTCAATAAAACTTCGGGAAACATCTGCATTTTTAACCGTCAATTTCCCCTTGACGCAGCATCGCAGTGTCTGAGTTTTTGCGACGATCCTCATATCGTCAGCTGGCGAAGGGCCTAAAACATCATAAACCTGCGAAATTCTGATCGTTTTGCAGGTCAGGTAAAGGCTCGTGCTATCCGGTTCTGCAAGTAGCCACAGATAATTGTTTAAGGGTGTTTCGTGGCTTCAGCGGGCCAAAACAGCGGCCTGAACGGCCTCGTTCCATCCAAGGTAGAACACACCTTCATCACGGATTACCGGACGGGCCATAACCTTTGGCTTGGCTGTGATCTGTGCCTCGGCATCCGAGTTTTTGAGCCAGTCATTCAGGGCGCGGTAATCGTTCGAGCTGCGGTCCACGAGATTGTCCCCGAACTCCAGGATCAATTCTGAAAGCTCCGCCTCGTCGAGCGGCTCTGCCCTGATATCGCGGAATGTGACGTCCTTGCCTACGGCTTCCAGCGCTTTAAGAGCCTTTTGACACACCGAACAAGTGCTCAGTCCATACATGATCATGGTGCAATCTCCTACGGTTTAGAGCTGAATCCGACGCTCACGATTAAAATAGGCGTTCCGGCCATTAATGACCATCCGCAAGTGTCAGCAGAAAGGCAAAGAGCAGTCCCTAAGCCTCATACGATAAAAACGTCTTTACCAAATCAAGTGGTAGTCAATCGGCAAACCGACAAATGCAATGTTCAATCTATGCTGTTACGCTACGTGCGCGGGGGGCAAAAGCCATGGACAGCCGCGCGCATATTTGGCCTATTTCGGCCGATAACGGATGCTGCGGTGCAAAAGCGCGCTGTGGCAGATTGCGCATAACAGGAAAGAGACGCCCATGTTTGGACAAATGATGCAAATGCCGCTGACAATCGGTAGCCTTATCGATCACGCCGCACGGTTTCACAGTGCAGGGGAGATCGTTTCGGTGGAGACGGCTGGCGGGATCGAACAGACGACATGGGGCACGGTGAGCGCCAATTCACGGCGTCTTGCAAGCGCGCTGCGCAAGCTGGGGTTGGAGCAGGGTGCGCGCTGCGGGACGATTGCATGGAATAACCGCCGCCATCTGGAGATATATTTCGGCGTGGCGGGGGGCGGGTTTGTCTGCCACACGATCAATCCGCGCATGGGACCAGAGCAGATGGTCTATGTAATCAACCACGCGCAGGATCAGGTTTTGTTTATCGACGCGACATTTGTTCCTGCGGCATCAAAGCTGGCGCCGGCATTGCAGCACTGCAAGCATATCGTGATGCTCGGGCCGCGCGACGATGCAGCGGCAGACGCGCTGCCGGGTCTGCTGTTTTTTGATGAATTGCTAGAGACAGGTAACGCGAATGAACCTTGGCCTGCGTTGGACGAGAACGCTGCATCGAGCCTGTGTTATACTTCCGGCACTACGGGCGATCCCAAGGGCGTGCTTTATTCGCACCGATCGACCGTGCTGCATACGCTTGCGGGAAATCAGCCCGATGGCATCAACATCTCGGCGATGGATACGGTGCTGCCGGTGGTGCCGATGTTCCATGTCAATGCATGGGGCGTTCCCTATATTGCCGCAATGACAGGCTGCAAACTGGTGCTTCCGGGGCCAAATCTGGATGGCAAGAGCCTTGTGAACCTTATTGACAGTACGCAAACCACACTCGCGCTGGGTGTGCCAACGATCTGGATGGGGCTGCTGGCCGCACTCAAAGAAACCGGATCGAAAATTCCTAGCCTCAAACGCACTGTTGTCGGTGGTTCCGCGCTACCACCCTCGATGATCCCGAAGTTTGCGGAATATGGTGTTGATCTCTTGCATGCCTGGGGAATGACCGAAACTTCGCCGCTGGGGTCAATGAACCAGCTGTTGCAACGCCACGTGAACCTGAGTGCGGAAGATCAGGCGGCAATCCGTCTGGGGCAGGGGCGTCCGCCTTACGGGGTTGACCTGAGGGTGGTGGACGAGGCGGGCGAAGTTCTGCCCCATGACGGCGCAGCGCAGGGTGATCTGCAAATTCGCGGTCCGTGGATTGTGGAAACATACTTTGGCAAGGACACCAGCGCGCTTACCGCAGACGGATGGTTTGACACCGGCGATGTGGCGACGATTGATTCCGAAGGATTTATGATTATCCGCGATCGCTCCAAGGATATCATCAAATCGGGGGGCGAATGGATCTCGACCGTAGCGTTGGAAAACATCGCCATTGCCCATCCTGCCATCGCCAACGCCGCCGCGATTGCTGCCTTGCATGTGAAATGGGATGAACGTCCCGTTCTTATCGCGGTCAAGGCCGGCGAAGTCAGCGAGGAGGAGTTGCTGGCATTCTACAAAGGCAAAGTCGAAAGCTGGCAGATACCAGACCGCGTCATTTTTGTGGACGAGTTGCCCATTGGCTCAACCGGCAAGGTGCAAAAGAACAAACTGCGAGAAGAATTTGGCAAGGTGCTGTTGGAGGGGTGAAGGGACAATGTCCCAGCCTTTTCCACTATGCCAACCTATCTTTGCAAGGCTTGGCTATGAAGTTGGCCTTGCAATAATAGTCTCGTCGCTTTTGTTTAAGACTACGATAATGGCGGTCACTTAAAACAAAACGACCCCCGAAAACGGGGGTCGTTCAATCAATTCAAGCAGATACTAAATCAGTATGTTGCTGTATTAGCCGCCGATTGGCGTTGTGGTCGTGCTCGACGATTTGTTGATCAATGAGCCGATTGCGATAGCTGCGAGTGCGCCGCCGATAACCGCTGGTGCACCAATTCCTGCGCCGCCTGCAAGCAACGGTGGAACGTATCCTGCATTTGGATCAACTTCGGCTTCTTCGGTACCGGCATTGAGTGAGCCAGCAAAAGAGGCTGTAGATGTAAGAGCCATTACGGCAGCAATTGAGATCACTTTAAACATATTCTTCGGTCCTTGTTTGCCAAATTTTTACTAGCGCGCGTCTGCATGAACTAGCATATTCCGTCATCGTCTATCTTAAGGCGTCGCAGCTTCTCGTACAGCACAAGAAAGTTGCTTCGCCTTCGGGCGTACCCTCTCTTTGGGTAAGGTGCTCAGAAGACTTGGAGCAAGCCAACCTTGCGTTTTCAAACCCTAGATTATTATTTTCTGACACAATAAGATTCCGCGTATGGCTAGACTCTAAGTCTTCTGGCAGCGCGATCCCGCTCAGGATGAAGGTCTGAATCGTCTAACTGTCTGTGATTAAGGATTTCTTTTGTGCTAAGAAAGTAGCATATATTGAGAGGTTCGAGGGTCTACAGGAAAGCAGGACGCTGCGCGGCTGCCTTGCGCACCAGCTCGGCAATGTCTCCAAGTTGCTTTGACAGTACGGATGTCTTCCGCCAGATCATTCCGACGGTGCGTTTGGGGTGGGGCGCGCCCATCTGGGCAATGCTCACCGCGGCGGAACGAGTTTCCACGGGGATCGCCATTTCCGGAATCAGTGTCACGCCTATACCCGCTCCGACCATCTGGACGAGTGTGGTCAGCGACGAGCCATCAAGCCCTTCACGCGGAAGGCTATTGCGGAGCGAGCAAAACGAAAGCGCTTGATCCCGAAAGCAATGCCCTTCCTCCAGCAAAAGCAGCTTCATCTGGCTCAGCGTGTTCATATCGGGCACGGGGCGATCGGCATCACCGGCAGGGCGTACAAGAACCATCGCCTCGTCAAAGAGTGCCACCTCGGTCAGGGCTGCCTCGGAGACGGGCAGGGCCACGATTGCGCAGTCAAGTTTGCCATCGCCCAGTTCCTCAATAAGTTTATGCGTCATCGTTTCGCGTACCATCAGGTCAATATCGGGATGGGCGGCGGTGATCTGCCCGATGATAGAGGGCAGCAGATAGGGCGCGATTGTGGGAATTACGCCAATGCGCAAACGGTCAAGTGCGGGTCCACCAGAGCCCCGCGCCATATCCGACAGCGCCTCGGCCTGCCGCAAGATATCTTTTGCGTGCGGTGCAAATTTTTCGCCAAAGAGGGTAAGGCGGACCTGTCGGGCACCCCGTTCAAACAATTGCTGGCCAAGCGCGCCTTCAAGCGCAGCGATCTGGGCGGACAAAGCAGGCTGGGAGATTGCGCACATTTCGGCAGCGCGGCCAAAATGCTCCTGGCGTGCGACTGCCTCGAAATAGCGAAGTTGTTTGAGCGTAAAGTTTATCATAGGTTAAGGTTATCGTTGCTATCGGAAAATCAAACTTAAACATATCGCTTCGATTTGATACTGCAAGGTTATAGGGATACGAATCCCCCCGATATTCTGAACAAGATTTACAAAGCGGAGAGAGACTATGATGGATGGATCAGACAACGGCGAAAAGGGCGGCTGCCCAATGGGTTTTGGCGCTGCCAGACAATCCACAAATGCTGCACGTTCCAATCGCGACTGGTGGCCAAACCAGCTTAACCTGAAAATGTTGCACCAGAACCAGCCCTCATCTGACCCGATGGGAGGCACATTCAACTACGCCGATGCGTTCAAGCAGCTTGATCTGGATGCATTGAAATCCGACATCTACGCGTTGATGAAGGACAGTCAGGACTGGTGGCCCGCAGATCACGGTCACTATGGCCCGTTCTTTATCCGCATGGCATGGCACTCCGCCGGCACCTACCGCACTGCGGACGGGCGCGGCGGATCGACCTCCGGCACGCAGCGGTTCGCACCTCTGAACTCATGGCCCGACAACGGCAACCTCGACAAGGCGCGCCGTCTGCTCTGGCCGGTCAAAATGAAGTACGGCAACAAGATCAGCTGGGCTGACCTGATGATTCTCGCGGGTAATTGCGCGCTCGAAGATATGGGCTTCAAGACATTCGGGTTTGCAGGTGGCCGGGAGGACATTTGGGAGCCCGAAGAGGATATCTATTGGGGCTCCGAGGACGAATGGCTGGAAAACTCCGGCGGTCCGAACAGCCGCTACTCCGGTAAGCGCGATCTTGAAAACCCGCTTGCCGCCGTGCAAATGGGACTGATCTACGTCAACCCCGAAGGTCCTGACGGCAATCCCGACCCTGCCGCCTCAGCCCATGACATCCGCGACACGTTTGCGCGCATGGCAATGAACGATGAAGAAACGGTAGCACTGGTGGCGGGTGGTCATACTTTTGGTAAAGCGCACGGCGCGGGTGACGCGGCCCATGTGGGCGTTGAGCCAGAAGGCGGCGGCCTTGAGGCACAGGGCTTTGGCTGGTTGTCCACCTTCGAAAGCGGCAAAGGGGTGCACACGATCACCTCAGGTATTGAAGGCGCGTGGACGCCCACGCCGATCACATGGGATATGTCTTATTTCGACACATTGCTGGACAACGAGTGGGAGCTGACAAAATCGCCCGCCGGTGCACACCAGTGGAAGCCTGCAAACGGCGCGATGGCAGACGCGGTGCCGGACGCACATTCCGAGGCCAAGCACCCGCCAATGATGACCACGGCGGATATGGCGATGAAAGTCGATCCTGCTTATTTGGAAATCTCCAAGCGATTCCATGCAGACCCCGACCTGTTCGCTGATGCCTTTGCGCGCGCATGGTTCAAGCTGTGCCACCGCGACATGGGGCCGGCTATCCGTTATCTGGGTAAGGAAGCGCCTAAAGAAACTCTTATCTGGCAGGATCCGATTCCAGCCGCCGATCCAAAAGCGGTAAGCGATGCAGACTTGGCCAAACTGAAAGAGCAGATCCTCTCGTCTGGTTTGAGCACAGCCGAGCTGGTGTCAACCGCGTGGGCTTCTGCGTCAACTTTCCGCGGCTCTGACAAACGGGGCGGCGCAAATGGTGCGCGCATCCGTCTGGCACCAATGAAAGATTGGGAAGTTAACCAGCCAGTACAGTTGGCAAAGGTGCTTGATAAACTTGAGAACATCCGCGCAGCGTCCGGCACCGCAATCTCGATGGCAGATATCATCGTGCTGGCCGGTACCGCAGCGGTAGAAGCGGCGGCGAAAGCGGGGGGATACGATGTATCTGTGCCCTTCACGCCTGGCCGTGGTGATGCCACCCAGGAACACACAGATGTCGAAAGTGTCGATGTGCTCAAACCTGCGGTGGACGCCTTCCGAAACTACCAGAGCCGCGAGTTCAAAGTATCTGCCGAGGAGCTGATGGTGGACCGCGCCCAGTTGCTAACACTCACTGCACCGGAGATGACCGTTCTGGTTGGTGGTTTGCGGGTACTGGGTGCAAACTATGAGGGCACAAACCACGGCGTCTGGACAGACAAGCCAGGGACGTTGAGCAACGACTTTTTCCGGGCACTGATGGATATGAGTGTGACGTGGAAAGCGACCTCTGATGCGCAGGATGTGTTCGAGGCCCGCGATACCAAAACCGGTGAGGTCAAGCGGACAGGTACCCGTGTCGATCTCGTGTTCGGCTCCAACAGCCAGTTGCGTGCGCTGGCAGAGGTGTACGCCGCAGGCGATGGCGAGGCGCTGTTTGTACAGCAATTCGTTGATGCATGGGTCAAGGTGATGGAACTGGATCGCTTTGATCTGGACCGCTCTGTCCTGCGTTAAACTACAAGACTAAATGACAGCAGGGGGCGCTCTTTCATCGGAAGGGCGCCCTTTTTTCACGTTTGTGCCAATTTGATGAAACGCCTCTTCGCCTGAAAGTGGTCTTCTTGCGGCGTGCCGCCGCCGGTATACGAGGGCACGGAGTACGTAGAAGGCAGCGGTTGATTATGAATTGGAAGGCAACTACCGCCAGGGCCGCGGAGTGCGAGATTCTTACACCAAGTGCTCTTACGCAGGTTACATACGATAGACGTTGTATCCGCAGGTATCGTACCGGACGCCGCTATACTGCACCGCATAAAGACATATCGTAAAACCGATATAACACAGGTTTTTCCGGATGTCCTCGGACTATTCTGGATAGTGAAATTGTGCCCCCCCGCACGTCTTCACGTCTGGGAGATAACGCTTTGAAATTTATATGTTAGATTTTTATATCATCCGGCACCCACATTGATACGCCCAAACCACTTCTCTTGGTTGAAATGGCTGACACTATGTGTCGAACGTCAGATGAGTCTGATATTTATGTCATCTACATAGCCAAAAACCTAAAACTGGACCTTGGTGCAACATGCGGCGAAGGTCCGATACGAGCCCAACCTGCTCACTTGTCAGAGTTCAGCGAATGTCTGGTTAAGCCATGACGTTTGCTTAATCGCTGTTTGTCATAGACGGGTTTGTTGGTGCTTCATGCGCGCCGATGCACAGACGGTGATCGCCGAGCACCTGAATAACGCGGCAATCCCCAGCTTGCCCTTTATCGTCCGCGTTTGCCATCCGCGCCAGTTCTTTGCGAAGCTGTGCAAGAATGGTCATGCGTCGGTCCACTGCCGCGAGCTGCTTTCGAGCTATCTCATGTGCGGGCGCACAATCTTCGGTCGGTTCTTCGGCCAGAGCCATCAAATCCGCGACATCATCGAGCCCGAACCCCAGTTCCCGCGCATGGCGCAGAAATGCAAGCCGTTCGAGTGCGACGTCGTCGTATCGCCTCTGCCCGCCTTCCGTGCGCGCAGGTGACGGGATCAGACCGCGGCTTTCGTAATAGCGGATCGTTGTCACCTTCACGCCTGTCTGGCGCGACATCTGCCCAATTGAATACTCTTTCACATTTGCCCCTTGAAGCTACAGCCGCTGTAGATCGTATCTACATGAGAAGGAAACGAATCAAAAGGAGCTACCTGTATGGGGCACGGCCATCATCATCACGTCGATCCCGAAGCGGGCGACCGACGCGTGTTTGCCGCTATTGCGGTCAATATGGGGCTCACAGTCGCGCAGGTCATAGGCGGTATCATGTCCGGATCGCTGGCTTTGATCGCGGACGCGCTTCATAATTTCTCCGACGCGATCTCGCTCATCATCGCTTTCGGCGCGCGCAAGATAGCGCGACGGCCACGGGACGCGGAGATGACTTTCGGCTATGGCCGGGTCGAGGTTGTGGCGGCACTCATTAACTACACAACACTGATCGTGATCGGCCTCTATCTACTTTATGAGGCCGCGATGCGCTTTGCCGATCCGCAGGATGTCGAGGGTTGGATTATCGTCGTCATCGCAGGCATCGCGCTCGCTGTTGATGTGGTGACGGCTATGCTGACTTACACCATGTCCAAATCCAGCGTAAACATCCGTGCGGCCTTCCTGCACAATGTGGCTGATGCACTCGGCTCCGTAGCCGTGATCTTCGCGGGCGCACTGATCCTGCTTTACGACTGGCGGCTGATCGACCCTATCGTGACGGCTTTGATCGCGGGTTATATCCTGTGGCAATCGTTCCGCGAGATTGGCCCGGTCATTCGCATCCTGATGCTGGGCTCGCCGCCCGAGATCGAGACGGAAGCTGTCCTCCATACGGTGCGCGGCATCGACGGCGTGACCGGCATCCATCACGCGCATTTCTGGCAGATGGACGAACATCGCGCTGCGCTCGACGCTCATATCGTTATTGCGGAGGGCCGCTGGAATGACGCAGATGCTGTAAAGGACCGGATCAAGGCCGCACTGTCCGACCAATTCGGTATCGAGCACACCACTCTGGAGCTGGAATGCGCGCGCCACGCTTGCGATGATAAATCCGAGTTCGGCGGGCGAGGACACGGCGAGGAGCAGCACGGATGAGCGATATGGTTCCTGTCATGCTGATCATCGCCCTTTTCTGCGAAGCTACATTGATCGCGATGCTGGTCTGGTCGATCTTTGTCCCGGATCGCCGCCTCTGGCCCCCTCGGCAGGTGAGTTGGCTTAGTCAGATCATGGTTTGGATTCCAACTGTCGCAGTATCTGGATCTGCCATTGTTATTGGTATCGCAGAATGGAATGACTTGAACTGGCCGCTCTGGTTCCAATGGGGAGTGGGCTTGCCGCTGATCTTTACGGGCAATGCCGTGGTATGGCCTGCGGTCTTGCGTATCGGCCTCGATGCAACCAGCGGCGCGGAAGCGGAGCTGAAGACTGACGGTGTCTACCGCTGGTCGCGAAACCCGCAATACGTCGCTGACATGGGAATACTGCTCGGATGGGCGATCCTGTCCGCCGCTCCGTCTGCATGGATCATCGCGATAGGCGGCGTAGTCGCCTTTGCACTCGCACCCATCGCCGAAGAACCTTGGCTCGGAGAGGTCTACGGTGCGCCTTACCGTCGATACCGCACCCGCGTTCCACGCTTCTTTAGCGTACCGAGATAACTATGGTTTTATCAACAGCGACCAGTTGAAACCACTCCGCATAAGAGACCTCGGCGCAGTTTGCAGCGAAGGTCCGGTGTCCGCCCTTCGAAGCGATAGTTGCCGTTTCGAGTTATTAGCAACCATCTCGGTCCATGGACGCGGACCCAGACGAGGTTCAACGGGACACCAAGGTCATTGGCCCTATATTAAACCTCATGAGTTTGACCGATCGCATCTTTCGCCCCTTCGAGACCCTGGTCCGCCCCTTCGATCTTCCGATCAGTCCGATGCCCGGCAGCGGGGTCTGGGCGCTGATCTGGCACTTTGCCCGCCTGTTCCGTGGGGTGCTGATAACAGTGAGCGTCCTGTCTGTAATATCGGCCGGGATCGGGCTGGCCGTCATCTGGGCCCTCGCATTCTTGGTCGACGGTGTGACGGCTCAAGGCGCGGCGGCATTCGTCGCCTCCGAGGCATGGACCCTTGGCGCGTTGATCGTACTCTTCGCGGTGATCGACCCACTCGTCACCTTCGTACGCGGTGCGTTTATGGCGCAGACGGTACAAGTGCTACTGCCGGCCGCGATGCGTTGGCAGTCGCACAAGGCGGTCGAGAGACAGGACGTCGCCTTCTTCGAGGACGTCTTTGCGGGGCAGGTTGCCAGTCGCATCGGTCAGGTTACCGGAGCGGTACAGCGCTCGATGATGATCGCGATGCAGATGGTGCCCCGCGTTATTGTGTCTTTCGGCGGGGCCGCAGCCCTTTTGGCCGCATTGTCGCCGATGCTGGCCCTTCCGGTGGTGGTCTGGATTGTCCTGAATGTAGTGCTGGCTTGGTTCGCCGTGCCGGTCTACGCCGCCCGCTCACGCAAGGTGGCCGCAGCCACCAGCCGGGCGACGGGGGCAATGACGGACGTCTACTCCAACATTGCCATGGTCAAACTTTTCGCCGCCGAAGATAGCGAAGCTGGAGCAATCCGGAAAGTGATCGGCCAGACCATCGACACCCAGCACCGCGAAAATCGCGCCTACGTGTCGACGGATGCCTTGGTTCATCTGCTCAACGTGTCGCTTGTCGTGTCGATATTCGCAGTGGGCCTCTGGGGGCTCGTTGTCGGGTTCGTCACGCTGGGTGACTTCGTCGCGGCCGCCGCGATCGCGCGGACGCTGTCAGCGTCCTCGGGGATGTTCATCGGATTGGGGCAGTCGATCAGCCGCGCCTACGGCACAATCGCCGACGCAATGCCGATCATGACCACACCTCCCACTCTGACAGATGCACCGGATGCACCCGACCTGTCCGTGCCCAGTGGAAGGATCACCTTTGAAGGCGTGACTTTCGGCTATGGCGACGCCGACCCGGTCGTCCGCGATTTGTCGTTGGAACTTGCCCCCGGAGAGCGGGTCGCGCTGGTGGGTCTTTCTGGCGCGGGAAAATCGACACTCGTCTCCTTGCTGATGCGGTTGCGCGACGTGGGCGGCGGTCGGATCGCCGTCGATGGCCAAGACGTGCGCGACGTGGCGCAGGCGTCCCTGCGGCGTCGTATCGGCGTTGTGACGCAAGACGTTGATCTGCTGCATCGATCGGTCCGCGACAACATCCGGTACGGCCGCCCAGACGCCACGGATGCCGAGGTCGAGGCCGCGGCCAAGGCCGCGCAAGCGATGGAGTTCATCCGAAATCTACGCGACGACAAGGGGCGCACTGGGCTCGACGCCTTTGTCGGCGACCGGGGCGTCAAGCTCTCGGGCGGTCAGCGGCAGCGCGTGACGATCGCGCGCGTCCTTCTGAAGGATGCCCCGATCCTGATCCTTGACGAGGCGACCAGCGCGCTCGACAGCGAAGCTGAGGCCGCGATCCAGTCCAATCTCGAACGGCTGATGGCGGGCAAGACAACGCTAGCCATCGCCCACCGCCTTTCCACCATCGCCGCGATGGACCGCATCGTGGTGATGGAGGACGGCCGGATCGCCGAGGTCGGCACGCACGAGACGCTGCTGGCGATGGGCGGGCTTTACGCCAGACTTTGGCGGCGGCAATCGGGTGGTTTCCTCGCACCGAACTTGTCCGAACCCGATGCAGCCGCTTGATGCCGACGGGACAGGAACGACCTAACCCTACATTGAGCAGTATTTGCAAATTTCTTTCAGGCTTCGAAGAAGCGGAGCTTCAAGTGCATTGAGGTCAGACGAAAAACACATGGCTGTTCTTTTGAGCCGACCCTACAAAGATATCACAGGAACGCAGTCCAACCTCGTGGCAACTGCAAAACAGGAGCGGCACTCATGGTAGAACCCGAAACATTTATGTTCCTTTCAGATTTGGCAACGAACAATCGCAAAGCCTGGATGGACGCACACCGCGAGGAACGCGACGATGCTCTGCGCAACTTTTCAGGCATTGCGATGACACTCCACGATTATGCGGATCGTTTTGATCCTTATGTGGCTGAGACAAAGAACAAACCCAAGCAAAGTTACTCCAAGTTCTTTCAGGAGGCGCGCGATCGCGTCGGGCCCGGTCTTTACCGCACGGACGTGGATGTGTTTGCAAACGCAGGTAATCCAGTCGAAGACGTCGGATATTATCTCCATATCGAACCCGGGAATTGCCATGCAGGGGCTGGGCTTTTTCAACCCTCCAAGTCAGCGCTTGCAAAGTTGCGCACACGTTTAGTCGATGATCCGCAGGGCCTTGTCGAAATTACGACTGATCCTGAGTTCAAAGTGGCGTTTCCAGACGGAATTGTCTCACGAAAGATGTTGGGTGCTGTGCCTGACGGCTTTGACAGCAAGGGTCCGGCAATACCCTATCTGAAAATGGTCGGCTTAGGGTGCCGCAAAGACATACCAGACGCGCTTTTATTGGGCGACGACGTGATTGATCCGTTGATTGAGATCTTCCGCTCAGCCAACCAGTTGGTGCGGTACTTTGACTGATCACCCGAGCGAACGTGTTTTATTGCAGCCGTGCTGTTACCGTTGCCAGCCACGAGTGCTTTCGGCCCGAACCGGACGCTGGTGATTTTCGCAGCTAAGGTCTGGTTCGAGCCCATTTTACCTCTATTGCCGCTTTGCAGCTAAAGTCTGCTTTTGCCCAGAAGGATACCCATCTCCAGTGCAATCCAGACAGCGAGGTTCTTTTCAAAAATATTTACGCGGCAGCTTCATCGGATTTTGGCGCTTTAAGTTGGGCTGTTCCGAGCCAGCTAAGACCGATCATCACGGCGGCGGTGGCGAGGCACAGTGAAAGCCCACCAATCTGGTACGTGAAACCGGATAGGACCGTGCCAACCAATCGGCCTGCAGCGTTGGCCATATAGTAAAAGCCGACATCCATCGTGACCCGTTTTGCATCCGTAAAGCTAAGGATGAGAAACGAATGCAGGGCTGAGTTCACGGCGAAGATGCCGCCAAAGACCAGAAGACCCAGCACAATAGTTGCTGTAAGCACATTCGATGGTTCAGGGACCAACCAGAGCAGGCCTGCAAGAAATGCTGGCACGAGGATCAATAGACCAACCCACCGTTTTGCCAGTGCCAGAATTTGCAAGTCTGTCCGCAACGCCGCCTTTAGGATGCGCGGTGTTGAGCCTTGGATGATACCATAAAGGATCGTCCAGACGGCCATAAACGTCCCTATCATGAAGAAGGCCGTGCGGTTTCCCTCCGTACTGCCGTCCGACAACACCGCATAGAAATAGATCGGAATGCCGACCACGAACCATACGTCCCTTGCCCCGAAGAGGAACAGCCGCGAAGCACTGAGCCAGTTGATGTTGCGGTTCTTGGAGAACACTTCAGTGAACTTTGCGTCCTTGCGTCCCACTGGCAGGCCCGTTGGCATGCCGATCACCACTCCGATCAGGATTAGGAAAAGGATTGCTGCCATCGTCAGCACAGAAGGAACGAACCCGAAGACGGCGAGCAATACCGCGCTCAATAGAAAGCCGCTGCCTTTCACGGCATTCTTTGATCCGGTCAGGGTCGCAATCCAGCGGAACAGTCCTCCGCCCGACGTCGGCGCAAGGACTTTCACTGCGCTCTTGGAACT
Organism: Sulfitobacter guttiformis; assembly: GCF_003610455.1. Classification (NCBI taxonomy): domain Bacteria; kingdom Pseudomonadati; phylum Pseudomonadota; class Alphaproteobacteria; order Rhodobacterales; family Roseobacteraceae; genus Sulfitobacter; species Sulfitobacter guttiformis. The sequence goes on along the minus strand of NZ_RAQK01000002.1, from coordinate 719,060 downwards.
CATCTTGGCCAAATCCTTGGCCACGCCAGACAGGCCCTGTACCAGCATTACAAACACCACAGATGCGGTGATGCTCCACGCTGGATCAAGCTGGGCAAGAGCCAGTAGCGCGACAACCTGCAACGACAAACCCATATAAAGCGTCGACGTCAGTCCGAACCGTGCCGCGATCCAACCTGCGGATAGGTTGGTCACCACACCTGCGATCTCATACAGCAGAAACAGATAGGCCAGTTGCACTGGCGAGAAACCCAGCGTGTGAAAGTGCAATAGTACAAGCATCCGCAGCGCACCATCGGTCAGCATGAACGCCCAATAGGCGGCGGTCACCGTGATGTAGGCGGCAAATCCTGTTGCCCGTTCTGGTGGCTGTGTCACAGCTTGCCGCCAACCATAAGCGCAACATCAACCAAGCGATGCGCATAGCCCATCTCGTTATCATACCACGCGTAGACTTTGAGCTGGGTGCCGTTCACGACCATCGTTGACGGTGCATCAATGATACCGCTGCGTTGATCGTTGGTATAATCAGATGAGACCAAGGGGCGGGTTTCATAACCAAGGATACCTTTAAGCGGCCCTTCAGCGGCAGCTTTGAACAGTCCGTTCACCTCTTCCACAGTCGTTTCACGGGCCATTTCAAACACGCAATCCGTGATGGACGCGTTCAAAAGCGGCACCCGCACCGCATGGCCATTCAACTTGCCCTTCAACTCAGGATAGATCAGCGTGATCGCCGTAGCAGAGCCAGTTGTGGTCGGGATAAGGTTGGTCAGCGCCGACCGCGCGCGGCGCAGATCCTTGGCGGGGCGATCTACAATCGTTTGCGTGTTGGTCACATCGTGGATAGTCGTGATCGAGCCGTGCTTAATACCGATCCCTTCGAGAAGAACCTTCACCACAGGCGCGAGGCAGTTGGTCGTGCAGCTTGCCGCCGTAACAATCTGGTGGATGGTCGTGTCGTAAATTTCATCGTTTACCCCATAGACGATATTGGCCGTCGGCCCGTCTTTGACCGGCGCTGAGACGACAACTTTTTTCACGCCCGCAGCAAAATAGGGGGCCAGCTTGGCCTCTGTCTTGAACGCGCCTGTGCAATCAATCATCACATCCACGCCGTCCAGCGGTAGCTCTTCCAGATTGCGGGTGCTGGTGACAGGAATGCGAATCCCGTCGATGCTGACCGACGTATCATCAGCCTCAAACGCCGCAGGCCAGCGGCCATGGACGGAATCAAATTCGAGCAGATGTGCATGCATCGCGGGATCACCAACCGCGTCGTTGATAAATGCAATTTTTCCGCCGCGCTCCAAAATCGGGCGAAGGGCGAGTTTACCGATGCGGCCAAGGCCGTTGATAGCGTAGGTGGTCATATCTGGTTATTCCTGTCTGGCAGTTTCTTTGCCGATCTGATCGACGCGTTTTTGTAGCGATCCACGATCCAAATTATCGAACGGCAATGCGGAGAATGCTATGATGCGGTTGTGCAGCGCCCCGTAGGTCTGGTGGAACGCAAGACGCTTTGCCGCATCGGTTCCTTCAGCCTTTACAGGGTCCGGCATACCCCAGTGACCAGAGACGGGCTGACTGGGCCAAGTGGGGCATTCCTCATTGGCGGCACGGTCACAGACGGTAAAGACAAAATCCATGCGCGGAGCGTCAACACCCTGGAATTCCTCAATGTTTTTAGAACGCAAAAGCGACACGTCATGCCCCTTTGATTTAAGCAGTTCTACCGCAAAAGGGTTCAGCTCCGAGCGCTGCGCAGTGCCTGCCGAATAGGCTATGAACGTATCGCCCGCCCTATCGCGCAAAATGGTCTCTGCAAAAATCGAGCGGGCAGAGTTTCCGGTGCAAACAAAGAGGACGTTGAACTTCTTGTCAGTCATGGGAGAGATACTCCTGAGAAGGTCAGAAAATTGCGGCGGGCAAAGGTCCGCCCTACCGCGACAACAGTCGACGAAAAGCCCTGCAACGACCTCACGGGCAGCGTCGAGATTGATGGCATAGAGCAGCCGCGTCCTGTCCCGACGCTGTGAGATGAGACCTGCCTGAGTCAGGGCAGACAGGTAGACCGATGCGGTGCTGGCCTTGAAGTCCAAGGCCTCGGCAATTTCACCAGCTGGCAGTTCATCTGGACAGCGGCGCATGAGCAGGCGGAACACTGCCATCCGCTGAGGATGACTGAGAATAGCGAGTCGGTTTGTGAGAGTTGATTCCATATTTCATGAATATTGGAATTATATGGATTTGGTCAAGTAAGTTCTTGATCTAGGCATCCGAAACCAAATGGCTAATCAACACCTATCAATTCATGCTGCGCAAAGTTGACCCGTTCCCGAATGCAGACATGCGAACCCGTCCGTCTAACGGCGGCTTTGTTCCGCGTAGCGGACCTCGGCGCGCCGCGCGGCTAAGGTCGGGTTTGGGACAGAAATACTTGATTTTTGCGCCAATATGGCGCGACGCCGCCCGCTGAAAGGGTTCAGAAAATGCGCCGTGCCGCGTCAAAACTGTGTGACGTTCCACATTGGGGAAGGTCCTCCCAAGACGGGCAGGATCTCGCCTGCCGCGCATCATCGGGGCGATTGAATTTTCAGACAAAGGCGTGGCGCGGTGCTAAGTTACGCGACCGGTCGTTTGCATCCGTACGGGTGGCTTGGGGCCGGAGTCTCTTTGTCTGAAAGACCTAATAATGATGTCTATGCATGCAATGCCAAATGCCTTTAGCGTCGGAGAGTGCGACACAATCGTGGCCGCCATATCCCAAGCCCCCACCGATCCGGCGCTGCTCGTGGGGCGCAACCGCGACCACAACATGCGCAGTGCCGATCTGGTGTGGACCGACGAAGTAGAAGGGCTGGGCTGGGTGATGGACCGGCTGATTGATCTGGTGCGGGTGGCGAACCGCGATCACTTTGGTTTTGATCTGACCGCATTCGAGGAAAGCCCGCAGGTGGCGATCTACCGCGCCACAGCTGCGGGGCATTTTGCGTGGCATTCGGACATTGGCGGCGGGCCGATTTCGGCCAAGCGCAAGCTGACGCTGGTACTGCAACTGTCGCCGTCGGGCAACTATGAGGGCGGCACGTTAGAGGTGATGCCCGGTGCGCAGGTGCTGGAGGCCAGTCGGGCGCAGGGCTGTGTGAACGTGTTCCCCAGCTTTACGTTGCATCAGGTGACACCGGTGCGCAGCGGCGTGCGCCATTCGCTGACAGTCTGGTCGCACGGGCCCGCGTTCCGGTGAAAGGGGCGGACGGCAGATGTGTTGAGCATCAGATAATTTTGCGGATTGTGTCGCGACATTGATCTAAGACAGGCAACAAGACTTTCGTGGAGGGTGCGGGGAAGGTCCGGTTCAAGCCGATAATTACCAGCTTTCTATGCTACGGCTAAAGTCTGCTTTCGGTAACGCGGAACCTCTCCTCGCGATCTTTTCAAAAGGTATGGCTCCCATCGTTGTTCTGAATGATGACGGAGAGCGCACGCTCCGGAATACCCACTAGCGCTTTGTCCTGCCGCAGACGTCGAAAAAACTGGAAAACCAATCCAGCGCTCGCAGCCGCCCTATGCTTTCGCCTGAAACAGGGCTTTTCTGACAAGAAATTATCTAACATTCTTGCTGCACATTTTGCTTTCTGCGGTAATTGATAGCGGTTTAATGCGAAATCATCCAAGGACGCTTCGTTGGAAAGCTCTTGGAGCCGTCTGCGCGGTACAGTGTCTTACTATTTTTCTTGGTACCCCCACTGCAACAGCCACACCCGGGACCGTGTGTACTTGTGCGTTTGGGGGCGTCCGCGCTGCGTTCGTTGGTCGCATGACCTATGCGAATGCTACTGCTGACAAACGACACATTTGGCGCGGTCAGCAATACGCGTGGAGCCAACGTTCCACAAGTTGGACAGTCTTTCGGTTCGGCACAAAGCGCCATGCGTTCGAGCGCTTCAAACGGACCGCAATCGCCGCACTGATATTCATAAACCGGCATTAGATTTTCCTTTTTGTTGGAAAGACCGGCCTCAAAATGAGACCGGTCAAGGATGATTAGAGATCAGGGGCCAAAGGCATATCGATGCTGCCATCAAGGAACTTCGTCGGTCCGTTCGCGTTGGGCATCAAGTCCCACTCGAAGATGTCATTGGGCAGCCAGAGCGTTGCACAGGCGTTGGGAATATCGACGACACCAGAAATATGACCCTGCACCGGTGCCGTCCCCAAAATCGCATAGGCCTGTGCGCCAGAATAGCCAAATTTCTTCAGATACTCGATTGCGTTCAAGCAGGCCTGACGGTACGCAATTTGAACGTCAAGGTAATGCTGACCACCACCTTCGTCGACGGAAATACCCTCAAAAATCAGGTAGTCGTCGTACTTCGGATTGATTGGGGACGGCTTGAAAATCGGATTCTTTATCCCGTATTTGCTGATGCCTTCTTTGATCAGCGTCACTCTTATATGCAACCAACCGGCCATTTCAATCGCACCGCAAAATGTGATCTCGCCATCACCTTGGCTGAAGTGAAGATCGCCCATCGAAAGCCCACCGCCATCGACATAAACAGGGAAATAGCAGGTCGCACCGCGGCTCAAATCTTTGATATCGCAGTTCCCGCCATGCTCACGGGGCGGCACGGTACGCGCAGCCTCCATTGCAGCAGCGTTGCGTGCGTCGCCCTTCATCGCGCCCATGTGCGCGCTTTGCGTGTTGGGCAACTCTGCTAAGGGCGGCACACGCTGCGGGTCAGTATTGACCAACGCTGTCTCACGCGCGTTCCACATATCGAGCATTTTGCGGTCCGGAAGGCAGCCGATCAGACCGGGGTGGATTTGGCCCGCGTATTTCACACCTGGCACGTGACGCGATTTGGTAAACATCCCGTCAAAATCCCAGATCGACTTTTGCGCCTCGGGGAAATGTTCTGTCAGGAAACCGCCACCATTCTTCTTGGAAAAGAAGCCGTTGAAACCCCAATTCATCTCTTCTTTTGTGCCGATATCGAGGATTTCAACAACCATTAGATCGCCGGGCTCCGCCCCTTTTACACCGATCGGGCCAGACAGGTAATGGACCTGCTGAAGCTCGACATCGCGCACATCCGAGGCGTCGTCGTTGTTTTTGATTTGACCGCCGGTCCAGTCATAGGTTTCGATCTTGAAATCATCGCCCGGCTCGACCCAAACATTGATCGGAATATCAGGATGCCACCTGTTATGGATATTTTCATTGGTGTGGGGGCTTTCGCTCAAATCCACCGAAATTAATGTGTCTGCCATGGGTAGCTCCTCCTTTTTTGATTACACTGATAGAAACTTCGAGACCTTAGCCTCGTCGATGCCGTCGCGCGGGCTGTCATGCACGAAGGTACCATTCTCGATGACCATCACACGGTCAGCGACGTCGAGAGCGAAACTGAGAACTTGCTCAGAGACGATAATCGACAAGCCTTTTTGATCACGTATTTTGCGCAATGTTCGCGCCATCTCACGAATGATCGACGGCTGGATGCCCTCGGTCGGCTCGTCGAGCAGAAGCACTTTGGGGTTTGAAGCCAAAGCCCGCGCGATGGCGAGCTGCTGTTGCTGGCCGCCTGACAGGTTGCCACCGCGCCGTGATTTCATCTCCAATAACACCGGAAAGAGCTCGTAAATGTCGTCTGGTACTTTGGATTGACCCGTTACAGTGAGGCCGGTTTCGACGTTTTCTTGCACGGTCATTGCCGAGAAAATCATTCGGCCTTGCGGCACATAGGCTATCCCCTTGGCCACACGTTGATACGACTTGAGACCCGTAACTGCGTGACCATCCACATTTATGGCACCGGATGTTGCGGGCACGATCCCCATGAGGGTCTTAATCAGCGTGGTTTTACCCATTCCGTTGCGCCCCATGATGGCAATGATCTCGCCGGGGGCGGCGTTTATATCGAGGCCGTGCAACACTTCGGATTCCCCGTAGGCGGCGCGTAAATCTTTAACGTTCAGCATGTGCGTGGCTCCCTCAGTGGCCCAGATAGACTTCGATAACTTTTGGATCGGCCTGCACATGCGCCATAGAGCCTTCGGACAGCATCTTGCCCTGGTGCAGCACATTTACACGGGTGGCGATATCCGCAACAAAGCCCATGTCATGCTCGATCACGATGACAGAGCGGTCCTTGATGATGCGGTTCAGCAACTCGGCAGTTTTCTTGCGCTCGGCCACTGACATGCCCGCCACCGGCTCATCAAGCATCAACAGTTCAGGATCTTGAATCAGCAACATACCGATCTCGAGCCATTGCTTTTGGCCGTGGCTGAGGAATGCTGCTTTTTCAGCCAGCACGTCCTCCAGAAAGATCGTCTCGGCGATCTCATGTATCCGTGATTGCACAACCGCATCGCGGCGAAACGCCAGTGCGCCAAAGACACTGTAGCCTTTAGGATAGCTGATCTCGAGATTTTCGAAGACCGACAAATCCTCATAGACAGACGGAGTCTGGAATTTTCGCCCAACGCCTGCATGTACGATCTGGTCTTCGCGCATTTTCAAAAGCTCGCGATCTTTGAACTTTACCGATCCGCCTGTGGCTTGGGTCCGGCCACAAATCAGGTCGAGCACTGTTGTTTTGCCAGCACCATTTGGCCCAATGATGACGCGGCACTCGTTTCGTTCAACGTAAAAGCTGAGATCATCGACCGCTTTGAAGCCATCAAAAGAAACAGTGAGTCCTTCGACTTCGAGAAGGAATATTTTCTCGTTGGACATCATGCGGCCTCCTTCTTGTCTGAGGACACTGCGGCGCTCACCGAATTTTTGGACCACAACTTTGATACACGCGGCATGATTTGTTCGGACCACACACCAGCCAGTCCATTGGGAAACAACATCACCACGGCGATGAACAACCCGCCCAATCCAAAGAGCCAGAGTTCGGGGAAACTTTCGGAGAACGAAGTTTTAGCCCAATTGACTAACAGCGCGCCGTAAACTGCCCCAACGATTGACAATCGACCACCGACGGCGCAGAAAATCACCATTTCGATGGACGGCACAATGCCCACCAGTGTTGGCGACATGAAGCCTACTTGGAGCGTAAACATGGCCCCGCCGATGCCAGCAAATGCAGCACCGAGGCAGAAGATGAAGATCTTGAAGCTGGCGACATCATAACCCGAGAAACGGACCCGGTCTTCTTGATCGCGCATGGCGATCAGGATACGGCCAAGTTTGGATTTCCGGACGTAATGCGCAATGAAGAGCACCGCAAAGAGCAATGCACCATTGACGTAATAGAGCACTTCTTTCGCCTCGTCTGTGCGGATATCCCAGCCTTTGAATGTACGCAGATCGGTGATCCCGTTGACCCCGCCTGTGTACCCTTGCTGGCCGATGATCAGGATCGTCAGGATCGCCGCGAAGGCCTGTGTGATGATTGCGAAGTACACCCCACCCACGCGCCGCCGGAACATCGCCACGCCAATAACAAAAGCAAAAATCACGGGAACAAGCACAACGGCGATCAAGGACAGTGTTAAACTATAGAAAGGGGTCCACCAGAGGGGCAGTTCGGTCAGTTGGTTCCAGTCCATAAAGTCCGGGATGCCCGGCGTGGATTGGATGGATGTATTTTCGGGTGTGGAGGCCTCTAGTTTGAGAAACATCGCCATACAGTAGCCGCCAAGGCCGAAGAAAACGCCTTGCCCCAAGCTGAGGATGCCGCCGGCACCCCAGCAAAGCACAAGGCCGACCGCAACAAAGGCATAGGTCAGATATTTGCCAAACAGGTTCAATCGGAAGTTATCGAGCATGGCCGGAAGGATCAAAAAAATCACGAGGGCAAGAATGGCAAACGCAACCGCTTCGTGCCGCGTGAAGAGGGATGTCTTGGAAAAGGTCATATGCGCCGTTCCTTACTTGCGAAGCTTGAGGGAAAAGAGGCCCTGAGGGCGGATCATCAAGATGCCAACCACTGTCAAAAGTGTGAGCACTTTGGCCATCGAGCCGGACAAGAAGAACTCCATGATCGACTGTGCTTGGCTGATCGAGAAGGCCGAGGCTATCGTGCCAAGGATGCTGCCCGCGCCGCCAAAGACGACCACAAGGAAAGTATCGACGATGTAGAGCTGACCAGATGTAGGCCCTGTCGAGCCGATCATCGTAAACGCAGAGCCTGCGACACCGGCGACGCCGCAACCGATGCCAAAGGTCAAACGGTCCGTCCATTCTGTGTTGATGCCCACAGCACCAGCCATTACACGGTTCTGGTTGATCGCGCGCACTTGTTTGCCCCAATTCGAGCGGAACATCATGACATAGACACCGACTGAAATGCTGACCGCGAGGACCATGACGAAGATGCCGTTGATCGGCACCTCGATCATATCGGTTACCGGCATAGAGCCCATCATCCAGTCGGGAATAGTCACACCCACTTCGCGCGCACCGAATGCTGTACGATAGAATTGTTGCAAAATCAGGCTGAGGCCCCAGGTCGCCAGAAGCGTATCAAGAGGGCGTTTATAAAGGTGGCGAATAATCGACCATTCCACAAACAACCCCAGCAGCCCTGAGGCAATGAAAGCCAGAAACATTGCGACAAAGAAGTAGCCGCTGAATAGTGCGGGCATATAGTCGGAGAAGAAGTTGGAGACAAAGTAAGTTACATAGGCGCCGAGGATCATAAACTCGCCGTGGGCCATATTAATGACCCCCATCTGTCCAAAAATGATCGCGAGGCCTAAAGCCATAAGCACAAAGACCGAGAATAAAATCAGACCCGCAAAACCTTGCATCGCAAAGATGGCGCCCAGTTCGGACGTGGAATAATCGGAAAACATAGCGATCCTTAATGTGCTGTGAGGAAAAGGATAGGGCGGCCCGCCTTGCAACAAACAGGCCGCCTCTGAGTTTAGACCGCTCTATTGGTACCCTTCCGGGAACGGGTTGGGTTCAACCAATTCTGCGGTTTCAAACACCACATCGTATTGACCGTCAGCTTTTGCGCGACCAACACGGGTCTTGGACCACAGGTGGTGGTTTTCATGCACTTTCACATAGCCTTCGGGTGCATTTTCCAGCTCTACGCCAATCTGGGCTTCACGGACTTTATCGACGTCAAAGGACCCCGCTTTTTCCACGGCGGCTTTCCACAACCACGGACCAAGATAAGCAGCCTGAGTCACATCGCCGATAACGATGTCCTCGCCCCACATCTCTTTGAACGCCTTCACAAAGTCGACGTTGTTCGGATTGTCGAGAGACTGGAAGTATTTCATGCAGGCATACGCGCCTTCCATGTTTTCACCACCAATCCCAAGGATTTCATCTTCTGTCACAGAGATCGTCAGCAAAATCGGATCTTCGGCAGTCATGTCGATGCCAGCCGCTTTGAGTTGCTTATAAAAGGCTACGTTCGAGCCACCCACAACAATGGCATAGATGACGTCCGGTTTGCGTAGGCGGATCTTGTTGATGACGGAATTGAACTGCGTGTGACCAAGCGGATAGTAGTCTTCGCCCACAACTTCGCCGCCAAGAAAGTCCTCGATGTGCTTGCGGGCAATTTTATTCGAGGTCCGTGGCCAGATATAGTCAGAACCGAGCAGGTAGAACGAATTCGCCCCCTTGGTTTCTTTGACCCAATCGAGGCCAGCAATGATCTGCTGGGTGGCTTCTTGACCCGTGTAGATGACGTTCGGGCTCTGCTCCAGACCCTCGTAGAAAGTCGGGTAGTAGAGGAACCCATTATGCTGCTCGAATACTGGAAGGACGGCTTTGCGGCTCGCAGAAGTCCAGCAGCCCATGACCGAAGCGACTTTGTCAGCGACCAGCAGTTTACGCGCTTTTTCCGCAAATGTCGGCCAATCCGATGCACCGTCTTCTTGAATCACTTCGATCTGGCGACCTAGAATGCCACCCATCTCGTTAATCTGCTTAATCGCTAGCTTTTCGGCCTGAACCGATCCCGTCTCCGATATCGCCATGGTGCCAGTGACGGAATGCAAGATACCGATTGTTACCGTGTCGTCTGTGACTGCGAGCCCTGTCGTGTTGACCTCAGCGGTGGGAAAGCTTTGCGCAAGAAGTCCTTTTGGTGCGAACAAGGCCGCCCCGAATGCAGCGCTGCTGGCCATCATGGCACGACGGCTCATTCCGTCGGTTTTGTTCGAAGATGGTGTGTCAGACATGTCCATTCCTTTTCGAATGCTAAAAGATTGGGCGATTCCACTGCACGCCCGCCTTCATACGATCAGCGCAATGAGCGCGAGCGGGTATACGTCGAATGACGTATAGGCCTGCGCAATTTGTCCCCTATGATTTTTACTCAAGAGTTATCCGCCAAATGACACCCAAAGTACGCGCTGTGCGCAGCGCTTGAATGACTTTTCGGGCGGTCATGGATACGCAAAGGGGAGTCGTGAGGCGTGGCGACAGGACTGCAGGCGACCAGTGAGAAAAGAACCTACAATCGCTGGGTCGCAAACGAGACGATGGAAGATTTTGCCTTGCGCTTCACCGCACGTCGCGCGCGGCGCTGGAGCTATGCGCGAGTGGCAAACACGGCTATCGGGTCGATATCGTTTCTGGCGCTGGAGGCGATCGGTGCCGCTATAACGATTACATACGGCTTTGATATAGCCATTGCAGCCATCATGTTTGTGGGCGCACTGTTGTTCCTGACAGGCTTTCCCATCTGCTACTATGCTGCACGGTATGGCGTTGATATCGACTTGCTGACCCGCGGCGCTGGATTTGGCTATATTGGCTCAACAATCACGTCCCTAATCTATGCTTCATTCACGTTTATCTTCTTTGCACTGGAGGCGGCGATCCTTGCACTGGCGCTGAACTTCTTGTTCGGGTTGCCGATTTTTCTGGGCTATATCGTCAGCTCGCTCGTTGTGATCCCTTTGGTTATTAACGGCTTCTCCAAAATCTCTACGTTCCAGACATGGACACAGCCGTTCTGGGTCGTTCTGCATATTCTACCCTTCGCGCTATTGGCTTTCGTGGGCTATGACCTTGACGGGTGGAAAGAATTAGAAGGCACCGAGGAGGCCAAAGGGACATCCGCCTTATTGATGTTCGGCGCGGCCTCTGGCGTGATATTTTCTTTGGTTGCTCAAATCGGCGAGCAGGTGGATTTCTTGCGCTTCCTACCGGAGCCAAAAACCAAAAGTGATCGCCGGAAGTGGCTCACGGCGCTTATTATAGCAGGGCCGGGCTGGTCTGTGATTGGGGTTTTGAAAATGCTTGCGGGATCTTATCTGGTTACGCTTGCAATCCGCGAATCCGTCCCCATTGAGGAAGCCGCTGATCCGACTTTGATGTATTTTACGGCGTTCGATCAGGTCTTTGGCTCTCCTGCGGTTGTGTTGGCATTGACGGGTCTGTTTGTTGTGCTGTCACAGCTCAAGATCAATGTAACCAATGCCTATGCAGGCTCTATCGCATGGTCGAACTTCTTTTCACGCTTGACACATAGCCATCCTGGCCGAGTCGTGTGGCTGGTCTTCAATGTCGCCATTGCGGTGCTGTTGATGGAATTGGGCGTGTTTGAAGGGCTAGAAACGGTTTTAGGATTTTATGCGCATGTCGCTGTCGCTTGGATCGGTGCATTGGTGGCGGATCTGGTGGTCAACAAACCCTTGGGATTAAGCCCGAAGGGGATCGAATTCCGGCGCGGGCATCTTTACGATATTAATCCCGTAGGCATTGGGGCTATGGGCCTTTCATGTGTTTTATCGTTGTTGGCAATTGCTGGCATCTTTGGACCAACAGCAGAAGCCTTTTCGACCTTAGTCGCCTTGGGGTCAGCCTTCGCACTTGCACCGTTGATCGCATTTTTGACAGGCGGGAAATACTACCTCGCACGCCCCGCAGTTACCCTTCCCCCAGAAGGGTTGCAAACATGCTCGATTTGCGATTTCCGCTTTGATGCAGAAGACATGACACATTGTCCATTTCATGCAGGCACGATTTGTTCACTCTGCTGCACACTCGACAGCAACTGTCAGGACAGCTGCAAACCACACGCCCGCTTCGAAACAAATTTTCGTAATATGCTTGGGCGCATTTTTCGTCCTGAGGTAACAAAAATTCTGTTGTCGCGTCCCTCGCGTTTCGCGGTCTTTACAGGATTGATTGGCGGGTGCTTGGGCGTTGTTTTGTTGTTGATTAAATCTCTTGAAGGCACCGAAAAATTCTCCGCTGTGCTGACTGTTATTTTCGGTGCTGCCCTGATCATCATAGGCGTTTGCGTTTGGATGTTTCTTCTGGTCAGTGAAAGTCATGGCAAAGCACGGGCTGAAAGCAGCCTTCAAACTGACCGCCTCTTGCGAGAGATCCGCGCCCATGAGCGAACGGACCTTGCCTTGCAGGATGCAAAAGACAAAGCGGAGGCCGCAAATCTGGCCAAAACACGGTATATGGCGGGATTGAGCCATGAGTTGCGCACACCACTCAATGCAATTTACGGATTTGCTCAAATCCTCGAAAAAGACCCACGTATGCCCGCACACCGCGCCGAGTCTGTGACGACGATCCGGCGCAGCAGTGAGCATTTGGCCGGTCTGATAGAAGGGCTGCTTGATATCGCACGCATTGAAGCCGGGCGATTGGAGATCATGCGCGACAGGATCAATCTGCGCATGTTCCTCAAGCAGATAGCGTCGATTTTTGAGCAAGAAGCTCGTGATAAAGGTGTGACATTTGAAATCGAAACATACGGGAGCTTTCCAGAGTGGGTCGGTTTTGATGAAAAACGTCTCCGTCAAATATTAATAAATTTGTTGTCAAATGCCCTCCGCTACACCCATGCAGGACAAGTACGCCTCAAAGTCATCTACCGAAATGAAGTCGCCCAAATTGAAGTCAGCGATACAGGCGTGGGCATCGCGCCGGAATTTCTGCCCCGGATCTGGCGACCGTTTGAGCGCGGCAGCTACACGGAAACGCGGGGTTCGGGGTTAGGCTTGACGATAACCAAGCTGCTTGTTGAAATTCTTGGGGGCGACATCAGTGTCGAGAGTGTGCTCGGCCAAGGCAGCACATTTAAGGTACGCCTTATGCTCCCATCGATTTCCAATGAGACAATGAAGAGGCGCGGCCTCACGAAAGAGGCCCGGTCCTTGCCCGTTGTCGGCTATCACGGTGCGCGTAAAACGATTTTGGCCGTTGATGATGACCTCAACCATTTATCGTTGGTACGCAGCGTTTTTGAACCACTTTCCTTTATTGTAGTGACTGCACCTAACGCTGAAGTAGCCTTGGAAATATTGTCTGATATAACGCCAGACCTCTTTGTTCTGGACATCGACCTGCCAGGGCAAGATGGCTGGACATTGGCGAGCCACCTGCGCAGCGGTGCTTTGGTCGGCATCCCGATTATCATGATTTCCGGTCATGCGATGGACGCTGAGAAGCCAACACGCCAGATTTCGCTCTATGATGCATTCGTTTCAAAACCCTACAACCTTGATGATCTTGTAATGCGTGTGGCCGAATTGCTGAAACTGGATTTGACGTTTGAAACACCCGTTGGCCCAGCGGCTGAAACTTCACAAAAGCTGCAGGCGTTCCACCCATCGGAGCTGATCCCGCTCGTGCGTTCAGGTCAGGTAAACGAGATTCGAAAGCGACTATTAGAGTTGGAAAAGACACAAGTCTGTCCACCCGAACTTCTACTTGCGCTCAAAGAATGTTTCGCATCGTTTGATCTAAAAACGATGGCTCTACTTTTGGAAGGAGCCCCCAATGGGTAAGCACGTCACAGCAGATCAAAACATCGCGTTGGTTGTCGATGATGATCCAAACTCTTTATCAATGATATCGACCGCTCTCGAGGAAAACGGGATGTCTGTCATTGTGGCGCGGGATGGTAGAACAGCAATTGATTTGGTGAAACGTGTAAGACCGGATGTAATTCTGATGGATGCGGTTATGCCCGACATGGATGGATTCGAAACCTGTCACATACTGAAAACAGGCCCGCAGAGCACCCATGCGCCCATTATCTTTATGACCGGACTGACGGAGCCCGAAGATGTTCTGCGCGGATTGGCAGCGGGCGGCGTAGACTACATCACAAAACCGGTTGTCGTGGATGAACTGGTTGCCCGCATTGGCATTCATGTCATCAATTCCAAACTTATCCAAAGTGCGCGTGATGCGCATGATGTTTCGGGTCGGTCTCTTCTGGCATTCGATCAATCCGGTATATTGGTTTGGGGCTCGAAAATGGCCATGGACACTTTCAACTTGAACCCAGTGGACTTCCAAACCCTTCAAGATTGGGTTGTCGATTGCACCAGAAAGCCGGTCTTTCAGATCGTTCAGCTGACGGTTGGCGGACATACATTTCACTATGTCGGATTTTCGAATGCATCTGAGATATTGATCAAATTCATACAGGAAAGGACTGAAACTCCGAAACAGCTACTGGCACGATTCTTGTCGCTGACGTTGCGCGAAGCTGAAGTACTTTATTGGCTAACTTTGGGCAAAACAAACCATGACATTAGTGTAATCCTCAGTCTGAGTCCCCGCACTGTGAACAAACATCTTGAGAAAATTTTCCAAAAAATGGGCGTCGATAACCGAACATCCGCTGCAGTGGCAGCGGATCGGATTTTGCACCTCAATTAAAGAAAAATTTACCAGATTATCTTCATGCATGTTTTTGGTCTCAAGCTGCTTCTAGGACGATTTTCCTTTCCCGACTTGAAAATGCCTCGGGGCTCCACGTCGCTCGTTCGCCTCGAAACGCTCTCCCTCTCTCTAAGGTGCATAATTGTGATTTTTTTATCTATTACTTTGAAACGTTTCAACAGCCTGCCGTAAGCTAATTTGCGGTGCCCGGATGACCGTTTTAGTTAGATCTGCGGTAATGCCGATAATGAATTGCGACAGACGCTAACGTTTGCTGCGCCAGCATTTGCTATATATGCATAAGTCGGATTCGTCCGCGACCCGTTGGTTGACCCCACGCGGAGCGAAAGGATGCTTTAGATTCTGCACTGGATCTCATATTTCAATGGCGGCTTGGGTGATGTGCCCTGCATCGCGGCGATAAATCTGCTGCAAGCACAAGGAAATGCTGCGCGAGCAATAGCTGCACCGGCAAAAAGCTGGTTTGTCCGCACAGCAGAAACTGACCCAGACTGCCCCCGAGGTCCGATCCAGGTCAGAAATGCTTAATATTGCACGCACGGGCCGTTGATACATTCAGAAAACACCGCGGATCGAGTCATAGGCGTGCGATTTCCCGCACTATGGGGTGTACAAATGGCCTTGAATATCCATGAGTGCCGTTCTGATTTTGGGAATATCACCGAGCTTTTTCTTCGCTCCGTTCGTTCCACCGTATTTAACTTTCAGGAAGTCGCCTATATTCGAGAGAGCTAACTCGTCGACGCCATGAATTTCATAAGCTGACAAAACAAACTCTAGGAATGAACGCATTTCATCCTCGAAGTCGATAAGTCCATATTGCCTAGCGGTTTTCGCTCGCTTGGAAGACAACTGAGGGGCCAGCGTGAATTTCACGTAGACAAGAACGTCGAAGATATCGCTGTCACGAGCGTCGATGATCCGCTTCATATCTTCTAGACGTCCAGCATCATATTCACGGTCGGCAAGGACTTTGAGGAATTGGACCCGTATTTCTGGAGTGCTCCAAATTCTGCGCAGCTCGTCCTCATCTTTCACTAAATCGCTAAGGTCGCCGAACAATTGATCCATGAGGTCTTGGCCCGAGATCATTTTTCCGTCGTGGGAGAAATATGTCGTTGTTGCGATGCACGGAATCTAGCGCTTTTTGCCGTCGGCCAGTTTTATCGTGATCTTTGCTTTGGGTTCTGGCGCAGGTTCCGGTGGGCCAGACGTGGATGGCTCGCCAGTTGGCGTTGGTCGCAGGCTTGGCGACTCCGGGGGCAGGGGCTCCCCATCCCGCTCTGGATCGTTGAAGTGCTCGTATGCTTTGCCAAAGTCGAAGACGGCAAAGAAAACCTTACCTTCAAAGGTGCGCGTTCCCCTGCCGACGACCTGCTTGTGCCCGATTATAGACTTTACGGGACGCACATGTTTTCACTATTTAGGTATAAGATATTGAAAATAGTATAAATTTTGTATATTTCTTCCGATACCGCCAATTCAGTTCTCTTGGTTAGGATGACGAACTTCGTTGACGTGTAAATGCCCTTTATCCCAGTTGACGCTGCTAAGAGCCCTGTTCAATACCAGACCAGTTGCTGAAGGTTTTAAGAAGGGCCATATCAATGATCACAATATGCGCTAATAACGCCCATCAGTTAGACTTATAAAGCACCCAAGTACGTAATTTCCTGATGTCTTATAACGATCATGGGCGATGACCGTTGGTATGTTGCAGTTGGTGGCGGACTAGTTGGGTTTGCCAGCATCGAGCGTACTTGGTTTGCCGAATACCAAAACGCATAGCGTAGTACTTTGAAGGTCAACTGGGGCTCGTCGCTTGCATCATAATCGACAATGTGAGTCACGAGATACTGCTCTCTGATCTGAAGACGATCAGAGGTTTACAGTGTTGCTCGAGGCAAACTATTGTGTCCTTGTTTCAGGAATTGGCGGATACGACCCTGGCCACACACGATCCTAATGAATACGGATAATGATCTGAGTTGCTTTAAACTGGCATTATAAGGCGACCAATTTATGTATTTTATACATCGTTGGAGCCAAGCTTTATGAATGCTAGCTGTTACGCTGGATTTTCAACATGAATCTTCTCAGACAATTTGTGATGCAACGCCCATCGGTGTGTTAGGATTAAGAGGTAGTGGTTGAGAATGAATATTGATAAGAACGGAATTTATATGGATGACATGGACTTTGACGAGAAAATCGCTGCGAAAAATGAACTGGCAGCCATCAAAATTTTGCCTCTTCGCATCGCACTAATCAATCCTAGGTTTACGCCTAACTATTGGGGGCTTGAATATGCCCTGCCTATTTTCTCAGACGTGCAAAAATGCTCCATGGTCACCGGTGCGCTGCCCGCGTTGGCGGCTCTTGTGAAAGAGCCGCACCAAATCACGGTGTTTGATGAAAACCTAGACGATCTGGATTTTACGGTGCTTGCAGAATTTGACATCGTTGGTGTGACAGGCATGATCGTTCAGCAAGACCGCATATTCGAAATTCTTGCCCAGCTAATGCCGTTACCCTGCACTGTTATTGTAGGTGGGTCCTACGCATCGGTCATGCCTGATGCATTTATTGGCACGTGCGACGTTGTTTTCGAAGGGGAGGCCGACACCAGCTTTCCTGAATTTATCGAGGCTTTTGCGACTGGGGCGCCGACACAAAGCCATTATAAACAAGCGGCAGCTACGGACATGACGTTGGTCCCCAAACCACGCTATGACCTATTAAAAAAGAACGGCTATGTCAGTGCGGCACTGCAGTTTTCCAGAGGTTGCCCTTTTCGGTGCGAATTTTGTGACATCATCACCATTTTTGGCAGACGTCCACGCATGAAAACACCCGCACAGATGCTACTTGAACTGGACGAAATCCGCGAAAATTGATTTACTAACTGCTTTTTGGTAGATGACAATTTCATTGCCAATAAGGCAAAAGCCAAAGAACTTTTGATTGAGATTGTTAAATGGCCAGAGCAACATGGCTATCCCCTTAGCCTCAATACCGAAGCGAGCCTTGACCTTGCAGATGAGCCTGAACTTCTAGAATTGTTGGTTAAAGCGAATTTCACTTCTGTGTTTATTGGAATTGAATCACCACGTAACGCATCCCTTGAAGAGACGCTGAAATTTCAAAACACGCGTGCCGGTACGACCGAAGATAAAATACAAAGGGTGCGCGATGCAGGCCTGATGATCACGGCTGGCTTCATCGTAGGGTTCGACAGTGATGACCCCGAAATTTTTCAAGAGCAGTATGATTTCATCAATCGCATTGCCGTAGCAAAGGCCGCAATTGCGATCCTGACCCCTATTCCTACCACGCCGCTTTATGACCGGCTGAAAGCCGAAGGTCGATTGAAGCCATTTGGAGAGGGGCTGCAATTTGTTCCTAAACAGATCGACCCTCAAGACTTGATCGCACGGTACAATACGTTGCGGCAGGACCTCTATGAACCGCCGGTCTATTTCCAACGCGTGTTTGACAGCATTACGAAATCCGAAGGATTTCAGCACGCACGCATAATGATGAACAACCGTCGACAGCGAGCGGTGTCCGGCACGCCGGTTGACAAATCATCGCGGCATCTGAAACTTGTTTACAAACGCTTACGCAACGCATTGGGGAAATCCGAAAGTGGGCAAGAGGTTCTGGGCGCTTATAAGCAGCAATGGCGGAAAAACTGTACTCTGGTCGAAGGAGCCCGACTTGGGACCGCTGATTTCCTAAGTGCATGCATCAATCATTGGCATTATTACAGGATCGTGCATGAAGGGTCGTCAGATTATATTGGCAGCTCCGACGGCATTAGCACCGCGGCCAAATAAGGATGGTCGCGTAGCATCAAGATGTCAGACTATTTGCAAAAAACTGGAACTCATCTGAGGCTATGATGGCTTCATTTGTAGTCCACGGCCGATCAAAAGTGTTTGGATCAGTTTCGATGTCCGCCCGCGATATGACTGTCTGTAGTTTAACAAACTTTTCAGTATCCTTTTTATAAAGGTTATCGATTTGCTGCGCGATCGAAGGTGATAGCAACGAAATGGTCGGGTTAGGATCAAATTTTTTAGCCTGACGGATAATATCTGAAGTCGATGCTTGCCTATTTTGAGGTGCTATCATCTTTGCATAAACAGCCGCGCATAATACAAACGCTGACAGGCTTTTGTTTTGTGGCGCGATAGTTTGCATGATGACGTGATCCTGTACCCCGATCGCTTTCATCAGTTGGGTCGAGATATCCTCAAACCTGGGGGATAGAAAGTGTAGCTGTACCGATTGCTTGCCAACGATGGAGCGCCAGTAGCTGACTTGCTCCGAGAAATTTCCTGCAGTTTTGATGTCAGGATCATCGAGAAATTCACTCAAAGGCTCGACCTTGATATCCGCACGGACCCTCTGAGAATACGCGGCCAATAGCAGCGCTGCGCGGGGGCGGAAAACTACATGAACCGTAACGTTTTCAAATAGGTCGAACAACCATTGGAGATCGATTTTGTGATCAAGGTGGTGCAGAGCCTCGCTTGAAAGAAACACGACTTGCGTAGATGAGGCTTCAACAGCGGCGCGTAGACATGTCTCTGCGGTTTCAAATCTCTGCGCTGTCAAAAAATCCGTCTGACGATGCCAATTTTTTGGTCTTTTGCTAAGGGCGTATGCTGTCATATTTCCAGCAGGGCCGGTTCCCAGATCAGGGTAGTTAATGCCTTGATCCAGCAGGACCGCACGATTTTGAGACAAGAAATTTTGTAAGAAAGTTGAGTCGCATTTGGGTAATCCTATGTGTAAATGTAAGTGCCTTAGTTTCTGCTTACCCATTTCGAATACCTCTTCTAAATCCATATAGCGCGTTAAAGAATATAATTATGTTCCGCTAAGGATACGCCCGTTTGTTCTTGCAAAGCTCGATTATGCGGTGCCAACACGCTCGTCAAATGTTCAAGTGCTGCGGGTGGAATGTTCAATGTCAGGGGTCGTGCATCCAATCGAAGCTTTGCGGCCTTATCCATGATTTTCTGCGGAGAGCTATACATAAACATGTGTCTTACTTTTTCGTATTCTATATATTCAGGTGGGTTTATGCCATAGGCTGCGTAGGCCTCCTCAATTCGGTGCCCGCCCAACCGCTTGAACCGTGATCCGCCCAAACCAAAATTCCAATGACGGTTTAATGCGAACATCGCCCCTAAAGCTTGGGCGGAAGGCCGTTCATGATACCGCGTAGACGTGTCGAATTCTTGTTCCGAAACATCTATAAATCCGCATATGCGATTTAAGGTTGCTTGCGGCTGATTGCGTAATTCCTCGTAAGGGATCACCAAAACCTGATGGGTGCCGAAAATGTTGCAATAGGTTTGGTGGATACGATCAAAAAACAGGTTTGCTTTGGCGCTAGCGTCTTCTTCGAAACAAAGGTGAAAACAAAAATCTTCAAAGTTGACACATAGCCCACCTTCGCGGACATACGTCGAATACAAAGATTTCAGCCATGAAGTTTGTTCACGAACAAAGAAAATGATTTTGGTCTGTTTGCCCATAACTGACGCAAGCCGCGTGGCGCGTTCCGTCAATGATACACGTCCCTGTATCAAATTCGTCAGCAATTCACATGAGAGACCAAAGGCGCGTTTTCCGTTTTCGCTTAGGATCACTCTCTCGCGTTCTGCAGTGATCCAGCGTGCGACCTGCTCGGCATCAAAAAGATATTCTGGAGTATCAATCAGATCCGCAAACAGCAGGCGCCGCACATTATAAGGAAGATCAACCGGGCGTCCGTGTTTGCCGATATTGTGAATTTCAGGATGTAGCGGAAACAAGGTGTTCTGCAAAAAGGTTGTACCCGTCTTAGGCAAACCGATGTGAGCGTAGTTCAGCACGTTAAGGCTCCGACAACCCGTGAAATTCCATTCTCCCCGATGTCTACGAAACAGGGCAGGCCGATCAAGCGTTCAGACAAGTCTTCGGTCACAGTCATCGCTACAGGATGCGCAGCATTTCGAAATGCAGCTTCTTTATGCAAACCAGCCCCATACCAAAACCGGACATCAATTCCGGCGCGATCAAAGCACTCAACATATTCTATTGCGTCTTGCCCCGACGCTGTTTCCAACAAGACGTAGCAACTTGACACGTCAGGGGACGACCATACCCGGCCCGGTGCGCCCGCCTTTTTCCAGTGTTCTTGGTACAAGTCACCGATCTTCTGCATCTTCGCTTTCTTGTCTTTCCAGCCATCAAGTTCGGCCAGTCCGACCGCAGCGTGATATTCGCTCATCTTTGCATTGTGTCCACACATTTGCGCATGTCGGGACCCCAGAAAGCCATGATTGATTGAACATGTCGCCATCGCCATCAGCTCAAAATCCCGTGAGATGACAAGCCCACCTTCACCGCTCGAATAGCTTTTTGTTGCATGTAGGCTTAATACGACGGGGATGCTACTGGGCAACGTTAATGCGCCCTCGGCCACGCCATCGAAACTTGCGGCTGCGTCCACTACTACCGGAATTCCGGTGTCACAGTGAAATTTTTGCCATGCTGCCAGATCAATTGTTTTGCCATACGGCGAGCAGACCATAACAAGCCCAACCCTGTCGAGGTGCGGGTGCTGCCGGACCGTCGCAGGATCAAGCGCCCAGGTCTGCGGATCGACATCGACAAAGACGTTTGTGAAACCGCACAGTTCAGGTGCGGCGGCGGTAGCAACAAAACTGTGTGCCGTTACGAGGCACAGTTTCCCCTTATGCCCCCACCGTTTTTGTAGGGCTGTGATCGCAGCGACCAAGGCAGAGGTTCCGCTGGAGCAGGCCACAACATGCGATCCTTGTCCGAAAACTTGTGTCTGCAAGCGTTGGACAAGTTGCGTTTGCAACGGTCCAAAATTCGAATAGACACGGGTTTCATCAATAATTTTTAGATACGAAGCTAAAGCAAGGTAATTCGCCAATTGTGGCCTTGCTACCGGAAGACGTTGTATGTTTTCCTTGGGGCTAGTCATGTAGATCTTTCGTTTGAAAAGTTATTTTTTTATAGGTGCTTAGTGCAGATCATAGTATTCGGCGTCGGTCAACTTTCTGAAGTTATCAGTTATTATTTAGAACAGGATCCTGCCGTCAATGTCGCTGGATACACGGTCGATCGTGCGTTTATTCCTGACACAGGAAAGTTTCTCGACAAGCCGGTCGCCGCTTGGGAGGATATTTCACAGCACTTCCCACCTGATCAGTACCAACTGCTTGGCCCGATCAGTTACTACGACAACAACCGGTTGAGAAAACAACGTTACCTAGAGGGTAAAGCGCTTGGATACAGCTTTGCGAGCTATGTACATCCGTCTTCGCACATCGGAGGTGCCCAAATTGGCGAAAATTCGGTCGTCCTAGAGGAGTGCACAGTTCAACCCTTCGCAATACTAGGGGTGTGTTCAATTCTTTGGAGTAAAGTCCATATCGGTCATCACACCCAAGTGTCGGACTATTGTTTCTTCGCGTCATTCTGTGGTGTGGCAGGCAATGCCCGTATAGGGGAGCGGGTATTCTTTGGAGGCCAAACCGGCTTGGTTGATAACACCACCGTCGGTGACGGATGTATAGTAGCGGCAGGGACTATTATAACCAAGAACTTGCCAGCAAATTCCTTTGCCACAACTCAAAAAGCTCGTGTGCTTGCAGATGCCGCAGACCGGTTTGCCAACAAGCTTCTGATAAACCGGCTCTAACGACATTACGCACAATCAAGTCGTTGCTAGTTTCCCCAGCCAAGTTGTAAGATATGCATCTGGGTAATAGCATCGGAGTGCTCAACTGACGTGTCAAAGGCCTGATCGGCCCGCGCGATCCGTCCTTGTTGGCTAAGAATTTCGAGTCTGTGCTGATCGATGAGTTGTTTTTTAAATTCATCTTTGGCCGACTCCACACTCTCGTCCGCTATGCTACCCCAACGGTTCCACTGCCAACCGCCTTTCTGCGTTGTGCGAACGGTTTGAGTGATATCAACGATGAACTGGCACTTTCTGAGAAACCGGTCTTCTGTAGTAAACCAGAAATGAACTATCCAGGCCTCTCCTGTCTTTTTCGCTTTAAGAGTTTCGCTCGAGATGTTCATACCGGCATGACCTCCTGGAGAAAAGCCATGCAGAACCTCTGCGCGACATAGGGTCTTGCCGCCTACCATAGTCAGGATCAGTGGAATGCTTTCATTCTGTTTCAACATTACGGTTTTATTCGGAAATGGACATGCCATTACCTGCAGCTGTGACAACGTTTCATAATCTTTCGCCGCAGCGGCCAGATCAACACAGGAAGGTGGGACCAGCACATTGAACCGCTCCAAGCTAAATGCATCGTCTTCGCATCCGGCGCAAAGGTCCTTTAGGCTGCCAGAACGAGTCATGATGAATTCGTCGGCATCCATACGCAAGATCCAATCAGCGTCAAATCGAGACTTCGCGCATGCAACAATGTCCGCCCATACTTGTGCTGGATTGATGAAATTTTTGCTGTAAACCTCGTCATGGGATAAAAAACTTATGTCAAACCGAGGATCGTCAGCATAAGCCCGCAGAATATCCGTCGTACCATCCGAAGACGCTGTTTCGACAATCACAAAGGCGTCGACACCATGCCGGAATGCATTCTGTATCGCAGCGTCAACTAATTCAACTTCATTGCCAACCAGCATGCAGGCGACTAAATTCATTATATCCTCACCAGTTATTGGGCACGCAAATGGACGTGTTCGTTCCTCGCGAGTTCATTATGATTAAAGGCCTGTTAGCTCCTTGGTTCAATATAAAATTGCAGTCATGCAGCCCTACTTTTTCCCATATGGTGGATATTACCGCTTGATGGCTGCAACGGACATGTTCGTCATTTACGATTGCGTTCAGTTTGCGCGGCGCGGTCGTGTGCATCGCTCCCGAATTCCGGAAACGCAATCGGGCCGCCCGCCGAAATGGTTAACGCTACCGCTTGCCAAGGCTCCAAGGGAGACACGCATCTGCGACCTACGGTTTGCGCAGGATGCCAAGTCACGACTGGCCCAGACTTTTAAACAGTTTGGATTGTCGTCTGCAGCGAGCACACCGTTGCGTCAGAAGGTCTGCAACCTGCTAGAGAAGCCCGAAGGGACCGTTGTTGATGTCCTGCATGATAGCTTGCGTCTGATGAGGGATGCGTGCGAGTTTGACTGCGATATTAGGCGCAGTTCGTCACTTGAGATAGCGCCCGATGTAAAAGGCGAGGCGCGGGTCATAAAGATTGTACAAAGCTTCGGTGGGCGGACATATATTAACAGCCCTGGGGGTGTGGACCTTTACAGCGCTGCAACCTTCGCGGATGCAGAACTCAGATTGCGGTTTCTAGACCCCTATGCGGGCGCTATCCAGAATATGTTGCAAGCAGTTTTTACGATGAAAATCGAAGATATCCGAAACGATATTGTGACCAGCATTGGGTGTTCTAGCCTGCGCTAAAGGTTCAGTTCGTCAAAATCATAGCCCAATGTATTGTACCGGTACGATAACTCTAACTTTTCGAAAGACATCTTGAATGCTTCGCGCTGCCATTGATGCCAATCAGCCCATTTATCGGCGCTTGTTTTCCCACCCGTCTCTGATGCGTGCTGGTTCAAGGCAGGTAGTGATGTCAGCGCTGCGATAACATCCGGTTGCGTGCGTACGCCCAAATCGTCAAAAATCTGGCCCAACCGCGCCGGATTGGCTGTCACATCCTCAAAACGAATTGTGCCGCACCAGTCGTATTCGGTGTTGGTTTTGATCCAGCTCATGGCTTCCAAATCAGCGTGCAATCCGTCGAGGGCACGCAATGCGGCAAAAAAACTCAATACATCGAGGCTACCAGGTAAAATATCATATTTGGCGGAAATCTGTTCGATCTGGCTCAGTTTTTATTCATATAGCTGCCGCGAAGTCCATTGTAGTTCATGGAGATCGATTTGCAGCAGGTACTTGAATAACCCCTGCGCGGAATGGACGAGGTCAACAGGATGGCGAACCAGATTAAACACACGAATAGCGCCGCCATTCGGTGGGGGTATTTTGTGCAGATCGCGCAATCTATAAGTATGCACCATGCCGCAAACGTTCAAAGTGCTTCTGGCTTCGACGCTTTCAAACACGTCATTAAGGGGCGCGTCAGCCCGCGCCATGGCACCGGTACGAACAATTCGCAATTTTGCGAGCAAGCCAGCCACGCCCTGCGTGCGTCTGATCTTTTCGGGGTTCAAATCATCTTCGTAGTCGCCTTCGCCCAAGTGTGTACCGTGAACACAAAAGATTTCCGGATGCAAATTGAGCGCAGCTGCAGTCCAGGCGCTGGCACTCACGCCATGGCTGGTGATCAAGAAACGCATCCGTTAGCTGTGTAGTGTGGTATCTTTTACCACGCGTTCTGCATAACCGATGCCGGAAAAGCCGTACCCATTGCCGCAATATATCATGATTTCACGGTCTTCGTGCGGGACAACAAAGCAATAGCATTGCATGTCGCTATCCCAATCCCCTGCAACGGGCGGGTTTATGAACTCATGCGCATCATCACGGCGGTCCCACGTCACCAAATCGGATGATATTGCGTAGCCGATTTTGTAATCCCTTAACGTTGGTCGGTTCAGGTCAAACATGCCTCGATAACTATACCACATCTCCCAGCCGTCACCGCCATCCGTACGTTTTTGCACAATGGTACGAGTGATGCCGGTTTCCTCAGCGTCACGCGGAGGGATTGCAAATGCTTCATCCCGAACCCATCCATCGACCCCGTTTTTCGACGTTGCGTGGGCAATTGCGTAAGTGGGTTCAGGGTTGGGTTCTGCATCCATCCGCCACCCCGTGCCACGACCGTACCACATGTGATACACGCCATTTTCTTTAAGGATAAACGGCGAGACCGCAAATTTATTATCTTCGAAATTTTCAATCTCCGGATCACGGTTAAACTGTGCCACTATGTCTGTGGCGGGCCAAAATCCGATGCTAGCGTCAAATACTGGCGGGTTAAGTCGCACTAAATTGACCGCGATGTGAGGCCCGGTTTCTGCCTGATAACAGCATGAAGGTCCTACGCCATGATCGCCATACTGTCTCTTTGGAACATTCTTAGCATCTAACGTCGTGCCATGGTTCACCACCCGCATGCCGTTGTGCGGCTCGACTTCCAGAAAATAAGCGCCAATATCGTTATGTAAGGTTCGGCCGCTTATGTAAATTCGCCAAAGTCGATCGGTCTCAACCTGTACAGTCGGAATTTGCCAGCGGAGGGGTTGGCCATCTGAATCTTTGATTGGAATAGGAATGCGCGACATACGTTTCCATTTCGACTCTGGGTCCAAATTTCGGCTCATCGAGTGTCCTTGCTTTCTCTTAAGAAATGCTTTGGTCGCTTAATATTTAGAAGTATTCAGTTTTCCAAGTATTGACTGATAAAATCAGAGCACGGTTCTCTAAGCAGGCCGCGCCCGCAAGATTCTCTGATTTATAACGACAGTTTGCGGGTTTGGATTTTATATTCTTTGTCGTCAGTTTGGGCAAGCTCTCGACGCATTTCTGCTGGTATTTGGTTTTCCTGCGCAGGATTAAGAAAGACGCGCGCGTGTGGACATATTGCGGGAGCGAGGGGGGGGAGTAATCCGCCTTTGAGGTTACAAGCCCCCCAAGTGCCCGAATATCCTAACCCGCCTTCACAGCATCCCCCCGATCTGCGCCAGTATCTCTGCCGTCCAGCATCCGGCGCGGGTCTTTTGTCGCGTCACAAACTCGGCCAATACATCTTCGCGCAGGGGGTATGATTTGCTTAAGGACCGTTCAAGGCCGAGCGCGGAATACCACGTTGACTGCGTCTTGCGGCCCTTTTCCCAGAATAGCAACACGGTTGTAACGCTCGCGCCCTGAAACACCTTTTGCGGGGCGGCCCAGCACTGTGTGCAGGTTGTATGTCTCCAGCAATTTGCGGCGTAGGGCGGCAGCGTCGCCATCACGATCAACCTTAGCTTCAGTGAATGGGCGCAGGTCTTTGGTGATGCAAAGATGACAACAGGACTACTCGACCGGCTCACCCACCGCTGCCACATTCTCGAAAACGGAAACGACAGCTACCGCTTCAAGGCCAGTTCAGAGGCCGCAAAGAAAACAGCAAAGGAGAAGCCAGCGTTGACCAAAACATAACTGCTGATAGACATTAAAGGTGGGTCAAATCTCGGTGACAATACCGAGTCAGTTCTCAATGACATTCAACAGGCTGTCTCATAATTTCCTTTGGCTTCGACCTTCTTGAGCGTTTTCAGGATCAGAGGCGCATTGATGTCGGTGATTGGTCAGCGCCCAAAGTCACGGTTGGCAAGCTTCAGATGGTGTTCTGTCTTGTCCAACGTGGCTTTGGACGTCCCTTCCAAGTGCTGCTTTTCGAGAAATAATCTCCCGATCAGCTCAAACGTCTGGGCTGAATCTTTATGCTTCACCCGCCTTTCGGTTTGTTTCGCTTCGCTTGAAACAACGTCTGCCGCTACTTTGGCGCGTGCATCTTCCTTGGCTTTGCGGGCTTGAGCCAAGCTAACCTCGGGGCATACGTCAATGGAAAGTAACCGTTCCTTGCCAAAGATGCTGTATTTGAACTGCCAAAGTTTGGAACCGTTGACCTTGATCAAGGCAAACAAGCCCTCGAAGTCTGAAACCTTATAGGCCTTGTCGCGGGGTTTTAGATTCCGAACTTGAATATCTGATAGTGGCATCGTTGGGGATGTCACTTTTCCGGTCAAATGCCGACACCCCCAAGGATACCCCCAATCCAGGGGTATCGTACCGGACGCCGTTAGACTGCATCGGACAAAGAGATACCGCAAAGCCTATATAACACAGGGTTTTTCGGATGTCTTCGGACTATTTTGTATGGTGAAATGGTGCCCCCACACGGACTCGAACCGCGGACCTATTGATTACAAATCAATTGCTCTACCAGCTGAGCTATAGGGGCATTGATGGGCCGTTTAATGCGATTACAAAGATCGTGCAAGAGGCTTTTATGATCCTTTTGCAGGTTTTATAGCTCTGATAGAGACAAGGTGACAAAAAAGAAAAAAGATGGGCGGTATGTTATGAAACTTGTTCTGCATGTTGGTGTGCATTTCACCGAAGAAGACCGCATGATGAAGTGCCTTTTGCGCAATGCGGATGATTTTGCAGCGCAAGGGACAGTGGTGCCGGGGCATGGAAAATACCGTGCAATCTTGCGTGATACTCTGAATGCAATGGCCAGCGCGCCGCCCTCGGAGGTTGCGCGTGATGTTCTCATGGATGCGTTTCTGGACGACAGTGATGCAGGCCGTGTGATCCTGTCGGACGCGAACTTCTTTCGCACACCTAAAACTGCGGTCGAGGAGGGCATATTCTATCCGGCGGCCGCTGAGCGCATGACGAGTATGGCAACGATATTCGCGCAGGATGATATTGAGATCTTCATGGGGATTCGGAATCCCGCGACCTTGTTGCCGATCTTGCACAGCAAGGCAAAAAAGCCCGAGCCGGCAGCCTTTTGGGGCGGGCGTGATCCGCGCGATATCCTGTGGTCGGAAACCATAGGCCAACTGCGCAATGCTGTGCCAGATATTCCGATTACCCTTTGGTGCAATGAGGATACGCCGCTAATCTGGGCGCATATTATTCGTCAAATGGCCGGATTGCCTGATGATCAGAAAATCATTGGCGGCTTTGACCTCCTAAGCTCTATCATGAGTGCCGAAGGCATGACCCGCTTTCGCGCCTATCTCAAAGATCATCCAGTTATGACCGAGCACCAGAAGCGCCGCGCCATCGCAGCCTTCCTCGATAAATATGCATTAGACGGAGAGGTCGAGGAGGAGTTGGACATGCCCGGCTGGACCGACGAGATCGTCGACGAGATGTCCGAGATTTACGACGAGGATGTCGCCAAGATTGCAGCGATGCCCGGTGTGCGGGTACTAATGCCCTAACGCCAAACAACTGCGGGCGGCGCGCGTTTGCTTTAGGCTTGAAGTATTTTTGTAGCAGGCAATCCTCCGCTATGGTACGCCCTGTCCAAGTACAGGCGGAAGGGCGGCGGTATGAGTGAATTCGAGCAGGCCTCACAGGGCGCAAAGATGGATTTCTCCAAGGATATGTCCTATGGGGACTATCTCTGCCTAGATCCGATCCTGAACGCCCAGCATCCACAGTCAGATGCGCATGATGAAATGCTGTTCATCATCCAGCACCAGACATCCGAGCTTTGGATGCGTCTGGCCATTCACGAGCTTGAGGCGGCGCGGGCGGCGATGCTGGCGGGTGAGCTTCCGACGGCATTCAAGATGCTGAGCCGTGTTGCGCGTGTTTTCGAACAGCTTAACAACGCCTGGGACGTTTTGCGTACGATGACCCCAAGTGAGTATACAAGTTTCCGGCCCAGCCTCGGCAACTCGTCGGGGTTCCAGTCGCACCAGTACCGATTGGTGGAGTTTTTGCTGGGCAATCGCAATGAAGCGCTGATGAAGCTGCACAAACACAAAGCGGCGTCCTTTTCGCGGCTGGAAGAAGAACTGGCGCAGCCCAGTCTGTATCAGGTCGCTATTTCACTGCTGTGCGCGCGATTTGACGGGCCTGATCTGGCAGGTGCGCCCGGTACGACCGATTGGCAGGCACGGCCCGCCATTCAGGATTTGTGGCAACGCGTGTACCAAAATCCACGTGCGCAATGGGACCTGTACGAGTTGGCGGAAAAGCTGGTCGATCTTGAGGATTACTTCCGGCGCTGGCGGTTCAACCACGTCACCACCGTAGAGCGGATCATCGGGTTCAAACGCGGCACCGGCGGCACGGCAGGTGTCGCATACCTGCGCAAAATGCTCGAAGTAGAATTATTCCCCGAATTATGGCATGTCAGAGGAGCGCTTTAAATGTCCGGTATCCTGAGAAAAGAAGCATTTATACTGCCTGAGGGCGTGATTTACCTTGATGGTAACTCGCTGGGGCCATTGCCCAAGGCAGTTGCTGCACGTGTGCAAAAGATGATCGCGGATGAATGGGGCGACATGCTCATCCGTGGCTGGAACGGGGCAGGCTGGATGGACCAGCCCAGCCGCGTTGGCAATCAGGTTGCGCGCATCATCGGTGCTCCCGATGGCACTGTCGTGATGGGTG
Source organism: Sulfitobacter guttiformis (assembly GCF_003610455.1). Classification (NCBI taxonomy): domain Bacteria; kingdom Pseudomonadati; phylum Pseudomonadota; class Alphaproteobacteria; order Rhodobacterales; family Roseobacteraceae; genus Sulfitobacter; species Sulfitobacter guttiformis. Next base: position 689,226 of record NZ_RAQK01000002.1, on the reverse strand, counting down.
ACACGCTGTCGCTCAAAGTGTTTCAGGCGCTGGCCGCTGCGGTAAAGATGACCCCCAAGCGCCGCGTTATCCTGAGTGATACAGGCAACTTTCCTTCTGACCTGTACATGGCCGAAGGTCTGGTGGGGCTGCTAGAGCAGGGATACGAGTTGCGCAAGGTGGCGCCTGAAGAGGTGCTGGGGGCCGTGGATGAAGATGTGGCCGTTGTCATGCTGACGCAGGTCGATTATCGCACCGGCCGCACGCATGATATGAAGGCGGTGACCAAGGCCGTTCAGGCAAAGGGCGCCGTAATGCTGTGGGATCTGGCCCATTCCGCAGGCGCAATCGAGGTCGATCTCGCGGGATCCAACTGCGAATTTGCCATCGGATGTACCTATAAATATCTAAATGGCGGACCAGGCGCGCCTGCGTTTATCTATGTGCGTAGCGATCTGGTCGAGACGATTGAGCCGGCCCTGAGTGGGTGGCTGGGTCACCGCCAACCCTTCGCCTTTGATCTGAGCTATAAGGCCGGCGCGGGCATCGAGCGGATGCGCGTGGGTACCCCGCCGGTGATCCAGTTGACAGCGCTGGAAGTTGCGATGGAGCTTTGGGCAGATGTTGATATGGCGCAGTTGCGTGCGGAATCGATCAAACTTCAAGAGCAGTTTATCATGGAGATCGAGCGGGACGTGCCGCAACTCACGCTGGCCAGCCCGCGCGACAGCGCTGTGCGGGGCTCGCAAGTGTCTTTCCGCTTCCATGAAGGATACGCTGCCATGCAGGCCGTGATTGATCGCGGTGTGATCGGTGACTTCCGTGCACCTGACATCATGCGTTTCGGGTTCACGCCCATGTATCTCGACAGTGGCGATATAAGTGCCGCTGTGGCGATCATTGCGGATGTGATGAGCAACAATCTTTGGGATCAGGAAAAATACAAAACAAAGTCAAAAGTTACTTAATTATCAAGGTATTATGCCGGAAAGCTAATTTGCTATATTAGCTTTCCGGTACGCGCACTTATGCGTCGAAAAATATTGTCTCTTCAGGTCCTTGAAGGTGGATGTTGATTTCGAAAACGCCATCTCCCTTGGGCTGGGCCAGCAGGGTGCGAACGCGGGATTTATGTTCAATCCGCGCCAGAACAGGATCGTGCGCCAGCGCCTCGTCGCCCGCGAAATAGGCGCGGGTATGAAGCCCCAGATTGATGCCGCGCGCGACGATCCACAAGGTAATGTGGGGCGCCTGCATCCTGCCATCGGGGAAGGCAACAGACCCCGGTTTAACCGTCTCAAAGCGAAAACGCCCATCAATAGCATCGCATGGACATCGGCCAAAACCGGATACTGCGGGATCAGCACCTTTTTGACCTGCAAACAATCCGGCGGCGTCCGGCTGCCATGCTTCAATCATTGCATCGCGCATGGGCGTGCCGTCGCCGTCATATATAATACCTGTGAGAATGATCCGCTTACCTTTGGCTGCCTCCCCGATCATGTGCCGCCCGAGGTCTTGGGGATATACGCCGTTGATCCCCGCGAAATTGGGCGTGCAGCCGATGTGGACGTAGGGGCCTGCGGTCTGGCTGGCAGTTTCGGGAAAATCATCCATCACAGGCCCTCTATCCGGTTTTCGAACATAGTCTGCCGCCGCCCGCGAAGGGTGATGTCGAAGCGGTAGGCGCGGGCATCCATGGGGACGGTCCGCGCCATGTCGAGCGGCGCGATCAGCCGTTTGACCGCACCGGCATCATGGATTGTGCGCACGATCGGGCATAGCGGGATCAGCGGATCCCCCTCGAAATACATTTGCGTGATCAGCCGCTGGGCAAATCCCGCCCCGAATACCGAAAAGTGGATATGGGCGGGCCGCCAGTCGTTGGGTCCGTTTGGCCAGGGGTAGGGGCCGGGCATAACGGTGCGAAATTCGTACCTGCCATCTGGCCCTGTCAGCACCCGACCACAGCCGCCGAAATTCGGATCAAGGGGGGCGATGTATCCCTCCCGCACATGGCGGTAACGCCCGCCGGCGTTGGCCTGCCAAATCTCCAACAGTGCGCCGTCAACCGGCCCGCCGAACTGGTCCTGCACACGACCATGAACGATAATGCGCGGGCCAATGGCGGATTCGCCCTTAGGGCCAAAGTTATGGAGCAGATCGTGGTCCATCGGTCCCAGATCGGTATGGCCGAAGGTGGGACCGAACTCCTCGCTCGGCGTTGTCGGAAACGAGATGGGGGCATAGGTCGGGCTGCGCTTGACCGAGGTACGGTAGGGTGGATGCAGGGCCACAGGGTGATTTTCGCGCAGGCGCGCTGCATAACCGCCAAGCGCGGGTTTTTCGGGCGTTGGTGTATCCGGCATCAGTAAGGCAATCCTACGTAATTTTCGGCCATTGCAGCCTGCGCGCTTTGGCTGGTGCGCAAAAACTCCAATTCAGCGCGCTGCATCTTTAACTCGAATTCGGTCTGTTCGGGAAAGCGGTGCATGAGCGAAGTGAACCACCAGCTGAAGCGCTCAGCCTTCCAGACCCTTGCGAGGGCTTTTGCGGAATATTGCTCCAGTCCGCTGGAATCGTTCGAACCGTAAAATGCCTTTAGCCCCTGAAAAAGGTAATGCACATCCGAGGCTGCGGTGTTGAGCCCCTTTGCCCCCGTGGGTGGTACAATATGGGCTGCATCGCCACACAAGAATAACTGACCGAACCGCATCGGTTCGCACACAAAGGAGCGCAGGGGGGCGATCGATTTTTCAATTGTGGGGCCGGTGACAAGCGTGGCGGCAATCTCGGGGGGGAGGCGGTGCTTGAGCTCTTCCCAAAACGCCTCGTCAGACCAATCTTCGGCGTTGTCGCCCATCGAGCACTGGATGTAGTAGCGGCTGAGGTTCGCGTTACGCATCGAGCATAGGGCAAAGCCGCGTGCGGAGTTGGCATAGATCAGATCATGGTGCACGGGTGGGGTCTCGGACAGGACGCCCAACCACCCGAAAGGATAGACCTTTTCAAATTCGCGCCGTTTGTCTTGTGGTATCGTCTGGCGGCTGACCCCGTGAAAACCGTCACATCCCGCCACAATATCGCATGTGATCGTGTGGCGTCTTCCCTCATGGGTGTAGCTGACCGTTGGTGCGGAACCCTCGACATTGCCAATCACCACTTCTTCTGCCTCGAAAACGGTTTTGGCTCCGCAGGCTGCGCGTGCGTCAAAGAGGTCGCGGGTCACCTCGGTTTGGCCGTAAACAATCACCGGATGGCCTGTGGTTTTGGTGAAATTCAGGCGAAACATCTCGTCGTCGAGGCTGATCATTGTGCCTTCATGTATCAGGCCCTCGGTGTGCAGGCGGCCATCGACGCCCGCTTGCCGCAGCAGGTCGACAGTACCGCGTTCCAGCACACCGGCGCGGATGCGGCTCAACACATAATCACGGGTTTTGCGCTCAATCACTACAGCGTCTACACCGATGGTATGGAGCAACTGCCCCAGCAGCAGCCCCGACGGGCCACCGCCGATAATGACAACTTGAGTGCGCATGAGATCTCCCCGATTTTAGAACAGCATAGGTGACGGGAGCATTTGTACTAGTGTTAATGAAGCAATTAATTCTTTGAAAAAGTGGTGAGAGGACGGCGTCGATCACCACGGCGGGCTGTCACACTCCAATGCGGTTGTGGGGGGGGGCAGGGGTAGTTGACAAACGCCGGGCCAGATTGATCCCGACAATGCCGCGATCTATACCTCTCATTGAACTGCCTTGAGCGCAGAGATGGACGAGGTCGTGCGGGAGTTGGCACAATAAAAAATGGCCCCGCCTGTAATTGGCGGAGCCATTAAACTGCTGAAAATAGATTTTGTTAAATAGGGGTTAGACTGCGATCTTTCCGCCGCCTTTTTTGGTGATCACGACGACCGCAGGGCGCGGGGGCATTGCAGGATCAAAGTCGGGCCAGCGTGTCGCCGGGTCCTCGAACGTCGAGTTGCGCTCGAAGCCCGCCAGATCCTTTGTGCCGTCCGTTCCGGGGTGCTGAACTGCCACAAACAGCGTTTCCTGATCATCGGTGAAGTATGGCCCGCACATTTCGCCGCCCACAGGGCAGCGGAAGAATAACTTGGACGTGCCGCGTGCCTCGCCTTCTGTTTCGACCCCGTACAGGCCGTCAGACTTGCCTGTCTCGCCCCAATTCGTGCCCTGATCGGTAGAGACTCACAGGCGGCCATCGGCATCGATCGCCGCGTTGTCAGGGGAGCCGAACCAGCCATTTGCAGAGGTCTCGGGGTTCCAGACGGCACCCACTTCGGCCACCGATGGATCGCCGCACTGGACCAGAATGGACCACTTCCCCGCTGTCGAGCCGTGATCGCCTCCATCTTCCTTGATCTCGATAATGTGGCCAAACGCGCTTTCGGGGCGCGGGTTGGCAGCATTTACCTGCTCTGGCTTGCGCTTGGAGTTGTTGGTGAGCATCAAATAAACCGATCCGTCGCCGCGCGGCTGTGCGTCCTCGGGGCGGTCCATCGGGGTCGCACCCAACAGATCGGCGGCGATGCGGGTGTCGATCATAACGTCACCCTGATCGTTAAAGCCGTTCTCGGCGGTTAGCGGCCCGTTGCCATGTACCAGCGGCAACCAGTTGATGACGCCGTCCTCGTCAAAGCGCGCAACAAAAAGCGTGCCATCGCTCAGCAGTTTGGAATTCGCCGCTTTGTCATCGCCCACTTTGCCGGTGGAGACGTATTTGTACTGGTAGTCAAAGCGGTTGTCGTCGCCCGAATAGATTACCAGACGGCCATCGGCGGCCAGTGTTGTCTCGCAACCTTCATGGCGGAAACGGCCCAGTGCGGTATGTTTGACGGGCATCGCTTCGGGGTCGCGCGGATCCACCTCGACGATCCAGCCAAAGCGGTTCGGCTCGTTCGGCTCTTTGTCGATGTCAAAACGATCGTGGGTGGTGCCCCACGCGTACCACATGCCCGGCACGCCGTAGCGATCATGGCGTTTAATATCGGCATCCGGCAAGGCGGACAGGTCAGCCTTGCCTTCGGCATCAAGCTGGCCGGTCCAGAAATAGCCGTGGAAGTTCTCCTCGGCCATCAGATAGGTGCCCCAGGGCGTCATGCCGCCCGCGCAATTGTTGAGCGTGCCGATGATTGTCATGCCGTCGGGGTCGGCGTTGGTTTTCATACGGGCGTGGCCTGCGGCAGGGCCGTCAATGGTCATTTTGGTGTTGAGCGGAGTGATGCGGCGGTTGTATTGGCCATTGCGCTCTACGCGCCATTCACCGGTTGTTTCTTTCTCGATTTCCACAACTGTGCCCCCATGGGCGGCCATCTCGATGTCGATCTGCTCGGGCGTGATGTTTGCAAAGGCCTCGCCTTCGGGGCGCACCAGACCGGGAAACATGACCTCCTCGTTGGTGTATTCGTGGTTTACGCACAGCAAACCACGGGTGCCGGCATCGTTGAGCGCCGTAAAACCTACGTAGTCGTTGTTATACCCGAACTGCGTCAGTTGTGCCGCTGCGGTCTGGTTCATCACGTCGAATTCTGGCGCATCAGCAGTAATAGGATCGCCCCAGCGCAGCAAGATTTCGGCGTCATATCCTTCGGCTACGTGGTGCATCGAATCATTGCCCCACTCGAGCTCAGTGAAGTTATAGCGCGAGGTGCCCGCCGCCGCTGCCTGCTTGGGCGCGATCATGGCTGAGGTTCCAAACAACGCGGTTGTGGCGGTTACCGCAAGCGATCCCTTGAACATATCGCGGCGCGAATAGCGTGCGGCGACAACTTCGCCAATTGTACGGCTCAGATGGGGGTTTGTGGGGATGTCGTCGAATGCCTCAAAGGCTTCGGCCCTGTTGCCGATTGTCGGATCGTTCAAGATGGATTTACGGTTCATGGCTTGCTCCAGGCTCGCATTACGGTCGCTGCTTTTTCCCGTGATTCCGTCACAGATTTATGACGGTTGAATTACAATAACATGACGCAATCCGAATTGGGCCTGTGAAGCATATTCTACCCAAATTGTTCGAGTAATTCCGGTATGTGGGCACGGAACTTAAAGAAACCGGCGGTTGCGAGAGGCCATGCAGCGCTATCAATCGGTCGGCGGATCTCCGTCACGGGCACCGTGCCCGCCTTGCGCACGTGGCGCAGCGCGCTACGCACCGCACCGACAGGGGCATGGGGCGTGATAATCCGGTCCAGTCCTTGTGCCGAGGCCCAGTCCGAAACGGAGACATCTGCGTCAAGCATCATTGCCTGTGTCGTAAGGTCGTGTACCAAAGCCTTTCTGAAATCCGTAACCATCGATGCAGTTCGCCATGGGCTTTGTGCTGTAGTGCAGTCCAGATAAGCAGTGCTAACGGGGGTGACGCCCAAAGCGTCTAAAGGTGGTGCTACGATATCGTCCGAGTGCAACAGCAAGCCCACACGGTCAGCCGGAGCGCCGTCATAGGGAGCAATTTGCGCAATCTCCTGTCGATTTGGCTGGGCGGGCGCGGTGACCGGAACGGCACTGTCCGCGAGCCCTTTAACGCCTATGAACCGCCCATCGGTGAATTTGGCAATGTTTGAAGCTTCCGCGAGATAGGTTTTGCCCTGCGTCTGAATCCCTGCAACCCAGCGCCAACTGAGCGTATTTACTGCCGCATCGCCATCAAGCAAATGCCGCAGGAAGAAGTCCGCGCCTAATTGCCAAGGCAACTTAAGCGTGAAGATCCAGATCGAGGCAAACCACATGCGCGCATGGTTGTGCAGATAGCCGGTTTGCGCCAGCTCCCGCGCCCAGTGATCGAATGGGTCGATGCCTGTTTCGCCCAGACAGGCAGCCTCCCAGCGCTGTCGCAGTCCTGACTGGGTCTGGACCTCGTTGTGTAGGCGCGCCAGATCGTCGCGGTAGGCTGTCCAGACTGTGGGCCGCTGCTCCATCCATCCCTTCCAGTAGGTGCGCCACCACACTTCGGCGATGAACTTATCTGCGGCACCCGGCGTCATCTGGTTCAATACTGCGCGGGAGACATCGCCCTCATCAAGCAGTTTCATCCGTAAATACGGCGACAGCGTCGAAACATGACTGTGCGCACTTGGCCCGCCCGAAACCGCACCGCCCAGATCAAAATTTCGCTTTTTGGCATAATCCTGGCCGGCATAGGGTGCAAATTCTGCAAGCCGCGCATAAGCGGCGGCGGCGCTGGGCGGGAAGGGGGATATGTGTTTATTCATACGCCGCGAGATAGTTCTGCGCCGCGCCAGTTCAACCAAGCGGGCAATCGTCTGTCAGCCCCCCTTGAAGCTCCCCGTTGGCGGGACTAATCTTGTGGTAACAAGTGGCGGGTATGGTCCCGTTCAATTCCCATCTGAAGGCAGAGCATATGCAAGATCCCGTCGAGACATACATGAACCTTGTTCCAATGGTTGTGGAGCAGACAGCCCGCGGCGAGCGCGCCTATGATATCTTCTCGCGCCTGCTTAAAGAGCGGATTGTGTTCATCAATGGCCCGATCCACAGCGGCATGAGCCACCTGATCGTTGCACAGTTGCTGCACCTCGAATCCGAGAATCCGTCCAAAGAAATCAGCATGTACATCAACTCACCCGGCGGCGAGGTATCGGCGGGGCTGTCGATCTATGACACAATGCAATACATCCGTCCGAAAGTATCGACATTGATCTGCGGTATGGCGGCCTCGATGGGGTCGGTTATTGCGGTCGGTGGCGAAAAAGGTATGCGCTTCTCGCTGCCGAACTCCGAAGTGATGATCCATCAACCTTCGGGTGGATCGCAGGGCGTTGCGGCAGATATACTGATTTCCGCCCGCCACATCGAACAAACCCGCGAGCGGATGTATCAGCTTTATGTCAAGCATACCGGTCAGGACTATGAGACGGTTCAAAAGGCGCTGGACCGTGACAAATGGATGACCGCTGAAGAAGCAAAAGATTGGGGCCACATCGACGAGATCGTCGAGAACCGTGGCAAGCAAGACGATAAAACAGCGCCCAAGCCCAAGAAGGGCAAGTAAGTCACAACAGCGCGCTTGGCGGTTTATGCGATTGCAGGACCGCAATGCGTGACTTAGTGTGATCCGCAATTCGATATGTTGCACCCGATTTTGGGTGTCACTTACAAGCATTAGACCTGAAAGGGCTCACATGGCCAATTCAACCAGCGGCGACAGCAAAAACACACTCTATTGCAGCTTCTGCGGCAAGAGCCAGCATGAGGTTCGCAAGTTGATCGCAGGGCCGACCGTGTTCATCTGTGATGAGTGCGTCGAGCTGTGCATGGATATTATCCGTGAAGAAACAAAGGCATCCGGCCTGAAGGCAACGGATGGCGTGCCAACGCCGAAGGACATCTGTGATGTGCTGGACGACTATGTCATCGGTCAGGCAACAGCAAAACGTGTGCTTTCGGTGGCTGTGCACAACCACTACAAACGGCTCAACCACGCCCAAAAAGGCGGCGATATCGAGCTGGCGAAATCCAACATTTTGCTCATGGGCCCCACAGGCTGCGGCAAAACGTTGCTGGCGCAAACGTTAGCGCGAATTCTTGATGTGCCTTTCACGATGGCCGACGCAACCACACTGACCGAGGCCGGTTATGTGGGCGAGGATGTCGAGAACATCATTCTCAAGTTGCTTCAAGCGTCTGAATATAACGTTGAACGGGCGCAGCGCGGCATCGTCTATATCGACGAAGTAGACAAGATTACGCGCAAGTCCGAAAATCCTTCGATCACCCGTGATGTATCAGGTGAGGGTGTACAGCAGGCATTGCTGAAGCTCATGGAGGGGACCGTAGCCTCCGTTCCGCCGCAAGGCGGGCGTAAGCATCCACAGCAAGAATTCCTGCAGGTGGACACAACCAACATCCTGTTTATCTGCGGTGGTGCGTTTGCCGGTCTGGACAAGATTATTGCTGCTCGGGGCAAAGGCTCCGCTATGGGGTTTGGTGCAGATGTACGCGATCAGGATGCACGTGGCATCGGCGAGATTTTCACCGATCTGGAGCCGGAAGACCTGCTAAAGTTTGGACTGATCCCGGAATTTGTAGGCCGTCTGCCGGTTTTGGCCACGCTTGAAGATCTGGATGAGGATGCTTTGGTCACAATTTTGACGAAGCCAAAGAATGCATTGGTCAAGCAGTACCAGCGCCTTTTCGAGCTGGAGGACACTCAACTGACCTTCACCGACGACGCGCTCACAGCAATCGCCAAGCGGGCGATCCTGCGCAAAACCGGTGCGCGTGGTTTGCGTTCGATCCTCGAGGATATATTGCTCGATACGATGTTCGATCTGCCAGGATTGGACAGCGTTACAGAGGTCGTTGTGAACGAAGAGGCTGTGACATCAGATGCGAAGCCGTTGATGATCCATGCCGATGCCGAAAAAGAGCCGGCCACAGCAGGCTGATCTGTGAAGCAGGACATTTTGAACAAGAGAAAGGCAGGCCGCGTTGGTCTGCCTTTTTCGTGAGGTAGGAATAGGAAGATGCATTTCACACGCGGAAAACCGGCTATGGTGCGCGCTGCTGCATTGGCGTTTCGGCGTTTGAAATATGCTGTCGTCGCGCCAGTTGTATCGGGTGTGATGGCGCGGACTTCGTGGTTGGACGGGACGGATGCACCACCCAAGGCGCTAAATTATGCCGCTGATGGTGATTTTATCAGTCAGGGGGACGAGTTGGTTGTCGCCTTGAGGCGTGACTTCACATTGGGCGAAGGCGTAAGGATACTAGACATCGGTTGTGGCATCGGGCGTATTGCCACCGCATTAAGGCGTGCAGGCAGCGATGTGCGTTATTCCGGTTTCGATATCGTAAAGTATGGCATTTTATGGTGTCAGAAAAAACTATCCGAACGCGATGGGTACCATTTTACCCATGCAGATATTTTCAACCCCTTCTACAATCCCCGCGGCAGGATCGATCCTTGCGCTTATGTGTTTCCCTATCCCGACAAAAGCTTTGATTTGCTCATTGCTGTGTCGGTCTACACCCATCTGCTGGAGGCAGAAACCCGCGCCTATTTTGCGCAATCCATGCGGGTGATGGACAGTACTGGAAAGGCCTACTTCACGACGTTCCTGGTGGACGATGACATTCCACCGCAGGCACACTTTGCCTTCCAGCACAGGATAGGTGCGGCATTTATCGAGCGGATGGAAGAACCGGAGATGGCAGTTGGTTACTCCCTCGCATTCTGGGAGGCGCTCGCGGCGCAACACGGCGCCCGCATTTCAAAAGTTAACCCCGGAAGCTGGCGTGGCCAGCAGGGGCTAAAAGATTATCAGGATTGTCTTATTTTCGAGAAGGTAGAACAGACATGAAGCGTATCCATTCAGGCGGCGAATTCGAAGCGAAGCTGGGCTATTGCCGCGCGGTTGTGGCGGGAGGTTTTGTCCATGTTGCGGGAACCGTCGGGCAGGGCGATGACGTGGTGACACAGTGCCGCGATGCCCTGCGCGTAATTAGGGACGCGCTCGAACAGGCGGGAAGCGACATGGCCCACGTGGTGCGCGTCACCTATATGCTGCCTGACCGAGCAGAATTTGCGCCTTGCTTTCCTGTGTTGTCAGAGACTTTCGGTGCGAACCCGCCCGCAGCGACGATGATCGAATGCGGCCTGATCGACCCCAAATACCGCATCGAAATTGAGGTGACTGCGCTGGTTGTTGCCTAACTCGGCCCTAGACCTTTAACCGCTGATACGCCATATCAGGAATAACTGCATAAGGGATACGACTATGGGACTGATCAACAACTTGCTCAAGGCCTTTACCTGGTGGAACGGCCAAACCCTCAACACCCAGCTGTTTACGTGGCGCAAGGGCGAGAAGGTGGGCGAGGATGATCAGGGCAACATTTATTACCGCAATGCCGATGACAGCAAACGTTGGGTAATCTTCAACGGCGAGATCGAGGCAAGCCGGATCAGCCCAGATTGGCACGGCTGGATGCACCGCACCTACGACGCCCCACCGACCGACCAGCCGATGGTGCATAAGGTATGGGAGAAACCGCATCAGGAGAACCTCACCGGAACAATGCTCGCTTATGCGCCGAGTGGTTCGATCCGCCGCGAGAAACCGGCAGACCGTGGTGATTATGAGGCGTGGAGTCCCGAGTGATGCGCGCACTCGCCCTTGGTGCCATGTTTTGTGCGGGCACTGCGATGGCTGAGCCTACCAACAACGGGAGTGGCGCGATCTTGCGTGCATTGGATAAAACATCCGGCACCACGGTCGATCTTTCGATCCCGAACGGGCAGATAGCGAGCATCGGCCGCCTGAAAATCGTGTTGAACGAATGTCGCTATCCCGAAGGAAACCCTTCTGGTGATGCTTACGCGGCAATTGAGGTTTCTGAAATCGGAAGCGTGGGGACGGTATTTACCGGCTGGATGATTGCATCAGCGCCCGCACTCAACGCGATGGAGCATTCGCGCTATGACATCTGGGTCATGCGCTGTATCACGTCCTGAGGCTTCGCGTCTGGCAATGCGGTGAACGATGCGATCCGTAATTTTGCAACAGCCAGTTGCGCGTGATACTGGGCGCGTGTAATTTCGACGGCTCCCAGAGATGCCAGATGATCGGTGATGAACTGGGTGTCAAACAGCGTAAAGCCGCCACTGCGCAAACGGTCCACCATACAAGCGAGAGCAATTTTTGACGCGTTGGTCCGCCGTGAAAACATCGACTCGCCAAAGAACGCAGACCCCAGCACAACACCGTAAACGCCGCCAACCAACTCTGTCCCCTCCCACACTTCGAGTGAGTGGGCCTGAGCGCGCTCATGCAGTGCTGTGTATAGCGTGCGTATCTCTGCGTTTATCCATGTATCCTCGCGATCGGCGCAGCCGTCAACGACACCTGCAAAATCGCGATCAATGGTAACGGTCCATGTCGAGTTGCGCATAGCACGACTTAATGAGCGCGAAATGTGGAAACCATCTAGCGGTAGTATACCGCGCCTGCGCGGATCGACCCAGAAAATCTCTGGGTCGTCGCGGCTTTCGCTCATGGGAAAGATGCCGACGCTATAACCGTGCAACAACAGCTCCGGCGTCAGCTCAGTCATGCGTTCAGGCGTCCCCGAGGTTGGTTTCCAGCCAGTGCTCCAACCAGTGGATATTGTATCCGCCGGTATGGATATCTTTTTCTTGCAACAACGCGTGGAACAACGGCACCGTGGTATCGACCCCGTCCACGATCAACTCACCCAGCGCACGACCCAAACGTGCCAGCGCTTCGGGGCGGTCGCGCCCATGTACAATCAGTTTCCCGATCAAGCTGTCGTAATATGGCGGGATTTTATAACCGTCATAGAGCGCGGAATCCATTCGCACACCAAGACCGCCAGGTGCGTGATACTGTGTTATCTTGCCAGGGCAGGGCGAGAAATTCGGAAGCTTCTCGGCATTGATCCGAACCTCGATAGCATGGCCGTTAATCTTGAGTTCATCCTGATGAAACGACATCGGCAGCCCTGAGGCTACACGGATCTGCTCGCGCACCAGATCGACGCCAAAAATGGCTTCGGTCACGGGGTGCTCGACCTGAAGGCGCGTGTTCATCTCGATGAAATAAAACTCGCCGTTTTCATAAAGAAACTCGATTGTGCCTGCACCGATGTAATTGATGTTTGCACAGGCATCCGCACAGACCTTGCCGATCCGCGCACGCTCTTCAGCGCTAATCGTAGGGCCCGGTGCTTCTTCGAATACTTTTTGGTGGCGCCGCTGAAGCGAGCAGTCACGTTCTCCCAGATGTACGGCGCGGCCCTTGCCGTCTCCAAAAACCTGTATTTCGATGTGGCGCGGAGTCGTAAGATATTTCTCGATGTAGACTTCGTCATTGCCGAAGTTCGATTTCCCTTCCGCGCGTGCCGTCTGGTAGGCTTTTTCCATGTCTTTGGCGGAATGCGCCACTTTCATGCCCTTGCCACCACCGCCAGCAGTGGCCTTGATGATCACAGGATACCCGACTTCCTCGCCGATACGTTTTGCATCTTCGAGTGTAGGCACACCACCATCGGAACCGGGAACACAAGGAACACCGAGCGCTTTCATGGTGTCCTTAGCGGTAATTTTATCGCCCATCACGCGGATATGCTCGGCAGTGGGCCCGATGAACGTGAGGCCGTGATCTTCAATCACTTGCACAAAGCCCGCATTTTCCGACAAGAAGCCGTAGCCGGGGTGGATCGCCTCGGCGCCGGTAATTTCGCAGGCGGCGATGATCGCAGGAATGCTGAGGTACGATTGTTGCGACGAAGGAGGGCCTATGCAGACGCTCTCATCCGCCATACGCACATGCATCGCGTCACTGTCAGCAGTGGAATGCACAGCAACAGAAGCAATGCCCATTTCCCGTGCAGCACGGATAACGCGCAGGGCGATTTCACCACGGTTGGCGACCAGAATTTTATTGAACATGGTGGGTCCCCCTTATTCGAGGATCACAAGCGGTGAGCCGAATTCGACGGCAGCCCCGTCTTCGACCAGAATACGTTTTACGGTGCCGCCACGGGGGGCGGGGATGTGGTTCATGGTTTTCATCGCTTCAACGATGAGCAATGTATCACCTTCGGAAACTTTTGTGCCGACCGTGATGAATGCAGGCGCACCCGGCTCTGGCGAGGTATAGACGGTGCCGACCATTGGCGAGGACACCGCGCCGGGATCAGCAGAGGGATCAGCCGGCTGAGCAGGTGCCGAGGTAACAGCCGCAGGTGCGGACGCAGAGGTCATAGGGGCCTGAGAAACGGCCTGTGCTGCCATAATTTGCTGGGGCGGTTTGCGGGAGACGCGCACATTCAGGCTGTCATCCTCGGCATAATCGCGTTTAACCTGCAATTCCGTCAGATCGTTTTCGTTGAGAAGTTCGGCCAATGCGCGGATAAATGCGACATCGGAGTCATGGGTGTTCTTTGTCATATGGGTCCTCGTCCGTTGCGAAGGGGGGCGTTGAAACGCACCGATTTCCAGCGCTTATATGTCATGGACAGAGGCATGGAAAGGCGCGACTTTACCCTAAGGGAATGGCAAGGCAGGAGGTACATGTGAATATTGCCCATTGGCTGGAGCGGCGCGCGCATCACGATCCTGCGCGGGCGGCGTTGTATCATGGAAAACAGTGCTTTGCGGATTATGCCACATTTGACGCCCGTGCCCGAGCGATGGCCGCAGGATTGCAAGCGCGCGGGGTTCATGCCGGCGACCGTGTGGCGATATTTATGGGAAACCACCCAGACTGGCTGATTGCGCTCTATGCAATTCTCTACGCAGGTGCTGCTGCGGTGCCGATGAACGCAAAGCTGCATGGCCGCGAAGCGCGGATCATTCTGGAGAACAGCGGCGCATATGTTTGCTTTACTGACGCCGCGCATTTCGTTGAACTGAAGGCGGCGGGAGTGACCTGCGCCTGCATCATGCCGCCGGATATGGAGGCGGATGGCGCCAGTGTCGAAATCTGCCACCGGGAAGCAGGTGACCTCGCGTGGCTCTTTTACACATCCGGCACCACCGGCACACCCAAAGGGGTGATGATTACGCACGGCATGTTGCAGGCAATGTCGCTGTCCTACGGGATGGACGTGGATTGCGTGCAAGCTCACGATGCTGCCCTTTATGCCGCGCCTTTGAGCCATGGTGCAGGCCTTTATAACTTTATTCATGTGCAGGCAGGAGCGCGGCATGTCTGCCCTGTTTCGGGTGGATTTGACAGCAACGAGGTCCTTGAACTGGCGGCCTATTTTGGCCGCTGTCATATGTTTGCGGCCCCTACGATGGTAACCCGCCTAACGCGGACGGCTAAGGCGGTAGGGTTGCGAGGCGAGGGATTGCGCACGGTCGTTTATGCGGGCGGTCCGATGTACACAGCCGATATTATCGAGGCTGTCGATCATTTCGGCCCTGTTTTTGTGCAAATATACGGACAAGGGGAATGCCCCATGGCGATCACTGCCCTATCGCGACACGATGTAGCGGATCGCAGGCATCCTGATTGGTACGCCCGCCTAGGCTCTGTCGGGCGGGCGCAATCGGTGGTCGAGGTCCAGATCGCGGACAGCGATGGCAGGCCTGTTGCAGCAGGTAGCAGTGGCGAGATTTTGGTACGTGGCGCTCCTGTGATGCGGGCCTATTGGGGCAATCCTGAGGCCACATCCAGAACTCTGCGTGATGGTTGGCTGATGACGGGAGATATCGGGTATCTAGACGTAGCGGGCTACCTTACGCTGCAGGACCGTTCCAAGGACGTGATCATCACCGGCGGCTCCAATGTATATCCCCGAGAGGTGGAGGAAGTGCTGCTGCGCCATCCGCAGGTTACCGAGGTCTCGGTTGTGGGCGCAAGGCACGCCGATTGGGGCGAGGAGGTTGTGGCATTCGTGGTAGGGGATGCGTCCGAGGTAGAACTCGACACGCTTTGTCTGGAAAATATCGCGCGGTTCAAACGGCCCAAACGCTATATCCGGTTGGATGAACTGCCGAAAAATAACTACGGAAAGACCCTGAAAACAGATTTGCGGTCCTATTTGTCAGAGGCGTAGAAAATGCCGCCTGCACCGGATGGGGGCAGGCGGCAGGAGTATAGATTATACGGCGATGAAAATATCTTCGGATAGGATGAACGCAGAGGCGTCCAGATCGGCCGCCGTTACATTGTTGACTGTCAATACAGAACCGCGGTCGACAGGCCCATCAAAGTTGGCATTATTGAACAGAGTGCTCAGATCAATGATTGCATCGCCACCCGCAAAAACGGTGTTGTCGAGAACGTCTGCAAAGGTAATGCTACCGGCGCCTGCAAGGGCCTGAAGATCAATGCGATCCCCTTCGTTGAAATCACGGATCTCGTCGGTGTTGGTTCTGCCGCGGAATACAAACACATCGTCGCCATCGCCACCGATGAGGATATCACGCCCTTGACCGCCTTCCAGCGTGTCATTCCCGCTGCCACCATTCATAAAATCGTTGCCGTTATCGCCTGAAAGGAAGTCATCGTCGGCGCCGCCAAACAGCTGGTCATTGCCGCTACCCGCGACGATTACATCATTACCGGTACCACCGGACAAACGGTCGTTGTTGTTGCCGCCGTCGATGAAATCATTTCCACTACCGCCGATGATATTATCATTGCCGTCACCGCCAAAGATCAGATCGTCCCCGCTCTGGCCTTTAAGTTGATCGCGGCCTCCGTTGCCGATCAGCAGGTCATTATCCCCCCCCCCGTAAAAGTTTTCATCCGACGCGCCGCCAGTCATGGTGTCATCGCCTGAACCACCGCGCACGTCACCGGAAATGCCGGAGGTTGCGTTGTCCGAAGCGACCCCGAAAAAGCCGCTGACAGTATAGGTGTCGTTGCCGTCGCCCAACAGAATATCCGCCATGACGCCTGTATTGAGAACCGCATCGTCGCCGTTGCCCATATTTACCGTGCCGGTGATCGTGCCGACTGTTTGTGGACCGCCATCAATACCCGGAAGGATCTGGTTGGTGAGCGTGTCATTACCATTGCCGGTGCGGATCTGTCCTTCAACGAGGCCACTGTTGAAAAAGTTGTCAAACCCGTTCCCGAGCCGGACAGAGCCAAAGATCGTGCCGTCATTGAAAATGAGACGCCCGCCATTGCCAGTGAGATCGAGTGCATACTGGCTGCCCGCCGCTTTCGACAGGCTGCCGAAGAGTGAGTTAACGAACTCGATTCCCTGATCTGATCTTGCGGTCACGGGGGCGGTAATCGCGCCTGAATTGCTGATGATGCCGCCGAAAACAGAGAAATCGAATCCTGCCAGTGTGGTGTCAAAATCATTTCCACCTTCGAATGAATTGGACGTCTCATTAAATGTAATCGGCATATTTTATCCCTTTGAAAATGTTCGCCTTGTTTTAGCCACTATTCCCGTCACACCAAACAAAAACCAGACTCTGTTTCCCCATTGAAGATAAAGCAGCGATTGTGGTGTCACTGGCGCGCATATCAAACGAAAAACCCCGCAAGCTGCGGGGCAATTCAGAGCTTCGGTATGTTTCAAGTCAGATGGCGAGGTATTCTGCGCGCAGCGATTCGTTGTCGAGGACCTCTTGTGCCGAGCCATCGAAGACCACACTGCCTGTGTCGAGGATAACCGCACGGTCTGCCAATTTGAGGGCGCGTACGGCGTTTTGCTCGACCAGAATGGTGGTGATGCCCTGCGCCTTGATGATGCCAAGTGTCTTTTCGATTTCGTCCACGATCACGGGTGCCAACCCTTCATAGGGCTCGTCGAGGAGCAGCACCTTGATGTCGCGGCACAGCGCGCGGGCGATGGCCAGCATCTGTTGCTCTCCCCCCGATAGTGTGGTGCCTTCTTGTTTTTTCCGCTCGCCCAGACGGGGGAATAATTCGTACACACGCTCCAATGACCAGCCGATAGGGGGGGCGATCTGGGCCAGCTTGAGGTTTTCCTCGACTGTGAGGCCTGCAATGATGCGGCGGTCTTCGGGCACCAGTGCCAGACCGTTGTTGGCCGCTTCGTGACTTTTCATCAGGTGAAGGGGTTTATGATCGAGCCAGACCTCGCCCTTGCGCAACTCGGGCGTGCCGATTTGCGCGATGGCACGCAGGGTTGATGTTTTGCCCGCACCGTTGCGCCCCAAAAGTGCAAGGATCTCGCCCTCATGCACGTTGAAGCTTACTCCCTGCACGATATAGCTTTCGCCATAATAGGCGTGAATATCCCAAACCGACAGGAAGGCCGGCGCGGTGGCCGCATGATTGGCGTTTTTGTTCAGTGTTTCGGTGTTCATATCGTTGTCCTTTGAATGCGGGGCGCGCTGGCGCGCAGCAGCAGGGGCAGGGGACCGGCGGTCAGACCTCCTGCGTCTCCCCCAGATAGGCTTCTTTTACCTTCGGGTGGCCTTTGATCTTGTCGGGTGTGTCCTCGACCAGTGGTGTGCCTTGTGCCAGCACAGTGATCCGCTCGGCCAGAGAAAACACCACGTGCATATCGTGCTCGATGATCGCGATGGTGATGTCACGCTCTTCCTTGATCTGCTTGAGCAGGTCGATGGTGTTGTTGGTGTCGGCCCGCGCCATCCCCGCTGTGGGCTCGTCGAGGAGCAGCAGCCGCGGTTCTTGGGACAGGCACATCGCGATTTCAAGGCGGCGCTTGTCCCCGCGTGACATCGAAGAAGCTTGCATGTCGCGCTTTTCAAACAGCTTCATGTCTTCGAGCATTTTTTTGGCGCTCTCGTAGACGTCTTTTTCGCTTTCGATGCTACCAATTGCGTGAAGGCTGAACGCACCGTCCCGTTTTGCAAAGCACGGGATCAGCATGTTTTCCAGCACGGTAAGATCCCCAAAAATCTCTGGTGTCTGGAATACGCGGGAAATGCCCATCTGGTTGATCTCGTAGGGCTTGCGGCCCAACACGGATTTGCCGTCGAACATGACCGACCCTGTGTCGGGGATCAGCTTACCCACAAGCACGTTCAGCAAGGTTGATTTACCCGCGCCGTTCGGCCCGATGATCGCATGAACGGTGTTTTCGGCAATGGAGAGGTTGACGTTCCCCAGTGCCTGCAACCCGCCAAAGCGCTTGTTCACGTTTTTGACTTCAAGAATACCCATAGTGTGCGCTCCTTATTCGGCAGGTGTGGTTTTGCCGTCCGGCGATTTCGGATCGGTTTTCTTGCGGCGGAACATTTTGCCGATGCGCTGACCGCCCTCGACCAGACCGCCGGGCAAAAAGATGACAACCGCCATAAACAGCAGGCCCAGCGTGAGGTGCCACCCTTTGCCGACAAACGGATAAACCAGTGTCACCATCAGGTCTTCGATGCCGTCGGGCATGAAGGCAAACCACTGCTCAAGAACCGATTTGTTTATCTTTGAGACGATGTTTTCCATATATTTGATGAAGCCAGCGCCCAGAACCGGACCAATCAGCGTGCCGGCACCGCCAAGGATGGTCATAAGCACCACCTCGCCGGAGGCCGTCCAGAACATGCGCTCCGCGCCCACCTGAGTGTCCATTGCCACAAGCAATCCCCCGGCCAGTCCGGCGTACATGCCGGAGATAACAAAAGCAGCCAGTGTGTAAGGTTTTGAGTTCAGGCCGGTATAGTTCATGCGGTGTTGGTTTGATTTCACCGCCCGCAGCATCATCCCGAAGGGGGAGCGGAAGATGCGGATCGACAGATAAAAAGCGATCAACATGACAGCGGCCGCGATGTAGTAGCCTGCGTTAAAGGTAAACACCCAGTCGCCGAAATTGAGCTGTGTGCTGGCTTTCATATCCAGCCCAAACAGGTTGGCCCGCGGTGTCTGCCCAGCAGCAGGCGCGGCATCGAGGATGCGCGGATCCGTGTACTTGGGCTGAAGGCCGGTTTCGCCGCCGGTGATAGGCGTCAGCACAGAGTAGGCCAGCGCATAGGACATCTGTGCAAATGCCAGTGTCAGGATCGAGAAGTAGATGCCCGAGCGCCGCAAGGAGATATATCCGACGACCAGCGAGAATAGGCCCGCCACCAGCACAGAGACGATTATTGCAGGAACGATGTTCATCGTAAGCAACTTCATCATCCAGATTGCAGCGTAGGATCCGACACCCAGAAACGCGGCGTGGCCGAAGCTGAGGTATCCGGTGAGACCGAACAGGATGTTGAAACCGATGGCGAAGATTCCGAAAATCACCAGTCGCTGCATGAGGTCAGGATAGCCCGCGTTGAACTGTGCCATACCCGAACTTGACGGGAAAGGATTGAGGATAAACGGGGCAAAGAGACACAGCGCGGCAACAATTGCCAGAAGTCCTGCGTCGCGTTTTGTAAGTCCAAACATGTTCTTAATCCTCCATCACGCCTTTGCGGCCCATCAGGCCACGGGGACGCGTCAGCAAAATGATGATCGCAACAAGGTAAATGATGATCTGGTTAAGGCCTGGAATTGCATCCAGCACAAAGGCCATCGAGGCAAAGCTTTCTAAGATTCCCAGCAAGAACCCCGCGAGCACCGCACCGGGCAGCGAACCCATGCCGCCCACAACCACGACAACAAAACTGAGGACCAGAAAATCCATACCCATGTTATAGTTGGGAGAGTTGATCGGCGCATACATCACACCGGCCAGCCCCGCGACAGCAGCAGCGATCCCGAACATGATGGTAAAGCGTTTGTCGATGTCGATCCCCAGCAGGCCAACAGTCTCGCGGTCGGCCATACCGGCGCGCACGACCATGCCGAAGGTCGTGAATTGCAAGAAGGCAAACACAATCCCGATGACGATGGCCGCGAAGGCGAAATAGATCAGGCGCCAGTAGGGGTAGATGATCGTGTTGGCGTCGAACCCCAGCATTGCGCCGAAATCGAACGATCCGGCAAAGGCCGCTGGCGCAGGCGTTGGGATCGGGTTGGCGCCGTAAAAATATTTGATGATCTCGGCCATAACGATGGCGAGGCCAAAAGTGACGAGGATCTGGTCGGCATGGGGCCGCTTGTAGAAGTGCTTGATCAGGCCGCGCTCCATCACAAACCCGATGAGGATCATGACCGGCACCGCAAACAGAATCGACAGCGGCACCGCCCAGTCGATCATAGCATCGCCCGTCGATTGCCCGAACCAGTCATAAATGTAGGGGACGTCAACCTCCATCGGGTTGCCCAAAAAGTCTTTGCGCGTCTCGTCCACAACTTTGTGGCTAAGGGTGAGCAACTTGGTAAATGTCACGGCACAGAACGCACCGATCATGAAAAGGGCACCATGGGCAAAGTTGACCACGCCCAAAGTGCCGAAAATCAGCGTCAGGCCGAGGGCGATCAGCGCATATGCAGAGCCCTTGTCGAGCCCGTTGAGAATTTGAAGGAGGAGTGCGTCCATGGTCTGTCCCATCTGTCACAAGCGCCGCACGCCCGGCCAATTAAGGCTGGGAGCTGGAAGCTGATCTGCGGTGTGTTGAGTGCGTGAGTGGGGCAGGGCGGGCCTGTCGTGTGGCCCGCCCTGCCGTGTTAGCTGCGCTTATGCGCCTGGGTTACAAGTTCCCAGCGATCCGCCCGCAAACTGTGGGTGGTCGGGGGCATAAGTAACCTGATCAACAGGCGTCACTTCGACGATTTCAACCAGATCGTATTCGTCGTCAGGGGTTTCTTTACCCTTCACAACCACAACGTCCTTGAAGCACTGGTGATCATCGGCACGGTAAAGTGTCGGACCGTTGCCCATACCGTCGAACTCGAAGCCCGCGAGCGCTTCGCCAACGGCGCACGGGTTGAACGAGCCTGCGCGTGTGACCGCGTCTGCATAGAGCAGTGTCTGGACATAGCAGGTATGCGCCGCCTGTGAGGGCGGGAAGCCGAACTTGGTGCCGAAGGACTGCACGAATGCATTGGTGCCGCTAAAGCGTGCGCCCAGCTCGTTCTCGAGTTTCCAGTCCCAGTTCTGGGAGCCGAGAATACCCTTGATGTTGGCGCCCGCACCGCGTGCCATCAGCTCGGAGTAGAGCGGCACGACGATTTCGAACTTCTTGCCGTTTACGTCAAGATCGCGCAGGCCGAACTGGACCGCGTTCGTCAACGAGTTAACCATGTTACCGCCGTAGTGGTTCAGTACCAGCACGTCTGCACCGGATTGGATCACAGGTGCGATATACGCGGAGAAGTCGGTTGCAGTCAGCGGTGTAAGCACCGAATTTACAGTTTCCCAACCCAGCGCTTCGGTCGAGGATTTCATCGCTTCCTCGGTGGTGTAGCCCCAGTTGTAATCTGCTGTCAGGTGATAGGCCTTGCGGTCGGCACCGTACTGGTCGATCAGGATCGGCGCGAGGGCCGCACCGGACATATACGAGTTGAAGAAGTGGCGGAAGCCGTTGGCCTGCTTGTCCTTACCCGTTGTGTCGTTGGCGTGTGTAAGACCCGCCATAAAGATGATGCCGGCCTCTTGGCACAGCGCCTGAACGGCCACAGCCACACCCGAAGACGAGCCGCCTGAAATCATGATGGCGCCGTCTTTTTCGATCATCGACTTTGCAGACGCGCGGGCGGCGTCAGATTTTGTCTGCGTGTCACCGGTAACGAACTGGACTTTCTTGCCCATGATGCCTGTGCCATCGAGCGCTTTGGAGCTGAAGGTTTGCAGCATACCGCCATCGCCTTCACCATTCAGGTGCTCGACAGCCAGCTGGAACGCGCGCAGCTCGTCTGCGCCTTCATCGGCATAGGGGCCGGACTGTGGCACGTTAAAGCCCAGTGTGACGGTGTCGCCTTGTGGCGCGTTGGTAAAGCCGGAGTGGCCGTCAGCGCGCAGATACGTGGGCAGTGCAAGACCGGCACCGGCAACTGCGCCGGCTTGGATCAGACCGCGACGTGTCGGATTGAAAATTGACATGATGTCCTCCCGAAAGTGTTGAAACGTTCACCACAGCCTTCTCCCGGGCGTTGGTGCCGGCACGTATTCGTGCAAAGGCAGTATCGGGTCGAGGAGGTGTTGCTGCAATAAGGCCCTTGATTAAATGGATTTTTTTGTAAATAAATAAACTGTATCGGAAGATCAGGTGTAAATTTAGTGATATTGCAGCGCAGAAAGCCCATGAAAAAGCGTGACAATCCCGCAGAGTCGGAGTTGTGGAGCACGGTGCCGCGTGGCGCGTGAGACCATAACCGGCAGCCGCATCCGGGAGCGGCGCGTGATGCAGGGCATAAAGCAGGCCGATCTGGCCCGCACTATCGGTATTTCCGCAAGCTACCTAAACCTGATCGAACATAACCGACGCAGAATCGGTGGTAAGCTTCTGCTTGCAATCGCCTCCGCGCTTGAGGTGGAGCCGCAGTCTCTTACCGAAGGGGCAGAGGCCGCGCTTTTGGGTGTTTTGGGCGAGGCGGCAGTGGCGGCAAACATGCCTGCGGAGGATGCCGCACTGGCAGAGGCGTTTGCAGGGCGCTACCCCGGTTGGGCTGCAGCACTCGCGATCAGCCAGCGACGTGTCGCGGCACTGGAGCGGACGGTCGAGACACTGGGCGACAGGATGGCGCATGACCCGTTGTTGGCGGATGCGATGCACGAATTGTTAACCACCGCAGCCGCCGTCCGGTCCACGGCGGAAATTCTCGCCGGTGACGCCCCTCTGGAGCGGGAATGGCAGAACCGATTTCACGCGAACCTGGATGCAGACAGCGCACGGCTTGCCACCAGCGCGCAATCCCTTGTGACCTATCTAGAGCGCGGTGAGGGTCCGTCTGCCGCCGGTAAATCACCTCAGGAGGAGGTGGAAGCGTTTTTGGCTGCGCAAAATTTCCATTTCCCGTTGCTCGAAGAACCGCAGACGGGTGGGGAGGCTGTGGAGGACGTTCTGGAGGGGGGGGATGCCGCATTGTCGAATGCTGCGCGCTATATCCTGCGCGGTGTTCTGGGGCAAATGCGCGATGATGCTGCGGTACTGCCGTTGCCGGTGCTGGAGGGTGCTATCGCGGTTCAGGGGCATGACCCCGTTGCCCTCGCGCGGCGCTTGCATGTCACGCCTTCGGTCATGCTGCGCAGGTTGGCGGTGCTTCCTGCACTGGGGGCAGGTTTGGTCGTCTGTGACCGCTCGGGTACAGTTATTTTTCGAAAATCCATCAGCGGCTTTTCGGTCCCCCGCTTTGACAGCTGTTGTCCGCTGTGGCCGCTGTTCGGCGCCTTTGGCGCGGTGGGCAGTGTCCTGCACGAGAGGTTGGGCCAGCTGGGGCGCGGGCAGATCCAGTTCGATGCCTATGCCACTACGGATTTGGGCAGTGCAGCGGGCTATAATGCACCTGCACCTGCGCGCAGTGTGATGTTGCTGGTACCTGCACCGGCCGGTGACCAGAGCAGACCGCTGCGCGCTGTCGGCGCCACCTGTCGTATCTGCCCGCACGCGAGTTGTTCGGCGCGGCGCGAGCCGTCGGTCATGGCGACGTAACAGCGCAGGCAGCGCGCCTGTAGTTAAGTTTTTGACACCTGCACCGCACCAGTGCATCGTTGTCGTCACAGAACCTCGCATCCGGCGCAAGACCGGACAAGTGCGGTTAACATACGTCGGGAGGGCGCGCACATGGCAAAACATGTTGTGTTGGTGGAGGATGAGGCCAACATCGCTGAAGCGATCCGCTTTTTGCTGGGGCGCGACGGCTGGAGGGTCGAGACGCTGGCCAATGGGGGCAATGCGGCAGAGGTGATCCGTGCTGCACGACCCGATCTTGTGATGCTTGATGTAATGCTGCCTGGAAAGACCGGCTTCGAGATTTTGGCAGAGCTGCGCAGCGACGAGAGCCTTGCGGATATGCCTGTCCTGATGCTGACTGCACGCGGGCAGTCGCGCGACCGCGAAATGGCTATGCAAGCAGGCGTCAGCCGTTTTATGACCAAGCCGTTTTCAAACGAAGAAATGCTCACAGCCGTGCGCGAGTTGACACAGGGCCGCGTGAGCTGATGCCGGAGCAGCGCCTGTTTCTGGAGCGGCGCAGCTATCGTCGTCGCCGTATGATGGACGCCGTCCGGATGTTGCCCCTTTTGTGTACCGTACTATGGCTGGTTGTGCCGCTTATGTGGCCAAAGGGGGAGCAGGTAGCTGAACATATGCCGCTTTCTCTGGCGCTATGGTATCTGTTTGTGATCTGGATGCTGGCGATCACAGCCTCTTTTGCACTGTGGCGGCGCATCCGTCGCAGTGACGGAGAGGAGAGCAGGGCCGAAGATCCGGTCGAGGCCGGAGCGGACGCCTGATGGTCACCCTGAATCAGCTCATTGCGGTATGCCTTGTTTATGTTGCGGGGCTGTTTGTCGTAGCATTTCTCGCAGAGCGGGCAGCATTGCGCGGTAAGGGCGGCTGGCTACTGCGCTCGCCGCTGGTCTATACGCTGTCGCTGTCGATCTACTGCACGGCATGGACGTTTTACGGCGCCGTAGGCTACGCGGCGCGGTCGGGTCTGGAATATGTCACGATTTACCTCGGCCCGTCCTTGGTTATGATCGGCTGGTGGTGGGTTTTGCGTCGGCTTGTGCGGATAGGGCGGGCACAACGGGTGACTTCGGTTGCGGATTTGGTGTCGGCGCGCTTTGGTAAATCGAACCTTCTTGCGGTGATGATTACGGTGATGGCTGTGATCGGGGTGACGCCCTACATTGCGCTCCAATTGCAATCTGTGACGTTGTCCGTGTCGATTTTTGCCAGCGCCGAGGCAGGATTGGGCCAAGCCCCACAGGTCACCGACAATGCAGCCTTCTGGGTTGCTGCGGGGCTTGCGGTGTTCACGCTCCTGTTCGGTACCCGAAACCTCAATGCCAACGAACGGCACCACGGTATTGTCATCGCCGTCGCGGTCGAAGCGGTGGTCAAACTGGCGGCACTTTTGGCGGTTGGGGCCTTCGTGGTCTGGGGGGTCGCTGGCGGCGTGGCTGAGACCGTGGCGCGTATTGACGCGTCACCCATAGGCACATGGCAAACCAGCGGCGGACGCTGGACCGCGTTGATCGTCGTGTCTGCCGCCGCTTTTGTATGCCTGCCGCGCATGTTCCAAGTGATGGTCGTCGAGAATGACGACGAGCGGCATTTACAAATCGCAAGCTGGGCTTTTCCGCTCTACCTGCTGGCGATCAGCCTCTTTGTAGTGCCCATTGCCGTTATCGGCCTCGAGCTTATGCCCGCCGGTGCCAACCCCGACCTTTACGTGCTGACGGTCCCGCTGAGCCAAGGGCAGAACGGTCTGGCGATGCTGGCATTCCTTGGCGGTTTCTCGTCGGCCACGTCAATGGTCATCGTGGCCACGCTCGCGCTGAGCACGATGATGTCGAACCATATCGTTATGCCGCTCTGGCTCAAGCTGAACCAGCCTTCGGTTCAGCAGTCGGGCGATGTGCGTGAAGTGGTAATTCGTGCGCGGCGGCTGTCGATCCTGCTCATTATCACACTCGGCTATCTGTATTACCGCGCATCGGGGGGCTCTGGGGCGCTGGCGGCGATCGGTCTGATTTCGTTCGGCGGCGTGGCGCAGTTCCTGCCGGCTTTATTGGGCGGCATATTCTGGCGCGGGGCTACGCGAACGGGTGCTGTTGCGGGGCTGAGTGTGGGATTTGCGATCTGGATGTACACTATGCTGTTGCCCAGCTTCGGCCCTGGCGTGGCGCTGCCCGCGCATGTGTTCGACGAGGGCCTGTTCGGTATTGGGATTTTGCGGCCTCAGGCGCTGTTTGGCGTCACGGGGTTGGACCCCACAGTCCATGCCGTCTGGTGGAGCTTGTCACTCAATGCGTTGCTGTTTTTCGGGGTCTCGATCTTCAGCTTCCCGAGCCCGCTTGAGCGGTTGCAGGGCGCGCAGTTTGTGAATGTGTTTGACCATTCATCAGGCGCGGCAAAAGGTTGGGTCGCAACCGAGGGGGGGACCGAGGATCTTATGATCATGTCCCAGCGTATTTTGGGCGCAACAGAAGCGCAGGCATTCTTTGCAACTCAGGCAACAGCGCAGGGGCTTGTTGGAGCATCTCCCCAGCCAACGCCGGAGTTTGTGCAGGCGCTGGAGCGGGAGCTTGCAGCATCGGTGGGGGCTGCGACAGCTAACGCGATGATCGGGCAGATCATTGGCGGGCAAGCGATTTCGGTTGAGGACTTGATGGCGGTGGCTGACGAATCGGCCCAGATACTCGAATACTCCAGCCAGCTTGAGGCAAAATCCCTTCAGCTGAGCGAGACAGCGAAAGAACTGGGCCGCACGAACGAGAAACTCACGCAACTGTCGCGCCAAAAGGATGATTTTCTGAGCCAGATCAGCCATGAGTTACGCACCCCTATGACCTCGATCCGTTCGTTTTCCGAGATCTTGCGTGATATGAAAGGACTGAGCGGAGCGGAAAAGACGCGTTATGCTTCGATTATACATTCCGAAACGATCCGCCTTACGCGCCTGCTCGATGATCTGCTGGATCTGTCGGTGTTGGAAAACGGGCAGGGGTCGCTTAACGCCGAGCTGGTGAATTTACACGATGTGATCGAGCGTGCAGTTGTCACTGCGCAGGCCAGTTCGGCACGGGAGATTGAAATACGGCGCAATCCGCAGACCGAAGATTTGACCTTGTTTACCGACGGAGACAGGCTCGCGCAGGTGTTCATCAATCTGGTGACCAACGCCATGAAATATTGTGATGCCGATATACCGGTGCTCGATATTGCTGTGCGCAGACAGGGCGACGAAGTAATCTTGCGTTTTACTGACAATGGGAAAGGCATCCCGGCGGGTGCGCATAATCTGGTATTCGAGAAATTCGCCCGCCTGAAAAACGCGGAAGGCAGCGGTGCGGGTCTGGGGCTTGCCATCTGCCGCGAGATTGTAACGCGGTTGGGCGGACAGATTGACTACGTCGTGCATAGCAGTGGCACGCGCTTTGAGGTGCGACTGTTCTGCACTGGAGACGTCGACAACGGACGACGATTATTGCCCGTATAAAGGCACTGGTAACCATTGTCCTTTAGGTCTGTAACCAAGACATCCCTCCGGCTGCTGACGTGGCCAAAGAAAAACGGGGAAGGGGCAGCACGGATCTATGAGCGCGGAACAGACGACATCACTCATGCAGCGAAAGGCCCGAACAGGGCGAGAGGCGCAGGCAACGCGTGCTATGTCATTGGCACGCGCATTGCGACTGACTGCGGCAAAGCAGGCGGAGCGGTTGATGGGGCTTCCGCTTGGCGTATTGGGGGTAACGCAGCGGTCGATCGGGACGAAAGAGGTCGCGGCCTGTCTCGATCCTGCATCATTGATTCTGATAATGGATGGCCCGGGTACACAGGTGGCGGCAGCGCTGCTTGATCCGGCAATGGTAGCGGGATTGATCCAGCAGCAAACCATGGGTAAGATCGCCTCTGCCCCAGAAGGGAGCGAGACACGAAGCCATACAGGCACTGACGCGGCCCTGTGTGCACCATTCATCGACAAACTCATGGCTCAGGCTTCTCTTCTTCCCGATCACGAGGGCGAGCGCGGACTGTTGTCAGGCTACCGGTTTGGTGTCCGCGCAAAGGATCCACATCAGGCGCAACTTGTCCTTGATGCCAACGATTTTACCGTGATCGAGATGGTGTTGGACATGGCTGCTGGCACGCGAACGGGTAAGCTGTTGTTGATCCTTCCCGTGCCTCTGGTTAAGGCACCGGACGCGGAAGAGGGAGGAGGCGTCCCGACCGAGGTTGAGATAAAAACAAACCTTGCGGAAAATGTGATGGGGCTTACGGCGGAACTGATGATTGCCCTGACGCGCCTCAAAATGCCACTACAACAGGTGAGCGGCTTTCGGGTTGGCGATCTCATCGATCTTAACCTGTCGAGTATGGCGCAGGCGCTGGTGGTGGATACCAATGGGCGGGCAATTGCGCGCGGTACGCTGGGCCAGATCGGCGGTATGCGGGCCGTTCAGGTTGAGCAGCACAAGAACACCCAGCACACCCAGCCGCGCAGACGTGCCGCAGATCGTGACGGGCTGGATCTGCCAGACGTTACGGCGTCGCACGCCGGCACATCCGGAGATGAAGCAGCGCTGCCTGCGGCTTTGCCCAGTTTTGCAGATGTTGATGTGTTCGGAAATCTGGATGAATTACCTGATCTGCCGGATATGGAAGCTGCCGCCGGAGCCGCAGATGACCAGATGGCCGCGTGGGATCAGCGGGAAAACCTTGCGGAGGAGGAAGAGGCTGGAGTTCTGAAAAAGAAACAGGCGATTTGGTAGGTCAGCCAACTTCCATTAAATGAGCCGTTTCAGAGATGATGTCCCAAAATCCGCGAAATTGTTCGCGCAAAAGTGCTTTTTCCGGTACAGGCTGCCTGTAATGACGGCCCCTGCCATCCGGTCTGCACAAGCATCGCCGTTGTTGCGCGGATTTGTCCTGATTAAGGAGTGCGGTTATTCAGGGGGCGTGCTGTTCTAGATAGGGCCGCATGTTTTCAATGTCATAGCCACCGTTGCGGGCTGCCGTCATAATATCGTCTGCTGACTGCAATCCTGCCTGACCAAGGGCCCAGGCGATACAGGACCTTGTGCCCGACGCGCAATAAGCCAGCGTTATACCGTCTTGCTCTGCGCCGATGGTTTTGTTCCGCGCGATCACCTCTTCTGTCATTGTGCTGTGGGTCAATGGCTGGAGCGCGAATTCGAGTCCAGCTGCCTCTGCCGCCGCTTTCATTGCGGCAGCACCAAAGGCAGAAGGCACTTCTTCGTCCGGACGGTTGCACAGGATGCGGGTAATGCCTGCCTCTTTGAACGCGCCCATTTGATCGGGCGAGATTTGCGGGGCGACGTAGTAGCGGGGGGTGAGCTTGCGAATATCCATGGCAAATGATTATCCCCGCCGCGCAGTTCTGTCCAGCAGTGCGCTGGCCGTGGGTGACAATATCATTCCCCCGATCATCGCGGCCAGAAATATCCATCCCGACAAGCCGCCATAGCCGAGCGAGGCAAGTGCCGGTCCGGGGCAAAGTCCTACAAGGCCCCAACCAATACCAAACAGCACTGCACCGAGGATCAGGCGCCGGTCGAGTTTCGGTTCTGCGGGTGCGGGAAATGTACCGCCAAGCAACGGTTTGCGCCCGCGACTAACGGCCCACGCCAGCGCCATGGGGGCAATCGCACCACCCATAACGAAAATCAATGTAGGGTCCCAGGCTCCGAAAATGTCCAGAAATCCCTGAAGCTTTGCAGTATCGGTCATACCAGACAGGTGCAGGCCGGCGCCAAACAAACTGCCTGCGATCAATGCAACGAGCATCCGCATCATATTAGTCCCCGCAGGACTGTGACCGTAACGACACCCGCGCCGATATAGAGACATGTCGCCACGATGCCCCGCAAGCTCAGCCGCGAGATACCGCAGACGCCATGCCCCGAGGTGCAGCCATTGCCGATCCGGGTGCCAAGACCCACCAGCAAACCGCCGATTACGAGCAGAGGCGCGCTGGAGGTGATGTTGGTTTGCACAGGTGCACCGAGAGCAAAGAGCGCTGCAGGAACCGCAATGAGCGCTGCAACAAAAACTGCGCGTTCTGCCGTTTGGGGGCCTGAAGTCCCTTCGAGTAAGCCTCCCAGAATACCGCTCGCTCCCATGATGCGTCCATTGCCGAGCAGGTAGAGCGCACCCGCAGAGCCGATCAGCAAACCGCCGATAAGGCCCCAAATCCAGTCCATTGGCATTTTATATTCCTAAATCAAAGTTTGTTCTTCGGTAAAGTTGGCGTCGGCGCGCCCATACACACGGTTAAAACAACTCAGCAACTACAGGATAGCGCAGGCGTTTTCCTGCGGGTTCTGCACACCAGAGCATTTTATAAATGTAAGGTCTTCAAAACGGGCGGTCACAAAGGGTACTGGTCCTGTCGAAACCATGACAGACTCCTTGTTGGCGCTGAAGAAATAGAATGGCGATGCTGTTTGCGCAAGGGCGCGTGCGTTGCCTTCAGGCCAGAAAGATGCCGATTATAACCATCATCAAGCCGATGACGGACAAGAAGAGTGCGCCGAGGTTGAGTGGCACAACCTTTTTAAGCTCGGCGCGCATGGCGTCATCTGTCAAGTTCGCGCGTTTGGCGCGGCTCACGCGGATGATACAATAGACAAGGCCAAGCAGTCCGAGCAGCGAAAGGGCTGTGCCGGACCAGATAACGATGTCAAAAACTGATGATGCGGATGCGGCTGTTTGTTCCATGACCTCCAGATAGGATAATCCGGCGAGGGCGGCAAGTGCACCTTGCCGTGGCGCGGGGGGCAGGTTAGCAAGGCGCCTCAAATCAACCCCATTCCGCGCCATCCTCCGCGCCGTACAAGGAGCCCGCCATGAGCGATTTCAGCACGAACCCAGCCGCCACCGAAGACGCTGTAGGGGACGCAACCTACAAGGTGACCGCAAACGAGCTGCGCCAGTTCGTCGAGCGGATCGAGCGTCTCGACGCAGAGAAAAAAGACCTCGCCGAGCAGCAAAAAGAAGTGATGGCAGAGGCCAAGGGCCGCGGATATGACACGAAGATCCTGCGCAAGGTTATTGCACTGCGCAAACGCGAGCCAAACGATATCGCCGAAGAAGAGGCGGTTCTGGACATGTACAAAGAAGCGCTGGGCATGCAGTAACGCTCTTTTTACGGGCGTTGCTGGTCAATTCAGGAAGCAGGGCCGGTCAAACGGTACTTGCACCCGCCGACCCCCGCCCATAGAAGAGCACAAATTTTTCTTTCCGCGCGCACATGCGCGGCCAAACGCTATGGAGCACACATGCAGGTCAAAGAGACGCTGAACGAAGGTCTGAAACGCGGCTATACCATCACTGTCACAGCCGCCGAGCTGGACGCGAAGGTTATGGACAAGCTGAAAGAAGCACAGCCGGACGTCGAGATGAAGGGTTTTCGCAAAGGCAAAGTGCCGATGCCACTTCTGAAAAAGCAGTTTGGTCCTAAAGTTTTGGGCGAAGCGATGCAGGAAGCTGTCGATGGCGCAATGAACGATCACTTTGAGTCGTGCGGCGACCGTCCTGCAATGCAGCCAGACGTAAAAATGACAAATGATGACTGGAAAGAAGGCGATGATGTCGTGGTCGAAATGACCTACGAGAAACTGCCTAACATTCCGGATGTTGACCTGAGCAAGATCAAGCTCGAAAAGCTGGTCGTGAAGGCCGATGATGCGTCGATCGATGAGGCACTTGCCTCATTGGCCGAGACAGCACAGGATTTTAAATCCCGCAAAAAAGGCTCAAAAGCGAAAGATGGCGATCAGGTTGTCATGGATTTCGTGGGCAAGGTTGATGGCGAAGCGTTCGAGGGTGGCTCTGCCGAAGACTACCCGCTGGTTCTGGGCTCCAACTCGTTCATCCCGGGCTTTGAAGAGCAGCTTGTCGGCGTGAAAGCTGAAGAAAAAAAAGACGTTACTGTCAACTTCCCCGATGATTATCAGGCCGAGCACCTTAAAGGTAAAGAAGCTGTTTTCGCCTGCACGATCAAGGAAGTGAAAGAGCCTGTTGCCGCAGAGATCAATGACGACATGGCGAAGAAGTTCGGTGCTGAAGACCTTGCTGCGCTTAAAGTACAGATTGGCGAGCGTCTTGAAGCCGAATACTCCGGTGCATCACGCGCAATAATGAAGCGCGGTCTTCTGGATGCGCTCGATGGTTTGGTAGATTTCGATCTGCCACCCAGCTTGCTGGATGCTGAGGCGGGCCAGATTGCCCACCAGCTGTGGCATGAGGAAAACCCTGACGTTCAGGGCCACGACCACCCCGAGATCGAGACGACAGACGAGCACAAGAAGCTGGCCACACGCCGCGTCCGCCTTGGCTTGCTCCTCGCTGAGCTGGGTCAGAAAGCCGAAGTCGAAGTGACAGACGCCGAGATGACGCAGGCGATCATGAACCAAGCGCGCCAGTACCCTGGTCAGGAGCGTCAGTTCTTTGAGTTCGTGCAGAAGAACCAGCAGATGCAGCAGCAGATGCGTGCACCGATCTTTGAAGATAAGGTTGTTGACTACGTATTCGAGCAGGCCAGCGTCGAGGACAAGGAAGTGTCTAAGGACGATCTGCAAAAGGCTGTTGAGGCGCTTGTGGACGAATAACTCCTCTGCGATCACTATTTAAAGAAGGCCCCGCAGGATATGCGGGGCCTTTTGCGTTTTTGGGGGGCTGTTAGATACTTACTCAAGCGGCCATTTCGTC
The DNA here is from genome assembly GCF_003610455.1 of Sulfitobacter guttiformis. NCBI lineage: Bacteria > Pseudomonadati > Pseudomonadota > Alphaproteobacteria > Rhodobacterales > Roseobacteraceae > Sulfitobacter > Sulfitobacter guttiformis. Next base: position 656,568 of record NZ_RAQK01000002.1, on the reverse strand, counting down.
GGCCAGCTCATGATTGCGATCGCGGTGGCCTGCTTCGTCTGCGCGTACAGCAATGACCACCTCGCGCAGGCGGGCATCTTGGTCCAGCTTCCAATAGTCGATCGCGATTTGCGGAGCAGGTACGTTCTCGACAGCGCCAGCGTCGATCTGTTCGAGATACTGGGTGTAGCTGATCACCGCCTCTTCTTCGAGATAGCCCACAACGCGGTGTGCGACGCGCGGGGCAAACAGATAGAGGAAGAAATAGAGATTATAGAACACGGCCTGACCGAGCATGATCAGTGTCCGCTCAAAGCGCGAGGGCTCTGCGATTTTGATGAAAGTCATGAGGTGCATCCGCTCGTTCTCCGCCTCGTCGAGCAGTTCGCGGATCCAGCCCTGGTCGTCACGGATGTGGCGCACAGATTTGAGATGCTGCAACAGACCGCCAACCATTCCGGGTACCGCAGCCACTGTTTCGAGCACGACAGCACGGTGACCATACCGCTTTGCGAAAAAGCTGTCTGCAACAACACGCATGGCTTTGACGGTATGCAGCGCTAGGCGATCTTTAAAGTCTTTTGGCGGTGTATGTGAGGCCAGATCGCCATCGTGGCGGTTGGACATGTCGAACATTTCGGGCTCCTGTTGTTATGCCTAAGACATATGGGGAGCCCGCGCGCCCGCACTAGAAGATGCGGCAATTTGCGCGTCCGTCGCAACGCGTGTTGTTACGTCAGCCGGATCGGAGACCGGTCTCGACCAGCATACCGCGTCGTTTTGCTTCGTAATAATAGCCGCTGGAATACCATTTCACGGCGGTGTTCTGGTCGCCCCCCGACAAGAGCCATGCGCCGCGCAAGTAGCGTACTGCATATTTCAAATTGGTGTCGGCATTCAACAGGTCCTGTGGAGCGCCCTTAAACCCCATACCACGGGCCGTTTCGGGGAGGATCTGGAGGAGCCCGTAATAGGGGCCGTTGCGGGCAGCGGGATTGTGAGTGCTCTCGCGGATGGCAAGGCGGTGCACAAGGGTGCGGGGAACCTCGTAGTGGTCTGCCCATTCATTGATCGATGCACGTAGCTGCATTGTCTCGTTGGGATGTAGGGGAATACTGTCTGTTCTCAGATTGGCAGCGTTGATGGATGATGCTTCGGAGCGTTGCGTGGCGCAGGCAGAAAGCGCGGCAAGACCTGTTAGCAGGAAAGCGCGGCGGCAGATGGCAGACATTTAGGGAATCCGTGATTGTTAACCTGCCGCTACGTAATTTTTTCTGGTCATCTTTGGCAAGAACAGGAGAAACGAGGCTGGCGCCCTTCCGCCCAGATATTCCGCTTTAGGCGTTTGTTTGCCAGTCATAGGCAGGGGGAACAATTTACGCGCAGATTTGGGGCGACCGAATCGTAATTTTGATCTAATGCGCCACGCGTCCAAGCTTAATGTCTCGGCGGCTTGGGGCAGGGGTAGAGTAAACTGGAAGATTTGCTGCAGCGAAGGGCGGACATTATGCGATTTCGATCTGCGCATTGTCGCGCTTGAGGATCATTCGGCCAATGCAAAACGCCGCACAATGGATTGCGCGGCGTCTCATTTTTGAAAGAGGAGCGTAAGACTTAGTTGTCTTCGTTCTCGTCGGATGCTTTTGCGCGGGGCGCTTCTGCATCGTCATCGTCGGACGCGGCAGAGCCAAGATCGTCAAACAGCTCGGAAATCTCGAACTCTGCTGCGGCTTCTTCTTCCGCAGCCAGTTCTTGAATGGATTTACCGGCAGCTTGCAGTTCGGCCTCTTCAGGAGAGCGCGCAACGTTCAGCTCGATCGTTGCTTCGACCTCGGGGTGCAGAATGATCTGTACCTCGTGGATGCCAAGATATTTGATCGGGGCCAGCAGAACGACCTGCTTGCGGTCCACAGAGAAGCCTTCGGCAGTTGCTGCCTCGGATGCGTCGCGTGTGGTGACGGAGCCATAAAGCGCGCCTGAATCGGATGCAGAGCGAATCACGACAAACTGCTGGCCGTTAAGCTTGGCAGCCATGTCTTCGGCTTCTTTCTTGGTCTCGAGGTTCTGGACTTCGAGTTGGGCTTTTTGACCCTCGAAAGCAGCGATATTCGCTTTGGAAGCGGTCAGCGCTTTTTGCTGAGGCAGCAGGTAGTTGCGCGCAAAGCCCGGTTTGACGTCAACGACGTCGCCCATCTGGCCAAGTTTAGCAACACGCTGGAGAAGGATAACATGCATAATCTCTACTCCTTATTTCACTGCGTAGGGCAGCAGGGCGAGGAAGCGGGCGCGTTTAATGGCACGGGCCAATTCACGCTGCTTTTTCGCGGATACTGCGGTGATACGGGACGGCACGATCTTGCCACGCTCGGAAATGTAGCGCTGAAGCAGACGTGTGTCTTTGTAGTCGATCGCCGGTGCGTTGTCGCCCGAGAAGGGGCAGACTTTGCGGCGGCGGAAAAATGGTTTCGTAGCCATGGGTTAGTGTCCTTTCAACCAGCTAAAATCAGCGACGTTCACGGCGCTCGGGGCGCTCGTCACGTTTTTGCATCTGAACGGAAGGCAGCTCTTTGTGCTCATCCATCTTGATGGTCAGAACGCGCATGACATCGTCATGCAGGCGCATCAGGCGTTCCATCTCTTGCACGGCAGCTGCCGGTGCATCGGAGCGCAGGAAGGCATAGTGGCCCTTGCGGTTCTTGTTGATTTTATAGGCCATCGTTTTGACGCCCCAATACTCGCTATCAACGAGTTTCCCGCCGTTGTCGGACAGGACGGTACCGAAATGTTCGATCAGGCCTTCAGCTTGTGTATTGGACAAGTCTTGGCGTGCGATCATTACATGCTCATATAGCGGCATGTGTGCTCCACTTATATCAAGGCGCATTTCATAGCCGGGGCATGTATCCTTTGCCGCCCCGTCACGAGAGTCTGCGCGGTTAAACCGTTGTGCAAAAGTGTGGCCTACATACACCGTTTTTCCGTTGGCACAAGCGCTCATAACAAGGGGCGAGCACTCTGTGGCGTGCGTGTGTTGCCGGAGGCGGTTGGCGGTCCTGTGCATGCCCTTTAGGCGCCTCTCTTTGGCCCGATTTAACGGTTAGGCCAATGGGGGAAGCAAACAAAGGGCTTATCGATGACAATGACCGCAGATCACAGCCTTGAGCCGCATACGCCAAGCTCCGCAATTACCTATATGCTGAATGGATCGCGGCTCGTAATGCGGATGGTCTGTAAAGTCGGTGCGGTTTCGTTCGGGCTGGTGGCGCTGCTGGTGTGGTTTGCGCCAGGCGCCTCTTGGGAAAGCGACGTCATGTTGTTCAAGCTAGGGCTGTGCTTCATGGCTGTGTTCATCTGCGCAGCCCTTTGGCAACAAAGCGCGCCGCCAATCCCCCCGAGTGTGGAGGTGGATATCGCCAATCTGGAGGTCCGCGTTGTCCGCACCGACAGCACGCGCCCGCGTCTTGTGATCGAGCGCTGCGCCTTTTCCGATCTGGAGAAGGTAGATGTGCGGGGTCGAAACATTGTGTTTTGGTCCAAAGGTAACCGTCTGATGGCAGATTTCACGCTCACCCATGCAGCGACCCACGCCAACCTTCTGTCCACGCTGCGCAGTGCGGGAAAGCTCGTTTAAGCGCACACTTGTAAAAGTTCTGTGCGCTAAGAGCGCGTGCTGATGCCGTGTTGGTTCGCTAGCGCGCAGAACGTGTTTAATACTACGGGATTGAGATTTTTGCATTTTACCACGATTAAAGGAGCATATTCAAACCAACCGGAGACATCACAAATGAAATCCCTTGTTCTTGCCGCTTTGCTGTCCGCCGCCGCCACAGGCGCAATGGCCGCAGAAAAATATGTACTTGATGCCAGCCACAGCCAAGTGCTGTTTTCCTACAATCACCTTGGTTTTTCGACAACTCACGGCATGTTTTCGGGGTTTGAGGGCGAGATCATGTTTGATCAGGAAGACCCTGCCAATTCCACAGTGAGCGTGTCGATGCCGACGAAATCAATGTTCACCGGCTGGGAAGCCCGTGACGAGCATTTCATGTCTGATGATTTCTTCGGTGCTACCGATGAAGATATGATCACCTTCACTTCGACCTCGATCGAAGTAACGGGCGACAACACTGCCAACATCACTGGCGACCTGACAATGAACGACATCACCAAATCTGTCGTTCTGGCCGCAAACCTCAATCAGGCCTCCGAGCACCCGATGGCAAACAAGCCATGGGCCGGATTTAACGCAACGACAACGCTGCTACGCTCCGACTTTGGTGTGGACCAGTTTGCGCCGTTTGTTGGTGACGAAATTTCAGTGATGATTTCACTTGAGGCGATGAAGGCCGAATAAGCCTGACACCACCGAATCAAAGGGCCGCAGAATTTCCATATTCTGCGGCCCTTTTTTTATGCAGGTGCGGTAATGTGTCTTGAAGCTATTGGGAATTTGCGCGTGTCGCCGTCAAGGCAACTGCTACGTCCACAGCAAATGCCAACGAACTCTCATCTGGCATGTTCGTCCCCACACCGAAATCGAGGCGATTCAGTTGAAGCTGCGCGGACATCTCGGCCGCATCACCGTTTACGGACAGGCGGAACGGCAGGCGTACCGGTAGAGTGACACCTTTTACGGTGAGGGTGCCTTCTGCCACATATCCGTCAATCATGGTTGTAATGTCGGCGGCAAAAGTTGCTGTCTCGAACTGTGTCGCATCAAAAAAGTCGGGGCCCATCGCCTGACCCGTAACCGAGCCGAGCGTGAGGGACCCGATGGCGATGACCACTTCGACCGTGCCCGAGGGACCTACGCTTATGGTTGGATCGAAACTGATGTCGGCGGTCCAGTCGGCAAAACTGCCCTCGACGGTCGAGCCGAACTGCGTCACCGCAATAGCTATGCTGCCTTCCTGCACGGTCCAGTCGGACGCGACATCGGCAAGAGTCGCGGCTTGTGCACCCTCATCCGCCGTGTAGACGCCAATCAGGTTCCCGCCTGCCAGAACAGCGGCCCAGATGGCAAGCGCGGCGACCAGTGGGGTGCGGGCGTGGCGCGTTGCGGGCAAATTTGCAAGCTCGGGCGCGCCGGTGATTATCCGGCGCAGGGTGGCGTCCTTATCTATAAAGTGGTGCTTGAGCGCGCCTGCAATGTGCAGCAGGAGTGACACGATCATCACCTTTCCGAACACCCAGTGAAGCCCGCCGAAAAATGCCGCGACACCTTCGGATTTTGGCACCATGGGCAGGGACTGTCCCAGCGGCCACCAGATCGGCGCGAACCCTGATGTAGCAGCGTGATGGATCCAGCCCGACAGCGGTGCCAGCACAAGCGAGCCATAAAGCAGCCAATGCGCGGTTTCGGCCAGAAAGTTCTCGATACGCCGCTCAGGGTGCAGGGATGCGGGCTTGGGCTGGGAGAGCGCCCAAAGAATGCGCAAAAGCGCCACGAAAAACACAGTAACGCCAAGAGTTTTGTGCAGCGAGAACAGCCACGCCTTCTGCGCAAGCTGCGCGGAGGTGTCATAGGGCAAATCCTCGGCAATGAGAGCGACGGGGATCAACGTCATCACAAGCAGGGCGGTGAGCCAGTGAAAGCTGCGGGTAATGCTGCCATAGCGTGTTGTGGTATTGGAAACCGGCATCTTATGCTCCTGACGGGTTTGGTTGAGATGTTCATATGGGAATGCGTAAAGCGGGCCAATGGGAGTTTGGGCACAGGCGTTGTGCGCTCTTGTGAGAAGGGACGCGCTTCGCTAAAACTTGAGACCAATATTAAGGTAAAGGCACAAAACATGAGCACAGCATTCGTATTCCCCGGTCAAGGCGCACAAACCATCGGGATGGGCTATGATCTGGCACAAGCCTATCCGGCGGCCCGTGCCGTGTTCGACGAGGTGGATGACGCCCTCGGGCAAAAGCTGAGTGCGCTGATCTGGGAGGGCGATATTGAAACACTGACCCTGACCGAGAATGCGCAGCCTGCATTGATGGCCACATCCATGGCAGCGATGCGCGCTCTGGAGGCCGAGGGTATTGATGTCACGCGGGCGTCGTTTGTCGCGGGTCACAGTCTGGGCGAATATTCCGCGCTCTGTGCGGCGGGCGTGTTCACGCTGGCAGATACTGCGCGTCTGTTGCAGATCAGGGGCCGTGCCATGCAAAAAGCGGTTCCAGCCGGTGAGGGTGCGATGGCCGCAATTCTGGGACTGTCTGCCGACGATGTAGCAAAGCTGGCTGCTGATGCTGCGCAGGGCGATGTTTGCCAACTTGCGAACGAGAATGACCCGACGCAAAATGTGATTTCCGGCAGCAAGGCTGCGGTGGAGCGTGCAATTGAAATGGCCAAGGGCGCCGGGGCCAAGCGCGCGCTGCCTCTCCCGGTGTCGGCTCCGTTTCATTGTGCGTTGATGCAGCCTGCGGCAGACGAGATGGCGAAGGCCTTAGCCGAGATCGCTATGAGCGAGCCTGTGGTGCCTCTGGTGGCGAATGTTTTGGCCGAGAGCGTTAACAATGCCGCCCCGATTGCGGGTTTGCTGGTGGATCAGGTGACTGGCCGCGTGCGATGGCGCTCCTCGGTGGAGTGGATGGCAGCCAACGGTGTGACGGAATACTGGGAGATTGGCGCGGGAAAAGCGCTGTCGGGGATGATCCGCCGCATCCAGAAGGACGCGGTACTGCGCAATGTGGGTGCGGCGGCGGATGTGAAAGCGGCTGTTGAAAGTTGAAATAAGCAGACGCGCACTTATAACCGGCGCGGCTGCGATGCTGTCAGGCTGCGGAGTGGGCGACAGGGTGACAAGCGTGCGTCAGGGCCTGTTGTTTTATGTCGTCAATGAACGAATGTTGATGCGGGGCAGGGTAATCGGGCGTACGCCTGCAGCCCTTAACGCTGTGTTGGCGCAAAATCCGCAAGTCAGCACACTGGTGTTTCAAGAGATGCAGGCGGCGCATGACAGCGATGCGGTGCGAGAGATGGGATACGACATACGTACACGCGGCCTTGCGACGGAAGTGCAGAGCGATAGCGTTCTTGCAGGTGCTTCTGTCGATTTGTTTATAGCGGGTGCCGCGCGGCGCATGGTGGCAGAGGCCGAGATTGGTGTGGGCGGCGCAGCGAGTTATGCGCGGCGCTTGTATCTGGCGCAGATGCTTGGCAGCGATGCATTTTACGAGTTTGCCTTGCGTGCGGCACCCGCAGGCGGGATACATCTGCTGACACAGACAGAGATCGAGCGCTATGGGCTGCTGACGGAGCCCATCATTCGACTGGAATAAGAAGGGGATTTATATGTTTGATTTAACGGGTAAAAACGCGCTGGTAACCGGGGCATCGGGCGGTATTGGCGCAGATATTGCACGGGCATTGCATGCACAGGGCGCCACAGTCGGTCTTTCGGGTACAAGAGTAGAGCCGCTGGAGGCGCTAGCCGCAGAGCTTGGCAGCCGCGCGCATGTCCTGCCTTGTAACCTGAGCGACATGGACGCCGTGAAGGCATTGCCAAAGCAGGCAACGGATGCCATGGGATCGGTGGATATTTTGGTCAACAACGCAGGGATCACCCGCGATAATCTGTTTATGCGCATGTCTGACGATGAGTGGCAGTCGGTGCTGGATGTGAACCTCACGGCGACTTTCCAGCTGTGCAAAGGGGTGATGCGCGGCATGATGAAGGCCCGCTGGGGCCGGATTGTGAATATCACAAGCATCGTGGGCGCGACAGGCAACCCGGGGCAGGCAAACTATGCCGCATCAAAGGCCGGGATGATCGGTATGGGCAAAAGCCTCGCCTACGAAGTGGCGAGCCGCGGGATTACCGTGAACGCCATTGCACCGGGTTTTATAGCCACCGCGATGACGGACAAACTCACGGATGAGCAGAAATCTGGAATTATGGGACAGATACCTGCAGGCCGTATGGGCACGCCCGACGAGATCGCCAGCGCGGTCGTGTATCTGGCCAGCACCGAGTCCGCGTATGTCACCGGAGCCACCTTGCATGTGAACGGCGGTATGGCCATGTTGTAACGACATGTGTGAAATGATTTGCGTAACTACCTCCATATGCTAAAGGAGGCGCAGATTTACCACGCGGGTTCTTGCATGTGACCCGCGCCTTGTGAAAACAAGGGAAACGAGCCGCCCCCGTGTAGGGGCACCAGTCGGCCTCTCGCGTAGCGGGGTGGCGGATACCCAAAAAGGGGCTGTTAAGCCCAATGAGTAAGGACGAATAGTATGAGCGACGTCGCAGACCGCGTTAAAAAGATCGTTGTCGAGCACCTTGGTGTTGAAGAAGACAAAGTAGTTGAAAACGCTTCTTTTATTGATGATCTGGGTGCAGACAGCCTCGACACAGTTGAGCTGGTAATGGCATTCGAAGAAGAGTTCGGCATCGAGATCCCCGATGACGCAGCGGAGAACATCCAGACCTTCGGCGACGCGGTCAAGTTCATCAAAGAAGCTTCTTAAGCTCTCTTTCGCTGAATTTTCCAGCGGTTAAATACTTAAACGGCGCCTCGCTTTGCGGAATGGCGCCGTTTTTGATTCTTGAGGGAATTGGTTCTTGTGGCGGGTTGCCTCCTGACGTCATTCTGGCCGCTCAGGTGCCTTTAGGCGCCGAAGATTGCAGTCCCGATCCAGCTTAAGGTCAAACGTGCTATGTCCCGCAACATTCCGACAATAAATACTCCTCGTGTGACCCTGCGGGGCATGCGGCGCGAGGATTTCGAGCGGTATGCGGCGATCTGGGCCAATCCCGAGGTCGTGAGCCACATCAGCGGCAAGCCGTGGCCGCGCGCGCGCAGCTGGGATTCGTTTTTGCGCAATGCCGGGCACTGGCAGATTGCGGGATTTGGCCAATGGGCTGTTCAGATCAGAGGCTATGCCGAAATGGCGGGGCAAGCGGGCTTTTTCTTTGGCTCAAGGGGGTTAGGCGATGATTTCGATCCCTATCCGGAGGCTGCGTGGTTGCTGGACCCTGCGTTTCAGGGGCAGGGTTACGGGATGGATGCTGCGGCGGCGGCTCATGATTGGTTCGACCGCGTTGTGGCGGGGCGTACTGTTTGTGTGGTTACGCCCGAGAACGAAAGCTCACTGCGGATATCGACTGCGCTGGGGTATGTGCCTTTGCGCCATGTCACGACCGAGGGTGAATCGGTTTTGCTGATGACCCGCAAAGGTCCGCCGGTTTGAGCCGTCCCACGTTGGTGCAGCGATAGCGGCGCTATCTAGGCACGACTATTCCGGCGCTGGTTCTGCCTGTGGTTGCCCGCGTATTTTTAGGGATCTGCAGGCTCGGGCGTCTATATCCTTGTCCCGAAGCTTGCGGCAGCTTTAGTCCGGAAATGTTGCTGTTAGCCTTTCGGGGTAATTCTGCCGGTCTGGCGCCCGAGACTTGAACAATGGGCCGCCTGCAAGGTATAGCCAAATCAAGCACGAGCACACAAAAGGGCAGGGCATATGCGCAGAGTTGTCGTTACAGGACTGGGTTTGGTTACACCGTTAGCGGACGGAGTCGAGGAAAGCTGGAAGCGGATCCTTGACTGTCAGTCGGGTGCGGGGCCCATTACCGGCTTTGACGCGAGCCGCTGCGTCACGCAGTATGCCTGCGAGGTGCCCTTGGGTGATGGGACGGATGGTACATTTAACGCCGACAAATATATGGAGCCCAAGGACCAGCGAAAGGTCGATACTTTTATCATGTTCGGTCTGGCCGCCGCACAACAGGCCGTCGAGGATGCCGGATGGCAACCCACGGATCGCGAGAGCCTTGAACGCACAGGCGTGCTCATCGGCTCTGGTATTGGGGGACTGAATTCGATTGCGAACACCGCCGTGATGATGGCCGAGAAGGGCCCCAAACGGGTCAGCCCGTTCTTTGTGCCTGGTGCGCTGATCAACCTGATCTCTGGACAGGTCTCGATCCGCTACGGTTTCAAGGGGCCGAACCATTCTGTGGTTACGGCTTGTTCCACCGGCGCGCATGCAATTGGTGATGCCAGCCGTCTGATCATGTTCGGGGATGCGGATGTGATGGTGGCGGGCGGCGCGGAAGCGGCAATTTGCGAAATAGGGATTGCGGGCTTCAACGCGTGCAAAGCGCTGAGCACCAAGCGCGGCGATGACCCCAAAAAAGCCAGCCGCCCCTATGATACGGACCGCGACGGTTTCGTCATGGGCGAGGGCGCAGGGATTGTCGTGCTAGAGGAATATGAGCATGCAAAAGCGCGTGGCGCAAAAATTTATGCCGAGGTGATCGGCTATGGACTGTCTGGCGATGCCTACCACATCACCGCACCTTCCGAGGATGGCGAAGGTGGAGAGCGGTCCATGCGCTCTGCGCTGCGCCACGCCGGGCTGGAGCCCAGGGACATCGACTATATCAACGCGCATGGCACATCGACCATGGCGGACACCATCGAATTGGGCGCTGTGGAGCGGATGATGGGGGAGCATGCGGGCAAAGTAACGATGTCCTCGACCAAGTCTGCAACGGGCCATTTGTTGGGGGCTGCGGGGGCGATAGAAGCGATTTTTTCGATCCTTGCGATCCGTGACCAGATTGCGCCGCCGACGATCAACCTTGATAACTTGGCGGTCGAGACGAAGATTGATCTGGCTGCAAACGCACCCGTCAAGCGCGAGATCAAGGTGGCGCTGAGCAATTCATTCGGTTTTGGTGGAACCAACGCGAGCGTGCTTTTCGGGAAGGTTGATTAGATGTGGCGTCACATCGCGGCCAATGCCATGACATTTCTAGTGGTTGCGCTGTTTTTAGTTGGTGGCGTGATTATATGGGGCAAGGCCCAGTATGATACGCCAGGCCCGCTAACCGAAGCGGTTTGTGTGCAGGTCAAAAGCGGGAGTAACATGCGCCGTGTCAGCAAGGATCTGGCGGATCAGGGAGCAGTCACTTCTGCCGCCATTCTGCGGATTGGTGCGGATTACGAAGACAAGACTGGCGAGTTGAAAGCTGGAAGTTTCCTGATCGAGCCAAACGCGACGATGAAAGACATTGTGGATGTAATCACGCGCGGCGGGGCAAGCACCTGTGGCACCGAGATTGTCTACCGCATTGGGGTGACGCGTGTAAGTGTTCAGGTGCGTGAGCTGGATCCAGCGACTAACCGTTTTGACGAGCTTGCGACCTATACGTTGGGCGAGGATGAAGTGCCTGCGGAATATGAGGAAACCCGTGACAAGGCGGATGTCCGGTTCCGTATTGCCGTGGCGGAAGGTGTGACAAGCTGGCAGGTGGTGAGTGCCATTTCCAACATGGATATTATGGACGGTCCGGCGCCTGCAGTGCCTGCCGAGGGTGCATTGGCACCGGATAGCTATGAGGTGCGAAAGGGCGATGATCGCGGTGCACTCCTCGCGCGGATGCAAGCTGCGCAGGAGACATTGCTCGCCGCTGCGTGGGAAGCGCGGGCCGATGACTTGCCGATCAATTCCCCTGAGGAGCTGCTGATACTAGCTTCTATTGTGGAGAAGGAAACCGGTGTCGCAGACGAACGGCGTCAGGTGGCGAGTGTGTTTGTTAACCGGATCAACCAGGGTATGCGGCTTCAAACTGACCCAACGGTGATTTATGGCATTACCCGTGGCGAAGGCGTGTTGGGCCGCGGATTGCGGCGCAGCGAGTTGCGCGGCGAAACGCCTTACAACACCTATGTCATTCCGGGTCTGCCGCCCACGCCGATTGCCAACCCTGGACGGGCAAGCCTGATGGCAGCAGCGCAACCTGACGAGACTCCGTATATTTTCTTTGTGGCGGATGGTACCGGCGGGCATGCTTTTGCGGTTACCCTCGACGAGCACAACCGAAACGTTGCTGCGTGGCGCAAGATCGAAGCGGAGCAAGGCGCTGCTGCGGCGGGCAATGCTTCAACCGGTGGCGGGACCGACTGATATCGTCCTTGCCGTTGCGTCTGAGGAGTGCGCAGACGTGACGCAGCGTTCATAGTGATCTGATAGACCAAGTCTCATGCTAGGAGATTTGGGGGGCGGCCCCGGCACTCAGGTGGGGCCGCTTTTTCATGTCTTTCGATTGGAGGAATCCGAGCGAAAGGACCGATAACTAATGACAACCCAACCGGTGCCACAACTTGACGAGTTGGCCCATGCGGAGGCGATGTATGCTTCCGTTCAGGTCACCCTTGCCGAGTTACGAGAAGCGTTAGAGAGCCTGAAGAAACGGGCCATAGCCGGAGAGGAAATCGATGCAACGGCGTCTGCCAAAACTTTTGTCCAACTTACGGATGCGGTCGGGCGGTGCCAAAAAGCGGGATTGATCTTGAATGACTGCCGAAACAGAAAAGCCGGAATTGCGCGGGGCGGCTATGCCCTCGACATGGACAAAGCGCGGGTTGATATCGGGTGCAAGCTTGATCAGCTCCGCTGCGCCATCGATCCAGGAGGGGTTCCTGAATGAACTCGACGAGGGGGAGCTTCGCGCTCTCCCTTACCTTTTTGATTTTTGGGCAATGCCACACCAATTGCCCCCCGAAGGCAATTGGCGGTCTTGGGTGATTATGGGGGGGCGTGGCGCGGGTAAGACCCGTGCGGGTGCAGAGTGGGTGCGCAGTTTGATGGAGGGTTCCCGACCTTTGGATGCGGGGCGATGCGCCCGTCTGGCGTTGGTGGGTGAGACCATTGAGCAGGTGCGCGAAGTGATGATTTTCGGCGATAGCGGGATACTGGCTTGTTCACCTGCGGATCGGCGGCCTGATTGGGAGGCTACGCGAAAGCGTCTGGTATGGCCAAATGGTGCTGTAGCTACAGTTCATTCCGCACATGACCCCGAGGGGCTGCGGGGCCCGCAGTTCGATGCGGCATGGGTTGACGAGTTGGCCAAGTGGAAAAAGGCGCAAGACACGTGGGATATGCTGCAATTTGCGCTGCGGCTGGGCGAGCGTCCGCAGGTCTGTGTCACGACGACGCCGCGCAATGTGGATGTGTTGAAAACACTGCTAAAATCGCCATCTACAGTTGTGACGCATGCAGCGACCGAGGCGAACCGTGCGCATCTTGCCGCATCATTTTTGGAGGAAGTGCGGGCGCGGTACCGCGGTACACGACTTGGACGTCAGGAGTTGGACGGTGTTTTATTGTCAGATGCGGAGGGGGCGCTGTGGACATCTGCCATGCTGGAGGCGAACCGTGCAACTGACGTGCCTCAGCTGGACCGAATTGTCGTGGCCGTGGACCCTGCGACGACGTCCGGGGCCTCTGCGGATGAGTGCGGAATTGTTGTAGCCGGCGTACAATGCAGTGGGTCGCCGCAGGACTGGCGCGCTTTTGTGCTGGCTGATTGCACTGTAACGGGCATGGGGCCGAGCGGTTGGGCGCAGGCCGCGATCGCGGCGATGCAGCGCTTTGGCGCTGACCGGCTGGTGGCTGAGGTTAATCAAGGGGGGCAGATGGTGCGGGAGGTTATCCGGCAAGTAGACCCGCTAGTCCCATATAAAGGTGTTCATGCGACGCGTGGCAAGGTTGCGAGGGCCGAACCGGTGGCCGCGCTATATGAGCAGGGACGCGTGCGCCATGTGGCAGGCCTCGATCAACTTGAGGATCAGATGTGCCGGATGACGCGGCGCGGATACGAGGGCAGCGGATCACCCGACCGAGTTGATGCACTTGTCTGGGCCTTACACGAATTGATGATAGAGCCCGCCGCGACATGGCGGCAGCCGGGCGTGCGGATACTGTAAAAGCTTGGGGATATAATGCGAGAAAGGGGGCCTTTGGCCCCTTTTTTGTTGGCGTGGAGGGTGTTGCGCAGCAAGCGAGCGGTCTGGTCCGGCAGGTTTAATCCTTTGGTGGCAGTTTGTTTTCAAGAGCGATGGGGCAGCGGTGCTGTCACGGGACATGGGATGAGGAGAGCATGGGTGTTTGATTTTCTGAAGCGCGGTACGGTTGAAGTAGCGGAGGCCAAGGCCTCTGCGACAGGGCGTGTTGTGGGAGTGCAGACGTGGGGGCGTGTCGCATGGAGCCCGCGCGACACGGTATCGCTGACGCGGACTGGATTTGCTGGCAATCCGGTCGGGTTCCGCTCGGTCAAGCTGATTGCGGAAGCAGCGGCGGCGCTGCCTTTGGTGCTGCAGGATGCCGAGCAGCGGTTTGACAAGCATCCTGTGCTGGGGCTGATCACTCGTCCGAATGGCGCACAAGGGCGGGCGGAGCTGCTGGAGGCGCTTTATGCGCAGCTACTGTTGTCTGGCAATGCGTATGTAGAGGCGGTGGGCGCGGATGCGGGTGTGCCGATTGAGCTGCATGTGCTGCGGTCTGACCGGATGTCTGTGGTGCCCGGAGCGGATGGCTGGCCTGTGGCATATGAATATGCGGTGGGCGGGCGCAAGCATCGGTTTGATGCGACACAGGGCACCCCGATTTGTCATGTGCGCAATTTCCATCCGCAAGATGATCATTACGGTTTCAGCCCGATGCAGGCGGCGGCGACGGCGATTGATGTGCACAATTCTGCTTCGCGTTGGAGCAAGGCACTGTTGGATAATGCGGCGCGTCCCTCGGGCGCGATCATCTATAAGGGTGCCGAGGGACAGGGATCATTGAGCACCGAGCAATATGAGCGGTTGGTAAGTGAAATGGAGAGCCACCATCAGGGCGCACGTAATGCGGGGCGGCCCATGCTGTTGGAGGGCGGCCTTGACTGGAAGCCGATGGGTTTCTCGCCGTCGGATATGGAATTCCAGAAGACAAAGGAATCGGCCGCACGCGAGATTGCATTGGCCTTTGGTGTGCCGCCGATGCTGATCGGAATCGCGGGCGATGCGACCTATGCAAACTATCAAGAGGCGCACCGTGCGTTTTACCGTCTTACCGTGCTGCCACTTGCGAGCCGTGTGACGGCTGTTCTGTCGCACTGGCTCTCGGGCTTTACCGGCGAGGTTGTCGAACTCAAGCCGGATCTTGATCAGGTGCCTGCATTGAGTGCCGAACGCGATGCGCAATGGGCGCGTGTTGCAGGTGCGGAATTCCTGACGGAGGCGGAGAAGCGGGTATTGCTGGGCCTTCCGGTGGCTGCGACGGATGAGTGAGCTACCCGTCGAGCGATTTCAATGTGCGCCAGGAATGCGGTTGCAGGCGCATGAGCAGGTAAGTGCCATCCATTTCGCAAATTTAAATATGCGGCTCGATCGGATCGAGATGATGATGGAGCGCTTGGAGCGGCGGCTGTGGCTGGCGGTTTACGGGGTCGCGGCAGTGATTTTGGCGAAAGTAGTGCAGACATTTCTGGAAGTTGCACCGCTGGGCTGAGTTAGGAACAACGGGAGATTATCCATGGATATGAGTAGAAATGACTTCGCACGCAGTGCGGAGGCCGAGCGAGGTTTGTCCAGCTTTTGCGGCGCTCTCGAACGCAAGTTTGTGCAGTTCGACGAGGTCGCAAAGGTTGAGGATGGTGTCGAGATCAAGGGCTATGCCAGCTTTTTCGACGCGGTCGACCAGGGCAATGACGTGGTCCAGCGCGGCGCCTATGGGGCGAGCCTGATGGCGCTGAAGGCGGCGGGCCGCGGGGTTAAGATGCTGTGGCAGCATGATCCGGCGCAGCCGATTGGCGTATGGGACGAGGTGCGCGAGGACGGGCGTGGATTGTTCGTCAAGGGGCGCATTTTGCAGTCTGTCGAGAAGGGGCGCGAGGCAATCGCGCTGATTGAAGCGGGCGCAATTGATGGGCTGTCGATCGGCTACCGCACGGTGAAAGCCGCCAAGAATACCAAGGGCCAGCGGCTCTTGCAGGAACTGGAGCTTTGGGAGGTGTCGCTGGTGACATTCCCGATGCTTCCCAGTGCGCGGGTAGGAGCGAAGGCGGACAGTTTTGTGCGTGTTGGTGACGTCCTGCGCGAGATGGCAGGGGTTTTTGATGCGGCTGCGGCTGACATCTGCTCCTGCGTTGGCAACCAGAAGGGGAACGCAAGATGAGCGATACCAAGGCAGACGTGGCGGGGCTTTCCCCTGCGGATGATGTGCGGCGGGCTGTGACCGGCTTTGTCGCGCAGATGAAAGGCTTTCAGGCCGGAATTGAAACAAAAATTCAACAAACAGAAGAGCGAATGAACATGCTGGACCGTAAAACAATGACTGCTGCACGTACTCCTCTGGCGGGTGCTACGGAGGCGGTTGCGCCGCATAAAAAGGCGTTCAATGCTTATGTGCGTTCTGGCGATGATGACGGGCTGCGCGGCCTGCATCTGGAGGGCAAAGCGCTGTCTTCGGCTGTGAACTCCGATGGTGGCTATCTGGTGGACCCGCAGACATCCGATATTGTGAAATCTGTGCTGAATACCACGGCTTCGATCCGTGCAATTGCATCTGTCGTGAATGTCGAGGCCACGTCTTATGACGTGCTGGTCGATCATTCTGATGTCGGTGCGGGTTGGGCCACCGAGAGCGCGACCGTAGGTGAGAGCGACACGCCGCAGATTGACCGCATTACGGTGCAGTTGCATGAATTGAGCGCGCTGCCAAAAGCGTCACAGCGACTGTTGGATGACAGTGCGTTTGACATCGAGGGTTGGCTTGCAGGGCGTATTGCTGACAAGTTTGCCCGTGCCGAGGCCGGTGCGTTTATTAACGGGGACGGTATCGACAAGCCCAAGGGTTTCCTTGCCCATGCCACCGTTGACAATGATGTCTGGGCCTGGGGAAATTTGGGGTATGTGCCGACGGGCGTTGCGGGGGATGTCACGCCGGATGCCATCGTTGATATGGTTTATGCGCTGGGTGCGCAGTACCGTGCCAATGCGTCTTTTGTGATGAATTCCAAGACTGCTGGTCTGGTGCGCAAGCTCAAGGACATGGATGGACGTTTCTTGTGGTCGGACGGTCTGGCAGCGGGCGAGCCGGCGCGTTTGATGGGATATCCTGTGCTGATCGCCGAAGATATGCCGGATGCGGCGGCGGATGCGTTTGCCATGGCGTTCGGCGATTTTCATGCAGGCTATACCATTGCCGAGCGTCCCGATCTGCGCATCCTGCGCGATCCCTTCAGCGCCAAGCCGCACGTCCTGTTTTACGCAACCAAGCGCGTGGGCGGCGACGTGAGCGATTTCGCCGCGATCAAACTTCTGAAATTCGGTTCAGCCTAAAGCGGTTTGGCCGAAGCCGGAGCGTGTGAATGCTCCGGTCCGGGCGCATGCCCTGGCGACCCTTTGTGTTGTCTAGCTGCTCCCCTCCGACCGAGCAATGCGGAGGTGGGGTATGCGCCCGGAATTTTGGAGCGGCCTGTCGGGGCGGTAATTATACGAGAGTTTGGAAAGGCTTTGGGATGTTGATCGAAGATACAACAGTGCCGGATGCGGCGCTACCGATTGCTGCGTTCAAGGCGCATCTGCGGATGGGAACAGGATTTGGCGAGGACACGTTGCAGGACGCGGTGCTGGGCAGTTTTCTGCGTGCTGCAATGGCAGCAGTCGAGGCGCGCACCGGCAAAGTGCTGATCGAGCGGGAATTCACGCTTGTGGTACACACGCTAGCAGAGTCTTGTGCCCTGCCGCTGACAGTGGCGCCCGTAACGGTGATTGCCGATGTGCAGTTGGTATCCGGAAGTGGCGTTCAAACACTGGTGGATGAAAGCGTATTTTGGTTGGAGCGGGACGGGCATTTGCCGCGCTTGCGGGCACGGGGCGCATGTCTGCCGAGGCTGGCGAGTGGCGGCGAGTTACGCGTACGGTTTCTGGCCGGATATGGCCCCGAGTGGGACGATGTGCCGGCGGATATGCAGCAAGCGGTGCTGATGCTGGCCGCACATTACTATGAGTACCGCCATGATACGGCATTGGCAGCCGGATGTATGCCATTCGGTGTGTCATCATTGATAGAGCGGTTTCGGGTGATGCGGCTGGGTTTGAGCGGAGCGAAGGCATGAGCGCGCCGCGTCTCAACCGTCAGCTGGTGTTGGAGGCGCCCGATGTCTTGAGCGACGGGTCCGGTGGGTACGTGCAGGGCTGGGTGCCACTGGGCACTGTCTGGGCGCAAGTGACGCCGCGCAGCGGGCGGGAGACAGCGCAAAGCGGCGCGCCTGTCAGCCGCATGGGTTTTCGCGTGATTGTGCGCGGAGCGCCTTCGGGCAGCACCAAGCGTCCGGCCGCACAGCAGCGCTTTCGCGACGGCGACCGGATTTTTACCATTGAGGCGGTGGCAGAGCACGACCCAGACGGGCGCTATCTGGCCTGCGCTGTGCAAGAGGAGCAGGTGGTATGAGCTATGCAGTTTCAGGAGCGCTTCAGGCGGCGGTATTCGCTGCGCTGAATGAGGACGTCGCGCTGACAGCTTTGGTGGGCGGGGCGATATACGATGCGGTCCCTGCTGGCGGTGTGCCTGACCTCTATGTGCGCTTGGGCTCGGAGACAGTGCGCGATGCCTCGGACGGGAGTGGCGCGGGGGCGGTTCATTTTCTGAACATTTCGGTGATCACGACCAGTCCCGGATTTGCGAGCGCGAAAGCAGTGGCGGCGGCGGTAAGTGATGCGTTGCATGATGCGAAGCTGGAACTGGCGCGGGGCGCGCTGGTCTCGTTACGTTTTGAGCGCGCATCGGCCCGCCGGATCGATGCGGCCAGTGCTCGCCAGATAGATCTGCGGTTTCGGGCGCGTGTGTCGGATCGCTGACCTTCAGCGTCCCGAACGGACGAGACAAATTCTCAACGCCGTAAGGCAAACTTCAGGAGTATAAAAATGGCTGTTCAAGCAGGTAAGGATCTTTTGGTCAAAGTGGATATGAGCACCGATGGGAATTACGAAACCATCGCGGGATTGCGCGCAACGCGGATCAGCTTCAATGCAGAAGCTGTCGATGTAACGGCCCTCGATAGCGAGGGCGGTTGGCGCGAGTTGCTGGCAGGGGCCGGCGTGCGCTCGGCTGCGATCAGCGGTTCAGGGGTTTTTCGCGATGCCGCCACTGACGAGCGTGCGCGTCAGCTTCTCTTTGACGGTCTAACGCCAAATTTTCAGGTCGTTATTCCGCAATTCGGGATTGTTGAGGGGCCTTTTCAAGTGACCTCCCTTGAATATGCGGGCCAGCTCAACGGAGAGGCGACATACGAGTTGTCGTTGGCTTCGGCGGGTGAGTTGCAGTTCATCCCTTACGTCGATGCGGTTGTAGAATAATGGAAAACCGCTGGAGGGGTGAAGTGGTGCTGGTCGTGGATGGCCAGCACCAAAGAATGCGGCTGACATTGGGGGCATTGGCCGAGTTGGAGGAGGATCTCGCGGAGCCATCGCTGATGGCGCTGGTGCAGAGGTTCGAGGGGGCGTCATTCAGCACGCGAGATGTCCTTGCCCTGCTGTGCGCAGGCTTGCGGGGCGGCGGGGTGCAAATGGACCCTGACAGGCTGGCAACTGCCGAGATTGGTGGCGGGCCGATGCGGGCGGCACAAGCGGCGGCAGAGTTACTGGCGCGGGCGTTTGTGGTGGAGGCATGAAGTGGGTCGTTGCCAGCGGGTTTGACTGGCCCGCGCTTATGCGGGCGGGATTGCACGGGCTGGGCCTTACGCCGGATGTTTTCTGGGCGCTAACGCCTGCGGAATTGCAGGTGATGCTGGGAGCAAAGGCAGGCACTAGCCCGATGTTGAGCGAAGGTCTGGCGGCGTTGATGGCCGCCTATCCGGACAAGATAAAGGATCAAGATGATGACAGATGAAAGTTTCGACGATCTGGCAAGTGATGCTCAAACGCTTAACCAGACGCTGGCGCAGACGGGTGTGCTGGTGTCCGGGTTCGACAGCGAGCTACGGCGGATGAGCACATCGCTGGCAGCGACAGGTAAGGATGTCGCGACCTTGGAAAAAGGGTTGAGCCGCGGTTTGCGAAAGGCTTTTGATGGTGTGGTATTCGACGGCATGAAACTGTCGGACGCGTTGAGTTCAGTAGCGCAGTCATTATCAAACAGCGCCTACAATGCTGCCATCAGGCCGGTGACGGATCATTTCGGCGGATTATTGACCCAAGGAATTGGCAGTTTGGTGCAGGGGATTTTGCCTTTTGCCAACGGTGCGCCGTTCAGTGCGGGGCGTGTCATGCCGTTTGCGGATGGCGGAGTTGTGTCACAGGCAACCCATTTCGGCATGCGAGGCGGCATGGGCGTTATGGGCGAGGCCGGACCGGAGGCGATCATGCCGTTGGCACGCGGGCCGGATGGCAAGTTGGGCGTGCGCGCAGGCAGTGGGGGCGGTGGTGCCGCAACGGTGGTGATGAATATTACCACGCCTGATGTTGCGGGTTTCCAGCGTTCGCGCGGCCAGATCGCAGCACAGATGAGCCGTGCGCTGAGCGCTGGCCAGAAAAATCGGTAAAAGAGGGGGAGCAGCGATGAGTTTTCACGAAGTACAATTCCCGAGCGATCTGAGCTTTGGTGCATTGGGTGGTCCGCAGCGACGGGTGGACGTAGTGACATTGGCTAACGGTTTCGAGGAGCGAAACACGCCTTGGGCCCATTCGCGGCGTGTCTATGATGCGGGGCTTGGACTGCGCTCGCTCGATGATGTCGAAGAGGTTATAGCATTTTACGAGGCGCGCTATGGGCAGATGTACGGATTTCGCTGGAAAGACTGGTCGGACTATAAATCAGGCAAGCCTTCGGTAGCGATCAACCGTCAGGACCAGCAAATTGCACTCGGTGATGGCATCACTGCCCGTTTTCAGATCACAAAGACCTACCGGTCCGGGGGGCATGTGTATGAGCGGCCTATTACCAAGCCGGTGAAGGGCAGCGTGCTGGTGGCTGTCGAGCAGGACGACAAGATTGAAACGGTCGATTACGAGGTTGACGAGACGACTGGCGTAATCACGTTCAAGCACGCGCCTGACCCCGATACACGGGTTTTCGCGGGCTATGAATTCGATGTGCCAGTGCGGTTTGACAGTGACAGCCTGCTGACAAATATCGCGAGCTTCAACGCAGGGCAGGTGCCAGACGTGCCGGTGCGCGAGGTTCGGGTATGAGCGGGGAGTTCAATGCGGGACTGGAGGCGCACCTTAAAGGCGGACTGACCACAGTTTGTCATGCATGGGCGATCACGCGCAAGGACGGGGTGGTCTTTGCCTTCACAGATCATGATTTGCCACTGCGGTTTGCGGGATTTGAATTTCGTGCCGATGCGGGGTTGAGTGCGCTGGCGTTGGCGCAGTCAACGGGGCTGTCTGTGGACAACACCGAAGCCTTGGGCGCGTTGTCGGATGTGAGCCTGCGCGAGGACGAGATCGAGCAAGGGCGATTTGATGGAGCGCAGATACAGGCATGGTTGGTCAATTGGGCCGATACATCGCAGCACTGGTTGAATTTTCGTGGACATCTGGGTGAGTTGACACGGGCTGGTGGCGGATTTCGTGCAGAATTGCGCGGATTGACGGAGGCACTTAACCGCCCGTTGGGGCGCGTCTATCAAAAGCCGTGCTCGGCGGTGCTGGGGGATCGGACATGCCGGTTCAAACTGACGCAGGAGGGCTATGCGCAGGCTTTGCCCGTTCAGACGGTGACTGATGCACGGCGCTTCGTTTGGGAGGATTTCCTGTCGTACGATACGGATTGGTTTACACGCGGCCGCCTGGAGATGTTGGACGGTCCTGCAACTGGGTTGTGGGGGGGGATCAAAAGCGACCGCATCATTGGTACGGCGCGGGTGATCGAGCTGTGGCAACCTATTCGCGGTTCCGTTCAATCAGGAATGCAGATTCGATTGGTGGCGGGGTGCGACAAGCGCGTGGAGACCTGTCGTCTAAAATTTAATAACTTCGCCAATTTTCAGGGGTTTCCGGATCTGCCCGGCGAAGACTGGGTGGTGAGTGTGCCAAGTAGCAGCAATGTCAACAGCGGGGGATCACGCAGGTGAGCGGGGCGCGCATCGTCGTTGCAGCGCGAGACTGGATCGGGACGCCTTATGTGCATCAATCTGCGGTTCGCGCAGCGGGTTGTGATTGTCTGGGTCTCGTGCGCGGTGTCTGGCGGGAAGTTTACGGGCAGGAGCCGGAGGCCGTACCCGCCTATTCTATGGACTGGTCCGAGCCACAGGGCGAAGAGCGTTTGTGGGACGCAGCATTGAGACATCTGCGCCCAAAGGAACCGGCGCAGGCGGTTGCCGGTGACGTCCTGCTGTTCAGGATGCGTCAGGGGGCTGTGGCCAAGCATCTTGGCATCATGTCCCATGAAGGCAGTGATGCCCGCTTTATCCATGCATATTCGCGTCACGGTGTGGTCGAGAACGCGCTGTCGGCGCCGTGGCGTTGCCGTGTGGTGGCGTGTTTTGAATTTCCCGAGGAGATACTCTGATGGCGACGATAATATTTTCAGCAGCGGGCGCGGCGGTTGGTGGCTCGATCGGGGGAACGCTGGCGGGCCTGTCTTCGGTTGCGGTGGGGCGCGCGGTGGGGGCCACGCTGGGCCGTGTGGTGGACCAACGCATTCTGGGTGGCGGCGGGCAAGCTGTAGAGACGGGGCGAGTCGACCGTTTTCGTCTGACCGGTGCGGGGGAGGGTGATCCTGTCAACCAGTTGTACGGGCGGTTGCGTCTTGGCGGGCAGGTGATCTGGGCCTCGGATTTCGAAGAGGTAAGCACAACGACCGGTGGCGGCAAAGGTGGCGCGCCGCAACCACAGACCACCCAATACAGTTACTCAGTGAATATGGCGATCGCGCTGTGCGAGGGAGAGATCATTCGTGTGGGGCGAATTTGGGCGGACGGTGAGGAAATTTCTTCCGATGACCTGAACATGAGAGTTTACACCGGTAGCAGGGACCAGCAGCCTGATCCCCTCATGGAGGCGGTTGAAGGGGCGGGGATGGTTCCTGCCTATCGTGGCACCGCGTATGTCGTTATGGAAGCGCTGGGGCTACAACAATTCGGGAATCGTGTCCCGCAGTTCACGTTCGAAGTGATCCGCCCCGAGCAGCGGGGGGCCGCGGGCGCGACCCACGCCCTCACCTACGGTGTGGAAGGTGTCGCGCTGATCCCTGGTACGGGTGAATACGCGCTGGCAACCACACCAGTGAGTTATGTCGGTGGTGGTCAGGCACGTTGGAGTGCCAACATCAATTCACCATCCGGGAAAACGGATTTCACGACCTCATTAGAGGCGCTCAATGAAGAGCTGCCGGAGTTGAAGGCCGCCTCGCTGGTGGTATCGTGGTTCGGGTCCGATCTGCGCGCGGGTAGATGCGAGGTCGCACCCAAGGTCGAGGACGCGGCGATTGACGGTGAGGAGATGCCTTGGCGTGTCGCGGGAGTGTCGCGGCGGTTAGCGCGAGTCATTGCGCGCGGCGCAGATGACCGTCCCATCTATGGCGGTACGCCAGCAGATACCGCCGTGATCGAAGCGATAAGGGCGATGAACGAAGCTGGTAAAGCGGTAATGTTCTATCCTTTCATCCTTATGGACCAGACCGAGGGCAATACGCTTCCCGACCCGTACTCGGGTGCGCAAGGTCAGCCGGCCCTGCCATGGAGAGGCCGCATTACCCTAGATCGCGCGCCCGGTCAGGAAGGTTCGACCGACACCACGCCTGAAGCGGCTGACGAAGTCGCTGCTTTTTTCGGCACAGTTGAGGCAGCGGATTTCAGTGTCTCGAACGGCACTGTCACCTACACCGGCCCGCAGGAGTGGTCGCTGTCGCGCTTTATCCTGCACTACGCCGCTTTGTGCAAAGCGGCGGGCGGTGTTGATGCATTTTGTATCGGTTCTGAGATGCGTGGGCTTACGCAGATACGGAGTGCCCGAAACAGCTTTCCTGCGGTGCAGGCGTTCATCGCGCTGGCGGCGCAAGTGCGCGCACTTGTCGGGCCTGAGACCAAAATCAGCTACGCGGCGGACTGGAGCGAGTATTTTGGCTATCAGCCACAGGACGGCACAGGGGATCGCCTCTTCCACCTCGATCCTCTTTGGGCTGATCCGCAGATCGATTTCATCGGCATCGATAATTATATGCCTTTGTCTGATTGGCGTGATGGTGTGGACCACGCGGACGCACAGGTCTGGGATGACATTTATAACCTGCGCTACCTGCAATCCAACATAGAGGGTGGTGAGGGGTTCGACTGGTATTATGGTTCCGCTGAAGAACGGGAGGCCCAAATTCGCACCCCCATCACCGACGGGGCGCACGACGAGGCGTGGATCTACCGCTATAAGGATATTCGCAACTGGTGGGGGAACCTGCATTATGACCGCATCGACGGGGTTCGTAGCAATGAGCCGAGCGGATGGTTGCCCGGACACAAGCCGGTTTGGTTTACTGAATACGGATGTGCCGCGATTGATAAGGGTACCAACCAGCCAAACAAGTTTCTGGATCTCAAATCCTCCGAGAGCAGCCTGCCGCAATATTCCAATGGAGGTCGCGACGACCTAATCCAGATGCAGTATTTGCGCGCGATGATCGATTACTGGACGCAAGCGGAGAACAATCCACAGGGTTTGGAATATGAAGGGCCGATGATCGATATGCGTCGTGCCTTTGTCTGGGCGTGGGATGTGCGGCCCTATCCGTTCTTTCCCAACGGTCGCGATTTATGGAGTGACGGCAGCAATTATGCGCGTGGTCATTGGCTGAACGGACGAACCTCTTCGCGCAGCCTTGCGTCTGTTGTCGCCGAGATTTGTGACCGGTCTGGAGTGAGCGTATTTGACGTTGAGGCGCTCTATGGATTGGTGCGGGGCTACGGTGTGACGGATGTCGGCGATGCGCGCGCTGCGTTGCAACCGCTGATGTTGCGCTTCGGGTTTGATGCGGTGGAGCGTGACGGAGTTTTGACGTTCAGGATGCGAGATGGTTTGCGCCCGACGGCACTTGATTCCAGCAATTTCGCAGTTAGTCCCGATCTGGACGCAACCACCGTCCAGGTGCGCGAGGCAGAAGCGACCCTGTCAGGACGGGTGAGGCTTAGGTTTATTCAGGCGGATGCGAGCTACGATGTGATCTCGGAGGAGGCGGTGCTACCGGATGAGGAAACCCATGCCGTGGCCGCCAGCGAGTTTAGTATGCTACTTACCCGTGCGGAGGGTCGCCAAGTGGCGGAGCGCTGGCTCAACGAGGCGCGCATTGCCCGTGAGACGGTTCAGTTTGCGCTACCGCCATCGCGCATGGCAGTACGCGCGGGCGATATCGTGTCCTTGCCCGCAGAGCAGGGAGAGGGGGCATCGCTTTACCGTGTGGACCGTGTAGATCAGGCGCAATTCCAGCAGATCGAAGCGATGCGTATTGATCCCGAGATTTATGAATCGTCGCCTTTGCCGGACGAGCTTGTGGGATTGCAATCATTTGTGGCACCGGTGCCGGTTTACCCACTGTTTTTAGACCTCCCGCTTATGACCGGAGATGAAGTGCATCATGCGCCGCATGTTGCTGCCAGTGCGAACCCTTGGCCCGGTAGTGTCGCGCTTTATTCCAGCCTCACCGACCAGAATTATGGCATCAACACAATACTACCGATCCGGTCAATCATCGGTACGACGAGATCTTTGATGCACCGTGGCTGTGCGGGTCTCATCGACCGTGGTGCTGCGTTGGAAGTACAGCTGATTAGCGGCCAACTAGAGACGGTGGGCGAGGATGCGCTTCTTAGTGGTGCCAACCTTGCCGCGATTGGCGACGGGAGCTCTGACAATTGGGAGTTGTTCCAGTTCAAGGAGGCCCAATTGATCGGGCCAATGACCTATTTGCTGAGCCACCGAATACGCGGCCAGGCGGGATCTGACGGCTTGATACCCGATATCTGGCCCATAGGGTCGCAGTTTGTCCTGCTCAATTCCGTGCCACAGCAAATTGATCTGAGCCGTAATTTGCGCGGTGTCGTCCAGAACTACCGCATAGGTCCTGCCCAGAGACCCCTGAGCGATCCGTCTTTTCGCCAGTTTGAGCGGGCGTTTAACGGAAATGGCATGCGGCCTTATGCACCTGCACATCTATCAGCGGTGCGAAAGGTGAATGGTGCGCTGGCGTTAAACTGGATCAGACGGACAAGGATCGACGGGGATGGCTGGGACACGCCGGAGGTTCCGCTGGGCGAAGAGAGTGAGGCATATGTCCTTCGCATTCTTAAGGATGGAGTAGTGTTGCGCACGCAAATGCTCTCTGCTCCCGTTTTTGATTATAGCGCAGGAACACAGGCGGCGGACGGCGCGGTGGCACCGTTTGTGATCGAGGTTGCACAAATATCGGCGACATACGGTGAAGGATTGGCTCAACGGATCGAGGTTGATGTGTAATGCGTGCAGTTGGCCTGTCGGATCTGGTTCATGCTGCCCGGGCGGTGCAGGCTGTTCCGCAGGCTGATCGCCTTTCATTCGGAATGCATCTTTTGTGGCGGGCTCATGTCGCAGATAAATACGTAAAGAGACTGTCGAAGTTGCATCCGCATTGGGGTGACGGGAGTTTGTGTGCAGCAGCGAAAAGGCATCTTCAATCAGACGATAGCCTTAAAACATCGCCCGAATTTCAGGACTGTTTGGTGATTGTTCTTAAGGTGCTTGCACTACGTCGGAGCCTTGGAACAAAAACTTGTGCGGGACAACGGGTTTGCAAGAAGCGCATCTGTGTTAGATACTAGAGCCAGATGTTTAGAAGGAGCCTCCCCGATGGCCAGCCCGCAGAAAAAATTGACTACCGTGGATCCGGTTTGGGACCAGATCAAGCGTGACGCGGAAAACGCTGTGGCCAAAGAGCCGCTGGTCGGCGGGTTTGTACACGCCACAATTCTGCACCATGCATCGATGGACAAAGCGCTCTCATACCGCATCGCGGCCAAGCTCGCATCGAACGAGATGTCGATGATGGTCGTGCGCGAGGTCGTGGAGCAGGCATATAGCGATGATCCGATGCTGGTCGAGGCGGCGCGCGCTGATCTGGTGGCGATCTTTGATCGTGATCCCGCTTGCCACCGTTTGTTGCAGCCGATTTTATATTTCAAGGGGTATCATGCTGTTCAGGCATATCGCGTAGGCCATTACCTGTGGAAAAAAGGCCAACGCGACCTTGCGTATTTCTTCCAGATGCGGATTTCCGAAATTTTCGGTGTGGATATCCATCCAGGTGCGCGCATCGGCAAAGGCATCATGATCGACCACGCCCATTCCATCGTCATCGGGGAAACTGCTGTTGTGGGCGATAACGTCTCAATGCTGCATTCTGTGACGTTAGGCGGAACGGGCAAGGAAGAGGAAGACCGCCACCCGAAGATCGGGGACGGGGTATTGATCGGTGCCGGTGCAAAGGTGCTTGGTAACATCCGCATTGGTCACTGTAGCCGAATCGCCGCAGGCTCTGTCGTGCTGGAGGACGTGCCTCCGTGCAAGACAGTGGCGGGGATTCCAGCTCGCATTGTCGGTGAGGCAGGGTGTGACCAGCCCTCGATGTCGATGAACCATATGCTGGGACCGTGGGAAGACTAAATTGCTGTTTTAGCAATCCCAATTTAGTTATTGAATTGTAAAAGCCGGAGAGTTTCTCCGGCTTTTACTTTATCTTATTGGATGTAATTAGGGCTATTTAGGCCAACATGGTCATCGGCGCTTCGAGGTTATCCTTGATCGCATTCAGAAGCTCTGCGCCTAATGCGCCGTCGATCACACGGTGGTCTACAGACAGGGTAACCGACATTACCGTAGCAATCCCCAGCGCGCCGTCTGCGCCGACGACAGGCTTTTTCGTACCCGCCCCCACAGCAAGGATTGCCCCGTGCGGCGGGTTGATCACAGCATCAAAGTTATCGATACCGAACATCCCAAGATTGGAGATTGCAAAGCTGCCACCTTGGTATTCATGCGGTGCAAGTTTGCGATCACGGGCGCGGGCCGCGAGGTCTTTCATCTCCGCACTCAGTGCCGAGAGTGATTTCATTTCAGCATCCTTGAGCACAGGAGTGAAGAGCCCGCCCTCAATGGCAACGGCCACGGCCACATCCGATGGCTTGAGCTTGAACACTTTGTCACCTGCCCAGACGGCATTCGCATCGGGCACCTGTTGCAGCGCCAGAGCGCAGGCCTTGATGATGAAGTCATTCACCGACAGCTTCACCCCCCGTGGCTCAAGCTGTTTGTTGAGTTGTGCGCGGAACGCCATCAGCGCATCGAGCTGGATGTCCCGGCGCAGATAGAAGTGCGGCACCGTCTGCTTGGCTTCGGTGAGGCGCGCGGCAATGGTTTTGCGCATCCCGTTCAGCGTGATCTCTTCGTATTCCCGGTCTGCATACATCTTGGCGATTGTATCACTTGATGCACCGGCCGGCATGGACGCCGCAGCGGATACCGCGTTTGGCGTGTCGCTTTTGGTCGCTTGAGCAGGGGTGGCTTCTGATTTTTCAAGACCCTCCACATCCGCTTTTACGATCCGGCCGTGTGGGCCCGAGCCCTTTACCTGCGTCAGGTCGAGACCCTTTTGCGCCGCAATCCGCCGTGCAAGCGGTGAAGCAAACAGCCTGTTGCCGTCGCTCTTGTTTCCTGCTGCGGGTGTTGGCTCTGGCGTCGCATCTGTTTCACCACGTCCATGGCCTTTTGCAGGGGCGGTGGCATCCGACGCCTCGGCAGGCGCTACCTTACTGGATGCCTCTGCCTTGGGTGGTGAGGCCTCTGCGATATCGCCAGCGCTTTCGCCCTCTTCGAGCAGCACTGCGATAGCGGTGTTGACCTTGACCCCTTCGGTGCCTTCGGCGATCAGGATTTTCCCGATCACCCCTTCGTCGACCGCCTCGAACTCCATCGTCGCCTTGTCAGTTTCGATTTCGCACATCACATCACCGGAAGCGACAGTGTCGCCTTCCTTGACCAGCCATTTGGCCAGCGTGCCTTCTTCCATTGTCGGCGAGAGGGCGGGCATGAGGATTTCTGTGGGCATACTGTCCGCTCCTTATTTATAGGTAACTTTTTTGACGGCCTCGATCACCTCGGCGGTCGTCACAAGTGCATGTTTCTCAAGGTTGGCGGCATAGGGCATCGGAACGTCCTTACCGGTGCAGCAGATCACAGGGGCGTCGAGATAGTCAAATGCCTCCTGCATCACAACCGAGCTGATATAGCTGCCAACGGACCCCTGAGGCCAGCCTTCTTCGACTGTCACCAACCGGTTGGTTTTCATCACCGATTTCAGGATCGCATCAGTGTCCATCGGACGCAGGGTGCGCAGGTCAATCACCTCGGCGTTGATCCCGTCCTCGGCCAACTTTTCCGCCGCCTCAAGGGCATAGGTCATACCGATGCCAAAGCTTACGATAGTCACGTCGTCACCCTCGCGCCATATCCGCGCCTTACCGAATGGCACGGTGTAATCGTCCATGTCCGGCACATCAAAGGTGCGACCATAAAGGATTTCATTCTCGAGAAAGATCACTGGGTTGGGATCACGGATCGCTGTTTTCATGAGACCTTTATAATCCGAAGCAGAGTAGGGCATTGCAACCTTCAGACCTGGAATCTGCATATACCAGGCTGCGTAATCTTGGCTGTGCTGTGCCCCGACACGCGCCGCGGCACCGTTAGGCCCGCGGAACACCATGGGTGCGCCCATCTGTCCACCGGACATATACAGCGTCTTGGCAGCCGAGTTGATGATCTGGTCAATCGCCTGCATTGCGAAGTTGAAGGTCATGAATTCTACAATGGGGCGCAGTCCGCCGAACGCCGCACCTGTGGCAATTCCGGCAAAGCCATGCTCGGTGATGGGCGTGTCGATGACGCGCTTGGCGCCAAACTCGTCCAGCATACCTTGGGAAATCTTGTAGGCACCCTGATACTCACCGACTTCCTCACCTATCAAGAATACAGAATCGTCGCGGCGCATTTCTTCGGACATGCCATCGCGCAATGCCTCGCGCACAGTCTGTTGTTTGAGTTTGGTGCCTTCGGGCCAGTCGGGTGTCCTATCTGTTTTAGGGGCAGGGTGCGCCATCCCCGCAGCGGGTGCAGTCTCTGACGATTGCTCTTTATCAACGGGCACCGGTGCTGTGGCTGGTTTCTCGGTTGCGGTTTCTAATGCCGAAGCGTCCTCGCCTTCCTCCAGCAAGATCGCAATCGCCGTATTGACCTTTACGCCTTCCGTGCCCTCGGCGATGAGGATTTTCCCCATGACGCCTTCATCCACGGCCTCGAACTCCATCGTAGCCTTGTCTGTTTCAATTTCCGCCATAACATCACCGGAGGAGACCTTGTCGCCCTCCTTGACCAGCCATTTGGCCAGCGTGCCTTCTTCCATGGTGGGGCTCAGGGCGGGCATAAGAATTTCAGTTGCCATTTGCTCAGGCCTCCTGCGGGACTTCGGTTGCGTAAATATCGGTCCACAGCTCGTCGAGGTGCGGCTCGGGGCTCTCTTTGGCGAACTCGGCGCTCTCGTTCACCACGGCTTTTATTTCCTTGTCGATCGCCTTCAGATCATCTTCGGTCGCGTGCTTACCAGTAAGAAGGAGTGTGCGTATCGCCTCAATCGGATCACGCTCGCTGCGCATCTTCTGCACTTCCTCGCGGGTCCGGTATTTGGCCGGATCTGACATCGAATGGCCGCGGTACCGGTAGGTTTTGATTTCCAGAATATAGGGGCCTTTGCCCGCACGGCAGTGCGCCACAGCAGTCTCGCCCGCTGCCTTTACTGCCAGCACATCCATACCGTCCACTTCTTCGCCCTGAATGCCATAGGCGGCACCGCGCTCCCAATAGCTGGGGGAGTGAGTGGAACGTTTGGTCGAGGTGCCCATCGCGTATTGGTTGTTTTCAATCACAAAGATACAAGGCAGATCCCAAATCTCTGCCATGTTGTAGGCTTCGTAAACCTGACCCTGATTTGCTGCACCATCACCAAAGTAGGTGAATGTAACATTGTCATTGCCTTTGTACTTGTCCGAGAAGGCCAGACCCGCGCCCAGCGGCACCTGCGCTGCAACAATGCCGTGGCCGCCGTAAAAATGCTTCTCTTTCGAGAACATGTGCATCGAGCCGCCCTTACCCTTGGAGTAGCCGCCCTCGCGACCCGTCAACTCGGCCATGACACCCTTGGGATCCATACCGCAGGCCAGCATATGACCGTGATCGCGGTAGGATGTAATGCGCTTGTCACCTTCCTTTGCCGTCGCCTCAAGGCCCACAACAACCGCTTCCTGACCGATATAGAGGTGACAAAAGCCGCCAATCAGACCCATCCCGTAGAGTTGCCCCGCCTTTTCCTCGAACCGGCGGATCAGCAACATGTCCTTGTAATAGGCCTTCAGCTCTTCGGCTGAGACATTGGATGGCGTCGTCTTTGACGCAGGCTTTTTAGCGGCCATTCAGCAATCCTCCCGTTGGCGCAGTACATCCCGCGCCTGATATAGTTTAACGTTAAACTATATCATAACGGATTCGATTGAAGATTGCGAGGGGGCTTTGTGCAGGCCTGTATTGTGTGGCGTGCAATGGCCGGAATTGCTTCGTCAAATTGAATTAACGGATAACAATCTCGTCGGTGCGCAGCAACCCAAGGACCGAGCGGGCCTGCTCGTCGAGCAAGTCAAGATCGAGATAATCGTCCGAAAGGCGGCGGGTGAGGTTTTCCATCTCGGCCACTTCAGCGCGCACCTGCACCAGCTGGTTACGCATATCGTTGGCTTCGGCCAGTATTTCGGCGCGACGGAAAAGACCGAAATCGCCCTGAACAGCCGCAAACATAAAGTAAAGGCTCAGCGCAAAAGCAATCGCAAAGAAAAAGAGTGGTCCGAATGCGGGTTTGCTCATGCGCTGATGCCTATGGATACCTGTAGAAACTGCCTTGAATGCCACCTCTTGTCGGGTGGTGTTAACTGTATGGCACAGGTGATTCGCAAAGGGAATCCCCTAATGATTCGTAAACCTGAAAAACTTGTGGATAAGACGCTGCACGCCACATCCGGTTATCTGTCGCTCAACCGCCGAGAGCGGCAACTCCCGGCAGTGTCTTTCCTTCCATCCATTCCAGAAATGCACCACCTGCGGTGGAGATGTAGGTGAAATCATCGGCAACACCCGCCTGATTAAGCGCTGCGACGGTATCTCCGCCACCGGCCACCGAAATCAGCGCCCCATCCCGCGTCTGTTTCGCCGCGACCTGCGCTGCGGCGACCGTGGCGGTATCAAAGGGCGAAATCTCGAATGCGCCCATAGGTCCGTTCCAGATCAGCGTTTTGAGGTTTTCGAAGGCGGCACGCATCTGTCCAATTGTTTGCGGCCCGGCGTCCAGCACCATCTGGTCGGCGTCCAGCACCGTATCGGGCCCCAGCTGCACCACCGAATGTGCGGCACCCGCCTTGAACTCGGTCGCGACCAGCCCGTCTACGGGCAGCAGGACACGGCAGCCCGACTTTGCCGCCTGCGCCATGATATCGCGCGCAGTTTCAAGGTAATCATGCTCGCACAATGACGCACCCAGTTGCGCCCCCTGCGCCGTCAGAAACGTATTCGCCATACCGCCGCCGATCACCAGTAGATCCAGACGGTTTACCAGATTCTCCAGCAATGCAATCTTGGTCGAGACCTTCGCCCCGCCCACCACGGCCCCCACTGGCCGCTCTGGGCGCGACAGCGCGGCCTCCAGCGCGGAAAGCTCCGCCTGCATCAACCGGCCCGCACAAGAGGGCAGGTGGTGCGCGATCCCCTCCGTCGAGGCATGGGCGCGATGTGCGGCAGAGAATGCATCGTTACAGTAAACATCGCCAAGCTGCGCGAGGCGCGCGGCAAAGGCTGGATCGTTGGCCTCTTCACCGGGGTTGAACCGGATATTTTCGATCAAGACGACATCCGCGGCTGCAACCTCGGCCGTAAATTTCTCGGCCGCATCCAGTGTCTCGACCAAAGCAACCGTGCGCATCAATGCCCGCTTAAGCGCGGGCAGTACTTGCCGCAGGCTCATGTCGAGGTTCACTTTACCCTTTGGTCGTCCGAAATGCGCCAGCAGGATCGGTGTGCCGCCTTTGGACAGAATATCATGAACTGTGGGCACGATCCGCTCAATTCGCGTGGCATCCGTCACCTCGAAATTCTCGACCGGTACGTTAATGTCGACGCGTACCAGCACACGTTTGCCGTGCAGATCCATATCGTCCAGTGATTTCCAGCCCATGTTGGTGCGCCCCTTGCGTCTTTAGCCATGCTTTGTGTGTTGTTTTGCCGTTATCTTGCCGAGGGTCAATGCACCACCTTGGCAATTGTGCTGCTGGGCCTTAGGTAACGATAAAGATTTATGAAGGAGCGCCCCATGGCCGAGATCAAAGACCCAGAAAACACAATCCTGATGGAACTAAAAGGTGGCACCGTCACCATCGAGCTGCTGCCCGATGTGGCCCCAAAGCATGTCGAGCGTATGAAGACGCTTGCCCGTGCAGGTGCCTATGACAACGTGGCATTCCACCGTGTCATCGACGGCTTTATGGCCCAAACTGGCGATGTCCAGCATGGTAACATGGAAAAAGACTATAACCCGCGCGGCGCAGGAACCGGCAGTTCCGAACACCCTGACGTGCCTGCAGAATTCTCCAAGATCCCGCATGCACGTGGCTCTCTTGGTGCTGCGCGCTCCGCCAACCCGAACTCGGCCAACAGCCAGTTCTTCATCAATTTCAAAGACAATGACTTCCTCAACGGTCAGTACACTGTCTATGGTCAGGTGATCTCCGGTATGGAGCATGTCGACGCCCTCACCAAAGGTGAGCCACCGGCGAATCCTGATCGCATGATCAGCGTGAAAGTTGCTGCAGATGCGTAACCTTGTTGCAGGCAGCCTCGTTGCAACGCTCCTTGCGGGAACTGTTGCGGCCTCGGGCCTCCAGATCGAAGTGGCGGGCGAGGCCAATGGCATCGTTACCATTGACCTTCTGGAAGATGTGGCCCCGCAACATGCCGCGCGTATGACCGAACTCGCGGCCGCTGGTAAATACGACGGCGTTGTATTCCACCGCGTCATTGATGGCTTCATGGCTCAAACGGGCGATGTCGAGCATGGCCGCGATCCCGATGATCTGCGCCGCGCAGGTACAGGCGGTTCCGACATGCCAAACCTGCCAGCGGAGTTTTCAGACATCGCGTTCGACAAAGGCGTGGTTGGCATGGCCCGCTCCCAAAGTGAAGATTCGGCCAACAGCCAGTTCTTCATTATGTTTGATGCCGGTCATTTCCTGAATGGTCAGTACACTGTCGTTGGCCGTGTTACTGGCGGTCAGGACGTGATCGACGCCATTAAACGCGGTACCGGTGGCAACGGGGCTGTCGTAGGCACCCCAGATATGATGAAGACCGTAACTGTCATCGACTGAAGAAGTTAATATTTCGATTGAAAAAGCGCTCCGCAAGGGGCGCTTTTTTTTGGTGCTGCCCCAAGTGCGGAACAGCACACAGAACTGGGAGGCGGGGCAAAGCATTGCTCGCGCACAAACTGTAAACTCGAAACAGGAGTGCCGTTCCCACCCGAGCTGGAAATGGCTTCGGGCATTGCCCGTTACAGCAGTGGGCCTTAAAACCGGTAACCCAAAGAAAAACGCCGCAGGCAAAACCCGCGGCGCATTTCAAATTTCATTGTCCGAACGTTTATGAAGCAGGATTTGCCTTGGCAGCAGGGGCCGCTTTCGAGCTGGGGTTCAGCGGGTCATCCTGACGCTGGACTGAACCCTCAAAATGCGCGCCGCTCTCGATGGCGATTGTTTTGTGGATAATATCACCCTCAACGCGCGCTGTGGATGTCAGGCGAACCTTGAGGCCGCGCACACGGCCTACGATACGGCCATTGATTACAACATCATCGGCAATCACTTCACCTTTGATCGTGGCGGATTCGCCGATGGTCAGAAGATGCGCACGAATGTCGCCCTCGACTGTGCCCTCAACATGAATATCGCCGGTTGTTTTCATGTTGCCTGTTACATGAAGGTCCGCCGACAAGGTCGATGCCGGTGGCTTCGGCTTTGGTGCGCTTGCCTTGAACTCGCTTGACGGCGATGAAGCAGGAGGCACTGACGATGAAGACGTCGGGATGCTGGGTTTTTGTGCATCGGTGCCGGTTGGGGCGCCGTCATTGATTTTGCTCTTAGAAAACATCGTTTGCTGCCTTGATATAGATCATTGGATTGACGGCTTTCCCACCGACGCGAACTTCATAATGTAGATGCACGCCGGTAACCCGTCCTGATGCACCCATATCACCAATTCTGTCGCCACGCGACACCCTTTGGCCGACCTTTACACGCATTTTTGACATGTGTGCATAGCGGGTTTCGATACCGAATTCATGCTGGATTTTTACCAGACGCCCATATCCTGATCCCCAACCAGCGTGGGTCACAACACCGTCCGCCGTCGCATAGAGCGGGGTGCCCATGCCTGCAGCAAAATCAACACCGTTGTGCATCCGGCGTCCGCCTGTCTTGGGATCGCGGCGAAAACCGAATTCCGAGGTAAAGCGGAACGAATTCTTTACAGGATTCGCAAAAGGCGCCTTTGACGCGGCAAGGCGGTAAAGGTTGAGGCGGTCCATTTGACCCAGCAGCCGGTTGGCGCGCAATGTGTCTGCCGTGGGCTGCTCGCCCCGTGTCGTAAAGCTGAGCGGCGTGAGTGGGCCGCCTTGACCGGAGTAGCCGCGGCGCACTGTGTTCAGCATACGCTCTGTCGGCATTCCTGCAGCGCGGAACATCCTGTCTAGCGGCGCAACAGATACGGTCATCGCTTCTTCCAGCTGGCGGAAAATCGCATCGTTCTGCTCTTGCATCAGGGCGATCTTCTGGCTCATCTCGTCGGCCTGTAACAGGGCATCCTGAGCGTCGAGCACAACCTGATCACGCTCTTGCGCTGTGCGGGCCAATGCATCGGCCATAAAATCCATTGGCGCTGTGCTGGCCGAAACCTGAATCGCACTGCCACCGTCTGCCTGCAAGGCGGCAACCTGACCGCGTGCTGCTTCGCGGTCTTTCATCGTGTCGCGCAGGGTCGACTGGATCACTTCGATCCCTGTCTCAAGCTCGTTGCGGCGGGTCTCTGAGGATAATAGCTCGGATTGCATAATTGAAATCTGGGCGAGGGCGGCATTGAAACGCTCCTGCGCCGCAAGCGCCTCTTCGGCGCGTCCATCGCGCTGTGCACTCAGATCGTTAAGGCGCGCCTGATAGGTCCGCTGGTCACGTTTCGCCTGCTCGCGAAAGTTGCCCGAACCGATGCTGTCCATTAAAATGATCGCTGTCGCGATGATCGCCCACGCCACAAGGGCAGAGCATCCCGCGAGTGCAATCAGCTGTGTGCCAGATCTCAGACGGATAAACCGTGTGTCATTGTCCGACTTCAAAAATACGCGGCGCTCTGGAAAATGTCTTTCCAGAAACGCATGAGTTTTAATTGCGAGCTTTGTACGCACGTCTAATATATCCCTTTAGTTCCCCGTAACGCAGCGGCGTGTCCCTCACAGTTGCGTTAACAGTATCGCAATAGACCTATGAAAGGTCATCGGGCAACCCTTGAGGCCGACCACGACGGATACCCGCCAGTTTGAGTAACAAATAGGCAAAAATCCGCCTACTTCAGCGCTTTGCGTCTCGGCGTTCAAGTGGACTGGGCCAATGGCCAGTAGAAATCCGGGGGAATACCTGCTTCGGCGCGTTTTTCCTCGTTGAAGGGCGGTTTGAGTTGGCCGTGGAAATATTGCCGCACGAGCGCGTGAAATTTCGGTGTAGGATCAAGGTCATGACGCCCGCATAAGAAATGGAACCACTTGGAGCCGTAGGCAACGTGGTGCACTTCTTCTGCATAAATCACTTCGAGCGCTTCTACTGCCTGACCTTCCTTGGCCTGCTTGAACAGTCGTATCATGTTTGGGGTGACATCGAGACCGCGTGCCTCCAAAACCATCGGCACAACAGCAAGTCTGCCCATAAAATCATCAGCCGTATCGGTTGCTGCCTGCCACATACCCGCATGTGCAGGCAATGCACCGTAGAAGCTGCCCGCAGCTTCAAGGCAATCACACATCAGATTGAAATGCTTGGACTCTTCATCTGCGGCTTTCACCCAGTCGTCATAATAACCAATGGGCATATCTATGTGAGAAAAGCGTGCGATGATATCCCAGTGCAAATCCACCGCGTTCAACTCGATATGGGCCACAGCATGCATCATCGCGATCCGCCCCTCCGGTGTGCCCGGTTTGCGGTGGGGCACATCCCGCGGGCTCAAGAGCTCTGGCGCTTGGGGGCGGGCGGGATGATCGGGGGGAGAGGCAGTTCCGATTTCGGGATGCGACCCGTCCGCACGCGCGGAGCGCCACGCTGCCGCGTATTTATGCGACAGCGCCGTTTTCTCGCGACCGTCAGCGGTGCGCAAAACCGCATCCGCCATCTGCGCCAGCGTCATCATAGGGCGCGAACTGCGTCCAGCACCTCTTCTACGTGGCCGGGTACCTTCACCTTGCGCCAGACCTGCGCGATGGTGCCATCCGAGGCGATCAAAAATGTCGCGCGCTCGATGCCCATGGATGTCTTTCCGTACATGCTCTTTTCGACCCATACGCCGTAGGCTTCTGTTACGGTACCCTCTGCATCCGACAGCAGCGGCACAGTCAAATCATGTTTGGCTACAAATTTGTCATGTTTTGCCATCGTATCGCGCGAAATACCAAAAACCTTGGCCCCGGCGGCTTCAAATTCTGCCAGTTGTGCGGAAAAGCCGATGCTTTCCTTGGTGCAGCCTGGCGTGTCGTCGCGTGGATAGAAAAACAGAACTACGGGCGCGCCTTTCAGTGCAGTAAGCGTAACATCGCCACCGCCTGTCACAGGAAGCGTAAAATCAGGGGCATTTTCAGATATTTCGGGCATTTTGACCTCATAGTTGTGAAGGGCGTGGCCTTGGACTGGCCACGGACCTCTGTCATAGTAGAGCAGTGGCCGGAAAATCCAACCGATGCCGCGCAAACTTGTCGCGCCGACCAGCGTACCTCGACGAAATGGCACCGTAATGGTTGCCCCCGTATCCAGTGACCGGAACCTGATGGCCGATTCCACCCCTCCTGTACTTCCCGAAGTGGCCAAACCGGCAAAGCGTAGGAAGCCGCCACATCGCAGGCGGGGCTGGTTCTTGCTTATGGTCGGATTGTTCAATGCGGTCTGGTCGCTGCTGGTTATGACGGCCTTGGCCGCAATCGCCGCTGTCTACTTCTTCTATGACCGCCCTGTTGTGTTGCCCGACTGGGTCGATACCCGCATCGAGGAGCGTCTCGCCGCCGAGTTTCCGCTGGTAAAAATCACCTTCGGCGAGGTGCGCCTGCTCATGCAAGAAGGCTGGCGCCCGCGTGTGCGTTTGCGCAATGTGGCGGTATCCGGTCTGGACGGAAGCGAACTGATCCGCCTGTCGGAGGTTCGTATCCGCCTGTCGATGGACGCGCTGCGCGGCGGAAAGGTCAAGCCGGCGGAGGTCGCGATCCAAGGCGTGTTTGCTACAGTTATTCGGGAGCAGGATGGTAGTTTTGCCCTTGTCACAGACTTTGCCAGAGGCGGAAAAACAGATGCAAAGGGTGCGCCGCTGGGCCGCGTGGTGCAGGGGATTGATACCGTTTTGCTGCAGCCCGGCATCGCCGATCTTGCTTATGCCGAAGTGCGTGGCCTCACCTTGCAATTTGTCGACCGCAGGGCAGGAACCAGCTTTACCGTCGATGGCGGCCGCATGATCGCAGAACGGGCGGATGGCGCACTCCTCGCTAGCGCCGATTTCGCGGTTTTGGGCAGCGGCAACACCGCGACGACACTTTCGGCAAACTATACCAGTGTGATTGGAACGTCCGAAGCTCAGTTTGGCGTTCGCATCGACGATGCGCGCACAACCGATTTTGCATCCCAAAGCCCTGCATTTGCGTGGATG
This sequence comes from Sulfitobacter guttiformis, assembly GCF_003610455.1. NCBI lineage: Bacteria > Pseudomonadati > Pseudomonadota > Alphaproteobacteria > Rhodobacterales > Roseobacteraceae > Sulfitobacter > Sulfitobacter guttiformis. The sequence continues at coordinate 617,763 of NZ_RAQK01000002.1, read as the reverse complement.
GGCGCGCTGAGGGCACCGATCAGTGGCGCGGTGCGATCAGGCGTGCGCGCGGATGGGACGCTCGCCCCGCTCAGCGCGACACTCCAGATCGGCGCAGGCGTAGTTCAGCCTAACGAGGCCACGCAACCTATCCCGTTTGATGGCGCGCGCACATATTTTACCTATGATGCCGCTCTTGGATTGCTGGAGTTCGACGAGCTGTCGGTGGACAGCAAATGGGTCACTGCACGGGCCGAGGGCACAGCCTCACTCACAGGTCTGCGCGACGGCGCGTTAGAGGCGTTGGTGGGACAGTTTTCTGTCACCCAGTTGCGCGCCAACCCCCTGGGCCTTTACCCCGAGCCGGTGGAGGTGACAGGCGCAGATATTGATTTCCGTTTACAAACCAAACCTTTCAAAATCGACATCGGACGGCTCGATATCTTTGATGGCCCCCAGACGCGACATGCCTTCGGCACGCTGACCGCCCAACCAGAAGGCTGGCAGGTGGCGCTTGATGCGCGAGCGGATGCAATCGATGCAGACCGGATCGTAGAGCTGTGGCCGAGAGCGTTAAAAACCAAAACCCGCGACTGGCTCGCGGCAAATCTTTTGGCTGCTGATATCACTAACGCTGACTTTGCTTTTCGCCTTTTACCGGGGCAAAAGCCGCGCACTTATCTTGCATTTGACTATCAGGCGGCCTCGGTAAAATTTTTGCGTACGCTGCCGCCTCTGACGCAGGCCCGTGGTCATGCCAGTATGGATGGTAAACGCTTTGTTGTTTCCCTCGACGAAGGTGAGGTCAACGCAGAGGTCGGTGGCACGGTATCGGTCACGCGGTCGTCGTTTATTCTCCCCGATCTGGGAGTGAAGGGCGGCACCCCCGCAATTGTCCGGCTTAACGCCCGCGGCCCGCTCACCGCAGCACTTTGGGCGCTGGATCAACCGCCGATGGGTGTGATGGGCAAGACCGGTCTGCCGGTAGACATTGCCGACGGCGAGGCAGTTGTGAACGGAACGCTCGCCTTTCCGCTGATCAAGGGGGGCAGTCCGGCGGATGTGGTATTTGATGTCACCGGCGATCTGGTGAACCTCAGCAGTGACAAGCTCATCAAGGGGCGTACCCTCGATGCGCCGCGCATGGCCCTCATCGCCAATAACAGTGGCGTCGAGATTTTCGGCGCGGGCACACTCGAGGGGGTGCCGTTTGACGGCCGCTGGCAGCAGCCTATCGGTGCGGGTTCGCAGAAAAGTAGCCTTCGCGGCTCCGCACAGTTAACGCCCGCAGGGCTGTTAGCGTTCAATGTGGGTCTGCCGGAGAAAATGATGACAGGCAGCACCGCCGCCACCGTCGGCATTGATTTCGAGCGTGGACAGGCGCCGCGGATGACCTTGCGCTCTGATTTGCGTGGCGCAACCTTGCAAATCCCGCAAATCGGCTGGCGTAAGGCCTCCGGTGAGGCCGGGAAGCTTGATATGGCGATCCGGCTGGGCGCGCAGCCCGAGGTGACGGCAATATCGCTGAGTGGTGCAGGCCTTAACGCGCAGGGCACGATTACCTTGGCGCAGGGCGGCGGGCTGGGTGTGTTGGAGCTGAGCCAGCTTCAAATGCTGGATTGGCTTGACGTGCGCGCAGCATTGGTCGGGCAGGGGGCTGGGCGCGCTCCGCAGGTTGTAGTGCGCAGCGGCCGCCTTGATCTGCGCACAGCGAGTTTCGGTGCACAGGGTGGCGGCAGTAGCGTTCCGCGCGCATCAGGCACGCCCGCACCGCCCATGCGCGTGGTGCTAGACCGCTTGCAGGTGACCGATACGCTTTGGCTTCAGGGGCTCGCAGGCGAGTTCGGGACCGCAGGCGGTCTTGATGGTCCGTTCGAGGCCCGGGTGAACGGCGGCACAGGTGTGTCGGGCCGCGTGGTTCCGCAAAACGGCCGCACAGCAGTGCGCCTCACGTCGGCGGATGCTGGCGGGGTGCTACGCTCGGCCGGTGTGGCGAAACAGGCGGTCGGTGGCAGTCTCGATCTGTCATTGATCCCTGTCGGCAGCGGCGGTGCCTTCGATGGACAACTGAGCGTAGAGGGTATCTCGATCCGCGATGCCCCTTCAATGGCAGCGCTGGTCAACTCGCTCTCGATCGTAGGGCTGGTCAACGAGATGAACGGGGACGGCATCTATTTTGACGAGGTAGAGGCCGCGTTCCGCCTCAGCCCTAACCGCATGACCCTCACTCAAGGCAGCGCGACAGGTGCATCGCTTGGTCTGTCGATGGACGGAGTGTTCGAAACCGACACTGGCCAGATCGCAATGCAGGGGGTCGTGACGCCGGTTTACCTGCTCAACGGAATCGGTTCTATTTTGACGCGCAAGGGCGAAGGGTTGCTTGGCTTCAACTACAGCTTGAGCGGGAACGCAAAAGCGCCCGCAGTCTCGGTTAACCCGCTGTCAATTCTTGCACCGGGCGCGCTGCGCAATATATTTCGCGCGCCCCTCACAGAGGCGCCGCAGGTTGACGGCGAAACAGCGCCTGCACCGCAGGAACCTGCGCAAACGCCCGTTGAACGCCGCTACGAAGGGCGCTAGAGGCAGCGGCATGAAACTAAGTGATTTTGACTTTGACCTGCCCGAAACCCTGATTGCCGTGCGCCCTGCGCAGCCGCGCTCATCTGCGCGACTGTTGGTGGCAGAAGGCGGCAAGATCCATGATGGCCATGTAACCGATCTGACCAAATGGTTGCGCGCCGGTGACCGGCTGGTTCTGAATGATACCCGCGTCATTCCTGCGCGCCTTACAGGAGTGCGCCACCGCGACAGCGCCCAAGGGCCCGTAAGTGCGAAGGTCGAGGTGACTCTGCTGGAACCGCAGGCGGAAGCGGGCGTATGGTCTGCCTTGGTCAAACCGCTCAAAAAGCTCAAACCAGGCGAGGATGTGATTTTTTCCGACAATCTGCGTGCCACTTTGGTCGGGGTCGCGGACGGTCAGGGATATCTTCGGTTCAACCTTGAGGGCGATGATTTTGACACGGCCTTGAATGCCGCAGGAGCGATGCCGCTTCCGCCCTATATTGCCGCCAAACGCCCCGCGGATGCACAGGACAAGATCGATTACCAAACCGTCTGGGCCAAAAACTCCGGCGCGGTTGCGGCCCCGACGGCCTCGCTGCATTTCGATGCGCCCCTATTGGAAGTGTTGCGCGATATGGGGGTCGTGTTTTCCTACGTCACGCTGCATGTGGGTGCGGGTACTTTCCTGCCGGTAAAGGTCGACGATATTTCCGAGCACAAGATGCACGCCGAATGGGGGCAGGTCAGTGCACAGGCCAGCGCCGAGATCGCCGCGACCAAAGCTGCCGGCGGCCGCGTGATACCTGTGGGAACGACCGCCCTGCGCCTGATCGAGACAGCAGGCAAAGGCGGCACAATTACCCCGTGGGAGGGCGATACGGACATCTTTATTACGCCCGGGTTCATCTTTAACGTGGCTGACGCATTGATGACCAATTTCCACCTGCCACGTTCGACCCTGATGATGCTGGTATCGGCGCTGATGGGCGCACAGACAATCCGTGATATTTATTCCCATGCAATTAACGAAAACTATCGTTTCTTCTCTTACGGAGATGCATCACTCCTGATACCGCCGCGCAAAAGCGACTGATCTGGTCGCTCTTAGACCGCGAAACGACCCTCGCCTCCTTGTAAGGAGAGGGAGCAATCAAAGGAACATATCATGTGGCAAGTCCTCACCAGTGCTTGGGCCCTTCTGTTCGGCATGTTCCTGCTGATGCTGGGCAACGGCATGCAGGGAACGTTGTTGGGTATTCGCGGCGACATCGAGGGGTTTGATACCTTTGCGATGTCGATTGTGATGTCGGCCTATTTCGTGGGATTCCTCGGCGGTTCGCGGCTTGCACCACTAATGATCAAGCGGGTGGGCCATGTGCGTGTATTTGCTGCACTGGCCTCAGCGATTTCTGCGGTAATGATTCTTTATCCAACATTCCCGCACGTCTGGGTCTGGACACTGGGGCGCGTTCTGATCGGGTTCTGCTTTTCTGCGGTTTACGTCACGGCGGAAAGCTGGCTCAACAATGCTGCGGATAATTCGAACCGCGGTCAGGCGCTGTCGCTTTATATGATCGTCCAGACACTGGGCATCGTGACGGCGCAGGCGCTGCTTCTGGTTGCGGAGCCTGACGGGTTTGTATTGTTTGTGATCCCCTCGGTGCTGGTTAGCATGGCAATCACACCGATTTTGCTGTCGATCAGCCCCACTCCCGCCTTTGCGAGCACTAAACCAATGAGCCTCAAGTCGTTGATGGATGCATCACCGTTGGGCTGTGTGGGGATGTTCATTCTGGGCGGTATCTTCTCGGCGCAGTTCGGGATGTCCTCGGTCTATGGCGCCGAGGCGGGGCTGAGCGTTGCGCAGATCTCTACGTTTGTGGCGACCTTCTTTATTGGCGCGGTATTTTTGCAGTACCCCATCGGGTGGATCTCCGACCGCATGGACCGCCGCTATCTGATTATTGTGGTGTCGGTCGGCGGCGCGCTTGGGTGTCTGTTGGGTATGGTTCAGGGCCACATCTTTACGCTTTTGCTGGTGTCGGCATTTGTGATCGGGGGCATGGCAAATCCGCTTTACTCCTTGTTGATTGCCCACACTAACGACTTTCTCGATCATGATGACATGGCCGCAGCCTCTGGCGGATTACTATTCATCAACGGGCTGGGGGCCATTTTGGGGCCTGTGATCACAGGTTGGATGATGGGCACCTCGCTGGGGCCTGGCGGGTTCTACCTGTTCACAGGCGTCTTGTTTGTCGTTTTGGTCCTCTACGCGATCTACCGCTCGACCGTACGTGCAGCACTTCCCGCTGACGAAACGGGCTCCTACGTGCCAATGGGTCCGACAGGGACAAGCGTTGCGATGGAGATCGCACAGGAATACGCCATCGAGACCGAATTGGAGACCGGAGACACAACGCAAAAACCTGAATAACCGCGGTGGTCAAATGGCGACTTCCCGCCACCGATAGGAAACAAATTCCCTATCTGCGGCGATGATTGCGCTAAACATGACCGGACTGTTGCAATTCGTGAGTATGCCTTTTCGTGATTTTATCGTTACCTTAACGGGTTAGCATTTTTGCATGAGAAGGAAATCGTGATGGTGGCTCCCGAACAGGTGCTCGAATTCTGGCTGGACAAAGTTGGACCAAAGGGCTGGTACGCCGTGGATGAGGCGGTCGACGCTGAAATCCGTGAGCGGTTCATGACCACTTGGGAGGCGGCAAGGGCAGGCGGTCTAAGCCTGTGGCTGACCTACCCTTCAGGTGCGTTGGCCTACCTTATTCTGACCGATCAATTTTCCCGCAACATGTTCCGCGACAATGGCACTGCTTTCGCGCTTGATACAGCAGCGCTTGGCGTTGCCAAGCTGTCGATCTGCAAAGGCTGGGATCTCAAGATTGACGCCGCCGCGCGCCAGTTTTTCTACCTGCCCTTGATGCACTCCGAAAACCTGTGTGATCAGGATCGTTGCATCCGCCTCATGGTCGAGCGGATGCCCCCTTCAGCAGCGAACAACCTTCTTCAAACGCAGGCACACCGCGAAGTTATCCGGCAGTTTGGTCGCTTTCCCTATCGCAACGATGCTCTCTCGCGGCAACCCACGCGCGGCGAGCAGGATTATGCTGCAAAGGGTGGCTATGGTCATACCCTGCGACAGCTTCAGGCCGATGTCGCTGCCTAAAGCCTGAGGGGCGGTAAATCTTCAAAGCCCGCGTGCCAAAGGATGCGCGGGCTTTTGCTTGGCAGGGATGCCGCCGACACCATTGCGACACTGCACACGATAGTTTAACGGTAAACTATATATTTTTCCGCAAACCGGCGCGAGGTGACCCATGGCTGACACATCCTTTGATCTCATTGTTATTGGTGCTGGACCGGGGGGCTATGTGGCGGCAATCCGGGGTGCACAACTCGGCATGAAAGTCTGCATCATCGAGCGCGAGAACCTCGGTGGCATCTGCCTCAACTGGGGGTGTATCCCGACAAAGGCAATGCTGCGCTCGTCCGAGGTCTTCCATCTGATGCACCGCGCCAAGGAATTCGGTCTCAAGGTCGAAGGCATCAGCTATGATCTGGATGCGGTCGTCAAACGCTCCCGCAGGGTGGCGGGCCAGCTTTCGGGTGGCATCGGCCATCTGATGAAAAAGAACAAAGTTACTGTTATCATGGGGGAGGCGACCATTCCCTCCAAGGGCAAGGTCAGCGTAAAGACCGACAAGGATACCCAAGAACTTACTGCCAAAAATATTGTGCTGGCTACCGGCGCCCGCGCCCGCGAGTTGCCGGGCCTTGAGGCGGACGGCAAGCTTGTGTGGACCTACCGTCACGCTTTGCAACCGCCCCATATGCCGAAGAAACTGTTGGTCATCGGTTCGGGCGCGATCGGCATCGAATTCGCCAGCTTCTACAACACGCTTGGCACCGATACGACTGTGGTCGAGGTGATGGACCGTGTTTTGCCGGTGGAAGACGCAGAAATTTCGGCCTTCGCCAAAAAAGCTTTCGAAAAGCAGGGCATGAAGATCATGCAAAAAGCGATGGTCAAAAAGCTCGACCGTGCAGGGGACAAAGTGACCGCCCATATCGAAGTGGGCGGATCTGTAGAGAAACATGAATTTGATACGGTAATCAGCGCCGTCGGTATTGTCGGCAATGTGGAAAACCTCGGGCTTGAGGAGCTGGGCGTCAAGATCGACCGCACCCATGTCGTCACGGATGAATACTGCCGTACAGGCATCGAGGGGCTCTATGCCATTGGCGATATCGCAGGCGCCCCTTGGCTCGCACATAAGGCCAGCCATGAAGGCGTGATGGTGGCAGAGCTGATCGCGGGCAACCACGCGCATCCGGTCAAACCAGAAAGCATTGCGGGCTGCACCTATTGTCACCCGCAAGTGGCCTCCGTCGGGTATACAGAGGCGAAGGCAAAAGAGCTGGGTTTCGAGATCAAGGTCGGGCGCTTCCCGTTCATTGGCAACGGCAAGGCAATCGCTCTGGGTGAAGAAAGCGGGATGATCAAAACCATCTTCGACGCAAAAACCGGTGAGCTTTTGGGCGCGCATATGGTTGGGGCCGAAGTGACCGAACTGATTCAGGGTTATGTGATCGGTCGGCAACTTGAAACCACCGAAGAAGATCTTATGAATACCGTCTTCCCACATCCGACCCTGTCAGAAATGATGCACGAGGCTGTTCTGGATGCTTATGGGCGTGTAATTCACATGTAGAGTTGTTGTTTCGAATTCGAAAAAAATGGCGCGAAGGAGGGGACCTTCGCGCCATTACCGTCTTATGGCATCAATTTAATTAATCTTCGCTGCAAATCCGCTAAAGCCACCCATGCCTGTATCGCCCATCAACGTTGCGGCGCCTGTCGCAAGGTCAATCTGATAGATGCCGGATGTCTCTGAGCCTTCGGCACCCAGAAGTGCAATTGCGGTGTCTTCGCCCGCCGCTGCCGAGATGATGTCAAAGCCACCCATATCGGACACATCAAACGGTGCACCGTCAAGTGTCAGGGGAGCAACAGTGGCCAGCGTGCCTTCGTTGTTGGCCAGCGTCACGAGCGCATCAAGGCCGGCATCAATCGCATACTGTGCTGTTGTTTCCTGCTTTGCGCCATTGACCGCATTTGTGTAGGCGTTAGCAAATATCAACGGTGTTGCACCGGCATTTACGTCGCCTTCAGCATAGGCCAGATCGGTGAAACGCTTGACTGTGTTGGCGCGCTCGTCTGCAAATTCTTTCGGGAAGTAGACAACGTTTACACCGTCGGAGGACACAGCACGTACCGCGTCAATCGCGTTGTTAAAGTCGAGTGCAACAGCAGCGTCATCTGCCATCGTGACATCATCACCAAATGTAGCGCCCGTGTCTGTCAGCGCACCGGTTTGGGGATCAATGGTATAGATCATTCCGGCTTTGGAAAACCCGACCAGATCTCCCGTTACAGGACGGTAGGCGATTGCATCAACTGTACCACCAGTCAGGACAACTTTTGTAGCGCCTGCGGGTGATGCCATATCGGTGAATACTACAATCGCGCTGCCTTCGTCGATCAATCCGTACCCTGTTGTTGTGGCATGACCTGCAGCAAAGGCCGAGCCGGCAGCCAAGGAAAGGAATGTAGCGGTGGAAACTGTCTTGAACGTCATTTTGTGTCCTCGTTGATGTAGCAAAGCAGATTGCTTCTGATCCATTCACGATACTTCCTGATTAAAAGTTTCAGGCATTTTTGGGAATTTCTTGACGAACCGCAAATCATGCTGGAATTTGACATGCTCTATTAGCTGGACCGTACTGCAGCGCGCTGGCATAGGTAGGACATGGTAAGCATAAATCGTGTTGTAATGGGGCCCGCATCGCGCGGGATGATTCAGGAATTGAACCCTCCGCGCCTCAAGGTCGCAGAGATTTCAGGGCATTACGGCCAACAGTTCGATTTTAAAAGCTACGAGCAGTTTCGCTTTCCGGAATATGACATCTGTGCAGGTCCCTATATTGATTCCGAGACAGGGAAACCGCGGAAATTCGATCTGATCCTCGCCAATCAGGTTTGGGAGCATCTCGACCGCCCCTACACGGCCACAAAACATGTCCGCCAGATGCTGAAAAAGGGCGGCAAGTTCTGGGTGGCGGTGCCGTTTTTTGTACCCTTTCATGCAGCGCCGATGGACAACTCCCGCTGGTCTGCGCGTGGGCTCAAGAATTTCCTTATCGAATGCGGATTTGAAGAGCATTTGATCCAGTCCTTCCAGTGGGGCAACCGCCATGTAGCACGCCGCAATCTCGAGGAAAATTGGCCTCCCGAATACATCGAGGGCGAGGATGATATCGAGGATGATCCGATGATGCCAATTTGCGCTTGGGCGATGGCCGAGCGGAGCTGATGGACTGCCCGACGCAATGACCGGATCATGGCCGCTTATCATTGCGCTCTGGGGCGCCGGCCTCGGCGCGGCAATGCAATACGCGAAAATTGCTGTTATCTTTGATTTACTTGACGGCATATACCCCGGCGCAGGGCCCGTTCTGGGCTGGTTGGTGTCTGTTCTGGGTTTCATCGGGATATTGCTGGGTGCGGTTGCGGCCATGCTCGTCTCCAAGGTGCGCTACCGCCGGTCGCTTCTGGGCGCGCTCTGGCTCGGGGCTGCTGTCTCATTAGGCCAGGCGCTTTTGCCACCGCTGCCCGTTATGCTGGCGCTGCGTCTGGTTGAAGGGGTGTCCCATCTGGCCCTTGTCGTTGCGGCCCCTACACTCATTGCGCAGATCGCCACAGACAATCAGCGCGGTCTGGCCCTCACCCTATGGGGGACATTCTTTGGCGTGGCCTTCGCACTAATGGTATGGCTGGGCCGTCCGATCGCAATCGGAGCGGGCATCCCCGTACTCTTTGCACTTCACGCCGCTTATATGGCGGGTTTCGCCCTCTATCTCAGTCCGCGATTGAGGCGGCTTCCGGACACGGGTGAGGTGATGGAAATTTCGCTACGCACCATACTGGCGATCCACGTCACTATCTACCGTTCTGCCTACATCAGTGCGCCTGCGGTTGGGTGGTTGTTTTATACCTTCTGCTTTGTGTCGATCCTGACTGTTCTGCCGCCGTTTCTGGACCCGTCACATCGCGGTTTGGTGATCGGCTCAATGCCATTGGTCAGTATCGCCGTCTCGATGACCTTCGGGGTGGTGATGTTGCGGATCATGGCAGCGGTACGCGTGGTGATGATCGGCTTTGCCTTGTCGGCCCTGTGCATGATCTGGCTTTTTGTGGTCCCTGCTGGGGTTCTGGCTTGCCTGACGCTGGCGGGTGCACTCGGCCTCATTCAAGGGGCCAGTTTTGCCGCGGTGCCTGAGTTGAACGCCACCGCCGAGACACGCTCGCAAGCAAATGGTGCAATGGCCCAGATGGGCAATCTGGGCAACACGCTCGGGACACCGGTGATGGCCATGTCGCTGGCCGGATGGGGCTACGCCAGCCTGCCGGTTATTGCCGGGTTTGCCTTTCTGCTTGGCCTTGTCATGCACATTCTACTGACAGTCTTGCGCAGAAACGCTTGATGTTTACCGTTTGTTCACTTTTTTGCATTGGAGAATCCTGTTGCCGCACCTATGTGAGGTAGGAATGACGGGGGTCTTACCATGGCTGAGCTGAAACACATCGAAGTGCGCGGCGCGCGCGAACATAATCTCAAAAACATTGACGTGGATATTCCACGCGACCAGCTGGTGGTGATCACGGGCCTGTCCGGTTCCGGTAAATCCAGCCTAGCGTTTGATACGATCTATGCCGAAGGTCAGCGCCGCTATGTCGAGAGCCTGAGCGCTTATGCCCGCCAGTTCCTTGATATGATGCAAAAACCTGACGTGGACCATATCTCCGGTCTGTCTCCTGCGATCAGTATTGAGCAAAAAACGACATCGAAGAACCCGCGCTCGACCGTGGGTACAGTGACCGAAATCTACGACTACATGCGCCTGCTGTTCGCGCGTGTGGGTACGCCCTATTCGCCCGCAACGGGCAAGCCGATTGAGGCGCAACAGGTTCAGGATATGGTCGACCGGATCATGACAATGGAGGAGGGGACGCGCGCGTATTTGTTGGCCCCCATCATCCGCGACCGCAAAGGCGAGTATCGCAAAGAGTTCGTTGAGCTGCGCAAGACGGGCTTTCAGCGGGTCAAGGTGAACGGCGAATTCTACGAACTTGACGAGCCCCCCACACTGGACAAAAAATTCCGTCATGACATTGATGTTGTTGTGGACCGCATCGTGGTGCGCGAAGGGCTCGAGACGCGGCTAGCCGATAGTCTGCGCACCGCACTCGATCTGGCCGATGGCATCGCCATCCTCGAGACAGCCCCCGCCGAGGGTGAGCCTGAGCGCTTCACCTTTTCCGAAAAATTTGCGTGTCCTGTCAGCGGGTTTACCATCCCCGAGATTGAGCCGCGCCTGTTTTCCTTTAATGCTCCTTTCGGGGCCTGCCCGTCGTGCGACGGTCTGGGCAAGGAGTTGTTCTTTGATGAACGGCTTGTCGTACCCGATCAGAACCTCAAAATCTATGACGGTGCGCTCGCCCCTTGGCGTAAAGGGAAAAGCCCCTACTTCAAGCAGACCATCGAAGCGATTGCAAAGCATTACGGCTTTAGCCCATCGGCAAAATGGAAAGATATCGATCCTAAAATCCAGCAGGTGTTCCTTTATGGCTCCGGCAAGGAGGAAATCAAATTTCGCTATGACGAAGGTGGCCGCGTCTATGAAGTGAGCCGCGTGTTCGAGGGGGTTATACCCAATATGGAGCGCCGCTACCGCGAGACCGACAGCAACTGGATCCGCGAAGAGTTTGAGCGCTATCAGAACAACCGGGCTTGCGGCACCTGCGAAGGCTACCGCCTCCGGCCTGAGGCGCTCGCCGTCAAGATCGGCGCAGGCGATCAACTCCTGCATGCGGGCCATGTAGTACAGATGTCCATCCGCGAGGCTTATGAGTGGTGCAACACCGTCCCCGATGTATTGACCGTGCAGAAAAACGAGATCGCAAAGGCGATCCTCAAAGAAATACGGGAGCGTCTCGGATTCCTGAATAATGTTGGATTAGAATATCTTACGCTTGCTCGTTCAAGTGGTACATTAAGTGGCGGCGAGAGCCAGCGGATCCGCCTTGCCAGTCAGATCGGCTCTGGTCTTACCGGTGTCCTCTATGTTCTCGACGAGCCTTCTATCGGCTTGCACCAGCGCGACAACGATCGCCTGTTACTTACCCTCAAGAATCTGCGCGATCAGGGCAACACGGTGATCGTGGTCGAGCATGACGAGGAAGCCATCCGCGAGGCCGATTATGTTTTTGACATCGGGCCGGGCGCAGGTGTGCACGGCGGGCAGGTGGTAAGCCATGGCACGCCCGAGCACGTGGCAAACGACCCCAATTCGCTGACCGGTCAGTATCTCACTGGCAAGCGCCGGATTGAGGTTCCTACCCAGCGCCGCAAAGGTAACAAAAAGAAGATCCAGGTTGTGAAAGCTACCGGAAACAACCTGCAGAACATCACTGTCGACTTTCCGTTGGGGCAGTTTGTTTGCGTCACAGGTGTATCGGGCGGGGGGAAATCCACGCTCACGATCGAGACACTGTTCAAAACCGCTTCTATGAACCTGAATGGCGCGCGCCAGACACCGGCACCATGCGAAACGATCAAGGGGCTTGAGCACCTCGACAAGGTGATCGACATTGACCAGCGCCCTATCGGGCGGACGCCTCGCTCCAATCCCGCAACATACACGGGGGCCTTCACGCCAATGCGCGAATGGTTTGCAGGTCTGCCGGAGTCAAAGGCGCGCGGGTACAAGCCTGGGCGGTTCTCGTTCAACGTCAAGGGGGGGCGCTGCGAGGCGTGTCAGGGCGACGGCGTCATAAAGATAGAAATGCATTTCTTGCCTGACGTCTATGTCGAGTGCGAAACCTGCAAGGGAAAGCGCTATAACCGCGAGACGCTAGAGATCAAATTCAAAGGCAAAAGTATTGCTGATGTCCTTGATATGACAGTGGAAGATGCGCAGACGTTCTTCACTGCGGTACCTTCGATCCGCGAAAAGATGGACGCACTGATGCGGGTTGGCCTTGGATATATCAAGGTTGGTCAGCAGGCCACGACCCTGTCTGGGGGCGAGGCGCAGCGCGTAAAGCTTTCCAAAGAATTGAGCAAACGCTCAACGGGCCGAACCCTCTATGTCCTCGACGAGCCAACAACAGGTCTGCACTTCGAGGATGTCCGCAAGTTGTTGGAAGTACTTCATGAGCTGGTGGATCAAGGCAATTCGATTATCGTAATCGAACATAACCTCGATGTGGTAAAAACAGCCGATTACATCATTGATATTGGCCCCGAAGGTGGCGATGGAGGCGGACAGGTGGTGGCAAAAGGCACACCCGAACAGGTCGCCGAGGTCGAGGCCAGCTATACCGGTAAATACCTCAAGCCGATGCTGACCCAACACGTTGCTGCGGCCGAGTAATCACGGTGCTGTCAGGCAAAGATCGAGCAGGCGGCTGAACCCGCCTGCATCCAGACTGTCAAAACGCCCCGATAAATCGGCCAGTTCTTTCGCCCGTGTCCTCCCCAGAACCGGATCACAGAACAGGTGGAATTTGTCCGAAATCTCATCATCGCTTAGCGGATGGTCACGATCGCCTCGAGGGCTTCGCGGGGGGGACGTGAACTGCCGCCCGTTCGTGGTGCGCAGCGTCACCTCGGCCCATCGTTTCCCTACAGAAATCTTTGTGTAATGCGCATCGTCGATGAGGTTTGTGGCCAAACTTACGCGCAAAATCTCTGGGTCATTCAGCGTTTCTGGCTGTAATTCGGCAACGCCGATCTGGCCGCGCACGATCATGCAAGCCACGGGAAATGCGATGGAATAGCTGAACTCGTCCAATGTTTTAGGCGTATGACCGGCAAGGCGGGTGGCATTGTGGAAAGTTCTGATTTCAACCCCTGCAATATCGGCCGCCACCAATCCATGCTGCGCCATAAGCTCAGCCGCTGCATCAATCGAGGGGTGCGCCCAGCGACAACAGGGATAGGGCTTGTAGCTGGTGTCTTCGACAGTGCGCCACGCTACACCAAAGTCCGCCCAGAACTCCGGTACCTGCTCACAGGTAAGGGCAGGCGCGCCGGTAAACCCTTCGCGCGCCAGATAAGCCGCAGTCAGACCCGATGGCGCGCCCCAACCGACGCCATCGCGCAGCATGGTGGGATGATCAATGCAGCGCATCATTTGGCTACGAGGGCCGTGAAACTCCCCGATTCCTGCCGCATGGCGTATTTGCCCGCGGTCCAGACCCAATACTACGGCAGCTGCCGTTGCAACGCCTGTCGAGGTCCATGCGCCGGAGGTGTGATAATCTGCACATGTCGCGTGTTGCGCCAGTCCGGCGCGGTAGCTTACTTCATAGGCTATAGCGAGCCAGATCGCGAAGTCCCTGCCGGTCACAGGCACCTGCGACGCATCGGCGAGGGCCAGCAAGGCGGGGAACACTGCTGATCCGGCATGACCTTTGCACGGCGATGTGGTGTCGTGGGCGTCAATCGCATCGACCGTGAAAGCGCCCGCCATGGCAGCACCTACAGGGCTTACGTGTCCGCCATGCAGCATGATCCGCGAGGTGCCCGCACCGCCCACCCCGAACAAGGCCATAGCGCCGCGCCGCGCAATACCGGCCATTTCAGTGGTCGAGGCGACAGCCGCTGTGCCCATCGTATCTGTAAACGACCTTCGTAAGGTCCAAAGCAGGTTCTGTGGCAGATCATCGTAGCGCAGGCCGGCCGCAAACGCGTCAAAGGGTAGGGGCATCGTCGATTCCTCCGATGTGGTCCGCCTTAGCCTAGGCGAGCTTGCCGCGCGTAAATGCCGTTTTGCGACATTTTCTCACGGTTTTTCGCGGCTCCGGCTGCGAGCGGCCAGTCGCGGAAGCATGGCAGAAAAGTCGCGGCCCTTGCCATCCTCTACCTCGACGAACTCCGCATAAAGCGCATGCGCAAGCGCGCCCATAGGGGTATCGGCGTCCACGGCCTGCGCTGCCTGCTGGCTCAGGCCCAAGTCTTTTAGCATTAATTCAGCTGCAAAACCGGGCTTGTAGTCATTGTCGGCGGGCGATTGCGGCCCGACCCCCGGTGCGGGGCAATAGGCATTCATCGACCAGCTATAGCCCGAAGAAGTGCTCACAACGTCAAACATTTTTTGCCGGTCGAGCCCCAGCTTGTCGGCCAATGCAAAGGCTTCGCATGTTGCGATCATAGTGGCGCCAAGGATCATGTTGTTGCATATTTTTGCGGCCTGACCGGATCCTGCTGCACCGCAATGCACGGCCTTCTGACCCATAATATCAAACAAGGGCTGTGCTGCTGCAAACGCCGCGTCCGTCCCGCCGGTCATAAACGTCAACGTACCCGCCGCAGCACCACCAATGCCCCCCGACACAGGTGCATCCACAAAGCCGAGGCCCATTTCCGCCGCTTGTGCACCTACGTCGCGGGCACTATCTACGTCCACGGTTGAGCAATCTATTAGCGTGGCACCTTGCTTCATCGCAGGTAAGACCTGCGCCGCGACACTGCGCAATATCGCTCCGTTCGGCAGCATGGTGATGACAAAATCGGCCTCCGCGCAGGCGCTATCGGCGCTCTGTGCGACACTGACCCCTTCCGCCGTGGTCCCTGCGGTGTCATATCCCTGCACTTTATGGCCTGCCTGCGCGAGGTTGTGCGCCATCGGTGCGCCCATATTTCCAAGGCCGATAAACCCGATTGTAAAGCTCGCCATGTGGTTCTCCTATCAGAGTTTGAGTGCATTCGGTCCCAAAGGACGCAACATTTTCGAGACGGCCGCCATGGGCACATCGCTATCCGCAAATTGCCACGCCGGAGCGCGGTCTTTGTCGATGATTGCGGCGCGGATACCCTCGAGGAAATCACCGTGCTCCATCGCCCGCGCAGTAAAGCGGTACTCAAGGTCGAGCGCCTTTTCCATTGTAAGACTGGGGCCGCGCAACCTGTGGATCATCTCCACCGTGCAGGCCATCGACAAAGGTGCGTTGCGCCCCATCAGTTTAATCGCGGCTTGTGCAAATTCACTCCCGTCCGCCCTCAGCGTGCGAACGATATCTCCCAGAGTTTCGCCCGCGAACAAATCATCAATCTGCGGGTTACAGCTGCGTAATGTGCCTTCGGCGGGCGCAGTAATTTGAGCATCAAGGCACGTCGTGTCACCGCTCTCTTCAAGCTCGGTTATCAGGTCTGCCCACATTAGCTCTGGAACGTAGTGGTCTGCAAAGCCTGCATAAATTGCATCATCCGCACCCATCCGCGCCGCAGTTATTCCCAGATATTCACCCAGCCGCCCCGGCGCCAGCGCCAGCATCAGTGAACCTCCCACATCCGGCACCAGCCCGATGCCACATTCGGGCATCGCGATCTGGCTGGTTTCGCCGACAATCCGGTGGGTACCATGGCATCCGATGCCGACACCGCCGCCCATGGTAAACCCTTGCAGGAATGACACCACCGGCTTCGTATAATTGAATATCAGATTATTGAGAGCGTATTCGTCTGCCCAGAATTTCTGACCATAAGTATAGTTTCCCTTAGTGCCGGTCTCGTAAAGCTCTGCTATGTCACCCCCCGAGCAGAAGGCGCGCGGGCCTGTCGCGTCAATCACCACCAACGATACTTCAGCACTGCTCTGCCAATCAGTAAGCGCCTGTCTGATGGCCAGACACATCTCGTATGTCATTGCATTCAAGGCCTTAGGGCGGGTCAGAGTAATGCGCCCCGCCTTGCCAATAATGCGTATATCTATATCGGACATCAGCGATTTTTCAACATATCGCGGGCCACGATGACGCGCATGATCTCGTTGGTACCCTCAAGGATCTGGTGCACCCGAAGGTCACGCACCAACTTTTCGATCCCGTAATCCGCCAGATAGCCATAGCCACCGTGCAGTTGCAGGCATTGATCCACAATCCGGCTGCCGGCTTCGGTCACGAACTTCTTGGACATAGCGCAAAACTTCGTCGCGTCAGGCGCACCGTTATCGAGTTTCCATGCTGCTTGGCGCAAAAATACCCGTGCCGCCTGAAGCTCGATCTCCATATCGGCGAGGCGGAATTGGAGGCCCTGAAACTGGTCGATCGGCTGACCAAATGCCTTGCGCTCCCCCATATAATCGAGCGTTTTGGTAAGCGCGACCTGCGCCGCTCCGAGCGAGCAGGCGGCGATGTTCAGCCGCCCGCCATCGAGCCCCATCATCGCATATTTGAAACCTTTTCCCTCCTCGCCTATCAGATTTCCTGCGGGAATATTGCAATCGTCGAATTGCACCTGCGCCGTTGGTTGGCTGCGCCAACCCATTTTATCTTCCAAACCGCCGAAACTGAGGCCATTTGTGCCATCTTCAACATACACCGTCGAGACGCCGGCCGCACCACCCTGTGCCGTGCGGACCATGCAGACGTAGGCATCTGAATATCCGCCGCCCGAAATGAACGCTTTGGTCCCGTTGAGGGTGTAACCTTCGTTAGTCCGGTCTGCCCGCGTCTTCAAAGCTGCTGCATCCGATCCCGACCCCGGCTCGGTGAGGCAATAGCTGAGGACGGTATTCATCGACAGAACGTCCTCCATGATCTGCGCCTTGAGATCGTCGGAGGCAAAACTGTCGAGCATTTTTGCGCACATGTTGTGGATCGATAGGAACGCCGCGACCGAAGGGCAAGCCATCGAGAGCGCCTCGAATACCAGCGTAGCATCAAGCCGCGACAGTCCCGCGCCACCGCCTTCTTCTGAGACGTAAAGCCCGCCAAAGCCAAGTTCGGCGATCTTCGGCCAAAGCTCTTTTGGGATCGTTCCGTCCTTTTCCCACACTTGGGCGTGGGGCGCGATATGCTCCTGCCCAAAGGCATGCGCCATGTCAAAAATGGCTGTCTGTTCCTCGCTAAGTGCGAAATCCATATCGTCCTCCCGAAATTCTATGTGCGCAGAGTATTTGGCAAATCTTTCGAGAGTTTGTCAAAGCAATCACATCCCGAAAAACAAAGGACGCCGCCCGAAAACGCCGCCCCTTTTTTCATTTTTCCCTTTGGATAGAAATCTGGCGCTCAACCCTGTGCCGTCTTTCAGTCAAGGGTGTGGATTTACTCCATAACCGGAATCGAGAACTCTCCGCCCTCTTTTATTCCAGAAGGCCAGCGCGCAGTCACAGTCTTGGTGCGGGTGTAGAATTTGAACGCATCGGGGCCGTGCTGGTTCAGATCCCCGAATACTGATTTTTTCCAGCCGCCGAAGGTATGATAGGCCAGTGGCACAGGGATCGGAACGTTAATCCCGATCATGCCAACATTCACGCGGTTGGCGAAATCACGCGCTGCATCACCGTCACGGGTAAAGATTGCTGTACCGTTGCCATACTCGTGGTCCATCGCCAACCCCAGCGCTTCTTCATAGCTTTGGGCGCGCACGCAGGTGAGGACAGGACCAAAAATTTCCTGCTTGTAGATATCCATTTCTTTGGTTGCGTGATCGAACAGGTGCGGGCCTACGAAATAACCTTCTTCGTAGCCTTGCAGCTTGAACCCGCGGCCATCAACAACCAGCTTTGCGCCCTGATCGATACCGGTCTGGACCAAACGCTCGATGTTGGCTTTTGCCGCTGCGGTCACGACGGGCCCGTAATCCACATCGTTGCCGGAAGTGTAGGGGCCAACCTTGAGCTTTTCGATCCGTGGGACCAGTTCTTCCATCAGGCGGTCGGCGGTATCATCGCCAACGGGGACAGCAACAGAAATCGCCATGCACCGCTCGCCTGCGGCACCGTAACCTGCACCGATAAGTGCGTCGGCGGCCTGCGCCATATCGGCATCCGGCATGATAATCATGTGGTTCTTGGCACCGCCGAAGCACTGCACGCGCTTGCCGTTGGCACAGCCCGTTGCATAGATATATTCAGCAATCGGCGTCGATCCGACGAAACCTACGGACTGGATGATGTCATTGTGCAGGATCGCGTCAACCGCCTCTTTATCGCCGTTCACAACCTGAAGGATGCCTTTTGGCAGGCCCGCTTCTTCCGCGAGTTCGGCAAGCATCAGCGGAACAGAAGGGTCACGCTCGGACGGTTTGAGGATAAATGCGTTGCCGCAAGCAATCGCAGGGGCAAACATCCACATCGGAATCATCGCGGGGAAGTTGAAAGGCGTGATGCCTGCGGTCACTCCAAGCGCCTGACGCATGGAATACATGTCAATGCCGGGCCCGGCTGAATCGGTATATTCGCCTTTCAAAAGCTGTGGTGCACCGATGCAGTATTCTACGACTTCCAGACCACGCTGCACATCGCCTGCAGCATCTGGAAGGGTTTTGCCATGCTCACGGCTCAGCGCTTCGGCCAGCTTGTCCATATCGCGGTTCAGCAGGTCAACCAGACGCATCAGGACGCGCGCGCGGCGCTGCGGATTGGTAGCGGCCCATTTGGGCTGGGCAGCGGCGGCAAAAGCAACGGCCTGCTCAAGCTCGGACTTGGAAGCTAGCGGGCATTGCGCCTGCACTTCGCCAGTCGCGGGATTCATAACATCAGCGAATCGGCCCGATGTGCCTTTGACATGTTCGCCGTTGATATAATGGGTGAGTTCTTTCATCTGGCATCTCCTGTTGGATTTGGTCTCACAGTAGTCTTGCAAAAAGGCGGGTGGTAGGGGCAAGTTTTCAAAGCCATCCTGCAATTTTGCCTGTATGAACGAGTTAAAATACTCAGACAGGAGGGACAGCCAAGAATGGGAAAGGAGGGCCACATTGCAAAATTGGGATGACTTACGCCTGTTTTTAGCTGTTGCACGGGAGCAGAGCCTGTCGGGGGCGGGCAAGGTGCTGCGGCTGGACCCTGCAACATTGGGGCGCCGTATGGGGCGGCTAGAGAAAGCCATGCAGGTGGCATTGTTTGTTAAATCACCTCAGGGCTACGCACTGACCCAAGCGGGAGCACAACTGCTCGAGCGGGCCGGGGCGGTCGAGCAGGCTATGCGCGGTACTGCAGTCGGGGATGATGCCAAGAGTGAGGGATTGAGCGGGCAAATCAGGTTGGGCGCGCCGGACGGCTGTGCAAATTTTCTTTTGCCGCAGGTATGTGCCGCCATCGGGCGCGATAACCCGCAGCTGGAGATCCAGATTGTAGCACTGCCACGGGTATTCAACCTCACACGGCGCGAGGCGGACATGGCCATCGGAGTAAGCGCGCCAACTGCCGGCCGGTTGGTGGTGCGGCAGGTCACGGAGTACAAGCTGCATCTGGCAGCGTCAGAGAGCTATCTTGAGGCGCACGGTCCCATCGGGTGCCTCGCTGACCTCAAATCCCACCGGATGGTGGGTTATATCTCGGACATGATTTTCGATCGTGAGCTTGATTATCTGGCGGATCTGGGGGCAGGGCGCGTGGCGCTGGCATCCAACTCTGTTTCGGTTCAGGTAAATATGTTGCGGCAGGGGGCAGGCGTGGGCGTGGTCCATGATTTCAGCTTGCCGTTCGCGTTGCCATTGCGCCGTATTCTGACCGATGCAGTGAGTTTGACACGGGCGTTTTACCTGATCCGGCATGTGGACGATGCACGCAACGCACGCCTCGCACGGTTCGCCGATCTGCTCTCTGCGGGCCTGCGCGAGGAGGTGGCAAGGCTCGAAGCGCTTGTCGGTTAAGTTCTGCGCGCTTGACACAAGCGCAGATGCTGCGCGACCATCGCAAGCAAGATCAGGTTGACCACGGGAGGAAGATCAATGTTGGTATCTCATATTTTGAAGTCCAAGGCGGATGAGACAGTGGTGACGGTGATGCCGTCCACGACCATTGCACAGGCGGCGTATATGTTGTCGGAGCGACGGATCGGGACATTGATCGTCTCGCGTGACGGGCTGGCACCCGATGGCATCCTCTCAGAGCGTGATATCGTGCGCGAGCTGGGGCGCTCCGGTGCGGCCAGTCTGGCAGAGCCTGTGAGTAGCATAATGACAGCGAAACTGGTTACCTGTAGTCGCGATATGCGCGCCGATATGGTCCTCGAGCAGATGACAGAGGGGCGTTTTCGCCACATGCCGGTACTTGAAGACGGTGTTCTGGTCGGGCTGATTTCGCTTGGGGATGTGGTCAAGGCGCGTCTTATGGAGCTTGCGATGGAGAAAGATGCGCTTGAAGGGATGATCCGGGGGCACTAGCAGGTATTGCATCCCGGCCCGGCACATGTTTGCTTGGGCACCTGACAAACTCTGATCCAAGGAGCGCTGCACATGCGCGTTGGCCTATATCCCGGTACTTTCGACCCTATCACATTGGGGCACATCGATATCATCAGGCGCGCAGCGTCACTTGTGGACAAGCTGGTGATCGGGGTCGCAATCAACCGTGACAAGGGGCCGCTCTTTACGCTCGAAGAGCGTGTTGTGATGATCGAGCACGAATGTGCCGCCCTTACGCGCGAAACCGGCATCCAGATCGTTGTGCACCCGTTCGAGAACCTACTGATCCACTGCGCCAACGATGTGGGCGCAAGCCTGATTATTCGCGGCCTGCGCGCTGTTGCCGACTTTGAGTATGAGTATCAGATGGTTGGCATGAACCGACAGCTCAACAACCAGATCGAGACGGTATTTTTGATGGCCGAGGCACAGCATCAGGCGATCGCGAGCAAGCTGGTCAAAGAGATTGCCCGCCTTGATGGGGATGTCAGCAAATTCGTTACGCCGCTGGTGAATACGGAGCTCAAAGCGCGCCTCGGCAAATAGGTCCTAGGCGCGCATCATGGCGGTTGCTGTATCCAGCATACGGTTCGAGAAGCCCCACTCGTTGTCATACCACGCAAAGACGCGCAGCAGGGTGCCACCCTGAACTGTTGTCTGGTCCAGCGCCACCGTCGTGCTGTGCGCATCGTGATTAAAATCAACCGAGACGAGCTGCCGTGAAGTGACAGCCATCACGCCGTGCATACCTGTTGCGGCATCGGCCAGCACGGTGTTCACCTGATCCACCGTTACATGCTGGCCCACTTCAATCACCAGATCGACACAGGATACGTTGGGCGTGGGAACGCGCACCGCGGTTCCGGTAATGAGGCCCGCAAGCTCGGGTAGAACAATGCCCAACGCTTCTGCCGCGCCGGTCGTCGTGGGGATCATCGACAGGCCTGCCGCACGGGCGCGGTTTAAATCATTATGTGCCTTGTCGTGGATGGATTGGTCACCGGTATAGCTGTGCACAGTTGTCATAAACCCGCGCTTGATGGTGAACGCCCGGTGCAGAGCATAGGCCAGCGGAGCGAGGCAATTTGTCGTGCACGACGCGTTGGACACCACAGTGTCATCCGCAGTAATAAGATCATCGTTTACGCCGTAGACGATTGTTTTCATGTCTCCTTTTGCAGGAGCGGACAGCAATACCTTGCTTGAGCCGTTTTGCAGGTGCAGTGCTGCCTTTTGCGGTGCCCGGAAGACGCCGGTGCATTCCATTGCGATATCCACATCGCCCCACGGCAGATTCTCGGGCGCTGAATGGGCCGTCATGCGGATAGGACCACGACCCACATCCATGACGCCCTCGCGCCATTCGACCTCTCGGCCAAAGCGTCCATGCACGGAATCAAACTCGAACAAATGGGCATTTGTTGCAAGGGGGGCCAGATCATTGATCGCCACCACCTCTATGTCGTCACGCCCGCTCTCGATCAGGGCGCGCAGGATATTGCGGCCGATACGGCCAAACCCGTTTATCCCGACTTTGATGGTCATGCTGATGTCTCGATTTTATCTGTGAAGTGCCATTCTTGGGGAACCTAGGCCTGCAGGCGGTGACTTTCAACACCGCAAGCGGGACTGTGTCACTGTGTCGGGCGCTCTAGCGCCAGAAGGCCAGCCATTCGATCAGGTCGGTAAGCTTTTTGGCAAGAAAAACAGTATGTTCTACACCGAAGTAGATATAGTCGGCCACAATAGCGCCGATAATGATCAGGCCGAGTACTAATGCGATCCGGTTGGTCATCTACGCGCCCTTTTTATTGCCTGCCCCTTTTAGGGCAGGCAGATCGTTGCGGCAAGGCTTAGGCCAGTTTGCCCATGGCAACGGCCACATCCGCCATCCGCACGGAAAATGCCCATTCATTGTCATACCACGCCAGCACGCGCACAGTACGCCCGCCAACGACCACCGTCTGGTCCGGCGCAAAGATCGAGCTGTGCTCGGTCTGGTTAAAGTCGATCGAGACTTTTTGCTCTGGATCATATGCCATCACCTGCGACATCGGACCTTCGGCGGCAGCTTTTGCGGCGGCATTTACTTCGTCTACTGTCACATCACGGCCTGCAATGAACGTAAGGTCCACCGCGCTCACGTTCGGGGTGGGCACGCGCAGGGCAGTACCGTCGAGCTTGCCTTTGAGCGCGGGCAGCACTTCGCCCAGTGCCTTTGCGGCACCTGTCGAGGTCGGAATAATGGCCATGGCAGCGGCGCGCGCACGGTACAAATCCTTGTGGCGACGGTCGAGCGTCGGCTGGTCGCCGGTATAGCTGTGGATCGTGGTCATGATACCGCTTTCGATCCCGAATGCCTCGTGCAGGACCTTGGCCAGCGGCGCGAGGCAGTTGGTGGTGCATGACCCGTTGGAGACCATAGCATCGCTGGCCAGCAACTCATGATCGTTCACACCCATTACCACGGTGCGGTCGACGTTTTTGCCCGGCGCCGACAGCAAAACCTTTTTGGCGCCTGCACGGATATGGGCGGCTGCCTTTTCACCGTCGTTGAACTGACCTGTGCATTCAAGCACCACGTCACAGCCCGACCAGTCGAGCGCGTCCAGATCATAGGTAGACATAACCTGAATGTCGTTTTGCCCCAAATTGACTGTTCCATCGCCAATCGTGATCTCGTTCGGGAAACGCCCATGCACAGAATCGTATTTGAGCAAATGCATCGCCGTCTCGATCGGACCGGTTGCGTTCAGCTTGATCACCTCGATATCGGTCCGGCCAGAGCGGGCGATGTGCGACAGGGTGCAGCGGCCGATGCGGCCAAAACCGTTAATTCCGACTTTGATGGTCATAATAGGCTCCTTTAGGGATGAGTTATGCCTGCTATAAACCCCTGCCGCATGAGGGGGCCAGAGGCAATGCCGCCGCGCCCAGCCATGTTAGCGTTAAACCTGTGTGATTGGCGATCATGCCTCCTCCATTGGCATTTTCGTGCCACTACAGTAGCAGTGTGACAACAAACAAACGGAGCGGATAAATGAGCGGATTGATTGCCCTGTTGGATGACGTGGCTGCCATCGCAAAAGTGGCGGCCTCCTCGATTGACGATGTCATCGGGCAGGCGACCAAAGCCTCGGCCAAGGCCGCAGGAGCGGTGATAGACGATGCCGCCGTTACGCCGAAATATGTGTCGGGATTCGAGGCGAGCCGCGAGTTGCCGATCATCTGGCGCATCACTAAAGGATCCTTGCGCAACAAGCTGGTGTTCTTGTTGCCCGCCGGTCTTGCGCTTTCGGCATTTGCGCCTTGGGCGATCTCGCCGTTGTTGATGCTGGGCGGAGCCTATCTGTGTTTCGAGGGGGCCGAGAAGGTAGCCCATGTCCTAGGCTGGGGGCACGGACACGAAGATCACCCGAACAAGGAGGTCACCATCGACGATCCTGCCAAGCTCGAAGAAGAAAAGGCCAAGGGTGCGATCAAAACCGATTTTATTCTCTCCGCCGAAATTATGACCATATCACTGGCCGCCATTCCGGCCAGCAGTTTCTGGATGGAGGCGGCAACACTGGCCGCCGTCGCGGTGATTATTACAGTGGCGGTTTACGGATCGGTCGCGCTGATTGTCAAAATGGACGATCTGGGTCTTGCCATGGCGAACTATGGTCGCCTGTCACTCACCCGTACAATGGGCCGTGGTCTGGTAAAAGCCATGCCGGGATTTTTGCGGCTGCTCACGGTTGTTGGGACGGCGGCCATGCTTTGGGTTGGCGGCTCGATCATTATTCACGGGCTTGAAGAGTTGGGCATTGCCGGACCTGCCCATGTGATCCACGATATTGCCTACGCCGTCGGACATGCTGTGCCCGAGGCCGTCACAGGCGCGACCGAGTGGTTTACCAAGGCCGCGATCGATGGTGTGCTTGGACTGTTGTTGGGGCTTTTGTTGATACCCATCGGGGAAAAGCTGGTAACACCAGTGTGGCGCAAGATATTTGTTTCAAAACCCGCAGCTTAGCGGCGGGCGCTAAGCTGCGTTCCTGATGTCACGCATAGATCGTGGAGTTAGCGGGTTTTTTTGCGGTCGAACCGTCGTGCAGCGACTGTTGCGAGGACCAATGTGGCCATGCCAAGATGACCGTAGACGATATAGTTAAGGGCAATCTGACCTATTGCATGACCTTCGAACAATGACATGAGTGCGGCGACGCCGCCGGTCATTACTGCTGTAAGAAGGTAGGCCATCCGCTTGCTCCGGGATCGTTACAAAACTTCGTCTCAGTCTGCGCCTTATACGTTAACAATGTATTACTACCCTACAAGACACCCTCTGGATAACCTTCAGTTGTGGCTGAACATCGCCTAAAATGTGGCGAAAGTGGTACAAAAAACTCTGTGTAGGCGACAGACTATTTTCGATTTCGCAACAAAAAAGGGCGGCGCTTTGTAAAAAGCACCGCCCTAAACGTTATCTTCATGCAGCTTTACAGTAGAGCTTTTGCCTTGGCTGCTACGTGCTCTGGCGTAATCCCGAACTTCTCGAACAGCTCTTCAGCAGGTGCGGAGGCCCCGAAACGGTCCATGCCGACAAAGTCCGCCTTGCCCCATTTGCCGCGCTCGCCCAGCAGCCACTGGTCCCAGCCCTGACGCACACCAGCTTCGATGCCGACACGTACGGCACCACCCGGCAGAACGCGCTTGCGGTATGCCTCGTCCTGCTCGGCAAAGAGTTCCATGCACGGCATCGAGACAACGCGTGTACCGATGCCTTCCGCCTGCAAAAGATCACGCGCCTTCAGGGCAATCTCCACTTCGGAGCCTGTCGCGATCAGGATCACCTGACGCTTCTCCTCCGCTTCGGCCAGAACATAAGCACCAAGGGCGGTCATGTTCTTGTTCTTGTGCTCGAGGCGCACAGTAGGCAAACCCTGACGCGTCAGCGACAGCACGGAGGGGCGGCTCTTCTCGGTAAATGCAACTTCCCAGGCTTCTGCTGTCTCGACTGTATCGGCAGGGCGGAACACCAGTGTGTTTGGAGTGGCGCGTGAAATCGCCAGATGCTCGACGGGCTGATGTGTCGGGCCATCCTCGCCTAGACCGATGCTGTCGTGGGTCATGACATAGACAACAGGCACCTGCATCAGCGCGCTGAGGCGCATGGCGGGGCGGGCGTAATCGGTGAAACACATGAATGTGCCGGAGTAGGGGCGTACGCCGCCATGCAGCGCCATACCGTTCATTGCGGATGCCATGCCATGTTCACGGATGCCCCAATAGACGTAGCGGCCACCGCGTGTCTCTAGATCGAAAACACCTAGGTCAGCTGTTTTCGTATTATTCGAGCCGGTAAGGTCGGCGGAGCCGCCAACAGTTTCAGGCAGGATAGGGTTCAGAACTTCAAGAACTTTTTCAGAAGACGCGCGTGTTGCCAGCTTTGGCGCGCTCTCGGTCGTCTGCTTTTTAAAGGCCTTGATAACGGCGCTCAGTTTCTTGGGCGCATCACCCGCTAGCGCGCGATTGAATGTCTCGCGCTTGTTTCCGGGCATTTTGTCAAAACGCTCTTCCCAATCGCGGCGGGCATCCGCGCCACGGCTGCCGATGGCTTCCCATGCGGATTTAATTTCAGTCGGAATGTCGAACGGGGCTGCAGTCCAGCCCCATGCTTCCTTTGCTGCAACCATTTGCGCAGGGTCCGTCAATGCGCCGTGGCCCTTGGAGGTGTCCTGTGCTGCATGGCCCAAGGCGATATGCGTTTTGCACGCGATCATGCTTGGAGTGTCGGTCTTTTTGGCAGCATTCAACGCTGCGTCGATTTCGGCAGGGTTATGGCCATCGACTTCCTGCACGTCCCAGCCTGCGGCACGAAAGCGTGCAACCTGGTCTGTGGTGTCCGACAGGCTCACTGGTCCGTCGATGGTGATGTTGTTGTTATCCCACATTACGATCAATTTCGACAGTTTGTGACGTCCCGCAAGCGCAATCGCCTCCTGGCTCACGCCTTCCATTAAACAGCCGTCGCCGGCGATAACATAGGTATAGTGGTCGACAACCTTGGCGCCGTAAGTCGCGCGCTGGATCTCTTCTGCCATGGCAAAGCCCACGGAGTTGGCAATGCCTTGACCCAGCGGGCCGGTCGTTGTCTCAATCGCATCAGCGAGGAAGTTTTCTGGGTGGCCAGCGGTGCGTGCGCCCATCTGCCGGAAATTGCGGATTTCCTCGATCGGAAATTGCACATCGCCCACAAGGTGCAACAGCGCATAAATCAGCATCGAGCCGTGACCCGCAGACAGGATAAAGCGGTCACGATCGGGCCACAGCGGATTGGCCGCGTCAAACTTCAGATGGTTCTGGAAAAGTACTGTGGCCACATCGGCCATTCCGATTGGCATGCCGGAGTGGCCGGAGTTGGCCTGCGCCACAGCATCAAGCGCGAGGGCGCGAATAGCGGTGGCTTTTGACCAGTGATCGGGATTGGCGGCTTGGAGGGCTTTGAGATCCACGCGACATGGCTCCTTGTGCAAAGATGAACGCAGTTTTTTTGCTGCATATCAGGGCAGGGCGAAAGATCAAGCGCGGCTGCGGCGCAGAGGTATTGATGCAAGGCATGAAGTTTGCGCGCCAAGCTGCTGATTTGAATGGGGGGCAGTATTTTATCTGTGCATTGGGTACGATTGGCTGAATATTATAGGCAAACCGATTCGTGACCGCAAACGTGGTCCGCACCGTCGGAGAAGCGAGAGGGCGTATGAACGATATCGTAGAATTACAGCGACGCATAACAGCGGCGATGGATCAGGTCGCCTTCGGCCTTGAAAAACTGGGGCCCGCCAGCACGTCAGCGCCCGCACCGGATGAAGAAACCCTGCGCCAGCTCGAGGACGAGCGGACAGCCAATGCCCAGCTGCAAGAGCGCGTGCTGGCCCTGCGCACCAAATCAGAGACTGAAATTGCCACGCTGCGCGCCACCGTCGATGCAAGCGAGGCACGAATGGCGCAGCTTGATATCGAGTTGCAGCGCGTGCGTCGCGCCAATGCCCAGTTGAGCGAAGTCTGCTCCTCGCTGCGTGATGCAAATGCCGAAGGGGTTGGTGATGCCCATCTGATCAATAAATCAATGATGGTCGAGCTTGAGGCCCTGCGTGCAGCCCGTGCAGCAGACGTGGCGGAGGCTTCGACCATCCTCGCCAGTTTGCAGCCACTGCTCGACACTGCGCTCAACGACGACAAATCCGCGCAGGAGGACGCATAATGCCAGAGGTCAAGATTTCCATTGGCGGACGCCATTTCGATGTTGCCTGTCAGGAGGGGGAGGAAAGCTATCTGCACTCCGCCGCCAAAATGCTGGATGACGAGGCGCAGGTGCTTGCCGATGCTGTGGGCCGGATGCCCGAAGCGCGGATGCTGCTGATGGCTGGTTTGATGCTGGCTGACAAGACCGCCAGCGTCGAGGACAAGATCACGGAAATTCGTGCAGAGCTGGCCGAGCGCGAGGCGGAGTTGGCCGGACTTCGCAATGTTGTAATCGAGCCCGAGCGGATCGAGGTGCCTGTGGTGCCGCAATCTGTCACGGATACCCTGTCAGAGCTCGCTGCACGTGCAGAGGCATTGGCTGCTTCGGTGGACGAGAAGGTTGGCGGCTAAACTGCTGCTTCATTCGTGCGTTTGCTGGCTGCCCTGAAACTGCCCTTCAGAATTAACAAGGGAGGATGGCGCAAACCATCCTCCCTTGTTCTTTCCTCCTCCGGCTTCACGAGGCCACTAGCCACCGGAGAGGTAATTCCAGTCCCCTGTGCTTAAAAGCCCAGAACCAACGACACACCAAAGGTGTTGTCTGTGGATTTGTCGGCACCGATCGGATCGGTGGTGTACTCGGTACGCAGGCTGATACGTGTGGACAGGTTGTCCGTCAGCTTGTAGTTGATGCCCGCATCGTTTGCGAAAATCGTATCCGTCTCGGAGCCCAGAATATCGGTGTCCATGGTGAGCGACACCTGATCGTTGATCCCGTAGAAGTAACGCGATGTGATGATCATGCTCGCTTCGGTATCGGAATCACCGTTCGACTGTTTGACGTAGCGGATGCCAGGGCCCGCTTGTACACGCCATGTCAGGTCGGCACGGTTGATGACGCGGTAGCCGGGACCAAAGCCCAAGAAGGCGTCTGTGCGGCTCGCACCTGGGATTTCGGCGCCGTCATTGTCGGTGAGAAAGCCGTCATACTGGTAGCGTGCCAGACCGAATGCATACAGACGTTCGGTGAAGTAGCGGCTGCCTTCATATGTTGCAAAGAATTTCTCTTCGCTGGTTGTGCCGTTTGCTTCGCTGTATTCAGCCGCGAAACCAACGAGGTGGTTCCAGTCACCGATGCCATAGGTCAGACGACCAGCAGCAGACAAATCGCCTTCGTCTGTGTTGCCGGATGTACCGGACGCAGACAGAGCGAAGGAGCCGCGCCAGCCTTGTGCAACACCGTTCGGACCAAAGCGGTCGGCATCGTTTGCGCGGTTCAGGTCGCGGTTCACATCCGTTGTGATGTCGTCGATGCTGTCGTTCAGCACGGTGTTTGCGTTTGACTGCGCCATGGCAGGGGCAGCAACCATCAGAGCCAGCGTTGAGACAGCGGCGAATTTGAAGAGGGTGTTCATAATGTTTCCCTTTTGAGAAGTTGTCAGCGCCCCCCGGCGCAGGTGCCGGAAGGTCGTTAGCATCTCTGCTGACACTTCTTTTAGGGATGTTGTTCAAATGAGTGAAATTTGAATTACTCAGCCTTAAACCGATAATTAGTCATTTGTAATTGCAGGGAAGAGAGCAGGGTCGTAATGTTCTACGATCTCCAAATCGGAGACGATATTTTCCTGTTCTTTTTCAGCTGCTTGAGTAACTTTTTTTAGGGCTGACTTGGCGACTGCAGCGATGTCTGGCTCAATGTCGTCGCGCCAAACTACCCACGATGGATAGGGAAACCGTGGTGCATCTGCTACAAGATGTAGTTTATTTTGCTCCATATACCGCTTTACGGTTCTTGCCGGAAGGTAAGCAGCGGCTTTGCGGTTCACGATATAATCCGCGGCCATTGCGCCCAATGCCATAGAGCGGCCTGAATCTGTCAGATGTGGCAAGTTCAGCGCAAGCGCATGGGTAAACTCCGGCCCCCAATCGACAGAAACATAATGCTGCCCCAGATCCATCGTTGCATCGGGGTAGGAGGCCACAAGGATCAGCTCGTCGTCAAGCGCAGGTTCCGCGATAAGGCCGGGGCGTAGCTGGGGCGTATACATAAGCGCTGCCTGTACAACCCCTTCGACCAGAAACCGTGTCATCCGGTCGGTCATGCCAAGTTCGGCATGTACGCTCAGTTCGGGCATCTGCATCTGCATTTCGTCCAGCCAACGAAACCCGAGGCGCGGCCAAAGGGAATATTGCGCACCAATCGTGATTGCGCGGCTATACCCTTCGGGAATGGCGATTTGCTGGCGGGCTTCTTGCCACAGGCGCAGCAGGCTAAGGGCATAGCGTTCGAACTGCTCGCCCGCAGGCGTGAGGATCGCACCGGCTTTGGAGCGGGTGAAGAGCGGATGCCCCAGACTGTCTTCAAGGCGCTGGATGCGCAGGCTCACGGCGGATTGGGTGACAAACAGACGGTCACAGGCAGCAACAAACGATCCCGTGTTCGCGACCTCGATAAATGTCTTGATCAGGGTAATATCCATGCAGAGCGTCCATGAGCAATTATTGAGTTGAGCGGGATTGTTATGCGCGACACCATCTCTAAACCCGCCGTCAGTGATAGCAACTCATAATACCGAATGTCTGACCGGCCTTGCACTCATGGCGTTGCGCAAGGGCACGCTGGTTAGGGGGCGGGAATTCCCCAATGGGGCGAAGACGCCACGCAATAGCAGCTAAGCAAACCGACCACATATACCTAGGTTTGCGCATATGAGCCCTGAAAAACGAAAAACGCGCCCCCCTCGGGAGGCGCGCAATAACTGTAGCTCTACAGTCTATGTCACTCTCGCGTGTGCTGATGCACGCAACCGGGCCAAAGCCTCAGGCGTTGGCTTCACGGATCTTATCGGCAGCTTCTTTATCAAACGTCACGCCATTTTCGGCAAAGAAGGTATCAAGCTCGCCCGAGAGGGTCATCTCGGTGATGATATCGCAACCGCCGACAAACTCACCCTTTACATAAAGCTGCGGAATAGTGGGCCAGTCGGAATAATCCTTGATGCCCTGACGCATCTCTTCATCGGCCAGCACATTCACGTCGGCAAAATTTACGCCCATGTAATTCAGTACACCTGCTACCTTTGAAGAAAACCCACACTGGGGCATTTCCTTGGTGCCTTTCATGAACAGGACAACATCGTGCGCGCTCACGGTTTCTTTGATTTTGGTCTTTGCGTCGGTCATTTGGTTTTCCTTACGGGTACGGTCTGTTTTTGGGGTGTCATCGCCTTGCGGGCGGCCAGCAGGGTTGCGGTGGCAAGGGCGGTCAGGAAGATCATCATTCTGTCGGTACCTTTGTGGTCAGGGCAAGAGCGTGCAATTCACCGCTGGAGCCGTCCATTTTTCCCTTGAGGGCTGCATAAACAGCGCGCTGTTGTTGCACTCTGTTCTGGCCGCGAAAACTCTCGTCAACGACAAGGGCCGACATATGCACGCCGTCATTGCCCTCCACCACGATCTGCGCATCGGGGAAGGTTATCCGCAACAGGTCTTCGATCTCGTGGGCAGTCATAGGCATGGGGCGTTTCTCCAACAGTGTCTGTGATCATAGATGTAATGGGGGGCAGGGCCGCGTGCAAGGGAGCACAGCCTTGTGTGCCGAACACGGCTTGCGCTGGGGCGCTGATTGTCGGACGGTGGATGTCCAGCTTCACAGACAAAGGCACCCCCTATGCAACCGATATCAGGCGCACCGGAACAAGCATTGGCATGGATCACCGAAGGTAAGCGTGCAGCCCTTGCCACCGTCGTCGAGACATGGGGGTCAGCACCTCGCCGTGTGGGTGCACAGATGGTTGTCTCCTCTGAGGGAGAAATGGAGGGCTCGGTCTCGGGCGGCTGTGTGGAGGGGGCAGTCGTTCTTGAGGCCCTCGAGGCACTGGAGGAGGGCGAGACAAAAATTCTTGAATACGGGGTAAGCGACGGCGATGCTTTTGCCGTGGGCCTTGCCTGTGGCGGCAATATCCGTGTGTTGGTCGAACCTGTAGGCGCAGGGGGCATGCCTCAAGATATGCTCGAGGCGCTGGTGGCTGCGCGCGCGGCCCGCACGCCCGTTGCCTATGAAGTGACATTGGACGGCAAACACCGTGCCTTTGTGGAGCAGGGCCACAACGACCGCTTTCGCGCCGACCGTTCGGGGCTTGAGGAGGACGGGCAGAAATTTGTTGCCATCCATAATCCGCCCCTGCGCCTTATCGTTGTGGGGGCCGTGCATATTGCACAGGCTCTTGTGCCGATGGCGCGGATCGCGGGTTTCGATCCTGTGGTTGTGGACCCGCGCGAGGCGTTTGGCTCGCAGGCGCGGTTTCCGGATGCCCGCGTAATAAACGACTGGCCCGACGCAGCACTTGAGGAGGTCGGCGTGGACACCCGCACAGCACTGGTATTGTTAACGCATGACCCGAAACTCGATGATCCGGCGCTGCATCTGGGGCTGCGATCGGGCGCATTCTACATCGGGGCGCTGGGCTCAAAGCGTACTCATGCCATGCGGGTCGAGCGGCTGAGCGCAGCGGGATTCGACCCTCACACGATTGCGCGCATTAACGGGCCTGTTGGCCTCGACATCGGCGCGTCTGGCCCTGCGGAAATCGCTGTGTCGATCCTTGCGCAGATGATTGCGGGCCTGCGCCGCCCATGAAGTTCGGGCCGGTGCCTACTGCGCAGGCACAGGGTAGCGTGCTGGCCCATTCCGTGGCCCTGCCGGAGGGGCGGCTGCGTAAAGGGAAGATGCTGGATGCGGATGATATCGCTGCATTGCTAAATTCAGACATAAACGCGATAATCGTCGCCACACTTGAGCACGGTGACAGTGGCGAGGATGCTGCCGCTGAACAGCTTGCCGATGCGCTGCTTGCAGGCAGTAGAGGTTTGCGTCGCAGTGCTGCATTTACAGGACGGGTGAACCTGATCGCACAAAGCGAGGGGGTCGCGATGCTGGACGTGTCGGCCCTTCACGCGGTTAACGCGTTCGACCCCATGATCACGGTTGCAACCGTGCCTCCCCACCATCAGTTGCGCCGTGGCGATATGGTCGCGACGATCAAGATTATATCCTATGCCGTGCCACAGGTTGCGGTGTCGCGTGCTGCATTGGCGGCGCAGGGGGCAATAACCGTTGCTCCCCCTATCCTTAAGACCGCAACGCTGATCATCACCGAAATTGCCGGCGGCGCAGGAGAGAAGGGCCGCGAAGCGATCGAGAGCCGGCTGACGGCCTTGGGCGTCGCTTTGTCGCAGGTTTTGATTGTGCCTCATACCTTAGGTGCACTCGCGGCTGCGATCAGAGCTGCTGAAGCACCGCTGGTCTTGATCCTCACGGGGTCCGCCACTTCCGACATCCACGATGTGGCGCCTTCTGCACTTGTCGCGGCGGGGGGGCATGTCACGCGCTTTGGCATGCCTGTCGATCCGGGTAATCTGTTGTTTCTGGGCGCGCTGGGCGCCGCACAAGTCATTGGCCTGCCTGGATGTGCGCGATCGCCCGCGCTCAACGGAGCGGACTGGGTTTTGGCGCGTATCGTTTGCGGCGTGCCGGTCACAGCACAGGACATCGCGGCAATGGGTGTGGGTGGACTGCTGAAAGAAATTCCGACACGCCCCCAGCCGCGCCGCCCGCGATCACCAGCGCAGCAGGATATAACGGCAGACTAACCCCCACTGCTGACTTCACAAGTTTTGCGCCAAGTAAAAATTTGGGTTCTCAACGGCCCGGTGGCGTGCTTAACTCTATTCAACACAACCATAAGAAATGTCTGGGAGGACGTGAATGACACAGCTAAAAATGACTGTGAACGGCAAGGCCGCATCCGGTGAGGTCGAAGGCCGCACATTGCTGGTGCAGTTCCTGCGCGAGAATATGGGCCTGACGGGCACGCATGTCGGCTGTGATACCAGCCAGTGCGGTGCCTGTGTTGTCCATGTAAACGGGCAAGCGGTCAAATCCTGCTCGATGCTGGCAGTCGAGGCGCAGGGCGCCGAAGTGGCCACCATTGAGGGTCAAGCCGCACCTGACGGCACGCTCAACACTATCCAGCAAGCGTTTCAGGATCACCATGGATTGCAGTGCGGTTTCTGCACCCCAGGTATGGTGATGTCGGCGGCAGCCTTGCTCAAAGACAATCCTAAACCCACGGTCGATGATGTGCGCCATTATCTGGACGGCAACATCTGCCGCTGTACGGGCTACCACAACATCGTAAAAGCGATCATGGCAGCCTCCGGTCAGGATGTGTCGGCAATCGCTGCAGAGTGATTAACAGCGTGCCATCCGCGGGAGGCGGGTGGCACGTTTGGCGGTATCGTCCGCGACAAAAGCTTTGGTGCACAGCGCGAGTTGCACCGCTCTTAGGGAGAATGTGAAATGCCAAAGGACAGTGGTATCGGCGCCAGCAGCAAGCGGCGCGAGGACATCCGGTTTTTGACCGGAGAAGGCAATTACACCGATGACATCAATGTACGGGGGCAGGCATATGTCTACTTCCTGCGCTCGGACGTGGCGCACGGCACGCTCAATTCCGTCGATACCTCGGCAGCGGATGCTATGCCGGGTGTGGTCAAGGTTTTCACCGGTGCCGATTTCGAGGCCGTAGGTTCGGTCCCTTGCGGCTGGCAGATAACTGACAAACACGGCCAACCGATGCAAGAGCCGCGCCATCCGGTGTTGGCCCATGGCAAGGTCCGCCACGTAGGCGAGCCGATTGCCGCGGTCGTGGCCGAGACGCTGGAGCAGGCGCGTGACGCCGCCGAGGCGATTGTCCTCGACATCACCCACTTGCCGGCTGTTGTGAATATGAAGGACGCCGTCAAGGAAGGCGCCCCAAAAGTGCACGATGATCTGACATCGAACCTGTGCTATGACTGGGGTTTCGTTGAGGAAAACAAAGCGGCGGTCGACGCCGCGTTCGAGGAAGCTGCGCACGTAACCACTCTTGAGTTGGTGAACAATCGCCTTGTCGCCAACCCGATGGAGCCGCGCGTGGCAGTGGGGGATTACGCCCGTGGTACAGGCGATCACACGCTTTATACTACCAGCCAGAATCCGCACGTGATCCGTCTGCTGATGGGTGCATTTGTTCTGGGCATTCCCGAGCATAAGCTGCGCGTTGTGGCCCCCGACGTGGGCGGCGGTTTCGGCACAAAAATCTTCCATTATCAGGAAGAAGCCTTTGTGACTTTCGCTGCTAAGGCCTGCAACCGTGCGGTCAAATGGACTTCATCGCGGTCCGAGGCGTTTATGTCGGATGCCCATGGTCGCGACCATGTGACCAAGATTCAGCTCGCCTTGGACAAGGACAACAACTTTACCGCGCTGCGCACCGATACTTACGCAAACATGGGGGCGTATCTTTCCACATTCGCACCGTCCGTGCCGACGTGGCTGCATGGCACTTTGATGGCGGGCAACTATAAAACGCCGCTGGTGTATGTGAACGTCAAGGCCGTGTTTACCAACACTGTGCCTGTTGATGCCTACCGTGGGGCAGGCCGCCCCGAGGCCACATACCAGCTTGAGCGGTTGGTCGATAAGGCCGCACATGAGCTGAAGGTCGATCCGATCAAATTGCGGCGCCAGAACTTTATTATGGAGTTCCCGTATCAGACACCTGTGGCGGTGGAATACGACACAGGCGACTACGTGGCGACAATGGACAAGCTCGAAGAGATGGCCGACATCCCCGGATTTGCCGCACGCCGCAAGGCCTCCGAGGCGAAGGGCAAGTTGCGCGGCTTTGGCGTCAACTGCTACATCGAGGCGTGCGGTATTGCGCCCTCCAATCTTGTGGGGCAACTGGGTGCGCGTGCGGGTCTGTTTGAATCCTGCACAGTACGGGTTAACGCTACGGGCGGATTGGTCGTCATGACAGGTTCACACAGCCACGGGCAGGGGCACGAGACGTCCTTTGCACAAGTGGTCGCGGATATGATCGGCATCCCCGAGGATATGGTCGAGATCGTACACGGTGACACCGCAAACACACCCATGGGGATGGGCACCTATGGTTCTCGCTCACTTGCAGTGGGCGGCTCTGCTATGGTTAAGGCGACAGAAAAGATCATTGCCAAAGCGACCAAAATTGCCAGCCACCTGCTGGAAGCATCTGAGACAGATGTGGAGCTGAAAGACGGTGCGTTTACTGTAGCCGGCACCGATAAATCCGTTGCATGGGGCGAGGTGACACTCGCTGCCTACGTGCCTCACAACTATCCGCTGGAAGAGATAGAGCCGGGGCTGGAGGAAACGGCGTTCTATGATCCGTCGAACTTTACTTATCCCTCCGGTGCGTATGCCTGCGAGGTCGAGCTTGATCCAGAAACAGGACAAGTGACGGTCGAGCGGTTCTCGGCGGCAGATGATTTCGGAAATGTCGTCAATCCAATGATCGTGACCGGACAGGTCCACGGCGGTCTGGCGCAGGGAATCGGGCAGGCATTGCTCGAGAACTGCGCCTATGACAGCGATGGCCAGTTGCTGAGCGCCAGCTATATGGATTATGCTATGCCGCGTGCCTCGGATCTGCCGTTCTACGACGTGGACCATTCCTGCCAGACGCCCTGTACGCACAACCCATTGGGCGTAAAAGGCTGTGGAGAGGCGGGAGCAATTGGATCGCCCCCTGCGGTGATTAACGCGGTGCTGGATGCGATGCGCTCCGGCGGTAAGGACATCGGGCATATCGACATGCCTGTGTCCCCCCACCGTGTCTGGGAGGCGATGAACGGCTAACGTGTCTGCGGGAAGGGTGTCTCTTATCCTTCCTGCTTCCGTTGCCTTTGATGAAGTTTAGGCGGGCGCTGCGCGCTTTTGAGTTAATAGGAAAAATGAATGGGGACAGTCCTGCCCGATAATTGGTCGACTGCCGCATTGAAAGGAAGACAAGATGTATAATTTTGATGTGGAGATGCCCACGACAGTTGCGGATGCCGTCAAGGCATTGGCGCGCGAAGAAGCCCAGCCGCTGAGCGGGGGACAGACATTGATCCCGACGCTCAAGGCGCGTTTGGCGGCACCGTCGGTTCTGGTGTCGTTGCACGGCATCGCTGAGATGAAAGGTGTATGCAAAAACGACGCAGGCCAGTTGTGTATCGGTGGGGCGACCACCCACGCGACAGTAGCTGCACAAGCGGCGGCGGACTATCCGGGGTTGGCCTCTTTGGCGGCCCGCATCGGTGATCCGGCAGTACGCAACCGCGGCACGATTGGCGGCTCTGTTGCCAACAATGACCCGTCAGCCTGCTACCCAGCGGGTGTTCTGGCGTCTGGTGCAACTGTGATCACCAACAAGCGTGAGATTGCAGCCGATGATTACTTCCTCGGGATGTTCGAGACAGCGCTGGAAGAAGGCGAAATTGTTACCGAGATCAAGTTCCCGATCCCGCAGGCATCCCATTACGAGAAGCACTTGCAGCCTGCCTCGCGCTTTCCGCTGGTTGCTGTTTTCGTAGCGAAATTTGCAGACGGTGTGCGGGTTGCAGTAACGGGCGCGTCCGAAAATGGCGTGTTTCGCTGGACCGAGGCAGAAGCAGCACTCAGCGGCAACTTCTCGGCAGAGGCTTTGGCAGGACTTACTCTTTCCGGTGACCAGATGATCAGTGATTTGCATGGATCGGGCACCTACCGCGCCCATCTGTGCGGTGTAATGACCAAACGTGCGGTAATTGCCATAAACGGCTGATAAATAAAGACCAAATAGCGATAGTTTGTAGGTTGATAGCCGCGCCACCGTGCGCGGCTATCTCATTTCGAAGCTGTGATATTGCATATCATCGGAACTAAGCGCCAAGTCTGGTGTTGAATAAGGCGGTGCCATTGCGGCGTTGCGTTCACTTTCCGAAGGAATTTGCATGACTGGTATTCTCAAAACATCAACCTCGATCGGCCTCATCATGTTGATGGGTTTGCCATCCGTTACGTTCGCACAGGCGGCATGTGGCACGGGGGAATTTCCCTGCGCTCTGACAGATGGAACTGTTGTGCAGACAGAGGACGACCTCGCGTCTGCGATCGCTGCGACACAAGCTGAAGTCGATGCGCAAGCACAGGCAGCCGAGCAAGCACAAGCGGCTGCTGATGCCGAAGCCGATGCAGCAGAGGCGCAAGCGGCAGAAGAACTTGCTGCTGCCGAAGCACAAGCTGCTGCTGCAGCCGAGGCAGACGCAGCTGCGGCGCTAGCTCAAGCCCAGGCGGACGAAGCGAAAGCTGAGGCGGATGCCCAAGCAGCCGCTGACGCTCAAGCTGCGGCTGATGCGCAGGGTGATGCAGACGCTCGTGAAGCAGCCCAAGCTGAAGCTGACGCCGCTGTCGCCGAAGCTCAAGCTGCCGAAGCCCAAGCTGCGGCAGATGCCGAAGCACAGGCCGCATTGGAAGCCGAAGAAGCCGCGACTGCTGCTCAGGCCGAAGCGGAGGCCGCTGGTGTAGAGGCGCAAGCAACAGCCGATGCCGAGGCCCAACGAGCTGCTGAAGCAGAAGCACAAGCTGCCGCTGAGGTTGAAGCGGATGCAGCTGTTGAGGCAGAAGTCGCTGCCGAAGCCGAAACTGCGACAGAAAAAGAAGCTGCGGACGCTGAGGCTGCAGCACAAGCGCAGGCCGACGCCGATGCACAAGCTGCCGCCGAAGCGCAAGCTGCCATTGATGCAGAAGCCGCTGCCGAAGCTCAAGCTGCTGCAGACGCCGCGCCAGAGCCTACAGAAGAAGAAGCCGCTGCCGAAGCCGAGCGCGTTGCCGCCGAAGACCAGCAGCGTATCGAAGCGCAAGCCGAGCGTGCGCGCGAAGAGGCACAATCGCTTGCCGCGGCACAGGCTGACGAGGCAGAAGGCGAGGTTGTTACCGAAACCGTCGCAGTTGATGATGTGCGCTCCTCCAGCGAAGAATTCGAAACTGCTGTGACTTCGACAACCGCCGCAGCACCAGCCGAACGCGAAGGGTTGAGCAAATTCGAAAAAGCCTTGCTACTCGGTCTTGGTGCTGTCGTTGTCGGGTCTGTCCTGAACAATGGCGACGAAGTGAAAAGCAACTCCGGAGACCGTGTGATCGTCGAGCGTGATGGCGAGCTGCGTGTGCTTAAGGATGACGATGCCCTATTGCGCCGTCCCGGCAATGATGTCCGGACCGAAACCTTCAATGACGGTTCGAGCCGTACAATCGTAACCAAGCCAGATGACACACGCATCGTGACCATTCGCGGTGCGGATGGCACTGTGTTGCGCCGTTTGCGGGTTATGCCTGACGGGCAGGAGTATACGCTGTTCGATGATACCGTAGAAGAGCGCGAGATCGTCGTAAGCCGTTTGCCGCAATACTTCGCGCCCAGCCAGAAGGCTGGTGCGGTAGAGGAAGGCGAATTGCGTGCTGCCCTTTTGGCACAAGCGTCCGGTGACCGTGGCGCGGCGTATTCGCTGCGACAGATTCGCGACATCCGCCAAGTGCGCGCATTGGCGCCGGAGGTCGAGTTGGACGCGGTACGCTTTGCCAGCGGTTCTTCCGCAATTGCGCCCGAACAGGCGCGAAGCCTGTCACGTCTTGGTGCTACTCTGCGTGATTTGATTGCCTCTGATCCGCGCACTGTGCTGTTGGTCGAAGGGCACACAGATGCGGTTGGAGATGCCGGCTACAATCTCGCATTGTCGGATCGCCGTGCCGAGACTGTTGCTCTGGCGCTTACAGAATATTTCGGTGTGCCAGAGGAAAATATGATCGTGCAGGGGTATGGCGAGAGCCAGCTTAAGGTTCAGACCCTTATCGCAGAGCAGGCGAACCGTCGTGCGGTTGTGCGCAACATTACGGAATTACTCCGCTAAAACGAATAAAGCCCTGACCATATCTGGTCAGGGCTTTTTGCTGTCTTGCGGCAGGATCGTGATAATTCAAGAACCGCTGCGTGCCGAAAGGGTTATTTGGGCAAAGGCCCGATCAGCATAACCATTTGCCGGCCTTCCATCTTTGGAAAGTTTTCTACCTTACCCTGATCTTTGGTGTCCTCGGCAACACGTTCGAGCAGTTCACGGCCCAAGTTCTGGTGCGCCATTTCACGGCCACGGAAACGCAGGGTGATCTTTACCTTGTCGCCATTTTCGAGAAACTTGTACACGTTCCGCATCTTTACTTCGTAGTCATTGGTGTCGGTGTTCGGGCGGAACTTCACCTCTTTGATCTCGATGATCTTTTGCTTCTTGCGCGCTTCGGCCTCACGCTTTTGCGTCTCGTATTTGAACTTGCCGAAATCCATGATTTTGCAAACGGGCGGGTTCGCATTTGGCGAGATTTCAACAAGGTCGAGCCCTGCTTCCTCAGCCATTTCCATGGCGCGGGCCGGTGTCACGACACCAGCATTTTCGCCATCTGCGCCAATCAGGCGGATTTCGTTGGAGCGGATAAATTCATTAATGCGCGGGCCGGTGTCACGTTGCGGCGGAGCGTTATGGGGTCTGCGAGCGATGATGGAGTTCCTTTGATGGTGGTATTACCAATTCGAGAAGATAAACCCGCAGTGTCCTCCATTCAAGGCGAAAATCATGCTTGCTTGCGCGGGAATGCTGCGTTTTCCCCTTGAACCTGCGGACACGCATGCGCATTTGGGCCGCAATGGTGCGTAAATCGGCGTTTTGTCGTTTGCGCCTCGAAATAAGGGGAAGAGATTATGAAAAATATTGTTTGGATAGTTGTTGCAGCCGTGATCGCGATTGGCGGTTACCTGCTTTATTCCGGGCGCAGTGTGCAGGAAATGGCAACAAAAGCCGCCGCAGAAGCGACAGCCGCCGCAGAAGCCACCGCTGCAGCTGCCGCAGAAGTAACTGCCGCTGCCGAAGCCGCTGCCGAGAAACTGGCAGCCGAGGAAGCTGCTGCAGAAGCTGAAGCAAAAGCCGCTGCAGCCGAAGCCGAAGCACAGGCCGAAGAAGCACGCGCAGCAGCTCAAGCGGCTGCTGACGCTGTAGAGGCCGAAGCTGCCGAAGTTGCAGCACAAGCTGAGGCCGCCGCCGTAGAGGCCGCCGCCGCCGCAGAGCAGAGTGCAGCTGATGCGGCACAAGCTGCTGAAAATGCAGCCGCCGAAGTCGCAGCAACCGCGGAAGCTGCCGCAGCGCAGGCCGCTGCCGCCGCACAAGCCGCCGCAGCAGAGACAGTCACGTCCGAAACACCCGCACAGACCGCGCCCGATGCATCCACCCAAGCCGCAGCACAGGCAGCAGCAGTCGGAACAGTTGCAGAAGGTGCGGACATGTCCGAATTGCTAACTGTGGACGGTTTCAACCTCGCACAGGTATCCGCCGTGATCGAAGGCTCCGATATGGGGGCCGTGCAGAAAAACTTGCTGACCCAAAGTCTTACAGTAGCACAAGACAATCCTGAGCTGCTGGGCATCGCATTGGAGCAATTGCGCAAAGCGTTGGGCATGTAACCACTACCTTCAACAGATAAGCTGTTTGATCGACCGCTGTCTGAAATTTTTGAAAGCCGCTCCTGAACGGGGCGGCTTTTTTCGTCCGGGACGCATTAGCGTGCAAAGGGCAGGGCGATATTGCTGGAGGCGCCAAGCACGCGGTGCAGGCATGCGGCAATCACAAGGAGGCTGA
Organism: Sulfitobacter guttiformis; assembly: GCF_003610455.1. Lineage (NCBI taxonomy): Bacteria > Pseudomonadati > Pseudomonadota > Alphaproteobacteria > Rhodobacterales > Roseobacteraceae > Sulfitobacter > Sulfitobacter guttiformis. Next base: position 576,145 of record NZ_RAQK01000002.1, on the reverse strand, counting down.
TCGCCAACCAGAGCGCTCCCCAGAGCATGGCAGTGCCGCCAAATGCCTCAGCCAGCATATAGGCGTCCGAGCGTTGGGACGCGCGCGCAATCGTATCGTCGAATATGTCATAGGGGACATAGATGAGGCTACTGAGGCCGATGACCCGCAGGGCCAGATCATTTGCGCCATGCCCCAAAAAACGCGCCATGGTAAGCAGCGACAACCCCGCACCGAGACAGAACGCAGCCGCAAACAGATCGCGCACGAATAAAACCGCTACCGCCAACATGACCGCCCCCAGAATTGCAATCACCCCGCGATCGGCAGTGCTGCGGAGTGCTACCATCAACAGCATGACACCTAGCACAAGCGATCCTAGATAACCGGCAGTAAGGATGACAAACAGATTGCCGCCCCGCGTAATCGCGAATCCGCCCTGATCGGGCGAAAGCGATATCTGGACCACCGAGCCGCCAGTCAGCAATGCGGCGAGGGCATGTGACAGTTCGTGCAAAAAAACGATCAGGATTTTGAGCGGCACGACGACCGGCGTTTGCCAAAATGCAAAGACAACACCGGTGAGCACCAGCAATTGCCAGTGGGATTTGAAATAAGTCATCGGTCCAGAACGCCTGCGGGCGCTGCAAATGTCAATTCACAGCGCCCGCACGTCTTTGTTTTTGGTCCGGCTCAGCCGACAAATGCCTTTTCAACCACATAGTGTTTTGGATCCGAGTTGGCACCTTCCTGAAGGCCGAAACCCTCAAGGACCACTTTGATATCCGTATTCAATCCCATGGAACCGCAAACCATCGCGCGGTCCTCACCAACGGTGATACCGTCAATCCCCAGATCCGTGAACACCGTGCCATCCTCGAGCAAGGTAGTGATGCGTCCCATCTTTGCGGAGTTCTCGCGCGTGGTTGTGGGATAATAGCGGATTTTCGCAAGGTTCTCGACACCGATCAGTTCTTGCATCATCTCGTCTGCTTGCAGGTCTGCGATCAGCTTGCGGGAATACTCAAGTTCGGCCACATCGCGGCAGGTATGAGTGACGATAACCTGCTCGAATTTCTCGTATGTCTCAGGCTCGCGCAGCAGCGATGCAAAGGGCGCAAACCCCGTACCTGTTGAAAACAGCCACAGCCGCTTTCCTGGCAAAAGGGCGTCGTGGACCAGCGTGCCTACAGGTTTCGGGCGCAAAATGATCTCGTCACCAACAGCGATATGTTGCAGGCGTGAGGTCAGCGGACCATCCTGCACCTTGATGGAATAAAACTCCAACTCGTCATCCCACGCAGGAGAGGCGATAGAATAGGCGCGCAGCAGAGGCTTTACCTTACCCGTTTCCGGGTGTGGGTCACCCATCAGGCCGATCATCACAAACTCCCCAGAGCGAAAGCGCAGGCTTGTCGGGCGTGTCACGCGAAATGAAAACAGGCGATCTGTCCAATGGGTCACGGAAGTCACAGTCTGCGCATCGGGCAGCGTGGGGACGGCTTTTGCGGTGTCGGTGGTCACTGGTTTTTGCTCGGTCATGATTTCTCCGCAGAGCGATGCTCCGCAGTCCTTTTCTTAGATAAATGAAGGCACAGGTGCAATGCGCAGCGATGCCGCGCGCGGCCCGTGCTGCAAGCGCGGATCAGCCGCGCAGTCGTGCCTGATAATTGTTGTCCTGCCAATCGGCGCGGAAGGCCCATTGATCGGCAGGCTGGCGGGCCGCAAGAGCATCGTCAATCTCGACTTCGTCAAAACCGCTGCGCCGCGCCATGGCGTATTGATCGGCTAATACATGCCCTTTGGCACGCAAACGGCCAGTATAGCCGCGCAAACGCAGAGCACGGGCAATGGTGAAGCCGCGACCGTCAGCCGAAGACGGGAAGTCAACGCGGATCATCTGAAGTGCAGGCGTGAGGGTCACCTCTTCGGGCGCGGTGTCGGAGGACAAATCGATTGCAGCACAATCGTTCGCGGCCCCGCCGCCGCAAAATCCCGCAGTCCAGTCGTCGGTTTGAAAACCTGTATCGGTAACAATCACGCTCATGTCGGTGCTCCTGTACGTACCATTTTGCCATCCACAAAATGGATGCCGCATTCTTCTTTTTGCTGGCCGCGCCAGCGTCCCGCCCGGGGGTCTTCGCCAGTTTTTACCGGCGAGGTGCAAGGTGCACAGCCGATCGACGGATACCCCTGTGCCACCAAAGGATGGCGAGGCAGCGCGTTCTCGGCCATATATTCCTGCACATCTTCAGAGGTCCAATGCGCCAGCGGATTAACCTTGATCCGGCCCGTTGCCGCCTCAACCTCGAACGCGGGTAGTTCGGCGCGTGTGCCCGACTGGAACCGCTTGCGCCCCGTAATCCAGCCATCAAACCCTTCAAGTGCGGCATTGAGCACTTGGGTTTTGCGCAAAGAGCAACAAGCATCGGGATCGCGCAGGTGCAATGTGTCATCAGGATCAGCCGTTGAGGTGTCGGCGCGCAAGACCCGCACCCTGTGCAGGCCCAATTTGCGCGCAACCTCGCGCTGATAGGCCAGCGTTTCGGGAAACAGCAACATGGTGTCGATGAACAGCACCTGCACATCAGGCTTTACCGTAGCCGCCAGATGCAACAGTGCAACGCTCTCCGCACCAAAGCTGGACACAAGCGCCAGATTGGGCGCAGCCTGAAATGCACGCCGCAGCACATCGGCTGCAGCGTGGTGTTTTAGCGCGGTGTTGAGGGCATCAACACGCGCATTAAGGTGCTGATCAAGCGGCATTGGCTTTTGCCTGTGGGTAAAGGGCTGCCTTGAACGGGGCGAGGCCGGTGCGACGGTAAGTTTCGAGGAAGGTCTCGGTCCGCTCGGTGCGGATATCCAGATAGGCCAGAACCAGACGCTCTATCGCGGGGATAATCTCGTCCGCCGAGAAGCCGGGGCCTGCACGCTCGCCGATGGCGGCATTCTCTGACCCGTCGCCGCCCAGTGTGATCTGGTAGTTTTCCACGCCTGCACGGTCGAGACCAAGGATACCGATATGGCCAACATGGTGGTGCCCGCAGGCATTGATGCAGCCGGAGATCTTGATCTTGAGCGGGCCGATATCATGCTCGAGCTTGAGATCGTCAAATCGGGTCGCGATCTCTTGTGCGATAGGAATCGAACGCGCAGTCGCCAATGCGCAATAGTCCATGCCCGGGCATGCAATGATGTCCGAAATCAGGCCGATATTTGCTGTGCCAAGGCCCGCTTCCTTGATGCGCGCATGAAGAGCAGGCAGGTCCGAGCGGTGCACATGGGGTAGAATTACGTTCTGCTCGTGGCTGATGCGCAGCTCGTTATGCCCAAATTCTTGTGCCAGATCCGCCATGACGCGCATCTGCGCGGAGGTCGCATCCCCCGGCGTGGCACCATGAGCCTTGAGCGAGATCGAAACGATGGCATAACCTGACGCCGCATGGTCGCTCAGGTTCGTATCTGCCCATGCGCGAAACACCGGATCATTGGTGTAGGCAGCTTCATAGGCACCCAGAGCCTTGTTCACAAACGCAGGCTTGGCAAAATCCGCCTCGATTCGCGCCAGCATCTGCTGGTCCACACCGGTGAACTGGGGCCGGATCAGCGCATAGCGCGCATCCGCGCGGGCCCGAATGTCCTCGATGCCGTTCTCGTGCACGGTGATTTTGATCCGCGCCTTGTATTTGTTATCGCGCCGTCCCAGCAGGTTATAGACCGAGACGATGGCCTCCAGCGTGGGCAACAGGTCTTCGGAGGCGACAAATTCGTAAAGGACCTTGCCGATCATCGGCGTACGGCCAAGGCCCCCGCCAACGATGACCTGATATCCGCGCTCGCCTTCCTGCTCAACGATTTGCAGACCGATATCATGCGCTTTGAGCACGGCACGGTCATGCGGTGCGCCGGATACAGCGACTTTGAACTTGCGCGGCAAAAACTGGAATTCGGGGTGGTCGGTTGACCACTGACGGATAAGTTCGGCCACAGGGCGCGGGTCGGCGATCTCATCCGCTGCCGCACCCGCGAAATGGTCTGCCGTCACGTTGCGGATGGTGTTCCCGGAGGTTTGGATCGCGTGCATGTCCACTTCGGCCAACGCATCAAGCATGTCCGGTACATCGCGCAATTCGGGCCAGTTATACTGAATGTTCTGGCGTGTGGTGAAGTGGCCATAGCCCTTGTCCCACTTGTCCGCAATGTCGGCGAGTCTGTGCATCTGCGCGCCATTGAGCGTGCCATACGGGATCGCAACGCGCAGCATATAGGCGTGCAGCTGAAGGTAGAGACCGTTCATCAGGCGCAGCGGCTTGAACTCGTCTTCGGTCAGGCTGCCGTCGATGCGGCGCTCCACTTGTGCGCGGAACTGTGCATTGCGGCTGCGCAGGAAATTATCGTCAAATTCGGTATAGGCGTACATCAGATGTGCTCCCTTTTGCCATGTGCATAGTTGGACGGTCCGGTCGCGCGGAACGCTTCGCGGAAATGGGTGGTTTCGATGCCGCCATCGGAGGTATCTACCGGACTGAGGTAGACGCCTACAACAGTTGCCACCTGTGCCGAGGCCTCCAGCAAGCGGATGTCGGCATCAGCCTCGTCAGTCAGCACTTCTGCTTCCGACAGGCTACGGACCCAATCGGTGCCGTTGAGATAGACAACATCGCCTACAAGTAAATCATTGGCGGTGATGACTGACGGTTTGAAAGATTTGGTCATTATGCAAACTCCTCGAGTTTGAGAGTAGGGAGAGCGGCAAGGGCAGCACGCGGCGCAAGCCCTAGAAAAGTAAGGGCGGGACCGGACAGGTTTGCCGCCTCCAATGCAGAAGGAAGCACATCGAGCGTCGTCTCGATCACCCGCTGGTCAGGGCGCGAGGCATTCTCGACCAAAGTCACAGGCGTGTGCCGGTCGGCGCCGTGCATTAACAAACGTCCCTGTATAAAGCGGGCAGACTTCTTACCCATATAAATCGCCGCCACCTCGCCGGTGCGCGCAAGCGCGGACCAATCGTGATCGGCGAAACCGCGGGTGTCATGGCCCGTCAGAAACCTGACGGAGGCATTGCGCCCGCGCCGCGTCAGGCTTTGCCCGATGGCGGCAACAGCGGCAGAGGCGGAAGTGATGCCCGGCACAATGTGCCAGCCGATGCCTTCTGCGTCGACAGCGTCGATCTCCTCGTCTAGACGCCCGAACACGGTCGCATCGCCGGATTTAAGGCGGACAACCTGCGCTCCGGTCTTTGCGTGCTCCACCAATAGCGCATTGATGTGCTCCTGCGGGGTCGAGGGGCCAAAGCCCTCTTTGCCGACGTCAACCATTACGGCCTCACGGCGGGCAAGCTCCAGTATTTCGGGAGTGATCAAGCGGTCGTAGATTACTACATCAGCCTCGTCGAGCGCGCGGCGGGCCTTGAGGGTCAGAAGCTCCGGATCGCCGGGGCCACCACCGACAAAAGCCACATGCCCTGCGCGGGCCGGTTTCGTTAGATGGGTGTCGAGAAGCGCCTCAAGAGCCGGCAAAATATGCGCCTCGCCTTCGCCGATCGCCTTGGGACCAGTATTGAAATAATAGTCGCGCCAGAAATCACGGCGCGGGCGGCCGAAGGGCAGCGCGTTTGCCGCATCACGGAACGTCTTACCGATACGCGCCAACGTCCCCAGCGATTGTGGCAAGCGCTCCTCGAGATCTGCCTTGATGGCACGGGCCAGAACCGGTGCGGCCCCTTCGGTGCCGATCGCGATGGTCACGGGATCACGGTCAACGATAGCTGGGGTGATGAACTGGCTGTCGTGCAGGTTGTCGACGATATTGACCAAGGCACCACAGGTCATGGCCAGATGTGCGGTGCGCGCATCCTCAACTTCGTCCTCGGAGGCGGCGTAAAAGAGCTTTGCGCAAAGGGCATCGCCGTAATCCATTGCTCGGGTCACAAGGGTCAGGCGGTTTTGATGATGCCACTGCTCGATCTCGGGTGCGGGATCGCTGGCAAATACTGTAATCTTGGCAGATGATTTCATCAAAATGCGCAGCTTTGCCAATGCAGCATCGCCACCTCCGGCCACAATGATGCGGGCGGTTTTGGTTGCGATGAAAATGGGGAAGTGGTCCATGGCGCTGCTCCTCTGCTTTCGTTAGGTCATATATAGAACTTTGTTCTGTATTTACGCCATATGGCCGAATACATAAGGACATATGTTCCCTTTTGTGTAAGGATTGGAACAAGCGGTCTGGAAAGCAGGGAGAAACGGAATGAGTGTTCGGATAGACGACACGGACAGGAAGATTTTAGCGGCGTTGCAAGCCGACGCGAGCCGCTCGCTGGATGAAATTGCGCGCGAGGTGGGCTCTAGCAAGACGCCGGTTTGGAACCGGATTCGGAAGCTTCGCGAAGCGGGGGTGATCGGCCAGCAGACTGTTGTGCTGGATGCAGAGTTGCTGGGGTTCGAGGCCTGTTTTTTTGTTTTGATCCGCACGTCCGAGCACGAGGCCGAATGGCAGGCGCGGTTTCTCAAGGCGCTACAGGATAGGCCCGAGGTGCAGGAGGCGCACAGGCTTGCAGGTGACATCGACTATATCCTGAAGGTACGGGTGGAGAATGCGCGTGCCTACGATCGCTTTTATCAAGCGCTGATCGGAGAGGTGCGGGTGCACAACGTGACGGCGCTGTTATCGATGGAGCAGATAAAATCAACCACGATGCTCCCGCTTTAAGGGCTGATCCAAAATAGCGCTTCGCGCATCAGATTTATTGCGGGTGCGCATATGAAATGGTGAGCACAAACCGTGTTGTGGCGCAGGGCGGTCGGAACTCTACAAAAAAGTGTCGAATGTGTACGGAGTACTGTGTGCCCCGGACGACATTGGAGGTTTTGAGGTGCAATATGTCAGCACCTCAAGGAGGAGGTGAGAATATGCGCGCCCGTGTTACAATCATTGGCCCTCGCAGATCTCACGAATGCACAAGTAGTTTGTCTAATTTGTGGAAGTGGTAAGAATCTGAGAAGCTCGGACTATCTCCCAGCGCCAGCTTTGGAAAATGTTTAAACAGAGCGGGCAGGGCGATCTGCATCTCCATCCGCGCCAGCGGCGCGCCGACACAAAAATGCACCCCCCCGCCGAAGGCCGCATGTGGCTTGACCGGGCGCTCGGGGCGAAACTGGTCGGCGTCAACATAGAGTGCCGGATCACGACCTGCAGCAGCGAGGACAAGGCCAACACGGCTGCCTTGCTTGAGGGTGATATCCCCGAGATCGACATCTTCATAGACATGGCGGTCAAACATATGAAGCGGCGGTGTGAAACGCAAAAGCTCCTCGCAGGTGGGCGCGATATGCGCGGGATCAAGTGCTGCTTGTGGCGTGGCGTGCTCCAGCAGGCATTTCACCGCATTTCCAAGGCTGTGCACAGTGGCCTCATGGCCTGCGTTGAGCAAAAGAACGCAGGTACTAATCAGCTCCGGTGTGCTCAGGCGGGTGCCGCTTTGCTCTGCCGAAATAAGCTCGGTGATCAGATCATTGGCAGGCGTATTGCGACGTTCGTCGATATAGGCCGTTAGGAATTCTGCGAACTCGGTTGCGGCGGTCGCGGCGGCCTCCTCAATCTGTCGGCTCCGGCCCGCCTGGTACATCGCAACCATATCCGAAGACCAGCGCAGCAGATCGGGAGCCATAGCTTCGGGCACCCCCAGCAGCCGCGCAATTATGCGAACGGGCAGTTGGGTGCAAAAGGTGGGGATCAGATCGAAAGGGGTGTCGCGGGGGAGTTGCCCGAGAAGATCATCGGTAATCTCCGCAATATCCGGCTGTAACGCCTTGATCCTGCGGGACGTGAAGGCGCGCAGCACCAAGCCACGCAGGCGGGTGTGATCGGGCGGCTCTAGCTCGAGCATGGAAAACTGCTCGACGGCGTGGAAGGGTTCAAGGTGGGCGGGCACTGGCCGGCGCTGGTCGTGTGGCACTGCACGGCCCAGACGCTTGTCCCGCAGCAAAGCAGCCACCGTTGCGGCATCAAAAGCTGCCGGCATGCCGTAATCCTCCCAGAAAACGACCGGACCGGAAGCGCGGGCCCGATCATAAAAGGGATATGGGTTTTGCACAAAGGCAGGATCATGCGGGGATTGGCTGAGGCTTATCATGCGCGCATCAAGCGCAGTTGTGCTGGTCAATGCAAGGTTTGGTGCATAAATTACCGGTTATGAAAGTCAGAATTTCCATCAGGGACGGATTTCTTGCGCGCAGCCTCGGAGTGGCGGTGTTTTTGACCTGTGTGGCGCTGCTGGCGGGGGCGGTCTGGCGGTACGCAACGTATCAGGGCATGTCGCAATTGTCGTCGCGGGCCAATGCCGATCTGGCGCTGGCCAGTGACCGCTTGGTCGGCCAACTTCAGCGTTACCGTGACCTTGCTGTGGTGATGGCCGATCATCCGCAGGTGGTGCGGGCCTTGGAGGGCACGGTTCGGCCTGAGGATGCTTTGTTGTTGCGCGGGGTGGCAGACCGTGGCGCTGCGTCGGATGTTATGGTGATCGACCGTTCAGGGCGTGTGCTGGCTGCGGCAAGTGATGGCGCGGGCAGTGTGAATGCGCGCGCTTTCGTAAAACGGGCGCTAAACGGGGCGCTGGGGCGCGGTTACGGCTCAGACGCGGGCGCAGGGCGCAGCTATTTTTACGCGGCACCTGTTTTCGGTGACGAAGGTTCCGTGCTGGGCGCATTGGTTGTCTCGACCGATCTGGCCTCTGTCGATTATGCGTGGCGCGGAGATACCGCTCCGGTGTTCTTCACAGATGGGGCAGGACAGGTGCAGGTCTCCAACCGCTCCGAGCTGATATTCTGGCAGCGGCCTAACGGAGAGCCGGGCCTGTGGCCGCCCCTCGGCGGTGCGCCAGATTTCCGCACCAGCTTTTTCGGGCCGCACGAGATCTGGCATCTGGGTCTGGGTCCTTACCTACCACAAGAAGCACTGCACCTGACGCGGGACTTGCCGGTGATCGGCATGACCGGTGAGGTATTGATGAGCGTCGCACCTGTGCGCCGCCTTGCGGCTTCGCAGGCGGCTGCTGTGGCGGCGCTGTGCCTTGCGTTTGGCGCCCTGTTGTTTTTGGCGACCGAGCGGCGGCGTACGCTCACCCGTGCCAATGCCCAGCTTGAGGCAAGGGTACGCGCGCGCACACAGGCCTTGCGCGACATAAACAACGAACTACGGCGCGAAGCATCCGAGCGGACGGAGGCACAACTTGCCCTTGCGCGCGCGCAGGATGATCTGGTGCAGGCGAGCAAGTTGAGCGCGTTGGGGCAACTGAGTGCGGGGATCAGTCACGAACTCAACCAGCCGCTGATGGCGGTTCAATCATTTGCCGAAAACGGGGTCCAATTCATCGCACGCGGGAAGCCCGAGCGCGCCGCAGAGAATCTGATGCGGATTTCTGATATGGCAGACCGGATGGGGCGGATCATCAAAAACCTGCGCGCCTTCTCCAAGCAAGAAAGCGTGCAGCAGGTGCGCGTTGATCTGGGAGCTGTGATCAATTCGGCGCTGGAAATGACGCAAGCGCGCAGTGACGAGATGGGGGTGAGCATCGATTTTACAGCGCCCGCCCTGCCAATCTGGGTGCGCGGTGGCGAGGTGCGTTTGGGGCAGGTGTTCATTAATCTGATCACGAATGCGCTGGACGCGATGGAGGGAATTGCCGTACGCCGTTTGACCGTAGACATCGTTCAAGCGGTCAACATAACCGTGACCATCAGCGATACAGGACCCGGCATTGCAGCCCCCGAACAGGTGTTCGATCCCTTCTACACAACCAAAGAAGTGGGCGCTGCCAAGGGCGTGGGACTGGGGTTGTCGATCAGCTATGCCATTGTACAAAGTGTCGGCGGCGAGATCCGAGCATATAATACGGACGGCGGCGCATGTTTTTCGGTTACATTGCTGCCTATGGCACAGGAGCGCGCTGCATGAGTGTGACGGTTTTATTGGTTGATGACGATGCCGCTGTGCGCGAGGCGCTTGCACAGACGCTTGAGCTGGCAGATCTGCACTGCATCGCTGCGGGGTCGTTTGTGGTTGCGGCAGATCACATCAAGCCGGAGTTTGACGGCGTTATTGTGTCCGATATCCGGATGCCGGGGCGTGACGGTTTTCACCTGCTGTCTCATGCCCAAGGAGTCGATCCCGACATTCCGGTGATTTTGCTCACCGGAGAGGGGGACATCCCGATGGCGGTTAAGGCTATGGGCGAAGGTGCGTTTGATTTTCTGGAAAAACCCTGTGCAGCCAAGGAGTTGTTGGCAGTGGTTGAGCGAGCGCTCAAAACGCGCAGCCTCGTTCTCGAAAACCGCCAGTTGCGTGAGTTGGTCGAGAGCGGTGATCCGGCTGCACGGATGATTTTTGGCGCCTCCGGACTGGCGCAGGGCCTGCGGGCGCATGTGCGCCGTGTGGCGCAGGCGCAGGGTGACGTGTTGGTGAGCGGGGCACAGGGCTCGGGCATCTCCAAGATTGCCGAAGTGATCCATCTCAGCTCGCTCCGCTCGAAACGGCCATTTTTGAAACGCGCAGCTTCCGATCTGGATGCCTTGGCGCTCGGCGCGGTTTACACCGAAGGGGAGGGCGGAAGCCTTTTTATCGACGAGATCGCATTACTCCCTGCACAAAGCCAGATGGCATTGGCCGAGACCCTTGATGGTGCGCCCACCACGCGGCTTATCGCGGGCACCACCCGTGATCTGGCCGCCGAGATGGAAGCGGGGCGCTTCAACGCCGATCTTTATTACCGCCTCGCTGTTATGCCCGTGCGCATTCCCGCGCTCTCAGAACGGCCCGAGGATATTCCGGTGCTGTTCCGCCACTATGTCGCGCAGGCGGCAGAGCAAAGCGGGCAGCCCGCTCCGCCGGTGGGCGCGCAAATTGACGCTGCTCTGATGGCCCGCGAATGGCCCGGAAACGCCCGTGCCCTCATGACAGAGGCGATGCGGTTTGTAATGGGCATGACAGAACTGGACCGGCCCGAATTGCGCGAGGTGGACGAGACACTTGGTCTGACTGCTCACATGGCCCAAGTTGAACAGTCGCTGATCGAGGGCGCACTACGCCGCGCGCAGGGTCAGGCAACCGAAGCCGCCCGCGCGCTCAAACTCCCGCGCAAGACATTCTACGATAAATGTACGCGTTACGGGATCAAACCTGAGGAATTCCGCAGCTGAGTCGCGGTGCAGGTGTGTGCGGAAATCCGCACAACTTTCGGGAGGCAGGTGCGGTTTTCCGCACTTTCTGGGAAATACGCTTGCGCTAACAAAAACCTAAAGATGGTTAAGTGCATGTTTTAGATAATAAAAATTGCTTGCATTTTTTGCGCCGACCAGTGCCTTGCGTGGTTGCGGGGGTAACATAATAGTGACGCATTGCGGCATGAACCCGCCGTGTGAATAAAATCTCTGGGAGGAGACATCATGAAATTTGTAACAGCGGCCGTTCTGGCCATTTCCTTGTCCGCCGGTGCCGCAGCTGCGGCCTGTGATGACGGTGAAATCGTAATTAAGCTGAGCCACGTCACCAACAGCGACAAGCACCCAAAAGGCATCGCAGCAACCCTGCTGGAGAGCCGCATCAATGAAGAGATGAACGGCAAGGCCTGCATGGAAGTCTTCCCGAACTCGACGCTTTATAACGATGATCAGGTTCTTGAGGCGCTGCTGCAGGGCGATGTACAGATGGCGGCACCGTCTTTGTCAAAGTTCGAACAGTTCACCAAAGTGTTCAGCATTTTTGACCTTCCGTTCATGTTCAAGAACATCAACGCAGTCGACGAGTTCCAGAACTCCGAAGCCGGTCAGGCGATGAAGGAATCCATGACGCGCCGTGGTTTGCTGGGGCTGGCATTCTGGCACAACGGTATGAAGCAGATGTCGGCCAACAAGCCGCTTTTGCTACCAACAGATGCTGCCGGCCTCAAGTTCCGCGTTCAGCCATCCGACGTGATCAAGGCGCAGATGGAAGCCATCGGCGTGAGCCCACAGCCAATGGCCTTCTCCGAAGTGTATGGCGCGCTCCAGACCAAGGTTGTGGATGGTCAGGAAAACACATGGTCCAACATCTATGGTCAGAAGTTCTTTGAAGTGCAGGACGGCACGACAGAGACCAACCACGGCATCATCGACTACATGCTTGTAACGAATACTGACTGGTGGGATGGCCTGCCAGAGGACGTGCGCACACAGTTGGCCACCATCGTTGACGAAGTGACAACGTCGCGCAATGCTGAATCCACCAACGTCGATCTGGAATCCCGTGCAGCGATCATTGCGGCAGGTGGCGAAGTGCGTGAACTGGACGAAGCACAGCGCGAGGCATGGATTGCAGCGATGAAGCCGGTCTGGGATCAGTTCCGGGACGACGTAGGTCAGGAAAACATCGACGCGGCCCAAGCGATCAACGCCAAGCACTAAGACGTCGCAGTCTTGGACACACCCCGCCTGTGGCTTCACGGGCGGGGTGGTTTTTATCCTTCTTCGCAGGAGCGGTTTCCCATGGCACATGCATATGTGGCAAAGACGGCCCTTGGCCGCATCGTCAATGAAATAGAAGAGACAGCAATCGCCGTTTTGCTGGGGCTGATGACACTTCTCACATTTGTGAATGTGGTGCTCCGCTATGGTTTTAATACCGGCCTCATCTGGGGTCTTGAGGCTGTGACGTTCCTGTTCGCGTGGCTCGTTTTGTTCGGGGTCAGCTATACCGTCAAGGTCACGGCGCAATTGGGTGTCGATGCGGTGATCAACCTTTTTCAACCACCGGTCCGCAAGGTGCTGGCGCTGATCGCAGGGGCGGTCTGCATTGCCTATGCGGGTCTGGTATTAAAGGGTGCGTGGGATTACTGGGCGCCATTTGCCGGACTTGATGCTACTACCGGACGCTGGTTCCCCACGGGATTCGCCAACAGCCGCGATCAGGCATGGTACGAAGTAATCGACCTGCCGTTCCCCGAATGGCTCCGCTGGATTGAGCCTATTATGAACGAGGGTGAGGCCTACGGAAAACTGCCGCGCTTTATTCCCTATGTCATCCTGCCCTTCGGAATGGGGCTTTTGTTGTTCCGGTTCATTCAGGCGTTCATCCGCATCTGGACCGGCGAGGCGACCAGCCTGATCGTAAGCCATGAAGCCGAAGACGACATCAAGGATGTCGCGCATTTGAACGCGGAGAAGTAAGCAAATGGAAGTTTTTGTCCTCTTTACGATGGTGATCGGCCTGATGCTGATCGGTGTGCCGATTGCGGTCTCGCTTGGTACCTCATCCATTATCTTTTTGCTGGTGCTCAGTGATACGTCGCTGGCCTCTATTGCGCAGACTTTGTTTCAGGCGATGGCGGGGCATTACACTCTGCTGGCGATCCCGTTCTTCGTCCTCGCCTCCAGCTTTATGTCCACAGGTGGGGTGGCGCGACGGATCATCCGATTCTCGATCGCCCTTGTGGGGCATCTGCCCGGCGGTCTGGCAATTGCGGGTGTCTTCGCCTGCATGATGTTCGCCGCTCTCTCGGGCTCGTCTCCGGCCACTGTGGTCGCCATTGGCTCCATCGTGATCGTCGGCATGCGCGAGGTCGGCTATACCAAGGATTTTGCCGCCGGTGTGATCGCCGTTGCAGGTACTTTGGGCATCCTGATCCCGCCCAGTATTGTGATGGTGGTCTATGCTTCTGCCACGGATGTATCGGTGGGCCGGATGTTCCTTGCCGGTGTTATTCCAGGTCTGTTGGCGGGTTTTATGCTGATGCTGACCATCTACATCATCGCGCGTGTCCGCAACTTGCCCAAAGGTGAATGGCAGGGCTGGGGCGAGGTGCGCCGGTCGGGCATCGAAGCGGGCTGGGGCCTTTTCCTGATCGTGATTATCCTTGGCGGCATCTATGGCGGGGTATTCACACCCACCGAGGCAGCAGCGGTCGCAGCGGTTTATGCCTTCTTCATCGCAAGCTTTGTCTACCGTGACATGGGGCCATTGCACGTAAAGGGGGAGGGGCAGAACATTTCGTTCCTGCAACGACCTTGGGTGTTGATCACCGCGTTTTTCCACCGCGACACGCGCAATACCCTGTTCGAGGCGGGTAAACTCACCGTAACGCTGATGTTTATCATCGCCAATGCGCTGATCCTGAAACACGTGTTGACCGACGAACAGATCCCGCAACAAATCTCGGCTGCGATGCTGAATGCGGGCTTTGGACCGGTAATGTTTTTGGTGATCGTAAACGTGATCCTGCTAATCGGTGGTCAGTTTATGGAGCCGTCCGGCCTGCTGGTCATCGTAGCGCCTTTGGTGTTTCCCATCGCGATCGAGTTGGGAATTGATCCTATCCATCTTGGTATCATTATGGTGGTGAACATGGAAATCGGCATGATTACACCGCCCGTGGGTCTTAATCTCTTTGTAACATCCGGTGTGGCGAACATGCCGATGATGAATGTGGTGCGTGCGGCACTGCCCTTCCTCGCGGTGCTGTTCGTCTTTCTGATTATGGTAACTTATATACCTATCATCTCGACATGGTTGCCGACGATGATGATGGGCCCCGAGATCATCATAAAATAGCGGGTTCGATATCAGACATCAAAGAAAGGGCGCGAAACTGTGACAGTCTCGCGCCCTTTTATGTGGTGAATGAAAAGTTGGAAAAGAGAGATGCGGCTTTCCGCGGCTCTCAGCTTTTTGCCAAAGCTGAGATGATGGGGCCGAAATCCGCAGCTTTGAGCGAAGCGCCGCCAACAAGTGCGCCGTCGACGTTCTCGGCCTGAAAGATCATCGCGGCATTGTCGGGTTTGACAGAGCCGCCATAGAGAAGGGGGATCAACTCTGCGACCGGTGCGCCGTAGCGGGTGGTGATACGCTCGCGGATAAAGTCATGGACCTCGACGATCTGGTCCAGCGTCGGGACCTTTCCGGTACCGATAGCCCAGATTGGTTCATAGGCGATAACAGTGTTGGTGGGGGTCATCTCGCCGGGCAGGGACCCTGCAAGCTGGCCTGCGATAATGTCGAGCGTATTGTTCGCCTCGTGATCTTCGAGTGTCTCGCCAATGCAGATGATTGCAGTAAGATCGGCAGCCCAAGCGCTTTTTGCTTTTTTGCGCACATCACGATCGCGCTCTTCATGGGCCTCGCGCCGCTCAGAATGACCAACGATAACATAGGTGGCGCCCGTGTCTGCGATCATGTCAGCAGAGATGTCACCGGTAAAGGCACCGCTGGCTTGCATATGGCAATCCTGTGCGCCGATGCGGATACTGGTGCCTTTTGCAGCCTGCGTTGCCCGAAACAACAAGGGGGCAGGTGGGCAAATCACAACATCGGGCGTATCGGCAGGCAGGAGTGATTTGAGGGCCTCAAGCTCTGCGAGACTTGCTGCAGTGCCGTTCATCTTCCAGTTTCCTGCTGCCAGTTTACGTCGCATCTGCTGTCCTTTGGTTTGATAGCCATGCCTAGCACCGGCCTGCCGCAGGTTCAACGATGGCGTTGGGCGCAGCGGCGCGTTATAGCTTGCGCATACCAATGAGGAGCTGGTGTTATGATCCCGTCTGTCGACCTTGAGGCCCTGAGCGCGGGAGAGCCTGCTGCGCTGGACGCGATGCGCGATGCGGCAACTGGCGTGGGATTTGCCACTGTCTACAACACTGCCCTGTCTGGCGCGCGCGTGCGCGAGGTGATCGAGACTTACCGTGCGTTTTTCAAGCTATCGGATACCAAAAAGCGCGCCTATGACATGGCGCGTACCGGCGCGAACAGGGGCTGGGGCGCACCGGGATCAGAGCAGGTCGATCCAGATGCAAATCCAGACTACAAACAATATTTCGACAGCGGGATCGAGTTGCCCGAAGTGGATCCGCGCCGCACGATGTCTGTTTACGCTCCGAACTTCTGGCCCGCAAACCCCGACCAATTTGCCAAGGTCATACGCGCCTACTACGATGATGCGCGGGTTGTAGCGCTGGAGGTATTGCGGGGCTTGTCGGAGGCAGTTGGCGCGCCGCGCGATGCGTTCGACGCAGCGTTCGGGACGCCTATGGCCCTGCTGCGCGGCAATTATTATCCAAAGCGGCCCGATTGGGCAGGGGCGAAGGATTTCGGTATCGCTACTCACACCGATTATGGCTGTCTTACCTTGCTCGCGACAGATGGTTCACCAGGGTTGGAGGTGCGAAAACGCGGGGGTGGATGGATACCAGTCAGTGCGGAGCCCGGCACATTTGTCATCAACTTTGGCGAGATGATGGAGGTTTGGACGGACGGACTTGTTCGCGCGACACCCCACCGTGTGGTCGGTGGCGTGAACGAGCGCATATCGGTACCGTTGTTTTTCAATCCTGCACACAACACCAATGTCGCGCCGAGAGGTTCGGAGAAAGTGATTTTGGCGGGGGAGCATCTGGCCGCACGGTTTGGCGAGACCTATCTGCACCTGAAAAAGTAGTCATTCTACTTGGCGAAAAGTGTTTCATCGAACTTGATGGATTCGCCACAACCGCAGGCTTCGGAGACGTTTGGGTTGTTGAATTTGAATGCGCTTTCCAGCAGCGATGTCTCATAGTCGATTTGGGTGCCGAAAAGGAACATCTGTGCCATTGGCGCGATCATCACCCGTGCGCCGTCCTGCTCAACGACCTCGTCGTTCGGATCAGCATCGTCCACATACTCCATCGTATATTCCATACCGGCACAGCCGCCTTTTTTCACGCCAATGCGCAGACCTGCATGGCCCTTCGACGTCATCAGTTTAATGATCTGTGCTGCTGCTTTATCGGTCATAGTGACCGCCTGCTTGCCTGGAATGCCGAACATAATGGAGCTCCTTTGAATCATAGATAAGCGGACGGCGGAGCAATCTCAAGCCCCGCCGCCCTAGGTTAAGCGATTGTTGTGCCTAGAGGCCCATGCAGTTGGCGTAGTAGGTCACTGTCGCAGGCCAGTCAGAGAAGACGCCGGCCACGCCCACATCCTGCGCCAGTACATCAAGCGCGACCAGATAATCGCTGTCGTCCTTGATAATGTCGCCGACCGATTGGAAGTACCAGCCGCCGCCCGATGCCAGAGGGCCGGAGCGTTCGAGCGTCCAGGCAATCAGCGTGATGTCTGCTGCTTTGGCTGCTTTGGCATAATCGGACGCCGCGATCTTACCGTCCTGATTGGTCATCAGCATATTGAGCGAGGCACTGATATAATTCACGCCGCGCTCTTTGAGTGCGTCGAAGTCCTGCAACCATGTCTCGGCGTTTTGCTCGTCAAAGCCTTCTGTCCATTCCACAAGGTAGACAGCCTGCGCGCCAAATTCGGGCGCATTGTCGATCCAGTAATAGACGTCTTCGACGTTGAAGGACTGTGGAAAAACATCTGTCGCGGGTACACCGGCAGCCACATATTCATCCACCAGTTTTTGCGCATAATCGGCTTGCGAAAACCCGTCATGGGGCATTTCGACCGAGGCACTCTTCAGCTCGGGGGTGAATTTCGCACCAAGGGATTTGAACAGTTCGATCGACTCCGCGTGTGTCATCAGCGTCGCTTTGTCGGTGTAGAGTTGTGTGCGCCACGGGGCAACGCCGCCCTGATAGGCCTCGGCGGTCAGGGCCGCTGTATCGGCGCTGTCCATTTTGGGCGTTAATGTGTTGAACTCCTCCAGCGTCAGCTCGGACGTGCGGCATTCTGCCGTGGCGGCGGTTTCGCCCTGCGCAGATGCAAACGGTGTCACGCATGTGCTGGCGAGGTCGGACACAAGGATGTTTGTCGTCGTGTGCAGGTCGTTTTGCGCGTGACGGCAGACCAATTCGTGGTCTTTGGTAAATGTCACATCACATTCCAGCACGCCTGCGCCCATCCGCGCTGCGGCGACATTACTTTGCACCGTGTGTTCGGGGAACATCAGTGGCGCGCCGCGGTGGCCGATGGAAAATGCAGTCTGCGTCGGCACTTGGGTGCTGCACGACATCAGTTTATCTTTGAGCGCACCCTCGGGAAGCTTGTCTACAAGGGCCGCAGGACGCGGTCCATAGGACAGGCCAAGGGAAGTCGTGTGTCCATCGGCCAGCGCCGCAGCAGGCAGTAGAGCAAGGGCAAAAAGCGATAATTTACGTGACATTCAAGTCTCCGGTCAAGTCAGGATATAACATCGCCTGAATGACGCGGAGCCGTAACAGTTTCACGACAGATATATGTCGGTTGGATTGTTGTTTTGTGTCAGCTTCGTAAAATGCCGCAGTGCAAGTTTACATAAAGCCCAGTTCTAGACGTGCCTCGTCAGACATCATGTCCATGCCCCACGGTGGCTCCCAGACCAGCTCGACGTTGACGTGCTTCACGCCAGCCAGCGGTTCAACCGCATCAGCGACCCAACCCGGCATTTCGCCTGCGACGGGGCACCCCGGTGCAGTCAGCGACATTTTGATATCAACCGCATTCTCTTCGTTAATATCAATGGTGTAAATCAATCCCAGCTCATAGATATTTACAGGGATTTCCGGGTCATAGACGGAGCGACAGGCCTCGACCACTTGCTCGTACAGCGGATGATCGGTACTGGACGGCGCGATCAGCGGAGTACCTTCGAGAGGGGGTGTTGAATTAGTCATCTGCGCCTCGCTCATAAACCAGACAGCCATAAATCCGGCTGCCGTAAAATTGAGTGTTGGAAACTTGAGTGTTTACCTACGGAATTCATATATGGATTACAGAGCACGGCGTAAAGGGATGCAACGCGCTTTCACAAGCTAGCCCTCGTTAATATCGCGTTTAACAATTCGCGCGCCGCTTGACTGGCTTTTGAACACCAGCTTGAGCACGATCCAAGCTCCAAGTGACAGACCCGCAAACAGCGCCAGAAGGGCGGAGGTGTTGGTGATTGCGCCAAAGGCAACGATACCGGCCATGGCCAGCGCCCCGAGCGCGAAGCCCAGAAAAATCGAAGCTGGAGCGATAAGCTCGATCAGGGCAAGTGCGAGCGCCGCACTGAGCCAGACCCACCAGATCTGAAGGATGCTGGCCGGATCCATCAGCTGCGTCCTTTCAGCAGCTTGAAGGCATCCCCAAAGGCTGCGAGCGCTTCTGAGGGGACAACAATCGTGTTGCTGCCCGCCCCACTGCTCATGACGCCCAAAGCTTCGACCTGCTTGAGGGCAATCTGGTATTGCGCAGCCTCCAGCCCGTTTTCGTTAATGGCGACTGCGACGATCTGGGTTGCATAAGCTTCGGCATCGGCCAGTACACGGCGCGCTTTGGCGGTCTGCTCGGAGGCATAAAGTTCGGCGTCGGCGGCCAGTTCGACGGCGCGCTTCTTGCCCTCCGCCTCGGTGACCTGCGCACGGCGCGCACGCTCGGCGTTGAGCTGCTGCATCATGGCCGCCCGCGTGGCAGCGTCCAGATTGACGTCAAGGATTTCGGCGCGTGTTACCTCGATCCCCCAGTTCTCGACCGATTCAACCACGTTGTTCTTGATGGTCGCGATCAGGGCCGAGCGGTTGGCCTGAACCTCGTCGAGGTCCATCATCCCGATTTCGGCGCGCACGATGCCCGCGACGGTTGTGGCAATCGCTGAATCCACATCGCGGATGCGGTAGACGGTCTTTTCAGGCTCGATGATCCGGTAGAAGACGGAAGTATCCACCTGAACCAGCACGTTGTCCCGGGTAATTGCATCCTGACTGGCGGTGGGCAGTTGACGCTCCAGAATGGAAATCTGATGAGCGATTTTGTCGAAAAACGGCACGATCAGATTAATGCCAGGTCCGAGTACGGCACGCAGGCGACCAAAACGCTCTACCACATGCTGCTCTGATTGCGGCACTATTTTAACAGCCTTCAGTACAACAACGATCAGCACAAGCGCCAGCAAAAGCCATCCGAGGTTGCTCTGGATTATATTCAGGGCCAATTCTTCAATACTCAATGCCGTATTCCTTTGGTGGTGTTCCTCACCAATGTGGACGCGTGCCCGACCGATTGCAAGAAGCACGGCAGTGGGTTAGGGCAGCAGGGCAACAGGGCAGAGGGTTTCAGATGACCGGATTTTCATACCAGATCAACGCTACTGACGGGCAGGCCCGCACAGGCGTGATCAACACCCCGCGCGGCGAGATCCGCACCCCTGCGTTTATGCCGGTTGGCACCGCCGCCACGGTAAAAGCGATGATGCCTTCATCGGTCCGTGAAACCGGCGCAGACATTTTGCTGGGCAATACATATCATTTGATGCTGCGCCCTACGGCCGAACGGATCGACCGCCTTGGCGGCCTGCATAAATTCATGAACTGGGACCGGCCAATTTTGACGGATTCGGGCGGTTTTCAAGTCATGAGCCTTGCCAACCTGCGCAAGCTTACCGAGCGTGGCGTAACCTTCAAAAGTCATATCGACGGCTCCAAGCACGAAATCACGCCAGAGCGCTCTATGGAAATTCAGGCATTGCTGGGCTCTGACATCGTGATGTGTTTTGATGAATGTCCCGCACTGCCTGCGGACCGTGACCGCATTGCGCAAAGCATGGAGCTGTCGATGCGGTGGGCAAAACGCTCCCGTGAGGCATTCGGCGATCGTCCCGGTCACGCATTGTTTGGTATTCAACAGGGTGGGCTGGAGGAGGATCTACGAAAGGTCTCAGCCGAGGCGCTGCGCGAAATCGGATTTGACGGATATGCCGTGGGCGGTCTGGCCGTGGGCGAAGGGCAGGAGGCGATGTTCGGCTGTCTCGATTATGCTGCCGACCAGCTGCCAGTGGAAAAGCCGCGCTACCTCATGGGTGTAGGCAAACCCGACGATATTGTGGGCGCCGTGGCGCGCGGCATCGACATGATGGACTGTGTTTTGCCATCGCGGTCAGGGCGCACAGGGCAGGTGTTTACCCGCCAAGGTGTACTTAACATAAAGAACGCGCGCCACGCCGATGATCCGCGGCCCCTGGACGAAGGCTGCGGCTGTCCGGCGTGTTCGCATTATTCGCGTGCATACCTGCACCACGTCTTCCGCTCGCAGGAAATGATCAGCTCGATGCTGCTCACATGGCATAACCTGCGTTATTATCAGGATATTATGGCAGGCATGCGGGAAACAATCGCGGCGGGGACGTTCCAGAAATGGCAGTCCGATTTCCACAGCACCCGCGCACAGGGCGATATCGACCCCCTCTAGATCATGCCTCGTAAGTAACCTGATAACCAAAGCTCGCACGCGCGCCCGGTGCGAGGGTCAGGGCATTTGGCCGCTGAGCAATCTGCGGGCCGTCACCGACATAAGATGCGGTGCCATGCCATGGTTCAATGCATAGAAACGGTGCCCCGACGGGCCGCCAGAGCGCCAGATCAGGCAGGTTCTGAAATTTGAATGACAGCGAAGGCCCGTTTTTCGGGCCGTAACGCAGCGCATCGGATCCATCTGGAAACACCAATGCACCGTATGCAAACAGATGCTCTGCCACCTCCAGATCACCTGCCACAAACGGACCCTTCTGTGCGTCTGGACGCAGCAAACCATCCGCCAGAGCGCGGGTATCAGGGCTGCCGCCACCTTGCAGCGTGACATGATGCGCAGCGCCTCCTGCATGGGGCAGAGGCCAGCAAAACGCTGGATGAAAGCCGAAACCGAAAGGCATCGGTTCAGGCCCCTCGTTGCTGACAGTGGCGCTGGCATGCAGGGTTTCACCGACCAGCCGATGGCTCACACGCAGCGCAAACTCAAACGGATAGACGGCGCGGCTGGCGGCTGTGTCGGTGAGGATGTGAATGCACATCGTGTCGGTATGTTCCTCCAGCGTGAAGGTGCTGTTACGCGCAAAGCCGTGCTGCGGCATGGGCGCGGTGTGATAACCTGCGGCTACGGTATCGTTCACCGCACGCCCGACAATTGGAAAAAGTATCGGTGCACGCCCACGCCAAAAAACACTGTCGCCGTGCCAAAGTAGATCATCGCCCGCCGCCGTGCGTAGATATTGCATTTCTGCGCCCAGCGGGGCTACGGCAAGGCTCAGCGCATCATTTTCGAGCTTCGTCAGTGTCATGCGGTGCTTTCACCCGCCTCATAGGCATTCATTGTCAGCAATTCATATTCCGCCACCAAATCATCGTCCTGATTGGTCACTGTCACATGCCAGCGAACCTGACCATATTGCGCCGTTCGCGGGGTCTTTTTCTTGACCGTGAGGCGCACCTTTATCTCTTCGTCCGGCGAGACAGGTTTCATGAAGGCAAGATTGCCAAGGCCGGTATTGGCCAGCACCGGTCCGGGATCGGGGTGGACAAACAGACCCGCAGCAAAGCTGAGCAACAGGTAGCCGTGTGCGACGCGACCGGGAAAGAACGGATTGGCCTTTGCGGCGTCTTCGTCCATATGGCCATAAAATGTATCACCAGTGAAATGCGCAAAGGTTTCAATGTCTTGCAGCGTCACCGTGCGCGGTTTGGTATAAAGCGTCTCGCCCAGTCGCAATTGATGGTAGGTGCGGGTGAAAGGGTGGGGACCGCCTGTATACTCGGCGGCACCGGGCACCCATTGATCACCGATCGCGGTGAGAATATCGGGGCTGCCCTGAATGGCGGTGCGCTGCATGTAGTGCATGACACCGCGTATTCCGCCCAGCTCCTCGCCGCCGCCCGCACGGCCCGGACCGCCGTGGACCATATGGGGCATGGGGGCGCCATGGCCGGTTGATTCCGCCATGGAATCGGAATTGTTGAAGTATAAACGCCCGTGCCATGCCGCAGCACCCATGACCATTTTGCGTGCCAATGCACCATCGCGCGTGATGACGGACGCCACAAGCGACCCTTTCCCCCGGTTCAAAAGTTCAATGGCGTGATCGGCATCGCGGTAGGGCATGATGGTGCTCACCGGGCCGAACGCCTCTGTGTCGTGCAACCGCTGCGCCCCGTCAGGGTCGGCGCAATGGAACAGCATCGGCGGCAAAAAAGCACCTTTTTCACGGTCCGCCCCGTGGACATCAAAGTTATTGGGATCGCCAAATACACGCTCGGCTTCGGTACCAAGTATTTTAGCCTTTTCGAGGACATCGTCGCACTGCGAACGGCTCACGAGTGCGCCCATCCGCGTGGCGGGATCTCGCGGATCGCCGATAACGGTTTTGGCCAGTCGTGCGCTCAGGGCGTCGATCACCGCCTCGACACTGGCTTGCGGTGCCATGATACGGCGGATGGCGGTGCATTTCTGCCCCGCTTTTGTGGTCATCTCGCGGTGGACCTCTTTGATGAACAGATCGAACTCCGCTGTGCCGGTGGCTGCATCCGCCCCGAGGACCGAGGCATTCAGGCTGTCCTGCTCGGCCACGAATTTGACCGAGTTTTCGAGAAGGTGTGGCGTTGACCGCAGCATAAGGGCTGTCTGCGCCGACCCGGTGAAGCTGACTACATCCTGCGCATCTGTGTGCAGCAGCAGATCGCCCACACCGCCCGAGATGAGTTGCAGTGCGCCATCTGGTAAGATGCCGCTCTCAAGCATCAGCTTGACGCACAGGTGGGTCACATAGCACGATGCAGTGGCCGGTTTCACGATGGATGGCACACCGGCAAGAAACGTAGGCGCAAATTTCTCCAGCATTCCCCAGACAGGGAAATTATAGGCGTTAATATGGATCCCGACACCTTGCATCGGCACGCAGATGTGCTGGCCCATAAAGCTGCCTGTGCGGCCCAATTGCTCCAGCTCTCCATCAAGATAGATGTGGGCATCAGGCATTTCGCGCCGCCCCTTTGAGGCAAAAACAAACATCGTGCCGATGCCGCCATCAATATCGAAGGCGTGGTCGGACTGCGTGGCACCCGTCTGATACGACAGATCATAGAGCGCCTGTTTGTGCTCGCTCAGATATAGCGCCAGCGCTTTGAGCATACGCGCACGGTCGTGGAACGTCAGTTCGCGCAGATTTCTGCCGCCCACTTCGCGGGCGTAGCCATGCATGCCTGCGACGTCGAGAGTACTGTTGCCGGCGGTCGCGATGATCTCGCCTGTGATGGCCGATGGAATGGCGCGCGCACCGCTGTCAGGGGCGACCCACGCGCCTTGGGCATAAGATGATACGTTCAACATCGGCATTTCCTTACTGGTCGTAGTCAAAGCGGACAGTATCCGAGAGCGGGTAACACTGGCACGTCAGTACAAAGCCGTCCGCCACCTCGTTATCCTCAAGCGCGTGATTGGTAAGCATCTCGACCTCGCCCTCGGTCACGCGGGCGCGGCAGGTCGAGCAGACGCCCGCCTTGCAGGCAAATGGCGCGTCCATGGAATTTTCCAGTGCCGCTTCGAGCAGGCTTATTCCACGTGGCATTTTAAAGCTGCGGGTTGCACCGTCAATGGTGACCGTAGCCTGCGTCATGGCGCCTGATTGGGCTGCGTCCGCCGCAATCGCTTGTTTTTTGGCGCGTCCAGGCTGAGAGGAGCCGAACAGCTCGAATTTGATTTGATCGTCGCTAAGGCCATGTTCGCGCAGTGCGGCGGCGATCCCCAGCATCATCGGTTCAGGTCCGCAAATGAACGCTGTATCAACCGATCCGATATCGATCCACCGCGAAAACAGTTGCGCGCACTTCTCGGAATCTACGCGCCCTGTAAACAGGTCGATGTCCTGCGCATCAGCCTCCAGAACATGGATCACGTTCACACGACCCATATAGGTGTTTTTGAGATCTTCCAGCTCGGCGCGGAACATGATCGTGCTCACAGCGCGGTTGGCATAAACCAGTGTAAAGCGCGAGTGCGGCTCACGGGTAAGGACCGAGCGCAGGATCGACAGCACCGGCGTAATTCCCGACCCACCCGCAAAGCCGAGATAGTGGCGCGAGGCATCCGCCTCCAGTACCGTATGGAATTTCCCCATCGGCGGCATTGCCTCAAGGGTATCTCCGACTTTGATGTCGTCGTTTGCCCATGTCGAAAATGCGCCGCCTTCGACCCGCTTGATACCGACCTGTAATGCGCCATCGTCAAGGCCTGCGCAGATGGAATAACTGCGGCGCAGCTCTTGGCCGTCGAACTCACGGCGGAACGTCAGGTATTGTCCTTGAATGAATTCGAAATCGGCGCCCTCTGGAGTGGCAAGGGTTAGAACAACCGCATCGCGGATTGTCTTATGAACATCTGTGACGGTCAGGGGATGGAAACGGGCCATTGAGCACCCTCATATACATTTGAAATAATCGAACGGCTCAAGGCAGCTGAGGCAGCGCCAGTGGGCCTTGCAAGGGGTTGAGCCGAACTGGCTTACCTTCTGGACATCTGCCGACTTGCAGCGCGGGCATGATGAGGGGCCACCGGCAGCCGAAGGAGGAGAAATGCCGTATTCCTCAAGCTTGCGCGCACCTTTCGCGCTGAGCCAGTCGGTCGTCCACGGCGGCGAGAGTTGCTGGCGCAGGCGGATGTTGGTGAGGCCACGGTCGCGTAGTGCGGTATCGACATCCAGATTGATGATGCTGGTCGCGGGACAGCCTGAATAGGTGGGTGTGATCGCCACTTCAAGCGTGTCCCCGACCCATTGCACGTCGCGGATGATGCCCAGATCAACGACCGAGATTACCGGGATTTCAGGATCGGGAACATCATCCAGCCACCCCCAGACTGTTTGTACATCGGGTTTTGAGGGTGCAGGATTCACCAGCGGGCATCCGGGTAGGCACGTTGTAGCCATTGCATCTGCGTGAGCAGGTGGCCCAGATGCTCGGTGTGCTGCTTGCCAGTGCGCCCGCCTTTATGGGCGAAACTGTCTTCGGGTATATCGAGTGTGGCCTCGGCCATCGTTGTCTGCACTGTGGCCGTCCACGCCTCGCGAAGGCTGGCAGGATCAGGTATTACTCCCTGAGCGGCCAGCGCCGCATCGGTATCATCGCTCTCGAACATCTCGCCCGTATAGGGCCAAAGCAGGTTTAGCGCGGTTTGCATTTTATCGTGGCTCACGGGCGTGCCATCCCCCAATGCGATTACCGTCTCGGCAGAGCGGTCAAGGTGATATGTAGCTTCCTTTACCGCTTTGGCTGCGATCTCTGCAATGCGCGGATCTGTGGATCGGGCGAGGGCGCCCAGAAGCGCATGGTGGTAGGCATCGAACAGAAACTGGCGCATCATCGTATGGCCAAAATCCAGATTTGGACGTTCCACCATCAATATATTGCGGAAGTCCCAGACATCCCGCAACATCGCCAAATCATCGGCACTGCGGTTTGCACCCTCGACTTCTGCGGCATATCCCAGCCACATTTGCGTCTGCCCAATCAAATCCAGCGCAGTGTTGGCGAGGGCAATATCCTCCTCCAAAACGGGCGCTTTGCCGCACCACTCGGACACCCGGTGCCCGAGGATCAACGTATTGTCCCCCAGCCGCAGCAAGGTCTGGAACAGCGCATCATTGCCCATCACATATGGCCCACTTCGTCTGGAACATCAAAAAATGTCGGATGGCGGTACACCTTGTCGTTCGACGGGTCATAAAGCGCCTCTTTGTCACCGGGGGCGGAGGCGTGGATGGCTTCGGCCTCAACGACCCAGATGCTCACACCCTCGTTGCGGCGGGTGTAGACGTCACGGGCGTTCTTGATCGCCATCTCAGCATCAGGGGCATGCAACGAGCCTACGTGACGGTGGCTTAGGCCGTGCTGCCCGCGGATGAACACCTCGAAAAGGGGCCATTCGCCGGTACGTTTGGGCTCCACGCGTTTTGCCGCGTTGTCCGGGGCTTTGGTCTTGTCGAAAGGAGCGGGGGCGGGGCTGCTCATTCTGCTGCGACCTTCATTGCACGCTTTTTCGCGGCGTGAGCCAACATTCCGTCACGCACCCATGCGCCGTCTTCCCACGCGGTTTTGCGTGTTTGCAACCGCTCTTGATTACAGGGGCCATTACCTTTCAGCACGTCAAAAAATTCGTTCCAGTCCGGCTCGGCAAAGTCGTAGCCGCCTTTTTTATCGTTCCACTTCAGCGTCTCGTCAGGGATAGTGAGGCCCAGATATTCGGCCTGCGGTGCGGTCTGGTCGACGAATTTTTGGCGCAGCTCGTCGTTGGAGTTCATCTTGATCTTCCAAGCCATCGACTGTTCGGAATGGACCGAATTTTCGTCCGAGGGACCAAACATCATCAGCGAAGGGAACCACATTCGGTTGAGCGCATCTTGCGCCATCTTTTTTTGTGCATCCGTGCCGTTGCACATCTTCATCATGATATCGAAACCCTGACGCTGGTGAAAGGATTCCTCCTTGCAGATCCGTACCATAGCACGGGCATAAGGGCCATAGGACGTACGCTGGAGCGGGACCTGATTCATGATCGCAGCACCGTCCACCAGCCAGCCTACAGCGCCCATATCGGCCCATGTCAGGGTGGGGTAGTTGAAAATGGACGAGTATTTCATCCGCCCCTCGTGCAGCGCCTCGAACATCTCGTCACGGGTGATGCCAAGCGTTTCGGCGGCGCAATAGAGGTAGAGGCCATGCCCCGCCTCGTCTTGCACTTTGGCCAGCAAAATCGCCTTACGCTCCAGTGTGGGCGCGCGGGTGATCCAATTGCCCTCGGGGAGCTGGCCTACAATTTCTGAATGGGCGTGCTGGCCGATTTGCCGGATGAGGTTCTTGCGGTATCCATCTGGCATCCAGTCTTTTGGCTCGATCTTGCCGCCAGCGTTGATGCGCTCTTGAAAGGCGCGCTCGTCAGGATCCATCTGTTCAAGGGATTTAACGCCCTTGCCGGTGGATTGAATCATCTGTGCGTACATTTTAGGTCCTTTCCAGAATAAGCGCGACCCCTTGGCCCACGCCCACACACATGGTGCACAGCGCGTAGCGGCCTTTAGTCCGTTGCAATTGATAGGCAGCGGTGAGCACAAGGCGCGCCCCCGACATGCCCAGCGGGTGACCGATCGCGATGGCGCCGCCGTTTGCGTTCACGTGGGGCGCATCATCCGCCACACCTAGCGCCCGCAATGTCGCAATCCCCTGTGAGGCGAAGGCCTCGTTCAGCTCGATCACGTCCATCTGGTCAATCGTGAGACCTGCACGTTTCAGCACCTTTTCCGCTGCCGGAATTGGGCCGATGCCCATTACGCGGGGGGCGACACCGGCGGCACACATTGCAACCACACGTGCCATCGGTTTGAGGCCGTGCTGCACCGCCGCCGCCTCGGAGGCGATCAGCATAGCAGCAGCACCGTCATTTACGCCTGAAGCATTGCCGGCTGTCACCGTCTTGTCCGCGCCGTTGATGCCGCGCAGCTTTGCCAAGCCTGCTGCATTCGTATCGGGACGCGGATGCTCGTCACGGTCCACGACCAACGCGTCGCCTTTGCGCTGCGGGATGGTGACAGGCACGATTTCTTCGGCAAACACACCTGCCGCATCGGCCGCCGCCCACCGCTCCTGCGAGCGCAGGGCGAAGGCGTCCTGATCCTCACGGCTCACCGTGTGATCGTCCGCTACATTGTCAGCGGTTTCCGGCATAGAATCTACACCGTACATTTCTTTCATTTTCCGGTTCACAAAGCGCCAGCCGATGGTTGTATCGTAAACGGCGTTATTGCGCCCGAATGCAGTCTCGGATTTGGGCATGACAAACGGAGCACGGCTCATACTCTCAACGCCACCTGCGATCGCCAGATCCATATCGCCTGCGCGGATCGCACGCGCCGCAGCGCCCACCGCGTCAAGGCCCGAGGCACACAAACGGTTCACCGTGATACCCGGCACATCGACGGGCAAACCTGCCAGCAACGCCGCCATACGCGCCACGTTGCGGTTGTCTTCGCCTGCCTGATTGGCGCAGCCCATCACGACATCGTCAATCCGTGTCCAGTCGACGCCTGCGTTGCGCGCCATCAACGCCGCAAGCGGCGCTGCGGCCAGATCATCGGTGCGCACAGACGACAATGCCCCACCGTAGCGTCCGATGGGTGTGCGTACTGCGTCACAGATAAAAGCGTCGGCCATTGGTATTCTCCTGATAATGTCGTCTTACCCTAAAGGTAGCGTACAAATACTGTCCAATCAAGATTTATGTTACATTATGTTTGTAAGATTTGGTGTTTGAGTAACGTAATTGCATGAATCCGCACAGCTCTCTTAAATTTCCCACAAAGACTTCCCAATCGGCAGTTGCCGAGGGTGGGGGTTCGCGCCATGTTAGGGAAAACACCCGCACAAATGCGGGCACCCATTGAAACAGGCGGGCAGGGTGCACAAATCCCTACCCATAGGAACCGGCCCATAAGTTGCCTCCGTGAGGGACAAAAGCCGGTTTGCCAAGATAAGGAAAAGAGCATGAAAGAGCCTCTCAACGCGAGCTATCCCGTACTGCCGCTGCGCGACATCGTTGTATTCCCACACATGATTGTGCCGCTGTTTGTTGGACGCGACAAATCGGTTCGCGCCCTCGAAGAAGTAATGGCCGATGACAAGCAGATCCTTCTGTCGAGCCAGATTGAACCCGGCATTGATGACCCAGACAGCGACGGCATTTTCAGAGCCGGCGTTCTGGCCAATGTGCTGCAGTTGCTGAAACTGCCTGATGGCACGGTCAAGGTATTGGTCGAAGGACAGGCGCGTGTTCGCATCACCGAATATCTCGAAAATGACAGCTTCTTCGAAGCACGTGCGGAATATCTGACAGAAATGCCCGGTGACGCGGCAACGACAGAGGCGCTTTTGCGCACTGTTGCCGAGGAGTTCTCGCGCTATGCCAAAGTGAAAAAGAATGTACCCGAAGAGGCGCTGAATGCAGTTGGAGACGCCTCTGACCCTGCGCGCCTTGCCGATCTGGTTGCGGGACATCTCGGAATTGAGGTGGCCCAGAAGCAGGACCTTCTGGAAACCCTGAGCGTGTCCGACCGCCTCGAGAAGGTCTATGGCCTGATGCAGGGTGAGCTGTCCGTTCTTCAGGTTGAGAAAAAGATCAAAACCCGTGTGAAAACGCAGATGGAGAAGACCCAGCGCGAATATTATCTGAATGAGCAGATGAAGGCCATTCAGAACGAGCTGGGTGATGGCGAGGACGGCAAAAACGAAGTTGTCGAACTGGAGGAGCGGATCGCGAAGACCAAGCTGAGCAAGGAAGCGCGTGAAAAAGCGGATTCCGAGATCAAAAAGCTCAAGAACATGTCGCCGATGAGCGCTGAAGCTACAGTTGTACGCAATTATCTTGACTGGATGTTGTCAATCCCGTGGGGCGTAAAGTCGCGCGTTAAGAAAGATTTGGGCAGGGCAGAAGCCATTCTCGATGCAGACCATTACGGTCTCGACAAGGTTAAAGAGCGCATCGTCGAATACCTCGCCGTGCAGCAGCGCAGCCAAAAACTCAAAGGCCCGATCATGTGCCTTGTAGGACCTCCAGGTGTCGGTAAAACCTCACTCGGTAAATCTGTGGCGAAAGCGACAGGTCGCGAATTCATCCGCATTTCCCTTGGTGGTGTGCGCGACGAATCCGAGATCAGGGGCCACCGCCGGACCTATATCGGCTCGATGCCTGGCAAGATCATTCAAGCGTTAAAAAAGGCGAAGACCACAAACCCTCTCATATTGCTCGACGAGATTGACAAGATGGGTCAGGATTTCCGTGGTGACCCTGCATCGGCAATGCTCGAGGTGTTGGATCCGGAACAAAACTCGACATTCGTGGATCACTATCTCGAGGTTGAATATGACCTCTCGAACGTGATGTTCCTGACCACGTCCAACAGCTATAACATGCCCGGCCCGCTTCTTGATCGCATGGAGATCATCCCGCTCTCGGGTTATACCGAGGACGAAAAGCGCGAGATTGCCAAGCAGCATCTGGTGGCCAAGCAGATCAAGAACCACGGCCTGAAAGCCAAAGAGTTTAAGATCGAGGATTCGGCGCTGACCGGCATGATCCGCTACTACACGCGTGAGGCGGGTGTGCGGAATCTTGAGCGCGAAATCGCCAAGGTCGCGCGGAAATCGCTGACGAAGATCGTGCGCAAAGAAGTTGATAGCGTGACCGTCACCGGTGACAACCTCGACGAGTTTTTGGGCGTGCAAAAGCATCGCTATGGTCTGGCCGAAAAAGAGGACCAGATTGGTGTTGTGACCGGCCTTGCCTACACCTCTGTCGGGGGGGAGCTGTTGCACATCGAGGCGCTGCGCCTGCCCGGTAAGGGCCGTATGAAGACGACCGGTAAACTAGGTGATGTGATGAAGGAGTCCATCGACGCCGCGAGCTCTTATGTGCGTTCGATCAGTCCGCAGATTGGCGTAAAGCCGCCCGTGTTCGACACGATTGATATCCACGTGCACGTGCCGGATGGTGCGACCCCGAAGGACGGCCCGAGTGCGGGTCTTGCGATGGTGACCTCCATTGTATCGGTGTTGACCAAAATTCCGGTGCGCAAGGATATTGCGATGACCGGTGAGGTCTCCTTGCGCGGGAACGCAATGCCGATTGGCGGATTGAAGGAGAAGCTGCTGGCAGCGTTGCGCGGTGGGATCAAAACCGTGCTCATTCCACAAGAGAATGAAAAGGACCTGCCTGATATTCCTGACAACGTCAAAGCGGGGCTGACGATCATACCCGTGAGCCATGTGTCCGAAGTGCTCGAGCATGCACTGGTACGTCGTCCGGTAGCGGTCGAATGGGACGAGGCCGCAGAAGAAGCAGCCGCGGCGGCGGCACTGGCTGCAAAAACCGGCGCTGGTGGGGCTGCCACAACGCATTAATAGAGTGGCGCGAAAGCCCTTAAATTAACAACAAAACACCCCGCAGTTTATGCGGGGTGTTTTTGTTTTGAGCGATCGGGACAATTAAGAACGCTGGCCTACCACGCGGATATTGCAGGACAGCGACCAATAAAGGCGGCGCG
The DNA here is from genome assembly GCF_003610455.1 of Sulfitobacter guttiformis. Taxonomy (NCBI): domain Bacteria; kingdom Pseudomonadati; phylum Pseudomonadota; class Alphaproteobacteria; order Rhodobacterales; family Roseobacteraceae; genus Sulfitobacter; species Sulfitobacter guttiformis. The sequence continues at coordinate 544,344 of NZ_RAQK01000002.1, read as the reverse complement.
AGGTGCCCCAAGCATATATGGATTTACTGCATTTTATGATCTAGAGTAAAAGAAAACCGCCTTTATTAGAGCAACAGAGCAGGAAAAAAATGTCTACTTCATCGAAAACTCCACCAAAAACTGGCACTCTAAAGACGACGGTTGCCGCACCTGTCGCGGAAGTAATGACAAAAGTAGACACCACAGGCGTGCCGTCTGCAGCTGCAACAACCCCCTCTGTGGTTGAGAAGCTCTCACCGGTGGTGGTGAGTGAAGAGTTGAAGAAAAAAGAGTTGTTTGATCTTGTAGTTGCACGCTCTGGCATGAAGAAGAAAGACGTTAAACCGGTAGTCGAAGCGATGCTGGGCGTGCTGGGCGATGTGCTGGCCGAGCAACGCGAATTGAACCTGCAACCTCTTGGCAAGTTGAAGGTACAGCGGGCCAAGGAGTTACCGGATGGCCGCGCGCTTGTCCTTAAGCTGCGGCAGAAGTCGGCACAGATGAATGCGGCTGCTGCGGCTCCGGTAGCACCGCCAAAACCAGTTAAACAGCCAGCTAAAAAACCTGTTTAGACATTGATTGCAGGGCGTCTGTTAGAATGGAGCCTTTGCCTGATGGTGCTGCCGGCCGGAGGGGGGTTCTGATCCGGCCAGTAGAGCATTTCACCGCGACACATCGCGGCCTATCCCTTTGAAAGTTTGCGTATGACTTCCTTCCCAGAGCTTTATATCCTGCGCCATGGTGAGACGGCGTGGAATGCAGAAGGCCGAATGCAGGGCGCGCTTAACTCAGCGCTGACGCCCGCCGGTCGTCTTCAGGCAGAGCGGCAGGCGACGATATTGGCCAGCTGTAACCTGGAGGGATTCGATATCCTGACAAGTCCGCAAGGTCGCGCTTTCGAAACGGCAGCGATAGCCCTTGCGCGTCAGGTCACCCATCTGCGCACGGATGACCGGCTGCGTGAAATCGGTGTGGGTGAGTGGGCGGGCAAAATCCGCCGAGAGTTACCCGGCGCAGATGCCTTCCATGACGGCCCCGACGGGGCGCTGGAGCTCTATGAAAATGCACCCGGCGGCGAGGGATTTGCCGCTCTTGAACAACGTTGCACGGAATTTTTGGCCTCGCTTACACAGCCTTCGGTTCTGGTAACTCATGGAATTACATCAAGAATGTTGCGATCTATCATCACGGGTGCGGGGGTGGCTGGTCTTGATGGAATAGGCGGCGGACAGGGCATTGTGTTCCATCTGAAAAATAGGATGCAAAAACGTCTCGAATGAGGCTTGCCATGGCGGAATACATTGTCTAAACCGCCGCACAAGGGTTGTTAGCTCAGTTGGTAGAGCGCTTCGTTTACACCGAAGATGTCGGCGGTTCGAGCCCGTCACGACCCACCATTCACCTCCCTTCTAAAGGGAGGCACTCTATTGCGCGGTTGTAGCTCAGCTGGTTAGAGTATCGGCCTGTCACGCCGAGGGTCGCGGGTTCGAGCCCCGTCAACCGCGCCACTTTATCCCCTCTCGATCATTAGTTCGACAATATGCTCATACTGGTCGGTAATTTATCTTCCATGTGAGTATTGTTCGAATCGTGCTGGCGTTTTTGGGCGAATCCCTTTGGATCAAAGGGGGCGATGCTTTGGGTATACTTCTGATTTGACCATCTCGCAGAAAGGGGCAGAGCAGGCGGCGGTCCGTTTGTGCCAAAGGCCCCGATGGTACGCATCAAGCGCCCGATAGGACGCGGAAGATACTTCAGATCACCGGTTATCAAAGAAAGGCGGAATTGCGCAAACTAATGCCTTGACGCTATCCACCCTGTCGCTTATTCCGCGAAGACACTTCGGGGTCAACGCCCTGAGGATGCAGCAAGCGGTTGTAGCTCAGTTGGTTAGAGTATCGGCCTGTCACGCCGAGGGTCGCGGGTTCGAGCCCCGTCAACCGCGCCACTGCTGCTTTAAAAGGTCTCCCCTCGGGGAGGCCTTTTTGCATTTCAGGACCTCTTATACCGCGAACCCAAGTGCCGTCTCTGTTGCCGGATCAAGTTGGCTTTTCATCCATTCGAGATCTGCCTCCATCCATGTTTCAGGCGCGGGCGCGCGGTCGGAAACAACGGGGGTAAACCGGTTGCCCATGCGCCGCGCCACGGGCGCATATCCGCGTTCGGTCGGGGCAAGCGCGAAGGTCTTTGCCAGATCGGCTAGAAACGCCTGTGGGGCCGCGTTGAACGCATCAAGCGAGACAAACACACATGATGCACCACGGGTGGGCATGCCCATCAACGCGCGGTGTTTGAGGTTGCGCATGGCAAATATGTTTGGAAATGCCGCACCGGTTATGGGGTGCCTGTCCCATTGCAGCGGTTGGTTATGCGGGGCAAGACGCGGCGCGATATTGTCAAAGTGCCCGAGCTTGTCCACATACGCATGCCACGGACTGCGCAGAAAATCGGAAAAACCGAGTGCCTGAACCGAATCCACCGCATGCCATGGCCGTTTATAAAGCGAATGGGCCCAACTGCGCGGATTGCGCACCGCTATTATGGTGAGGAAGGTAGGCGGGAGGGCGATCATTTGGGGAAAGCCATGCTTCCAACCCAAGGCCTCTGTTTTGCGAATGCGCAGAGATTCGTGCACGACTTTTCGGATGACATTCGTGCCACAGCCCCGCTCTCCCAGCACCTGAAATCGATCCACCTGTGCAGATGTTGCGTGGTGCATATGCCAGCCGGTGCGCGCCATATCTGGCGCTATTTGCGCCGCAACCGCTTCAAAATCTGGGGCGTCAGGGGCGTGGGCCATTGTCATTCGGGGTCTCTCGCGGCTTAGTGGTCGGGCACGGCGCAGTGTGATCACTTCGGTGCGGAATGGAAAGAAGGAAGCGGCATGCAAACAGCAGCAGCAGTTACGATGGTGCGTGATGATGCGTTTTTTCTGCGCGCATGGCTGGCCCATTACGGCGAAATGTTCGGGCGGCAGAACTGCTACGTCATCAATCACGGTTACGGGGCCGAGGTGGCCGAACTGGCACAGGGATGCAATGTCATCGGCATCCCCGGTGATCCGCACAAGAACTTTGATATCAAGCGCTGGGGGTTGCTCAATAATCTGGTGGGCGGCTTGCGCAAATATTACAAACAGGTCGTCGTTGGCGATGTGGACGAGTTAGTGGTTGTGGATCCTCTGGCAGGGATGAACCTGATCCAGTTTCTAGAGCAGGTGCCTGAAAAGCGTGTGCTCACGCCGCTGGGCCTTGAGGTAATCCACCGCATCGATCTGGAGCACGAGCCAATTACAGACCGGATACTGGGGCCGCGCCGTTATGTGCGCCCTGCGCCGCATTATTCTAAGCCCTGCGTAGTCTCGGCGGCCTCCAAGATTTCGCGCGGTGGCCATTTCGCGCAATACCCAAAACTGCACACCCCCGAGCATCTGTACCTGCTGCACCTGAAATTTTGCGATGCGGCGCAATACACAGGGGCGATGGACAGGCGCAACGCGATCACAAAAGACATCGGCGCCGATATACAAAGCACGGCGATCGGGCGGCACTGGTTTGGTGCCGAGCGCGGCGAGGACCGTGCGATTTTCGAAGGATTTACCGCGCTGAAACTCGAAGAGGGGTTTGATCTGGGCTTTATGCGGCAACGCATGCAACGCTCGTTCAAGGCGCGGGGCGAGACGGGGTTTTATGAATTCAAGCGGCCTGACTATGACACCCAGTACCGGCTGCCTGACCGGTTCGTCGGGCTGATTTGACTAGAGGTCCAACCGAAAGATTTTGCGTGCTCTACAACGGGGCAAAGAAACCCCAGATTGCAGCCGCGGCGTCCAGTTCGCGGCTGGCCGGTCCTTGAATCCATGTGGCGCGGGGGCCTGCGCCGGGCCATTCATGGCCATGCCCTGTAAGAATGATGTGCAACAAGGGTTCTGCGCACCGCTGGTAACTTTGCAATATCGCCTTAGTGGCGCCGCCTGTCTGGTTGAACGTCTGCGATGTTACCGGACCCGCGCAACGGTTGCGCTCGGCCCAGTCGGACAGCGTCTGTTCCACCGTCAGGACCCCTGCGTGCCGGCGAGTGCCGGAGAGGCCCTGTGCAGGAACAATTGGGTCCTCGGTGCCGTGAATGAAAAGTGCCGCCATAATAGGAGGAGGACCAGCGCAGTGTGGAGAGGTGGGTGCATTCATAGCAACGACTGCAATGGCGCGGATCAGATCGGGGCGTGCACAGGCCATGCGCATTGCCATACCGCCGCCGTTTGAGTGGCCCGCCAGATAAATACGCCCCGGATCGGCGCGACCCTCCGCGATCAGACTCGCAATCAGCGCCGAAAGGGTTTTGACATCTGCCGATGCCGCGCTGCGGTCGTCCCAACGTCGCCGCGGCCCCGAAGGGTAGGCCACGATAAACCCGTTCGCCCGTGCGAGGGCGTCAAAATTGGTTTTGCGCTGTATTGCGGGACCGGAGGCGGTAAAGCCGTGAAGCACAACCACCAGTGGAGCAGGCAAAGACGTTATCCGCCCGTCCGTGACACGCGTTGCAGGTGCGGCACCGGATACCGCAGGGCACAGCGTCAGCAGCAGTGCAATCACTGCTGCTGACAAAAACCGCATCAGCCGCGCTTATCTGCGACGACCGCCTGCATCTGCTCAAGGGGCAAATAGCCGCGCACCAGCTCATCGTGCATCACGAATGTAGGTGTGCCAGAGATTGCTAAAATACCTGCCAGCGCGCGGGTGGCTGTGATTTCGGCCGTAACCTCGTCGCTGTTCATTCGTGCCTCAATGGCTTCCATGTCCAGTCCGAAGGTGCTTCCAAGACGCTGGAGTGCGGGAAGTGTGACATCGCCTTTGAAACTCATCAGCGCGTCGCCGACCGCCTTATAGCTGTCGCCCCCCGCAACCTGTTTTACCGCGATTGCAAAGCGGGAGGCGAGGACAGAGGCGTCGCCCAGAATGGGCAGCTCTTTCACGATCAATTTGATGTTGCCATCCGTCTCGAGAAGTTCTGCCACCTCGCTGTGGGCCTTTTTGCAATAGCCGCAGCGGTAATCAAGAAATTCTACAAGAACGATGTCACCTTCGGGATTTCCACCAACCCATGAATAACCGTCGTTAAAGATCGCCTCGGAATTGCTGGCGACCAGATCGATATCGGCCTGTGCTTGCGTCTCGGCCTCACGGTTTTGCAGGATTTCAACAGCCTGCATGATGACTTCGGGATTTTCGAACAGATAGGCGCGAACCTCGGCACGGAACAATGCGCGTTCTTCATCGCTCATAGGTGTGAGGTCCTGCGCAAAGCCTGCGGAGGCGAGGGTGCCCAATAGGGCAGTGGTTGCTATGAGATGTTTCATGGTTTTACTCTCGTTTTGGAGGCATCATTTGGCGGCGCGTTCGGATGCAATCAACACATCCTGCGCCCGCTGCCAAGGGCCGGACCCAGTGTCGAGCAGGCCCGAGGCGCGTTTTGCGTGAATACCGGCATCTTCAAGCCGCCCCGAAAGGGCGAAGCGCTCGGCGGTGATAAGGGCGGCCATGCCTGTCTCGCCTGTTTTGGCATAAGCAGTGGCCAGATCGCGCAGCATAGAGCCGTCGCGGAAATCTTGACGCCGCGATTTTTCCAGCGTGTCGCGTGCAGCAGCATTTTGGCCGGTGGCCAGCAGTGCACGCCCATAGCCTGACAGAACCAGCGGATCATTGGGCGCAAGCCCGACTGCCGCCGCATAGGTTTGCACGGCAGCGGAAAAATTACGCGTCTCCAGCAGGATATCGCCCTTTTGTGCCCGAAAAAACGGATCGCTCGGGCGTGAGGCAATGGCCTGATCAATCGCGGCAAGGGCGTTCTTGGTGCGTGAGTTGCGATGCTCTGCAATGGCCTGACGCAACAGGCGGACGTCTGCGTAAGGCTCGGACCCGAGGCGGCGCAGTGTCCAGCTTGGGGCGCGGGTGTATGCGGTAATTTTGCCCTGAAGGCGGGCGAACCAGTAGTCGGCAGTCGGATTGGAGGGTAGGGTGCCATAGCTCGCAACAGCGCCGGCAACAGCGCGCACGCGGTCACGGCTCAGCGGGTGGGATCGCATGTATGGATCCTGACGGCCCACGCTCAGCGCCTCTTGTCCAGCAAATATCTCGAGTGTCTCGAGCAATCCTTGTGGTGAGACACCGCCCGATTTCATAAAACGTACGGCGGATTGATCGGCGGAGGATTCCTCCTCCCGCGTGTGGCCCAGAAAGGCCCCGCGCGCCGAGCTGGCCGCCCCGAGCGCGATACCGCCAGCGGCCCGTCCCTGACCAGATGCCGCAGCAGCTGCAGCGAGAGCCAGCCCCAGCCCTGAAATAGTGCGCGAATTGGCCAGATTGGTCAGGCGGCGGGTAATATGCCCGTTTACAATATGCGCAGCCTCATGGGCGATTACCCCTTGCAGCATTGCAGCGTTTTCCAGCTTGTTTACAAGGCCATAGTGCAAGAATATTGCATTATTGCTTACGACAAAAGCATTGAGCGTGTTGTCGTCGACCAGCAGCACCTTTACCCGCGAGGGGTTTAATCCTGCGGCTTGTAAAACAGGTGTCGCGATCTGTTTGAGGGCATATTCGAGGTCGGGATCGCGCAACAGGCTGATCGCATGGGCAGGCATGGCAATCATCACTGCAAGAAGCAGTGCTGCTATTGACGACAGATGTTTGATCAGGTGAAACCGCATAACACCAGTTTAGGAGCGAGCCGATGCGGAATTCAAGGCGATCCGAAGTTGATCCCTTTATTGTGATGGATGTCATGCAGGCAGCTGCGCGTGCGGAGGCGGCGGGCAGGCATATTATCCACATGGAAGTAGGCCAACCCGGCACAGGTGTCCCAGAACCTGCTACCCGTGCGTTAAGTGCGGCGATGGCCGAGGGGCCGCTTGGCTATACTGTTGCGCTTGGTCTACCGGCGCTACGTGCGCGCATCGCGAAGATGTATGCGGAGTGGTATAATGTGGATCTCGATCCATCGCGGGTAGTCATCACTTCGGGGTCTTCGGCGGGCTTTTTGCTGGCGTTTACGGCTCTGTTCGACAGCGGTGACCGTGTTGGCATCGGCGCACCGGGCTATCCCAGCTACCGCCAGATCCTGGGCGCTTTGGGGATGGTACCCGTGGACCTGCCTACAGCGGCGGAAAACCGCTTTCAGCCCGTTCCTGCGGATTTTGCGAATATGGATTTGCGCGGTCTTATGGTTGCCTCGCCCGCGAACCCGACTGGAACCATGCTGGACCGTTCAGCCATGTCGGCGCTCATTGATGCGTGCCACGGAACCGGTGCCTCGTTTATCTCCGACGAGATTTATCATGGGATCGAATACGAGAAAAAAGCGGTGACTGCCCTCGAAATCACCGATGAATGCTATGTCATCAACAGCTTTTCCAAATATTTCAGCATGACAGGCTGGCGGGTGGGCTGGATGGTTGTGCCGGACGATCAGGTCCGTGTGGTCGAGCGGATTGCACAAAACATGTTTATCTGCGCCCCTCATGCCTCTCAGGTTGCAGCGCTTGCTGCCATGGAATGCGGGGACACTCTGGAAGCGAACATGGACGTCTACCGCATCAATCGCGCGCTCATGCTAGAGGGATTACCACAGGCGGGGTTTGACAGAATCGCGCCGCCTGACGGGGGCTTTTACGTTTATGCCGACGTGAGCGCGATCACACATGACAGCCGTGCCTTGGCGGCGGAAATTTTGGAAAAGGCTGGGGTAGCCGTGACGCCTGGCCTCGATTTTGATCCTTTGCGCGGCCATACAACGTTACGGTTTTCTTATGCCCGCAGTAGCGACGATATACGCGAGGGGCTTGTGCGCTTGGCCGCGTTTATGAATGCCCGCTGATCTGCTGGACCGCTGCGCCGTTGATCTGGTACGCTGCGCCAAAATACCGTCCGGATCCGGGCGGCGGGAGCGGCTATGAAGCAACTAATACTTAGCGTTATCATTGGGTTATTTACGTGCGTGCAGGTATCGGCTCAAGAGTTGACGGCACTGGCACGGGTCGATCCCGCGGCCAGTAAAGTGTTGGATGGCTGGTGGGGACGCACGGATATTACGCTCGCCCTCAGTCAGGGCGTGCCGTACCGCGTTTTCATTCTTGATGCACCTGCACGCTTGGTTGTGGATTTCCGCGAAGTTGATTTCAGTGGTCTGAAGGCGGCCGATCTGCTCGGCTCCGACGAGGCGGCGAAGGGACGGATCAGCGCGGTCCGGTTTGGTGCCTTTCAGGCAGGGTGGTCCCGACTGGTGGCGGATCTGGCAGAGCCGATGGTCCCCCGCGAGATCGGGATGCCGGTAGATCCGGACACTGGCCGAGCGATGCTTGAGATCACACTCAAAGCTGCCACTGCCGAGGAGTTTGCCGCTGCTGCCGGTGCGCCGCGCGATCCGGCGTGGACGCCAGCATTTCTTGCCGCTCCGCCGCTCGCACGGCCCGACGCAGATCGGTTTGTCGTAGTGCTTGACCCGGGGCATGGCGGAATTGACCCCGGTGCCGAAACAGACGAGGTCAACGAAAAAGTCCTCATGCTGAATTTTGCCCAGACGATGGCCGAGGCGCTGCGCAGGCGCGGTGTCGATGTAGTCCTGACCCGCGAGAGTGACGTTTTCGTCTCGCTCGAGACTCGCGTGGCGATTGCTCATCAGGTCGAGGCGGACCTGTTCATTTCTCTGCACGCGGATAGCTTGCAGCAGGGTGGCGCAAACGGAGCCACTGTTTACACCCTGTCTGGCGAGGCAAGCGATGCCGCAACCGAGCATCTGGCTGCGCGGCACAACCGGTCGGATATCATTGCGGGCGCTGATCTGACCGGTTCGGATGATCAGGTGGCGCAGGTTTTGCTTGATCTGGCGCGGCAGGAGACGGAGCCGCGGTCGGCCGCGTTGGCAATGACCTTGGCCGAGGGTATGGCGGCAGTGGGGGGGCCAATGAACAACCGCCCCCTGCGCGAGGCGGGTTTTTCGGTTCTCAAATCCGCTGATATCCCTTCGGTGCTGGTGGAAATCGGGTTTCTTAGTTCCAAGCGCGATCTGGCAAACCTTGGCGATCCTGTCTGGCGGCGCGGCATGGCCGAAGGAATGGCGCGCGCGGTTTTGGCATGGCGTGACGAGGATGCGGCACGCGCAGGTCTGGTGAGGCAATAAGGCATTCTGTTGCCCCGTGCGGGCGTGCGTTGATTAAGCGGTGTTTCGCCCTTTTTCCCAATACTTTATGGGCCATCCCTTTTGACGATAGGGATGTTTGCGCGTATAGACGCAGCTAATCCTACGGTTGGTTAAGGAGCGTTGCTGCGTGTTTAGGTTTATCCTGTCGTTCTTAGGGGGTATTTTTACCACCATTACCATGTCTGTAGCCATGGTTGCGCTCACCATCGGCGCGATTTTCTGGATGTACGGGCGGGATCTGCCCAGCCACGAATCCCTTGCATCCTATACGCCACCGACGATCAGCCGGATCTATTCGGGGCAGGGTCGTTTGATCGACGAATTCGCCAAGGAACGACGCCTGTTTGCACCGGCCAATACAATTCCCGATTTGGTGAAACAGGCGTTTATCTCGGCCGAGGACAAGAACTTTTACGACCATGACGGCTATGACCTGCGCGGTATTGGTGCTGCGGCGTTTGACGCCGTGCGCACGCGCGGTCAGGACGTGCGCGGGGCCTCTACAATTACCCAGCAGGTTATGAAAAACTTCTTGTTGTCGGGGGATCGTCAGGCAGAGCGTAAGGTGAAAGAGATCATCCTTGCCGCCCGCGTTGAGCAGGCGCTGGACAAGGAAAAGATCCTAGAACTTTATCTCAACGAGATTTTCCTCGGACAAAATTCCTATGGGGTGGCAGCGGCCAGTCAGACCTACTTTAACAAAAACCTGAGCGATCTTGCTCCGCACGAAGCCGCGACATTGGCCAGCTTGCCAAAAGCACCGTCTGATTTTCACCCTGTGCGCCGTAAAGAGCGCCTGCTGGCGCGACGGAATTTTGTTCTGCGCGAGATGAAAGAAAACGGATACATAACCGAAGCGGTCTATGAGCAAGAACGTAATAAGCCGCTGCTGTCAGTGCAGAATGGTGATTTCGAGAGCTTCAAAGCAGATTTGCCACCACGAGACTATTTCACCGATGAAATCCGCCGCCAATTGTCCGAAGACTTTGGCGAAGGCGAGTTCTTCACCGGTGGCCTGTCGGTGCGCGCAACCATCGATAACGAAATGCAGCCGATCGCAGCCGATGCATTGCGCCGCGAACTCGAAGCATTCGACCGTGGTCGGGGTGTCTGGCGTGGCACAGGTAAAACACTGGCGCCCGAAGTCCTTACCAGCGAGAGCGCGTGGCGCGACGCGCTGGCTGCGGCGCGTGTGCCGCGCGATATCACGCTCGAGACACAGTGGTTCCCCGCTGTCGTCCTCGAAGTAAGCGGGGAGGGCGCCCGTCTGGGCATCGAAGGTGTTGATTCTGCCGAAGGCGACAACTGGGTTCCTCCGCAGGACATGGAATGGGCGCGTGCGCGCAAGTCCGACGGGAACCTGGGATCGCGCGGCGATCTGGTGAGTGTGGGTGATGTGGTGCTGGTGCGCCGCATGGTCACGGATTCTGACGGGTCGTTCATTCGCTGGACATTGCGGCAGGTTCCCGAAGTTCAGGGCGGCTTTGTCGCCATGGACGTCAATACAGGCCGTGTGATCGCCATGCAGGGCGGGTTCTCCTATCAGGCGAGCGTGTTCAACCGTGCCACACAGGCAAAGCGTCAGCCGGGCTCAAGCTTCAAACCTTTTGTTTTTGCGGCGGCCCTCGACAGTGGATATACGCCTGCGACAATCGTGGTGGATGCCCCGATCGAAATCAACACACCGCAAGGGATCTGGCGCCCGCAAAACTCCTCGAACCGCTATTACGGACCTACACCGTTGCGCACCGGTATCGAGCAATCGCGCAACCTGATGACCATCCGACTGGCGCAGGAGGTGGGTATGAACGTGGTGGGCGATTACGCCGAACGTTTTGGCGTTTATGAGAACCTGTCGCCAGTGCTGGCCAATGCGCTGGGATCACAGGAAACCACGCTTTACCAAATGGTGGCCGCTTATGCGATGTTTGCCAACGGGGGCGAGCGGGTGACGCCCACATTGGTGGACAGGGTGCAGGACCGTTACGGACGCACCGTCTACAAGCACGACAAGCGGATCTGCGAGGATTGCAGCCTGCCCACACTTGCTGCGGGTCAAAGCCCGCGTGTCATTTCAAACCGCGAGCGTGTGATGGATCCGGTTACTGCCTATCAGCTGACGTCGATGTTAAAGGGCGTTGTCGACCGTGGCACTGCGCGCTCTTCGGTGAACCTGCCTGTACCAACGGCTGGTAAAACAGGGACGACAAACGATTCCAAGGACGTCTGGTTTGTCGGTTTTACTTCGAACATCGTGGCGGGCTGCTACATCGGCTATGACCAGCCGCGCAGCTTGGGGAACTCTGCTTCGGGCGGCGGTATGTGCGGGCCTGTTTTCCAGCGCTTCATGTCCAAGGCGGTCCAGAAATATGGTGGCGGTACATTCCGCGTGCCAGAGGGATGCGTGTTTATCAACATCGACCGCTTTACCGGCGCGCGTCTGGGTGAAAACGCATCCGGCAACAATGTTGTGTCCGAATGTTTCCGCGACGGCGAAATCATCGACTTCGGCATTACCTTTGACGGCGGGTTCGCTATGGGCGCGGATCTGCCGCTGGTAGAGGAAGTAGGTGGCAGTGCCGTTCGTGAGGTGACGACATCGACCGGCGAAAAAGCGGTTGTCGGCAAGAAAGCCACCATCGGAAACGTCATCGGCGGCGGTTTGTACTAACCGGTAGCGCCTCGCCGGCTTGCCTGTCTACGGGCGCTGGTTTATCACACAGGCGGCCCCTTGCTGATGCGGGGGCCGCTCTTTTATGTCAGGACCGAACATGCGCGCAGAAGTACAAAACACCGTCGACAGGATCCGCAAATCTGTGGACCTTCTGGCCCAGCGTCTCAACGTGGAAACAGCACCCTACCGCCTTGAGGAGTTCAACGCCCGCGTCGAGGACCCCACACTATGGGATGATCCCGAGGCTGCGCAAAAGCTGATGCGTGACCGTCAGGCGCTGGTCGATGCGATGGCCACCCATGACGGTATCAAGACCGACTTGCAGGATAACATCGACCTGATCGAACTGGGGGAGATGGAGGAGGACACTGAAGTGGTGGCCGAGGCGGAAGCCGCACTCATGAAGCTCGCCAAGACTGCTGCGCAAAAAGAGCTTGAGGCGCTACTGGACGGCGAAGCGGATGCCAATGACACGTTCCTCGAGATCAACTCGGGTGCGGGTGGAACTGAATCGTGCGATTGGGCCAGCATGCTGGCGCGGATGTATGTCCGTTGGGCGGAGAAAAAAGGATACTCGGTGGAGCTGCAGTCCGAGAGCGCGGGCGAGGAGGCGGGCATCAAATCTGCATCCTACAAGATCAGCGGCCATAATGCCTACGGGTGGTTGAAGTCAGAATCCGGCGTGCACCGTTTGGTGCGGATTTCGCCATTTGATAGCGCGGCCAAGCGGCACACCTCGTTCACTTCGGTCAAGGTCTATCCGGTCGTGGATGACAACATCGAGATCGAGGTGAACCAGTCCGACATCCGCATCGACACTTACCGCAGTTCCGGCGCGGGCGGCCAGCACGTAAACACGACCGATTCTGCGGTGCGCATTACACACCACCCCACTGGTATTGTCGTTACCTCCTCGGAAAAATCCCAGCACCAGAACCGTGACATCGCGATGAAGGCGTTGAAATCCCGTCTCTACCAGATGGAGCTTGATAAACGCTCCGCCCTTGTCAACGAGGTGCACGAGAACGCGGGCGATGCCGGCTGGGGCAACCAGATCCGTAGTTACGTTCTGCAGCCCTACCAGATGGTCAAGGACCTGCGCACCAGCTACGAGACTTCCGATACCAAAGGCGTGCTCGACGGGGATCTGGACGGGCTGATGGGGGCAACGCTGGCGCTGGCGGTGTCGGGGAAAAGCCGCGCTCAGGCGCAGGGCGAGTAATTTAGCAGGCGGATTATTTGGCAGGGTCAGGCTGCGCAATCATGTTGCTTCGGCGCAAAATGCGTAGTCATAGTAGCCCCATGGATATTTTAAAGATGGATGCGCTGGCGCAATCGGCCGCGCTGGAATCGGGTGCGGTTTCGTGCCTTGAGCTGATGGATGCCACGCTGGCGCGAATTGAAGCGGTGAACCCGAAGGTGAACGCCATCGTGAGCCTCCGTGACGGCGACCGTTTGCGCGACGAGGCGCGTGCGGCAGACAATTCACCGCGCCATGGCTGGATGCACGGACTGCCGATCGCGATAAAGGATTTGGCCAATGCGGCAGGGCTGCCCACTTCGATGGGATCGCCTCTTTTTGCAGGACAGACAGCGGAGGCAGATGATCTGATGGTCGCGCGTCTGCGTGCAGCCGGTGCTCTGATCATCGGAAAGACCAACACGCCTGAATTCGGCCTTGGCTCACACACGTTCAATCCGGTGCACGGTGCCACGCGCAATCCCTATGATTTGGCGAAATCCTCCGGTGGTTCGTCCGGCGGGGCGGCCGCGGCGCTGGCGACTGGTATGCTCAGCATTGCAGACGGCTCTGACATGATGGGCAGCCTGCGCAACCCTGCGGGATGGAACAACGTCTACGGCATGCGCCCGACATGGGGGACCATCCCTGCGGAGCCTATGGGCGACATGTTTATGCACCAGTTGTCGACTTCTGGACCTATGGCGCGCAGTCCAGCGGACTTGGCGGCATTGCTGGATGTGATGACAGGGGCCGATCCGCGCCAACCGCTGAGCCGCGACAGCGCCAAGACACTGGCAGGCATTGATGTTGCACCAAAGAGCCTGCGGTTGGGGTGGTTGGGCGATTGGGACGGGGCATTTGCCTATGAGAGCGGGATCGCGGAAATATCACAGGCCGCCATGACCACGATGGAGGGGCTGGGCCACAAGGTCGACGTACTTCCCGCACCCTTTGATGCGGATGCCATGTGGGATTCATGGTGCGATCTTCGGTCATTCGCAGTGACGGCGGGCCTTGGGGCATTGTACGCGGATGAAGATAAACGCGGATTTCTTAAACCTTCCGCACTGTGGGAGATAGAGCGCGGTTTGGCCATGTCTGCGCAGACGGTACAGCGCGCCAGCCAAACCCGCTCGGATTGGTTCCGCAAGGTGACGCGGATGTTCCAGAGCTTGGATGTGTTGGTGTTGCCCTCAGCGCAGCTGTGGCCCTTTGATGTTGAATGGGCCTATCCGGAGGAGATCGCAGGGCGGAGCATGGACACGTACCACCGCTGGATGCAGGTGGTGATCCCTGCGGGATTGATCGGTCTGCCGGTGGTAAATGTGCCTGTCGGTTTTGGCGAGAATGGGCTGCCTGCCGGCGTTCAGCTCATTGGGCCGCGGGGGAGTGACGCGCTGCTGCTGCGTCTTGCGCAGCGCTGGCATGCCGCGACCGATTGGCCCGCACAGCGACCGCCCGCGCTTTAGCGCGAAGTCAAAGTGGGGTTTCGCGTCCGTGGGCGACCAGTTGCGCCCGCAACAAATGCGCGCGTGCGTCGCCCTGCTCGAGGGCAAAAACATAAGCATGGGTTAGGAAAAAACAGGTGGTATCGACGTCAGCTGATTCTGCTGCCGCACGAATGTAAAGGTCGATCAGGGCGTGCTGGTCGCCCGTCTCATGAGCGGCCAGCAGTTCGGCATCCAGTCCGGTCATTCTGCCGCGAGCGGGGCGCGGTGACGCGCCATCTGCGATGCTATCCAATCGTGGAACATGTGCGTAGGCCCGTCCATCACGGGGGAAAAGCGACCCCCGTCAAAGCCCACAGCATGTCGCCCCCGCTGCATGCCCTCGACGACAAAAATATCTTCCTCGAATACTTCTTTCCACTGGGCCGTGTTGCGCGCGCGCAGTTCTGCATCGGTATCGGACGCGGCATAATAGAGGTGGACCTGCTCGACCGTGCGTTCCGTTCCTCGGGGCGTGAGGATGATCGCAAAGCTGTGGTCGCGGTGCACGCCCAGCAGCACATTCGGATAGGCCGCGATATATTCGGCGGCCGTGTCCCATCTGGCGCCAAGACCGTCAAAATCGGGAAAGCTCTTGCCGTCCTCGCCTTTAAGCTGACGGTAGACCAACGTGCCCTGACCCGAAAACAGACCCGGTTGTTCGATGTGATAATGATCCTCGAGACGGGAATAGCTGTTCAGGCCCGGATGCAACCACGGCAGGTGATAGCTCTCGCAGTAATTCTCGACTGCCAGCTTCCAGTTGCACTTTACCTCCAGCTCGAAACGGCTGTCGGCCCCGCCATGGTGGAGGGGTTTGTCAAACTCCGACCACCGTGCCACCAAAGCAGCATTGGCCTGTTCGAAGGGCGCGGCAGTGCCCGAGACGTTTATCCAGATGACATCCCTCCAGACATGGCTCCTCAGCTCGATCAGGCCCAGCAGGGCGCGGTCGATACCCTCATGGGTGTTTTTTCCAGGGCCACCCACATGGGGGGTGCTGACCAGATCGCCGCTCGTTGAATAGCACCATGAGTGATACGGACAGCGTATCGCACCTTCGATCTTGCGCGGCTTCTCGACCAAAATCATGCCACGGTGCCGGCAGATATTCTGGAACACACGCACTGTGCCGGTTTTATCGCGGATCATCAGCAGGGGCATGCCCAAAAAATCGACCGGCTTTGCGTTGCCTGTGTCGGGGACATCGGAACCGACACCCAGACCCGCCCAATTGTCGAACATCACCGCCTGACGTTCCTCGGCAAACACCTGCGCGTTGATATAATGGCTGTTGGGCAGCCCGTTGGCGACGCTGATGGGGCGCCTGACGTTTTCCAGACCGGTATGATGGGCGGTGCAAAGGGGCTGTGCGGCCATGACGATCTCCTGTTGTTGGAGACACAATACCACGGCGCGGGGGCATGGCCGTTACCGCCAGCGACCTTGATCGATCACTGGCGACACCGGAAAAGGCGCCGGTTACTCGCCGCGCGAGAGGGCGGCCACGCCGGTGCGCGCCACATCCGTCAGGCCCAGAGGGCGCATAAGGTCAGCAAATGCGTCAATTTTTTCGGGCGCGCCGGTGATTTCAAAAACAAAGCTGCCCAAGGTGCTGTCTACAACATTCGCACGGAATATATCCGCAAGGCGCAAGGCTTCTACGCGCTTTTCGCCGGTACCCGTAACTTTGAACATGGCAAGTTCGCGCTCGACGGAAGCGCCTTCAACGGTGAGGTCGTTTACCTTGCGCACTGAAATTATCCGGCCCAGCTGTGCCTTGATCTGTTCGATGGTTTGCGGCGTGCCACGGGTGACGATGGTGATGCGGCTCAGGTGGCCCGTGTGGTCAATCTCGGCCACGGTCAGGCTGTCGATGTTATAGCCGCGCCCAGCAAACAAACCGATAACGCGGGCCAGCACACCCGGCTCGTTTTCGACAAGCACAGCGAGGGTGTGACGCTCCTCCACATCGGAGAAATTGGGGCGCAGGTTATAGGCCGAATGAGAATTCGCGCCTTTTTTGATTTTAAGTGCTGACATGGTTATTTATCTCCAATTTTCGAGAAATCGATCTTCTCAACGTCCGAGCGTTCTATTTTATGTGCAGTGGCGATGGCCTCGACCAGCGCGACTACCTTCACCAATGCGAATTGCGCGACGGCGACCGCGATGAACCAAAGGCCCGCGGTCATAGCATCGGCATCGCCCCGTACATACAAAACCACAGGTAACAACCAGAGCAGATACGCGGCATAAAGCAACGCGGTAGAGCCTGTCTGCCACCATTCGGGCATGAGCTTTCTGGGTGAGGCGGGTTGATCCGTCATAGGCTAGACCAACAGCTTTCCTGCGGCGTCGATCGCGGTGGAGGTGTCGACCTCGCCCATAATCATCTCGTTGTGCGCCTTGCCTGACGGGATCATCGGGAAGCAGTTTTCATGCTTTTCCACCAGACAATCAAAGATCACCGGACCGTTGTAATTGATCATCTCCATGATCGCCTCGTCCAGATCGGCAGGATCCGAGCACAAGATGCCCTTTGCGCCAAATGCTTCTGCAAGCTTTACAAAATCAGGCAGGCTTTCGGACCAGCTCGAGGAATAGCGCTCGCCGTGCAGCAGTTCCTGCCACTGGCGCACCATGCCAAGGCGTTCGTTGTTGAGGATGAACTGTTTTACAGGCAGTTTATACTGCATCGCCGTGCCCAGCTCTTGCATATTCATCAGCCAGCTGGCCTCTCCGGCGACGTTAATGACCAACGCGTCGGGATGGGCCATCTGTACGCCGATAGACGCGGGAAAGCCGTAACCCATCGTGCCGAGGCCACCGGAGGTCATCCAGCGGTTCGGATCCTCGAAGCCGAGGTATTGCGCCGCCCACATCTGATGCTGGCCTACTTCGGTACAGATGTAGCGGTCGTGTTTCTTGGTCAGTTCTTCCAGACGCGAAAGGGCGTATTGCGGTTTGATAATGCTGCCCTTCTGCTCGTACTTGAGGCAGTCCTTCTCGCGCCATGCTTCGATCTGTTTCCACCACTTGGCCACCGCTTCGGAATTGGTTTTGCGCCCCCGTGATTTCCAGACTTTGAGCAAATCCTCAAGGACATGACCCACATCGCCCATAATCGGGATATCAACGCGGATGACCTTGTTGATAGAGCTTGGGTCGATGTCGATATGCGCTTTTTTGCTGTTGGGGCTGAATTTGTCGACCACGCCGGTGATGCGATCGTCAAAGCGCGCACCGACGTTGATCATCAGATCACAACCGTGCATCGTCATGTTTGCCTCATAGGTGCCGTGCATCCCCAGCATGCCGAGCCATTTATCGCCCGACGCCGGATAACAGCCCAGCCCCATCAGCGTGGAGGTGATCGGAAAGCCGGTTGCCTCGACCAGCTCACGCAAAAGCTGTGATGCAGCAGGACCGGAATTGATTACGCCGCCGCCGGTATAGAATACGGGCTTTTTAGCCTTCTCCAGCGCCTCGACCAATTCAACGATCGCATCCATGTCACCCTTGAGTTGCGGCTTGTAGTGGGATTTCGAAGGCGCCTTGGCGGTGTAATCGCCTGTGGCAAACTGGACATCCTTAGGGATATCGACCAGCACCGGACCTGGGCGGCCTGACGTGGCCACATGAAACGCCTCATGGATCACGCCCGAGAGTTTGTCTGTTTCTTTGACCAGCCAGTTATGCTTGGTGCAGGGGCGGGTGATGCCAACGGTGTCGGCCTCCTGAAACGCGTCAGAGCCGATCATGAAGGTGGGGACCTGACCTGTCAGAACGACAATCGGGATGCTGTCCATCAGGGCATCTGTGAGGCCGGTAACGGCATTCGTCGCTCCGGGACCGGAGGTGACCAATGCAACGCCGGGTTTCCCGGTCGAGCGCGCATAGCCTTCTGCGGCGTGAACAGCAGCCTGTTCATGGCGCACCAGAACGTGCTTGATGCTTTTTTGCTGGAAAATTTCGTCATAGATCGGAAGCACAGCACCGCCGGGATATCCGAATAAGGTATCAACGCCCTGATCAATCAGGGCTTGAACGATCATTTTCGCTCCGGTCATTTGGCGTGTCATGGTGTCGATCCTTTATCGCTACGTCTTGGTTTTTGGCGGTTCGCTCTGGGCGGTCTGGTTAGGCTGTATCGGGCGGGGCATCAGGTGTCGGTCATTGTGAAGGCTGAACATAAAAAAGCCCCCGAGGGTGTCGGGGGCGCATGGTGACAAAGATGGTCTGCCGTTACCGGCCCATGCGCTTTGGTCTCACAATCACGACTAGGCTCGACATTGGCCTGATACTCCATTGAACGTTTTGGGACACTATGGGCGTGGTTTGGAGGCGTCAACAGGCAATCGCCAATTAATTGTGTCGCTGGGGCACATTTTTGCGATATATTCTTTCGTCTGACGGGGTTGCCTGCGACATTTTGGTAAATTGAGCATGGGTTGAGGCTCGCTTTCGGGCTAAAGATCGACCCCTGTTCCCTGCAAAACGCCATGTTCGAGGGCATAGCGGGTGAGGCCGGCTGTACTGGAGATGCCGAGCTTGCGTTTGATGTTCTTGCGGTGGGTTTCGACGGTGCGCACTGAAATATCGAGTGTCAGGGCAACTTCCTTGTTGGATTTGCCTTGGGCCAGCTGTAGCAATATTGTCTGCTCGCGGGTGGTCAGGGGTTCGCGCATATTGCCGTCCTTGGGCGCGAGGGATCCTTGTGCGCCAGTGCATAAATACCGCTCGCCGCGCATGACGGTATCAATGGCCAGTTTTATCTCGTCGGTGGGGACATCCTTAAGCAGATAGCCCATCGCACCGTGATTGAGCGCCGATGAGATATATTCAGGGCTGTCGTGCATCGACAGGATTACGATGCGAGTGCCAGGCCGCTGCTCCAGTACGATCTCTGTCGCTGAAAGACCGCCCAGATCGGGCATGTTCAGATCCATCAGGATCACGTCGGGATCGAGTACTTCTAACTGCTCGATCACTGCGCGGCCACCGTGCAGGGTGCCCACGACCTCGACATCATCATAGCTTTCGAGGATGGACTGAATGCCTTCGGCGACCATAGGGTGATCGTCCACAATCGCGATGCGCAGGCGTTTTGTCATGCTGGTGTCTTTCCGGTGGCTGGATTTACGCGGGTGCGTTTTGGTCCGTTGGTTTGTTTTTTAGGGTCCGGGGACGCAGGATCAGGCGGCAGCATGTGGGTCAGGGGCGCGATGGCCTCAATCTGGACACCATTATCGGGTGCGCTGCGCAGGGTCAGGGTACCGCCCAGCTGGTCCATTCGCTCTTGCATATTGCGCAACCCAAGGCCGGGCGTGTTAGCGTTAGGGTTAAAGCCGCGCCCGTCATCGGTGATGCGCAGGGTGGCGCCGCGTTTATGACCGCGCAGATCAACGGTGACGTGGCGCGCCTGCGCGTGCCGTTCGATGTTGGTAAAGGCCTCCTGCGCAATCCGGTAAAGCGCAGTCTTGGCGTTGCCGTCCAAACGATTTCTAAACACCACAGTATTAAAAGAGACGGCGATCCCGTTGCGCTGCCCGAATTCGTCGGCCAGCATCCGCAGGGCAGGGCCAAGCCCCAGATCATCGAGCATCGCGGGCCGCAGATCCCGGCTGATACGACGCACCTCCGAGATGGCCTCGCCCAGCGAGGCGATGCCTTTGGCGAGCGGGGCACCTGCCTCCGGATCGCCACGGTCCAGACGGCGGCGGGCATTGTCCAGCGCATAGCGCACGCCCACGAGAATCTGGCTTATCCCGTCGTGCAACTCGCGGGCCACGCGACCGCGTTCTTCCTCCTGTGCGTCAAACACCCTTTGGGTCAGCTTTTTCAGCCGTGCATCCGCAAGCCGCCGCTCGCGAAGGTTCAGACCCATGCCGGTGCCAAAGACCACCAGCAGGGCAATCAGTGCAATTGCCCCGATATAAAGGAACGTCCGCTCGACCCGAGCCTCGACCTCGGCGCGGGAGGTCGCTACGGAGGCAAGAATGTCATCGATATAGACACCCGTGCCCACCGCCCATTGCCACGAAGGAAAGGAGGTCACGTAGACGATTTTGCGCGCCACTTCGCCGGTGGCAGATTTAGGCCACATATAGGTGTGGTACCCGTCGCCCGCGCGGGCAATCTCGATCAGGCGGTCGACGACCGGTGTACCCTCACCGTCACTTTCACCGCGAAAGTTACCGCCGATCCGGTCTGTATCGCGGGGCGATACGATTGCAGTGCCATCATAGTCATAGACAAAGAACTGGCCTTCTTCACCATAGATCATCGCAGAAAGGATCTGGGCCACCTGCCGTTTTGCACGGGCATCATCGGGAGCAGCATTGCCGTAAATGAAATAGAAGCCGTTGCGCGCCTGCGTGACGTAATTGCGCAGCTCGACTTTTTTCGCCTCGATCAACTGGGTTTCAAGAGCGTTGATCTCGCGCTCGGCCAAGGCTCGGCTTTGCGCGGCCACTACGAGTGCGATCGCCGCTACCGCAAAGATCAACGGGACTGAGGCCAGAAGCGTGAGCTTTTGCGCATAGGGAATATAAAGGGGAAGGCGAAAGCGTCTCATGATGATTCGATACGCCGAATCCATCGTAGGAGCAAAGGGTAAGGCGCACGCAACGAATGACCGCGAAAGTGAACATTGCGGGATATCGGTCCTGATCCACGGACGAATGTTGAAATTTTCGCTGTAAAAATCGGATGTTTCGGTCTTTCTACGCAGTAGTAGGTATTTTCAATTTCGCCGCGCTCGGTAATGTCTGACCACTTGAAACGACTTGCGCGGAATTTAACCGTGCGGGCGCAATACTTCCGGGAGGATACCCTTATGGATCGTCGTTCATTTTTGAAGACATCTGCCCTTGGTGGCACGGCAGCCGCTGCATCAACACTCGCAGCACCTGTATATGCCCAAGGTAAAAAGACACTTACAATGGTAACATCATGGCCACGCGGATTTGCCGTGCTGGACGATGCGGCCACATATCTCAACAACATGGTCAACGAGATGTCAGACGGCACCCTGACCATCGACAAAAAGGCCCCCGGCGAGCTTGTCGGCGCGTTCGAAGTGTTTGATGCCGTCTCATCCGGTCAGGCTGACATGTACCACTCCGCCGATTACTATTTTATCGGTCAGCACCCTTCCTACGCCTACTACACTGCTGTTCCATTCGGTGGCACGGCGCAGGAGCTGACAAACTGGTACCTGCACGGCGGCGGCCACGAGTTGCACAACGAAGTGGGCGAGATCTTCAATCTCAAGGCCTTCCTTGCAGGTAACTCAGGCTCGCAGTCCGGTGGCTGGTTCCGCAACGAGATCACATCGGCCGCTGACTTCAACGGTCTGAAATTCCGCATGCCGGGCCTTGGCGGTCAGGTATTGGGCAAACTGGGCGCTTCCGTCCAGAACATCCCCGGTGGCGAATTGTACCAGGCGCTGTCCTCTGGTGCACTTGACGGTCTGGAGTGGGTCGGACCCTTCGCGGACGAACGCGCCGGCTTCCAGGAAGTTGCAAAAGTTTACTACACAGCGGGCTTCCACGAGCCAGGCTCTGGTCTGACTGCAGCCGTAAACCTTGATGTCTTCAACGAGCTGTCACCAGCCCACCAGAAGATCATCGAATACGCGGCGATGGCGACAACGCATACCCAGTTGGCCGAAACGCTGGCAAACAACGGTGCGGCACTGGCGCGCTTGCAGCAGCAGGGTGTGAAAACCATGCAGTTCTCCGACGATGTCTGGGATGCATTCGGTAAAGCCTCTGCCGAGGTGATGGACGAAAACATGGGCGATGACCTGTTTGCCCGTACACGCAAAAGCTTCGAGGACTCATTGACGTCCTCCGCCGAGTGGCTGTCCAAGTCCGACGCCTTCTATGTCGAGCAGCGCGAGCGCGTGCGTAAAAACATGTAATCCAAGCATTTTCAGGGGCTGCGTGTTCTGCGCGGCCCCTGATTTTTTCTTTAAAAACGAATGGTCGTGCAGATGCCGGACAACGGCACAGATCGCGCACCACAGCGCGCTACGTACGCGCAACCCGGGGAGGGGACACATGGCTGACGATATTGTATGTTCGGGCTTTTTCCGTGCAGCGGAGGGTGCCGACCTCAGCTGTCTCGACAAATTCCAAGACAGCGGTCTGCTCCAGTTTATTTCGGGCAACGTGCTGGAGGCATTTTATAATTTCTTTGCGGCATTGCTGAACCCCGGCATGTGGCTCGACTGGACGAACGGCGAAGCGATGATGCGCTTTATTTACTATGGTGCATCTACCGAGCTGTTTTTT
Source organism: Sulfitobacter guttiformis (assembly GCF_003610455.1). NCBI lineage: Bacteria > Pseudomonadati > Pseudomonadota > Alphaproteobacteria > Rhodobacterales > Roseobacteraceae > Sulfitobacter > Sulfitobacter guttiformis. The sequence goes on along the minus strand of NZ_RAQK01000002.1, from coordinate 521,463 downwards.
GTGTTGGCAACGCTGCTGGTTATCATCACGGCAGTCGCGATGCGCAAGCGCGAGATGATGTGGGCAATGGTGCGCGGCCTTGAATGGTTTGCCAACGGCACGGGGCGGCTGTTTGCGTGGGCCGGTCTGATAATGGTGATCCAGCAAATCGTCATCGTCTTTATGCAGCGGATTTTTACACGTCCCGACATCTCTATTGGGTTCGGTATTCCGATACAGTTCGATATCAGCTGGTTTGGCGAGGAGCTGAAGCTTTATAACGCGTTGGTGGTGTGTTTGTGCGTCTCGTACACCTTTGTGCAGGGTGGTCACGTACGGGTTGACCTGTTTTACGCCGGTGCGAAATTCCGCACCAAAAAGATCGTGGATATGATTGGCGCGGTGATCTTCATGATGCCTTTCGCCATCGTGACATGGCTTTACGGATGGTTCTTTTTGTGGCGCCATCTGGTTACGCCAAACCCTTCTGCTTCGGACTCGCTTGAGCTTTTGCTGCGCAAGTCACGCCTGCTGAAATGGAATGTTGAGACCATCGGTTTCTCGCCCAACGGGTTCAACGCCTACTTTTTGTTCAAAATTCTGCTCTGCGTGTTCTGCGTGATGATCATGGTGCAGGCGATTTCGATCTTCTACCGCTCCTGGTGCGAACTGCGCGAGGGTGAGGAGAGCGAAGGTAAATATCTCGACAAGGACACCCTTGGCGAAGGCGAAGAAGCCTATGAGGGAGCACACTGATGTTTTTTGGTCTGGACGGGGTCGAGGTCGGCCTGATTATTGTATTCATTTGCCTGTTCGGCGGTATTTTATCTGGCTTTCCGGTGGCTTTCGCGATCGGCGGAGCAGGTATGATCTCCTTCGGGATCATCGCTGCAATGGACAGCGCAGGCATGCTGATCCACATGGCGGTAGATACCTCTTCTGATGCCTACCGCGCGCTTTTGGCGTCCGGTGTCAGGGAAGAGGCAATATCGCTGTTCCGATACCCCGAATTGCCCCGGATCGGCGAGCCGGTCTTCCCGCAGGGCTGGGAAGTAGCGATGGACCGCAACGTCTCTTTTGTTGTGAACCGGATCAACGAGCGGGTTCTGGCTGGCCAGTCCATCGAGACGCTGCTGGCGGTTTTGATGTTTGTTCTGATGGGGATCACACTTGAACGCTCCAAGATCGCAAACGACCTGCTCACCAGTATGGCACGGGTTTTCGGCCCGCTGCCGGGCGGTTTGGCTGTGTCTATCGTGGTTGTGGGTGCGTTCCTTGCGGCATCGACGGGGATTGTGGGGGCAACTGTTGTCACTATGGGCCTACTGGCCTTGCCGACAATGTTGCGTAACAATTACTCGCCGGAACTGGCCACAGGTGTGATTGCCGCTTCGGGCACCTTGGGGCAGATTATTCCGCCCTCGATTGTGATCGTTTTGTTGGGTACCTTGGCCGGCGATCTGTACTCCTCCGCTCAGGAGGCGCGTGCCACCTCGCTCGGATGTACGGACGCGCTGACTTATCTGGGGGAACCTGCGGTTGTCTCGGTCGGAACACTGTTTCAGGCGGCTTTGCTGCCGGGTATCATGCTGGCGCTGCTCTATGCGCTTTATGCTTTCGGATATGCATTGTTTAATCCCGAGAAGGCCCCCGCGGTCGAAATGGGATCGACCAATGCAGAACCGATCACCCGCTCCGAAGGATTTACATGGTTTCTGGGTGCACCTATCTTGATCGTTGTCGGTACGATTGTTCTGGGTAACCTCGGCATTGTCGGATCCCAGAATACGCGGATTTCCAGCTTTTCCGACATCGGAGAAAGTGCAACCTTGCGCACGACAGTAGGGGCCGAGTGTAAGGCCGCGATGATCGAGTTGCACGGGCAGGAGCGTTGGGACCTCGCGGTAACGCAGCAAGAGGCCATTGAGGCATCGGGCGGTTTGACCGCGAGTGCCAAGCTGAGCGAGGAGGAATTCGCCGCAGCACAAGCCAAGAAAATCGCGGATGCTGCCCCCATCGGTACCGGCATTGCCGTTATGATGATTATGCTGGGTCTTATTTTGACCACAGCAAGGGGTGTCTCACCGTCCTCGGATGCGAAGCCGCTGATCATCGGTGGTATCGGGGTATTGGTCTTGTTGCTGGTAGATATCGTGTTGGTCTCTCCGACGACGACACCTGGTACAATGGTCGTCCTCATGGCGCTACCGTTTGTGGCGGTGATGTACGGAGTTGTCTATGGCACCAAGCTGTGTGCCAAAAACGAACTCATTCGGGTGGTTTTTCCGCCGCTGGTGCTGATCGTAGCCGTCCTTGGCTCAATCCTTGGCGGGATCACAAATCCGACACCGGCTGCGGCACTGGGGGCAGGTGGTGCGATCATGCTGGCGGCCTACCGCAAGCTTAAGGATCTGGACCGTTCTCCCAAGGTTGTGATCTGGTCCACGCTGGCTATCATTGTCTGTATCCTGCTGGGCGTGAATTTCGACTTGCGCATCAATCAAGATGATGTGGGCTTCGAGAACTGGGTGGCCTTCCTCGCTGCCTATGGCGCCTTCCTTTATGCCATCTTCGGCCTGCTGTTCAGCTGCTACATCCTGTTTGTAAACGGCGTGCTGACGCCTGTGGTGCGCGAGACGGCTAAGGTCACGTCGATGGTGTTTACCATCCTCATCGGCTCGCAGTTGCTGAACCTTGTGGTCATCAGTTTCGGCGGTGAGCATTACATCCAGCAGTTCCTCCAGTCATTCGACAACGAGGTGAAGGTCTTCCTTATCGTCATGCTGGTGCTCTTCGTGTTGGGCTTTGTGCTCGACTTCCTCGAAATCATCTACATCGTAGTGCCAATTGTGGGACCGGTTATTTATGGTGGCTCGTTCGATCCCAAATGGGTGACGATCATGATTGCGGTGAATTTGCAGACATCCTTCCTGACGCCGCCCTTTGGATTTGCGCTGTTCTATCTGCGCGGGGTTGCCCCGCCGAGTGTCACGACAGCGCATATCTACCGCGGGATCATACCATTTGTTTTAATTCAGGTAGGCGCGCTGGCATTGTTGTGGGTCTTCCCCGGAATTGTAACGATCATTCCTGATCTGATCCCGAACTGATCTAACGCGTTGCTGTCAGAAAAGGCCGCTCCTGATAATCGGGAGCGGCCTTTTTTATTTTGGGCGGGAGAAGTGCGGAAGGGCGAAGTTTTTGAGAATAGCGGGTCAATACTAAAGCGCGCGCAGAGCGGTCGCTATTGGGAAAGCCAGGCGTTTGCGGAAGTGGGGGCGGCTAGACGCGTTTCGGTGTCATCGCGGGCAGAGAAATGTTCGCGACCTGCTCTGCGATGGGAGGGTTGCCAAGCGGCGCGGTCTGCGCGGCGAATGCCTCTGGGTCGCGCACAGGATGCCAGGTGCCGCCCATGAAAACCTCCAGACCGGAGAATTTTGCCTTGTATCCCATCTTTTGACTGCCCGGGACCCAATAGCCCAGATAGACGTAAGGCAGGCCTGCTTCGCGTGCGATTTCGATATGATCAAGGATTATGTGATTGCCAAGGCCGTCCTGCGGGCGGTCCGGGGTGTAAAAGGAATAAACCATACTCACCCCGTCACCCAGAACATCTGTGAGGCACACCCCAATTAAATCACCGGCGTCGGTATACTCAATCACACGGCTGCGGATCGGGGTTTCTTCGATCATGGCAGCGAATTCGAAGACATCCATGTCGGCCATTCCGCCATCAGCATGGCGGCTATCAAGGTAGCGGCGAAACAGATCGTACTGGTCCTCTGTGGCCCAGGGCGATGTGGCGCGGCGTTTGAGCGCGCTGTTGCGTTTAACGGTGCGCCGCTGACTCTTGGTAGGTTTGAATTTGGATACATCGATCCGCGCGGAAAGACATGAAGCACAATCGGCGCAGGACGGGCGGTATAGTACATTCTGGCTGCGGCGGAAACCTTGTGATGACAAGCTGTTGTTAAGCTTGTCTGCGTTTTCACCCTGCAACGCCGTGAACAGTTTACGTTCCATCCGGCCGTCCAGATAAGGACAAGGCTGGGGCGCGGTTACGTAAAACTGCGGGGCAATGGGAAGGGTGTGGCGCATGATGGCTCCGCTCTACTCGTTCGTTTGCAAGATAGCGCTGCCACAGCAAGGCGCAAACCCTAAATGCAAACGATGCTCACGAGCGTCCCTCGGCCTCAGGCGCGCCGGTTCAGGGCGACTGTCCCCAACACCATATCAGTAAGGCCCTGACGCCGCTCGGAACCGAGCATTAGGACAATAGAGATCAGTTGAAGAGGCGCTACCATAACGGACACAGTATATCCGAGCGTATGCAAAAACGCATTGGAGAGATCAAAGTGGTCATCATTGGCGGTGCGCAATTCGATTGCCATAAAGCGCATTCCCCAAGTTGCAGATCCACGTGACAGGGTCACAACGCGGTAGGCAAACCCCAACAGGACAAAGACTACTGGCAGAAAGAAGAGGCTAATAAATAAAGTAAAGGGCACCGTCAGCAGTGTAAGGCTTGCGATGATCACTGCGTCCACGATCCATGCTAGCAGCCGTTTCGCGGGGATGCCCTCATAAAACTGGGGCTGGGTGTGGGGATCGGGGGTCATTTAAGGGACTTTCAACGAAGACATGGACGCGCGCCCTACAAAAGTGGGAGGGCGCGCGGCGGGTTTCAAGGTTTGGATGGATTATCAAGCTTCAGCGGGGCCGTCCTTGCGGGTGGCGCGCTCATCCATAAATGCGTCGAACTCCGATTTGTCTTTGGCGGCACGCAGGCGCTCGAGGAAGCTCTCGAAGCTGCCCTGTTCTTCCTCAAGGCGGCGCAGTGTGTCGGCCTTGTAGGCATCGAAGGCTGCGTTGCCGGTGGGGCGGCTCATGGTGAAATGCGCATTGCGGGTTGCACAGCGGGTAGATGATGAAAACATACGTTTGCTCCAGATCATGTAGGCAAGAAGGGCAAGGCCTGCGGGCCAGAAAAAGATAAAGCCGGTAACCATGGCGGCAATCCATGCAGCCTTGCCGCGGGCATCGAGCCATTTTTCCGTGCGCCGAAACCAGTTGTCGCGGGCGGTACGGTGTGACGGGTAGCTGTCTGTATAGGTCATAAAGGTCCCTCTGGGTGGCGGTGTGCTGCCGCCATCCTCGGGGCGCTTCACCGGTGAAAGGAGACTATGTAAATGCCCTTCACATCATTCAATTTGGCGATGGTTTGAAAATTTGCAAGACCTTATGTGAATGATATTTACATTAATCGAGAAGTACATTTGAAATCAGTTTGTTGCAGGCTGAAATTTGTATAACGTACGGCATTGACTGGCCTGCACAGACAGGCAACTGTGGTTCCATGGTTGATATTTCTCTTGTAAAACGTCTGTCCCGCTGTCCGCGCTGTAGTGATGCGGTGGAGAATGATGTCCCTCTGGCACGCTTTGATACGGCATTACATCCGCTCTTGTCGGCGACGGCTGGCTTGTCACCCTATATGGCCACACTCATCGGAAAAGAGGCTGCATGGCTAGAAGGGGCTGTAGAGGCGCCCGAGAAAGCACTTGCCGATCTGCTGGGTGCGACGACGCAGTTGGAGGGGGATACCGTGGCCGGCGGTCTGCGGCAAGGCAAGCGACGGGTGGCGCTGTTGTCTGCGCTTGCTGATCTGGGCGGCGCGTGGTCGCTTGAGGAGGTGACGGGTGCGCTCACGCAATTTGCCGATGCGGCGACCCAAGCCGCGCTGCGCGTGGCCGTGGGCGCGCAGATCAAGCGCGGCAAACTGCCGGGGCTTGAGGCCGAAGATGCCATGACGGGTGGCGGCATGACCGTGCTTGCCATGGGCAAAATGGGCGCGGGCGAGCTGAATTACTCCTCCGACATCGACCTGATCTGCCTGTTTGACGAGAGCAGGTATGCACCGGACGATTTTCAGGAGGCCCGCGCAGGGCTGATCAAGGCGACCCGAGCCATGGCTGCCACGCTGAGCGAGATTACAGGGGACGGATATGTGTTTCGCACAGACCTGCGTTTGCGGCCCGATCCGGCAGTGACCCCTGTCTGTGTCGGATTGCTCGCGGCGGAGCGGTATTACGAAAGTTTGGGCCGCACGTGGGAACGCGCCGCCTATATCAAAGCGCGGCCCTGCGCGGGTGATATTGAGGTTGGCGAAGGGTTCTTGCGCACTCTGCGGCCTTTCGTCTGGCGCAAGCATCTGGATTTCGCAGCCATTCAGGATGCCCATGACATGCGCCTTGCCATCCGTGAACACAAAGGGCTGGGGGGATCGATCACGTTGCCCGGTCACAATATGAAGCTGGGGCGCGGCGGCATCCGCGAGATCGAGTTCTTTACCCAGACGCGGCAACTGATTGCAGGCGGACGAGATGTCGATCTGAGGGTGCGCGGGACCAAGGCAGGGCTGGACGTGCTCGCGCAAAAGGGCTGGGTTCCGCGGGAGGCAGCAGAGGTATTGAGCGATCACTACACCTTCCACCGCACGGTTGAGCATCGGTTGCAAATGGTGCGCGACGCGCAGACCCACACACTGCCCCAGACGCCCGAGGGGATGACGCGCATTGCCGCGATGATGGATATGGACGTAGCAGCGTTCGAGGCCGGACTTCGCAGCCGGTTGAGTGCGGTCCACGAGATCACCGAAGGTTTTTTCACCCAGACAAGGGGCGAAACTGCGCCTCTGCCAACCTCCCACAGTTTTGATGAGGCCATTACCGAGGGCTGGCGGAGCTACCCTGCGTTGCGCTCTGATCGCGGTGCGGAATTGTTCGAGCGGCTCAAACCCGAATTACTGGCCCGTCTGGCGAAGGCGGATAAACCCGACGAGGCGCTGCTTGCTTTCGACGGGTTTCTGGCAGGGTTGCCTGCGGGGGTGCAGCTTTTCTCGCTGTTGAAGTCCAACCCGCAACTGGCCGATCTGTTGATCAACATTGTCTCCGTATCACCGATGCTTGCGGCGCATCTGTCGCGCAATGCCGGCGTGCTGGATGCCGTGATCGGCGGCGATTTCTGGACCGATTGGCCGGGGCAGGAGGAGTTGCTCAAGGCTCTGTCGGCGCAACTAGCGGGTTTGGACGGCTACGAGGCCCAGCTTGACGGCACACGTGCTTGGGCGAGAGAATGGCATTTCCGCATCGGTGTGCATCACTTACAGGGCCTGACGGACGGTGCGCGCTCGGCGCGTCAATACAGTGATCTTGCCCGTGTCGTTCTGCGCGCGCTTTGGCCGGTCGTGATCGCTGAATTCTCGCGCCGCCATGGACCGCCGCCCGGACGGGGCGCTGTGATCGTTGGGATGGGATCGCTGGGCGCAGGGCGGCTGACGGCGCAATCCGATCTGGACCTGATTATGATTTATGATGCGGATGGTGTCGAGGCATCGGAGGGTAAGCGGCCACTGCCTGCGCGTCAGTATTATGCACGTCTGACGCAGGCAATGATCACTGCAATGAGCGCGCCGATGGCACAAGGCCGTCTATACGAACTTGACCTGCGCCTGCGCCCGTCTGGCAACAAGGGTCCGGTGGCTACATCCATCGATAGTTTCACCAGCTATCAGCGCGATGAGGCGTGGGTTTGGGAGCATCTGGCGCTGACCCGTGCCGAAGTAATTGCAGGACCCGATGCTCTGGCCCAAACGGTCGAAGCGCTGCGTGAGGAGATTATTAACGGCGGGCATGATGCGGCCCGGGTGTGTATCCAGACGGCACAGATGCGGGCACGCATTGCTGCGGCAAAATCTCCCGAAGGGGTGCTGGACGCCAAGATCGGGGCAGGCCGGTTGCAGGATATCGAGCTTTTTGCCCAGGCGGGCGCGCTGGTGGGGCGCACGCTTGCGCGTGACATTCCAGCAGGGCTCGCGGCGGCGCGGCATGGCGGGCTTATAAATGAAGAGGATGAGGCCCCGCTGGTAGCAGCTTACGAGCAACTGTGGGCGCTGCAGGCGGCGACGCGTTTGCTGTCCTCGCGACCTCTGCATATGGAGGCGCTGCGCAGGGCGTCACGGCAGTTTTTGATCCACGCTGCGGGCGCGGGTCATGAAAACGACACGGCCGACGCGATCGAGGCGCAACTGGAGCGGTTATACGGGCAGGCCGATGCCATTATTACCACATCCCTTGGGCCGCTGCCTGACGAGGGACTGAACGGGGACACAGGAGACGCCTGATGCAAAAAAGTACACCCGAAGATCCGAAGGGTCTCATTTACGAGGCATACCGCATCGACGGAATAACCAAATCCGAGTGCCGTACCATTTTTCTGGATTGGGCATTAAGTTTGAGTGTGGACCGTGAAACGGCGCCCGCCATCCGCCGTTTGCTCGAAACCTATGGTGGCGATCCGGCCCATCCCATGTCCGAAGTCCTGTCAGAGGGCCTTCATACTATTGCTACGCCGCGCAGACGCGGCGGATGGCGCAGTCGCCCGCGTGACTGATGCACGAGGCTCCAAACGCAAGTTCGGGCTGCGCTTAGCTTCCCTTAAGTAACCTGTATGAGACCCATAATACCCATAATTTGTGCCAAGTTCGGCGCGAAATCGTCCTAAACCTGCCTCATTTCCCCGCCATCTATAAATTTGTAATAGATAGAAGGCCCTTCGGCCTGAGGAGTAACGAGATGAACCTGTTAAAGATGGCCTGCGCTTTGACCCTCGGGGTCTCCCTGACTGCCTGCGGATCCTCCGAGGTGGTAACACGGGCAGCCCCGTTGTCTTCCACAACGGCAAATATCGACTACAGCGTCAAGAACTTCCAACCCACCCCCGAGTTGCTGACTGCCGAGGCGATGCAAGCGGCGATTGTCCAGCAAATCAATGTGTCACAGATCAATGTAAATGTGCCGACATCCCTCAAAGTGTCCGAGGCGAACCGCTATTACCCCAGTGGTGATATCGTCTGGCGCGAGGATCCGATTGGTGACCGTCACGCGCAGGTTGGCAAGATCCTGAAGGATGCGATGCTTCAGGGTACAGCGTCTTTCCAAGGCTCGGTTCCGATCATCCTCGACATTCAACTTGTGCGCTTTCACGCGCTGAGCGAAAAAGCCCGGTATACCGTAGGCGGGGTGCATCATGTGGTCTTTGATATGATCCTGCGCGATGCAAAAACCGGCGCAGTTTTGTCGCCACCGCGGCGGATCGAAACTGATTTGGCCGCGTTTGGCGGCCAACAGGCCAAAACCGCCGAAGCTAATGGCCAGACCCAAAAACGGCGCCTGACCAACCATCTGGCCGAAGTTATTCGCCAGCAAATGGTCAAGCCTGCAGGATACGAGAATGCGAGCCTCGGATTCTTCCAGCTGGTAAACAGAATCTAGGCTTTCCCTTCTCTCGGGAACAGACTAGGGAAGGGCGCTATGACAATAGCGCCTTTTCCCGTATCCGCCCCCCTTCCCGTAGTCCGCCTTATGCCCAAGGCAAACGCCCGTGCCATCCGGCATGGCGCGCCTTGGGTCTATGCCAACGAGCTGGTCACAGACCGCCGCACAAAGGGTCTGATACCCGGTGCCATGGCCGTGCTTGAGGACAGCCTGCGCCAGCCGCTCGGGGTGGTGACAGTCAACACCAATTCCAAAATCATCGCACGCATGATGGATGCCGATCCCGAGGCGTCGATTGATCAGGCATGGATGGAAAAACATCTTCGCCGCGCGCTTGGCCTGCGCGAGCGGATGTATGATGCGCCTTTCTATCGCCTTGTCCACGCCGAAGCGGACGGGTTGCCAGGCGTGATTATCGACCGCTTTGGCGACACTTGTGTGATCCAGCCTAACGCGGCGTGGTCCGATGCCCTTATTGGTCCGCTGACGGCGGCTTTGATTGCGGTAACCGGAGTGAGCAACGTTTTGAAAAACGCCTCCGGCCGCACGCGCAGCCTTGAAGGTCTGGACGACGTGAGCGGTGTTCTGGCGGGCAGTGCCCCTGACGCGGCTGTGCCGGTGCAGATGAACGGTGCAACCTATATGGCCGACCTCACCGGTGGGCAAAAGACCGGCATCTTCTATGACCAGCGACCAAATCACGCTTTCGCTGCTTCTTTGGCGCGCGGCGCGCGGGTGCTAGATGTCTTTTCACATGTCGGCGGCTTTGGTCTGGCGGCGGTGGTAGCCGGTGCGAAATCCGCTCTTTGTATTGACGGATCTGGCCCCGCGCTTGAGCTGACAGCGCAAGGGGCCGCTGCGATGGGCGTCTCCGATCATGTTAGCATACGGCAAGGTGATGCGTTTGACGTTTTGACAGCGCTGCGTGCCGAAGGCGCTGAATTTGATTTGATTATTTGCGATCCACCCGCCTTTGCACCTGCCAAACCAGCACTTGAAGCGGGCCTGCGTGCCTATGAGCGGATTGCAAGGCTTGCGGCTCCTTTGGTGTCCGAGGGCGGCGTGCTGGGGTTGTGTTCGTGCTCGCACGCGGCTGATCTGGCAGCGTTCCGAACGGCATCGGTGCGTGGTATTGGCCGTGCGGGTAGGCGCCCTGCGCTGATCCACACCGGATTTGCAGGGGCCGATCACCCTCAACTGCCGCAACTCGCCGAGACCGGTTACCTCAAGGCGCTGTTTTTCCACCTCTGAGGCAGGAAAGGTTGACCAGAAGGTCTTAAACCCATGAAAATGTTGCTTGATGCCTGTGTGATATACCCAACAGTCATGCGAGAAATGCTGCTGGGTGTGGCGCGCACGGGCGCCTACACGCCATTATGGTCAGCCCGTATTCTTGAGGAATGGGCGCTGGCAGCGCGTAAACTCGGGCCGCAGGGCGAGGCGCAAGCGCGTGGCGAGGTCGCTATGGTGCAGGCCGCATGGCCGCACGCCAGCGTGTCGGTGCATGCAGGGTTGGAAACGCGCCTGTGGCTACCGGACGCAAATGACATTCATGTTCTGGCGGCAGCTGTGCACTGTAATGCGGATGGCATCATCACAATGAACGCAAAGGATTTTCCGCGTGGGATCCTCGCCGAAGAGGGGCTGAGCAGGAATGATCCCGACGCATTCTTGCTGGGACATTTTCACGGCGATCCTGATGCTGTCACGTCGGTGGCGCGAGCGGTAGTCGAAGAGGCGCGCAGGCTGTCTGGCGAGGATTGGAACCTGCGATCCTTAATGAAAAAAGCGCGCCTTCCAAGATTGGGAAAAGCACTTACCTCCGCTTGAAGTATCAGGTTAATACTTCCTTTTAACATGTTGTTTTACCTATCCCATTTTACCTGCATGCTGGTAAGTGCAGCAATGCGGTCCTCTGTGTGCGGATGTGTGAGGAGCCATGCGGGCGGCCTGCCGCCACCTGATTTTGTCAGTGCATCCAACTTTTTGAAAAGCGAGATTTGCGGCGCGATACCGATGCCTGCTTTGGTCAGTAATGCCGCTGCGTAAGCGTCTGCCTCGAACTCGTCACTGCGCGACAGCTTTGCGGCCAGAAGTGAGGTTAGCATGTTGGCTATCCAGCTTCCGATACCAGGGATAAAGCGGCTTAGCACCATGCCGAGCGCTGCGCGCATGGCATTCTGGCCGGAGAAGTCGATCATCCGGCGGCGCGAATGGCCAAGTGCGACGTGCCCCAACTCATGGGCGATCACACTTGCCAGCTCCTCTGCGCTGACCTCGCCCGAGCGGAATTTGTTGTAGAAACCGCGCGTGATGAAAATGCGTCCGTCAGGGGCGGCAAGTCCGTTCACCGGCTCGATCTCGTAGATGTGCACATTGATGCGGGGAATCTCCAGCGCTTTGGCCATCTGCTTGCTCATCGCGACCAACTTTGGATCAGCCAACACAGTAGATTTTTCGTCTAGCTCGCGGCCTGTCCTCCAGACTGAAAAACGGTACATCGCAAGGCCGTAGAGCACGGCGAGCATGATAGGGATAATTTTGATCATACCCTGAATATGGGTGCAGAGCTCAGCGGGGCAAGTGTTTTAGTGCCGCATGCGTAAAAATGGGGCTCGAGGCCCCATTTCTGATCCTATACCAGTTTTGCATCCATTGTGATCTCGGCTGTTAATAGCTTTGAGATCGGGCAGTTTTGCTTGGCGTTTGTCGTGGCCGCGTCAAACTGTTCCTGCGTGGCATTTGGAATGGTGGCGCTGACGTCTAGGTGCACCTTCGTTACGGTGAAACCACCGTCTTTCTCTTCCAAATGAACGGTTGCTTTTGTGTCGATGCTGTCGGCAACTAAATCGTGCTCTCCAAGGATCATTGACAGTGCCATCGAATAGCACGAGGCGTGAGCTGCACCGATAAGCTCTTCGGGATTTGTTCCTTTACCGTCCTCGAAGCGGGTATTGAAGCCGTAAGGCTGTGCGTCTAGGACGCCTGTCTGCGTCGACACGGTGCCTTTTCCCTTTTTGAGGTCGCCTTCCCAATGGGCCGAGCCAGATTTTTTGATCGCCATGATATGTCCTTCCTTGAAATATCCTTAAGGGAAGAACGCGGTCGGAGGGCAGGTTGTTCCCGCGCTAGCGTGTGAGTGTTTTCATTCCGCGCGACAGACCCTCAAGTGTCATTGGCACCATCGCCTCTTTTCCGAAGATCTCTTGGATCATGGTGATCGACTGGGTGTACTGCCAGTATTTTTCGGGGATCGGATTGATCCAGAGATTTGATTTCCACTGCTCGCGCGCGCGACCCAACCAGACTGAGCCTGCCTCGGGGTTCCAGTGCTCGTTGGCACCGCCAGGATAGGCCACCTCATAGGGCGACATGCTTGCGTCACCGACGAAGATGCAGCGGTAGTCAGGACCGTAAGTGCGCAGGATCTCTTGGGTGGGTGTTTGCGCGTCCCAGCGGCGGCGGTTATCGCGCCAAACACCTTCGTAGAGGCAGTTATGGAAGTAAAAATATTCCATGTGCTTGAATTCGGAACGCGCAGCAGAAAACAGCTCTTCCACGACTTTGATATGGGGGTCCATGGAGCCGCCAACGTCGAGAAACAGCAGAACTTTCACTGCATTGCGCCGCTCGGGACGGGTTTTTACATCCAGATAGCCTTGCTCGGCTGTCGAGCGGATTGTGCCGTTTAAATCCAACTCCTCGCTGGCACCGTCACGCGCCCAGCGTCGCAGACGTTTGAGCGCCACCTTGATGTTGCGGGTTCCCAATTCAACAGAATCGTCAAGGTTGCGGAATTCGCGCTTGTCCCAGACCTTGACTGCCTTGCCATGGCGGCCTTCCTTCTGGCCGATGCGCACCCCTTCGGGATTGTACCCATATGCTCCGAACGGGGAGGTACCACCGGTGCCGACCCATTTGCTGCCGCCCTCGTGACGTTTCTCCTGCTCTTTGAGGCGTTCCTTGAGGGTCTCCATCAATTTCTCAAAACCACCAAGGGCTTCGATCTCTGCTTTTTCCTCGGGCGTCAGATGTTTTTCTGACATCTTGCGCAGCCATTCTTCGGGTATGTCCACCGCTTCCAATACCTGTTCGGCGGTAATGTTTTCGAGGCCGGAAAAGGCGACGGCAAAGGCCTGATCGAATTTGTCGATGTTTCGCTCGTCCTTCACCATAGCGGTGCGGGCAAGGTAATAAAACGCCTCGACGTCGTAGGTCGCGATGCCAGCGGCCATACCATCCAGAAACGCCAAAAACTCCCGCATGGATACGGGAACTTTGTGGGCGCGCAACTGCTCGTAGAAGGGAAGGAACATCAGCTTGTCAGCCGGTCGATAATCACCGTGAGGAACATCCCCACGATCAGAAAAGCCATGCCGTATCCGACGGCGTATTGTGCGATGTCCTTGCGGTTGCCGCGGCGCTTTTTAGCGGTCATGCCGCCGATGATAAGCCCAAGTATCGCCAACCCAATTACAATCATGCTCTCAACCCTTTGTGTGTGCGGGCTATCCTTTGAGCGGGTTCAGCGATGCGATCTCGCGCAGCTTGGCCCGCACAGCCCAGTCAGAGCCAAATCCGTAGCGCGCCCATCCCAGACTGTCCAGACGCACGGCCTGTGCCTCGGCGGGGCGGTTCACGAGATCTAGCGCCTCGGCACGTAACAGCAGCAGAGTGGAAAGCAATGCGGCATTCTCGCTGCTGCGCGCAATTTCGACGTGGGGCGCGACCAATTGAAGGGCGAGCTCGCCCTGACCCTGACTTACCGCATGGGCAGCCAGCTGTGTCGCGACATAGGCCTGATGCAGTTGCGTGCCGGGAGTCTGCCCGTAGAATATTTTTGCCTGCGCGTAATGTTGCTGCGCAGTGATAGGGTCGCCACGCTGTAGTACGCGGCCCATGGCATAATGGGCAAATGCGCGGCGCTGGTCCTGCCAACCGATCGCTCGCGCGATACGGAGAGCTTCTGCTGCGGCTGCTTCACGGTCACGCTGGTTTGCGGCAGGGCCAAGGGCAGTCTCGACCGCGCGCTTCCACTGGATCGGGGTACGGGTCGCAAAAACCGACGGAACGTTCTCGCCGCCGGGGTTAATCTCGCGCAGGATATGGGGCAGGGTGGCCGCCACCTGACCGCGCGTCATGCCATTGTGCAATCGGGGCGAATAGTAGGCCCGCAAGATCATCGTATCAAATCCGGTCAGGACCGTATGCACGTTGTCATCATTGAACACGGAATCAGGCAAGCGGTAGAGATCGTTCAACGGCCCCAGCGATTGCGCCAGCTCTTCGTGCAAACAATCGCGTACTTCTTGTGGGCTGACATCATTTGGCAGGAAGATCGCCAGTTTTTCACGTGAGCGCAGCTGGGACCAGTTCGCCAGTCTGGTTTTGCGCGCCTTGCGGTACTCGGCCATGTTTGTGACGTTAGGGGCCACAAAACACGCCGCCTGCGGCAAGACGCTGCGGATATCCTTGCGGGGTACTGCGTTGATGGTGATGTTTGCCGGACCGCTGCTGATCTGGCTGATGTTGATGCGCGATTCCGTGCGCAGGCGTGCAATCAGGCGCGTCAGATCATGCTGGAGCGATGCAGGCTGATTGCCAATAACCTTGACCGTGATCGGTCCCTCAAAGCGGGTAAGCACCGGCAGTTCACGGCCGCTCTCAAGGCGGAAAGACAGCTCGATAAAATCAAGAGCCAGATCATTGTTGGAGCGGACAGGGCTCACATGCTGACCTGAGTTAAACACTTTTAACGGCGGGAGAGTGGTCTCGTTGATCGTCATCAGGCGAGAGACATCACCGCCCGTGGTTGGTGTGCACGCGTTTAACGCCATCGCGAGAAGAAGGGCGAGGCGGGACTTCACAATCCGTCCCTTTTTGATTCAAATTTTACGTTTTCTGTTGAACGGCGCACAAAATGCACGCGCGCTTGTGGTGCGTTTTGGATACTCATAACTCTACTGCCTGCCCTTTTGAGTTTCAATTGGAGATCTTTTCGCACCTCAACCAGTCACGCGTATGGAGCAAATAAGGCGAAATCGTGGCAATAATGAAGGATTGAGGCAGACCAGTGTTCATGGGTGCGGATTGGACACAGTTTGCAGGTGAAGGCGTTGTTTGTTCAGGTATTGCAGATAATCAACGCAGGCTGGCCGATCGTAATGGCGATGACCTGACACGGGATGCGGGCGACCTCATGGTGGAAGCCAAGCGTGCCACAATTGTGAAATCGCAAAATTTTCATCGTCTTTATAGGCAGGCAGACAACTCATGTGATTCTATCTGGAGTAGATATAAGCACAGCTTCAATTTGGAGGTTCTAAAAACCTCAAACCCCGCTGTGCTTGAGCAGCCATAGTGCTCGGCCTTGCCTGTTACGGCAACGCCCGTGGCTGTAACTTCGGGTGCTAAAAGCAAAAAAAACCGGAGGGTGAGGCGCAGCGCAAGACCAGATGGTTTGCGTTGCGCCGGTATTTGTTGGCCTAGCGACCGCCGCGCGCCATAAACGCAAGACGTTCGAACAGATGCACGTCCTGTTCGTTTTTCAAAAGCGCACCGTGCAGTTTAGGCAGAGCAGAAGAGCCACTCTTTTTCAGATCGGCCGCGTCCATATCTTCGGCCAGCAACAGTTTGAGCCAGTCGATGACTTCGGAAGTGGAGGGCTTTTTCTTGAGCCCTTGTTGATCGCGTATTTCGTAGAACTGGGTGAGGGCCGTTGTCAGCAGCTCTGGCTTGATGCCTGCGTGATGTACTTCAACGATTTTCTTGAGTGTCTCCATATCTGGAAACTGGATGTAATGGAAAAAACAGCGGCGCAGGAACGCGTCTGGCAGTTCTTTTTCGTTGTTGGAGGTGATGATTACGATAGGGCGCACCTTTGCCTTGATCGTCTCGCCCGTCTCATAGACAAAGAATTCCATTTTATCGAGTTCTTGCAGAAGATCGTTGGGAAATTCGATGTCCGCCTTGTCAATCTCGTCGATGAGCAGAACAACCTTTTCACCGGCCTCGAAAGCCTCCCAGAGCTTGCCTTTGCGGATATAGTTGGAAACGTCATGGACCTTTTCCTCGCCGAGCTGGCTGTCGCGCAGGCGGCTGACGGCGTCATATTCATAGAGACCCTGCTGGGCGCGGGTGGTGGATTTGATGTTCCATTCGATCATCCGCAGGCCCAGCGCGGAGGAGACCTGACGCGCAAGTTCGGTTTTGCCGGTGCCCGGCTCGCCTTTGACCAGCAAGGGGCGTTCCAGCTGGACCGCCGCATTGACCGCAATTTTGAGATCATCTGTTGCGACGTAGTCGGCGGTACCTTGAAATTTCATATCGGCATCAACTTTCTGACTTGGTTTTTCTTGAATAATTCACGGGGCATAATAGCGCATCATTGAGTAGTGACAATCGTTCATGCCTCCTATAGAGACCGCGCCAATGGGAAATGTCGTGAGGGGGTTGCCACGTGACACTTACAAAATCTGTTAAAGATACTGGCAAAATCAAAAAGAAAAATTCGTTGCCTGCCGACTATACGCCGTCCGAAGACGAACCGTTCATGAATAACATGCAGGTCGAGTATTTCCGCTGGAAATTGCTGGACTGGAAAGCGGAATTGCTGGAAGGCAGCCGCGAGATGATCGAGACATTGCAGGACGGCACGCGCAACATTCCGGACGTGAATGACCGCGCCTCCGAGGAGACTGACCGCGCGCTGGAACTGCGCACCCGTGACCGCGCCCGCAAGCTGGTCAATAAGATCGAGGCAGCATTGCGCCGCATCGACGAGGGTGAGTTCGGCTACTGCTCGGTCACCGGCGAGCCTATTTCGCTCAAACGGCTGGAGGCGCGACCGATTGCGACGATGAGCCTTGAGGCGCAGGAAAAGCACGAGCGCCGCGAGCGCGTCCACCGCGACGAATGAGTGTGGGACCAGCCACAGGGCTTTGGGACGATATGGTAGAAAAACAAGGCGTCGCAGCGAGAGCTGTGGCGCCTTTTTTGCAAGTGTTCCCGCTGCATAGCGACCTTTCGAGACAGAACAAAGCAGGAGAACGGGTGTGGGCAAAGCAACCGTAAGCAATGCAATCGTGATCGGTGCAGGTATCGGAGGGCTGGCTGTTGCGACAGCGCTGGCGCGTCAAGGTATTGCGGTAACGGTGATTGAGCAGGCCGCAGAAATCCGCGAAGTGGGCGCAGGACTTCAGGTAAGCCCCAACGGTCTTGCCGTGCTGCGTGCTTTGGGGCTGGTGCAGCGGCTGCTTCAGCGCGGTGCTGTGCGCGGACAGGCGGTGGTTATGCAGGCGCATGACCGCGCAGGGGATGTTGCCCGTCTTGATCTGACGCAGCTGCGCGAGGATCAAAAATATTACTTTGTCCACCGCGCCGACTTGATCGAGGTTCTGCGTCAGGCGGCGCTGGAAGCCAACGTAAGCTTTGACATGGGATGTACCGTGGAGCGCGTGACAGCGGGCGAGGTGCCCCAGTTGACACTGACGGATGGCAGCACCCGGCGCGCCGAGTTGGTGGTGGGGGCGGATGGTATCCATTCGCAGGCGCGGATTGCGCTCAATGGTGCAGATGATGCAGCCTTCACGGGACAGGTTGCATGGCGTGCAATGGTGCCAAATACTTTCGACCACGCGGATGTGGCGATGGTCACGATGGGGCCAGGCCGGCATTTGGTCAGCTATCCTTTGCGCGGCGGAAGCATGGTCAATCTGGTCGCAGTGGAGGAGCGCCGCGCTTGGGCCGGTGAAGGATGGATGCTAGCGGATGATCCGGCCCATCTGCGCGCGGCCTTCCAAGGTTTTGGCGGTATGGCAGGGGAGATGATCGCGGCGGTCGAGAGTACAACCCTGTGGGGGCTCCACCGGCATCCGGTCGCAGCCGTCTGGCAGGCGGGTGGTGTGGTGCTGTTGGGCGATGCGGCCCATCCGACACTGCCGTTTCTGGCGCAAGGGGCCAACATGGCGCTTGAGGATGCGTGGGTGCTGGCCGATTATGTGGCACAAGGTGGTCGTGCCGGACTGGCGGGTTATCAGGCGGTGCGTGTGCCGCGCGTCAGTCGTGTTATAAAGGCTGCACAGGGCAATGCGTGGCGCTACCACTTGCGTCCCGGGCCAGTGCGGTTTGCCGCCCATAATGTACTGCGTCTGGGCAGCAGGTTCGCGCCGGGGCGGATGTTGGGGGCGTTTGACTGGCTTTACGGCGTCGATGTTACGTCACGCGCTTCGCGTTAACGGGCAGCCACTTCGCGATACGTTGGGGGATGCTTCGTAAGGCACCCCAAAAGGGACGTTCCTTTTGGGGTGCCCTTGATAAATACACTAATTTAAAACGCCCGTGTCGGGCGATCAAACACGTTACGGCCCAGCGCCGAAGCGGCGAGGTCGACCATCAGGCGTGTGGTGCGCCCGCGCTCGTCCATGAACGGGTTCAGCTCCACCAGATCCATCGAGGTCAACAACTCGCTGTCGTTGATCATTTCCATTACCAGATGGCCTTCACGCACAGTGGCGCCGCCAGGCACTGTGGTGCCGACCGCAGGAGCAGCAGCGGGGTCAAGGAAATCCACATCCAGCGAAACATGCAGCATGCCGTTTACGGCTTCGATCCGCTCCAGAAATGCGCCAAGCGGGGTGGCGATGCCGCTCTCGTCGATCTGGCGCATGTCGACGCGGGTAATGGCAGTTTGCTGCAACGCTGCCCGTTCTGCGGGGTCAACCGAGCGCAGACCGATCATCGCGATATTTTCATAGGGAAGAGACGCAGGAAGGTCAGGCCAGCCGGGGAAATCGCTGCGCCCCGTAAGGTATCCCATGGGTGTGCCGTGCAAATTGCCGCTGTCGGTACTTTCTAGTGTGTGAAAATCGCTGTGCGCATCGAGCCACAGAACAAACAACGGCCGGTCCACCGCCGCAGCATGGCGCATCGCGCCCAGAACTGTGCCCGCTGCAAGCGCATGATCCCCGCCGAGGGTAATTGGCATGCCGCGTGCAAACGCAGCTTCGGTCGCATCGGCAAGGCTTTGGGTCCATGCGATCGTTTCTGACAAACGGTGCAACTTGGGATGTATCACTTCGGTGTAGGGCGCAGGCCCGATATTGCCGATATCGGTCACAGTGTGACCAAGGCTCTCCAGCGCTTCAACAAGGCCTGCGGTGCGGTAGGCATCCGGCCCCATAATACAGCCACGGCGGTTTTTGCCACAATCAAGCGGCGCACCTTGTAAAATTACGTGCTGTGGTTTCATCAGGGTTATCCTTTGTTTGCTGCATTTCAGGGCAGGTAGTACGGAGGCGTCAGGCGCGGCGCATTGCCTGTATCCAGATCATCGCAAGGCCAAGCGACAAGATCGCGTTCCAGCCTGCCATACTGATACCTGCCATTTGCCAGGCAATATCGTCGCAGCGCACCAGCGGAGCTGCAAGGATCTGGTTCATCAATTCCTGCGCGCTCAGGTTGGTGACACCGCCCGCGGTGCACGTACTTGGACCCTCCCACCAGCCTTGCTCGACTCCCACGTGGTAGGCACCGATTGCGGCAGTGCTCAGCGCAGCGATTGCGCCCATCCATGCCAGCCTCCGCTCACCGGTGAACAGAATCGCAAGGCCGATAAGGATGGCGCCGCCGTGCGGCCACCGCTGCCACAGGCAAAGTTTGCACGGGGCCATGCCGCCAATATGCTGGAAGCCATACGCACCGAGCAAGACGGCGGCAGATCCTAGTGTCGCAAGTAAAACAAGGCGCATCAGAACAACTTTATTGCTAGGAAGCCGCCGATCATAAGGGCAACGGCCAAGGTGAACATCAAGGGCAGGCGACGTTCGATGAAATCGCGCACCGGTGCGCCGAATTTCCACAGCAGTAGCGCCACAAGGAAAAAGCGCAGACCACGCGCGAGGATCGAAGTCGCGATAAAGGTGCCCAGTGGCATCGCGGTGACACCTGACATAATTGTAATAACCTTATAGGGAAAGGGGGTCACGCCGGCGATCAGCACCGCCCAGAAGCCTACATCGTTAAAGCGGGTCGCGAACTCCGCCATCGCATCGCCTTTGCCGAGTGCTGTCAGAATCGGGTCGCCGAGTGTTTCGAAAGCCAGTGCGCCGATGGCATATCCAAGCATACCGCCCAAAACCGAGGCCACCAACGCCACGCCGGCAATCACAAATGCGCGGCTTGGACGGGCAAGGATCATCGGGATCATGATAATGTCAGGCGGGATCGGAAACATCGAGCTTTCCAGAAAGGCGACAAAGGCCAGCACCCAAAGAGCGTGCCGATGCTCGGCGAGGCCAAGCGTCCAGTCATACAAGCGTTGGATCATCTGGGCCTCGTCCTAATTGTTTCGGCCTTCAAAACCACCATGTGAGGGTCAGGTCAAGAGAGTTGCATCTGCCGTAGGCGGCGTGTCGGACGCTTGCGTTTGTTGTTTTGGATCTGCAATTTTTTGGCTTGCCTCGCCGAGTTGCGCAGGCTACATCCGGCATCGTGCCCGAGTGGCGGAATGGTAGACGCAGGGGATTCAAAATCCCCCGCCGCAAGGCGTGCCGGTTCGAGTCCGGCCTTGGGTACCAACTATATCCTAGGCAAGTTGCCGGGATATAGGCCACAGATAGGGGGCGCACCGCCAAGTGGTGGTACGCCCCCCTATGCCCCGTAAGCGACTTTACCGACCCGGGAACGCCGCAATCAAACAAAGCATATTTTTTGCATTTTGCGGCGCATCAGATGCGTTATGTTTCACGCTGCTTGCAGTGGGGTAATGAGCTCGTTGCAATGACCAATATCTATTTGGGTAACCCAATAATAGGTTCGTGCAGCGCGCCCGAATTTGGGGAATCTTTTGATCCTGCCTTAGGTCAAACAGATGTAGCACCTGTGCTGTGCCTCCCTCATGAATGAGGGCGTGATATGCGGGTCCCTTCTTCAGAGGCCGGAGCCGCCAGCCGCGCAATTTTTCTTCACCGCAAATAATTGATTCGAGGAAATATGGCCAAATGTTGCCCGCTCCTGCATTAGTTTTACCGTAAATTGCGCATTGGTTCTATTCGGTAAACGGGGAAACGCGGCATAAGTTGGCCGAAGCGCTTACCGGAAAAGAGCGGCGCATTTTGTCATTGTCATTGTTTTAGAAACGATATGGGCAGTGACTTGCGTCGTTAATGCGGGGCGAGCTCGGCGCGTCCCCTATTTTTTATGGCTCTGCAAACTTTTCCTGAGTTTCCATTTTGGAAACAATGTTGTGGCTTGTCCGGTATGAGCTGCCGTAGCGTTAACCATGATCAGAAACTTCTACCGCAGTCCTGACACTTTTCAACCATTTTTCCCTTTGTGCGGCTCCGCGCAAAAGGTATCCATTGCGTAGCCCACTGGGGGGTGACGACGAATGGTCCGGGGGCGGCCGCACATTTACTGCATTCTTGGATGCGGGAGAGGTGCAGGGCCGCATGTTTTGCGACCTCTGCTCTATAGACTGTGATGCAACTTGTATGCTTCACAGCCTGGCCGCATTTTGGCCTGTCTCTCCCTCCATCTGGGCCGTGCTGTGTGCGTGCTGCTTTCGGACCAGTTGTCGAAGCCTCACGAGGTTTATGAGTCTATGCGGACAAGAACATGATTGAATACTGTCTTATTGATTTTGAACGCAGAGGGTATGCTGCTTCGCCTTTTTCGATTTTTCCCAAGGCTTATAACCACGCCTTCATCACATTTTACAATCCGGCCGCCTCGCGCGCCTCGCGCGTCGCTGCATAGGAGCATATGACATGATTAGAACCGTTGATTTCAATTCCCTCGCCACAGGCGAAAACGTAACAGACCAGTTCGCGGATATCGGGCTGCGGATCACCGCAACATCGAATGCGCCGGGCGTAGATCAGGCGATGATCTTCGACACGAGCAATCCGACTGGTGGCGACGACGATCTGGCAACGGATAATCTCGGTAATGTTCTGATCATTTCAGAAGACGGCGACAGTACAAACCCCGACGACAACGAGACAGGTGGCGTGCTTGCTTGTGGCTTTGACGATGCGGTGACGATCAAATCGCTGACCTTCCTTGATCTAGATGAGCCTGCGCGCCTTTTCTTTTACGGCGCTGACGGCGCGCTTTTGAGCGAGCAGTTCGTACCGGCCAACGGCAACAACGGTCAAAGTGTTGTGCAGCTGGCGGTTTCGGGTACCACCCGTTTCGAAGTGGTTCTGCAAGGCTCGGGCGCTGTGGACAATCTGGTGTTCGAAGATGGGACCCCGGATGTGGATGAACCCGTCGATCCTGTGGATCCGGTAGACCCCATTGATCCGGTTGATCCAGGCGTGCGGGATGGAATCGTTTCGGGCACTGATGATGCAAACCTGATCGACCTTGGGTACACTGGCGATCCGGAAGGTGACCTGATTGATGCAGGCGACGCCATTATTGCGGGTGAAGCCGCAGATGATGATATTGTCGATGCCCGTGGCGGCAACGATACAGTTTCCGCAGGTGCGGCGGACGACGACATTTACGCCGGTTCCGGTGATGATGTCGTGGCCGGCGGCGCGGGCAACGATCTGATTTACGGCGATCGCACCCTTGCCGGAGGCGATGGTCCGGTCGGCACAACAGGCGACCGCGAAAGCTTTAACTGGAGCGAGCAGGGCTTTACCAATGGCCAGAGCGTTACCGGATTTACCCAAGACACAGGCACGGTCAATGTAACCTTCACCAACGTCTCATCGACACCAAAGACTGATTCAACGTTCTCCACCGACACCCAGCGCGTCACGGGGATCGAGGGAGGTTCCGAAACCGTCAGCTCGACAAGCTCGCTTGCGGCCGAGACCCGTGCAGATGGCCAATCCGAAAGCTACGCGCTGGATTTTGATAGCCCCGTGAGCAATGTTGACTTCAATATCAACGAAATCACCGGCGACAGCCTTGTAACTGTACGCGCATTCGATGCCTCTGGTAATGCGTTGCCCGTGACGCTGGTAGGCGGGGGCGGTCTGACGCTTCTGGATACCGACGGCGTCAATGGTGCCGAGACTGCCGACAGTGACGGCGGATATGCAGACGCCACCACTCCTTTCTATTCGCTCAATGTCGACATCGCCGGCCCCGTATCGCGGATCGAGATTACGCACGTGCAGAACGGCGACGGTGGCTCGAACATCAATATCACCGATGTATTCTTTGACACCGGCGATGTTGTGGTTGTCGGCGAGAGCAATGATGACGTGCTCGCCGGTGATGATGGCAACGACACAATCTTTGGCGAAACCGGCAACGATACCATTTTGGGCGGTACGGGGGACGATCTTTTGCAAGGCGACTCCGGTCAGGACTATATCGACGGTGACGAAAGCAACGATACGATCAATGCTGGCCCGACCGACGAAAATGCCGTGAACGGAGCCGACGCAGGCGCATCAGGCGCTCTGCCAGCTTCCGAGTATGACAATGCCTATGCTGGTGGTGCAGGCGATGATCTGATCAACGGGGGCGCTGGCGATGATATTATCACCGGCGACGACGACAGCCGCGTATCCACCGAAACCGATGGTGTGTTTGATTTGGGCGCTGACGGATCTGACACCATATATGGCGGTGCAGGCAACGACGAAATCCACACTGGTACATGGGCCGACAGCGACGACGGCTTTGGCGACACGCACACTGGTGCGGCCAATGACATTGCTTTCGGTGGTGATGGTGACGACATTCTGCGCGGCGCAGGCGGCGATGACACGTTGTCGGGTGACGCAGGCAACGACAACATTGCGGGTGGCGCGGGCGCTGACCTGCTTTTGGGCGGTGACGATGCCGATCTGTTCATAGGTGGCACTGCTGGCGACACCGTCGATGGTGGCACAGGTCAGACAACCGGACTGGATCAGGATACGCTCGACCTGTCTGGTGTAGGCGATTTCCGTCTGCGCGATGTGACTCGCGATGAAGATGGCGACTCCGACTCCGGAACCGTTGATTTTCTTGGTGCAGACGGCGCTGTGACAGGCTCGATGCAGTTCTTCGAGATTGAAACTATCATCGGCACACCGGTGACGGAAAACACGCCACCGGTTGCAGTCGACGACGAATTGTTGATGGACGAAGATACAACCGCAACCATCAACGTGCTCACAAACGACACGGACGCAGATGGTGACACGCTCACCCTCATCGCGGCGAGCAGCCCGAACGGCACAGTGGAGTTCACGCCGGAGGGTCTGGTGACTTTCACTCCGAACGCCAACTTCAACGGCCTTTCTTCCATTAGCTACACCGTTACAGACGGCAACGGCGGGACTGACATCGGCGCAGTTGATGTGCGCATCATCGCGACACCCGATGCCCCAGTTGCAGTTGACGATGCGGCCACGACACCTGAAGACACTGCTGTGGTCGTTGATCTGCGGAGCAACGATACCGATCCTGACGATGCAACAGGGACGCTGACTATTTCTGGCGTGTCGGTTCCAGTGGATCAGGGTAGCGTTGTAGATAACGGTGACGGCACTGTAACCTTCACACCTGCGCCAGACTTCAACGGTGAGGCCACAATTACCTATACTGTTACCGATCCAATCGGTTTGTCTGACGAAGGTCAGGCGATTGTGACGGTTACACCTGCAAACGATGCGCCGGATGCGGTTGACGATGCCGATACCACCGATTTCAACACTCCAGTCACAGTCAACCTTTTGGCCAATGACACAGATATCGACACACCGCTTGCCGATCTGGTGGTATCCGATGCGACCGTTCCTGCGGAGCAGGGCACACTTGTCAACAACGGTGATGGTACAGTGACTTTCACACCTGTGACCGGCTTTGCCGGTGTTGCGACCATCTCGTACACCATCTCCGACGGAGAGCTGACAGATAGTGCTGTGCACACCGTTACCGTGGGCGAGCCACTGCCACCGCAAGCGTTTGACGATGTAGCCTCTACCCCTGAGGACACTGCGGTGATCATTGATTTGCGCGGCAACGATTTTGATCCCGACAACACATTAGACGAGCTGGTTTTGTCCGGCATCACAGTTCCCGCCGAGCAGGGTACGGTAATTGACAACGGTGATGGCACGGTCACGTTCACACCCGCGCTGAACTTTAATGGTCCTGCCACAATCACCTATACCATCACCGACCCCACGGGGCTGAGTGATGTGGCCGAGGCAGTTGTAACGGTCATGCCCGTTAATGATGCACCCGATGCCGTGGATGATGCCGATAGCACGGATTTCAATACGCCCGTGACAGTCAACTTGCTGGCCAATGATACCGACGTCGAAACACCCGAGGTCATTTTCGTGACCGAGGCAACTGTTCCTGCGGAGCAAGGCACACTGGTCAACAACGGTGACGGCACGGTAACATTTACGCCCGCAACCGAATTTACGGGTGTTGCGACCATCTCCTACACTATTTCCGATGGAGATTTGACAGATAGTGCAGTGCACACTGTGACTGTTTCTGACGGTGTCGGGTCCGGGTTTGCACCGGTCGCGGTGGATGACACGGCGGTGACCGATGAGGAAACGGCCGTCACCATCGATGTTCTTACCAATGACACCGATCCAGAAGATGACCCGCTTACCATCACCGAGGCGACTTCGAACGACGGCACGGTCACCATCACAGCGGATGGCCAACTTGTCTTCACACCGAACCCGGATTTCTTCGGGGAAGCGATCATCGACTATACCATTACAGACGGCAATGGCGGCTTTGATGATGCCCGTGTCTTTGTGACGGTGAACAACATCAATGACGCGCCAGTTGCAGTGGACGATTCCGCTGCAACCGACGAAGATACTGCCGTTACCATTTCTGTCCTCGACAATGACAGTGACGTAGACGGTGATCTGCTCACCGTAGTCGCTGCAACGTCCGAAGATGGCACGGTTGCGATCAATGACGATGGCACTATCACTTTCACGCCGAACCTTGATTTCACCGGTGATGCGCTGATCAACTATACAATCGAGGATGAGGAAGGCCTGCAAGACACGGCCCAAGTGACGGTTTCTGTGGGTGAGGCCAGCGATCCGCCTGTTGCACTCGATGATACGGCTGAAACCGACGAAGACACGCCTGTGACCATCGCCGTTCTTGCAAATGACAGCGATCCTGACGGTGATCCGCTGACGGTAACCTCTGCAACCTCGCCAGAGGGTACGGTCGTGATCAACGATGACGGCACGCTCGAATTCACGCCAAACGCTGATTTCGATGGTCCGGCCACGATCACCTATACCATTACGGACGGCAACGGCGGCCAAGCCACGGCGACTGTTGATGTGACGGTGAATCCCGTAAACGATGGCCCACTGGCCGAGGATGACAGTGCAACCACCGAGATTGACACACCTGTGACAGTGCCTGTGCTGGCAAATGACAGCGATCCAGAGGGTGATCCTATCTCGGTGATCAGTGCCTCCAGCCCTGATGGTACAGTTGTAATCAATGGCGACGGTACCCTGACGTTCACCCCTAACGCCGGCTTTATCGGCGAGGCGCAGGTTAACTATTCCATCACCGATGGCGCGCTGACCGATCCTGCGGTTCTGTTTGTTCAGGTTAGTGACCCAGCGGGCGCCCCTGTTGCAGCGGACGATGTAGCCGAAACACCAGAGGATACGCCGGTCACTATTCCGGTTCTGGCAAACGACACCGACCCACAGGGTGATCCGCTGACTGTTACAGTCGCGACAAGCCCGGATGGCGATGTGGTGATCAACGACGACGGCACCCTTACGTTCACGCCAAACCCCGACTTCAACGGGCCGACCACGATCACCTATACGGTTGCAGATCCCGCAGGTAACACAGACACCGCCACAGTCGATGTGACAGTGACACCTGTGAATGATCCGCCAGTGACGGTTGATGATGCTGCGATTACCAATCAAGGTGCGCCAGTTATCATTGACGTGCTTGACAATGACAGCGATCCCGAAGGCGACCCGCTGACAGTAATTGCCGCGACAAGCCCGAACGGCGACGTTGTGATCAACGCTGACGGGACGCTGACCTTTACACCTGCGCCTGACTTTAATGGTCCTGCGGAAATTACCTATACAGTTTCTGATGGTCAGGGAGGCGAGACGCCTGGCACTGTCAACGTGACCGTGCGCGACGGTATTGTTACCGGCACAGACGGTGATGATCTTATCGATACCGGCTATACTGGTGATCCGGAGGGAGATCTGGTCGACAGCGGCGATGCCTTCCTGCCGGGCGAAGGTCCACAGGATGACATCATCAATGCGGGCGGCGGCAACGACACCGTTATTGCAGGCGAAGGCAATGATGATGTGTCCGGCGGTGCCGGAAATGACAGCATCGATGGTGGCGCTGGCGACGACGAGCTGGACGGCGACGATGGCAATGACACACTTATCGGCGGTGACGGCAACGATACCGTGAATGGCGGTGCCGGTAATGACGTGATCGACACCAGCGGCGGCGCTCCTTTGCCTGATATCGGCTACCCCGGTGTCTTCCCTGCGGATCCGAACCCCGAGGACGATCGCGACAGCGTCGACGGCGGTGACGGCAATGATACAATCCGGACAGGCGATGACCGTGATACGATCAACGGTGGTCGTGGTGACGATGTGATCGACGCAGGCATTGACGATGACGTCATCGACGGCGGTCAGGGTGACGACCGCATTGTGGGCGCAGAAGGCAACGACAGCATCCGCGGCGGCAATGGCAACGATACAATCTATGCCAACAACGATCCTGATCTGGGTCTTGATGCCCTCGAGATCGAAGATGACGGTAGCAACCCGCTTGGTCCTGATCTGGCTCCGGGCAATGGGCGCGATACTGTCGATGGGGGCTCCGGTAACGACGTGATCTTTGGCGGTGACGACGATGACCTGCTGATGGGTGGGTCAGGTGACGACTTTATCGATGGCGGTATCGACAATGACACCCTCACGGGTGGCACCGGTAACGACACATTGATCGGTGGTCAGGGCAACGACAGCCTCGAAGGCGGTCAGGGCGAAGACACCCTTGAGGGTGGTATCGGCGACGACACGCTGCGCGGAAATCGCGACGACGACTCGCTTCATGGCGGTGACGGCGACGATCTTCTGGATGGCGGCGCAGGTAATGACAGCCTGACAGGCGATGCTGGCAACGACACGCTCGAGGGCGCTTTGGGGGACGATACGCTCAATGGGGGCACCGGCGACGACAGCCTTGATGGCGGTCAGGGCGATGACATCCTGAACGGCGACGAGGGTAACGATACGCTGGATGGTGCGCTGGGGAACGATACGTTGTTTGGCGGCGACGGGGATGATGTCCTCAACGGCGGCTCGGGCAACGATCTGTTCGAAGGCGGTGCCGGCAATGACACGATGACGGGTGGTGCAGATCGCGATGTCTTCCAGAACGTCAATGCAGGCGATATTGTGGATGGCTCCGAAACGGGTGATGACTTTGACTGTCTTGACCTGCGCGGATCAGCACCCGAGGGCGGTAGCCTCACGGTCAACTTTGATCCTGATAACGCCGAAAACGGTGTCGTCGACTACTTCAACGCGGATGGTACAGACGCAGGGCAGCTGATCTTTACAAATATCGAAAAGGTCATCTGTTTTACGCCCGGCACACTGATCGCGACACCTAAAGGCGAACGTAAGGTAGAGGAACTGCAAGTCGGCGACCGGGTCATTACCCGTGACAACGGCATGCAGGAAATCCGCTGGGTTGGACGCCGTGAGATGTCCGGTGAAGAGTTGGCAGCCAAGGAGCATCTGCGCCCCGTCCTCATCCGTGAGGGTGCCTTGGGTAAGGGGCTGCCAGAGCGTGACATGATGGTATCGCCACAGCACCGTGTGCTGATCGCCAATGACAAAACGGCCCTCTACTTTGAGGAGCGTGAAGTGTTGGTCGCGGCGAAACATCTGACGGATATGGAAGGCATCGACGTGGTCGAAGTGTCGAGCACCAGCTATATCCACATCATGTTCGAGGCGCACGAAGTGATCCTGTCCGATGGTATCTGGACAGAAAGCTTCCAGCCTGGTGACCAGTCACTGGTTGGTATCGGAAATGCGGCGCGCGACGAGATCCTGGAACTCTTCCCGGAGCTTGCAACGATGGAGGGGATCAAAGCCTACACTGCTGCCCGCAAGTCGCTTAAGAAGTTCGAGGCAAAGCTGCTGACAGGCAAAGACTGAGCCTTGTAAGAAATTCTCCGAAGCGGGCCTTCAAACAGGGGCGCGCTTCGGGGTCCATGTGTATGCAGCGTCATTCGGGGCTAGTGATCCCGGACGACTGGAAGCGGAGCCCCCCGTGGCTCCGCTTTTTCAGACCAACCGCCCCGCAAAAGTTTGGCATGATTGTTTCCTCATGCCATTCAATAGAGGTATTTTCGCAAGATTGTATTGCAAGTGCCTGAAAATTAACACAAAATTAACATACTTCTTTGACGAAATTGCGAATCGCAGTAACCTTAAGTTGTGGTGGTGCGTGGCATGTCCGCGTGGCGTTTTTTCGGAGGATGTTGTGATGCCTGATATTTTTGGAACTAATCTTGCGGACAGTATTCCCGGCACGGATGAAGACGATCTGATTGCCGGTGGTGAAGGTAATGACACAATTGATGGTCGTGCCGGTAATGATGAATTGCAGGGCGAAGACGGCAACGATCTCATGTTCGGCGGTGATGGTTCGGACACTCTGGTAGGCGGCACAGGCGACGACGACATGTTTGGCGGCGCGGGCGACGATGTATTGCTGGGCGGCGAGGGGAACAACCTGTTCAACGGTGGTGCAGGCGCAGACACGATGACCGGTGGCGCGGGTCGCGACATCTTTTACAATGTAACCGCAGGTGATGTGATCGACGGCGGCGAGGGCGGTGATGCTGATTTCGACCGCATCAACCTTGAGGGCTCAATTCCAGAAGGTGGCAGTTATACCATCACACGCGACCCCGATAACCGCGAAAACGGCACAGTCAACTATCTGGATGCTGACGCGAACGACGCAGGCCGTATCGTATTTTCCAATATCGAAAAGGTTGTACCCTGCTTCACCCCTGGCACCCGCATTGCCACGCCGCGCGGCGAAGTCGCAGTTGAGGAGCTTAAGCTGGGTGACCGCGTTATTACGCGCGACAACGGACTACAAAACATTCGCTGGATCGGGCGTGTCGCACTGACCGCCAAGGATCTGCGCGACAAGGCGCACCTGTCACCGATCCTGATCGCCAAAGGCGCGCTTGGCAATGATCTGCCGGAGCGGGACATGATGGTATCGCCCAACCACCGCATGTTGGTCGCCAACGACAAAACCGCCCTTTATTTCGAGGAGCGCGAAGTGCTGGTGGCTGCAAAGCACCTCACAGGTCTGGCGGGCGTAACAGTCGTAGACGAGATTGATGTCACGTATATTCACCTGATGTTTGACCAGCACGAGGTAATCTTGTCGGATGGGACATGGAGTGAGAGCTTCCAACCGGGGCTGCAATCACTGGCAGGTGTGGGGAATGCACAGCGCACCGAATTGTTTGAGCTGTTTCCAGAGTTGGCTACCGAAGCGGGCATCAAAAGCTACGCCTCTGCGCGGCGCAGTGTAAAGGCGCATGAGGCGGCGCTGCTGGTTAACTGAGCGATTGCGCCTTGCGCCATGCGTCCCACGCTTCGGGCGTATCCAGATCAGTGCGGGCGCGGGACGCTTCCAGTGGAATATAGGCGGTCCGGTCGCGATATTGTTTGACGACTTCACTACCACCGCCGTCCCCCTGGAGGGCGGCAAGTTGTGGTATAACGCTATGATGGAACACCACGGGGTGACCCGCATCGCCTGATGCGGTTGTTCCGCGCCAAATCCGTGTTTCACCCTCTGAATCAACCGCTTGCAGGACAGCCGCAATATCTTGTGCAGTAATGTCGGGCATGTCTGCCAGCAGAACCATCACCGCTTGTACATCCGCGTCGATAGCGTGCAAGCCCGCGCGCAAGCTTGCATTCATCCCTTCGGCAGCATTGGCAACCGGAACGGAGACGACTCCCAAGCCCGCAAGTGCCTCATAGCGCGGATGCGGCGCGCAGGGCAGGGCGACCACCACCTGCGCGCCGTGTCCCAGCGCCCGCTGCACCGTACGGCGCAGCAGAGGCTTCCCCTCTACCTCTTCCATCAGTTTGTCACGCCCGCGCATCCGCGAGGAACTCCCGGCGGCGAGGACGATAATCGCGACACTACTCATCCGCGCATCCGCGCGCCGTCTGCATCAAACAACGGCGTTGTGACCAAACGGGCAGGCCGCCTCTGACCCAGAATTTCGATCTCCACCATCAGCCCTTCGGCGGCTTGACAGGTTGGCACAAATCCTTGTGCGACTGATTTCTGCGCATAGTGGGAATACCCCCCCGACGTGCAAAAACCGATAACATTGCCAGCCTGCCAAATGGGCTCGTATCCCTGCACATCTGCGTCCAGCGCATCAACCTCGAAGGCTACCAGCTTGCGCGCCGTGCCGATTGCGCGCTCGGCCTCTGCCGCCGCACGTCCAATGAAATCCGCATTTTTCTTGAAGCTGATGAACCGGTCCAAGCCGGTCTCAGCAGTTGTATAATCCGGCCCGAATTCCAACAGCCACGCGCCAAAGAATTTATCGAGCCGTAGCGACATCATGGCCCGCATTCCGAAAGGCGTAATACCATACGGTTGCCCCGCCTCCCACAACGTGCGCCAAAGCTGGCGTTGTGCCATCGCATCGCAGTAAATCTCATAGCCCAAATCGCCGGTATAACTCACGCGCTGCACCAGACAATTGGTCATCCCCACGCACATCTGCGCTACGTCGAGGAATTTTATCGCGCCCACATCCGATAGGGTGCAGGCTTGCAGCAGTTCGCGCGCTTTTGGTCCCGCGATCTGGAAGCCTGTTCGCCGGTCAGAGATGTTCTCGACTGTGACGCCCTCATCAAGGTTTTGCGCAAACCAGCGGCCGTGATAGTCCTGCGCGCCGTATGAAGCGGTAAGCTGGAACAGCTCATCCCCGAGGCAGGACAGTGTAAAATCCCCGATCAGCCGCCCTTTGGGCGACAGCATCGGTGTGAGCGAGAGCCGCCCCTGTAAGGGCACACGGCCCGCCATGATCCGGTCGAGCCAGTTGCGCGCATTGGGTCCCTTCACCAGATATTTGCCAAAATTTTGCACCTCGTTGATGCCCACACCCGTCCGCACAGCGCGCACCTCGCGCCCCGTTGCGTCAAAGGCGTTTGAGCGGCGGAAGGAGGGCGTCTCATAGGTCGGTTCATCGCCCTGCGCAAAATAATTGGGCACTTCGAGCCCGAATTGCTGTCCCCAGACGGCGCCCATCTTGGTGAATATGTCATACATCGGCGTGGTCTGGTGCGGGCGCGCGGCGGGCAATTCCTCGTTCGGGTAGCTTACGGAAAAGCGTTTTTGATAATTCTCGATTACCTTGGGCAGAGTGTAGCCGGGGGAGATCCATTTGCCGAAGCGCGCCACATCCATAGCGAAAACATCACGCTCCGGCTCGCCCTCAATCATCCATTGCGCAAGGGTGAGGCCCACGCCGCCTCCTTGGGAAAAGCCTGCCATGACACCGCAGGCTGACCAGTAATTGCGCAAGCCCGGCACTGGACCGACCAGCGGGTTGCCGTCTGGGGCAAAGGTAAACGGCCCGTGGATTACGTTTTTCACACCCGCGCGCTCGAGGTCGGGGAAGCGGCGGTAAGCGAAATTAATGCTGTCCTCGATCTTATCGAAATCATCTGCGAGCAGGTCTTGCCCGAAACTCCACAGTGTCCCGCCCACGGCCCACGGCCTGCATGTCTGCTCGTAAAAACCGATGCACAGGCCCATACCCTCCTGACGCAGGTAGCTTTCTCCGGAGGGGTCCATCACATGCGGGTGCTCGCGACCATCCTGCATCATCTCGCGGATCAGCGGCACTTCCTCGGTGACGATATATTGATGTTCCATCGGGTGCAGGGGGAGATAGACGCCCGCCATGGCCGCCACTTCGCGTGCCCACAGACCACCTGCGTTTACCACGTGCTCGGCGTGGATCGTGCCTTTGTCTGTGATAACGTCCCATGTACCGTCGGGTCGCTGGTTCGTTTCGGTCACCATGGTGTGCGTCTCGATCGTCGCGCCGCCCATTTTTGCGGCACGTGCATAGGCATGGGTGGTGCCCGAAGGGTCAAGATGCCCGTCGAGAGGATCATAAAGCCCGCCGATTATTCCGTCGAGATTGGTAACAGGCGCAATCTTTGCAATCTCCTCCGGCCCCACGATCTCGGTCTCGAGACCCATAAAGCGGTGCTTGGCCCGCTCTGCTACCAACATGTCGAACCGGTCCTGATTATCGGCAAGGGTCACGCCGCCCACATGGTGCAAACCGCACGACATGCCCGTGATCTCCTCCAACTCTTTATAAAGATTGATGGTATAACCCTGAAGTGCGGCCATGTTGGTATCACCATTCAGGGTGTGAAAGCCTCCCGCAGCGTGCCATGTCGAACCCGATGTCAGCTCCGAGCGTTCGAGCAGCACCACATCAGACCAGCCCAGTTTTGTGAGGTGATACAGAACCGAAGCGCCAACAACACCGCCCCCTATGACTGCAACGCGGGTGGTGGTTTTCATGTCGATAAACTCCGGAATGGCTGACCC
The DNA here is from genome assembly GCF_003610455.1 of Sulfitobacter guttiformis. Lineage (NCBI taxonomy): Bacteria > Pseudomonadati > Pseudomonadota > Alphaproteobacteria > Rhodobacterales > Roseobacteraceae > Sulfitobacter > Sulfitobacter guttiformis. The sequence goes on along the minus strand of NZ_RAQK01000002.1, from coordinate 487,483 downwards.
TAGAAAATGGTATCATAGTCTTGGGGGCAAGTTGTTTTGCGACAGATTTTGTCGGAAACGAATAGTAGACTTGGGGTGGCAGGGCGCATGCGACGTGCTATTCTCGGAATATGAAAAAATTAGCTGATTTATTCGATAGCCTGCCTTCAACGATACTGAGAAAGACGCGCTATTATATGCGCAAACTCTGGGTGCGCGTGATGCTTATGGGGTTGCTGGCCTTTGGTGCCATCGGGATGAGCCAGCTGATTGAAGGGCTTGTGCCCGAAGAGTTGGCACAGAGCGTGACCGGCGTTTCTGCTGACCGTCTGCTGAACATCATTGCCAGCGCGATGTTATCGGTGACGATTTTTTCGATCACGGTCATGGTTTCGGTCTATCAATCCTCGTCCTCGCAATGGACGCCGCGGATACACCGCCTCATCATGCAAGACCGGAGTACCCAGAACACTCTGGCGGTCTTTATCGGAGCCTACGTGTATTCGTTGCTGGGAATTATCCTGCGCGAGACTGGCGTTTATGACGATGAGCATGCTTTTGTACTGTTCTGGATGACTGTGGCGGTTTTGACTGTCATCGTTGTCTATCTGGTGCGCTGGGTTTTGCATTTGCAAGGGTTTGGACAGCTGATCGACATCACCCGCCAGATCGAGGAGACGACACGTGATCAGTTCAAGGAGCGTCTGTCGCAGCCCTGTCTGGGTGCGCGCCCGTTGACCGGCGATTTGCCGGATAACACCCGCGTTATCAAAGCTTGGGAAAGTGGCTACATCCAGCACATCTACCCCGAAGCCCTGAATGCGGTCGCAAAAAATTATAACGTGGATTTGTACCTGACCGAGAACATCGGCAGCTTTGTTTTTCTTAACGCGGCCCTTTTGCATGTGCACCAGAAGGGCGATGATGTTGATTTGGACGACCTGCGCGAGAGCGTCCGAGAGGCGCTGGTGATTGGAGATCTGCGTACCTACGATCAGGATCCGCGGTTTGGTTTGATCGTCATGGGGGAGGTGGGCTCAAAAGCGCTTTCACCCGGCGTGAATGACCCCGGTACTGCAATTGACGTGATTACCCGCATCGGGCGGATATTGTCCAACTATAAGGACGAGACAGAAACCACCCCCGACGAAGTCCTCGAAAACCTGCATGTCCGTCCTCTTGATCCTAACGAACTGTTGCGCGACGGGTTCGGGGCACTGTCGCGTGACGGTGCCAGCACGCTTGAAGTGCAGCAAAGGTTACAACAAATTTTAAGCGGTTTGATGCAACACCCCGACAAGGGTCTGCGCGAAGCTACGAAGAAATTCGCCAGAACCGAACTTCAGCGCGGGATCGAAGCGCTTCCTTTTGCGCCGGACCGCGATGTTTTGCGCAACTCTGCGGACCGATCACTGGAGATGGATCAAAACTGATAATAGCAGAACATGATCCGCCTGCGACGATCGATGTCGCTGACGGGCATCCGGTGCGCTGACCTACGCGGCACGTATAGTAGTATTTGCTGATTTCAGGAACTTTGCCATGCGCACCCATGCCCAAGCTGTCATTATCGGAGGCGGCGTCATCGGTTGCTCAATCCTGTATCACCTGACCAAGCTGGGGTGGACAGACGTTGTCTTGCTGGAGCGCGACGAGTTGACGTCAGGCTCCACCTGGCATGCAGCGGCCAACATTCACGGTCTGCACGACAACAACAACATTACCCGGATCCAGAATTACACAATGGATCTGTATAATACTCTTGAGGCCGAGACAGGCCAAAGCTGTGGCGTGTTCCAGCCCGGCTCGCTCTATCTGGCGCAGACGGAGGCGCGCGAGCACCAGTTGCGGTTGCAAGCTGCCAAAGCCAGATACTATGGGCTGCCCTTCCGCGAAGTTGACCGCGCCGAGGCCGAGGCGCTGCATCCGCTGGTCGATTATGACGGCATCCGCTGTATTATGTTCGAGGAGAACGGCGGTAATGTGGACCCTTCGGGCGTGACCAATGCCTATGCTGCGGGCGCGCGCCAGAACGGGGCCGAAATCATCCGCTTTTGCCCTGTCACAGGAACGGAACAACAGTCCGATGGCTCATGGATTGTACGGACCACCAAGGGCGATATCGCGGCGCAGTGGGTTGTGAATGCGGCTGGGCTGTGGGGGCGTGAGGTGGCCGCACTTGCGGGTATCACCCTGCCGTTGCAACCGACCGAGCATCAGTATTTTGTAACTGAAACAATCGCGGAGATCGCAGGCATGGACCGGCGGCTGCCCTCGGTTGCGGACCGTGACGGTGAGTATTACCTGCGACAGGAGGGTAAGGGGCTGCTGGTCGGTGCTTATGAAAAGAACCTGCGGTTCTGGGCTGAAGATGGCACGCCGCAAGGATTTGGGCATGAGTTGTTTGCCGATGATCTAGAGCGGATCGAGGAGAACATGATACGCGCTATTGCCCGTGTCCCTGCTGTTGGTACGGCAGGGATCAAGCGGGTGATAAACGGCCCGATGATCTGGACGCCCGATGCAAACGTGCTGTTCGGTCCGGTGCCGGAGCTTAGCAATTATTTTTGTTGTAATGGCATCATCCCGGGCTTTTCCCAATCGGGGGGCATGGGCCTGCTCGCGGCTGACTGGATCGTAACGGGCGAAAGCCGGTATGACATGTTCGCATGGGATGTGGCGCGGTTCGGGGATTGGGCAGACAAGGCTTTTACCAAGGCCCGCGTTGGCGACCAATACGCCAACCGCTTTAAAATCCATTTTCCGGGTGAGGAGCGCAGTGCAGGACGACCCGCCCGTGTGCGCCCAGTCTATGAGAAACAAAAGGAGATGGGCGCGGTTTTTGGCCTGAACTCTGGCTGGGAGCATCCACTGTATTACGGGACTGAAGCAGGGGCCGAGGACCAGACCCATGGTTTTACCCGACAGCCGTGGTGGGATGTTGTGGGTGCCGAATGCCGCATGCTGCGGGAGAAGGCGGGCATTATCGACATTTCTAATTTCGCCAAATACCAGTGCCGCGGACCGGGTGCCGAGGCATGGCTGAACGCCGTTTTCGCAAACCACATGCCAACTGAGGTCGGGCGGTCCTGTCTTACGCCCCTTATCGGGAAGCGGGGCGGCATCGCGGGCGATTTCACGGTTACCCGTCTGACCGGGGATGAGTTCTGGATCATCGGTTCGGGCATGGCAGAGCGTTATCACCAGCGGTTCTTCCGGCAGGTACCTTTGCCTGAGGGGACATATTTTGAAAGCCGCACGGACGCGATGTGCGGCTTTAATATCGCGGGCCCGCAGTCCCGTACGCTGTTGCAGCGAATTACGGATACCTCGTTAAAGACGGCTGATTTCGGGTTCATGCGCTCGCGCCGCATTGAGGCGGGCGGTGTGTCCTGCCTTGCGCTCAGGGTGTCGTTTACCGGTGATCTCGGATGGGAACTGCACTGTGATGTGGATGACCAGCCCGCCCTTTTTGCTGCGCTGATTGCTGCGGGAGAGGACGTGGGCGCGGGACCCGTCGGCAGTCGTGCGTTGATGTCCCTGCGGATCGAAAAAGGCTATGGCTCGTGGGGGCGCGAGTATAGCCCTGAATACTGGCCTCAGGAGGTTGGCCTTTCGCGGCTGTGCAAAATGAAAAAGGAATTTTTGAACGCGTCAGCCGTGGCGGAGACAATGGCGAAACCGGCGCGTGAGACGATGGTCATTCTGGCGCTCGACGCGGCACAAACCGATGCCTCGAACGCGGATGCAAGCGGCGGCGAGCCAATCTTCAAGGATGGTGTTGGCATCGGGCGTGTGACCTCCGGTGCCTATGGCTACAGTGTCGGCATGTCGCTCGCGCTGGGTTATGCCAAAGGGGTCGTGGCAGGCGACAGCGTGGAGGTAATGGTGTTGGGGGTCGCGCATCGGGCTACCGTTCTGGCAGAACCACCCTTTGATCCGGACGGCGCACGGTTGCGCGCCTGAACGGATGTGATGCCTGTGCTGGTGCGGTGGCTGTCTGTCAAAGAGGCCGCATTTTAAGTTTTGTAATCCGGTTCCCTTCGCGCGCCAGTACCTCGAAGCGAAAGCCGTGGAACAAGAACACCTGACCGCGGGTCGGGATCATCTGCGCCTCGTGTATGACCAGACCGGCCACGGTATTGGCCTCGTCATCGGGCAGGTTCCAGTCGTTTGCACGGTTAAGATCACGGATCGTCATTGCCCCGTCGATCAAGAACTGGCCATCGCTGTCGGTTTTAACACCGTGATCGGCCAGCGGATCGAACTCGTCGGTAATCTCCCCGACAATTTCTTCGAGAATGTCTTCGAGCGTGATAAGCCCCTGCAAGGTTCCGTATTCATCGACCACCAGCGCAAAATGCGTGCGGCGATGCAGGAACTGGCGCATCTGCTCGTCCAGTGTTGAGGTTTCAGGCACAAAATAGGGCTCCATCGCGACATCCGCGATGTCAAATTCCTTGAGCGCGGCAGCGCCGTCTTTTGTGCCGGCTATGAGTTTATACATCGCACGCAGCAAATCTTTTGCATGGATTACGCCGATGATGTTTTCGGGATCGTCGCGATAGATCGGCAGGCGGGTGTGGTTGGAGCGTAAACACTGCTCAAGGATATCGGATGGATCATTGCCAGCATCAATCATCTCGATGCCCGAGCGGTGGAGCATGATTTCCTCCACGACACGGTCGCGCAGATCGAGTGCGCCAAGGATGCGGTCGCGGTCTTCCTTTTCGACGACCCCTTCGGAATGGCCCAGTTGCAATGCACCCGCGATTTCTTCGCGCACGGCAAGGATGTTGATGTCGGGGTCAACCGCAACACCCAGAATGCGCAACATTGTGCGCACCAGCAGGCGCACCACACTCACCACAGGGGAGAACACCAGAACGACAATCCTGATCGGGCCTGATACCAGCGCCGCTGCGCGCTCGGCATTGGTGATCGCATAGGTTTTTGGCAGCACTTCGGCAAAGATCAGCACCAGCAGCGTCATCACCAGTGTCGCAAGCGCGACACCGCTTTCACCGAACAGCCGCGTGAAAAGCGCAGTCGCAAGCGAGGCCGCAAGGATATTGACGAGGTTGTTGCCCAGCAGCACCGATCCGATCAACCGCTCGTTGTCTTCGGTGATATTCAGCGCGCGCTGTGCACCCGCAGACCCCTTATCGGCCTGCACGCGCAATTTGCCACGCGACGCAGCCGTGAGGGCGGTCTCCGATCCCGAGAAAAATCCCGACAGGATAAGAAGAAACAAGATGATCGAAATTGAAATCCAGAACGATGCATCTATCGTTGCCTGTGGCAAATCCATGTGGGAAACCTTCCTTGGGTGACTGGACCTGTTATGGGGTTATGCCCTGCCGCAATCAAGGAGGCGTGCACATGAAACATCGTGATTTGGGCGTGCTGGACGGAGATGTGCTGCTGTTTGGCGGGCCTTACAGCAATTTGCAGGCCACGCAGGCGGTATTGGCGCAGGCGCGCTTGAGGGGCATTGCGGCTGATCATGTGATCTGCACCGGTGATATTGTCGCCTATTGCGGTGCGCCGCTGTCGTGCGTTGCGGCGGTGCGCGCGTCGGGCTGTGCAGTACTGGCAGGCAATTGCGAGATGCAGTTGGCCCAGAGTGCTGCTGATTGCGGTTGCGGCTTTGAGGAGGGAACGACCTGTGACCGTCTCAGCGTTGCGTGGTATGCGTTCGCGCAGTCGCAGCTTGGCGCGGCGGACCGGACGTGGATGGCGGGCCTGCCCGATACGCTGAGCTTTGTCCATCACGGCAAACGGTACGGGGTTTTGCACGGCGGGGTGCGCGATATTGCGCGCTTTATCTGGGAGACAGATACAGCGGAGGTGTTCGAGGCGGAGTGGACGGCGCTGGAAGCCGTGACAGGCCCCCTCGATGGTGTGATTGCTGGGCATTCGGGCCTGCCTTTTATGCGCCAAACGGCACGCGGGCAGTGGATGAATGCGGGTGTGATCGGTATGCCGCCCCATGACGGTGCGGCGCAGACGCGGTTTGCCCAGATGCGCAATGGCGCGTTCAGTATCGAGACACTTGATTATGACGCAGCGGCGGCTGCCGCCGATATGGATGCGGCGCATTTGCCGGCAGATTATCGCGATGCGCTTTTGCGGGGCTATTGGCCGTCCGAAGATGTTTTGCCATCCGCCTTGCGGATTGCAGATGCCGACAGGGGATGATGCTCCAACACCAGCTCTGACAGGCGCGCTTCGAGGACGTGGGTGTATATTTCGGTCGTTGCGACATCGGCATGTCCCAGCATCGTCTGGATCGCGCGCAAATCGGCGCCGCCTGCCAGCAGATGGGTTGCAAAAGCGTGACGCAGGGTGTGTGGCGTGACTTTGGACGGATCCACACCGGCAGCCACGGCGATTTCCTTTATCAACAGATAAAAGCGGTGACGCGTCAGGTGGCCCTCCGCACCACGGGATGGGAACAGGTATTTAGAGGCCGGTTTTTTTAGTGCGGCATTTTGTGCCTCGGTCCCGTCGCGCATTCGAATCCACAGTGCCAGCGCTTCGCGGGCATCGGGCGACAGTGGTACCATGCGTTCCTTGCCGCCTTTGCCGAGGATCAGCAGCAAACGGGGATCGCCGCGTGTTGCACTCACAGGCAGGCCGACCAGTTCGCTTACCCGCATGCCGGTGGCGTACAAAAGCTCCATCAGGCAGGTATTGCGCACGCGATCGGTATCGTTTCGCCCCAGACTGCGGGAAGCGGACAGTAAGCGGTCAACCTCCTCGACCGACAGGATCTTTGGCAGGCGTTTGTCCTGTCCGGGGCCGCTGATCTGGATGGCGGGGTTGTCGCTGCGCAATCCCTCCTCAAAGGCAAAGCGGTAGAGTTGTTTCACTGCCGACAGCCGGCGCGCACGGGTAGATTTTGCGAAACCCTGAGCATCACAATACACAAGGTAATCCTCAACATCGCTGCGCGCCACATCCGCAAAGCCGGTGCCGCGGCGCGCCAGCCAGCCGTCAAAATCCTTTAGGTCGCGCCCGTAGGCCAACAGCGTGTTTGTTGCAGCTCCCAGCTCGGCGGCTTGTGCTTCCAGAAACATCGAAATCCAGCCCGAAGGGCTTCGCTCGCTCATGGGGTCCGCTCAAGCAGGAGGATCTGGAGCGATGCGCGCCGTGCTGTATCCTCAAGTCCAAGGGCGCGCAGGGTACCAAGGGCCTCGCGTAATGCACGCGAATCGCCGCGTGCGCCATCACGCAGTGCATCGAGTGTGGCGATCAGTGCCTCACCCAGTTGGCCGGATTGTGCCATGCCGACCCATGTTGCATTGGGTGTGGGGGACGAAAATGCATCGTGGATCGCGCGAGGCAGCGGGGTTGACGGCGCTTCCCCTGACACTTCACCGCCTGCAACCGCGCGGATCAGTTCGGTATCCTCGCCCAGCCTAATATCGCTGGCCATTGCAGTGGCAGTGCTCTCGTAGGCGGGGGACAGCAAGCCGATGCGGGCCTGCGTTATGGCCGCCTCGCCACTAAGGGTGATTGCGCTCAAACGCTCCTGGAAGGAGGTGGCGAAACTGACCTCAAGTTCTGCACTTTTCATTTCACGCCAGACAGCGGGCAGTGTATTGGCGACAGTTTGTGCATCGGCACTCGCCAGCGCGGCGTCAAACATTTGTACAGCGCGTACACGGTCCCATATGCCGCCCGATGCGGCTGCTCTTCTATCGGTGTATAAACCCAGCAGGCGGTTTTCGGGCAGTGCTCCGGCGCGGGTCAAACGCTCTGCCGCCTCCAGTTGAGACTTCCAACCGGTGATGTCGCGCAGATCGGCAAAGGCATAGGTGCGGGGCAGCGGGCCGGTTGGCAGTGGCTCTCCTATAGTCTCAAAGAGGCGAAATGTGAGCGGATCCATCTCGCGCGGCGCGGGCAGGGGCGGGGCAGTCTCGAAGAGGTCCGGATTGAGAAACCGGTCGAGCACGTCAAGCGTTTCGCGCGGCACTAAAGACAGTGCGGAGGCGGTGCTGAACGTCAAAGCTGCTGTGTCCCAATCGCCGCTCCGCGCGGCGCAAAATATCTTGGTGGCGGTATTATCGGTCAGGCGGGGAGCACGGGATAGCGCTCCGCAGGCGTCATCTTCGGTCCCGACCAGTAGGCTCAGTTCCATCCAAAGGTCAAACAGCACCGGTGACGTAGCCGCGCCAGCCTGCTCTATCAGGGCAAGTGCGGGATCAATGGCGCCCAGCGTCATCAGTTTGCCAACCCGCGCCTTTGTCAGGGTGTCCTGAGCGGTATCGCCGCCTGAAGGGGCATTCGCCTCGGCCAGAAGTACGGTGAACAGCAGCGCGTTTGCGGCGGGCAGATCAAGATCGGGTAGGGATGCAATGCGGCGCACCAGACTGTCGACATCGCTGCCGGTCCACAGATCAGGCTGCATACCGGTCATCGCCATAGGGGCCAGCCCGACCATCATGGGGGCTGCTGATGTCAGGGGACGGCTGGTGATCTGCGGGGCCGTGCCCGTGTCGGTGACCGCAGGCTCATCAATGGATTCGATTTTTTGCTGGGGTTTGACAGCAGGCGCGCGGGGCATTTCGGCCAAGGGAACAGGATTGTCTAGCCAGTCGATAACCGACAAGGGCGCTGCTGTCTGTGCATATGCGCCATGTGCCATTGGCAATAGCAGCCCTACACAAACAGTTCGTAGTGCCCGCCAGTACTGATGTCCCGCCATCCTATTGCCCCGGTAATGTCACGGGCATCCGGACCTCTTGCGCGGGGGGGGCGAAGTCGAACCCCAGCTCAGGTCCGAGGTAGGCAAAGCCCACAAGTCCGATGAATCCGAGAATCGCAAGGATAAACAGAAGCTTGAAGAGTTTGCCCAACATGAAATTTTGCCCGATTTGCTATTATTTTCCGAAACTATATATGGCCTTTCCGGTAAGATCACGTCATTCAGATACAAATGCGAGAAAATGATCCATCCACGGCTGACATCCGCCGACCGGCCCGCCGCTTCCGTCTGAAAAAGACGGTGGCCTTGGTGGGTATGATGGGTGCTGGCAAGACGGCAGTAGGCCGTGCGGTTGCCGTCAAACTTTCGGTGCCGTTTCTGGACAGTGATGCCGAGATCGAAGCCGCCGCGAACCTGTCGGTCCCCGAGATATTCCAGCGCGACGGCGAGGTTTTTTTCCGCAAGCGCGAGGCTGAGGTGATCCGTAGGCTTCTGGAAACACAAAGCGGAATTTTGTCTACCGGAGGCGGTGCATATCTCGCTCAGGTCAACCGCGAAAACATCAGCAAAAAGGGCGTTGCGCTGTGGCTTGATGCACCGCTGGATCTGTTGTGGGCGCGTGTGCGCCACAAAGATACGAGGCCCTTGCTGCGGACCGCCAATCCCCGCGCCACGCTCGCTGAGATTTTTGCTGCCCGTACGCCGGTTTACCGGTTGGCCGAGCTTAAGGTTACCTGTGCGCCGGATCTTTCGATTGATGCTATGGCGCTACGGGTAATCGACACGCTGCTGACGCGGCCCGATGTGATGGAAGAAGTCCAATGAACGCATGTGTGCATGTCGCCCTGCCGGGGCGCGCCTATGATGTTCAGATCGGGCCGGGGCTGTTGGGGCAGGCCGGTGCGCAGGTGGCGCCGCTGCTTAAACGCGCCCGCGTTGCTGTTATAACCGATGAAAATGTAGCCGCCCTCCACCTTGACGCGTTGCGCACCGGATTCGCCGCACAAGGTATCCGCGTCGAGGCGTTAACCCTTCCGGCGGGCGAGGCGACAAAATGCTGGGCGGAACTTATGCGCTGCGTCGAATGGCTGCTTGATCAGCAGATCGAGCGCGGCGATGTCGTTGTCGCCTTTGGCGGCGGGGTGATCGGTGATCTGGTCGGATTCGCCGCAGCGACCCTGCGACGCGGCGTGCGATTTGTGCAAATTCCCACCTCGCTGCTGGCACAGGTCGACAGTTCGGTAGGGGGTAAGACGGGGATCAATACGCGCCACGGCAAGAATCTTGTGGGCGCGTTCCACCAGCCGTCGCTGGTACTGGCCGATACATCTGTGCTGGGCACGCTGGCCCCGCGGGATTTTCTCGCAGGCTATGGCGAGGTAGTCAAATATGGCCTGCTGGGGGATGCGGACTTCTTTGATTGGCTCGAAGAAAACGGCACCGCACTGACCGAGGGGAGCGGTGAGGCGCGAATCGAGGCCGTGCGTCGCTCAGTCCAGATGAAGGCAGATATCGTCGTGCGTGACGAGACAGAGCAGGGTGAGCGCGCCTTGCTGAACCTCGGACATACTTTCGGTCACGCGCTAGAGGCCGCGACCGGATACTCTGATCGTCTGCTGCACGGTGAGGGGGTTGCCATCGGGTGCGCGCTGGCGTTCGAGTTGTCGTCGCGGATGGGTCTGTGCGCGCAAGAGGCCCCAAGCCGCGTGCGCGCACATCTGCGTGCAATGGGTATGAAAGTTGACTTGTCGGATATTGAGGGCGAATTGCCCGATGCTCAGGCGCTGCTGGCGCTTATGGGGCAGGATAAAAAAGTGGTCGAAGGCCAGTTGCGATTCATCCTTTCGCGGGGCATTGGCACTTCTTTTGTCTCCGGCGAGGTGGCGATGGCAGATGTGCTGGCGCTATTGGCAGAAGCACTGTCAGTTCGCGGACGTTAGGCGGAGCCGATCGGCTGCTTACTATTGTCAACGTCTAGAGGCGACCAACTCACGCCTTTCGAAGATCTAGCAATATCAACGCAAGTTGCGTACGCCCCAAGGACATGTAGCGTAAGGTAAAATAGGATACCGGCACTGCCAAATAGGTAGAACCGCAGCATATTATGTCTGCGGTTCTGCCGTGCGTTTTTTTAAGGAAGTTTTGCCTGACCCGCCCATTCAAGCGATTGGATGCGGATCAGAGCAAGCTTTTTCTAAAGCAGAATAATTAGATGATAACTTTAAGTGTATGTGTTAGTGGATGGGCTTTGTTGCACAAATCGCCTCCTGAAGAGATTCACTGCCTGAATCCAATGTGGTAGCAGGTGCCATTACCGCCCCTGGACACCGACGACATACTAGACCCGGAACTGGTCAGGGTATAACCTTTCATTGCAGCGGCGCGGATCGTTATCGATCTGGTTCGACCCTGAGATGGCGTGGGAGGCGAGATCTTCTGGCCGACGGGGACGTCAACAAACCTACAGTGATCAGGCCATTCACGCCTGCCTGACCCTGAAGGTCCTGTTCGGTTTGCCGTTGAGGCAGACAACGGGGTTCGTAGAAAGCTTGCTCAAGCTTGTCGGGCTTGACTGGTCTGTCCCTGACTTCAGCACCCTGTGTCGGCGTCATAAGGCATTGGCCGTCGCTATCCCTTATAAGGGATCAGCTGGGCCGCTGCACCTATTGGTGGATAGCACAGGCAACAAGGCTGAAGGTGAAGGCGAGTGGAACGCTCGCAAGCATGGAGGCTCCAAACGCCGCCTATGGCGCAAGATCCACATCGGGATTGATGAGGAGGCGCAGGAGATACGTGCGATCGAGGTCACGAGCAGCAGCATTGGCCCCTCTCGGCAGATTGCTTTGCAATCGCCTGCCGGGCAAAAGGATGCGCCGATGCTTCCCGACCTGCTCAGTCAGATCGCTCCGGATCAGGAGCTTGGCAGCGTCACTGCCGATGGTGCTTACGACATACGCAAATGCTATGACGCGATTGCAGCCCGCAATGCGCATGCCGCCATCCCGCCGCGCAAGACTGCCAAGATGTGGAAGCCTAATACACCAGGCGCCAGAGCTCGCAACGAAGCGGTGCGATCCTCAAAGTACCTGGGTCGCTCTCTGTGGCGAAACCTGACCGGGTATTACCGCCGGAGTCGCGTCGAAACGAAACCTCTCGGGACATCGCAAGCGATGCCCTGTCGGTCAGTGGATGCATTGTGTAAAACTGCTTGGCCAGCGCCTTTCGGCGCGCGACTTCGAGCGTCTGGTTGCAGAGGTCCAGATCCGCGCCGCGATCCTCAACGGCTTCACAGTTTTTGGCATACCCCGTACTGTAGCCGTAGGCTAAATCCGTCTGGGTAAGGGGAAGACCGACATCAGGCCGATTTGTGCAATAAAGCCTGTTGCTAACATAGTAGCTCTTCGCGAAGCCTTGGGCCCGCCGAGCGAGTGTTACTTTAGCGTTATTCAGACGCCTTAATGCCGGGGTGGTCACCGAGCTTGTTTGAGCGATTGCGTCTATCTCGGTTGCATCAAAATAGTGGCTTCTTGAAAATCGTACATAAATGTCGTCGAGATATTCAAAAGCCAAGACCTGACCTAAATGTATAAGATCGTGGGCAACCCTTTCGAGTGTTCCGGACGCTGCATTTCTCGCGCGACGGTCTAAGATCAGAAAAGTGGGGTAATAGGCAGGAGCGCCTGCCGCCTCAAATACAAGGGGCAGGCGCTCGCCATCTGGTCTGAGATGCGTTCAAACGAACGAAAAATACCGGTCTGCAGCACTGCTCACAAATCAAAATCCTTCGATAGAAGAGTCTACGAAAGAATCAAATCTAATTTATTGTCTGTAAACAGTTAATTTCATCAAAATTACCGGTATTCGGGTCTATCTACTAAAAGGGAATTTCATCATCCAGATCGCGCGATCCACCACCGGAATTACCGCCACCAGAAGACTGACCGCCGCCGTAGCCTCCTCCGCCGCCTTGCTGGTCATAGCCGCCGGTATCACGGTCATCATAACCGCCGCCACCACCACCCATGCCGCCGCCGCCGCCACCATCACGCCCGTCAAGCATGGTCAGCGTGCCGCCGTAGTTGCGCAAAACAACCTCGGTACTGTATTTGTCCTGACCGGACTGATCTTGCCATTTGCGGGTCTCGAGCTGGCCCTCGATATAAACCTTGCTGCCCTTCTTGAGGTATTGCTCTGCGATACGCACAAGCCCTTCATTGAAGATGGCAACCGTGTGCCATTCGGTCTTTTCCTTACGCTCGCCCGAATTGCGGTCTTTCCACGTCTCGGAGGTTGCGATGCGCAGGTTGCATACCTTACCGCCGTTCTGGAAGCTGCGCACTTCGGGATCACGCCCCAGATTGCCGATTAATATTACTTTGTTTACTGAGCCGGCCATGCTGCTCTCCCTCTGGGTCTGCATTACTTTTCGTTAGATGATACCCGAATCTGGGTACACCAATTCAGCCGCTCTTATAGCGCCATCATCACCGGGGAACACGCGGTTTCTCCCTTTCGGGGCGCGCAGGCATAGGGCGAAGTCAACAAAGTCTGGTCATGCCGGACAGGACTGGTATATGATTGCGCAGCCGTCACGAGGACGGGCAGGGGGCAATATGCGCAGAACACTAGCAGCAGTCATTGCAGCGACCATAAGCTTTGGCGCTCCGGCCTCCGCCGATATTTTCGCCTCCAAAAGCCGAAGCAAACTGTTCGCGACACAGAAAAACCTTCTCGATACACGTGCGTCAAAACAATATCACAGTTCCGCTAAACTACAGCCGCCCACAGTCGTGACGCCAACCAAATGGGACGATGGCACCAATACTTTCCAAGTCAAAAAATATCGCGGGCGTTACAATGGCCCATATCTGGCGATGGCGCGTGCAGCGGCGGATAAACACGGGGTGCCACAGGACCTGTTTTTGCGCCTCGTGCATCAGGAAAGCCGCTTTAACCCGAATGCAATCTCGCGCGCAGGGGCCATCGGACTGGCACAACTGATGCCGGATACTGCAAAAGATCTGCGTGTTGACCCCAAAAAGCCCCATGAAAATCTGGATGGTGGGGCGCGCTACCTCAAGATGCAGTATCTTGAGTTCGGATCATGGCGCCTGGCCCTTGCGGCTTATAATGCAGGGCCTGGTGCGGTGAAGAAATATGGCGGCATTCCCCCGTTCAGCGAGACAAAGCAGTATGTCCGCATCATCGCGGGACGGGGTTAGCACAATAATCACATAGGTTACCTTGCGTTAACTTGTCTGATTGCAATGCCGGCCAATGCTCTCAACCTACTGTAGATTATAGTTTTTCTTTAAATTTGTGGGTATTACCCTCTTGTTTGCCCTATTTGATACCCGCTTTTGCCTAATTCATGCCCCATTAACTCGTGATGTATTAACCAGTAACGAGTAAGGCGAAAGCGAGCATCATGAGCCATGACACCTTCAACGAGCGGATTGCGCGGATCAACAACCACTCCGGTGGTGGCCGTTCGAATATGACACGCACCGAAGGTGGCACGGCGACAAGTATGTACAGCTCCCCGTCAATGGTTGGTGAAACTCCCACGGCGCGCCGCAACATCAAACCGATGTTGATGGGCGCCGTGTTGGGGATGGTTGGTGGCACGGTTGCTGCTGGTCTGGAAAATCCTGCAATGCCTTGGGGTCCGGGTTTCGAATACAACGAGATGATCGTCATTCCGGCACTTCTCGCACTTTGTGCAGGTCCTGTTATGGCAATCGCGGCAAGTGCGATGCGCGCCCGATTCCCGTCATTCTTCTTCTTTGCTGCCGCCTATTTTCCATGCGTTATCGCAACGGCTCTGCTGGATCTGCCGCTGTTTTGATCCTTCACGGTCTAATCGCGGGCCGCTGCTGACTGGCCAGAATAAGCAGTCCGCCTGCGATGGCCCAGTTTTTCACAAAGATCGACATTTGCCATCCGTCTGATGGTATAAAGTGGAAATAGCTGGTGAGCATACAATAAACCGCCAGCACGAACGCCAATACCCGCAATTTGTAACCGATTATCAGCAATATACCGGCAGCTAGGTTGAAAAATGCTATTGGCCAGACTGTCCACGCGGGCATGTAGACGCCCTCGAGCATCACCATGACCGGCACTGGATCTACAATCTTCTGTACCGCGCCCAGCAAAAACAGTAGCGCGATCAAGAAACGCCCAAGCCGGTCAAACCAGCGGGCGAACGGATCGCCTTGTGACACGGCTTTCATATCCGCGCTCCTGTCATGACCGAACGGCGCTTAATGCGTTTTGACAAGGCATTGTGGCTACTCCGCTGCGACATCGCTCATCTCGATTACCGGCTCCATCGCGTCGAATTCTTCCTGCGGGAGGTGACATTTGATCTGGTGCTGACCTTCCATCATGCGCACAGGCGGTACTTCAGTTTCGCAAAGGTTACCCGCCACTTTTGATTTCCACCCGCATCGGGTCTGGAACGGGCAACCGGGGGGCGGGTTCATCGCGGAGGGTATATCACCCTCCAACACGATGTGCTTTTTCTTCACCTTTGTGTCCGCAATAGGCACGGCCGACAGCAGCGCCTCCGTATAGGGATGGTAGGGCGGACTGAACACCTGATCAGTCGTGCCCAACTCGACTACATGGCCCAGATACATCACCATCACGCGGTCGCTAAGATAGCGCACGATGCTGAGATCGTGGGAGATAAACAGCAGCGTGGTTTTCTGCTCGCGCTGGATTTCCATAAGCAGATCGGTCACCGCCGCCTGCACGGAAACATCAAGGGCCGATACCGGCTCATCCGCTACCACGATCCGTGCGTCACCGGCAAATGCGCGTGCAATGCCCACCCGCTGCTTTTGCCCACCCGACAGCTGTCGCGGCATCCGTGTGGCAAATTCGCGGGGCAGCTTGACCAGATCCAGCAGTTCCAGCATCCGCTGCCAGCGATCTTTTTCGGATTTTCCTATCTTGAAAATCTCCAAAGCGCGCACAATCTGGCGCCCCACCGTCATCGACGGATTGAGGGTATCGAAAGGGTTCTGGAACACCATCTGGATATCGGCCACGTTCTGGGTTGTCCGCTTTTCAATCGGCACGTCGCCGATGCCCTTGTTATCCAGCGTGATCGTTCCGTCAGTTGCCGTCTCGAGCCCCATCAGCACCTTGGCAAAAGTTGATTTACCACAGCCACTTTCACCAACGATTGCGAGGGTTTCGCTTTCACGGGCTTCAAAGCTGAGCGTCTCATTGGCTTTGACCACTTTGGTGTCGCCGCCACCGAACATGGCATTGGCTGCGACCTGATAATATTTCTTCAGATTGTCGATCTTGAGGACGACCTTTCCGATCTCCCCTTTCTTTTTCACCTCCGCCAGTTCCAGCGGCGCTTTCCAATCGATCTCGTCGTGCTTGACACAGCGGGTAGCGTGCCGCTCGTTGCCCTTCACGTCCTGCATTGCGATATAGCCCCGATCACAACGCCCCGCCTCGAAGTAATCGCAGCGCGGACCAAAATTGCAGCCCTTCGGCCGCTCGTGGGGCAGGGGAAAGTTACCGGGGATCGCGATCAGGGGGCGGGCATTTTTGTCTGCACCGGGCAGTGGTATCGAGCGGAACAGCGCCTGCGTATAGGGGTGCTGCATCTCGTCGAAGACATCCTCGATGGAGCCGCGCTCGACTGCTTCGCCCGAATACATCACACAAATCCGGTCACAGGTTTCCAGCACCAGCCCGAGGTTATGGGAGATAAACAACATCGAGGTGCCGTATTTCTTGCCCAGATCCTTTACTAATTCGACCACCGCTGCCTCTACGGTCACATCAAGTGCGGTCGTAGGCTCGTCCAAAATCAACAAGGATGGCTCGGACATCAACGCCATGGCGATGACAATACGCTGCTGTTGCCCACCCGACAGTTGGTGGGGGTAGGCATTCAGAATACGCTTGGGATCAGGCAGCTTCACATCCGTGACCACCATCAAGGCCCGTTCGTACGCGTCCTTTTCCGACATCCGCGCATGGATCATAGGCACTTCCATTAACTGGCGCCCGATCTTCATCGCCGGGTTGAGCGATGCCATCGGCTCTTGATAGATCATAGCGATCTCCGAGCCGCGGATTTGGCGCAACTCCTGATCGCTCATCTCACCCAGATCCTGACCTTTGAACTTGACAGAGCCGCCGACAACGCGGCCATTTTTGCCAAGATCCTGCATCACGCCCAATGCGACAGTGGATTTGCCACAACCGCTCTCACCCACAAGGCCCACCGCCTCGCCGGGTTTGACCGAGACAGAAAAATCCATCACTGCCGGAATTTCGCGCAACCGCGTAAAGAACGAAATCGACAGCTTGTCGATCTCCAGAATGGGCCCGTCATACTGTGTCTTCGGCATCTTCCACTCTCCCAAGAGCAATCGCAGGCGCTCTTTCTAGACTTCATCATTTCTCAAAATAATCTGAAAAAGCGCAAGTATCGCCCCTGCGCTTCTCTTGTTATCAATCGCGCAAACTCTCTTCGCGCAGACCATCTGCAAGCAGGTTCAGCCCCAACACCAACGTCAGCAAGGAGACCGCGGGGGCAATCGCCGCATGCGGATAAATCGAAAGCAAGCGCCGGCCTGCATTGATCGTTGTCCCCCAATCGGGGCTTTCCGAGGCCAGACCCAGCCCGAAGAACCCAAGCGTCCCCAACAGAATTGTTGTATAGCCAATGCGCAGACAAAAATCGACGATCAGCGGTCCGCGCGCATTAGGCAAAATCTCCCATAACATGATATACCACGGACCCTCGCCACGGGTTTGGGCCGCCGCAACGTAATCGCGCGTTTTAATATCCAGCGCGAGGCCCCTCACGATCCTGAACACAGTGGGCGCGTTGACAAACACCACAGACACAAACACCACCAGTATCTCTCCGGGCATGTTGATCCAGTCGATCGCCGCCGGCAGACCGGGGAGGGTGTAGCTGTCGTTCGAGACAATCGCGCCATCATTGCTGATCAGCGACATATATGCCCAGAACAGCGCACCCAGCACTACAATAAGCAGCGGCGTGCGCACCGATGGCTGTGTGTAATAGCGCGAGTTCAGCAGCACGCAGAAGAATGCGATGGGAAAGAAGAACAGCACCGCCGCCATATAGTTCGGGATACCTGTTATTCTGATTTCTGGCGTGACCAGAAGGAAAAACAACAAGATGACTGGAAAAGCGAGGATGAGGTTGGCGACAAAGCTCAGCACCGTGTCGAGTTTCCCCCCGTAATAGCCAGCAGGCAGGCCAAGTGTAATCCCCACCATAAATGCGAAGAGGGTTGCCAAGGGTGCGATCAAAACGACGACCCACGCGCCCTTGAACAGGCGGCTGAAGACGTCGCGCGCCAGATTATCACCACCGAGCAGGAAGTATTCGAACTCCCCTGCTTCCGCTCCTCGCAGGGGGGTGCCGGGAACCTTGTTCTTCATGCCGGAATATTGGCTCAGGGTTTCATGGGTAGTAATCATGTCGAGCATGCCGCCAAAAAAGCCAGCGAAGACCCAAAACATCACAAGACCGAAGCCGATCATGCCAACTGTGCTGTCGAAAAGTTTTCCATAGAGGCCAAGCTTGCGTTTAAAGGTAATTGATACCGCAAAGGTCGCCGTCAGCGCGATCCAGACCGGCAGCAGCTGCCGCGACATGCCACCCACAATGCCTGCGCCGGTTCCCATGAAAACTCCGGCCGCAACGTAGAGAACGATAATCGCAAGTGTCACCAGCAACGCGTATTGCGCGACCATTCCAATCAAGCCTGACACCCCTTTGTCGGCCGCCATGGTGCCATCAGCATGGGCCGCACGCGTACCGGCCGAGGGTACAAGGCCCGCCACAATCTGGGATGCAACCGCGAGCAGCATCACCGCAACCGCGAGGAAGAGAAAAAGATTGAGCGGTGACAGTGCGCCCGTCCAAGTAAGCTGTTCCATTGTCTCTGCCCTCCCTTAAGAAATACGAATGCGTGGATTGAGAAAGACATAGCCGATGTCGGAGATGAGCTGCGTCAGGAGCACCACAATCACCGATACGACCGACACGGCCAGCAGGAGTTCGATGTCGTTATTACCCGCCGCCTGCACTAGCACCCAGCCGAAGCCTTTGTAGTTGAACAACGTCTCCACGATCACCACACCGTTCAAAAGCCACGGAATTTGCAGCATTATGACCGTGAACGGGGCGATCAGTGCATTGCGCAGCGCATGTTTCATCACAATATTACCAAAGCTCACGCCTTTGAGGCGGGCCGTGCGGATGTATTGTGCTGTCATCACCTCTGTCATGGAAGCGCGCGTCATCCGCGCAATATATCCCATCCCGTAAAGTGAAATGGTCAGAACCGGCAAAAAGAAATTCTCGAAATTCGCGCTTTCCATGGCAGAGGTTGCGGACCCCTTGAACCATTTAAGCCCGAAAGCCGAAGAGGCAAAGACCGCAATAAAAATGACCCCCGACACGTATTCAGGCGTGGCGGTGCTTACGATCGACACAGTCGAGAGCGAGCGGTCGAGCTTCGAGCCCTCGCGCATCCCCGCCAGCACACCAATCAGCAGCGCCGATGGCACCATCAGTACCAAAACCCAGAACATCAGCTTGCCCGTCAGTGCGAGCCGCGTAGCGACAATCGCGCCCACATCATCCTTGAACACCGTCGACTGTCCCCAGTTGCCCTGAAGCACACCGCAAAAACGGTCGCGCTCCTCTGGCGGGGTGTCTTCTGCAAAACAGCGGCCCGTCACGTTTCCCTCGACACTTTCCGTGACCCAGCCGGGGGCAACACCCAGCCATTGTCCGAATTTGATCGGCAAGGGATCCAGATACCCACGATTGCCGAGATAGGAAGCAACGGCTTCATCGCTCATGCGAAAGTTGCCTTGGGTTTTGGCCAGTTTTTCGAGGTTAGGATAAAGGTTCGTCAGCCAGAATACGATGAACGTCAGGCAAAGCGCCGTTAGCAGCATCACACCCAGACGTCTGAGGATAAATATTCCCATGAATTATCGCCCCTGTCGTTTGGTCCGGACGGTGTGGCGGCGTCCGGCGGTTTTCGGGCATTCGCCCTTTTTATGTGTCGGAGGGAATGGGACCATACAGTCCTGCGACGCCACTGTTTCAGCGTCGACGCTAGCGCCCCCCTGACCCTTGATTAATGGGCCGTCTTATACCGGCCCTTGTGCTTGGGCCTTTGCAGGTTTTGGGATTGTACTGCATGGCAGCCAATCACAGGCTGATATGAGGCACGAGTTGACGGCTCGCGTCAATGACTACGGCCGCGGAATTAAGCATTTTTACGACGTGGCATGTCGCTTTTAGGCAAATTTTATATGCGCCTTGCCAGAGTTAGGTGGCATGTTTGACGATCCTCGTGACCGGGCCTAGCGCGCCAGATTTATCGGCGTATCTGACTGGGCAGCTGTCCCCGCCCGTTTTTGCGCAGGAATGGTGCCGCGCAACTGGCTGGGCGTGCGACCGCAATGTTGCTGCATATAGCGCGTGAAATAGGCGGCGCTGCCAAATCCCAGATGCTGCGCAATATTGCGTGCCGGATGTTTTGTGGTTTCCAGCAAGGTGCGTGCGGCATGCACCACGCGCTCGGTCAGTAATTCGGCAGCGGTCTTTCCGGTGGCCAATTTGACAACACGGGTCAGATGGGTGGGCGTCACGCCCAACTCGCCAGCATAGAATGTCATGGACGCACCAGTTGCATAATGGGCAGATACTAGTTGCACAAAACGACGCGAAAGCCGCTCGCCAGCGCTGCGTTGTTGAGGGATGTGCTCTTCAAGGGCGATCTGGCGGCGCAGCCAGACCGACATCAGCGCGGCATGTGCCTCGATCGCATCCTGCGCCAGCGGGCGCATTCCCGATTGTTCGCGCTGTGCCGCCTCTATGTGTGCGGATAGCTCGCTTTGGGCCTGTGAATCGCGTACGCGCAGGTGGCGCGGCATATCGGGTAGGCGCAGTGGTGTGCCAACTGGCACTGTGACGACCTGTCCCAGCGTCTGGCGCCCGCTCTCTATCGAAAACAAGGCGCCCGCCGGTACGAACACCGCATTATGCGGGCCGAGGCCGCGTCGGCGCCCCTCAAGCATGATGAGGCCTTGACCTCGCGTGAACCACAGAAGGCTATGATATGGGCGGTCATGCGCTAGCCCAAGTCGCCATTCTGCACCGCCGCTCATCTGCGCGAGAGTTAGAATTTTGAGGTTCTGTTCGCTCATATTGTTGGAGTCCTTGATCGGGGAATGGCGAGGTGCGGACTTTGAAGTAGCAAGCAGAAGCAATGGCAGGCCGCGAAGAGGGCAGGGATCGGGAAAAGGCAAGTATGCGCCGCGTATTACGCGATGATTTTGGCAATAAAGCACAAATGTGCAAGTGCTGATTTTGTCTACTACGGTAAGGTAAGCTTTTGCCATGCGCCCATTTTGCTGCGGATCCACGTCCGTTGGCGCTTGGCGTATTGCCGCGTGGCAATGATTGCTGCTTCGCGGGCCTGTGTGATCGTAAACTCTCCACGCAGGTGAGCCACCAGTTCGGGCACGCCGATCGCCCTATGCGCGGGCAGGCTGGGGTCATACTGTGGCTCGATGATCCTCACTTCTTCCAGCGCACCCTCTGCGAGCATCGTGTCAAATCGCCGCTCTATCCGCGCCGCAAGCCAGTCACGCCCGACCTCCAGAGCAATTGCAGTGCAGTTTTCAAGCGGCAACAGGGCAGGTGGCGTATCAGATTGCCATTGCGCAAGGCCACGACCGGTGGCTGTCAGCACTTCCCATGCACGTTGAACCCTCGCGCGGTTGGCGAGGTCGATTTTGCTGTGCGTGAGTGGATCCAGCGCGTTGATCAATTCACCCAGCGGTAGCGCGTTGCCGGTCTCGCGCAGCGTAGGCGGAGTTTGGGGAATATCGGCCAGCCCTTCGGTCAATGCCTGAAAATACAGGCCTGTGCCGCCCACTATAATGGGCCGCTGGCCCTGCGCGATGATCTGTGTAACTTCGCGCAGCCAGTCACCAGTGGAATAAGGCGCATCCTGCGGCAGATGCCCGTAAAGAAGGTGCGGGGCCTGCGCCTCCTCCTCTGCTGACGGACGGGCAGAAATCACCCGCCAACAGTCATAAACCTGACTGGCATCCGCATTCACTATCACGCCGCCACCCTGCTCTGCCACGGCAAGTGCCAGCGCCGATTTTCCGGATGCCGTTGGGCCAGCAATCAACACGGGGCGCTGTGCAGGGATTGCGGCCAGTAAGGCCGCCCGAGCAGTCTGCGACATTTCTTTGCTCCTCCTTGCTGCGCTGCATTGAACTTTGGCTGTATTTGCGACATTTTACGCCCGAACGAAAGCCTCGTGTTCCCACCCCTCTAAAAGGTCTTGCCCCCATGTCCGACACGCCCAAAGCCACCTACAACCGTGTGATGCTCAAAATTTCCGGTGAGGCACTCATGGGGGATCAGGGGTTTGGCCTGCATCCACCCACAGTCGAGCGGATCGCACGCGAGGTCAAATCGGTCCATGATATGGGCGTCGAAATTTGCATGGTCATCGGCGGCGGCAACATTTTTCGCGGGCTTCAAGGTTCGGCGCAGGGGATGGAACGGACGACAGCAGATTATATGGGCATGCTTGCCACGGTGATGAACGCGCTTGCCGTGCAATCAGCCCTTGAGGCCGAGGGCATCCACACACGCGTCATCTCCGCGATTACTATGAACGAAGTGGCAGAGCCCTATATCCGCCGCCGCGCCGTGCGGCATCTGGAGAAAAAGCGGGTGTGCATCTTCGCCGCGGGCACCGGTAACCCGTATTTCACAACCGATACCGCCGCTACCCTGCGCGCCAGCGAAATGTCGTGTGAGGCGATTTTCAAAGGCACGAAAGTGGACGGCGTCTATGACAAGGATCCAATCAAGCACGCAGATGCCAAGCGGTATGAAACCGTCAGCTATGATGATGTTCTGGCCAAGCGTTTGGGCGTGATGGACGCCTCTGCGATTGCTCTGGCGCGCGATAACAACCTGCCGATCATCGTATTTTCACTGGATGAGCCGGGCGGCTTCAAGGGCATCCTTGCCGGTGAAGGAACATACACGCGCGTTCAGGGATAAGCTGTTTGCACCACAGCACCTGCTGGCAAATGCTCATTTCTTTGCCCTTAGAGGCTGGTTTGCGCGTGCCGATGGTGAAACAAACATGCGCATTTTGAACAGTCTGTTTCGGGCAATAGCTGTTTAATCTGTGTCCGGATCAAGAGTGTTGCGACAGAGCGGATGGCAAGTTTGTAGCGGTTGCTGCCGTTGTTAGTCCGAGTGCTCAAGAGGTCACCGTTGTCCATCGGGATTCCCGCAACAACGAAGTATAAGGCTTGCCCGTTCGCATGCCTTATACGATATCTCTTCCGGTTGATGGGCACCCACTGATGGCCCGTGTGTCCACAAACTCGCTAGCACTTGCGACGCTGCGGCGGCTTTTTATGTTTGTGTCGCTATGAAGGTGAGGCAAAAGTGCATTTTCCGCTCAGGCACCTGAGATAGATGCGACGGGTATTCTCGTGTTTCGTGCAATATATCGAGACCGGTCCTATGGTTGCAAAGCGTTCTTCCAATGTCGACTTCAATGCTCTAAACACTGCCGTTAACACCACCTATTGATACACAGACGAGGCGTTTTTTTTATGTCCGACGACTTTATGCTTGATACCGATGACCTGGAACGCCGCATGAATGGTGCAATTGCATCGCTGCGGACGGAGTTTGCCTCCCTGCGGACGGGGCGCGGATCGGCCTCAATGCTTGATCCCATTCAGGTTGATGCCTACGGCCAGATGACGCCGATCAACCAGGTTGGCACGGTGAACGTACCCGAGCCGCGGATGGTCACAATCAACGTCTGGGATAAGGCGCTGGTAGGTAAGGTCGAAAAAGCGATCCGCGAAAGTGGTCTTGGCATCAATCCCCAGCTCAACGGCACCATCATTATGCTGCCTATTCCGGAACTGAACGAAGAACGGCGCACACAGCTGAGCAAGGTCGCGGGCGGTTATGCTGAAAACGCGCGTGTTAGTATACGTAACATCCGCCGGGATGGCATGGATCAGATCAAGAAGGCCAAAGCCGACGGTCTGGGCGAAGACGACCAGAAGCTGTGGGAAGGCGAGATGGAAGACCTCACCAAAAAATTCATTAAGGCGATTGATGACCAGCTTGAGACCAAGCAAGCTGAAATCATGCAAGTTTAAACGCTCTTGGCTTAATTCGGGCGGGTGGCCGTCCCGCCGGATCAACCCGACTCCAAAGCAGGCCCAGAATATGCGCAAGACTTCATGATAAAACGCAACAAAAAGGTGCTGGAGCCGCTGCCTGCTGCTGGTCCCGGGGGGCCGCGTCATGTGGCGATTATCATGGATGGTAACGGGCGTTGGGCGACACAGCGCGGCAGGCCGCGTTTGTTTGGCCACCACGCAGGCGCAAAGCGTGTGCGTGAGGTGGTTGAGGCCTGTCCGGATGTGGGCGTCGAATACTTGACAATTTTTGCGTTCTCCACCGAAAACTGGAAGCGAACACAGGTCGAGGTTGCTGGCCTCATGAGCCTTTTCCGGCGGTATATCACTAAAGAAACCCGCGCCCTTCACGAACGAGGCGTGCGCGTGCGTTTCATCGGTGACCGCGTGCGTCTGGATGCCAAGCTGATCAAGCTGATGAACGACCTTGAGGAATATACTGCTGCCAACACGTCCGTGCACCTGACGATTGCGATAAACTATGGCGGTCGGGACGAGGTGGCGCGGGCCACAAAACGTCTTGCGCAGGATGTATCGCAGGGGCGACTTGATCCTGAAGCAATAGATGAAGAAACCCTTCCAAGATACTTGGATACTTACGTTTTGCCCGATCCAGACTTGGTGATCCGCACCAGTGGCGAGGCTCGGATTTCCAACTTTTTGCTCTGGCAGTCTGCCTACGCGGAATATGAATTTATCGACACGCTATGGCCCGATTTCACCCGTGAGGAGTTCGCCCGTCTGTGCGGCTCCTATGGCGGGCGCGACCGGCGCTTTGGCGGCGTCAAACCCTGAGGGCCGGAAACAATATGAGCAACACCGAAAAGTGGTCAGATCTAACGGCACGTGTGTGGTCCGCACTGGTGATGGTGGTTTTTGCCGCCATCGGCATATGGGCCGGCGGGCATGTGTTCCATATTCTGGTGGCTCTCATCGTTGGCCTGATGGTTTGGGAATTGGTCGATATGATTACCCCGCCTGAGCGGCGCAATATCTCGCGTATATTGGGGAGCATGACGGGCGTTGCCCTTTTGGCAGCAGCTTATCTGCCTGTAGGCTTTGCTCTACCGCTTTTGCTCGCGCCTGCGCTTGTCGGCTTCGGGCAGCTTGAGCGGAACCGCACCATCTACATGACATTCACCGTGATGATCGTTTTGTCCGGCTTCGGGATGATGCAGGTGCGCGATGACATGGGCGTTGAATGGATGCTCTGGCTCGTGCTCGTTGTGGTGGTGACCGACGTGGTCGGGTATTTCGCCGGTCGCGCCATTGGCGGCCCCAAGTTCTGGCCCAAGGTCAGCCCGAAAAAAACATGGTCGGGCACTGCGGCGGGCTGGGTCGGGGCCGGTATTGTGGGTTTTCTGTTCTCCGTTAACACCGGTGTGGGGCTGCAACTGATTGGCATTTCTGTAGCGGTTTCAATGGCTTCCCAAATGGGTGATATCGCAGAGAGTGGCATGAAGCGTAAAATGGGGGTAAAGGACAGCTCGAACCTTATTCCTGGCCACGGCGGTCTGATGGACCGTTTCGACGGGATGCTGGGTGCTTCGGTCTTCTTGCTCATCATCGGCCAGTTTATCGGCTTTCCGCCCGGCGTGGGGTGAACAGATGCGCAAGGTCAGTATATTCGGCGCAACCGGTTCCATCGGGCAAAACACCATTGATCTGATTAAGCGCGCGCCCGACGAATATGATGTTGTTGCCCTAACCGGAGCGCAGAATATCGCGCAGCTTGCCGCGGATGCAAAAGCCCTCAAGGCCAAAATTGCCATTACGGCAGATGAAGCCCGATTGGAAGATCTGCGCGCAGCGCTGGACGGTACAGGCATCGCGGTTGCCGCGGGTGCGCTGGCAATCGTCGAGGCCGCACACCGTCCGGCAGACTGGATCATGTCTTCGATCGTTGGTGCGGCTGGTCTGGCGCCGGGGATTGCCGCGCTGTCACAAGGCACGACCTTGGCCCTCGCCAACAAGGAATCGCTGGTTTGCGCGGGCAAGCTTTTGCTTGAGACGGGCAGGGCACATGGCGCGCAAATATTGCCCGTTGATAGTGAGCATTCGGCGGTTTTTCAGGCCCTTGTGGGAGAAGAGATAGACGCAGTCGAGCGGATTATTATCACCGCATCGGGTGGAGCGTTCCGTGATTGGCCGCTGGAAAATCTGCCCGAAGCGACGCTTGAGCAGGCTTCGTACCACCCCAACTGGGACATGGGGCAGCGGATCACAATAGACAGTGCATCAATGTTCAACAAAGCAATGGAAATCATCGAAACCCGCGAGTTTTTTGGCGTGGACCCCGCGATGATCGAAGTATTGATTCACCCGCAAAGCATGATCCATGCGCTTGTCGGCTTTACCGATGGGGCGTTGATGGCGCATGTCGGACCGGCAGACATGCGCCATGCCATAGGGTATGCGCTCCACCATCCCGTCCGGCGCCACCTGCCGGTGGAGCGACTTGATCTGGCGAAGATCGGTGCATTCGAATTTCGCGCCCCTGATGATCTGCGCTGGCCCGCGCTGCGCATTGCCCGCGAGGTCATGGCGCGGGGCGGTTTGGCGGGGGCTGTGTTCAATGCGGCAAAGGAAACGGCATTGGATGGGTTTATCGCGGGCAAGCTGAAATTCACCCAGATGTCGGATGTCGTCTCACAAACTCTTGATGCGATGGATGCGTCAGGTGGTCATATTGATGCCACCATGACCCTTGATAACGTGGTCGAAACAGACCATCAGGCCCGCAAGGTCACACGGTTGGCCATAGAAAAAAAAGCAAGGTAGAGCATTGGATATTACAACACTTATTCCGCAGTTTGGCGGATTTGTCTGGACGCTTGTTGCGTTTGTGATCGCATTGTCGGTGATTGTCGCGATCCACGAGTATGGCCACTACATTGTCGGGCGTTGGTGTGGAATCAGGGCAGATGTTTTTTCGCTGGGGTTCGGGCCTGTGCTGTATTCGCGGTTCGACAAGCGCGGGACCAAATGGCAGATCGCTCTGCTGCCCTTTGGCGGCTACGTGAAGTTTGCCGGTGATGCCAATGCCGCCTCGGGCAAGGACGAAGATGCGATGGCGCAGGTTGCCACCGATCCTGCGCGCCTGCGCGAGACGATGCACGGTGCGCCGCTCTGGGCGCGCGCGCTGACGGTGGTAGCGGGCCCTGTTTTCAATTTCGCCCTGTCTATCCTTGTCTTTGCCGGTGTGGGCCTGACCATAGGCACGGTGAGTGAGCCGCTGACCGTTGCAGCGGTCAAGCCGCTACCGGTTACTGTTGAAGGTCTTGAGCCGGGTGATGTATTGCAAGCGATAGCGGGCCGCGAAATTCCTGCGAGCACACAGACCCCCGAATACCGCGAATTTATGGATGCGCTCCCGCTGGAGCCTGTGTTGGATTATAGTGTGCTTCGTAACGGGGTGTCACTGACAGTTGACGGTCCTTATCCGAACCCCGCGTTGGTCGGCGGTGTCGGGCCACAGACCGCCGCTCTCGAAGCGGGCCTTGTGAGTGGTGATGTGATCGTGGGTATCGACGGAGTTCCCACATTCGCGTTTCAACAGCTCAAGGAAGCTGTGGAGAGCTCGGAAGGGCGCCCGCTGTTGCTGGACGTTTGGCGGGCAGGGGAGGTACTGAAATTCACGCTTGTTCCCAAATCCACCGATGAGCCACAGGCGGACGGGAGCTTTGTGAACGTGCTGCGGATCGGAATTTCGAGCGATAGTGCCATAACTCCCGCCACTGAGACACCCAGCCTGCTCGAAGCGGCAGAGCGCGGCATCGCTGGCACGTGGCGGATCATCAAAGGCTCGCTTTCGGGCATGTGGCACATGGTGACGGGTGCCATAAGCTCGTGCAATATGTCGGGACCTGTGGGCATTGCAAAAGTTTCCGGTGCAATGGCCAGTCAGGGCGCGCTGAGCTTTATCAACTTTATCGCCGTGCTCAGCACCGCAGTGGGCCTGCTCAATCTGTTCCCCATTCCTGCGCTCGATGGCGGGCACTTGATGTTTTATGCCTACGAGGCCGTGACCGGCAAACCGCCGAGCGACAAAGCGTTGCGCGTGCTGATGACCATAGGCATTTCGATGGTGCTTGGGCTGATGCTGTTTGCGCTGTTTAACGATTTCTTCTGCCCGTGACGCTGGCGACAATTTATTGAAAATTAGTGAAAGCAGGGCAATTGCCTTGCTTTTGCCACATTTGACCCCCGCGGCTGCCACATTCCGGTGTCATATTTCAAATTGAATTGATTCCGCAGCGAATGGAGAGTCCCATGCAAACGATCGTAAAAAGTTATCGTGGCCTTAGTGTTCTTATGGACCTCAACTGGGATCGCGCGCTCTATATGTGCACCATGATTTTCGCGCTTTGCGCCGGTGCCTTTCTGGGCAGCATCCACTAGGATATTTGCGCCGGATTGAGAATAAAGGGGGGCTGCCCAAGGGGCAGCCCCGTTTTCGTTTAAAAAACGGGCCTCATAGTTTTGACAACCACGCCCCTGACAGGTAGTCAGATAGCAACGGTGTCAATAAAATTGGGTATAAACCATGAACCTGGGGTCAACGATGCGCGCCTCCCGCGTGCTTGAGCAGTGCAGCTACTATCGGCCGGGCCTTAAAGGTCTTGCGTTTTCTTTATTGTTAACAACTGCTTGGGTTGCGCCTGCGCAGCATGCATTTGCACAACAATATCAATTCAATACAGTCCGTATCGAGGGCAACGAGCGCATAGGCGACAGTGCGATCCTGTCCCAAGCCGGAATCGCGCGCGGTCAGGCCGTGTCTGCTGGGGAGCTTAATGATGCTTACCAGCGTCTCAACAACTCCGGTTTGTTTGAATCAGTCGCAATCTCACCTCAGGGAAGCACCCTCGAGATCACAGTCGTCGAATTGCCGACGATCAACCGGATCTCGTTCGAGGGTAACCGTCGCATCAAGGACGAAGCGCTGAGCGCTGTGATCGACTCCACTGCGCGACGTGTATTCAATCCGTCGCTTGCGGAAAAAGACGCCAATTCCATCGCCGAAGCCTATTCGAATGACGGTCGCCTGTCCGCCCGCGTTCAGCCCAAAGTGATCAAGCGCAACCAGAACCGCGTCGATCTGGTGTTTGAAATTTTCGAGGGCGACAACGTCGAGGTCGAGCGGCTTAGTTTTGTGGGCAACCGCAAGTATTCCGATGGTCGTCTGCGCCGCGTGCTGGGCACCAAGCAGGCGGGAATTTTCCGCCGTCTGATCAGGCGCGATACCTTTGTCGAGGACCGCGTCGAGTTCGATAAACAGGTTCTACGCGATTTCTATTTCTCACGCGGCTATGTCGATATGCGTATCAATTCCGTGAACGCAGAACTGACGCAGGAGCGGGACGGTTATTTCGTTGGGTTCAACATTCAAGAAGGCCAGCAGTTCCAGTTCGGTCAGGTGACGGTCACCTCCGAGTTGAACAATGTGGATGGCGATGCTTACCGCGACATCCTCAAGATCAAGCCAGGCGTCGTATATTCCCCGACATTGGTCGAAGCCGAGATTGCCCGCATCGAGCGGCAGGCGATCCGTGACGGTATCGACTTTATGCGCGTAGAACCGCGCGTGACCCGCAACGAGCGTGATCTGACGCTGGACGTCGATTTTGTTTTGTCGCGCGGAGATCGTATTTTCGTGGAGCGTATCGACATCGAGGGCAACACCACCACCCTTGATCGTGTTGTGCGCGAGCAGTTTGACAGCGTCGAGGGTGATCCCTTCAATCCGCGTGAAATCCGCCAATCTGCCGAGCGTATCCGCGCATTGGGCTATTTCGAGACTGCAGAAGTCAACGCCCGCGAGGGATCAACACCCGAGCAGGTTGTGATCGATGTCGATGTGGAGGAAAAGCCGACAGGTTCGCTGAACTTCGGGGGGTCGTTCTCTTCCTCTGACGGCATCGGTGTGGCAGTCAGTTTCGCCGAACAAAACTTTCTCGGTCGTGGGCAAAAGCTCTTCTTGAATGTCACCACAGCCTCGGAAGCGCGCCGCTACGGCTTTCGCTTTATCGAGCCATCTTTGCTGGGCCGCGACGTAAGCCTTGGACTGGAGTTGGACTTTTCCGAGACGAACTCGTCGTTTTCGAGCTATGACAGCACGCGCTTGACCTTCCGCCCCAGCCTGAGCTTTCCAGTCAGTGAAAACGGGCGTTTGCAGGTGCGCTATACTGCTGAAGAGATCGAAGCGACCGACCGTGACGATGACGAAACCTTTGCGGGTGGCATTATTGCGAACGACATTGCCGCCGGTCCGTTGACAAGTTCGGCACTCGGCTATGAGTATACCTATGATACGCGGCGCACTGGACTTGATCCTAACCGGGGTGTTCTGTTCCGCTTCAGTCAGGATTTCGCCGGATTGGGCGGCGATCAGGAGTATATCCGCACTGTCGCAAGGGTCATCGGGGAACAGAAGTTGTTTAACGAAGAAGTAACCTTGCGTGCGACACTCGAGGGTGGGGCGCTGGCATGGGGCGGTGGCACAAACCGCGCACTCGATCGTTTTACTCTCTCCACATCGCAGTTGCGCGGTTTTGAGCCGGGCGGTATCGGGCCACGCGATACCGCCAGTGACGAGGGCGATTCCCTTGGCGGAAACCTTTATGTTGTTGGACGTGTCGAGGCGGAATTCCCGCTTGGCCTGCCCGAAGAATATGGTATCCGCGGCGGTGTTTTCTATGACGTCGGAAACCTTTGGGACCTTTCAGACGTAAATTTGAGCGGTGGAACTGTCGCGGGAGAGAGTGGTTCGTTCCGCCATGTCATTGGTGTCTCGATCTATTGGGATACACCGGTCGGGCCGCTGCAGTTCAATATTTCGGACGCGATCAAGAAAGAAGATTTTGACCGCGAGCAAAAGTTCGAAGTAACACTCCAGACGCAATTCTGATCCATGGGCCGCGTGCTCGCTTCGCTGATTTTATCGCTGGTGCTGCTAAATGCAGCGCCAGCGTCAGCGCAAGTACAGGCTGGCCCTACGCGGGGCATCCTGACCTTCGACAGTGACAGGCTTTTTCTCGACAGTGATTTCGGTATTCGCGTTGCACGTGAAATCGAGGCTGCTGGCAACGAGTTGGTAGCGGAGAACCGTCGTCTCGAAGCGGAACTGGCGAAAGCCGAGCAGGACCTTACCGACAGGCGCGCCACCATGTCACCAGAGGCATTCCGCCCGTTGGCAGATGCCTTTGATGTCCGTGTACAGTCTTCGCGACAGGAGCAGGCGGCAAAATCGCGCGCTCTCAATGCCCTTTTGTCGCAAGAGCGGGAGGTTTTTCTCAGGACGGCCACCCCGATATTACAAGAGTTGATGGCCGAGACTGGCGCTACGGTCATGCTCGAGCGGCGCACGGTGTTTTTGAGCACAAACGACAGTGATATTACCGAAGCCGCAATTACGCGCCTGAACGAGCGGTTGGGCGACGGCGCAGAAGCCGCTGCACCGCCCGCAAAAGATCCCGTCAGACCTTAGCACCAATCTTGCGCCTGCTTGCTCCGCGCTGGCGTAATTGGTAGCTGTTGGGCAGTAAACTCCCGAAAGGATCCCCATGACAAACGACCTCAAGCGCGCAGACATCCAGATGATCCAGCGCATTTTGCCGCACCGCTACCCTTTCTTGCTTGTGGACAAGGTCGAAGAGATTGACGGTACGCAGTCATCCGTGGGCTATAAAAACGTTACAATGAACGAGCCGCATTTTCAGGGTCATTTTCCCGGAACGCCGATTATGCCCGGTGTGACCATCGTGGAGGCGATGGCCCAGACTGCCGGTGTGATGGTGGGCGTCGCACTAGAGCAGATGGACCAGGAAATGCTGATCTATTTCATGTCGATCGATAATTGCAAATTCCGCCGCAAGGTTGTTCCAGGTGATGTGCTACGGATGGACCTGAAGACCCTGCGCGGCAAGGCGGGCGGCAAAATCTGGAAATTCTCAGGCATTGCTACCGTGGACGGTGAGATGGCTGCAGAAGCCGAATTTATGGCGATGCTTGATCTACCCAAAGGGGCTGAATAATGGCTGTGCATCCAAGCGCAGTAATTGAGGAGGGCGCGCAGGTTGATCCCTCCGCCACTGTTGGGCCGTTCTGTTTTGTTGGGCCGCAGGTTGTTCTGGGACCGGATGTTGTTCTCAAATCGCATGTGGTGATTACCGGTCAGACCACAGTTGGCGAGGGTACGGTAATCTTCTCGTTTGCGGTGATCGGTGAAATCCCTCAGGATCTCAAATTCAAGGGTGAGGCCAGCCGCCTCGAAATTGGCAAGCGCAACCGTATCCGTGAGCATGTGACCATGAACTGCGGCACCGAGGGAGGCGGCGGTGTTACAAAAGTTGGCGATGACGGCCTGTTCATGGCGGGGTGCCACATCGCCCACGACGCGATTGTGGGAAATAATGTTATCGTGGTGAATTCCGCTGCTGTGGCGGGGCATTGCGTCATCGAAGACGAGGTTATTATCGGCGGGCTGTCCGGTATCCACCAGTGGGTGCGTATCGGGCGCGGGGCCATCATCGGTGCGGTTACCATGGTGACCAACGACGTGATCCCCTACGGTCTTGTGCAGGCCCCCCGCGGGCATCTTGATGGGCTAAATCTGGTAGGTCTTAAACGGCGCGGTGTGGCCCGCGCTGACATCACAGCCCTGCGTGCGGCTTTCCAGATGCTGGCGCAGGGCGAGGGGACATTCCATGACCGAGCGGAGCGTTTGGGTGCCGAGACCGAGAGCGACTATGTCCGCGAGATCATCGATTTCGTCCTCGCTGATAGCGGCCGTAATTTCCTGACCCCCAAATGACGCTTGCGGTGATCGCAGGCCGTGGCGATCTGCCAGCGCTGGTGGTTGGGGCGACGCATGTGCCGCCGCTGATCTGCGGGTATGAAGGGATCGAACTAAGTGGCGTTACTGCGGATATGAATTTCCGCCTCGAAACTCTGGGCACCTTGTTGCTTGAGCTTGGAAAACGGGGCGTGACGCAGGTGTGCTTTGCCGGCGGTCTTGACCGTCCCGCACTTGATCCGTCCAAGCTTGACTCCCAGACGGCACCTTTGGTCCCGATGTTTATGCAGGCATTGCAGCACGGCGACGATGGTGCGCTGCGCGTGGTGGTAGAGCTGTTCGAGAAGGCTGGATTCGCGGTTCTCGGCGCACATGAGGTGGCACCTGATCTTTTGGCACAGGGCGGTATTTACAGCGCGCTAGAGCCTGATGCGCAGATGCGCATGGATGCCGATGTCGCTGCACACCATATCAAAGCGATGTCACCCCAAGACAAAGGGCAGGCCTGTGTCGTAGCAGCCGGGAAGGTCGTCGCGATGGAGGACGTGCGCGGTACCGATGAAATGCTGGCATCGCTGGGGCAAGTGGCGGGCGGTATTTTGTTCAAGGGACCAAAAGAGGGGCAGTCGCGACAGATCGATCTGCCGAGTGTCGGGCCTGCAACGCTGGAAGCGGCTTGGCGTGCAGGCCTGCGTGGTGTTGTTATTGATGCGGGTGATGTTCTTGTGTTGCATCCGGCTGAATGTACGACGCGGGCTGATGCATATGGCTTGGTCCTCTGGGCACGGGCAGGCAAATGACGCCCTTGCGTGTGTTTATCCTCGCGGGCGAGCCATCGGGTGACAAGCTGGGCGGCGCGTTGATGGCAGGTTTGAAGGCGTTGCGCCCAGAGGTGGTTTTTGACGGCATCGGCGGCGTCCAGATGCAGGCCGAAGGGCTGGTCAGCCGTTTTGATATGAACGAACTGAGTTTGATGGGCCTTGCCGAGGTGCTGCCGAAATATCTCCATCTTAAGCGCCGCATAGCGCAGACCGCCCAAGCTGTAATTGAGATGCGCCCTGATGTTCTCATCACGATCGACAGTCCCGATTTTTCGCTGCGCGTGGCAAAGCTGGTCAAGGCCGGAAGCAACATTCGCACCGTGCATTACGTAGCGCCTACCGTTTGGGCATGGCGGGCAGGACGTGCGGCCAAAATGGCGCGCTACATCGATCATGTGCTGGCGCTCTTCCCCTTTGAGCCACCGTTGATGCAGGCAGCTGGAATGCGCTGTGACTTTGTAGGCCATCCGGTTGTCGCGGAGCCTGTAGCAACGCAAGCGCAGGCAGACGCTTTTCGCGGCGCACATGCGATGGGTGAAAAGCCGTTGTTGATGGTATTGCCGGGATCGCGGCACGGTGAAGTGGCGCGTCTGGGGGAGCGGTTCGCCGCGGTAGTGCGCCTGATCAAGGCGAAGAACCCTCAGATGCACACGGTTGTACCCGCAGCTGCACCCGTGGCGCAGGCGGTTCTGGAGCTTACGGCAGATTGGCCCGATACAACGGTCCTTGATCCGCGTCAGGGCGATTACGGGCAGGCCATGATCGAAAAGCAGAGCGCGTTTGCCGCTGCTGACATTGCCCTTGCGGCCTCTGGCACGGTCTCTCTTGAGCTTGCGGCCTCTATGACACCTATGGTGGTAGCGTATGATATGAGTCCATTGAGCCGGTTCATCATCAGCAGGATGATGCTGGTGGATACTGTTACCCTCGTTAATCTGGTGTCCGAGACGCGGGTCGTGCCAGAGTTTATCGGCAAGGTCTGTACGCCTGAAGCGATTGCCAAGGGGATCGAAGCAGTGATCGCCGCGCCCGATGCTCAGCGCGCTGCGATGGCCCTTACGATGGAGCGTCTAGGGCGCGGCGGCCAAGCGCCCGGTCTGCGCGCTGCCCATGCCGTTCTGGATGGTCTCGGCACAGTCTAGTTCAGCCGCGGTGGATCCAACCGCCGCCAAAGATACGGCTGCTTTCGGGATCGTAGAAAACGCAGGCCTGACCGGGGCTTACGCCTTCTTCTGCAACTAATAGTTCAACTTCGCCTGTCGTCGCAGTCAGGGGGCGCAGGATCGCATCTACCGGAGGTTTGGTGGAACGTACGCGCACTGTTACGGGCCATTCTGTCCGCGCATCAAACGCCTCGTCTCCGAGCCAGTTTACTTCCTTGAGCGGTACGGTGCGCGTGGCCAGCATCGCCTTTGGCCCGACAACAACCTGTTTACGATCCGCATCGAGACGGACAACGTAAAGGGGATTGGCAAGCCCGCCGATGCCAAGGCCACGCCGCTGGCCGATGGTGTAATTGATCACACCGTCGTGACGAGCCAGCACGTTGCCTTGCGTATCGACAATATCACCGGGGTCGGCCGCTTCGGGCCGCAACTTCCGAATAACGGAGGCATAGTCGCCATCAGGCACAAAGCAGATGTCCTGACTGTCTGGCTTGTTGGCCACGCGCAGCCCGTATTTTTCAGCGAGCTCGCGCGTTGCTTCCTTGGACGGCAGATGGCCCAGCGGAAAGCGCAAATAATCAAGCTGTTCAGGCGTGGTTGAGAACAAGAAATAGCTCTGATCCTTGCTCGCATCGGCGGCAGCATGGAGTTCGGGGCCATTTGTCCCCATCTTGCGCTGGATGTAGTGGCCTGTGGCCATACAGTCGGCCTCGAGATCCTTGGCGGTCTCCAGCAGATCCTTGAATTTCACCCGCTCGTTGCAGCGGATACAGGGCACAGGGGTGGCGCCGCCGAGATAACTGTCGGCAAATTCGTCGATTACCGCGTCCTTGAAAACGTTTTCATAGTCTAGGACGTAGTGAGGAAACCCCATATCCTCGGCCACGCGCCGTGCATCATGGATGTCGATGCCTGCGCAACATGCCCCTTTTTTCGCCAGCGCCGCACCATGGTCATAAAGCTGGAGCGTTACACCGATCACGTCATATCCTTGCTCGGACAACATCGCCGCCACAACAGAACTGTCCACTCCGCCCGACATCGCCACCACCACACGGGTGTCGGCAGGTGCTTTGGCAAAGCCGAGCGAGTTGAGCGGTGGGGTTTGATCAAGCATGGGGCAGGTATCCTGTGGTCGGGTGTTATGGTGGAATATAGGAAAATGCGAACTACTCACAAGGGGCGGCTTCATGTGTCTTTAACGACAGGGGCGCGATGGTGCACCAGTAATGGAAATGGTGTGTCTTATGTATTTGAAAAAAGTTGACGGGCCCCGGGCGGTTACCCTTGCGGACGGGACGGTTATGTCGATGGCTGATTTACCTCCTCCGGGTACGCGACGTTGGGTTGCCTCGCGTAAGGCGGCTGTGGTGCGGGGTGTGGTCTACGGGCTGGTGAGCAAGGATGATGCGCTTAAACGCTATAACATCAGTGATGATGAATTCATAGAGTGGGTCAGAGCGGTTTCGACCCATGGCGAGGTGGCATTAAAAGCAACAATGGTTCAAAAATATCGACAACTTTAGGTTGTTTTTCCATGCGCTGCGGATATGTTCACGACTAGTTAACCTTTGTTGTTCACGATTGGTCCATAGAAAAGTCCCTAGCTGCCGGAGTTGAACAATATGCGTGTCTTGCTTGTCGAAGATGACCCGACCACATCCAAAAGCATCGAATTGATGCTGACCCATGCGAACCTGAACGTCTATGCGACGGATCTGGGAGAGGAAGGGATAGATCTGGCCAAGCTTTATGACTACGATATCATTCTTCTTGACCTCGATCTGCCTGACATGACGGGTCATGAGGTGCTGCGCCAGTTGCGGTTGAGCCGTATCGAGACGCCAATCCTGATCCTTTCAGGGGCTGATGACACCGAGAGTAAAATAAGGGGATTTGGCTTTGGCGCTGACGATTACCTGACCAAGCCTTTTCATCGGGAAGAACTGGTCGCGCGCATCCATGCCATCATCCGCCGTTCCAAGGGGCATTCGCAATCGGTCATCGATACAGGGCTGATTTCTGTTAATCTAGATGCCAAAACAGTGAGCGTTGAGAATAAGCCGGTGCATCTGACTGGCAAAGAATACCAGATGCTTGAGCTTCTTAGCCTTCGCAAGGGCACGACGCTGACCAAAGAAATGTTCCTCAACCACCTCTATGGGGGCATGGACGAGCCAGAGTTGAAGATTATCGACTTATTTATATGCAAACTGCGGAAAAAGCTGACAAATGCGACCGGCGGTGCAAGCTACATCGAAACAGTCTGGGGCCGGGGCTATGTGCTGCGCGACCCTGAGGCTGCGGAAATGAAAATCGCTGTTGGCGCTTGAAAGCACGCGGAGAAGGATTGAGACGAGACAAGATGTGAAAGATGCTAGACCTGCCTTTGGTCGCGGCCTATCTAACTCAAGGTAGGCGGCAACCCGAAGGCAGGTTTTGTGACTTCTGAAGAAAATAATTCTAGTGTGAACATCGACACCCTGTCCGAGCAGGACGCCGCTGCGGAACTTGCTGCGC
The DNA here is from genome assembly GCF_003610455.1 of Sulfitobacter guttiformis. Classification (NCBI taxonomy): domain Bacteria; kingdom Pseudomonadati; phylum Pseudomonadota; class Alphaproteobacteria; order Rhodobacterales; family Roseobacteraceae; genus Sulfitobacter; species Sulfitobacter guttiformis. The sequence goes on along the minus strand of NZ_RAQK01000002.1, from coordinate 450,184 downwards.
TGGCGCTTAAGTTGGGCGCTGCGAATACGGCCTATCATACACAGGATGCGCCGGAGATCTCCGACGCCGAGTATGACAACCTCAAACGGCGCAATGCCGCGATCGAAGCGCGCTTTCCAGCGCTCAAACGCAATGATAGCCCCAGCGAACAGGTGGGTGCATCAGTGGCATCGGGTTTTGGAAAAATCGCCCATGAGGTGCGGATGCTGTCGCTGGGCAATGCCTTCACGAACGCAGACGTAACAGAGTTTGATGCGTCGATACGAAAATATCTTGGCTTAGGGGCGGATGATCCGCTGAAATATACCGCTGAGCCGAAAATTGACGGCCTCTCGCTCTCTCTGCGCTACGAAAGCGGCAATCTGGTGCAGGCGGCCACACGCGGCGACGGGTCTGTCGGGGAGAACGTGACAGCCAATGCGCGCACCATCGCGGATATCCCCCAGCAGATCAGCGGCGCGCCGGAGGTTCTCGAAGTGCGGGGCGAGGTTTATATGAGCCACGCGGATTTCGAGGCCTTGAACAGACGACAAGAAGCGACAGGGGCCAAGACATTTGCCAATCCGCGCAATGCTGCCGCAGGTTCGCTGCGCCAACTTGACGCCGAAATTACGCGCGCGCGCCCGCTGAGGTTCTTTGCTTATGCATGGGGCAGTTTGTCCGCACCGCTGGCCGATACGCAGTCCGGTGCCATCGCGGCGCTTGAGGCGCTGGGGTTCTCAACCAACCCGCTGACCGTGGTATGTGACGGGCCCGCCCAACTCGTGGATCATTATACGAAGATCGAAGCCGCGCGCCCGCAGCTTGGCTATGACATCGATGGAGTCGTATATAAAGTGGATGATCTGGCGCTGCAGTCACGCTTGGGTTTCCGCTCAACTACACCACGCTGGGCGATTGCGCATAAATTCCCTGCAGAACTGGCCTGGACCACACTCGAAGGCATCGATATTCAAGTGGGCCGCACTGGCGCGCTGAGCCCCGTCGCGCGGCTGTTACCAGTGACTGTGGGTGGTGTTGTGGTGTCGAATGCGACCCTGCACAACGAGGATTATATCAGGGGCTTTGACAGCAAGGGCCAGCCCATCAGGGAGGGCAAGGATATTCGCATAGGCGATATGGTTCAGGTCTACCGTGCCGGTGATGTCATTCCAAAAGTCGCGGATGTGGACATCACAAAACGTCCCGAGGCAGCCGCCGCGTTTATCTTTCCGACACAATGTCCGGAGTGTGGCAGCGACGCTGTGCGTGAGGCGGGAGATGCTGTGCGCCGTTGTTCGGGCGGCATCATCTGTCCCGCGCAGGCGGTAGAAAAGCTTAAACATTTTGTTTCTCGCGCAGCGTTCGACATTGATGGAATGGGCGCAAAGCAGGTGGAGCAGTTCTATGCCGACGGCTGGATTAAGGAGCCTGCGGATATTTTCGCGCTTCAAAAAAGATATGGCGCCGGCCTACAGCAACTTAAAAATCGTGAGGGCTGGGGGGAGAAATCGGCCAGCGCCTTATTCGCCGCGATCGAGGACAAGCGCAAGATCCCGCTTGCACGCCTGATCTTCGGGTTGGGAATTCGTCATGTTGGAGAGGCATCGGCCAATATGATTGCCCTGCACTATGGCACTTGGGCGGCCTTGCGCCGTGCCATGGAGGAGGCACGAAGCATGGAAGGTCCCGCATGGGACGATCTGGTTTCAGTCGATGGTATGGGTAGTATCATGGCAGGCTCGCTCGTGGGGGCCTTTGGGCAGGAGGCTGAACTGGCCTCCATCGAGCGGCTTGTGTCTGGGCTGTCGGTACAGGACGCTGTACGGGCTGACACTTCCGGCTCGCCGGTGGCGGGTAAAACGGTGGTGTTTACCGGCACGCTTGAAAAGATGACCCGTGCTGAGGCAAAAGCCCGCGCCGAGCGTTTGGGCGCAAAGGTCGCAGGCTCCGTCAGCGCCAAGACCGATTTGCTAGTGGCAGGGCCGGGCGCGGGGTCAAAGGCTAAAAAAGCCGCCGATTTGGGGATTAAGGTGCTGGACGAGGATGGCTGGCTTGCGCTGATCGCAGACGCATGAGCACCCGTCCCGAACCCCTGTTTCCGCTATTTGCGGGGCTTGATACGCTTGCAGGTATTGGTCCGAAAACAGCGCAGAATTTTGCGGGTCTTGGCGTTATTGCCCCTCGTGATTTGCTTTTTACTTTGCCGCAATCGGGTATTGACCGCCGTCTGGTACCTACAGTGCAGGGCGCGCCATTTCCTACGACGCTGACGGTGGCTGTCACGATCGGGAAGCACAGTCCGCCGCGCAACAAGGGCGGCGCCTACCGCATCCATGTCGAAGACGCGGAAACATCATTTCAGCTGGTGTTTTTCCATGCCCGCGGCAACTATTGGCAGCAGACCCTGCCCGAAGGCAGCCGCCGGATTGTCTCAGGACGAGTAGAGCTCTTTGACGCTGTGCCGCAGATGGTCCACCCTGATTTCACCGTTCCCGAAGAGGAGGCGGACAGCGTTCCGAGTTTTGAACCGGTTTATCCACTCACGCACGGGATTACGCAAAAATTGATGTATAAGGCCACTCGGGGAGCGATCGCGCTGGTACCGCCAATGGGGGAGTGGATCGACGCGAGCCAGATGAGAAAAGCGCAGTGGCCTGATTTCTCAACCGCCATCACCGGCGCCCACGATCCGATGTCTTTGGGGGATGTCTCGACACTTGCGCCCGCCCGCGAACGCCTTGCCTACGACGAGCTTCTGGCCCATCAGATAACGCTGGCGCTGGCTCGGCAGGTGGAGCGGCGCAAGAAGGGGCGCGCAGCAAAATCGACAGGGCTGTTACAAAACAAGGTGCTGCAAACGCTGCCATATAAGCCCACTGGTGCGCAGCGCCGTGCCATTGGCGAAATCATTGCAGACATGGAAACCGAGCAGCGGATGAACCGGTTGCTTCAGGGCGATGTTGGTGCAGGCAAAACGCTGGTCGCATTTATGGCGCTGCTTGGTGCAGTTGAGGCCGGCGGGCAGGGGGTGCTGATGGCACCTACCGAGATCCTCGCGCGCCAGCATTTACAGGGGTTGCGCCCTATGGCCGAAAGCGCTGGAGTGGTGTTGGAGATCCTCACGGGGCGAGACAAAGGCGCGGAGCGGGCTGCGAAGCTTGCCGCGCTTGAGCGGGGCGATATCCAGATCCTTGTGGGCACTCATGCGGTGTTTCAGGAATCGGTAGTATTTCATGATTTGCGACTTGCCGTAGTGGACGAGCAGCATCGGTTCGGCGTCCGGCAACGGCTCGAACTGGGGCGCAAGGGGCGGCAGGCGGATGTCTTGGTAATGACAGCTACGCCAATTCCGCGCAGTCTGGCACTTGCCCAATATGGCGATATGGATGTGAGTGTGCTGGATGAAAAGCCGCCCGGTCGTAAACCGATCCAGACAGTTCTGGTAAGCACGGATCGTTATGAACAGGTGGTTGAGAGGCTACGCGTGGCGATTGCAGAGGGGCGACAGTGTTATTGGGTTTGCCCGTTAGTGGAAGAAAGCGAGGTCAGTGACCTGACCGCGGCGGAAGAGCGGTTCAAACGACTGCGTGCTGTTTTGGGCGATGGGGTGGTCGGGCTGGTCCATGGCCAGATGCCGCCCGCGGAAAAGGATGCAGGTATGGCCGCATTCCAGCGCGGCGAGACGAAGTTGTTGGTCGCGACAACGGTTATTGAGGTGGGCGTTGACGTGCCGAATGCCTCCATCATGGTGATTGAGCGCGCAGAGAGTTTTGGGCTGGCACAGCTCCACCAGTTGCGCGGGCGGGTCGGACGCGGAACTGCGGCGTCGAGTTGCCTGTTGATGTACCAGAACCCCCTGACCGAGACGGGGCGCCAGCGTCTGGAAGTGCTTCGCGAAACCGAGGATGGCTTTTTGATCGCCGAAACCGATTTGAAAATGCGCGGTACCGGCGATCTTATCGGTACAGCACAATCAGGAGTGCCGAGGTTCAAGGTGGCGGACCTTGAGAAGCAGGCCGCGCTGATGGCTGTTGCACAGACAGATGCGCGAAAATTGCTTTACGAGGATCCAGCACTGACAGGTGATCGCGGAAAAGCAGCACGCATGCTGCTTTGGCTCATGCGGCAGGATGAGGCAATTCGTTTAATTTCAGTTGGCTAAATGTGAGTGTTCTAAAAAGTTCACAAATGTTCTCATAAAGTTCTTTACACTTTGTTCACAATATGAGAACAAAGGAGCAACAAGAACGGAGAGACACATGACCTTCTACAAAACACTCAAAGCCATTGCCATCCGGTCGCAAGACACGCTGGTTCATGATGCGGCAGGCGCCGCAGCCTTGATTGTAATGCTTTTTGTTGGTCTGCATCTTCCCGCGATTGTTTGATTTTCTGCCTGCGCTCTCATGCCGCGACCGGTTTTTCGGTGCATATGTCCCAAACTGATGCACCGCTTATGTCACGTTCTGCCTGTCCATGACATTTTTGGGGGGTGCCTTCCCCAACCGGTCTCTGGGTCCCACATGAGAAACGCATTTTTTAGCGCCGCCATCCCAAGTGGATGTGCGGCGTCTTTTTTGGCAAATCGCAGAGTATCAGCCGGTTGCAGCGTCCATCGCTTCGGCGAGTGCTTCGATGCTCAGCAGGATCGAAGCATGCCGGTTCTTGTATTCCACAGCGGGGGTCAGCACTTCAAACCCATCAAACGGAGCGTCGGGTACTCCGCCCTTGCCCTTTAACATAGCCTTGAGTTGATCGCGGCCGCGCTGAACGGTTTCCAATGTCGCGCCTTGGGCTGCTTGTGCGGTGATTGACGCTGCTGCCTGGCCCAACGCACATGCTTTCACGTCCTGACCGAGGGCGGACAGGTGGCCGTCGGATATCATCACATCGACTGTCACACTTGATCCGCACAAGGGCGAGCGGCGCGTCACGCTCGCGTCGGGCCTCTCTAGCCTCCCCAAATTAGGAATATCAGTCGCGAGTGCGAGTATACGCGCGGAGTAGAGCTTGATCAGATCGGTGTCGTTGGACATGGCTTTTCCTTTATCTGACATCTACATAAGCCTAAGTTGCCTAGATGCAAAAAACTTTTGAGCGAGGTACCCGCTGATGTCCTTTGATCCTTTGACCCTGAAATATAACGAAGCAGGGCTGATACCCGCGATTGCGCAGGATCACGAATCCGGCGACGTGCTGATGATGGCGTGGATGAATGCGGAGAGCCTGATGAAAACTCTGGAAACGGGGCAGGTGACCTACTGGAGCCGCTCGCGGCAGGCGTTCTGGGCCAAGGGGGCGACGTCGGGAAATGTCCAAACGCTCAAGGAAATGCGGGTGGATTGTGACCGTGATTGTTTGATGATGCAGGTAGCGCAGATAGGTGCGGCCTGTCACACGGGCCGGCGCAGCTGCTTTTTTACCGGTGTGACTATTGAGGGTGAAAAAGACCTCGGATGAAACATTAGCATCCCTCTTTAAAGTCCTATTATAGATTGAATATCCTTCACGGAATGTCCTTCGCTGCGCATGAGTGCGATGGCGCGGGCATTGTCGCGTTTGGCCAATCGCTTCCCCGTCTCATCGCGGATCAGCCTATGGTGATGGTACACCGGTGTCGGAAGATCTAGCAGCGCCTGAACGACGACATGAATGGCGGTAGCTTCAAGCAGATCACGCCCGCGCACCACATGAGTAATGTGTTGGGCGGCATCATCGAGAACGACTGATAGGTGATAGGACGTGCCCATATCCCGCCGAGCGAGGACGATATCCCCGACACCGCGTTGCATTTCATCTGCGGTAATCGGAACATATTGCGCGGTGCCTGATCCCTCCTCGGTAAACCCCAGCGGCCAGTCGAGCTGCGCGCAAGCCCACGCCATATTAAGCCGCAATGGCAAATCGCGCGGGCGCACTGTGGTTGGCGGATGATCGGTCCTGCATGTGCCTGGGTAGATAAGGCCATCCGGCCCCAACATCGGCGCACCTTCTTGCGGCGCGGCCGTAGCTGCGGCAATATCGGCACGCGAACAGTAGCAAGGATAAAGGACACCGCGCTGCCAGAGCTTATCGAGGGCGGCATCGTAGGCTGGCTGGCGCTTAGATTGTCGCATAACGGGTAGTTCCCATTCGATGCCGAGCCACGCAAGATCACTGTATATTTGCGCCTCCCACTCGGGGCGTGCACGTGAGAGGTCAATATCTTCGATTCTCAATAAAAACCGTCCATTGGCCGCCTGTGCCAGACCATATGCCAAGAGGGCAGAATAGGCATGGCCAAGATGCAGCGGCCCTGTTGGAGACGGCGCAAAACGGGTTGCTAGCGTCAATATTTTTCCATGACGTATACTGTTGATTTCATCGATTTTCCGGGAAGGTGTAGACCGTATTCCGCAAACAATATCTGTGCCGCACTACAATCGATCCATTCGTTGAGGCGCCCCATCTGGCCCGGATCAGCAAGGGCCAGATCGTTGAGGGAGAATACCAGCTTACCGCCAGACGGGAGAGCCTGCATCAAAAGATCGAAGGTTGTCGCCGGTGCGGCCCCAAGGCCGATCACGCCAACCGCACTGATTAAAGCATATCCACCCTCGGGTTTTTCACCCGGTGGTATCTGTTGCAGGCCACGGTAGATATTTTTCTGCTCTGCCACGGCGAGCATCGCGGGTGAAATATCTACACCGTCGACCGTGGTGAATCCTACTTCCTTAAGCGCCTCGCCGGACAATCCCGTACCGCAACCAAAATCCAGCACTGGCACGGACCTATCAGGCGCAAATGCTGCGAGTGCTGCCGCGCAACGCGCAGGTGTGGCGTAGCCCTGCTCGGCCAAATCGACATCATATAGAGACGACCATTCGTCATAAAACAAACGGGTATGATCCGCGTCGCGGTCGGTGAAAGCTTGATCCAGAAAAACACTCATTAAAGCATCTTAGGGAGGTTAACCTTCTTGTCCAGCGCTTAGCCATGCCTGCCAGTCGGCTTTTGCGCGGTCAGTATAGGCCTTGTACCGGTCCTTTCGCCCGCGCCGTCCTGCCTTGAGGCCATCCACGGGAGGGAAAAGACCGAAATTAACATTCATTGGCTGGAACGTCTTGGCATCTGCACCACCCGATATGTGGGTAATAAGTGCACCTGTTGCGGTGGTTGGTGGCGGCGTTTCAAGCGCTTTACCATTTAGTTCTGCTGCGGCCAGTCGCCCCGCGAGCATCCCCATCGCAGCACTTTCCACATATCCCTCGACGCCTGTAATCTGGCCTGCAAAGCGAATATTGGGCTTTGACTTGAGGCGCATCTGTGCGTCCAGTAGCGTGGGCGAGTTGAGGAAGGTGTTGCGGTGAATGCCGCCTAGGCGGGCAAAGTTCGCATTCTCCAGACCGGGAATTGTTTTGAATACAGCAGTTTGTGCACCGTACTTCATCTTGGTCTGGAACCCGACGATATTATAAAGCGTGCCAAGTTTATTGTCTCGGCGAAGCTGTACAACAGCATAGGCTTTTACATCGGGTTGGTGGGGATTTGTCAGGCCTACAGGTTTCATAGGGCCAAAGCGCAGTGTTTCGCGTCCGCGCTCCGCCATAACTTCGATCGGCAGACAGCCGTCGAAATACCCTGCAGTCTCACCCTCGTGGAACTCGGTTTTTTCGGCAGTCTCGAGCGCGTCGATAAAGGCGTAATACTGGTCGCGGTCCATCGGGCAGTTCAGGTAGGCGGTGCGCTCTTCCTCCGTCTCGCCTTTGTCATAGCGGGACTGCATCCACGCTTTGCTCATGTCGATGCTGTCATGATAAACAATCGGTGCGATCGCATCGAAAAACGCCAGCGCTTCGGCGCCAGTTTGCGCGGCAATTGCGGAACCAAGTGCCGTCGAGGTCAGTGGGCCTGTTGCAATGATCCAAGTACCCTCATCGGGCAGATCAGTAACTTCGCCATACTCAACAGTGATATTGGGATGTGCCATCAGCGCATCAGTCACGGATTGGGCAAATGGATCACGGTCAACGGCAAGCGCGCCACCCGCAGGAAGGCGATGTTTTTCCGCCGTTTGCATGATCAAACCGCCAGCTTCGCGCATTTCCCAATGCAGCAGACCCACGGCATTCTGCTCACTGTCGTCCGACCGAAACGAGTTGGAGCAAACCATCTCACCCAAAAGACCCGTCTGGTGCGCAAAGGTACCTACCTTTGGTCGCATTTCGTGGATGACCACAGATACGCCAAGTTGTGCAGCCTGCCACGCAGCCTCTGATCCGGCCATGCCGCCGCCGATAATGTGTAATGTTTTATCCATGCCCCGCAGATAATCCAGCGCGCAGATTGGTGCAACGGTGTGTACGCAACTTCGATGCGGCAAAGTAGCAAATCATGTTCTATCTAGGACTAGAATTTTTGGGCCGGGGTATTTTGGGGTCGCTGCTGCGGGAATTAAGGGGATCAGATGAGAGTCTGATCTGGAGGGACCTTCCGCAGGCAGCGACCCTAAATTGGGCAGGTCTTTATGCCATGACCTATTTGTGCCTTAATCTCGCCAGAATTCATAGACGTAACTGCGCAACACTGCGGTGCAGATTTGGCAACAGTAGGCGAAGATATATAAAGCCCCCGGTCATCATAGATGCCGGGGGCTTTGTTTTTATGCGTATTCAAGCTCAGGACGGCGGTGAAAGCACATCCATTTCCAGTCCCGATGGCACGGACGCTGGCACGCCGAGCCCACGTTTGCCCGCGCCTTCATCAGTGAGTGCGCCCAAAAATGACATAATTTTGTCTATGTCGGCCTGCTGCAGGGAGACGTCGATGATTTCTATGGCCTCCGCGATGCGCATAACCTCGTCGAAGTCATCCATCACCTTCCAGTCATCTACGTTCACGTCTCGTGATAAAACTGCTTTTGTCCTGTCATAGCTGGCAAGCCCCTCAACTGCGTCAAGGTGATGGCGGATAATATCTTCGAGGTTGGCGTAGGCGCCGTTATGGCCGTAGGGGCCGGTCATCGTGATGTTGCGCAAAGTGGGGGTGCGAAAACGGTACATGTCTTCTGCCTCTTTCGTCACCATCCCGCGCCCTGCATCGGATGCATAGTCATCCTTGCCAGGACCCAGTTGCGGCATACCGATGGCATGAAAGTTGTGATCGGTCTGGAATGCACCTGAGTGGCAGGTGGAACAGCGCGCTTTGCCGTAGAAAAGATCCATACCGGCAAGCTGCTCCTCTGACATCGCATCCTCACCGGCGAGATAGCGGTCAAAGGGGCTTTGCGTGGCGCGGAATTCGGAGCCGATAAATGCGGAAAGCGCCGTGCCGATGTCGGTAATATGAATTTCGGGAGAACCTGCGGCGGCGAAGCGGGTGCGGTAATCGGGTATGGAATCAATGCGTTTCGCAAGAATATCCCACGCGCCGCCATCCCCCATGATACGGTCGGCGGCGACAGCATCGGCGACCTCGTTCTCGCCGGGGTGGCCGGACATTTCGTCTGGCGACAGGATGGGCAGAATGTTCTGCGCTGCCAACGCCGATACAACAGGCTTCTCCAAAGTGCGTCCCGCTGGCATACGGATGCCGAACATCGCATGCCGGTCGCTTTCGGTTCGTCCGTCGTGGAACATCACAGTGTATTCTTTTGCGCCTAGATTAAACAGGGCAGGCGCATTGCGCGGAATACGCGCCTTTGGTGCATTGCCCATGTCAACATGCCGCGATGCACCAAGGCCAACGCCGCCTTCGCCCACCGAAAGTGACATCCCGTCAGACGTGCCGAGGGTGGGGTGGTGGCATGTCGCGCAAGCGATGTTTTTATTGCCTGACAGAACCGGATCAAAGAACAGATCGCGCCCCAGCTCTACCAGATCGGGCGGAAACTGGTGAAAATCGGTATCGGAGATCGCAACTGGCAGTGGGCCTGCCAGCGCCGCGGTCGTACACAAAAGGCCAGCGCAGACGGCATCCAGCATTCTTTTCATCATCATCACAGTTCCTCACGAGATTGTGAGGTTAGCTATCAAGATTTTGACACATTTGCGATCTTCCGTTTGGAAATTCACATTAACGATTTGGGAAACAGTCAGCTTTTCCAGTCTGGCGCGCGTTTTTCAATAAATGCCTGCATGCCTTCCGACGTGTCAGCATTTGCCAGATTTTCGACCATGACGGCGCCGGTATGGGCATAGGCGGCTGCGGTATTCATCCCCAGCTGCTCGTAAAACGCGCGCTTTCCGATCCTGACCGCAGCACCCAGCTTGGCCGCGATCTGGTCGGCAAGGGCCGCTGTTTGGGCTTCGAGTGTGTCGGGTGGCACAACACGGTTGATCAACCCGAGTGTCTCGGCGCGGCTGGCATCAATGAAATCGCCTGTGGTCAACATCTCGAATGCCTTTTTGGGCGCGATGTTACGGGTGAGGGCGACCATAGGCGTTGAACAAAACAACCCGATGTTGACGCCGTTAACGCCAAAACGGGTGCCTTCTGCCGCTACGGCCATATCGCAGGTCGCAACCAGCTGGCAGCCCGCTGCGGTGGCGATTCCGTGTACCTGCGCAATGACAGGTTGCGGCATTGACTGGATCCGCAGCATCACACTTGTGCAGCGGTCGAACAGATCTGCGAAAGCTGCCGCACCCGCATCCTTGTTTTTGCGCATTGCCTGCATCTGGCGCAAATCATGTCCTGCGCAAAACGCCTTGCCCGCGCCTGACATGGTAATCACACGGCATTCAGGATCCTGTGCCAAATTATCAAGCGCTTCTTGCAGGGCTGTCAGCATTTCATCACTGAGCGCATTGAGCCGTTCGGGGCTGTTCATCGTGAGATGCGTGACCGCGTCCCGTTGCGTAATTTCCAGAATTGCCATCTTGCGTCCCCCCATGCACCGCGCAACTCTAGCCGCAGTAGTGCAGGGAGGACAAGCATGGCCGTTAAGGGTAAAGTGATGATGCAGGCGCCGGAGTTGATGGCGTTTATGCGCGAGGTGTTCCAGCAGGTGGCGGACGATTTCAATGTCGAAGAGGTCAAGCCAAACGAGGTAACCATGCGACTGATTATCACCGAAAAGCATTTGCGCCCCGGTGGGACAGTGTCGGGTCCGTCGATGTTCGCGCTCGCAGATGTGGCTGCCTATATTGCGACGCTGTCGATGATTGGGCCGCAGGCGTTGGCCGTTACGACAAATTGCTCGCTGGATTTCATGCGCAAGCCCAAAGCAGGCGTAGATTTGATCGCGGTGGCCAAGCTGTTGAAGCTGGGTCGCCAGCTCTCGGTTTCGCACGTGCTGGTCTATTCCGAAGGGATGGAGGAGCCTGTAGCACAAGCGACGATGACCTATGCGATTCCGCCGGCACGTGTGCCGTAAATTGGTACAATTTTAAAATTTTCAGGATTGTATTAAAAAAGGGCAGGGAATTTCCCTGCCCAAGTGAAGAGGTCTGGCCCGCGTCACGGGGATGTCACGCCTTCCAGAACACCTTGCGCGTCTCGCTCAGAGCCGCGCCGGGTGTTAGTCCCACATCGCGCAGCTGCCATTTCTCGAGTTTATCAAGGTCGAGGCGGGTGCGGCGGCGGGTCGCCCATTTGGTTAGGCAGGCTGCAAACTTGACGCTAAGCACTGCGAGCAAGGGAATGCTGCGTGTTGCGTTCAAAACCGTAAGGTCTTCGTTTGTCAGGACCGATGCCTGTGCCATGGGGAATTCTCCTTGTTAAAAATTGTATTGACACAATTATGTGGTCGTGCCAGAAATATTGGTACAATACAAAATCAGCTTGGGCCACGGAAACATTGTAATGGATACAATTTGGATGCCGCAGGTCGATCCGGCGGTCAAACCGAAGTACAAAGCGGTCGTACATGCGATCCGTGAGGCTGTGGACGCAGGGGTTTTGGGGCAAGGTGACAAGCTGCCGCCGGTGCGTGAGCTCGGATGGAAGCTCCAGATGACGCCCGGAACGGTGGCGCGTGCCTATACTGTGCTCACCGACGAAGGCGTGCTGGTTGCCGAAGTCGGGCGCGGCACTTTCGTCGCGGATGTGGCCCCACCCGAGCCGCCGCTGAACCTGATGGAAATGGATGTGATCGAGCATCTGACCGGTGGCGATAATTATAACGTTAATTTGTTTTCGCCGCATCTGCCCAACGGCGGGCAATCCGCGTTGATCCGAAGCCTGATGGCGCAGATTGCAAACGATCCGCCTTCCGGTGTGATGCACTACCCCTCGCGCAGGGGGGCGCAACCGGCACGAGAGGCGATGCGCCATTGGGTGCGTAACATTGATCTTGGTCCGCTACGCGAAAGCGATATCGTGCTGTCACATGGCGGACAGAATGCCATCATGTTGATCTTTCAAGCGATCCTGAAAGGGCGTCGCCCTGTGATTTTCCTCGAGGAGCTGTGTTATCCTGGGTTTCGGCGGGTGGCGGCTGCGTTGCGCGCCGAAGTTGTGCCAGTGGCAATGGACAAGGACGGAATGTGTCCGCTCGCCCTTGCTGCTGCCGCCGAACGGTATCCCGAAGGACAGATCATTTGCACCTCACCCGAAGTGCACAGCCCGACCTGCGGGTTCAGTCCGCTTGCCCGCCGCGAACAGATTGTCGAGGTTGCACGGCGCTATGATCTGCAAATCGTCGAGGATGACTGTTATCGCATCGGGGCGGCGCAGGCATCTTCCTACCGCAAGCTCGCGCCCGAACGCGGCTGGTATATTACCTCGCTGAGCAAATCCATCACGCCCGCCCTACGCATCGGCTGTGCCATTGGGCCGCGAGAAATGACGCCGGCATTGCACCGTGCGGCGGAGCATGGTTTTTTTGGGCTGGCCACGCCAATATCTGATCTGGCGGCAGTGCTGCTGACGCATCCTCGATTAGACGCGATTATGGCGCGGACGCGTGACGGGGTGGCCGATTATGTAAGGGCTGCCGTGAACAGGCTGGGTGTTTATGATCTGCGTTGGCGCGAGGATGTGCCGTTCGTTTGGCTTAACCTGCCGGACGGCTGGCGCGCGTCTGCATTTTGCCGCGCTGCCGAGACGAGGGGCGTCAGGGTGCGCGCCGCTGAGGAGTTTGCCGCACGTCACGCGCAAACGCCACACGCTGTGCGGATGGCGATCAATGCGGGTGTGAGCCTCAAGAGCTTTGACGCTGCGATGGGACGGCTGCGGGATCTGTTGGATAACCCCTCCGAGGAAATTGGCGTTTAGAGGGCTGTAATTGCACCGACCACGATGCCCGCTGCCATCGCGCAAAGCGTGATTGCGCCCGACAGCAGCGCCATTTTCGCCTATGAAAATGGCCGCTCGCCGAATGTACGCCCGTTGATCCCCGACACGACAATGCGGTAGGCACGTTTTCTATAGGGATAATGCATGATCCAAACCGGAATCAGGATCCGGCGGTAGTGGATGCCAGTGGTATCTGTTTTATAGGTGATTGCATGGACGCCTGTCTCGTTTACTTCCTTCTTGATCTGGTTTCGGATGAGCAGATCCTTGTCTGCCGCATTTGCCGCCAGTCCCTGCATGACGCTTTGATGGTGCAGTTCTGCGGCAAAACCCGCGAGGTATCCTGCCTCGGTAGGGCTTGAGGTCAACGGGATCAAAAGCATGCAGGATCCCGTCCCGTATCAAAGGCGTGACGTGGGGCGATGCAGGCATGAACAGGTCGTCGAAGGCGATTGTAATACGTCCACGTGTCCGGCGTGTTTTGATCTTGTTGCTGCCGAAATCCACATACCTTGCCCAATAGGCCACTGCCTCGTCGCTGTCGAAGGTCCAGAACGGTGCATAAAGCCCGGCGACGGTGCATTCGCGTGTAACCCTTCGGAGGGCGGTGGGTGCGAAAAGGCGACGAGCAACCGAGTCCTGTGCCAGCCGCTGCGCAAAAGGGAAGTCCACGTGAAACGGGATCAGTGCCATGGTTTGATGACCGTCCTGACCCGACACCAGAACCGCAGGTCCGTTGCAATACGGGCACTGTGTGGACAGCGCACGCGGCGCATTGCAAGGCAGATTGATCAGGCGCCATCAGCGCCCTCCCAACAGTGTCGCAGCGATATGAACAGTTACGGTGATCCGCGCGCCTGCACGCGCCAGAGCAGTGTCCAGCTCACCCAATCGCCGATGACAGAAGCGCAAAACATCACATTGGCCAGCCACATGCCGACAATTGCCACACCACCGATGCGCCGCAATTAGCTGGCAGAGCCTCGGCGCGGTTCATGCCGCGCTTCACGGCGCTGGATCATCCGGTGTACCGGTATCAGTCCGATCACTGCCGAAAGGCCAAACAGCATCAGTGTGGCGATGGTCACGTAGATATCTGTCATGCCCTAAGTAATCTTGTGTATGCGCCAGATTCTACCCCTCGGCAGCCCCGGAAGCGAAGGGACGGCGATCAAAAATGCTGCTAAAGATGGGGTAAAATGATACCGTAATTGCAAGCCATTGATTTCAAACACTCTATTGCAGTTTGCGGTGCTTGACCCGCCCGTTGGCTGGGATATAAGCCCTCCATCACATAGGGGTATTTGCCCCGATCCACCACTAACGGGATTACCGTATATGAAAACCTTTTCTGCAACACCGGCAGACATTGACAAGAAATGGATCATCATTGATGCCGAAGGCATCGTGCTGGGCCGTTTGGCGTCAATCATTGCCATGCGTCTGCGGGGCAAGCACAAGCCCTCCTTCACTCCTCACATGGATTGCGGCGACAACGTCATCGTAATCAACGCCGAGAAAATCCAGATGACCGGCAAGAAGCGTGAAGAAATGTTCTATTGGCACACCGGTCACCCCGGCGGTATCAAGGAACGCTCCAAGGCGGATATCCTCGAGGGCAAGCACCCCGAGCGTATCGTAACCTTGGCCGTTAAGCGCATGCTGCCAGGCAACCGTCTGAGCCGTCAGATTATGACCAACCTGCGTGTTTATGCGGGCGGTGAGCATCCTCATGAGGCGCAGGCGCCTGAAGTTCTGGATGTTGCATCCATGAACAAGAAAAACACACGGAGCGCATGAGCATGGCTGATGAAATCAACACACTCGAAGATCTCGCATCTGTTGCAGGCATTCAGGCCACTCCGGAAGTCGAGCTGACCCCACGCGAGCCAGTCAAAGACGAATTTGGCCGTGCATATGCTACAGGCAAGCGTAAAGATGCGGTCGCCCGCGTCTGGATCAAGCCGGGTTCCGGTAAGGTCGTTGTAAACGGCAAGCCGCAAAACGAATATTTTGCGCGCCCCGTTTTGCAAATGATCCTGCAGCAGCCTTTTGGCATCACAGGCACAGACGGCCAGTTTGACGTCTACGCCACTGTCAAAGGTGGCGGTCTGTCTGGTCAGGCCGGAGCGGTAAAGCACGGCGTGTCCAAAGCACTCCAGTTGTTTGATCCAATGCACCGTGCCGCGCTGAAAGCGGCAGGCTTCCTCACACGCGACAGCCGTGTTGTCGAGCGTAAGAAATACGGTAAGGCCAAAGCGCGTAAGAGCTTCCAGTTCTCCAAGCGTTAATTTTTACGATACGATTTTGGAAAAGGCCGCGCCGCATGGTGCGGCCTCTTTCGTTGTCGGGCCGGCATGTGCCTTATGGATGCAGGCGGGCGCATGTATTTGCACCTTGAAATTCGCGACGCTGCGAATTTAGGTGGGGAGGCGGCAACAACGGGGAGCGGAGAATGAATGTGATGATAAGGGGTATCGGAATATCAACGGCGCTAACTCTGTTGGCGAGCTGTGGAACGCCTGAATTCCGGGCAGAGCAGAATATCTGTACGTCTGAGTTCCTCACCAAAATTCCGCCGCGTCTGGAGCAAGAGTTGTACAATCGCTCCGAAAGCAGACAGGTTCCAACAGGGCGATTAACCTGTACTACAGTCGGAAACACCACGGACTGCGTGCAGCAGATGCGGACCGAATTTTACACCGTACCAGCCGTAGTCACAGTGGACCGGAACAAGCGGCGCCGCGATGCGCAGATCAACCAGTGTATACAGCGCTCATGCCTGGAAAAATTCGGAAATTTGGCATGCAAAGCCTAGCTAAGCCTTCGGCCTGAGGCCTCAGACCTCTTTTTGAGAGGTGAGCCTTTTATGCTGCGGCTTAGTCCTTATATCTTCTGTAACAAAAGAGGTGCCCCCCATGAAATATTCGATCCTAGATCTTTGTCCTGTTCCAGAGGGTAGCACCGCTGCGGATGCGATGCGCAACACAGCCGACCTTGCACAGCACGCTGAGCGCCTTGGTTATTACCGCTATTGGATGGCCGAGCACCACAATATGCCGGGCATTGCTTCCGCAGCGACCTCTGTTTTGCTGGGCCATGTGGCGGGTAAGACAAAGACCATTCGCGTAGGCGCGGGCGGGATCATGTTGCCAAATCACGCACCTCTTAGCATTGCGGAGCAGTTTGGCACGCTGGCAACCCTCTACGGGGACCGCATCGATCTCGGGCTTGGCCGTGCACCGGGTGGGGATCACGCCGTTTGGCATGCGATGCGGCGCGGCCGCACGGGGGAGGATAACTTTCCCGCTGAAGTCACCGAATTGATGGGATATCTTGATGACGCCGATCCGCGTGCACAGGTTCAGGCGCATCCCGGACAGGGGACAAAGGTGCCGCTGTGGATCTTGGGTTCATCGCTTTATGGCGCGCAACTGGCGGCGCATTTCGGGCTTCCCTATGCGTTTGCGTCGCATTTCGCGCCTGATGCACTTGAGGATGCAATTCATATCTATCGCCGCGATTTCAAACCATCTGATACGCTTGCAGCACCCAAGTTCATGTTGGCCGTAAATGTAATCGGTGCTGATACAGATGTGGAAGCTCAATATTTGCGAACATCAGTTCAGCAGGCGTTTGCACGTTTACGCAGTGGCAAGCCGGGAAAACTTCCGCATCCGGTCAAGGATATTGACGCCGAGATCGGTTCAGCCATGCGCCGCGGTGTTGATCAGGCTTTGCGTATCAATGCGACTGGTTCGCCTGAAACGGTGCGCCGGCAACTTGAAGCAATTGTCGCAAAATATCAGCCGGATGAATTGATCCTCACAGGCCAGATACACGATCAGGCAGCGCGCAAACGCTCCTTCACGATTGCGGCTGACGCACTGAATACCATTGCGGTCGCGGCCTAATCGTCCGGTGCAATAAGGCCCAGTCCGCGCAAGTAGATACCAATGCCGGTTTCCAGCAGATCTTCGGGCGGAAAGGGCGACGCACGCCCGGGTGAATTGCGCGCAAACAGTTCCACAACGCCGTGGCTCATCGCCCAGATGTGCGCAGAAAACATTGATGCGGGGGGGCGCTTGTGGGCGGGAATATGCTGGCTCAGGTCGGTGGCGGCTTTTTCAAGCACACCATTGGCACGGTTGGCCACCGAAGCGAGGGCAGCGGTGCGGTTGATCTGAACGCCGCTCTCGAACATCGCAATGTAATGACCGGGGTATTTGCGCGCAAACGCAAGGTAGGCACGGCCGGTAGCCTCGAATGCCTTGAGTGCGGATGGCTGCCCGCTCTCGTAGGCATATTCCATCAAATCGCCAAAAATCTCATAGCCCTGAAGTGCGGCTTCCGCGATCAGATCTTCGCGCCCCTCGAAATGGCGGTAAACGGCCGCAGGCGTCACACCAGCCTGCTTTGCAGCTTCTGACAGGGTAAATCCAGTCGGGCCGCGAAGCTCAATCAGCGCGAGAGCGGCGTCGACAAGCGCCTGCCGCAGGTTGCCGTGATGATACCCGCGTTTAGGCATTCCATATCTCTGGCCCGCCGCAAATGGCCGTGTCGATCGGGCCGATGGCATCCACGTTCTTCTGGTCATAGTCAATGCGGTGTAGAATGGTGCGAATAGCGTTCAGGCGTGCGCGGCGTTTGTCATCGGAGCGGACGATGGTCCACGGCGCATGGGGAGTGTGGCTCCGCGCCAATGTATCCTGAATAGCGGCGGAATATTCATTCCACAGATGTAGGCCTTTGACGTCGATGCCTGACAGCTTCCATTGTTTGAGCGGATCGCTTTCGCGTTTAAGCATCCGCTTGAGTTGTTCGGCCCGCCCTACATTCAGCCAGAATTTGAAGAGATGGATGCCGTCCTCAACCAGCATCTGCTCGAAAGGCTGAACCTGATTGAAGAATTTTGTGTTCTGGTCGGGTGTGCAAAAACCGAAGACAGGCTCGACGACACCACGGTTATACCAAGACCGGTCAAAAAAAACCAACTCACCAGCAGTGGGTAAATGGCTGATGTAGCGTTGAAAATACCACTGGTTTGCTTCGGTATCCGTTGGTTTATTGAGGGCCACCACATGCGCACCACGGGGGTTGAGGTTCATGCGAAAGCGCCCGATTGTGCCACCTTTTCCGGCAGCATCACGCCCTTCGAACACCATTGCGACGCGGCTGCCGGTTGAACGGACCCATGACTGTAGTTTGACCAGTTCAATTTGTAGCAGTGCCATCTCGGCTTCATAGACTTTGCGGCCCATGCGGCTGCGGTGCGGATAACTCTTCGAGAGAATATCCCCTTTTTCCGCGGATTTTACCGCGCGACGCACATCCTCCGGCGCATCATTTTTGTAATATGTGCTTATCGCACCGTCAAACGGCAGCTCCATCTCGGGCCTCATCAATTGATTTCAGTGCACTATGCGATGGCAGCAGGGTTAACGCAAACCCGCACGCGCAGCAGCGCGGTCAATTGCGGCTGCGATCGCTTCGGGGTCCGCGTGATGGGGCATATGACCAACGCCTTCGAGCACAGTTAAGTTGGCACCTGTGACCTGCTGCGACAGTGGCTCGGAGTGGATTGTCATGGGCACGATTGTATCCGCGTCGCCATGTACAATCTCGAGCGGCAGAGACAGCTCAGCATAACGTTTGGACATTTTGACGATATGGGGGCGGAGGGAGTTCACCTGCTGGGCATTGGCGCGCATGCTCTCGCGGCGCAGCACCAGACCAGCGCCAACATGTTCCGCATAGCCCGCAGGGGCAGGCTGCGGTTTGAAAATTGCCTCGACGGTGCTGTCCACGTAGGTCGATGGAACAAATGCCGCCAGTGGCGGTACCATCAGCGCACCACCGAGTGCACTGCCCAACACTGTGTAGGTCCAGCCCAGATCGCCCGGCCACGGATTCGACACCGCGCCCAACATCACCAGCGCGCCGGTCTCGCTGGGTTGGTTCAACGCCCATGCCATGGCAACAGCACCCCCAAACGAATGACCGACTACAATCGGGCGTTCTACCCCGACGATGGCGGCGGCTTTTTGCAACAAGGTAGCCTGTTCGAGCGGAGTTTCGGCGGTGGTATTCCATGGTCCAGCTTTTCCGGACAGGCGCCCGGTCCAACCCAAACCGGGCCGGTCAAACATGATGACGCGGTAACGATCCGAGATCTGGTCAGTGAATTGATAAGTCCAGTCGCGGACATTTCCGCTGGCACCATGGATTAGCACCAGATCGGGTCCGCTGCCTGCGATAAGGACATGCACAGGGGTCCCGTCCACATCAATCACACGACCCTGTGGCGGATAATCCCTCGCTGCGGCTGCCTCGCGCGCGCTGGCGCGCCATTGCACCACAACGAAGAGCACCAAAACAAGCGCGGCGAAAGCAACCATACTAAGTACCGATTTTTTCAATATCATAAGGCGTCGATTGATAGATTTCCTGAATCCAGTTGCCATAGAGCAGATGGGCATGGCTGCGCCAGCGGTTCACTGGTGGCAACGATGGATCATCATTGGTGTAATAGTTTGTGGGAACGTTGATCGGAGTACCGGCTTCAACGTCGCGGTCGTACTCTTGCTTGAGTGTGTCGCGGTCATATTCGAAATGATTGAAAATATAGACGGTACGGTGTGCAGCATCTTCGATAAGGGCAGGGCCTACTTCGTCACTGCCCAGAAGAGTGGTCAGCCCGGGTGCGGCGTCAACCTCGTCCTGTCTGATTTCGGTCCAGCGCGAAACGGGTATTACACAATCGTCCGAGAACCCGTTGAGATAGGGCGAGGCAGGGGCAAGGTTTTGGTGGCGGAAACAGCCAAAGGCCTTTGCGTCGAGGATATGTTTTTTGACGCCATGAAAATGGTTAATCATCGCCATGCCGCCCCAGCACACAGCCATGGTGGATTGCACATTTGTCTGGGTCCAGTTCATCACCTGTTCAAGCTCGGCGTAGTAATCCACGTCCTGAAACTCGAGATGCTCGATGGGTGCTCCGGTTATAATCAGCCCGTCGAACTTCTCGTTCCAAACCTCTGATACAGGGCGATAAAAGCTCTCCATATGCTCGGCGGCTGTGTTCTTTGTTTGGTGGTCAGTCATCCGGAGCAGGGTCAGCTCAATCTGCAAAGGCGTGGCCCCGATGAGGCGTGCAAACTGGTTCTCTGTCTGGATTTTTTTAGGCATCAGGTTCAACAGCGCGATGCGCAAGGGCCGGATATCCTGAAGCGCCGCTTGATCCTCGTCCATCACGCGCACGCCCTCACGGGTGAGGACATCGTAGGCGGGGAGATTGGCGGGGATTTTTATAGGCATTTGCTTTGACACTTCTTTATCAGACGGGTGGTACAGATAGTGCGGCAGGCGCAAACCCTCAAGGGGTACGCACGGGCTCGTGTTCAGAGCTTGGCAGCTATGAGCGCGTCGAAATCCCGTGCGGTTTTGACGGCATGAATGTCGTCGGCTGTTACGGTGATCCCGTGGCGCGCCATCGCAGCATAGCGCGGCTGGCGATGTGCCAGCGCCTGTGCATATGTCCAGCGGATGAACGTATCAGGATCGACGTCTTCCTCCGACATATTGTTTTGGTTCAGATATTCACCCCAGACACGGGCGAGGAACTCAGGTTGATAGGCCATAGGTTTGGGCGCGCGGTCGAATCGCTCGATCATGTCGTTCGTGTGGGCCGCATCGCCTTTGATCCAGACCAGCAGGCATTGCGAGGCCAGTTTGGTCAACAGCGGATCGTTCTCATCCTCAGGGTCGATCCATTCACAGATCGAGCCGCCGGTGTCACAGATGAAATTATTGTAGCCATAAAGGGATTGTGCGCGGATCCGGAAGGTTTCGGTGTCGTCCTGCAGGGCTGCAATTTCTGCGATGCGGAACTGGCTCTGACGACGGATGTATTCCGCCATGGGCAAGCCGCCCTTGGCAGGATCGCCGGGCTTTCCCAGATATGATGCAACCGCACTCAAGTCATGATTATGGACGTTCGGCTCCAGATAGATAGCATCCGCACGCAGCATCTCGGCCAAAAACGGCTCTCGCATGGCATGGGCAATAAGGTTGTCCTTGATGTGGGAGTACATGCCTGAGGTGCCGATCCGGTAATCGACCGAATAATGGAACCATCCACCCTGCTGAACCAACACCTTGGATACATGGGTTTTGCCTAATCCTGACATGCCGAAGAATAAAACAGATTTGCGTTGCGCTGCGCGCCAGCTTTTTGCGTCAGGATAGATCATAGGGGCCTCCGGTAGGGCAGGATCGCTTCTCCCTATCGCGCAGGCCGCATCCGGTCAATCAGCCGCCCGTCGATGACCAGCAGGCCAAAGGCCAGAAGTGCAAATCCCTTGTAGGCATTTGGTGCAAGGGTCTCCCCCAGAACGACCGCGCCCAGCACGATTGCGATAGGGGCGATCAACAGGGTAACCAGCATCAGATTGCCGCTCCCTGCGATTGCCAGCACGCGGTAATAAAGCAGATAGGCGAGCGCGGTCGCCCCCAGCGCATAATAGGCGATCGCGAGCATGGTGCGCGGCTGTAGATGAAGGCTGATTGGTCCGTCAACGATCCATGCAAGCGGGACCATAATTAGTGTCGAGGCGGTGAGCATACCTGCTGCAGCGACCTGCGGGGACAGACCCGATAAACGGTTGCGTGCCCAGACGCCTGCGAATGCATACGAAAGCGTTCCTGCGAGGATCGCCAGTTGCGCCATCGAGGTGATATCAAACGCGCGCAAACTGTCGATCCCTATGGCGGTGACCACACCGGCAAAGCCGATAGCAACACCGATTGCCTTCCGCATTGACAGCCGCTCATCCGCGAGCAGGAAGGCTGCTACAAGCACACCGAAAATTGCAGTGGAGGCGTTGAATATCGAGGTAAGTCCTGTGGGGATGTGCAACTGGCCCCATGCCATAAGAAAGAAAGGGACCACGTTGTTCAGAAGGCCCATACCTGCAAACCCGACCCAGATTCGGCGTCCGCGTGGCACAGCATGGCCGCGGACAATGACATAAACCCAAAGCAGAAGTGTGGCCCAGAAAACGCGGTGCGCGACTGCTGTCAGCGGCGGAACCTCGTCCAGCGCTATGCGGATAGATAAAAACGAAGCCCCCCACAACCCCGCAAGAGCGAGCATCAAAAGCCATGCTGTGGTTGAAATGGTGCGACCTGTCATGCTGCGTCCCTAGCACGCGCAAAGGTTATCAGCCACTCCGGTTCATGCGCAAAAAAATACCCCGCCCACCGGATTGATCGGGGGCGGAGCAATTGGTGTTGGAGCTTTTAGAACTTGTAGGCCAGTTTGAGACCTACAGAAACCGCGTCATTCCCCTCGAACGGGGCGACACCTCTGCCACCGGGCGAGGCTACGGCATCGCCAAGGCTGGTGTAGCGTACACCGCCGGAAATTGCGAAGCTGTCATTCACGTCATATTTGGCGCCGACGGCGATAAACTTCGATCCGTTTGTGGGGGCAAGAGGGGATACAAAGTCATCATCACCCTTTGTAGAGAAGCCAACCGAGACCGAGCCTGACCATTGCTCCGAAAAGCGGCGGCCTACACCGATGTCGAAGTCAAAACCGTCTTCGAGGTCAGTCAACGCATTGCCCGTAGCGCCGCTGAAGCCCGCGGGAGAAACGACTGTGTCGCTATAACGTGCATACCGCAGCGAGCCGAAAACGAGTGTGTCCTTCGCGACGCCGGTCTGGAAGGCGATGTTAAGGCTTTCGGGGGTGTCTACTTCGGTGATCGCACCCGGTGCTGAAATTTGCGCGCCACGAATGGTCTCTCTCGTGGCCAGATCATGTGAGGTGCTGGAGTTGTAGGTGACAGCCACCCGTAGCGCGATGTCTGGGATCTCGTAGGCACCGCCGATCACATAACCTACGGCACCATCCGAGCCAAACGTGCCCGAGTATCCGTTGACGCCGTTCGCTGTGCCGGGAGCTGTTCCGGGGGCGTTGAACGCCAAACCACCTAGGGTCACGCCCGCAGAGATCTCCTGATAACGCAGGCCGCCGTGTACGGACCAGTTCGAGTCGAGCCTGTAATTTGCCAAAGCCGTGAGCGCGTAACTGTCCACAGTAGCGCCAGTTGTGCCCAAAATGGTGGTAGTGGAAGAACCGGGATAAAGCGTATCAGCGCCATATGGCTCGTCGGCAATGAAAGCCAATGAGAGCTGGTCATTGAGATCATATTTAATGCCGCCCGACAGTCCGCGGAATGCCTGTCCCACGTTGCCGGTCGCACCACCGCCGAAGGCTGGATAGGCATTTCCACTGATGCTCGGATCGGTATAGCTGAACGTCAATTCGGCATGATTGCCTGTCTCGAACAATATGCCGACGCGTTGACCAGCGCGGTCAAGCCCTACGGCCTGTGCTGAAACAGTGGATGCAAGCAATGCTGCAACCGTCAAAAAACGGGTTTTCATATGTTTCTCCTCCCAGAGCGGCGCCGTTTGAAATTTTTATAAGTGTTCCGGATTACCCTGAACGAGCGCTGGTCAAATCATCAGCAAGTTTTAGCCGATGGGTCAATATTGACGCTGGGAGAGGTTGCACAAATTTTACAAGCGTTGTGTGCGTGTCTCATTCCATATGTTGAGATAATTTGCTGCGAAAATCAGCAACGCGCCCACAAAGACCCAGATTTCCAAGGGTTCGTCATAGAGAAACATTGCAACAATTGCGATTACCGGCAGACGGGCAAAGTCGATCGGCACAACAATACTCGCCGGTGCGATCGACAAGGCATTGGTCAAGCAGAAATGCGCAAGCAAACCCGCACAACCCACAAGAAACAGAAATGGAAAACTGGTAGCGCTGGGAAGAGCGATATGGCCGTCATAGCCCGCCATCACCAGTCCGAACACAAGCTGGATACTGGTCAGGTAGAACAGGATGCAGGTGATCGAATTGTTTCGGGTGAGCCGCTTTGTCAGCAGTATCGTAAGGGCGAAAAAGACCGCAGCCGTTGCTGCCGCGACAAGGCCGATATGAAATGTATGGGGATTGGGTCGGGTTACGATAAGGATGCCGACAAAACCGAGGAAAACCGACAGTGCGCGGATACTGGACATCCGCTCCCCCAAAAGCAGCGGCGCAAGGATCACAACCCAGAGCGGCGAGGTGAATTCGAGGGCGAAAACCTGTGCCAGCGGCACTACCGCCACTGCATAGAACCACAGATTCTGGCCCGTAAAGTGAAAGATATTGCGCAGGAAGTGTTGGCGGATACTGCGGACCTGAACCTCGTGCCAGCGCTTGTTTAGGGTCGTGACGCTTACAACAATAATCAGACCTACGAGACTGCGATAAAGCATGATCTCGAATGTGTCATAGTCGGCCGCCAATTCGCGCCCCGCAACAGCCATGAACGAAAATGAGACTATCGCACCTGTCATCCAAAGCGCTGCTTTGAAAATTACATTCATTTAAGTCCCGTCACCGTATAATCGCGTTCGATACCTGCTGTCTGCGCTGCCCAATCGGATGCTGCGGTGCGGGTCTGGTGTGCCTCGAATGCAGCTTGGTCTACAAAGCATTCTGCCACGGTCCAGACCATCGGATCGCCAGATTGGGAGACTTCGAAAGACAGGCATCCTGACTCGGCGCGGGTCAGATCAATATGCGTTTGGATGCAGGCGCATACACGGTCAATCTGTTCTTGTGACGTGCAGGTGAGTGTACCGTGTAGCGTGATCTGCGATGTTATTCCCATTCAATGGTGCCGGGAGGTTTCGATGTGATGTCGTAGGTGACACGATTGATCCCCGGTACTTCGTTGATGATACGGGTTGCCGTCTCGCCCAGGAAATCGTGGCTGAAGGGATAGTAATCAGCTGTCATGCCGTCCACGGAGGTGACAGCGCGCAGAGCGCAGGCAAAATCATAGGTGCGCCCGTCTCCCATCACGCCGACGGTTCGAACGGGCAGGATGGCCACAAATGCCTGCCAGATTTCGTCATAAAGACCATGCTTGCGGATTTGATCAATATACACGGCATCCGCCTCGCGCAGGATGTCGAGCTTGGCGCGGGTAATCTCCCCGGGGCAGCGGATCGCAAGACCCGGACCGGGGAAGGGGTGGCGGCCAATGAAAGACGGTGGCAGGCCTAATTCACGGCCCAAAACGCGCACCTCGTCCTTGAACAATTCACGCAGCGGCTCAACCAGCTTGAGACCCATCTTTTCAGGCAAGCCGCCGACGTTGTGATGGCTTTTGATGGTCACAGAGGGGCCGCCGGAAAATGAAACCGATTCGATCACATCAGGGTAAAGCGTGCCTTGGGCGAGGAACTTTGCGCCCTCGATCTGGTTTGCATATTTCTGGAAAACGTCAATAAACAGCCGCCCGATGATCTTG
Organism: Sulfitobacter guttiformis; assembly: GCF_003610455.1. Lineage (NCBI taxonomy): Bacteria > Pseudomonadati > Pseudomonadota > Alphaproteobacteria > Rhodobacterales > Roseobacteraceae > Sulfitobacter > Sulfitobacter guttiformis. Next base: position 424,598 of record NZ_RAQK01000002.1, on the reverse strand, counting down.
CGCTTTGTCTCTGGGTCTGACTGGCCTTCCAGTTCTCCCAAAAACAGCTCGCGCTCGTCGGCGTAAATAACTTTCAAGTTCATGTTGTCGCGGAACATGGTAACGACTTCTTCGGCCTCGTTTTTGCGCAGCAGGCCATGGTCCACAAAAACGCACGTGAGCTGGTCGCCGACAGCCTCATGGATGAGGGCAGCAGCAACAGAGGAATCGACACCGCCCGACAGTCCGCAAATCACATGGCTGTCCCCTACGGTGGCGCGGATTTTTTCGATCGCTTCCTCACGGTAGGCATTCATTGTCCAGTCACCCGTAAACCCTGCCATACGGACGAAGTTTTCGTAGAACTTAAGGCCGTTGGGCGTGTGGTGTACCTCTGGATGGAACTGGACGGCGTAAAATTTGCGGGTCTCGTCAGCGGTAATTGCAAACGGCGCATTGGGAGAGGTGCCGAAAACCTCGAATCCCGGTGCGATGGCGCTGACGTGGTCACCGTGGCTCATCCAGACCTGCTCTCGCTCGGTTAGGAACCAACCCTCGAGCAACTTTGTCTGGGCCGTTGTCGGTGCAACATAGGCACGACCGAATTCTTTGGTGCCGTGGCCGCTTTCTACTTTGCCGCCAAGCATTTCCATCATCACCTGCTGTCCATAGCAGATGCCCAGAACAGGCACGTCCAGCGCAAATACCTTTTGGGGCGGGCGCGGCGAATCCACATCAATCACCGAGGCGGGCCCACCCGATAGGATCACTGCCTTTGGCGCGAAAGCGGCAAGGAACGCGTCATCCACCAGATTGAACGGATGGATTTCGCAATAGACATTCAACTCGCGCAGGCGGCGGGCAATCAGTTGGGTAACTTGGCTGCCGAAGTCGATGATGAGGAGGCGGTCATGGGTATGTTGTGTCATGGTCACTGATTATGCGCGGCGCGCCTGCGTGGCAAGGCGGATTTGGCGCACACAGCGCTTGCTTTGTACGCTGAAGACCTGAGCGCGGATATTTGCGGCGAATAGAAATAGGCAGCGCGGGGTGTGATTATGTCGCTTTTCTACCTGCATGGCCGTTATCCGTGCGAGCGGCGTGGTCGGAGTGGGGTAGTGGAAGTTCAAGTTTATTCATGAGGGGACAGGACATGGCAGAAGCAGCAAGACGCACGCGCGGTGGTGGTGGGGCCGCACGGCGTGCCGAGCGCACGGCAGTTTCATTCGAAACTGCCAAATACATCGAGCGCAATATCCCCAACTTCGAGATTTTGACCGAAGAAGCACTGGAGATTATCGAGAACAATGCCGAAATAATCCTCGAAGAAATCGGCGTTAACTTTCCCGATAATCCGCGGGCACTGGCGCGCTGGCGCGAGGCAGGTGCGGATGTTCAGGGTGAGCGGGTGCGCATTCCACGCGGTCTGGCGCGCGAACTTTGCAAAACGGCACCGTCCTCTTATGTGCAGCACGCGCGCAACCCTGATCGCAATGTTGTTGTGGGCGGCAAAAGCTTGGTGCTCGCGCCCGTCTATGGCCCACCCTTTGTGCGCGATATGGCCGGTGGCCGCCGCTATGCCACGATGGAAGATTTCCGCAAATTCGTTAAGCTGGGGTATATGTCCAAGTGGTTGCACCACTCCGGCGGAACTGTGTGCGAGCCAACAGATGTAGCCGTGAACAAGCGCCATCTGGATATGTTGCACGCCCATATGACGCTAAGCGACAAGCCGTTCATGGGATCGGTAACCGAGCCGAGCCGCGCGCAAGATTCGGTGGACATGTGCGGTGTTTTGTTCGGTGAAAAGTTCGTGCAGGAAAACACTGTCATGACCTCGCTGATCAACATTAACTCGCCCATGACATTCGATGACGTGATGATGGGCGCGTTGGAGGTTTACGCCCTCAACAATCAGGCCTGTATCATCTCGCCATTTATTGTGGGCGGTGCGATGGCACCCGTATCCGTCGCGGGGACGTTGACGCAGGTGCTGGCCGAAACGCTGGCGGGTATCGCATATAGTCAACTGATCAAACCGGGCGCGCCGGTGATTATGGGGGCCTTTGTTACCTCGATCGATATGAATTCTGGTGCGCCTACATTCGGTACGCCGGAAGCTGCGCATATCACCTATGGCGCCGGTCAGTTGGCGCGGCGGCTGAACCTGCCTTACCGCTCTGCGGGTTCTTTTTGTGGCTCCAAGCTGCCCGATGCGCAGGCGGCTTACGAGACGGCGAACAGCCTGAACATGGGGTTGCTGTCGGGGGTTAACTTTATGCTGCATGCCTGTGGTTGGTTGGAAGGCGGGTTGGTGTCGTCTTTTGAGAAGTTTGTAATGGACGCCGACCAACTGGGCACGCTGCATCATCTGGCAAGAGGCATCGAGATTGACGAGAACGCACAGGCGATGGATGCGATCCGCGAAGTTGGTCCGGGTGGGCACTACCTCGGGTGCGAGCATACACAGTCAAACTTCAAAAAGGCGTTTTGGAAGTCTGATCTACTGGACTACAAACCCTTCGAGACATGGGAAGACGAAGGCGCGCGCGACACGCAAACCCTCGCTTCGCTTCGTGTGGAAAAAATGCTGAACGACTACCAGCAACCAGCAATGGATCCCGCCATTACCGAGGCCCTGGACGCTTTTGTCGCAACGCGTAAAGCGGCAGAGCCAGACAGCTTTATGTAATAATTAAATCGGCTGCGGGCCCGATGTTGTGGCCCGCAGTTCCCGCGCCTCTGCGACAATAGCGATCAGTACATCGACATGGGCGATCACGCTATAGCAGGGGTCAGAATCCGTCCGCTGCTGTTCCATTTCCCGTTCCATATCCACCAAACGCACAAGTGCGTCAGCATGCCGCGGCAAAAGGCCGTACCCTAACAGGCGAGGTAGTGTGGTTGCGCGGCGGTAGTCTTGGGCACCTATCCGCGCCGCCCGCATTAGAAGGCGAGGACGGTGTAGCGCGGCCAGCAGGCTGTGGATATCTTTCATAATTTTGGCTCCGTTTGGGGTGCAGCACGGCGGTTGCCTGCTTTGATGATCCCATATTCCCCCAGTTTTTGCGTTGTTGCGCAGAGCACCCGATCACCGTGCGGCGCCTTTAGGATTGTTTCTCTTTTTTGAACAATCATGGACTGGAACTGTAATTTTAACGAATAGGTAACCAATTCCTCCCTAGGTTGAATTTACCTATTGTTAACAAAGCTGAGGAGGGACACTCAGACATGGGATCGACTATTCTTGAAATTGGACAAACCCGACATCGCGCAGTCGGGATGGGCAGCGCTGTCCCTGGCTGGGTTCCGCGTTCCGTGCAGAACTATATCGACCATACGGAGATGGGCATTCCTATCCGCGCACTGGCGCGCAAGCAGGGCTGCCACGCCTCGACAATTCTGCGCCAGATCCGGCGTGTTGAGACCCTGCGCGATGATCCGCTGGTCGACGGCGTGTTAAAGACACTTGGCGGTGGCGCTGACGGCAACGGCGTTGCGGGTCAACCTCAAGGCGGCGCGACCTGCCTGCCGGTCCCATCCACAGCACCACCAGCCGCTTTGCCAGATACAGCCCAACTGTCCGAACATGGGTTGCGTGTGTTGCGCCGTCTTGCCGAAACGGGCGCAATGCTGGCTGTGGCGGCGGATCTGGAAAAGGCTGTAATTGTAAGAGACGGCCCAGGAGGACAGAGCACGCGCACAGGTGTCGTGGACCGCGCTATTGCCGAAGCAATGGCGCTCAAAGGCTGGATACTGGCCCCTGTCGTTGGACGCATCACCCGCTACCGTATTACAACGGCAGGCCGCGCTGCGTTGGCGGATATGATGGCCCGTGCGGAGAATGCCCGCGCGGGCAGCGACGACGCTGCACGCTTAAGCGAGCCTTCAGAGGCCCCGCGCCGCATCCGCTACGGGATTGCCGAGAGCCCTCTGGTGGCGCTTGCAAGGCGGCGAGGGCGCGAAGGCGAGAAGTTCTTGGAGGATGATTTAGTGCACGCCGGGGAACGCTTGCGCGAAGATTTCGAACTGGCGCAAATGGAGGCCGAAGTGGCCCGCGATTGGAGCACGTTCCTGAGAACGCTGCGGAGTGAATGCGCACCGGTTCAGACCGGAGGCTCTCCTGCTGCGCGGCGTGCACATGTCCGGGTGATTGCAGCGCTTCAGGATCTCGGGCCAGGATTGTCTGATGTGACCCTGCGCTGTTGTTGTTTTCTGGAGGGTCTGGAGACAGCAGAAAAGACTCTGGGCTGGTCTGCCCGTTCGGGCAAGATTGTGCTACGGATCGCTTTAATGGGGTTAAAGCGCCATTATGCCCAAAATCCGGATCAAAGCGGTGCAATGATTGGTTGATGATCGGCCATTCAATTGCGCAGCGAATAGCGGCAATGCGACGCGACAGGGTTTTGTTTGATCCGCGATGTGATAGATAGGAAAAAACATCAAACGAGGTTCCAATGCGCGATCTTAAAATCCCCGAGCAGCGCCACCCCGAAAAGGCGCGCCGCCCCGATAATGCCCAACCGAAAAAGCCCGACTGGATCCGTGTTCGGGCACCGGGCGGCAAAGGGTATGAGGATACGGCGCGGATCATGCGTGACAATAAGCTGGTAACGGTATGTGAGGAGGCAGGATGCCCAAATGTGGGCGAATGCTGGTCACAGGGCCACGCCACCATGATGATTATGGGAGAGGTCTGTACCCGCGCCTGCACCTTTTGCAACATCGCTACCGGAAAACCGCCGGAAGCGCTTGATGCTTTTGAGCCGGGTCGCGTGGCCGATGCCGTGTCCAAGCTTGGGCTTAATCATGTTGTCATCACCTCTGTAGACCGCGATGATGTTGAGGACGGCGGGGCAGAGCACTTTGCCCAGACCATCCGCGCCATACGCCACCGTGCCCCTGCCACGACGATCGAGATTTTGACGCCTGACTTTATCAAATGCGGCCCCGAGGCGCTTGAAAAGGTAGTTGAGGCGCGCCCTGACGTGTTCAACCACAACCTTGAGACTGTGCCGGGCCTCTATCCCGAAGTGCGACCAGGTGCGCGCTACTTCCACAGCTTGCGGCTGTTGCAGCGGGTAAAGGAGCTTGATCCCTCAATGTTTACCAAATCAGGGATCATGGTGGGGCTGGGCGAGGACCGCCAGTCGGTGATGCAGGTTATGGACGATATGCGCGCTGCCGATATCGATTTCCTGACTGTCGGTCAGTATTTGCAGCCAACTCCGAAACATCACCGTGTTGACCGTTTTGTTCACCCCGACGAATTCGCGACCTATCAAAAGGCGGCTTATGGCAAGGGCTTCCTTATGGTTTCGGCCACGCCGCTTACCCGATCAAGCTATCATGCGGGCGATGATTTTGCCCAACTGCGTGCTGCGCGAAATAAAAAGTTGGGCATTGCCTGAGCCAGTAGCGTTCAGGGAGATGGCAGCGCTTTTAAGTAGCCGACAATAGCCATGCGGTCATCCTCGGGCAACAGCGCGAGGATGCCGGAATCGCTTGCGAGAGTAAGAAGCGATTTTTCAAAAAAATATGAAAACTTCCTGTGTTTGCGATAACGCTAACCCTGCACAGCCTTTTGTACCTGATGGATTGTGTCCACATACGCGTGATAAATTTCTCAGAACAGGCGCCGCGATATGCGGTCGGCGGTTGCCCATGCGGGCCAGAAGCCAAAATACTCCAGACCGAAAATTACAGCTGCAACAAGGGCCACCGCGAACACCAGTTTGACCCGCGCAGGCGAGGGAGGATTTTGAACCCAGCGTTTGGCGCGCATGAGATGCCTCGGATCAAGCAATTCTCGTTACCTCCGCTATTCAGGCACCATCGGTAAACCGTACCTTGCCGATGTAGGGCAGATTACGGTTACGTTGCGCAAAATCAATGCCATAGCCAACAACAAACTCGTCCGGTATCTCGAAGCCGGTGTGGTCGGCCCGCAGATCGACTTCTCGGCGCGACGGTTTATCCAGCAAGGCCACGGTTTTAAGGCGCGCAGGCTTGCGCGCGCGCAGCATCGCAGTGACATGGAACAACGTATATCCGGTGTCTACGATATCCTCCACCAACAGCACATCACGCCCTTCAATGCCACTGCGCAAGTCCTTGAGAATACGCACTTCACGTGTACTCTCCATGCCATTGCCATAACTCGACGCCTCCAGAAAATCGACCTCGATCGGCAGGTCCAGCTCACGCACCAGATCGGCGATAAAAACGAAACTGCCGCGCAGCAAGCCGACAACGATCAGCTTGTTGGTGTCGGCGAACTCATCCTGAATCTCGACACACAGCTCTTCGATACGGGCGGCAATGGATTTTGCCGAGATCATCTGGTCTATGACATAAGGACGCGTGTTCATGGCCACCTCTTGATTGTGCGCCCGCCTGCGCTTTGATACAGCGCTACGCAAACATGTTCAGGAAATCAATGCCCACACACGCCGAGACCCGCACAATGCCCTATAGCGCGCAACAGATGTATGATCTTGTTGCTGATGTCGCCAGCTATCCTAAGTTTCTGCCGTGGACAGCTGCCGCGCGTATAAAATCATTGGACGACAAGGGTGATCACAGTGTGATGGATGCCGATCTGGTGATTTCGTTCAAGGTCTTTCGCGAGCGGTTTACGTCACGCGTTGTGCTTTGGCCGCAAACCCGCAAGATCGACACCGAATACCTCGACGGACCGTTCAAATATATGAAATCAAATTGGGCGTTCAGAGATGTCGATGGCGGTTGCGAAGTTGATTTCTTTGTCGATTTCGAATTCCGCAACCGGATTTTGCAAAAGATCATCGGTGTTGTTTTCAATGAGGCAATGCAGCGGGTCGTCAAAGCGTTTGAGAAGCGGGCGAACACGCTGTACGGCTAGGCCGGATCGGGAAAACATCGGGGGAGGAGAGCACCATGGGGATCACAGACCAGCTGGTGAAATTTAGCACTGCAGAGGTGCCCGAAGAGGCCGCTGCGATGATGCGCCTGTCATTGTTTGACTGGGCCGCTTGCGGCATTGCAGGCGCAGCCGAGCCTGAATTCGCCGCATTTCGTCGGGCGCAGATGATCGAGGACGGCCCGGCGCAGGTGTTCGGTGGCGAGGCATTAGGGGCTGCTGCTGCGGCACTGCTCAACGGCACGCTTAGCCATGCACTTGATTACGACGATACGCATTTTGCCCATATCGGGCACCCCTCGGTCGCTGTTTTGCCCGCTGTTATGGCATTGGCCGAAACGCTGGACATTCCCCTGACAGAGGCCATTGATGCCGCGACCATCGGGGTGGAGGCATCCGTATTGGTCGGCATCTGGCTGGGTCGCGCGCACTATCAGGTAGGTTTTCACCAGACTGCAACCGCAGGCGCTTTTGGTGCTACTTTGGCCACAGCGCGCTTGTTGGGACTGGACAAGGTTGGGACGCGAAATGCTTTGGGTCTTTGCGCTTCAATGGCGTCGGGGATCAAGGCGCAGTTTGGCACCATGGCCAAACCGCTCAACGCAGGACTGGCCGCCCGCACAGGGATTGAGGCAAGCCTTTGGGCGCAGGCCGGTATGACGGCGGCCGAGGACGGGCTTGAAGGGCCGCTCGGCTTCGGGCCGACCCACCATGGGCAAGGAACAGAGATCAAGCTGCCGCGAAAAGACTGGCAGATCAGCACGATTAGCCATAAATTCCACGCCTGTTGCCACGGGCTGCACGCCATGCTGGAGGCGCTTGGCGGGGCAGGTGTCGCGCCGGACCGCATTGAGGGGCTGAAAATCCGTACACATCCGCGCTGGATGAGCGTGTGCAACATTTCAGAGCCCAAGACGGGTTTGGAAGTCAAATTCAGTTATACGCATACCGCCGCGATGACACTGTTAGGCCATGGCACAGGTGCCATCGCCAACTTCAGCGACGAGATCGCCCGAGATAAGGAAATCTGTGCCCTACGGAACAAGATCGAGGTGATCGAAGACGACACGCTGACCGAGACACAGTCGCAGGTAACCCTGACGCTGATCACGGGCGAGGTGCGGCGCTTGCGTCATGATCTGATGGCTCCGATGACATTGGAGGCCCGCAGCGCAAAGTTGCGGCGCAAGGTCAAGGCGCTGCTGGACGCACAACGCGAACAGGCACTTTGGGATGCGGCAACAGGGACAGAGCTTGACGCAGTGACAGCCTGCTTTGCGGGAACGGCGCCCGCAGACTAAGCTGCGGGAAGGGCGCGCAGGGCGTCGCGCAACAGCAGCAGTGCATGATCACGTGCTGCTGCGCGGACATGCTCACGCCCCAACTGACCGAATTCGACCGTAGAGGCGATACAGAATCGTGGTCCTGCGATTGCGAAGCAGACGCGCCCCTCCGGCTTGAATTCTGAACCGCCTGGACCCGCGATCCCCGTGATGGAGACGGCCAGTCCAGCATCACTGTGCGCAAGCGCGCCCAGCGCCATTTCGCGTGCAACTTCTTCGGAGACAGCGCCATGCGCTTCCAGCGTTAAGGGGTAGACCCCGAGCATCTGGATTTTCGCAGCATTGGTGTAGGTGACAAAGCCGCGGTCGAACACGGCGGACGATCCGGCCAGATCGGTAAGGGCGGCGGCGACCAGACCTGCGGTGCAACTCTCTGCGGTGGCTATCATCACGCCGCATGATTTGCCCAAAGCAAGGATCTCAGAGCGCATGGGCGACCCCTGCAAGTACCACCACACCGATTGCTGAAAAGATGCCTGCAAACACATCATCCAGCATCACACCCAGCGGGTCGCCGCGCCGGTCCGCCCAGCCGACAATCCACGGCTTCCAGATGTCAAACAATCGAAACAGAACGAATGCGGCGATCCAGCCGGGCCACATCACGGTAATGTCGATGCCCATGCGCCAGCTGGCAATTGACAGCGGAAGCAGTGCAATCCACTGGCCCACAACCTCGTCGATGACGATTTCCGATGGATCGTGATCATCGCTACCGGCGGTCATCTTCGATGTGGCCCACCACCCTTTTAGGAATGCGGCCACGATCGCCAGTACCAACAATGGAAGTCCGCCAATCACATGAATAAGCCACCCCCAAGGTAGCGCCACCAGTGATCCCCACGTTCCAGGCGCGGGGCGCAAATATCCGACGCCCAAAACTGTACCGATCATCCGCGCCAGCTTCATGATTTCACCAGCGTTGCGGTGGCGATGCAGGCAATTCCCTCACCACGTCCGGTAAAACCCAAACGCTCCGATGTGGTGGCCTTGACCGACACGCGGGCAACCTCGATTCCCAACATTTCTGCCACAGCTGCACGCATGGCGGCAGCGTGCGGTCCGACTTTTGGAAACTCACATATCAGCGTGCAGTCGACATGGGTAAGTGTGAACCCCTGATCACGGGCCATTTGGGCGGCGTGGCGCAAGAAGATATGGCTTTGCGCCCCTTTCCACTGTGGATCGGAGGGCGGGAAATGCGTGCCGATATCGCCAGCTGCCAGCGCGCCATAAATTGCATCGGTGACGGTATGCAGTCCCACATCAGCGTCGGAATGCCCCACAAGACCTTGGCCGTGCGGAATTTTTACGCCGCACAGCATAACGTGGTCGCCTGCACCAAAGGCGTGCACGTCAAACCCGTTGCCGGTTCGGATGTCCATATCTCTCTCCAGTATTGCTGTTGCGCGGGCGAAATCGCCGCTGGTCGTTATCTTGATATTATCTGGGTCGCCGGCGGTGATGGCAACCGTCAGACCGGCGCTGCGCGCAACCTCAACATCGTCGGCCGCGATGCCTGAGTAGGTGGCGTAGGCATTTAGCAGGGCAGCACGGTGAAACCCTTGCGGTGTCTGTGCCGCAAAAAGGCCGGTGCGATCGCGGTTTCCGGTCACTACCCCGTCATCCCCAGTCCAAAGCGCGTCTGTAACCGGCAAACCGGGGGCTGCGGCTTCGTGGCTTTGGAGGGCTGAAATCACATCGCTGATCACACCTTTTGCAACGCAGGGCCGCGCAGCATCATGGATCAGGACGTAATCACAGGGCGGCATCGCGAGCAGACCCGCGCGGACAGAATCGCTTCGTTCTGCGCCGCCCTTGGTCACGGTGATGCCTTGCGCCTCGAAAACACCTGCTTCATTTATATCGTCTGCATGGAGAACAAGGGTGATGTGATCCACCTCACTGTGCGCACGGAAGGCGGCAACGGTATGGTCGATCACACGGGCCTGTCCCAACATCTGCCATTGCTTCGGGCGTGGACCGCCCGCCCGCACGCCCCGTCCGGCAGCAACAATCAGAACGCATACCTGCATGGATCAACCTTTCTTATTGATGTCGTTTTACGAAATCGTGACAGGGGGTGCAATCAGGCGCGGAGCGGCGCCGCTGGCCGTGCGCCTAAATTTTAGGCAGATGTGCAGTGTCTGGCGGGTAAATGGATACGCCATTCATTGTATATTCGCTTGGTTTGATATTATATTCCTGATGTTGATGATCATTTAAGCACAAATACATGACCTTCCCGCTAAACCTTTCACCTCCTGTTTTTCTGGCCCCGATGGCCGGCATCACCGATCTGCCCACCCGCAGCCTCGTGGCGCGTTTCGGTGCGGGGCTGGTAGTGTCCGAGATGATAGCTTCGGGCGAGTGGCTCACGCAGCGCCCCGGCACCCGCGAGAAGGCAGAGCTGGGTCTGGGCGTCGAGGGCACCTCGGTACAGATTGCGGGACGCGAGGCAGGGCCGATGGCAGAAGCCGCACGCATGATTGCAGGGCAGGGCGCGCGGATCATAGACATAAATATGGGCTGTCCCGCCAAGAAGGTCACGCAAGGGGCCTCCGGCTCTGCACTTATGAAAACACCCGACCATGCGCTGCGCTTGATTGAGGCTGTTGTCGGCGCGGTTGATATTCCGGTCACCCTCAAAACGCGGCTTGGTTGGGATGACGATATGCTCAATGCGGCGCCTATCGCCACGCGGGCCGAAGCAGCAGGGATCCAGATGATCACCATCCACGGGCGCACGCGGTGCCAATTCTACAAGGGCAGCGCAGACTGGGCCGCGATCCGCAATGTTGTGGATGCAGTGGATATCCCGGTGGTGGCGAATGGCGATATTGTCGATGCCGCGACCGCTCGAAAGGCACTGGCGCAATCAGGCGCACAGGGTGTGATGATCGGGCGTGGCATTCAGGGGCGTCCATGGCTGCTTGCCCAGATTGCCCATGAAATCTACGGCACACCTGCGCCGCGCATTCCGCAAGGTGCGGAATTTACCGATATGGTGCTTGGACATTACGATGCACTGCTGGGGTTCTATGGCACGAAACTGGGCTTGCGCGTGGCGCGTAAACATCTGGGCTGGTATATGGATCACGCAGGAACGCCCGACAATGCACGCCGCGCTGTGCTGACGGCCCAAAGCGTGGAAGAGACACTTATCGCGCTGCCTGCGGCATTGGACCCTTCCGCATGGGACGTAGCAGCATGATGGGTGAGGGCTACGGCTCAAGTCCGCTTGCCACCCGCGAGGAGCGTGGCCTTTGGGCATCTTTGCCGGTTCCATCAATTCTGGTGGGGCCCGATGACCGTATCATTGATATAAATGCTGCTGCCGAAGGCTTCCTCAACGCCTCGATCAAGGGGGTTGCAGGCACACCTGTCTGGGACATGATCGCCGTTGACGCACCGCTTGAGGAGGCATTTGCCCGCGCCCGAAGCACGCAAAGCACGCTGTTTGTGAACGATGTGGATGTGGGAAGCGGGCAGCGCGCGCCCTTGCAATCGCAACTTCAGATTGCGCCCCTGTCAGGGCATGACGGTGTAATGATCCTGATGATTTCACCGCGTGAGCTTGCGGGGCGGATGACGCAGAACCAGTCGGTCAAATCGGCAGCTAAATCCGCCATCGGGATGGCTGAGATGCTGGCCCACGAGATCAAGAACCCGCTTGCCGGTATCACGGGTGCGGCCCAGCTTTTGGGGATGAACCTGCCGCCCGAAGATCTGGAACTGACGGATCTTATTGTTGCCGAAAGCCGCCGGATCGTGAAGCTGCTTGAGCAGGTTGAGCAGTTCGGCAACCTGACACTGCCTGAGCGCGGCGAGGTTAACCTGCACGATGTTCTCGACCGTGCGCGCCGTTCAGCGCTTTTGGGGTTCGGCGCCCAGATGAAGATCGTCGAGGATTACGACCCCTCGTTGCCGCTTGCATGGGGGGACAAGGACCAGCTTTTGCAGGTAGTCCTCAACCTGATCAAAAACGCCTCGGAGGCTGCTGGCGACGCTGGCGGCACGATCCGCCTCCACAGCTATTACGAGCACTCGTTCCGGCTGCGCCGCGCTGACGGGCAGGGGATTGCCCTGCCGCTCCAGATCGAGGTTATTGATGATGGGCCGGGCCTGCCCGAACATATTGCAGCAGACGTGTTCGAGCCTTTTGTCTCTGGCCGCGAGAACGGTACTGGCCTCGGCCTCGCGCTGGTGAACAAAATTGTATCCGAACATGACGGTTGGATTTCGGTGTCCTCCGTACCGGGGCAGACCGTGTTCCGCATTTCGTTGCCGCGTGCGGATGCGTCCCGCGACATCAAAAACCAAGATCCCAAGAAGATCGAGGCGGGCAATCCGCCCCAAAAGGAGAGTTAAGTTATGGATGGCACTGTTCTGGTTGCAGATGACGACCGCACCATACGCACCGTACTGACCCAAGCGCTGACACGTGCAGGGTGTAAGGTTCATGCCACTTCCAGCCTCACAACCCTGATGCGCTGGGTGGCAGAGGGCAAGGGTGACGTGGTGATCTCGGATGTGGCGATGCCTGATGGCAACGGCCTGGAGATGCTGCCTAAGATTGCGCAGGACCGGCCCGATCTACCGGTGATCATTATTTCTGCACAGAACACTATTATGACTGCGATCAAGGCGGCCGAGGCGCATGCCTATGATTATTTGCCCAAACCGTTCGACCTGCCGGATCTGATGAAGCGGACCGCGCGCGCGTTGGAGCGGGGGGGTGCGCCGCGGCGTGTGCAGCCCGCCCACACCGAGAAAGACGAAGATGATCTGCCGATGGTGGGTAAGACGGCCGTAATGCAATCGCTCTACCGTGTGATTGCGCGGGTGATGAACACCGATCTGCCAGTCCTGATTTGGGGTGAAAGTGGCACGGGAAAATCGCTGATCGCGCGCGCCATCCATGACCTGTCGGACCGCCGGTCATTGCCGTTTGTGACGGTAACCGAGGCGGAGCTACGCGACATCGAGGGCCCGGCCCGTGTCCTTGCACGCGTGCGGGGCGGCACACTTTTGATTGATGAAATCAGTGATATATCAGGCGAGGTTCAGGCGCGGATCGCGCGGATGATGGATGCTACCTCGGATAATGCGCCACGGTTTATGGCAACCTCCCAGCGCGATCTGGGACAGGACGACGCACAAAGCGCGCTGCGCCGTGATCTGTATTACCGACTGTCGGGCGCCACGCTGCATGTGCCGGCGCTGCGTGACAGGGTTGAGGATATTCCGCTACTGGCTGCGCATTTTCTGGAAAAAGCGGATGCGGCTGTTGGTGCACCGCACGCCCTGTCGGACGGGGCTGCCAAAATTTTCACAAACTACCCGTGGCCCGGTAATGTGCGCCAGCTGGAGCATGCGATGCGACAGCTTGCTCTGACCAGTCGCGCAGTCGAAATCACACAAGCCGAAGCCGAGCAGATCGTCGGGGGCCAACCGGGGCCGGAGCCAACGCGCGCCATCCCCAGCGGCGAGAAACTGGGGGCAAGCGTGGAGCGCCATATCAGACGATATTTCGAGCTGCATGGAAGCATGTTGCCCCCTCCGGGTATTTACCAGCGTATCCTGCGCGAGGTTGAAGGCCCCCTGATCGAGGTTGCTCTTGCTGCTACTTCGGGAAATCAGGCCAAATGCGCCGAACTGCTGGGCATTAACCGGAACACTTTGCGAAAGAAGATAACCGAGCTTGAAATAGAGGTTACACGCGGTCGAAAAATGATGTAAAACTGTCACATAAACGTGGCCATCAAGGAACAACCTTGATCAGGACCATATAAATTGGCGGTTCGGTGCGTTTGCACCACATCAGGTAAGGACGCGGCGTGGCAGCTCTCTCACGCAACACTTGGCTTGTCCGGTTGTCGCGGTTGCGACGGCTCAGGCGCGTCAGGACGTTGATGACCTTTGGTCTGGTGGTGCTCGGTCCCTTGCTGGCGCTGGCAACCTATCTGGCGCTTGGTCCTCTGGATCAGGGCAGCACGGATACCCTTCGGCTTATTCTGCTACTCGATCTGATCTATATTTTGTTCGTTGCTGCGCTTGTGTTGTCACAGGTGGCGCGTTTGGTGCTGGCGCGGCGGGCCAAATCTGCCGGATCTCGGCTGCATTTGCGGCTGACTGGCGTGTTTGCGCTAATGGCGCTGATTCCTACGGTTTCCGTTGCCGTCTTTGCTGTGTTGACAATTAACGTCGGCATTGAGGGGTGGTTTTCGGAGCGGGTGCGCGAGGTGGTCGGCAATTCGCTTTTAGCCGCTGAAGCCTACGCCGAGGAAGAGCGTGCGGGCCTGCGTGAGGATGCGCTGAGCCTTGCGCGCAGCATTGATCGTGCGCGGCGCGGCGGGATCGAGCTGAGCGACAGCGAACTGTTGGGCGAGGGGCAGCGCCAGATCCAGCGCGGCCTGCGCGAGGCTTATATGATCGATGCCACCGCTGAGATTCGCGCCCGCGGTGATCGCTCATATCTGTTCGATTATGATGCGCCCACGCCCGCCCAGATCGCGAGCGCCAGCGATACGCAGGTCCGGATTATCGAGGATTGGGCCAACAACGAGTTTCGGGCAATTATCCGGCTCACGTCCTTTGTCGACAGGTTTTTGTATATCAGCCGCGAGGTAGACGGCGAAATCCTCAGCCTGCTGGAGGACACGCAAGAGACCATCCGCCTCTACCAGCAACTCGAGAGCGAGCGCGGCAAGATCCTCTTCGATTTCGGCCTGCTTTATCTGGCTTTTGCAGTGATTATCATTCTTGCGGCTGTCTGGCTCGGTCTATGGTTTGCGGAGCGACTGTCAGGTCCGATCGGACGCCTCACGGGCGCGGCGCAGCAGGTCGGCGGCGGTGATCTGGATGTGCATGTGCGCGAGGATGACGGTGACGACGAGATTGCGGAGCTGGGCAAATACTTTAACCAGATGACCCGACAACTCAAAGGACAACGCAACACATTGCTCGACAATACCCGCCAGATTGAGCGGCGCCGCCGTCTGTTTGATTCTGTGCTAAGCTCGGTCACGTCCGGCGTTGTGGGACTTGACCCCGAAGGGCGCGTGACTTTCGTCAACCGCTCTGCCATGCGCCTGCTCGATTGGGAGGAAGACCAGCAATCGCTGGCCCTGACCGTAGCGGTGCCCGAATTTGGACCCCTCTACGAGACGCTGACCACCACCGCGACCGAGGCCACCCAACAGGAGATCAAAGTCTCGCGGCAGGGCAGCATGGAGAATTTGCTGGTGCGGATGGCCACGCGGCGTACCGATGACGGACGGCTTGAGGGATATGTTGTCGCCTTTGACGATGTGACCGATCTGGTCAGCGCGCAGCGGATGGCGGCGTGGGGGGATGTGGCGCGCCGTATCGCCCATGAAATCAAAAACCCACTGACCCCAATTCAACTTTCGGCGGAGCGGATCAAACGTAAATTCGGCCCCAAACTTGGTGCAGACAGCGACAGTCTCGAGCAGTTGACCGGGGTTATCATTCGCCAGACGGGTGATTTGCGCCGGATCGTTGACGAATTTTCGAAATTCGCCCGCATGCCCGAGCCCGAGCGCCGTGCGCAAGACCTCAAACAGCTGGTGCGCGATGCTGTGTTGCTGCAAAAAACCGGCAGACCGGACATCAAACTCATATCTGACGTTCCGGACGCAGAACTCCCCGCGCTGATCGACGGAACAATGATTACACAGGCTTTGACAAATCTCATCAAGAACGCAGGCGAAGCCATAGACACCCTTAAAACAGACGGCGCGCCCGACGGGTTGGAGCCACAGGTCCATGTCCATTTGCACAGCGATGGCGTCTTGGCGCATATCACGATTGCGGACAATGGAATCGGCTTGCCGGAAGACCGCGCACGCTTGTTCGAGCCTTACGTGACCACCCGCAGTGAGGGCACCGGCCTTGGCCTGCCGATCGTGAAGAAAATTATTGAGGAGCATGGCGGCAGCCTGACCCTCATGGATGCACCTGTTTTCGAGGGGCAGAACCATTTTGGTGCGATGGCGGTGATTACACTGCCACTGGGCATCGACAACATTACGGGCAATGAGGAGAAAAATCATGAGTGACATTCTGATTGTGGACGACGAGCGTGATATCCGCGAACTGATCTCGGACATTCTGAAGGACGAGGGCTTTTCCACACGGCTGGCCGGCAATTCGGATGATGCAATGGCTGCGGTAAACGCCGAGCCGCCTGCACTTATGATCCTCGATATTTGGCTAAAAGACAGCAAAATGGACGGAATCGACATTCTCAAGACCGTCAAGCGTGATAACCCTGATGTGCCGGTGGTGATCATCTCGGGTCACGGCAACGTGGAAATCGCGGTCGCCGCGATCAAGCAGGGCGCGTATGATTTCATCGAAAAGCCGTTCAATATCGACCAGTTAATGGTGGTTATCCGCCGTGCGATGGAGACTTCCCGCCTGCGCCGCGAGAACCTCACACTAAAACGCCGCGATACGACCACAGCTGAAATGATCGGTAATTCCGGCGCCTTCCGCACAATGGTGGGCCAACTGGACAAGGTGACGAAATCCAATGGGCGGGTGATGCTGACCGGTCCAGCCGGTGCAGGTAAGGAAGTCGCGGCGCGTTATATCCATACCCATTCGAACCGCGCGTCTGCCCCCTTCGTTACTGTCAATTGCGCCGGTGTCGCGCCGGATCGTATGGAAGAAGTGCTGTTTGGCCGTGAAAGCACCGAACGCGGTGTCGAGCCGGGCCTGCTCGAGCAAGCGCATGGCGGTGTTGTATATTTCGACGAAGTTGCTGATATGCCCATGGGCACGCAGTCGAAAATACTGCGCGTGCTTGTCGATCAGCAATTCACCCGTGTCGGCGGAAATGACAAAGTACGAGTGGATTTGCGCGTAATTTCAAGCACGAACAAGGATCTCGCGGCCGAAATCGCGGCCGAAACATTCCGCGAAGAGCTATATCACCGCCTTAATGTCGTACCGATCGCGGTGCCGTCATTGGCGGAGCGGCGCGAGGATATCCCTCTTCTGGCGGCGCATTTCATCTTTGAGTTCAACAGCAGCCAAGGCCTGCCGCTGCGCGAGATCAGCGATGATGCGCAGGCCTTGATGCAAACAATGGTCTGGCCGGGCAATGTTCGCCAGCTCAAAAATCTGGTCGAACGTGTGCTGATCCTCGGAGAGGGTTCCGCGCCCATCGAGGCACGCGAATTGCCCGGTGAAGAGGACCACAGCGAAGAAGAGGGGCGCGTTGTTTTGTCGGGTGCCATGGCCAGCCTGCCGTTGCGCGAGGCCCGCGAGGCATTCGAGCGGGAATATTTATTGACCCAGATCAACCGCTTTGGCGGCAATATCAGCCGCACGGCCAATTTCGTCGGCATGGAACGGTCTGCGCTACACCGCAAACTCAAAAGCCTCGGCGTAGTCACATCCGCAAAGTCCGGCACCCGTATTGCGCAGGGCGACGACGATTGAGAGGCGTGCGCAGTGGCCAATAGGGTGCAATGCCTCTTGACCCCGAAAATTGCGCACGGTGCTGTCGTGGCCGAAACTTATCTGCATCGGTGCCTGCCTGCTGAAAAAGACAATTGAATTGACCCCGCAGGTCGGTTCTGACATCCCTTGGTTCGTGGCCGGGGCGGCATGGCATCGTCGCCGCATCCGCTTTTTACTGCCGGTGCAGCAGGAGAACCTCTCTAGATGAAAGTCATTATTTGCGGTGCAGGGCAGGTCGGTTGGCAAATTGCCCGCCATTTGTCTGGAGAGCGCAACGATGTCACAGTCGTAGACAGCAACGCCGACCTCATTCGCCGTGCCACCGACACGCTTGATGTGCAGGGTGTTGCAGGCTTTGCGAGTTATCCCGACGTCCTTGACCGCGCCGGTGCACGCGATGCCGATATGATCATTGCCGCAACCCATTCGGACGAGGTCAACATGGTGACCTGTCAGGTGGCCCATTCGGTTTTCGGCATCCAGCGTAAAATTGCCCGCCTGCGCTCGCAGTCCTACCTTGATGCAATTTACTCCGATCTCTACCGCCGTGACCATCTGCCCATCGATGTTGTCATCAGCCCCGAGCGGGAGGTGGCCGCAGCCGCGCTGCAACGCCTTGCTGCACCTGCCGCCTTTGACACAGAGCAGTTTATGGACGGCCACGCGCAGCTGTTAGGCATAAACCTCGATGAGGATTGTCCGGTGCTCAAGACTCCACTGCGGCAGCTTAGCGACTTGTTCTCGACGCTGCGCGCTGTGGTGGTGGGAATCCGCCGTGACGGCACCCTTTTTGCGCCGCAGCCCAAAGACCAGCTTTTTGCAGGCGACGATGCCTATATCTTCGTACACCGCGACGACATCTCACGCTCTATGGAGATTTTCGGCAAGACCACAAGCACGCAGGACCGTATTGTGCTGGTCGGCGGCGGCAATGTAGGGCTGTCGGTTGCTCTCACGCTGGAGCGGCGCACAAAGCGCGTGCGTACAAAGGTGATCGAGAAAAACCGCCAGAATGCTGAGCGTGCCGCCGAGGCGCTTGAGCGTACGATCGTCCTCAACGGTGACGGCCTTGACGCCGCCCTGCTGGCAGAGGCGGGTATTGACCGCGCCGATGCGATGCTTGCGGTGACTGACGACGACAAAACCAACATGCTGGCCTGCGTGCGAGCCAAGGCCGAAGGCTGTCCTTATGTGATCGCGCTGATCAATGACCCGACGCTCGTACCGTTGATGCAGCCCTTGGGCATCGACGCTTATATCAATCCGCGTTCGACCACTGTCAGCTCGATTTTGCGCCATATCCGCCATGGGCGGGTGCGCTCGGTCTATTCAATCGGGGACGCCGAGGCCGAAGTGATCGAGGCCGAGGTTATGTCTACCTCGCCGATGACTGGCAAGCGCATCCACGAGATCGACTTTCCCGAAGGCGCGCTTGTGGGGGCTGTACGCAAGGGCAACAAGATCATACGCCCGATGGGCGACACCCGCATTGAGGAGGGGGACGTGATCGCAGTGTTTGTTCTTACCAAAGACGTCGCACAGCTCGAGCAGCTGATGCAGGTCTCGATCGATTTCTTCTAGAAAAGGGGTTTTTGTGCTGCGCAAGCCCTCCCTTTTAGACAGACTTTTACAGCTACCACTGTTTTTGTTGATGTTTGGCACGGCATCCGTATCGATGTTCGTTCCCGCAGGTTATGCCGCCGTTGCCGACCGGCACGCCACAAGTCAGGCGTTTTTCTATGCAGCCCTCCTCGGGTGCGTAGTCTTTATGCTCATCGCGATTGCACATGCAGGCCGCGCGCCGCGACACGGAGCGCTGGGGCCACTCATGTCGCTGTTTTGTGCGTTTGCTTTTTTGCCGGTATTTTTCGCTGTGCCCTTTGTCGAAGCCTTGCCGACGACGCGGTTCTACAACGCTTATTTCGAGATGTTGAGCGCGCTTACCACGACGGGTGCTACCCTTTTTGATGACCCTGCACGCCTTGGGCCTGCCCTTCATCTCTGGCGCGCGCAGGTAGGCTGGATGGGTGGTCTGCTGATGTGGGTTGCAGCTGTGGCCATTCTGGCACCGCTCAACCTTGGCGGTTTCGAGGTCACAGCACAGGCAGAACCGGGCCGGCGTGAGACAGGCCTGTATAATGATGCGCCCATTAACCCAAACCGGCGCATCTGGCGTGCAGTCCAAACTCTGACCCCGCTTTATGCCGGTCTGACACTCATGCTTTGGGTTTTACTGATCTTTTCAGGGCAAAGCGCGCTGGGAGCGCTGTGCCGTGCGATGTCGGTCATGGCCACCTCGGGTATTTCTGCGGGCCCGGCCATTGACGGGGCACCTGTCGGCGTTGTCGGCGAAATGATACTCGCTCTTTTCATGCTCTTTGCGCTGTCACGGCTAACGTTCTCCTCAGACACAATGACGGCCTCGCAAGGGGGGCTGCGAACGGATCCGGAATTCCGTATCGGGCTTATGATTATCGCCTTAGTTCCGTTCGTTCTGTTTGCCCGTCACTTTTTGGGGGCATTCGAGCTGGGGGGGAATGACACGTTTCTGGGCGGAATCGTGGCGCTTTGGGGGTCGCTGTTTACGGTACTATCGTTTCTGTCGACCACCGGATTTGTTTCAGAATACTGGGCCGAGACCCAGAACTGGTCTGGATTGCGCACACCCGGCCTTATCCTGATGGGGCTGGCGCTTGTGGGGGGCGGTGTTGCAACAACCGCTGGCGGGGTAAAGCTGTTGCGCGTGTTTGCGCTCTACCGAAATGCCATGCGCGAGATGGAGCAACTCGTGCACCCCAATTCGGTGTCGGGGGCAGGTGTCGCGGGGCGGCGGCTGCAATCCGGTGGTGCTTTTATCGCGTGGATTTTCTTCATGCTTTTCGCCCTTTCATTTGCTGCTGTCACGCTGGCGCTGACCTTGGTGGGCGTTACTTTTGACGAGGCGCTTGTTCTGTCGATCGCGATGTTGTCCACAACAGGGCCCCTCACTGAAGTCGGTGGGCAATCGCCCATAACACTTATGGCGCTCAGTGATCCAGCCAAGGCGATTCTTGCCGGTGCGATGGTTCTGGGACGCCTTGAAATGCTGGCGATCATCGCGTTGTTGACGCCCGACCTGTGGCGTGGCTGACACGGCCCGTAACGGCCCTGTGCAATTGCTTGATTTTGGGGGTGGAAACTTTTGGGCGTCCCCTCCATAGTCATGCCGTAGCGAGCCGTTCGCGGCTAATGATAAGAAAAAAATGAAAGATCAAACTATGGCGTCTGACAGACAGAACCTCCAGGATGCGTTCCTGAACCATGTACGCAAGACAAAAGTACCGGTTACGATTTTCCTGATTAACGGGGTCAAGCTTCAGGGTGTAATCACCTGGTTTGATAATTTCTGTGTTTTGCTGCGCCGCGATGGTCAGTCCCAGCTTGTGTACAAGCATGCGATTTCGACGATTATGCCAAGCCAGCCCATCAGCCTTTATGAAGGCGAAGACGCTTCTTGAGCAAGCCAGAGTTCCAGATCGACGAGACGGACGGCCCCGCGCAAACGCGTGCATGGGTCCTGCATCCTGACATCAAAAACGATAATGACCGCCGTGAGGCCGTTCCTGCCTTGGCCGAGGCTGTCGCCTTGGCCGAAGCATTGCCGAACATTGAGGTCATTGGTGCCAATATCGTGCCGCTGCGTACCCTCAATGCCGGTCACCTGTTCGGAAAAGGCAAGATTGCCGAACTAAAACAAATTCTCCACGACGAGGAGGTAGAGCTGGTATTGGTTGATGGCCACGTCACGCCGGTGCAGCAGCGTAACCTCGAAAAAGCGTGGGATGTAAAACTTCTTGATCGCACAGGCTTAATTCTTGAAATTTTCAGCGACCGTGCTGCGACCCGTGAAGGGGTCCTTCAGGTCGAGATGGCGGCGCTCAACTACCAGCGCACGCGCCTTGTGCGGGCATGGACCCACCTTGAGCGGCAGCGCGGTGGACTTGGCTTTGTTGGCGGTCCCGGCGAGACGCAGATAGAATCCGACCGCCGTGCCATTGACGACCAGTTGGTGCGCCTCAAGCGGCAGTTGGAAAAAGTGGTCAAGACCCGTGCGTTACACCGTGCAGCACGGGCTAAGATTCCGTACCCGATTGTGGCGCTTGTCGGCTATACGAACGCAGGTAAATCCACGTTGTTCAACCGGCTGACCGGTGCCGATGTTCTAGTCAAGGACATGCTTTTTGCCACTCTTGATCCCACCATGCGCAGTCTTGAATTGCTCGATGGTCCGGAAATCATCCTGAGCGATACTGTTGGCTTCATCTCGGCACTGCCCACCGAGCTGGTCGCGGCTTTTCGCGCTACGCTGGAGGAAGTGCTGGCCGCAGATATCATCCTGCATGTGCGTGATATCAGCCATGCCGAAACCTTCGAGCAGGCGCGCAATGTGCGTGAAATCCTTGCATCGCTTGGCGTGCCATCCGAAACGCGGATGTTCGAGGTCTGGAACAAGCTTGACCTGCTGCCCGAAGCCGCCGCTGATGCGGTGCGTGAGCGTGCGCTGCGCGACGAGAATGTTCTGGCGATTTCCTCAATCACCGGTGAGGGGCTTGACCTGCTGCAAACGACCGTGGCGGATGCGCTTCAGGGTGCTATGCGCACGGCAGAGCTCTCCCTTGCATTTTCTGAAGGACGCAAGCGCGCTTGGCTTTTTTCGCAGGATGTTGTGGTAAGCGAGACGCAGACCGACGACGGCTTTGATGTTGTGGTCCGTTGGTCTGCTGAAGTGGAAGCCGCGTACCAGCGCCTCTAGATTTCGCGTCCGACTGCGCCATATAGAAACGGGAAGCCATTTTCCGGAGCCCTTCTATGTCTTACGCTATAGTATACCTTATTTCGTTCGTTGCCTTTCTGATCATTGACTTTGTCGGGTTGAGCTATTTGATCAAGCCAATCTTTTCCCGTGATATCGGTCATTTAATGATCGAGGATTTTCGTGTCGTACCGGCATTCCTGTTCTATGCTTTCCTGATATTTGTGGTGATGTGGTTTGTCGGCTGGCCGGCACTTGAGGGAGATAAGTCCCTGCTATGGGTGTTCGGATCTGCTGCTTTAATCGGCGCTGCGTCCTATGGGACATTCGAATTTACCAACTACGCGATATTACGGGACTGGACGCCGACCCTTGTGATGGTGGATCTGACTTGGGGTACGCTCGTGACTGGCGCTACGGCTGCGATCGGCGTAGCCGCGACACGGGCTATTGGTGTTTGACACCCAGCTTTGGATTATGCGCCTTCGGCGGAGGCAAATCGCCATGCGCCGGGACGCAGCTGGTTGAGGTTCCAGTTCCCGACCTGGAGACGGATGAGACGCAGCGTGGGCAGTCCGACATGGGCTGTCATGCGGCGTACCTGCCGGTTACGACCTTCGGATATTGTCACTGACAGCCAGGCGTCAGGCACGGATTTACGGAACCGGACAGGCGGATCGCGCTCCCAAAGGTCTTCTGGAGGCGCGCTGATTTCGACGCGGGCTGGGCGGGTGATACCGTCCTTGAGGGTCACACCGCGTCTTAGTGCTTCGAGCGCTTGTTCGTTCGGTGTACCCTCGACCATCACTAGGTAGGTTTTTTCCAGCTTGTATTTCGGGTTAGAGATCCGCGCCTGAAGCGGACCATGGTCCGTCAGCACCATCAACCCCTCGCTGTCACGGTCAAGGCGGCCTGCGGGATAAAAACCCTTTTCGTCGATAAACCTGGAGAGCGTTGGACGTGCTGACCCCTCGCTTCCCTTGTCGGTAAACTGTGACAGGACGCCGAAGGGCTTATTGAATATGATGACGCGAGGGATGCTCATGGCGCAGTTGGAACCAGCCGCGTAACGCCAACGGCGGCAGCCCTTGCGAGTTCCTGATCGAGGGACATGGGAATATATTCACCGC
This sequence comes from Sulfitobacter guttiformis, assembly GCF_003610455.1. Classification (NCBI taxonomy): domain Bacteria; kingdom Pseudomonadati; phylum Pseudomonadota; class Alphaproteobacteria; order Rhodobacterales; family Roseobacteraceae; genus Sulfitobacter; species Sulfitobacter guttiformis. The sequence continues at coordinate 400,958 of NZ_RAQK01000002.1, read as the reverse complement.
GCCGCCACAACTGTGCCAGATCGTCATAGTGACGTGACAGGAAGTGCCCTGATTGCCCTGTGGAGGAAACAAAGACCGAGCTGTCAGGATCGGCGAAATCATACACACCACGGTAGCCTGCACCGTGGACATTATGGAATGGGTCTGGATCAGTCCCTTTTGTACGACCGCGCATCAGCGTATTGTCACCGCCAGAAGTGCTTTGACGGATGTTCACGAAATAGCGCAGCACAGGAACACTACCCAAAACAGGATGATCGTGGGTTGCCTGATGCACATCGCCCCAGCGTAGAGACTCGAGCGAGGTCCCGTAAGTATTTGAAATTGTTAGAAGTGCATCGTCAAGTGCAAGGCGAGCCATATCTGCGCAGGTTTCGATTGGTGCTGACTGAAATACGTCACACCACGCGGATGCCCCCTGTATATCGCGGAATACCCTCTCGATGAACAACGGTTCGACGTGATCAAATTCACCTGCCAGCGGGCCAAGCTCGTCTTGAATGAGACGCTCTTGCAAGGCGCGCAGCCATGTTGCGTAAATCAACGGCTCCGGCAGGTGTTCATTCATTTCACCAGACCAGCCTGCGAGCAGGGCAAGGGCGCGTTGGCGCAAAGCCTCGGGTGTACCCGCAGGTGCCGCCTCTCCGGTGAACCATAGCTCCGCCCCGATGAGCGGCAAAAGCGAGCGCGCGGTAAAACTCACAGTATCGAGCTGTCCTTCAATAAAGCTGTCGCGGGTATGGACCTGACGGCTTTGCATCAGGCGCTGCCAGCGTTGAACGCGCTGGGTATCACCCCATAAAAATGAGATATGATTTGGAAAGGCTCGTGAAATCATCTTGTTGTTTGTATTGCCCAGAATGCCACCTTCGGGCGCTACAAATCCGGGGTTGGATGTGTAGGGCAGCATTCCCTGCCACCTGTTGGTGGCGATCCAGCCGGGGCTTGGCATACGGCCCTGACTTTGATGTGCGGGGTCGCGTTTTGGTGCGGCGCCAATGGTTTTCATCGCGATGGTCTCGCGGTCTACAAGAATGAGGTTCTGCGAGGGTGCAATAAACTTTTCGGCCGCACCAATCCCGTCAGCAACTGTTTTGGCCCTCATCAGCTCCATTGCGGCCTGCATTGTGGTATCGCGCTGGCTCAGCACAGTCCACGCGACCGACGCCACGTGACCGGGAGGTGTGATGGCAGCGAGGTTATAATGGCTTCCCGGCAGCACGGGGCCATTATCTGTCCAGCGTAGGGTGAGTGTGACCGGATCAAGATCTTTCACATTGATGATCGAGGCGCGGGTGCGAAAGCGTTTGAAACCATCGGGTGTGCGATATTCCTCTCGGTTGGCGGGGTTTATCTCTTCAACATAAACGTCCTGATCATCCAGATACGAAGAAGTAAGGCCCCAGCCCAGATCGGCGGACCGCCCTGCGAGGATCACAGGAATGCCGGGAATTGTGGCACCGATAACGCCCCCTGTTTGCAACTCAAGTCGCGCAAGATACCAGACCGAGGGCGCTGTGAACCCCAGATGCGGGTCGTTCGCCAGCAGGGTCCCACCCGAAGCAGAGCGCGCGGGCGTGGCTGCCCAAGCATTTGATGCGCCCGCAAGAGCGGTGCGTTTAAACGGCGACAGCGGGTGTGGCGCAAAGGGAATGTTTTCGGCAAACAAAGGCATCTCGGGGAACAGGCTTGCGTATTCTGGTAGGGCGGCAACACCGGCACCCGGTGCATCGGGCAAAATATCACGCAACCGGTCCTGATCGGGCAGGGCAAGCGATGTCCGCGCGCGGATTACTTCTGCGTCCAGATGGCCCGACAACTGAAGACCCATCAGCTTGACAATGGCAATACTGTCGGCGGGCCGCCACGGGGCCATAGGTGCGTTGAACAAAAACATCTCCGGCGCACCACGCCCCAGAGCATCGCTATTGATCTGGTCCAGACGCGCATTCACACCGGCGGCATAGGCCCGTAATGCATTTCGGGTGGGCGTATCCAGCGCCTCGAAGGAGGCAACCGAGAGGGCGTAGATATCAAAACGGCGCAGCAGCTTGTCCACATCGAGTGTCGATGCACCGAACACCTCTGACAGTCGGCCCTGCGCGGTGCGCCGCATGGTGGTCATCTGCCACAGCCGGTCCTGCGCATGGGCAAACCCGAGGCCAAAAAATACATCCTCGTCGTTTTCGCCGAAAATGTGAGGGACATTGGCGTTATCACGCACGATCTCAACGGGGTTCTCGAGGTTTGGCACCTCGACCTGCGCATTGTAATCGGGCAGTGACCGCGAGGCGAGCCAGTATACCATAGCGATGATCACCACGCCCACAACAAGTAGGGTCGCTGCGATCCGTATCAGCCAGCGGAAAACCAAAGCCATCTTATATCCTTTTGCGTTCGCACCGCGTTTGACCCTAAGGTTTGCGGTGATAGATACAATCGCAGCAATAGCGCAACATCAAAGCAAGGAAAAGCAAATGGCAAAGCTGGCATTTTTGGGTCTGGGCGTCATGGGGGCGCCGATGGCGGGTCACCTGCAAAATGCAGGTCATGACGTCACAGTGTATAACCGCACAGAGGCCAAAGCAGAAGCATGGGCAGAAACCTATGGCGGTGGATATGCCGCGACTCCGCGCGCAGCAGTTGAGGGCGCTGAATTCGTCATGTCCTGCGTGGGCAACGACGATGATCTGCGGTCTGTCTGCTTGGGGGAGGATGGTGCGTTCGCAGGCCTTTCATCCGGTGCAGTGTTTGTCGATCACACAACCGTGTCCGCGGCAGTCACGCGGGAGTTGCACTCTGCCGCAGCGGACCTCGGCATCAACTTTATCGATGCACCGATATCTGGCGGGCAGGCAGGTGCGGAGAACGCTCAACTCTCGATCATGTGTGGCGGCGACGAAGCGTCATTTGCTGTGGCTTTGCCTGTGATGGAGGTCTATTCCAAAATCTGCCGCCGGATCGGCGATAGCGGCGCGGGTCAGATGACCAAGATGTGTAACCAGATTGCCATCGCCGGTGTGGTACAGGGCCTCTCCGAAGCGCTGCATTTTGCCGAAAAAGCCGGTCTTGATGGCCGCGCTGTGGTTGAAGTAATCTCACAAGGTGCCGCTGGAAGCTGGCAAATGGCCAATCGCTACGAGACGATGCTCGACGACAAGTTCGAGCACGGGTTTGCCGTTGACTGGATGCGCAAGGATCTGGGCATCTGTCTGGGCACCGCAGACGAAACAGGAGCGAGCCTGCCGCTCACCGCGCTGGTCGATCAGTTCTACAAGGATGTGCAAAAGCTTGGCGGTGGCCGCTGGGATACATCAAGCCTGATACAGCGTCTGCGAAAAATGGGCTGATCCGCCCCGCTATGTAATCAGATTGCGGCGCCACAGAGATGTGGCGCCGATTTTCGCTCAGGGAATGATGCGGGTGTATTTTGTGCCATCCAGCGTCGCGCCAAGGCGCAGACCAGCCCGGGCGAACACCACCGCAAGCACGGGCGACAACACTGTTGTCGTATCCGCGCTCAGGCTATCGCCTTTGTCCGAGATAACATATTCGATATTGCCACCTGCGGCCCAACCGGGTGAGCGGCGGAAATCGCTGAGCGCATCGTTTGTCATAAAAAACAGAACATGGGCATATTGTTGAGCACCGATCTGTAATCCGCCCGTGGCCTTGGTCACCGAATAATAGTCCACAGACGAGTTGTTTACCCGCAGCGCGCCGCGCCCATAAGCACCGCCAAAGCCAAGGCCCGCTTCGGTCACCAGTGGCATTACCAACATACCGTTCGCCTTATCGGCCAGAGTGCGGGTATTGGGATACTCGCGGAACATCTGGTCCAGGGTGGCATTCACCCGCGCGTCGATGGTGCCAGACCCCGACGATCCGATGCCGTTGCCGCAGGCGGCCAGAGTGCCGGTACCGGCGACAGCGCCGAACGCAAATGCGCGGCGCGTAAGAATTGAATGGGTCATATTATCTGCCTGTTTCGTTACACTGCTCTAGCGCCGGTATTGTCCAGCTTAGTGACCACTATAGGCGGTGTTTCGCAGTTTGTCATGAGCTTTGCTGGTATGGGCGAAAAAATGCTGTGCCTTGCTCGGTTCCGAACGGCTTGTCGCTGCGCTGCCGTGGCGCGACGCGGTATTGCGCGGCCCCGCCGTTCCTTGGAATGACAGGGTCGCGCAGGGTTGTTTCACCGGTCTACGCCGACGCCGTCCTGGCGAAGCGCGAGCATGAAAATTTCGCGATATATCTCGCGGGTTATGACGGGGTTCGCCGAAAGCTCGTATTGCGTCACGGATACCGGAACCCGCGCCTGAATAGAGACAGAGCGGAGATCATCAGAAAAACGCATACACTTATTATCCGCGCAGAAATGGCCAGGCGCTACCCGCACACCCTGTTCGGCGGTTTGTGCAAACAATGCACCTGACCCAAGTGCGATTGCTGCCGCACTGCTTAATATCAACTTTTTCATAAGATTAACCTTATCCCATACTGTTACGTTGTGACCTGAAAATGGTCATCACGTGCAGATCGACAAGGGCAGTCGCAGAGTTGTGACAGGGTGCAATATTGTGAAGGCGCAGACAGGGAAAATTATCTGTGGTTGAGCAAGCGTGCAGCGGCGGGGGCAAAATACGTGAGAATTCCGTCACATCCTGCACGTTTGAATGCCATCAGGCTTTCCATCATTACGCGCTCTTCATCGATCATGCCCGCCTCTGATGCCGCCTTGATCATGCTGTATTCGCCTGAAACCTGATAGGCAAAGGTCGGCGCGCCAAATGCGTCCTTCACGCGGCGACAGATGTCGAGATAGGGAAGGCCGGGTTTGACCATAACCATATCCGCACCCTCGGCCAGATCACGGGCGACAAGGCGCAATGCCTCGTCGCTGTTTGCGGGATCCATCTGATACGTTTTCTTGTCACCGGTCAGCGCACCCGACGCCCCAACCGCATCGCGGAAGGGTCCGTAAAAAGCAGAGGCGTATTTGGCCGCATAGCTCAGGATCATTACGTTACGGTGGCCGTCCGCCTCAAGCCCTGCGCGGATTGCCGCAATGCGTCCGTCCATCATATCAGAGGGTCCAATGATGTCAGCGCCTGCCCGCGCTTGCTCGACGGCCATCCGCACTAGCGCTTCTACAGTTTCATCATTGATGATTTGGCCATCCACTACGAAGCCGTCATGCCCGTTGATGTTATAGGTATCAAGCGCCACGTCCGTCATCACCACCAGATCGGGGAGGGCGGATTTGATTGCGCGAATGGCGCGGTTCACGTGATTGTCGGGGTCCCACGCGCCGGCACAATCCTCCGTCCGCTCCTCAAGGCCGGTATAGGGAAAAAGGCACAGCGCGCCGATCCCTAAATCCCAAGCCTCTTGTGCAGCTTCGACAATTTTATCGACCGAGCGGCGCATAACACCGGGCATCGAGGGGATTCCCTCGATAATCCCCTCACCGCCGCGCACGAAAACAGGCCATATGAAATCAGCCGGAGCGAGGTAGTTTTCACGGACCAGTCCGCGAATACCCTCATTTTGGCGCACACGGCGGAGGCGGGTTGCGGGGAAAGGCGCTTGGATCGGTTGCATTGTCATCGTCCTTGAATACGTGTCATGCAAAGTTGACACATGTTTTTGCCATGCTCAAGTGCCTCTTGGGGGTAGGAATTACCCGAACCCGGCGCTAAGGAGAGTAAGCAAATGAACGGAACTTCCTGTGGATTGGTACCAAACCCTTTTTGAGCTCATTGATATGCGATCCTTCTCGAACCTGTGGTTCTGGATCGTGCTGGCGGTTGTATGGTCAACGACCAGCCATTACGGCATTGGTGTACCGTTTGATATGGTCCTGCGCGCAAAGCGCCATGGCGGCCAAACCGAGACGGACCTTGAGGATCTGGTCCGTATAAACACCAACCGGATCATGTTTATCGCAAACATGTCAGGCCTGTGGATCGCAGGCTTTGCGTGTTTCTTTCTGACTATTCTTGGGTTGCTCGGATTCGTCTATGGCAATGAGTTCGCGCAATCGCTAATCTTGCTGGGGTTCCCGCTATCCATTGTCGGACTGCTGAGCATTTCGACCGCGCGTTTGATCCAGCAGGAAGATGCCCGTGGCGAGCATTTGCGCAAGCGGCTGATGCGCCACAGGCTCTATACCCAGATTATCGGAATGGTGTCCATTTTTGTGACAGCCCTTTGGGGTATGTATCAGAACCTCAATGTTGGCCCTTTTGGCGGTTGACAGCAGGGGCCAGCGGGCCACATCACCTGAAATATGAAATCAGCCTCACATATCACGCTTTCGGGCGCACCCGAAGGGTTTGACGCAGCGCTATTGTTGGCGGAACTGGGTAAATCCGGCGCGCCGCTTTTGCACATTGCCCGCGATGACAAACGCATGGCCGCAATGCAGGAGGCCTTGCGGTTTTTCGCACCCGACATGCCGGTAATTGTTTTTCCGGGCTGGGATTGTCTGCCTTACGACCGGGTATCGCCGAATGCCGACATCTCCGCCACGCGGATGGCTACGCTGGCGGGTCTGGTCCATGGGATGCCATCGCAGTTCATCCTGCTGACAACGCTAGGCGCCGCGACCCAGCGTATTCCGCCTCGAGACATACTCAAAACAGCTGCATGGAGCGCGCAGGTCGGCACGCGCGTCGATGAGAAAGCCTTACGCGAGTTTCTGGTGCGCATGGGGTTTGTCCAAAGCCCCACGGTGATGGAAGCGGGCGATTACGCGGTGCGTGGCGGCATCATCGACATCTATCCTCCCGGTGATATGGGGCCTGTCCGCCTTGATCTGTTTGGTGACGTCCTAGACGGTGCGCGCCGTTTCGATCCCGCCACCCAGCGGACCACCGAAAAGCTTGATCTGGTGGAGCTTGCTCCCGTTTCGGAGGTTATTCTCGACGAGGCGGCGATCACGCGGTTCCGGCAGAATTACCGCATCGAATTCGGTGCAGCAGGCACCGATGATCCGCTCTACGAGGCGATCAGCGCGGGACGCAAGCATCAGGGTGCCGAGCACTGGTTGGCATTCTATTATGAGCATCTTGAAACGCTGTTCGATTACCTTCCGGATGCTACCATCAGCCTCGATGATCAGATAACTGCGGCGCGCCTGTCGCGGTGGGACAGTGTTGCCGACCAATATGAAACCCGCAAGATCGCGATGGCCAACCGCTCCAAAATGGACAGCGTTTACAAGCCAGCACCTGCAAGCGGTCTCTATCTCGATGATGCTGCTTGGGAGGCAGCGGTTGCCACGCGCCGCGTGCTGCAACTTGCCCCGCTGCCTCAGCCCACAGGTATGGGTGTGATTGACGCAAGCGGCCGCATCGGCCGTAATTTTGCGCCGGAGCGACAACAGGAATCTATCAGCCTTTTCGGATCATTAGCGGCACATGTTAAAGTGAAGCTTGAGAAAGGGCCGGTCCTCATCGCCAGCTATTCGGAGGGCGCGCGCGAGCGTCTCACCGGCTTGATCGAGGAGGAAGGCCTGTCCGAAGCAATCCATGTGCGCGATGCCACTCGGATCGGGAAACGCGGTCTGCATCTGGCGGTCTGGGCACTTGAACACGGGTTCGAGGGGCCACTGCCCACTGACAAGGACCGCCATCTGACGGTGATTTCAGAGCAGGATGTGTTGGGCGACCGCCTGATCCGCCGCCCCAAGCGCAAGCGGCGCGCCGAGAACTTCCTCAGCGAAGTCCAGAGCCTCACGCCGAACGATCTGGTTGTGCATGTAGATCACGGTGTGGGTCGCTATCTGGGGATGGAGGTCATAACCGCAATCGGTGCTGCACATGAATGTCTTGTGCTGGAATACGCCGAGCAGTCGAAGCTCTACTTGCCGGTCGAAAATATCGAATTACTGAGCCGCTATGGCCACGAGGAAGGCCTGCTAGACAAGCTGGGCGGCGGGGCATGGCAGTCTAAAAAGGCACGTCTTAAGGAGCGCATCCGCGAGATGGCGGATAAACTTATCCGCATCGCGGCGGAGCGTGCATTGCGCCGTGCGCCGGTTTTGGAACCACCGCCCGGCATGTGGGACGCGTTCAGCGCTCGGTTCCCATATCAGGAAACCGACGATCAGCTTTCCGCGATTGGTGACGTGATCGACGATCTAACCAGCGGCAATCCGATGGACCGGTTGATTTGCGGTGATGTAGGCTTTGGTAAAACCGAAGTTGCGATGCGCGCTGCTTTTGTGGCCGCAATGTCGGGTGTTCAGGTTGCGGTGATTGCACCTACAACGCTGTTGGCGCGCCAGCATTACAAAAGCTTCGCCGAGCGGTTCCGCGGGTTTCCCATCGAGGTGCGTCAGTTAAGCCGGTTCGTCACGGCCAAGGACGCCACTGCCACGCGTGACGGCATTACCAAAGGGACTGTCGACATTGTTATCGGCACCCATGCATTGCTGGCCAAGACGATCCGGTTCAAGGATCTGGGCCTGCTGGTTATTGACGAAGAGCAGCATTTCGGTGTGAGCCACAAGGAGCGGTTGAAATCCATGCGCACGGATGTGCACGTGCTGACCCTGACCGCGACACCGATCCCGCGTACCTTGCAGCTGAGCCTGACGGGCGTGCGCGATCTGAGCATCATCGGCACGCCGCCCGTGGACCGGCTGGCGATCCGCACCTATGTATCCGAGTTCGATACAGTGACCCTGCGCGAGGCGCTGCTGCGCGAGCATTACCGTGGCGGGCAATCATTTTATGTGGTGCCGCGGATCAGTGATCTGGCCGAGATTGAGGCGTTTCTCAAAGACCAACTGCCCGAGCTAACCTATGTCGTAGCCCATGGCCAGATGGCGGCGGGTGAGCTGGATGACCGGATGAATGCATTTTATGACGGCAGCTATGACATCCTTCTGGCCACCACTATTGTTGAATCCGGCCTCGATATTCCCACGGCCAACACGATGATCGTGCACCGCGCCGATATGTTTGGCCTCGCACAACTCTATCAGATAAGGGGCCGCGTGGGCCGTTCCAAAACCCGCGCCTATGCTTATTTGACCACCAAACCACGGGCCAAGCTGACGACACTGGCCGAGAAACGGCTGCGGGTTATCGGCAGCCTCGACACGCTGGGGGCAGGGTTCACCCTTGCCTCCCAAGATCTCGATATTCGGGGCGCGGGCAATTTGCTGGGCGAAGAGCAGTCGGGACAAATGCGGGACGTGGGCTTCGAGCTTTATCAATCTATGCTTGAGGATGCGATTGCAAAGATACGGTCGGGCCAGCTCGAAGGGGTTGTTGACAATGACGGGCAGTGGGCGCCGCAGATCAATCTTGGCGTGCCGGTTCTCATCCCAGAAGCCTTTGTGCCTGACCTCGATGTGCGCCTTGGGCTTTACCGCCGTTTGTCGGAGTTGACCAAAAAGGTCGAGCTTGAGGGTTTCGCCGCCGAATTGATCGACCGGTTTGGAACGCTGCCGAAAGAGGTGAACACCCTCTTGCTGGTGGTGCGGATCAAAGCGATGTGCAAACGCGCAGGCATTGCCAAACTTGATGGAGGGCCAAAGGGCGCGACGATCCAGTTTCACAACGACAAGTTCGCCTCACCAGAGGGGCTGGTTCAATTTATCAATGACCAGCGCGGATTGGCAAAGGTCAAAGACAACAAGATCGTCGTGCGCCGCGACTGGGCCACCGATACCGACAAGATCAAGGGAGCTTTTGCGATTGCAAAAGATCTGGCCGAGCATGTTGTCGCCAAAGAGAAAGCTGCGAAGCAAGCAAAGGCATAGGCGGTGTTAGAGCAGCCTATACCAATCGTTGGAACTGTTTAGGACTGTGTCGCCATCTTGCGCATATGGCGGGCCATAAAGAACATCGCGGCGATGCTGAGGATCGCGAGAACCAGTACAGAAAGCACAAGCATCCGTTCGGCGCCATTGAACTGGGTTCCGATCGGGCCGGAGATAGCGACAGCGCCGACAGTTGCAATTGCGCTTATTACAGATGCCGCAATGCCGGCGATATGACCCATAGGCTCCATCGCGAGGGCATTGAGATTGCCGAAGCTCAGGCCTGCCTGAAAGAAAATGCAGGTCTGCCACAGCAGAAAAAAGTAAAATCCGTAAGGGCCAGCCCCCAGATCAAAGGCGTAGAATGCACTCGACAGTACAATTTGCCCGCCCAAGGCGCAGGTGATCAGCTTCCACATCCCGAAGCGCACAACGAGCAGAGCGTTGAGCAAGCTGGCACTACCGGCAACAATCGCGACAACAAAGAACCAGTAGGGGAACTCGTCAGCGCGCCCATAAACGATATCATAGATCGGCTGCACCAACATCAGCGTCAGAAATATCATGCCCGAAATGAGCATCTGCACAAAAATCGAGAGGCGCACAACGGGGTGTGCCACGACCTCTTTGACGGCGCTGACCAGCAACGGGAAGCGGACAGGACGACGATTTTCGGGTGGATGGGTTTCGGGAAGGCGCACCATCATCCAAACGGTGAACACCAGCGCAAACACTATAAAGGCAGCAAAGATACCGCGCCAGCCGGTCCATGCGATGATCAACGAGCCCAGCAAAGGGGCGACCGCAGGCACCAGTACAAATATCATCATCACGATCGAGAGGATCTGGGCCATCTGCCGGCCTGCGAACCTGTCGCGTACGATCGCGGTCGACACCACACGCGGACCCGCAGCGCCAAGGCCCTGCAACACCCGCCCGACAAGAACCATTTCGAGCGACTGGCTGACCCAGGCCAAGGCAGCGCCAATCATGAAAAGACCACTCGACACGAGGACAACACGTTTGCGCCCATAGGCATCCGACAGCGGACCCATGAAGAATGTACCGACCCCCATGCCAAGCAGGAACATACTGAGGATCAGCGGCGCGTTTTCGGGACGATCAGGTGACAGTTCGGCACCAATCTCTGGGAGCGCGGGGAGCATCGCATCAATAGAAAAGGCGACCGAGGCCAGCATCATCGCGAGAAGGGCAACAAACTCGGTGCGCCCCATCCGGAAGCTGTCGGGGGAGGTTGTCAAAAGGCGCTCCGATACAGGAAGGGATACCTGCTTGAGGTACGCTGTATCTGTTAGGCTATGCGCGCTATGGTAGCAAACAAAAAGAGGTCAGGCGGCGCTCAATTATCAGGCGGACGCAACTCTAAGCGCTTGTTGTGGAACAGCATTGAAGGGGCGACGCTCTCCAATAATGTCGGCACGGGGGATGTAAACTACGTTGGTAATATCCTCGAATGCGTCAAACTGGCCCGTCCATTCTTCACCCATCGCAAAGACGGACACATTATAATTGATGATGTCCGCGTACTTCTGGTCCCATTCTTGTTCTGCAATAACGCGGCTCACAAAACGGCAACTTTCCAACATCAGGCGGCGCTGCGCATAGGGGGTGATCGCAGGTACGCCCATTTTGGCGTTATACGCATCCGTCGAGCACCCCACGATCAACTCGCTGCCCAGCATAGACAGCCGTTGTAGCAATCGTGCATGCCCTTGATGGAAGAGATCGAATGACCCATAGGTCATGACAACGCGTGAAGACATTGCAGACAGCATAGAAATAGCCCTTCTCAATACACCAAACCCTGCGCAAGCGCGCAACATGAGCGGAAAGGCGATAGAAATATCGCATCTTCGTCAGAGAGGGGAACGCCCGGAGGGGGCGATTGCCTGTTCACTGCCTGCCTACCTGCTCAAAGGTAATTTTATTAAATGAGGCTTTTTGCCCCTTGGTCGTGATTCTAGGCTACGCAATGCGCGCCGCCTAGTGGTATTTTTACCCAGACGCCCAGTACGCGGCGCATTTGCAACATTAACTCTTTGCTGCGGTCACTTCGGCAATGACTTTTGCCCATAACTCTGGGGGCTGTGCACCGGGTACAGCATGCTTACCACCCACAATAAACGTAGGCACGGAATTGATCCCCATCGAGCGGCTGTGAGAGTCGCGGTCGCGGATGTCCTGCATATCTTCGTCTGTGGCAAACAGGCGCGTCACCACGGATGCATCCATTTCAATCGCGTCCGCAATATCTGCGAGAACTTCTACATCGCCGATGTCGCGTGTCTCGACGAAATAGGCCTTAAACAGGGCCGATACGGCGGCAGTCTGGCGGCCCTCAATGCCTGCCCAATGGATCAAGCGGTGTGCGTTGAGGGTATTGGGAGTGCGCTTCATACCCTCGAAGTTGATCTTGAGGCCCGCCTTCTCCGCATGCTCGACCACGGGCGCATAGGCCTTTACTGCCGCCTCCTTGCCGCCGAATTTGCCCTCGAGATAGGCGCGGCGATCCATGCCGGTCGCGGGCATATCAGGATTGAGCTGGAAGGGGTGCCATTCGATCAAAAATGGGTGATCGGGTGCGGCAGCCAAGGCGCGGTCCAGATGTGCCTTGCCGATATAGCACCACGGACAAATAGGATCGGACATAATGTCGAGTTTGACTGGTTCGCTCATCGGGTGGCCTCAAAATGTTGGCGCAGGGCACGGCGCAGAAGCTTGCCATTGGCACCCATCGGCAGTGCCTGCATGTGGATATAGAGGCGCGGCTGCTTGTAGCGCGCCAGATTTGCCTCGGCATAACTGCGCAACGCCGCTTCGTCCAGAGGGGCGGGTGCCGTGTAGAAGGCGGCGATAACGGTTACGTTCTCCTTCACGGCAACCTCTGCGGCACCTACAGCCGTAATACCGTCAAAGCGGGCAAGGCTCGCCTCGACCTCTACGGGAGAGACATGAAAGCCTCCCGCATTCATCATGTCGTCGTTGCGACCCAGATAGGTAATCTGACAGTTTTCATCCATGCTGCCCTGATCGCCGGTCAGAAAATATGCGCCCTGCATCTTTGCCGCCGTTTCGTCGGGGGCATCAAGATAGCCCAGCATCAGGCCCGGATCGTCGCGGTGAACGGCGATCGTCCCCTCCATGCCCAAAGGCACAGGCCCCTCGGGCCCCAGCAGTGCGATTCGTCGGCCGTGTTGCGGGCGGCCCAACACGGATGTATCGGCGGGATAAGCGGGGCTGGCCGAAATGAATGTCGAGCATTCGGACATGCCATATGCCTCGTAAATACGGGTGCCTGTGGCCGCCTCCCAGCGGGCACAAACGGCGGGAGCAATCTTTTCACCCGCGCTCAGCCCATGACGCAGGTCCGGCATGGCGGGTATTTGGGGTTGGTTAAGAAGCTGGCGGTAAACCCCCGGTGCTGCTGCGAAAATAGTCGCTTTATGCGCAGCGACCAGCGCCGGTAAATCGGTAGCTTTCGTGCCTGCCGCAGGAATAAGCGCAGTGGCGCCAACGGTCCAGGGATCCATCAATCCGGTGCCAAGTGTGTATGTCCAGTTGAACGCACCCGCATGCAGCACACGGTCTTCTGCGCCAAGTCCGTACCAACCGTCGAACATCATCTGCCGCGCCCAGATTGCACGGTGGGCATGCACAACCGCACGGGGGGAGCCAGACGTGCCGGAGGTATATATGATATATCCTGCCCGTTCGGGATCACCCATATGAAATTTGGCGGGTGGCAGATCCCGCATGGCCCGCAGGGTGTGCAGCTGTACGACACGCCCATGGGGCGGGCACGCCACATCGGGATCAAGCAAGATAAGAGCAGGATCGAGCGTTGCGATCATCGGGGCCACCTCATGCGCTGTTAGCGCTGAGGCTGTGGGGCAAGGGATCAAACCAGCGGCCAGCGCACCCAGATAAGCCAGCGGAAAGTCAACTGTATTGCCAAGGCGCATCAAAACACGGTCGCCGGGTACGGCCCCAGCCGCCAACAGGCCCGTTGCAGTGCCAAGAACCGCCGATTTGAGGGATGCAAAGGTCCAATCTTCGCTGCCCAGCACCGAAAGGGCAATTTTATCCGGCGTCGAATCGCCGCAGGCCAGTACATAGGACGCCATATTGAAAGGCGAAGGGCAAAGCGGCGGCGCGCCATTATCAAATACAGACAGCATGTTCATTCGCTACCGCGCAGCGGCATCCGTTGCAAGGCGTCCGCGCGCCCCCTATACACATATACATGACAGCAGATGCCGCCAAATCAATGATTCAGATCGCCCGCGAGGACGGTGCCGCGCACACGGTGCCGCCTGTCGATCTGGGCGCGCGGGTTCGCGAATTGCGCAAGGCACGCGGCTGGACCCTTGAGCAGGCGGCGACGCAGGCAGGGCTTGCCCGTTCGACCTTGTCCAAGATCGAGAATGCCCAGATGTCGCCGACCTATGATGCCCTCAAAAAACTGGCTGTAGGTCTGGAAATTTCGGTGCCGCAGCTTTTTACACCGCCTGCTGCCGGTCAGATTAATGGCCGTATGGCTGTTACCAAATCAGGTGAGGGCGCAGGACAGGCGACCGCCACCTACGAGCATGAACTGCTTGCGGATGCCTTGCGCAAAAAGAATATGCTACCCTATCGTGCGCGCATCCGTGCGCGCCAGATGGAGGAATTCGACGGTTGGGTGCGCCATGACGGTGAAGAGTTCCTCTATGTCCTGACAGGGGTGATCAAGTTGTTTACCGAATTCTATGAGCCGATCGAGATGCGTCGCGGCGACAGCGCCTATTATGATGCCACCATGGGTCACAACGTAATATCTGTAAGCGACGATGACGCAATGATCCTCTGGGTCACATCACTCGTCTAACAGGGGCACTAGCGTGATATGGCCGGTAAGGATCGCGGCGATCTGGACCAGAACAAACATCGCCATAAGGTCAGGGTAAATGCGCGCAAACCGCCAAAAACCAAAAACAAAGACTTATCGTCGCCAATGGTTCTGAAACTACTGCGCAGCGCCGAAATTGCGCAGGTTCTGCCTGACTTGGATTGCTGGCATGTCGAACATTAGGCGGGCCGCCCAAACTCCAGAAAATGAACCAAAATTTTTGAGATTATAGCCGGAATAATGTATTTCAATTAAATCTCCGCGTTAAAAACGCGATGCTCACAGCGCAGTTGAAATGTGCCCTTTGAATAGACCCGAGCACTGCGATGATACATATTGCACACTTCCTTTAGCGATCGCCTTTGCCAACGCGACAACTCACCACAAAAAAAGGTCCGCTTGCTTACAGCGGGCCCAATAATTTTGGATAAACTTTGCCGGAAGAATGGCCGCTGAACACGCGTTAATCTGACCGTGGCCCGACGGCCCAAAGAGAGGTTCGATCAAAATCGGGCGGCCAGATCTCCGGTTCATTGGACACGCATGTAAATGCAGGGGGACTAGCCTGTAGAGATCATAATATTATGAAAGATTTCCGTTCAGTCGACAGCCTCAGCTTTCATCGGCCCACCACCACACCTCCGGCATCCACTCCGCGCCATCACCGTAAATCGGCAAAGTGGCCGGATACTTCATCTGGCGCACATGGGCGATCCGCCCCTCTGTGTAGGACCAAAAAGGGATCACAAACCGCTCTGCGGTGAGGATACGGTCCAGCGCACGTGTTGCGGCAATAAAATCGGTACTGTCGCGGGCGGTCAGCATGGCGCCGATCATTGCATCAATCGCCGGACTGCGCGCACCCATCAGATTACGCGATCCGGGCTGGTCGGCGGCTTCCGATCCCCAATAAAGCTTTTGCTCGTTACCCGGGCTCAGCGACATGGCACGGCGAAACACCGTGATGTCGAAATCGAATTCGCCGGTGCGCGCGAAATACTGCGCGTCATCAACCGTCTCGATCGTCGCTGCAATGCCCAGCCGCTCCAATGCGCGCAGATAAAGCTCTGCAATGGCGATATCTTCGGTGCTGCCTTTCTGGATCAGGATGGAGAAGCTTACAGGCGTGCCATCGCCACGCTTCATCTTACCGTCTGTCACCATATAGCCTGCGGCCTCAAACTGTAGCATTGCAGCGCGAATACCTTTGCGGTTGCGTGCAGAACCGTCAGCGACTGGCAGATCGTACCCTTCGATTGTGCCTGCGGGAAGGGTGTCCTGATAGGGAAGCAGTAACTCGGCAACGCGGCCCTTAGCAGGACCATCCTCTTTGCCCAGGATGGAATTGGAAAAATACGATGTGATCCGTGGCTGTGAGTTTCCGGTCAGCGTATCGTTGATATATTCGAAATTGAACGCCTTGATCAGGGCGTCCCGAATGCGCCAGTCGTCAAAGGGCGCGCGGCGGGTATTCATCACAAACCCTGTCATGCCCGAAGGCTTTTGATGGGGAATCACTGATTTGATGATGTCGCCGCGTGTGATGGCAGGGAAATCATACTGGCTGTTCCATGTCTCGGCGTTGAATTCACGCACGGCGGATATTTCACCAGCCTTAAAACCCTCGAACAACACTTTTGAATCGCCATAAAAATCGAGTTTTATGGAATCAAAATTTGAGGTACCCCTGCGAAATGCCAGATCAGCGCCCCAATAGTCGGGATTGCGGGTTAGGGTGACATAACGGCCTGTCTCGTAATCGCTCACGGTATAGGGACCGGAGCCAAGCGGAATATCCTGCACCGAAGCATTGGCGAAATCGCGCCCCTCCCATTGTGCCTTGGAGAGGATGGGGCGCAAACCGACCAGCAAAGCCAACTCGCGGTTGTCGGAATTGAAGGTGATGCGCACCGAGCGTTCACCGGTCTGCGTGATACTCTCGACTTGGGAATAAAGGCTTAGATACCGCGGATGACCTTGTGTGCCCAGTAATTCGAAACTGAAGAGAACATCCTCAATTGTGAGCGGGCTACCGTCCGAAAAGGTCGTGCCTTCACGCAGTGTGAATTCGACCCAAGTACGGGCCTCGTCTGTCTCGACTGTTTCAGCCAGCAGACCGTAAAGGGTAAACGGCTCGTCCCACGACCGTCCCATCAAGGTCTCGTGAGTGAAAAACGGCAATTGCCACGGCGAAGTCCCTTTGAGGACAAAAGGATTGAGGGTGTCAAAACCGCCTGTATTGCCCAGCACGATATCGCCGCCCTTGGGCGCATCGGCGTTGACATAGGGTAAATTGGCGTACCCTTCTGGGAGGGCTGGTGCGCCGTACATTGCGATGGCATGGGTGGGTTCGCTTTGTGCCGCGAATCCCCAGAGAATCAGTGAAGATACGGCCACAAAGCCCTGTACCCTTAAGAAATTATCTAAAGCCATTTTTGAAACAATCCCGCGCTGCCCTTTTTTTATTAGGTAAACCTCTAACTGGGTCTAAAGGCAGGCGCAAACTTAATGCTTGGCGTTTGGCGGTTAATTCACTATAAGTAACTCACTGCTCGATAGGTTTCTTGCCTGTATGAAACCTGCCTCAATAACTTGACGCCCGCCTTGTGCGGGCGTTTTTTTTGGGCAGAAGGGTGGATTGTCTACTTTACGGGAACCTGATCACCGAATTCTCCGTTTCCATTGCAGTCGCACCGCGCCATAAGCGGAGCGATATCCCATCTTCAGGAGAACTCCCAATGGCCCTTACATATGATCTGTCCGGCAAGACTGCCGTTATTACCGGTTCCAATTCGGGCATCGGCCTTGGGATCGCGCGGCAGCTGGCGCAGGCGGGGGCAAACATCGTCCTCAATTCCTTCACCGACAATGAGGAAGATAACGCATTGGCCGCAGAGATTGCAAAATCGACAGGTGTAACCGCGAGATACATAAAGGCCGACATGTCCAAAGGAAATGAATGCCGCGATCTCATTGAAGAGGCCGGCGTGTGCGACATCCTGATCAACAATGCAGGCATCCAGCATGTCGCACCGATCCCCGATTTTCCGACAGAGAAATGGGATGCGATCATCGCTATCAATCTCAGCTCCGCGTTTCATACCACTGCAGTCGCCTTGCCAATGATGCGCAAAGCGGGCTGGGGACGGATTATCAATATTTCGTCCGCACACGGTCTCACGGCGTCCCCTTATAAATCGGCATATATCGCTGCCAAACACGGAATCATCGGTCTGACAAAAACCACAGCTTTGGAGACTGCGCAGGAGCCTATCACCGCAAATGCGATTTGCCCCGGTTATGTCCTGACCCCGATTGTGGAAAAGCAGATCCCCGACACGATGAAGGAATACAACATGTCGCGCGAAGAGGTGATCGAGAACGTCATGCTTAAACGCCAGCCCAGCAAAGAGTTCGCTACCGTCGAGCAGTTGGGCGGCACAGCTGCGTTCTTATGTTCGGCTGCGGGCGACCAGATTACGGGCACGACCATCAGCGTCGATGGCGGCTGGACCGCACTTTAATCCGACTGGACCCCGAAGGGCACATCACCATGGCAAAGACCAAGAAAATCAACCTCGCGCTTCAGGGTGGCGGGGCACATGGTGCCTTTACCTGGGGTGTGCTTGACCGCCTTCTGGAGGAAGAGGATCTCGAGATTTCTGGCATCTCGGGCACCTCAGCAGGCGCACTCAATGGAGCGGCCCTGAAATCCGGCATGATAACCGGTGGCCGTCAGGGCGCGCGCGACAATCTGGAATGGCTCTGGATGCAGGTCGCAGGTGTCTCCGATCTGGCGATAGGTGACTGGATGGCGCCCTTTGGCCTTGGTGTACTGAGCAAACAGCTTCAGTTCAGTTGGCCGGTGATGATGAGCAATACGATCAGTCGCATGGTTTCACCCTATGATTACGGCCTGCTCTACAAAAACCCTCTGCGGGAAATTGTCGAGAAATTTGATTATGACAGGGTATGTGACAACCACGCCCCGCTGTTTTTTGTGGGGGCTACGCGCCTGCGCAATGGTAAGATCCGCGTTTTTGAAGGCGATGAGATCGGCCCAGATGCACTTATGGCTTCGGCCTGTCTGCCGACGGTGTTTCAGGCGATCAAAATGTTCGATAAAACGACCGGCCGAGAGGAGGCATTTTGGGACGGTGGCTATAGCGGAAATCCGGCACTTTTCCCTCTGTTTAGCAAAAATTTACCCCCTGATATTGTGATCATCAATATCAACCCGCTGGAACGAGACGATATTCCGACCACCCCCGCCGATATCCAGAACCGCATCAACGAAATCAGCTTTAATTCGAGCCTGCTGCGCGAATTGCGTGCCGTCGATTTTGTCCAGCGTCTCATCGAAGAAGGGACAATGTCGGCAGACAAGATGCACCGCGTGTATATTCACATGATTGCTGATGATACGCTTATGGCTAAGCTTTCAGCGGCGACCAAGATGGTGGCGCATCCAAATGTGATTGGTCAACTCAAAGCGGCAGGACGCACAGCCGCCGAGACGTTCTTGCGGACCGATGTAGACAACGTAGGCCGGCGCAGCAGTGTAGATCTACGTGCAATGTTCGACTAAGTGCGGTTGTTGAGATCGGCGATCGGAACGGCACCATTCTCCAGCGCCTTAGAGTTGGGATAGACAAGGCCCGCCGAGATCACCAGCTTTGCTGAATCCTCTACAGTCATATTCAGCTCGATCACGTCCCGTTTGGGCACAAACAGCAAGAAACCTGATGTCGGGTTAGGTGTTGTTGGCAGAAATACAGACATCATGTCGCCCGCGCCATCCGTTTTTGCAGCGATCTCTCCTTTGGCTTCGGTCGAGATAAAACCGATGGCCCAAATGCCTTTGCGCGGATACTCGATCAGGCAGGCCGTCTCGAAGCTGCTCTCGTTCTGGGCAAAAATAGTTTCCGAGATTTGCTTGATACCTGAATAAATCGAGCGGACAACCGGCGTGCGCTCGACCAGACTTTCTGCAAAGCGGATGAATGACCGGCCAATGATGCCTTTCGCCATAAACCCCACGAAGACCGTGAAAAACAAGAAGATAACAACGCCAATGCCGCGCACGTTGATCTGGACCAGCGGATCAAGCCCAAGCAAATCCTGTATCAGGCGGTCGGGATGATATCTGATCGGCACGAGCGGCAGTACGAAACCGTCAATCCAACCAACAACGCTCCAGATGAGCCAGATGGTCAGACCAACAGGCGCAATCACAACCAGGCCGGTCAGGAAATTGCCGCGCAGGCGGCCCAGAACCCCGCGCTTTGGTGGATGGACCGGATCGGGATCAAAGGGGGTGTTCATCTGCTGTTCAATATCCGTGCTCTGCGCAATAATTATAGTATAGCTAAGTGTTGATTACGACAGTCACAATGAGGTAGCGCCCTGTTCCTTACGCCTTTTTGCTTAATTCAATGGCGATCAGCGACGCGAGACGTGCATTGTTGCGCACAAGTGCAATATTCGCCGTCAGGGAGCGACCTTCGGTCAGTTCGAAAATCCGCTGCAACAGATAGGGCGTGACACCTTTGCCGGTGATCCCTGCGCGGTTCGCGTCCGCCTGAGCGGTGGCAATGATCGGGGCCAACTCGGCGCTGGGGATTTCGGATTCCTGCGGGATCGGATTGGCGACAAGTTGTCCCCCGGGCAGACCTAGCTGCGCGCGCATCAGATGGGCGGTAGCGATCTGGGCAGGATCATCCATGCGCAAAGGTGCCTTGAGCTTGGAACCGCGTGACCAAAAGGCGGGAAAGGCATCCTGCTGGTAGGCAATCACCGGCACCCCTTGGGTTTCGAGCACTTCGAGCGTCTTTTCGACATCAAGGATCGCTTTGGCGCCGGCGGCGACGACAGTCACAGGTGTTTGCGCCAGCTCCATCAAATCGGCGGAAATATCAAAACTATTCTCGGCACCTTTGTGAACGCCGCCGATACCGCCTGTTGCAAAGACAGCAATCCCTGCCAGACGTGCCGCGATCATGGTGGCTGCGACCGTGGTGGCACCGGTGCCGCCGGTTGCAATACAAGCTGCCATATCCGCACGGCTCAGCTTTGCAACGCCCTTGGCCTGGGCCAACTGGCCCAGTTGCGCATCCTCCAACCCGATGTGCAGCGTGCCGTCAATTACCGCGATCGTGGCAGGCACAGCACCGTTTGCGCGAATGTCATCCTCGACCTGACGCGCCACCTCGATGTTTTGGGGGTAGGGCATGCCATGAGTAATAATCGTACTTTCGAGGGCAACAACTGCTGCGCCGGATTTGCGGGCGGCAGCGACTTCGGCAGAATAGGCGATGGGGATCATATTTTAGTTTCTCCGGCAACATAAAGCGCAGCTGCGTTCAGGGCTTCGTACAATGCGGCATCTGGGGCAAGGCCGCGCAATTCGGCCGCGATATGCGCCGCCATAAACGTATCGCCAGCACCGGTGACCCGCGTGACGGAAACTGGCGGCGGCGTCTGTGTCACCGTACCGTCGGGCGCCGCGACAGTGGCGGGGTTTCCGCCATCCGTCACAACAGCACGCGCGGCACCCCGCTCCAGCAAGGTACTGGCTGCAATTTCAGAGCTGTCGAACTGCATTTGGCACAAAAGACCTGCCTCTTCGAGGTTCACATAAAGGGTGCCGCGCCCTGACTGGACAAAAGGCATCAATCGCAATGCCTTACCGGGAGATGCTGGCGCAACCCGCAGATCGGCCTGTGCCAGCAAAGGACTGCGTGCCATTTGCGATAGCAATTCAAGCGTGAGATTACCGTCGAGGGCCACCGCACCGGTAAAAGGTATCATGAGGTTTTCGAGCGGACGCAAAATTTTTGCACCCGCAGCTTCCAGTGAATGCGCATCAGCTATGGCGGCAATTAGGCCGTTGGTGGCCTCGATCGCCATGTATTGATCCGTCGGTAAGTCATCGGAACGGTAGATCAGGTCCGTGCGAAGGCCCCGCGCATGACAGGCCGAGATCAATGCATCGCCCTCGACATCACGGCCTACGGCGCTGAGCAGGGCAGGCGTGAGGCCGAAGCGCCGCAATGCCATAGCAATATTCATCGCAACACCGCCGGGCAGGCGGGAAATGCGGCCCGGCATGTCGGACCCCTGGCGCATTGGATTATCGCACCGGCCGATCACGTCCCACAGGACGGAGCCGATGCACAGGATTTCAGGCGTATCTTTCATATCGGGGGTTTTGGCCCGCGATCCCGCCACGTGCAAGGGGTTAAGAGTTTAGCGTGCCGGCATCGCGAATGTCATGGAGGCCCAGAGGGTCTCCCAAACCGGGCCCGCCTCGACGGTCGTGGCGCCCTCTACGGGGCGCAAGACCACCGCATCAAGCAGGTATTCCATGCCTTCCACGAGCGGAACCGACGCGTTTCCCATGGCATCGGTGCGCAGGATACTCACCGTCACGGCATCTTCGGGATCGCGTTCGTAAACCTCTATCTGCGCATCTGCGCGCGGTGCACCATTGTAGAGTAGTGCCACATCAAGTGTGCCATCAAAATCTGCAGCGTAGGGATTCTCGAGGGCGACAAATTCAGTCGTGAGTCCCAATTCGCGGTCGGACCCTTCACCGCTACCCACCGCAACAAGAGATTTGGAATGGCGGGTATAGATCTCTTTAAAGCCTTCCTTGGCCCAGCCCTGCGCAGTATGAACAGCTTCAGCCTCCTTGAAATCCTTATGCTCGACAAATGCGAGGAACTTAGGCCATTCAGCATAGGTCAGGCTGGAAGGTGCGGCCTCATGGGCGATTATCATTAACCCGTCTTGCCCAGGCGCATCAATCTGGAGCGCGGGGCGATCCCCCATCCTGCCCGTAACAGGCACAGTAGTATCACCGATTGTGACATCGAAACGCGTATTGCGGTCAGCAAAATAAGACTGCACCGTCCCCTCGAATAACTGCCCGTTGCGCAAGTCAGCAGTGAAGGCTGCGCTACTTTCCACTTGAAATTCCGGTGGATCAATCCAGAATTCATGGGCATTGGCCACGGGAGCGGCTAACAAGATTGTCGAGATCGACGCAATATAGGTGAGTTTCATGAAACGGTTTTCCCTTTTACTGTTAACTAAGCTGGCATTCGTGCTTGCGTTGTCAAGCAGTCCCGCACTGGCGCACGAAGTTGTGCCTACAATTGCCGATCTCACTGTCGTCGAAGGCCGCGCGGAGCTGAGCCTGCGGATTAACCTTGAAGCGTTTATCGCAGGCGTCGATCTTGACGTCATTGACGACACCAATAATGCGCCAGAGGCCGAGGATTACGACGCGTTGCGCGCTTTATCAAAAGATGCACTGGCCGCGCGCGCGCCTGAACTGCTGGACGGATGGAATGCCCTGCCGGTGATCAGCGTGGATGGCAGACCACTTATCCTCGAAAGCATGGGGATCATGGTGCCAGCGGGCGTTGATCCCGAATTGCCGCGCATCGCGGAATGGGATCTGGCAGCTGACATGCCCGAAGGATCCACTATTACGGTGTCATGGCCCGATGGCGGCGGCGATCTGGTGCTGCGCCAACAGGGCGTTGAGGCACCCTTTACCGGTTTGATTGCTGGCGGCGAAAGCAGCCCTGCAATCGCGCTCGACGGAGGAGATCAGGCAGGTGGCTGGCAAACATTCGCGGGATATATTCCCGTAGGTTTCGACCACATTTTGCCAAAAGGGCTTGATCATATTCTGTTTGTTTTGGGGCTCTTTTTTCTGTCGATCCATCTGCGTCCGCTGATCTGGCAGGTCTCGGCCTTCACGCTGGCCCATACCGTCACGCTGGCGTTGGGGGCTATGGGTCTGGTCAACGTACCGGGCAGCATCGTCGAGCCGCTGATTGCGGCCTCTATCGTCTATGTCGCTGTCGAGAACATCTTTGCCCGCGGCCTGACAAAATGGCGCCCTGCGGTGATTTTCGGCTTTGGCCTGCTGCACGGGTTGGGCTTTGCCTCTGTGCTGGGGGATTTTGGATTGCCCGACGACCAGTTCGTGCCGGCGCTCATCGGATTTAACGTGGGGGTAGAGCTGGGACAGCTTGCCGTTATTGCGCTGGCCTTTGCACTTATCTGGCTCGGTGTGCTGGCCGCACGCCGAGCGAAGCTTTCCGGCGCCGAGGAGATGGTAACGGAGTACCCAGTGATGTTCCGCGCGCTGTCGGTCACAGGTTCTTTGCTGATCGCTTTGATCGGCATTTACTGGGTGATCGAGCGGACCTTGCTGTAATGGCAGCGCTGTAGGGGATTACCCTACAGCAGACCAAAGAGCCGTCAGGGCGGCAACCGGATCGTCCTGACCCCAAATCTCGTCCCCGATGCCGAAAAAATCGGTCATGGGGGCGAGCTGTGCGATCATAGCGGCATCAAGTTGACCTTCGGCAACGCAAGGCACCTCGATCACTTCGGACCACCACTGGAACATATCGGCCTCGGCAATCTCCCCGTCATCAAGAGCAGTATTGCGAACCGGACCAAAAGCTACGTAATCTGCTCCCGCTTCGCCTGCACTCATCCCGTCATGGCGCGAGCCTGCGCAAAAGCTACCGACGATGGCATCAGGCCCCAGCACTTTACGGGCATGCCGGACCGAACGGGCAGCATCAGAAAGGTGCACACCGTCAAGGCCCAACCGTTCGGCCAGCAGTGTATGATCCGCAATTACCAGCGCCACTTCGCGTGCATCCGTGACTGCCCGAAGTGTATCGGCAGCGCGTGACAGCACATCCTCGTCCTTGGTGGCGAGGGCAAGGCGCACACAGGCCGCCGGATGGGCATCAAGAACCCGCGCAAGCGTATCGGCATAACTGGTTAGATCCAGCTGCGGCGGGGTGATGAGATAAAGCTGTGGCTGTTCTGGGGCGTTTGTCATGGGCTGCTGTCCTTGCGTGGCGTGGCTGTGGCAATAGCGTAATCATCGGCGGGATGGAAACTCTATTCCACACCTGCCGCACACCTGCGCAGATGTTATTGGCAAGGGCGCTGGGACGGGGTAACAGGGCGCCATGACAATTGAACACCCCTCCGCACCGTCCTTCGTCCTTGTCCGCCCGCAAATGGGCGAGAATATCGGCGCTGCAGCGCGGGCCATGCTCAACTTCGGGCTGGATCACATGCGCGTTGTGGCGCCGCGGGACGGCTGGCCAAATCCGGCGGCGGTAGCAATGGCATCGGGGGCAGGTCGGGTGTTGGATCACGCGCTGCTCTCGCCGGATCTGCCCCATGCGCTGGCCGATTGCAGCTTTGTCTTTGCAACAACGGCGCGGGACCGTGATCTGACAAAACCCGTCTATACCCCCGAGGCCGCAATGCAGTTGGCCGCACAGAAAATCGCAAACGGTCAAAGGGTTGCAGTGCTTTTCGGACCTGAACGGGCAGGGCTGGAAAATGACGATATTGCCCGCTCCAATGCGATCATCTCGGTGCCTGTGAACCCCGAATTTGCCTCGCTCAATCTGGCACAATGCGTGCTGTTGATGGGATATGAATGGATGCGGCTGCACGCCACACAACCAGCGATAGTCGAGGAGCTGGCGGGGGGCGAATGGGCGCACAATTCAGAGATCGAGCACCTTGCAAAGCATTATGAGGAGCGGCTTGAAGAGGCGGGCTTTTTCTATCCGGAGCATAAAGCGGCCTCGATGAAGCTTAATCTGCGCAATCTGTGGAGCCGCCTGCCGCTGACGCGGGCGGACGTGCAGATTTTACACGGCACCTTGCGGCAGATGGTCCGCTGGAAGGAACGCAGCTAGACGCTGTGGGCGCGAGGGGCTACTTCACGGAGCGAGAACGAAGAAGGAGCGCGAAAGCATGGCAACCAAACGCAAACTGTTCGAAGAAGTGGGTGCAGACACGGCAAAGCCGGTAGCGCAAATGGGCGTCATCGACAAGGGCCGCACCGGTGCGCGTATTTCCATCCGCAACTGGCTAATCTCGCTATTTGCTCTGGTTTTTCTGATGATCCTCGTGGGCGGTGCCACGCGCCTGACCGACAGCGGCCTAAGCATCACCGAATGGCGCCCGTTGACCGGATCGATTCCGCCGCTGAATGCCGCCGACTGGGCCTCGGAATTTGCAAAATATCAGCAGATTGATGAATTCCTGTTGCAAAACAGCTGGATGACACTGGCCGACTTCAAAGTGATTTACTGGTGGGAATGGGGCCACCGTCAACTTGGCCGCGTAATTGGCCTTGTTTGGGCTGTCGGGTTCTTCTGGTTCCTTTTACGCCGTCAGATTCC
The DNA here is from genome assembly GCF_003610455.1 of Sulfitobacter guttiformis. Lineage (NCBI taxonomy): Bacteria > Pseudomonadati > Pseudomonadota > Alphaproteobacteria > Rhodobacterales > Roseobacteraceae > Sulfitobacter > Sulfitobacter guttiformis. The sequence continues at coordinate 375,025 of NZ_RAQK01000002.1, read as the reverse complement.
GACAGGCTGGACGCCACGCCTGCTTTTACTGGGCGGTTTGGGTGGCATGCAGGGTGCGATCGGATGGTGGATGGTCTCGTCGGGGGTAACCACCGGCGAAGCAACAACCGACGTACATTCCGTGCGCCTTGCCACGCATTTGGGACTTGCATTTATCATCATGGGATTGATTACGTGGTTCGCTCTCAGTCTTGGCCGCACCGAACGTGATTTGATGCAGGCTCGCCGCGCCAAGGAAGGTAAGCTTTATGGCCTGAGCACAGGTTTGCTGCACTTAACATTTTTGCAAATCATCATCGGTGCGCTGGTGGCGGGCATTGATGCGGGCCGCACCTATACTGATTGGCCGCTCATGGCTGGCCAGTTTTTCCCGCCACAGGCCTTTGTCCTTGAGCCGTTCATGATCAACTTTATCGAGAACCCCGGTCTGGTGCAGTTTATCCACCGCATGACGGGTTATCTTCTGTTTGCTTTTGCAATCATCGTCTGGCTGCGCGGGCGCAAATCAAGCCATTCCAGAACCCGCCGCGCGTTTAATCTGGCGTTTGTTGCGATCACTGCACAGGTGGTCCTTGGTATTACAACTGTGATGGTTGCCGCCATCATGCCCGTAGCGCTTGCACATCAAGGTCTTGCAGTGGTCTGCTTTGTGCTGATCTTGCGGGCCCGCCATTTGTCCCTGTACCCAATCGCGACATCGCTCAGAGGAGCTACTACATGACCGCCTACGATGATTTGATGGAATTCAACCGCGATACACAAGCATTGGGGCAAGTAGCCGGGCGCCTTGGGTGGGATCAGGAGACAATGATGCCGCGCGGCGCCGCCCCGCAACGGGCCGAGGAAATGGCCGCTATGGAGAGTATCCTTCATGCGCGCCGGATTGATCCACGGGTCGGTGACTGGCTTTCCGCGATTGACGACAAGACGCTGGACGAAGTGGGCAGAGCCAACATGCGCCACATTCGCCGCAGTTTCGAGCGCACCAGCAAAGTGCCCGCAGCTTTGGCGACCCGCATTGCAAAGCTCACGTCGGCCTCCCAAGGCATCTGGGCCGAAGCACGCGCCGATAATGATTTCAAGGCTTTTGCGCCAACACTGGCCGAAGTGATCATGCTCAAGCGCGAAGAGGGGCAGGCACTGGCGGCTGGTGGTGATGTCTATGATGCTATGTTGGCAGATTATGAGCCCGGTACGACAGGGGCCGATCTGGAGGCGATGTTCGGCTCCATGCGGCCTGTTCTGTCTGAACTGCGCGCAGCCATTCGTGAGGCAAAACCTGTGGCGCCACTGAGCGGTGAATACGACGAAGGTGCGCAGATGAAACTGACGCGCCAACTGGCGAAAACCTTTGGCTATGACATGACACGCGGGCGGGTGGACAAAGCAGTGCATCCGTTTTCGAGCGGTTCGGGCCTGGATGTTCGTATTACCACACGGACAAATCCTATTGACCCGTTCAATTGCTTTTACTCCACAATTCACGAGGTAGGCCATGCCGCCTATGAGCAGAACATCCACGCGGATCACCTACTGACCCCACTTGGCAGTGGCGTGAGTATGGGTGTCCACGAAAGCCAGAGCCGGATTTACGAAAACCAGATTGGCCGCAGCCGCGCATTTACCGGCTGGTTGTTTGGCCAGATGAAAGATGCGTTTGGTGAATTTGGCGTAAAAGACGAAGATGCTTTCTATGCCACTGTAAACCGCGTGGGCGATGGATTTATCCGGACCGAGGCGGACGAGTTGCAATATAACCTGCATGTTCTGCTGCGGTTCGACCTCGAGCGCGCGTTGATGTCTGGCGATTTGCAGGTGAGCGAGCTTGAGGCGGCGTGGAACGACCGGTTCGAGGCCGATTTCGGGTTCGCTGTCGACAAGCCCTCAAACGGGGTTTTGCAGGATGTGCATTGGCCCGTCGGCTTGTTCGGGTATTTTCCGACCTACAGCCTTGGAAACGTCTATGCCGGATGCCTGAATGAGGCGATGCGACAGGCACTTCCCGGTCTGGATGCGGACCTTGCGGCTGGCGATACTTCGGCAGCAACGACATGGTTACGTGAGAACGTTCAGACACACGGCGGTCTGTACGAGCCGCGTGACGTCATCGAGCGTGCATCCGGAAAAGCGCCCGATGAGGCCCCTCTTTTAGCGTATCTGAAAGAAAAATTCAGCGGAATTTACAATATTTAAGCAAACTTCAGGGTAGAAACCTCTGCTTTCGGGCAGAGGATTCCACAACTTATTCTGGTTAATCCATTTTTCCTCAGCGTCCTAATATATGTATTATAGTGCGGCTTTATCGGTCTGCTCTCTGCGCTTTTTGTCCCGTGGTGCAGGGGTTAATCAATACCCACTACGTCAGCTGAGTCGCTGCTGCATCAATTTTTGTACGACAGAAATACCCGAAGAAATCATTCGCACTTCTTGGTGTTATCGCGATGACACCCTTTTGCGCAAACTCGGCGTCCGCATAGGGTCTCTTTCGTCAGGCGCAGGCATTGAAGGTGCAGCCGCTCTCGGCGCAGGGATCTTTTCAATCCTCGTAATTGCTTCCACGCCCGGTTTCGCAACAGTATCCACGGCTAACCCACAAGTTTTGCTTCAAAGCAACTTTCTGCTTAGCAAAAGAGCCGCTTCATTGTGAAGCGGCTCTTTTTTGTAATCTGAAAACTAAGGAAACTCGCGAAATCGAGCTTTATTTTGCTTTTTCATGTCCCAGAGACGAAGACTGCCCAAACACGAGAAGGGCGGGGCTTATTCAGCCTCGCCGCTCGCTTCTGTTGCGTCTTCTACTGCTTCGTCACCCTGATCCGCGATCCACGCGACTGATACCACAACCTCGTTCTTGCCGGTGTTGAAAACCTTGACGCCACCCGCACTGCGTGAGCGGAAAGAGATACCCTCAACTGGCACGCGGATCGATTGACCCTTGGAGGTCGCAAGCATGATCTGGTCATCCATCTCGACCGGGAAGCTTGCTACGATTTCGCCGCCACGCATGGCTTTGTCCATCGCAGTGACCCCCATACCGCCACGACCCCGCAGCGGGTAATCATGGCTCGAACTTAGCTTACCTGCACCAGCTGAAGTGATGGTCAGGATCAGATTTTCCGCGGCTGACATCTCGATATAGCGCTCATTGGAGAAGTTCGGATCGGCGGGTGCCGCTTCCTCGTCATCCTCGGACACATCATCCGCAAGACCCGCCATAGCGCGGCGCATCTTGAGGTAGGCCGTCCGCTCTTCGGAAGCGGCATCGAAGTGACGAATGATCGACATGGAAACAACGCGATCTTCGCCCAGCAGCTTGATGCCGCGCACCCCGACCGAAGCGCGCGAGTTGAACACACGAACGTCAGTAGCCCGGAAGCGGATGGCGCGGCCCGAATTTGTGACCAGCATCACGTCGTCATCGTGGCTTGCAATACGGGCATTGATCAAAGTCGTGCCTTGATGCTCGTCCTCGAACTTCATCGCGATCTTGCCGTTGCGCATCACATTGGTGAAATCACTGAGTTTGTTGCGACGCACGGTTCCGGCGGAAGTGGCGAACACAACCTGCAAATCATCCCATTCCTTTTCGTCACGGTCTACGGGCATGATCGCCGCAATCGAGACGCCAACGGGGATTGGCAGGATGTTCACAATCGCCTTGCCCTTGGAGGTACGGCTACCTTGGGGCAGGCGCCATGTCTTGAGTTTGTAGACCATGCCGTCGGTGGTAAAGAACAACAGCTGCGTATGGGTGTTGGCCACAAAGAGGGTGGTGACTACATCTTCTTCCTTGGTGGCCATACCAGACACACCCTTGCCGCCGCGGCGTTGGCTGCGGAAATCGGCCAAAGGCGTGCGTTTGATATAACCGCCGGAGGTGACGGTCACGACCATATCCTCGCGTTCGATCAGATCCTCGTCTTCCATATCTCCGGACCAGTCGACGATCTGTGTGCGCCGTGGCACGGCGAACAGGTCGCGCGTCTCGGCCAGCTCGTCGCGGATGATGCTCATGATACGGTCGCGGGAGCCTAGGATTTCAAGGTACTCCTTGATCTTCGCGGCCAGTTCTTCAAGCTCGGTGGTGACTTCGTTAACGCCAAGCTGTGTCAAGCGTTGTAGCCGCAGCTCAAGAATCGCACGGGCCTGAATTTCCGACAGATTGTATGTCCCATCGGCGTTGGCCGTATGTGTGGGATCATCGATCAGCTTGATGTAGGGCAGGATGCTTTCCGCAGGCCAGCGGCGTGTCATCAACTTCTCTCGCGCCTCGGAGGCGTCGGCGGAGGAGCGAATGGTGGCTACGATCTCGTCGATGTTAGTAACCGCAACGGCCAGACCGCACAGGATGTGGCTACGCTCGCGGGCCTTGCGCAGCAGATGTGCTGTGCGCCGTGCAACAACTTCCTCACGGAAATCAATGAAGCAGGTCAGGAAGCGGCGCAGGGTCAAGGTTTCCGGCCGGCCACCATTGAGCGCGAGCATATTACACCCGAAATATGTTTGCATCGGGGTAAAGCGGAACAACTGGTTCATTACAACTTCGGCTGTCGCATCCCGCTTGAGCTCGATGACGACGCGAACACCATTACGGTCACTCTCGTCCTGAACATGCGCAATACCTTCAATTTTCTTGTCGCGCGCGGCCTCTGCGATCCGTTCGATCATAGTAGCCTTGTTCACCTGATAGGGAATCTCGTCGATAACGATGGCCCAGCGGTCCTTGCGGATTTCCTCTATGCGGGTTTTGGACCGTACGATAACCGATCCGCGCCCTTCAAGATACGCTTTGCGCGCACCCGAGCGGCCCAGCATAATGCCACCGGTGGGGAAATCGGGGCCGGGAACGTATTCGATCAGTTCCTCCGACGTCAGGTCGGGGTTCTCGATCAATGCAAGGCATGCATCGATAACTTCGCCAAGGTTGTGTGGCGGGATGTTTGTGGCCATACCAACCGCAATACCACCCGCACCGTTAACCAGCATGTTGGGGAAGCGGGCTGGCAGGACCGTGGGTTCACGGTCTTTGCCGTCATAGTTGTCTTGAAAATTGACTGTTTCCTTGTCGATATCAGCGAGAAGATACGCAGCAGGCTTATCCATGCGCACTTCCGTGTAGCGCATCGCAGCGGCGTTATCGCCATCCATGGAGCCAAAATTCCCCTGACCGTCCAGAAGAGGGAGCGACATCGAGAAATCCTGCGCCATCCTGACCAGTGCATCGTAAATCGCACTATCGCCGTGGGGATGGTATTTACCCATCACATCGCCCACAGCACGCGCCGATTTACGGTAGGCTTTGTCGTGGGTGTTGCCAGCTTCATACATCGCATAAAGGATCCGGCGGTGCACCGGCTTGAGGCCGTCACGCAGATCAGGAATTGCACGGCTTACGATCACGCTCATCGCATAGTCGAGATAGCTTGTGCGCATCTCGTGCTCGATCGTCACCGTTGGTCCGTCATAAACGGCCCGCTGAGGCAGGTTTTCGTCTTCGTTTTCAGGCGTTTCCGGCGTATCGGTCAATCTGTGTCCCAGCTTTGCTGATGTATTCTATATCTTGCGTTGCACTATAGCGCGAAGCCCAGATGAGGTGCAATCCCACGGACAAACGCCGGGGCGGATCACAAAAGTAGTTACAGCTAACTTACTGTTTTAATTTACAAATAAGTTTAAATTGCGTGAAATTATTTTACTCGGTCATCGTAGATTTCAGTATGCCTGCAAAGGTCTCTGACGTCACGTTATAGTTTTGTCCATGCAATCGCCCTCTAAGGTGAGCCAATGCTCCGGGGAGGACAGTAAATGCAACGCCTTTTGACGAACCATAAAACTATTACCGAAACCCGCATAGAGGACGTGGCCGCAGCCGATTGCAGCGTCGGACAAGCCCGCCTCAAGCTCGAGAGTTTTGCGCTGACCGCCAATAACGTGACCTATGCCGCATCCGGTTTCGCCATTGGCTACTGGAACTTTTTTCCAACAGGGATAGAGGGTTACGGTCTGGTGCCGGTTTGGGGTACCGCGGTTGTGAGCGAAAGCAATAGCCCGGATATTGCCGTAGGCACACGCCTCTACGGCTTTTATCCGCTGGCGGAGGAGCTGGTAATCGAGGTGCAGGCGGACGGTTACGGCGGTTTTGTCGACGCAAGTGCCCACCGCGCAAAGCTGCCCGCCGTCTATAACCGTTATACGCCGGTCCGGCAGAGCGGGCCATCGCAAGACCACATGCGCGCACTACTGCAGCCGCTTCTGGCGACCTCCTATCTGTTGTTTGACTGGCTGACGGACAATGACCGCTTTGGTGCGGAGCAGATCATTATCGGTAGTGCCTCTTCAAAAACCGGCCTCGGGTTGTGCAAATATCTGGCCGAACCTAAGGACCGGGATTATAAGATCATCGGCCTCACGTCAGATAAAAACCGCAGCTTTGTCGAGGACCTCGGAGCGTGTGATCTCGTCTTGACGTATGACGAGATCGGACAGCTGCCACTGGCCGCGTCGGTGTATGTGGATATGTCAGGCAATGCAGGGGTCAAAGCGCAGGTGCACAGCACTTTGGGTGCGCACCTAAAACACTCCGCCGCTGTCGGCATCAGTCATTGGGACCAGTTCGCACCACAAACCGTGGTTGAAGGCGTCAAGCCACAGTTTTTCTTTGCGCCCGCCCAGATCGCCAAACGGCGCGATGAGTGGGGTCCTGGCGTAATTGAAAAGCAGATCACCCAAGCATGGAAGCGTCTGGCTGACGATGCAGGTACATGGCTCGATGTGAAGGTACACGACGGGTTAGGGCAGGCGGCATCGATATATGGCACACTAGCCGACGGCAGCGCAAACCCGCGCCATGGCCACATTATCAGCCTTTAGGCAGAACAACTCGCGCCGCCCAAGACGCAAAACTTGGCGCAATGAGGGTGGTTGAGGGCAACATCGCGCTCGGCCTCTGCCAGTGTTTCGCCCAGTTCGAACTCCGGCGCGTAGGGAAGCAACGTACAGGCGAGCACGGTCGGCTTTTCCGCGCCGCGCCGCTTGACCACCATCCGCGACGACGCACACATCACTGCATCGGGCGACTTGTCGAGAATACCCCAGCAGGCAGTGGTGATTTCCGGCACCTCGACCGCCTCGTCCATTTCTGGGAAAAGAACAGTCATTCCTGGGTTATACGCATCAATGTTAAAGTTGTGCTCGGCGTAAAAGGCCGCATATCCTGCGCGGCTGTCAGCATCTGTGTGCTCAAACACCGACCGCCCTGCGACCGCCATGGTAAAGCCGTTGTCGCGTAGCCATTGCATGCCGGTCACCGTTTTGTCGAACGCACCTTTTCCACGCTCCGCATCGTGCAGATCGCGGCGGTAGTGATCGACGGATATCCGCAAAGTAAGCTTGTCCGGATAAGCCGCATGAAGGTGCAACAGCCCTTCGCGCATCTTTTTACGCATCATCGGCAGCATAGCATTGGTCAGGATCAGAACCTCGTAGCCCCGCTCGAGGGCGGCCTCGGTTATCCCGATCATCTGAGGGTTCATGAACGGCTCGCCGCCGGTAAACGCAATCTCGCGCACGTTCCATTTACGGGCCTCGAGCTGGTCGAGGTATTCGCGCACTTCGTCGGTTGTAATATAGACCAGCGCATCGTTTGTCGGGCTCGACATGATATAGCAATTTGCACATTCGATATTGCAAAGGGTGCCAGTGTTGAACCACAGCGTTTGTGGATCGCTCAGGGCCACGGTAGCGCGCTGATCGCCGGATGCAGTCAAAACAGGATCTTGAAATTTCCCGTGATTGGCCAGAGGAATATCTTTCATCGGGTCACCTTTCGTCCACACTCTTTACGTCCAGAACGGGGTAGGGCATTGCTTTGATCAAGAAAAGGCCCTGTTTTTTGCACGCACGCTCTTGTGAACATCGGACATTTACGTATGTTTGCGCTAACATGACTTAATTCGCCTCTTCCCCGTCGAAAATTATCGTTTACCGATGCAATCATGAGGACAGGCGCGATAAATTTCGAATAGTGCGGCAGAATGCCCGTCACTCCATAAAGGCAAAGACCATGGTATCACGCGTCATTCCGGTAGATTTATTTGATCTGGTGATTTTCGGCGGCACAGGCGATCTGGCGCGGCGCAAAATTTTGCCGGGTCTGTTTCGCCGGTTCTGCGCGGGCCAGATGCCAGACCAAGCGCGCGTGATCGGTGCCGCACGCAGCGAGATGGACAGTGACGGTTACCGCGAAATGGTGCGCGAAGCGATTGGTGAATTCGGGGGCGGCCACACATTTGAGCCTGCCCAGCTCGAAGCCTTTCTTGGCCAGCTTGAATACGTAGCGATCGATGCCCTAGGCGAGCAGGGCTGGAAGGAGTTACAAGCCTTGATGGCGGGCACCGAACGGGTCGAGGCCTACTATTTTTCGGTCGCACCCTCGCTCTTTGGCGAGATTGCGGAGCGGCTGCAAAAATGGGGCATGGCCGATGATCAGGCGCGGATCGTCGTCGAAAAGCCTTTTGGCCGCGACCTTGAAACGGCGCGAGCGCTTAACAAAACGCTGGCGACGTATTTCAATGAAGACCAGATTTACCGGATTGATCACTATCTAGGCAAAGAGACCGTGCAAAACCTCATGGCGGTGAGATTCGGCAATATGCTGTTCGAGCCGCTGTGGAACAGTCAGTATGTCGATCACATCCAGATCACTGTCGCCGAAACAGTGGGCGTGGGTGGCCGCGGCGAGTACTACGATAAGTCAGGGGCGATGCGCGATATGGTGCAAAACCACCTTATGCAACTGTTGTGCCTCATCGCGATGGAGCCCCCTGCACGGTTTTCCCCCGATGCGGTCCGTGACGAAAAACTTAAGGTCATTCGAGCGCTCGAACCGGTGCTGCCTTATCACGTTGTTCGCGGTCAGTATCAGGCCGAACCCTGCAACGAGGCGAAAAACCCCGGTTTTCGAACAGCTGTGGGAAATCCGCGCTCCCGCACTGAAAGTTTCATCGCCTTGCGCACCGAGATCAGCAATTGGCGTTGGGCCGGCACGCCGTTCTACTTGCGCACAGGCAAGCGCATGCAGGCACGTTCCTCGGAAATCACGGTAGTGTTCAAGGACACTCCGCACAGCATCTTCGCCGAAGATGCCGGACGACACCGCAATGTTCTGTCGATCCGCCTACAGCCCAACGAGGGCATCACTTTGGGCGTGACAATCAAGGAGCCGGGACCGGGCGGGATGCGCCTGATTGATGTGCCGCTGGATATGTCTTATGCGGAGGCAATTAACCCCGACGATGTCGAGCATGTAGACGCCTACGAGCGGCTGATTATGGATGTGATACGTGGCAACCAGACCCTATTCATGCGCGGCGACGAAGTGGAGGCCGCATGGGCATGGACCGATCCGATCATCAAGGGCTGGGAGGCACGAAATGATGTACCAAAGCCCTATGATCACGGCAGCACCGGCCCCACCGATTCAACCGAGCTTTTGCGTCGCGAGGGACGGGAGTGGCGGCAGGTGACCCAATGAAACTGGTAGAATATACTACGTCATCCGAAATGATGCCACAGGTTGCCAAAGCTCTTGCCACCGAGCTTGAGCAAGCACTCAAAGTTCGTGAGAAAATATGCTTTGCCGTGCCCGGTGGCTCTACCCCCGGCCCAGTGTTTGACACGCTCAGCACAGCGGAGATTGACTGGGCGCGCGTCAATATCATTCTCACGGACGAACGGTGGGTGCCGGAGAGCGATGCACAATCAAACGCGGCCCTGATCCGCAAGCGCCTGTTGGTAAACAATGCAGCAGCGGCATCGTTTGCCCCCTTTTTTATCGAAGACACAGAAATTGCGACAGCTGCCGCATTGCGTTCTGCGCAGCTGTCGCAGCTTTTGCCGGTCGATGTTTTGTTGTTGGGCATGGGGGCGGATATGCATACGGCATCGCTGTTTCCGGGGGCACAGGGGCTCGATGCCGCGCTGGCAACGGATGCGCCTATGCTGCTTGCCGTCTCTGTAGAGGGGCAGCAAATACGGCGGCTTACCCTTACCGCGCCCGTTTTGCGCAACGCAGGGAGTACCCATGTGCTGATCACCGGCGCCGAAAAGCGCGCCGCTGTCGCCCGCGCCGCAACATTGCCCGAAGCGCAGGCGCCTATCCGAACCGTTCTGGATACCGCGACCCTGCATTGGAGTGCGCAATGACCCATTGGACCGCCCTGCACGAGCAATACAGCCGGGTAAAAAACCGTTCCATACCGAAACTTTTTGAGAATTCCGCGCGGGCAGAGCAGTTTAGCGCTCGGGTGGGTGACATGTATTTCGACTTCTCGAAGACCAATATTGATGCCGAAACGCTTCAGACCCTTCTGGCGCTTGCCCGCGACAGCGGTGTGCAAGCGAAACGCGAGGCAATGTTCGAAGGAGCGCGCATAAACGAGACCGAAGACCGCGCGGTACTGCACACCGCATTGCGCAATCTCGACGGTGGGCCTGTCATGGTGGACGGCGTGGATGTTATGCCGGCCGTGCATAACACACTGGCCGCTATGCGCCGCTTTGCTACCCGCGTGCGCGAAGGGGCCTATACAGATGTTGTAAATATCGGCATCGGCGGTTCCGATCTGGGGCCCGCGATGACGGTCTGTGCGCTCGCGCCCTATCATGACGGGCCGCGCTGTCATTTCGTTTCCAATATCGACGGTGCCGACATTGCGGATAAGTTGCGCGGACTGGATGCCAAAACCACACTGGTAATTGTCGCCTCCAAAACATTTACCACAATCGAGACGATGACAAATGCCCGAACGGCAAAGGCATGGATGACCGACCATGGCGGTGATCCGAGGGTGCAGTTCGTAGCGCTTAGCACCAGTCCTGAGAAAACCGCAGGGTTTGGCATTGATCCGGCACAAGTGTTCGGCTTTGAGGACTGGGTCGGCGGGCGCTATTCCGTCTGGGGGCCGATAGGCCTGTCTTTGATGATTGCCATTGGCCCCAAGGCATTTGATGCTTTCCTGCGCGGGGCCGCTGCAATGGATTTGCATTTTCGCGCGGCCTCGCTCGAGGAAAATCTGCCGGTGTTGCTGGCGTTGGTCGGCATCTGGCATAACCAGATTTGCGGGTACACGACCCGTGCCGTTCTCCCCTATGACGAGCGGTTGGCACTGCTGCCGAACTATCTCCAACAGCTCGAAATGGAATCGAATGGAAAGGGTGTGCTGCGCAGCGGCGCGGACAGTCCGCGCAACACCGGCCCCGTTGTCTGGGGGGCAGCAGGCACCAACGGACAGCACGCATTCTACCAGTTGATCCATCAAGGCACACGGGTCGTGCCTTGCGAATTCCTTCTGGCGGCCAATGGACACGAGGCGGAACTTGTCCACCATCACCAGCTGTTGATCGCCAATTGCCTTGCCCAGTCAAAAGCACTGATGTTGGGCAGATCAGTGGAGCAGGCACGTATAATCGCTGCGGCCAAAGGGTTCGAGGGAGACGACCTCGAACGTCAGGCCCGACACCGCGTCTTCCCCGGAAACCGCCCCTCGACAACGTTGCTTTACCCGTTGCTTGACCCGTTCACGCTGGGCCAGATTATCGCGCTCTACGAGCATCGCGTTTTTGTAGAGGGTATTATTCTCGATATAATCTCGTTCGATCAATGGGGTGTCGAACTGGGCAAAGAGCTGGCAAGTACGCTGCAACCGGTCGTTGACGGGTCCCAAAGCTGCGCAAACGAGGATCCGTCCACCGCCGCCTTGATTGATTTCATCCACCGCCACCGCGACTAACCACATCATTCTCAGGTCTGAATGAGGCTACCGCTGTTTAATGCGCGTCGGGGGTGCGCCGCACGCGTTTGGCCAAACGCGCCACGGTTAATCCTTGGACGATGATCGAAAAGATGACAATTACATAGGTGCAGGTCAGGATTAATGGCTTCCACTCGCCCTCGGGCAGGGAGAGCGCAAGTGCCACCGATATGCCGCCCTTCAGGCCGCCCCATGTCATGATCGGGACAACGCCTGCATTAAAGTTTCGGAAAGGCCGTAGAACAGAAATTGGCACCGCCACGGCCACGAAGCGTGCGAACAATGCCAGCGCAATCGCTGCGACAGCTGTCAGGAGAACGTCACCGTCGAATGCGATGGCGAACACCTCGAAACCGATGAGCAGGAACAAGACGGCATTCAGGATCTCGTCGATCAGCTCCCAAAACCCTGCAACATAGGTTTGCGTTTGCGCGGACATGCCCTTGGATTTGCCGACATCACCGATCAGCAGACCTGCGCAAACCGCCATAATGGGGGCAGACACATGCAACCAGACCGCTAACTCATATCCTCCGAAGGCAAGGCCAAGCGTCAGCAACACCTCAAGCGGGTAATCGTCGATCCGCCGCATCACCCGAAACGTGAGCCAGCCAAGGACAAGACCCAGCACGGCACCGCCAACCGCCTCCTGAAAAAACAGAATCACTGCAGCGGTGAACGCGTTGCCCGCAGGGCCGTGGCTGTCCAGATCCGGAAAGGCGAGACCGACAAGTACCAGAAAAACAACATATCCCACACCATCGTTAAACAAGCTTTCGCCCGCAATCTTGGTCTCGAGGGCTTTGGGCAGGTCCGCTTGGCGCAGCACCCCCATCACGGCAACAGGATCTGTCGGCGATATCAAGGCCCCGAACACCAGCCCCACCAATAACGGCATACCGGTGAGCCATGAAAAACCCGCTCCGACAATCACAGTAGACAAGGCGATGCCTAGCGTTGCCATCAGAAACACCACGCGCCATTGTGCCCGTAAATCCCTGATCTTGACGTGCAATGCACCCGCGAAAAGCAACAGGCCGAGCATTCCTTCCAAAAGCGCTTCTGAGAAATCAATTCCGGTAACAATACCGCGCACAGTGTCGGCAATGCCCAGTTCCGGAAACAGAAGATCAATGCCCAGCAGAACAAAAGAAGCCAGCAGCGACACCACCAAAATTCCGATTGCCGATGGGAGCTTGAGAAACAGATGGTTGATCGCACCGAAACCTCCCGCAAGAACGATAAGCAGGGAGGTGATTTGTAAAAATGTCATGTTCCGGTTCCCATGTGCAGCGACGGTGGTCGCATGGCGGACGGCTTTAAGCAATACTTGCAGCCCGATAGCGCCAAATGCATGTTCCTAAGGCAGACAGACAAAAGTCAGACGAAAAGGAGCATTCACGGCGGTCGCAATGATCCGCGAAAGGGATGTATACTAAGAAAGTTGGCACGCTTTACCCGGGGAATACCCTTAGGAGACCACCTGATTGCCAATAGCTGAATCTGCGAGCGGCAGATCAATCAAAGCTCTGGAGCAACACGTGTCATCACAGCATCAAACCGCGCCCAACTTACCGACGCCTTGTTTCCCGCATAACCGTCATAATGCGACTTTCCCGTGGAATTTGGCAAACCGGCCCAGATTTTGGCGAGATTATTCATAAATCCCTTGCGATCAAGGGCACCTGCCTGAAACCGGTTCAAGCCGGCTTCCATCAACAGGACATCGGCTAGCCTATCCTGCAGAGCAGCGGTAAAGCGCTGTGACGGTTTTGCCCCAACCTCAGTCACCACCCGCCGCAATGTGCTGGGAATAAACTGGTAGCGACCGATCGCGTGAGGCTGGTTCGGGGTTGCTTCGATCCACTGGAATATCTCTGCAAGGGTCATCTGGGTAGGCCGCTTGCGTGGCTTGATCCTTGCGCCGTGTTGTACCGCATCATAACCGTCGCGCCGCGACTCCGCCTCTTGTATAAGGGCGCGGATCAACTCGATCCCGCGGCCCTGAATGTGGCCGGGTACGCGGGTAGCGAGGGCAGGCACATGGGCAGGGCGCTTTTCAAACATGCTGCCGGCGGCCCTGCCTTTGAACGCGGCAGAGGCTGAAACGACATCGCTGGTCTTGGACAGAACAAACAGACTGCCTCGTACTGCCTCGGCATGGGCGGTTGGAACCGAAAAGGCGAACAGAGCAATCTGGACTATTAAAACAAGCAACAAAAAGAATGGCATTAAAGCTCCAGGATTTGTGGATATGCCCCGAACTTGCCTGCAGAGAGTTTAAAACCCGTTCACGCGCAACAAACAGATACAAAACGTCATCATATAAAAGAGCGAGATTGCATGTTTCGCGCCGCATGTTGCTAGTGTGATCAGCTCTACCTATACAGTATGAAAATATCGGATGGCAGGCCAGCCGCGGCAGGACCGAACCAGCCTATGCAACCCGAAAACAGGTGCGACACCAATGACAATGAGATTCTTCTCGGATGCAAAGCGCCCTGTACATATGGGCCCCTATCCATCAGAAAAGCTTGCCCGATCAAACCATTTTCCTGATCTAAAATCTGTGCCAAAAGCGCAGCATCTGAAATTTGACCGGTCTCAAGACCCCGCTTCGATTGTGAATGCCATGCGTGAGCATCAGGCAATGCTGGATGCAATACGAAGCGGGCTGGTCAACGGGGCAATCGCGGACGCGCCCACTGACCTGCAAGAGCGGACAAATCATCTAAAAGCGTTTGGATATTTTGCAGATGCCGCAGTGGTTGGCTGCTGCGAACTGCCCCGTGAGGCGCTGCTGGACGACCCGTATGTGAACCCTGATGTGGGGCGGCTCGCGCAGGACTTAAAATCGCGCCAGACCAAAACCCTTGCCTCAGGCATTGATACGATCATGGCGGATTTGCGCGATTCAATCGCAGCGCCGCTGAGCGGGATCGAGGCCCATACCCATGCGCTGGTCTTTTTGTATGAAAATCCCCGTGATCCACAGCCCGACGAGGTCGGAACAGACTGGATCACGCAGGCACAGGCGCACCGAGCAGGCCTTCTTGCGGCCGAGACTGCGGTGGTGATCGCCAATTACCTGAGGCTGCTGGGCTATGATGCACGCGGGCACACGGTTTCCAGCACCGATGTTGATCTCAACAAGATGGCAGTCGCGGCGGGCATTGCCACAGTCGAGAACGGCGTGTTGTCGCATCCGTATATTGGCACGCGTTTCGGACTGGGCGTGGTGACCACCACATTTGAGTTGGCGCCAGATATGCCGCTGGCCCCGATGGCCCAGCAACCTAGATCTGCCTTTGGTATCGGATGGAAGTTAGGGACGTCCTCGCGCAAGAACGCACTGAATGCGGTGCCCTATGCCAAGCGCCGGTTTGTCGACGGGGCACACCCCTTCGAGAATTTGCGCCGGGTTGAGACCCCCACCACCTATATCGACGAGCCGCGGGTAGTCCGCGTCCCGAAGCGGACGGATATGTTCGCACGCGCGCAGTTTGGCGACATGGGAAAAAAGATGCAGGATGGAGCCACGGGCGGAAAATATATCCGCAAAGCTGCCCCATCAATGGCACAGCGCCGAGCCTTGGGTGCGTTCGTTTTGTTACAGGATGGCGCAAAGGCGGCCGCGAAAGTGCCGCTTGATCCCGCGCGCGCAGCGGCACTGGTCAAAGCGACCTGTTACTATCTCGGGGCGGATGCGGTCGGGATTTCACGCTGCCCCGATTGGGCGTGGTACAGCCATGATGCCCGCGGCGACGAAATCATCCCGCCACATGACCAAGCCATCAATATGATCATCGATCAAGGCTATGAGACAATGGACGGCTCATCGGGGGATGACTGGATCGCGGTGGCGCAATCCATGCGCGCTTATCTGCGGTTTTCCTTGCTTGGGGGGGTGATCGCGCGCCAAATACGCAATCTGGGATATTCGGCAAAGGCCCACACCGTTATGGATGGCGAAGTGCTCCAACCCCCGCTTTTGCTGCTGTCGGGGCTGGGCGAGGTTAGCCGGATTGGCGAGGTAATCCTGAACCCGTTTCTGGGGCCGCGGCTCAAATCAGGCACTGTAACGACCGATCTGCCGATGACCCATGACAAGCCGATTGATTTCGGCCTGCAAACATTTTGCGAGAGCTGCAACAAATGTGCGCGTGAATGTCCGTCGGGGGCGATCACGCTGGGGCCGAAGCTGATGTTCAATGGCTACGAGATCTGGAAGTCCGACAGCCAGAAATGCGCGACCTACAGGATCACCACACCGGGCGGCGCGATGTGCGGGCGCTGTATGAAGACCTGTCCTTGGAACCTTGAGGGGATCTTCAAAGAGGCGCCATTTCGATGGGCGGCGATGAATGTGCCAAAATTGGCTCCTGTCCTTGCAAAGCTTGACGATGCTGTTGAAAACGGCGGACTTAATCCTGTTAAAAAGTGGTGGTGGGATCTGGAAATTGCGGAGGATGGCGGCTACCGCCCTGTGCAGCATCCCACTAACCAGCGCGGGCTGCAAAAGGAGTTAAAGCTCGAATATGCGGACCAGACGCTTGCGGTCTATCCCGCGCCATTGGCACCTCCGCCCTATCCCTATCCGTTTCCGATGGACCGCGAAGCGGGCATCGAAGCTTATCAGGCGATGATTACGGCGGAAGAGTACCGCGCGCGGCTGTCGCGCGGTGACACTTCGGCGGTGCACAAGCGCGCCGATCTGAC
Source organism: Sulfitobacter guttiformis (assembly GCF_003610455.1). NCBI lineage: Bacteria > Pseudomonadati > Pseudomonadota > Alphaproteobacteria > Rhodobacterales > Roseobacteraceae > Sulfitobacter > Sulfitobacter guttiformis. The sequence goes on along the minus strand of NZ_RAQK01000002.1, from coordinate 358,499 downwards.
CGAAAGCCCTGTGTTGCAAGTGGTTGTGACCAAAGCGGAGCAGGCAGCAGACGGCATTATGAAATATGAGTTTGCTGCCCTCGATGGTGGCGATTTGCCGGCATGGCAGGCAGGTGCGCATCTGGATATCGTCATAGCACCGGAGTTTTTGCGCCAATACTCGATGTCGGGCAATCCTGCCGATCGCAGCAAATACCAGATCACTGTCCTGCGTGAGGCGGAGGGGCGCGGCGGTTCGGTCCTGATGCAGCGTATTTTCGAGGTTGGGCGGCGGGTATTCATCTCCAAACCGATCAACCATTTTGGACTGTCGCCCGACGCGACCAGAACCATCCTGATGGGCGGCGGCATCGGGATCACGCCCCTGATTGCGATGGCGCATGAACTGCACGGGCAAGGACGCGATTTTGTGATGCATTATTCTGGACGCAGCCGTACCACCATGGGTCTGCTGAGTGATATTGCATCCTTTGATTGGATGGATAAGGTTCGTCTGCACATCACCGACGAGGGGGGGCGTGCCGAATTGGGAAAGCTTCTTGAAGGATACCGGCAGGGCTGGCACGTTTACACCTGTGGAGCCGCACAATATATGGATGCCGTGATGCACGCCGCGCAGAACGCTGGTTACCCCGAGGACGCGCGCCATCTGGAATATTTCTCGACGCCTGAGCAGCCGGACTATGTCGACCATGATTTTACGCTGCGGTTGGCCAAATCCGGAAAGGAGTTCGTCGTGCCTGCAGGTCAGACAGCTACAGAAGTGCTACAGGCAAACGGGGTCGTGATTGATGTAAAATGCAGCGATGGCATCTGCGGTGTGTGTAAATGCAAGCTAGTCTCGGGCGAGGTCGAGCATCGCGATTTCGTCCTGTCCAAAAGCCAGCGCGCAGAAGCAATTATCCTGTGCAGATCGCGTGCTGCATTGGCAGGCGGTGTGATAGAAATCGACCTTTAGGGTGGCGTTGTTACCCGCTAGATCATGACCAGATGATTGTCCCAACTATGCGCCGCTGCAGGCATGAAGCGCGGCTCGGTCGTATCCAGAACCCCCAAGGCACCGGTGCCTGTGGTCAGCGCAAATCCTTCTAAGCACGGCGCGATGCCACAGACATCGTTGATTGCAGTGCGCGAGGCAAGTGCCATACGATCTGCATCGTAGATATCGAGGATGCTGCCACGTGGGGATGTGACCGCGATTGTTTTGCCGTTCTGCGAAAATGCGATACTGCCGATATAGCCGTCAAGGGCGCGCAGGAGGTCATCGGGGAGGGTGGCGACTGCAATATCACTGCCGCGACTGTGCCGCGCTACAAGTGCGGGGGAGGTGCCGTCACCCTCCCATTGCATCCCCATCGCGACATCGCCCTTTGCGCTGAGCGCAAGATGCCGGATCGAATTTTTCTGGTGATGGGGCGGCAGGATTGCTTGTTCCATTACCGCGCCATCAAGGAGATAGGACAGGTTGGATTGCATCGTCGCGATGTTGAGCTTGGCACGGCCGGTATCGGGATGGGTGTCGATCCCGCCATTCGCAACGACCAGCACGTCAGAGTTCGGAAGGCGCTTGATATCATGCGGTCCGATGCCGCCACTGCTAAATCCGTCGATGCGGCGGTACCCTGCGGCTACGTCCCAGACGCCGATATTTCCTCGGCCGGATGCGTAATCGTTTTCGGTTGTGAACAACCAATCCCCGCTGGCAGAGAATGCGCCGTGCCCGTAGAAATGCAAACCTTCGGGCGCCTTGAGCCGCGCCTTGGCCGTGCCTGAGAGACAATCTATAACCACCGCAAAAGTGCCAGGTCTGCGCGCAAACGCTACTGCTTCGGGGCGCAGGGGATGGGCTGCTGCAGCATGGCCACGGGCGGGCAATGGAATGCGGAACACCGTCTCGAGGGACGCGTTCAACCCGCACAGCGCATATGTACCATCAGATCTTGCAGCAGCAGCGAGGTAGGCAGGTTTGCCCGCATCGGCCCAAGTGGGCGCAGGAACCACTCCGACTGCCAACAACCCTGCGATAAACTGGCGACGGCGTGAGTTTGGGCCAGCCGCGTCTTTCAAAGCTCTATTCTTGCCGATCATTGAGGATTAATCCCCGTCCAAGGCGTTGAACCCCGCCGCCACGCCCAGATGCGGGCCCAAAGCATCGCGCACCTCGGCGCGGACACCGTTAACCGCTTGCTGCACCACCTCAAGCCGCAAGCGGCCTTGCGGTTGCTCGACACCTGCAAAGATCGGATCATCAAGGCTTTCCATGCGCGCCAACGCCAGATCAAATCCCTCCGCAAGGTGGGCCGCGATTGCCGGATCAGCGGCGGACAGACGCAACGACAGATCTCGCAGCGCGGTCAGGCTTAGTACAACATGGCGCGCCGAACGGCCTGCGCGCCAGACCTCGGCGCGGTTGGGTCGGGGGCGGTCAAATGTGCCCAAAGGACGGCCCAGACGCACCTCGGATGTAAATTGCAAGCCGGTTCCCAAGGCTTTGAACAGCTCCTGAAGCACTTCTTCCTCCCCGCGGTAGGTGCCGCCGCTGGACGGAGCAATGAGGCGAGCCGCATAATCCTCGCGCCAGTCGTGCGCGATTGCTGCTGTGGTTGTGGCCATGTCCCCAGCGACCGCCTGAATGAGGCTGCAAAGGTATTGCGGGTTCGCGCCATCACTCAGCGCCGCATCATAAAGGAGCAGTTCCATCGCGTAAAACCCGCGTGCAGCGATTGATACATGCCCATAGCTGTCTGAGCTGTCCACGACAGCGTCCTGATCTGTGATCAGCGCCCCAAGGCTGCGCGGCGTGGTCCCGCGACTGTCGGGCCAGAACGCCAGCGCAAAGCCGCGATCGCCGACTTCCGTGGGGCCAAAGCGCAAATGGCTCACGAGTACCCATGCATCAAAAGCGTCTGCGTAACCGTCCCGCAAGGCAGCCGATGTGGGCGTGCAATCAGAGCTGGCTGTTTGCGAAAAAGCCGCAGTTTTCTGTTCCAGCTGGACGAAGCCTGACAAAATGTGATCTCTCACGATCCCCTCGATAACTTCACCGGATGTTTGAGCTTGCGACATCACAGGGGTAAAAGCAAAGGCCGTAATGAGCAAAAGATGTTTCATAAACTCTCCAGATAGGCGATCAAAGCGTCGCGCTCTTTGGTGGGCAGCGCGATAACCTTATCACGCTGTCCTGCCGCTTCGCCATCGTGCCATATCACAGCCTCGAGCAGCGAGCGCGCCCGCCCGTCATGTAAAAAATAACTGTGATCACTCACTTGGGCAGTGAGGCCAATGCCCCAAAGCGGAGGGGTACGCCATTCAGTTCCGGTGGCACGACCTTCGGGGCGGTTATCGGCCAGCGCAGGACCCATGTCATGCAAAAGCATGTCGGTGTAGGGCCAGATCAACTGAAAACTTTGCTCGGGACGGTCCTCGAGGCGCTGGGTTACATACGAAGGCGTATGGCATGCGGTGCATCCGGTTTCATAGAATACCTGCTTGCCCTGCAACACCTGGGGATCCTCCACATTGCGCCGCGCAGGCACCCCCAGATTGCGACTGTAGAATGTCACGAGATCAAGGCCGGTCTGGTCGATCTCAAAGACACGGTCATCGCCGTCGCCTTGGGGGGCGTCGCGGCAATCAGCCTGCAAAATGCTGCAATCACCAAAGCCCGCCTGAAAAACCGGCGTGGAAATACCGATGTCACCAGCAAAGGCGGCGGCTGACTGTTCAAGGATCGTCGGGCTGCCCGCCTTGAGGCCAAAGCGCCCAAGCATCGGTTGATTATGGATTTGCGACCAGACGACATTTGCGCGCCCTGAAATCCCGTCACCGTCCAGATCGTCAGGATCGGTTCGAACGAGGATGTCATCACTTGCGATCGCCTCAAGAAGACCGAGGCCGATCATTTGGGGCGCGACACGCGGGCTGAGCATGGCATCTGTGTGCAGCGGGCCGTACCCAAGATCCGCAGCAATATATGTTGGATGCCTAAGAGATACTTTTTCGCCATCCGCGAGTGTGACAACTTCTTCGGTATAGGAAATATCAAGACGGTATTCCGCAGGATGTCCCTGAACCGCAAAATCCTGAAGCTGTGAGCCATAGACCGGATCGGGGCGCGTGGCGATATATCCCTCAATCCGCTCCATTGCATCCGCGTCGGATCCGCCATCAAGGTCAGGAATAGAGACCCTCAAGAACATCGAAATCGCGTTATCCTGCGCATTTTCTGGGGGATGGCCGCGCCCGTCCTTGATGTGGCATCGCTGGCACGAGCGTGCATTATAGATCGGCCCGAGCCCGTCAGACGCCAAAGTGGAAGAGGGCGAGGAAACCCACAGTTTGCGGAACAGTCCGTTGCCAACTTTGAAGTCCAACTCGTCCTCGAAGCTGATATTGCCGGACGGCTGGGAAAAGGCATCCGCATCGGTCCGTGCCCGAACCGTGGCAGCACCCGCTGATTTTTCCTCGAACTTTTGCGGGGCACTAAAATCAGTAGCAAGGGCCGTAACTGCAGAAATGCGTGCGGCCTCCGCGGCTGTACGCGGTATTGTGTTCAGATGCGGGTCATCGAAGACAGGGATCGAGTTTTGAGCGCTGATTGGCGTTCCAAGAAGCACTGCGACAGCAAAGCCGCCAACGCACCCCGACCAATTGACGGGCTTTGATTGTGTGAAAATCTTGTTCATGAGGGGTAACCTGGCGTTGGAGATATCGTGCGGAAAGGAAGGGGCGTCTTTGCCTTACGTCAGCGCGAAGCCTGTCAGGCCGCGGCCGCTTCTTATGAAGCTCAGCTTTGGTTGCGATGATTGCCTGTGCACTTGCCACCGGCACCGAGTGTATCTGCGCATTTGAAGGGCACAATACAACGCGGAGTTCCCAGGCAATCATCTCCAAGTCCTAGAAAGAAACAACCGCCGCAAGGCCGACGGCAGTTGATTTGGCACCGCCCACATCAAACCGTGCCAAACCAAAGTTTACGTCAATCGCATCCGTAAGGGAGCGGTCAACACCAACAGCATACATTCTGTCAGTGCTGTCTGCGGCATTAACAAGTGTTGCCGTGGCCGAGAATGTCCACGCATCAAGCGCATAGGCGCCGCCAAGGGTTGTATAGGTGGCATAACCCTGCTCGCCGCCCGCGTTGTCAAAGCGGACCACTTCCCCGATCATGCTCAGACCTGTGCCAAAATCATGAGAAGCGCCCACAGCAACAGCAGTTTCATCTTCCGAGTTGCCGACACCTGCCGTCAGATGGCGCAAGCCGACCCACGCGCTTGTAGCGCCGAATTCCTGCGCAAACTGGAGCGACACATTATCGAACTTGCCAGTATTGGCCAAACCACCATTTGCGACAGAATTCCGCCCACGCTTGTTTCCGACGCTATTGCTTAGCGCAGTATCGTCTACATAGAAGGCCGCAAATGACAGCACACCACTGCTCAGCGGTGTATTAACTGTTACACCGATCATCTCGCTAAGCTCGTAATCTTCGGCAAGCGAGGTGCCATAGAATCCGGGCGCTTCGTCCCACGCTTTGCCGAAAACGGGGCTAATCTTACCCACCGAGACAAGTGTCTCGCCAAAGCCAAAGCGCAAACCGAGCTCACTCACGTAGAGACCCATATCCTCGAAGGCGCGGTTGTCTACTGCGTCGGTAACGGATTCAAGGCTTAGCCCACCGAAGGCCGTGATACGGTCCGTAATTGCCGCCTCAAATGCTACATCTGCGGAGATGTAAGTGTCGGTCACTTCGGCAGTTGGGTCATCTGCCTTCACCGTGCTGTCGATTCCAACCTCGACGCTACCGCCCCAGATAAAACCGGCGTCTTGGGCCATCACTGACGACCCGCCAGCAAGCACGAGGCCATAAAGCCCAGCTGTGAGAAACGATTTTTGCATTTTTTTGTCCTGAATTTAGTGGATTACACCGATCGATACGTTCTTGTCGGCAGATCGATTTATTTGAAAATGGCGTTTGGATCGTCAAGGCTCTCCGAGCCCTGAAACGCGATACCGTCGAGGCCCAAGATGCTTACCACACGTTCAATCGACCGCGTTTGGTCGATTAGCCCGTTTATTCCGCTCATTATCAACGCCTCGCCGCCTTCGTTGCCCCGCTCGAGCATCTGGTCGTAGGCAAAGCCTGATTCGGCGGCGGTCTTGATCTGCGCCAGCGCCCGCATTGTCGTGCCGAGCTTTTCTTGCATTTCAGCATCCAGTGCAGCATCCGCGCTGCTCACCATATCCGACAGCGAGGCCCCCAACACACGGGACCCGTCGATGCGCGTATATTCCCCCAGATAGATATTCTGGACCCCGAGCCCGTCATAAAAGTGGCTGTTGTGGGTGTTGTCGGAGAAACAGTCGTGCTCTTCCTCTGGGTCGTTGAGCATCAGACCAAGGCGCATCCGGTCACACGCCTGTTCGCCGTACGACAACGATCCCATGCCTGTGAGAATCGCAACCAGACCGGCATCACTGTCTGCTGTCAGATCATTGCGCGCAGCGCCGTCCTGCGCCCACTGCGCCACCATCCAGTCCAGATCCGCAACCAGCAGATCCGTCACAGCAACAAGATATTGTCCGCGCCGGTCGCAATTATCATTCGTACATGCATCTGCCGTCGCGTAATCCGTCCATGCGCGATTACCTGCACCCACACCATGACCGTTCAGATCCTGCCCCCAAAGGAGAAACTCGATCGCGTGGTATCCTGTTGCAACATTCGCCTCCACGCCGTCCGCTTCGTGCAGGGTATCCGATAGAAACTGAGGTGTGATTACAGTTGCGTCAATGTCCTTGCCCGAGAGCGTGAATACGGGATTTGCCACGACATTCAGAGCGGCCAGTTCGTTTTCATCCGACGCACCGCCATAGGCCTGATCGACATAATCAATCAGACCCTCGTCCAAAGGCCATGCATTCACCTTGCCTTCCCAGTCATCTACGACCGGATTGCCAAAACGAAACACTTCCGTTTGCTGGTAAGGGACGCGAGCGGCCAGCCATGCAGCACGAGCTTTATTCAGGCTATCGGGCGAAGGCGTAGCGACCAGCGCATTTACTGCTGTCTGCAAGCGTTGTGCCGTTATCAGGCTGTCACCATAAGCTGCGGCCGCAATATCGGCATAGGTCGCCAGAACATCGGTTTTATCTGCGGCCAACGCTGGCAGCGCAAAAGATGAAGCGGCGACAGTCGCCAGAAGAATGGTGCGTTTCACGGTATTTTCCTTTTCGCAAAGCAGGGCTAGTCCAAGAGTAAGGCTTGGCCTGTACCTGAGTGATTCAGTCGGATTAGCCAATCCGACTATTTTCGTCGGATAATAAATCTATTCAGGGAAACGGTCGTCCAAGACCAGATTACCCTTACCGAACAACGCCTTGTGGTGCTGTATCTGCCATATTATCGGAGCTAAAGGTTTGAAGGGCGGGTCAGGCGGTCAGCGAAAACGCACACAGAATAATCACTCATGCGGGCAGGTGGTATTTTTTCCGCTAAACCTGCGATTATGATTTGCGTAATTATCCGTTTTGACACAAATCTTTTACATGGCCTTAAATCAGGTCGTTTTTGGCAATAGCCAAGCAGGCATTCGGGCCTCGACTGGAGCAACATCACGTTGCTGCGTCGGGGCTTTTTTTTATGGGGAAACCATGACCGAGAACTTTGACATTGGCATTTTATACTCCCGGTCTGGGACCTATCAGCTTTTGTCAGAGGCGCTGTTTCGGGGAGCTATGGCTGCCGTCGAGGCTGTCAATACCGACAGCACTATACCCGTGACATTTACGCCTGTTATCCGTGACCCCGAAGGTGATTTGACGAAATACGCGCCCCTGTGTGCCGAGATCCTTGGCACATCCAGTGCCAGACACATCGTCGGATGCGTGACGTCCTCGAGCCGCAAGGAGGTCATCCCCGAACTCGACCGCGCGGGTGCGACGCTTTGGTATAATGTACCCTATGAAGGCTTCGAGACATCCGCCCGCGTTGTATATTCCCATGCGGCGACAAATCAGAACATCCTGCCGATACTGGGCTGGGCCAAGCGGCATTTCGGGATGTCAGCATATCTTGTCGGCTCGAATTACATCTGGGGTTGGGAGACTTGCAGGGTCGCACGGATGCGGCTGGAAGCATCGGGTGGCGCGGTTCTGGGGGAGCGATATCTACCGTTGGGGGATGTCTGGGTCGAAGGTTTGATCCGTGAAATCGAGCGTAGTGAGCCAAAGTTTATCGTGAACTCGTTGGTCGGCGCGTCTTCTTACGCCTTCATAAAAGCCTATGCAGAGTTGGGCCGCCGCAACCCGCGGTTTACTGCTGCAAACTGTCCAATTTTGTCGTGTAACCTAACCGAAGCGGAACTTCCGGCGCTCGGAGATGCGGCGGAAGGTCTTATTTCTGTGGGGCCGTCCTTTTGCACAACGTCCGCGCAGGATGGCCGCGGATCATCACTTGAGAAGACGGCGTATCAATCGGTTCTGACATTGGCGGCGGTACTGGCCCGAGGGGTCGAAGGCCCGTTCGATAGCTATCTGGCCGAAAACGGGGCGCGCTACGGCATCGACCCCGCGACGCAGCATACAACGCTGGATGTCCATATCGCTCAGGTGCGCGGCGGGGCATTTCAAATTTTGCACAGCTGGTCAGACATCGCACCCGACCCCTATCTCACACGCCCCCTGCGCCACCCCCAGTTCGACCAGCCGATACTGACTGTGGTGCGCGCATGAGAACCCAAATCGACATTGCCGGACTTGAGGGCGCGCGGGCTGTTGTCATGCACCCCGAGCACGACCGCCTGAACGTTATGTTGCGCCAGTTACGTGCCATTGGTCTGGAAGTGGAGGTTGCTTGGCCCACCTTGCCCGCTTCTGCGATAACGGCTGATTTCACCCTTTATGATACGGACGCGGGCCATGATGCGCAATTTCCCTGGCAGGCAGGAAATGCGCCGATGCCTATGATCGCTCTTGTGGGATCCGAAGCACCGGGGCGGATCGAATGGGCCTCGAGGATCGGCGCGGATGCGCTGTTGGTCAAACCCCTGGCCGCAAGCGGTGTGTTTGCAGCGCTGTTAATGGCGCGCCAGTCTTTCGAGCGACGCAAGGCCCTATTGGCGGAAATCGATGCGCTGCACGGACGCCTTTCAGCGCGCCAGACCATCGTGCAGGCCGTCTCTCTTCTGGCCAAGAAAACCGGCTCGGAGGAGACGGCATATGACGATCTGCGCAAGCTTGCCATGGCTTGGCAGATGACCATGGAGGACGCTGCCGTCCAGATCGTAAAACACAAAAAAGAAGCGGGGCGGTATCGTGACTGTAGCTGAAACAAATACGCGCCCTGCGCCACAAACTGTTTGGCAGCGGCTCAAGACGCGCAAACTTGCCTTGTTTGGCATGGCGCTCATTTTTCTGACGCTGTTCGGCGCAATTTTCGCGCCTTATCTGACCCCCTACGAGCCTAACAACCAGATGTTTGACGGTTTGTCGTTGCAGGGGGCGCCTATGGCACCGGGTGCGCAGTTCGCGCTTGGTACCGATCTGCTGGGGCGTGATCTGCTTACGCGCATTCTCTATGGTGCGCGCACATCGCTGATCATCGGTCTGGTGGCCAATGGTGTGGCCCTCATTATCGGGACGTTTGTGGGGGTCACTGCCGGCTATTTCGGCGGTATTCTGGGCAGTGTTCTGATGCGGTTTACCGATCTGATGATGGCCTTTCCGGCACTGCTTTTGGCGATTTGTCTGGCTGCGATTTTCCAGCCGTCCCTGTGGATAGTGGCCATGGTCATCGCAACCGTGAACTGGGTGCAGACGGCGCGGGTGCTTTATGCCGAAACCGCCAGCCTGTCGCAGCGCGAATTCATTGCCGCAGAACGTACATTGGGGGCAGGGCATTTGCGCATTCTGTTTCGCCATATCCTCCCGCATCTGACCCCAACGATCATCGTATGGGGCACGCTGGGGATTTCGACCACTGTTCTGCTGGAGGCCACGCTCAGTTTTCTGGGGGTGGGCGTGCAGCCACCAACACCGAGCTGGGGCAACATCATTTTCGAGAACCAGACCTATTTTCAGGCAGCGCCCTGGCTCGTGTTCTTTCCCGGTCTGGCAATTGTCACCCTCGCATTGGCCTTTAATCTTGTGGGGGATGCATTACGCGATGTGCTCGATCCGACCCAGAGGGGACGCGCCTGATGCTTGCTTTCATCGTCAAACGCCTGATCCAGTCAATGCTGATCCTGCTAGGGGTAACGTTTATCACATTTGCGCTACTCTATCTGCTGCCCGCCGATCCCGTGCGCCAGATTGCGGGCCGTTCTGCCACACCCGAGACTGTTGCCAATATTCGCGCACAGCTTGGCCTCGATCAACCATTTGTAGTCCAATACTTGCGGTACCTTGGAAATCTTGTTCAGGGCGACCTTGGCCGTTCTTACTTGCAAAAGACAGAAGTGAGCGCGCTGATTGCATCGCGGTTGCCGGCCTCCTTGTTGCTGATGCTGGGCGCAATCGTGTGCGAGCTTGTACTGGGGATCACCATGGGCGTGATTGCGGCGCTGCGGCGCGGAACCTCGACAGACAATGCACTGATGATGGTCAGCTTTGTCGGTGTGTCGGCGCCCCAATTCGTGGTTGGTCTGCTGATGCTCTACGTCTTTGCGGTTCAACTCCAGTGGTTCCCGATTGGCGGTTACGGCACAATCTCGCATATGGTGCTGCCGTCAGTCACTCTGGGGATACTCGGGGCGGGTTGGTACAGCCGGATGATGCGGTCCTCGATGATTGATGTGCTGCGTCAGGATTTCATTCGCACGGCACGCGCAAAGGGGCTGGGCCGGATGCGCGTGTTGCTGCGCCACGCACTGCCCAATGCAATCCTGCCGATCATCGCAATGATCGGTATTGATGTAGGGATCTTCATGAGTGGCATCGTTGTCGTTGAGTCTGTCTTCGGCTGGCCCGGCATCGGGCAGCTCGCGTGGCAAGCGATCCAGCGCGTCGATATTCCGATCATTATGGGCGTCACGCTGGTCTCAGCATGCGCCATCGTCATTGGCAATTTGGTCGCGGATATCGCGTCCCTTTTTGCCGACCCGCGGATCAAGGTCCGCTAAACTACCAACCCAACAGGAGTAAACCAGAATGAAGAAACTGCTTACAACTTCGGCCCTCGTTGCGGCCCTCGGGCTGCCCCAATTTGCGACTGCCGATGGCCATTCCGGCCTTGATCCCAACGCCAAATCTGGCGGCAACATCACCATTACCTACAAAGATGATGTGGCCACCCTCGATCCTGCGATTGGCTATGACTGGCAGAACTGGTCGATGATCAAATCGCTGTACGACGGCTTGATGGACTACGAGCCCGGAACAACCGAGCTGCGCGCCGGTCTGGCCGAAAGCTATGAAATCTCGGATGACGGGATGGTTTTCACGTTCAAGCTTCGCGAAGGCGTCAAATTCCACAATGGCCGCGTGATGACAGCGGATGATGTGAAATATTCGCTCGACCGTGTGACAAACCCGACAACCCAAAGCCCGGGTGCAGGTTTCTTTGGCTCGATCGCGGGATATGATGCCATCTCCGCTGGCGAAAGCGAGACGCTGTCGGGCGTGAAGGTCATCGACGATCTTACGGTCGAGATTACCCTGTCGCGCCCCGATGCGACATTCCTCCACGTCATGGGTTTGAACTTTGCTTCAGTGGTCGCGAAAGAAGCAGTTGAGGAAGCCGGGGCAGACTTTGGCAAGACGGCGATGGGCACCGGCGCGTTCAAACTTGCGGATTGGACCATTGGTCAAAAGCTGGTTTTCGAGAAGAACGCCGACTACTGGCGCGCAGGTCTGCCCTATCTGGACAGTGTAACTTTCGAAGTTGGGCAGGAGCCGATTGTTGCCTTGCTGCGTCTACAAAATGGCGAGGTCGATGTGCCGGGTGACGGTATTCCACCAGCCAAGTTTCAGGAAGTCATGAGCGACCCGGCGCAGGCTGCGCGCGTGATCGAAGGCGGTCAGCTGCATACCGGCTATATCACCCTGAACGTCAAAATGCCGCCCTTCGACAACGTCGATGTGCGCAAGGCGGTCAACATGGCCATCAACAAAGAGCGTATCACCCAAGTAATCAATGGCCGTGCTGTCCCCGCCAACCAGCCGCTGCCGCCGTCGATGCCGGGCTACACCGAAGGCTATGAAGGATACGCCTACGACCCTGATGCTGCTATGGAGTTGCTGGCAAACGCCGGTTTCGCGGACGGTTTCGAGACAGAGCTTTTCGTGATGAACACTGACCCTAACCCGCGCATTGCACAGGCAATCCAACAGGATCTGGCCAAGATCGGCATCAAGGCGTCGATCCAGTCGCTTGCTCAGGCCAGTGTCATCGCCGCAGGTGGTGAAGAAGATCAAGCGCCGATGATCTGGTCCGGCGGCATGGCATGGATTGCTGATTTTCCTGATGCGTCAAACTTTTATGGCCCGATTCTAGGGTGTGACGGTGCGGTTCAGGGCGGTTGGAACTGGTCGTGGTACTGTAACTCAGAGGCTGATGCGATGGCCGTTGAGGCAGACAGCATGACAGACCCTGCGAAGGTGGAAGAGCGTTTGCAGATGTGGTCGGACGTTTACATGAAAGTCATGGAAGACGCGCCATGGGTGCCTGTGTTCAACGAGCAGCGCTACACCATGAAGTCAGAGCGTATGGGGGGCGACGACAAGCTCTATGTCGATCCGGTCTCGATCCCTGTGAACTATGACTATGTCTGGGTTAACGATGTGCAATAAATGCCCTAACTACACGATCCACGGCGCAAGCCACCATTTTGGCTGGGACAACTCGTTTGTCCCGGCCATCACGGTAGCACCGGGCGAAACCATAGAGTTCAAATGCCATGACAGCTCAGCGGGTCAGCTGACCCCTGACAGTACCGTGGCAGATGTGGCGACACTCGATTTCGGTAAGATCAATCCGGTGTCCGGGCCCGTCTATGTCGAAGGGGCAGAGCCCGGCGATGCGCTAAAGATTACGATCGAAGGGTTTGCGCCTTCCGGCTTTGGCTGGACTGCGAATATCCCCGGTTTCGGGTTGTTGTCGGATCAATTCACGGATCCCGCCCTCACCATCTGGAAATACGATCCTGATACACTGGCACCTGCCTTGTTCGGCAAGAACGGGCGCGTCCCTCTCAAGCCGTTTGCAGGTACCATTGGCTGCGCGTTAGCCGAGCCGGGGCTGCATTCAATCGTGCCGCCGCGCCGTGTGGGCGGGAACCTCGACATCCGCGATCTGGCGGCAGGCACAACGCTGTACCTGCCAGTTGAAGTAACAGGCGCGCTGTTTTCCATCGGAGATACCCATGCTGCCCAAGGTGACGGCGAAGTCTGCGGTACAGCCATCGAAAGCCCGATGGACGCCACGGTGACGCTTGATCTTGTTAAGGATGCGCAGCTGAAAATGCCGCGCTTCACGACACCGGGTCCGGTGACCAACCATTTGGATGCCAAGGGTTATGAGGTCACAACCGGTATTGGTCCCGACCTGATGAGTGGCGCCCGCGAGGCCGTGAGCCAGATGGTTGATCTGCTGTGCAAAACCCAAGGGTTGGCGGCGGAAGAGGCTTATATGCTGGTCTCGACCTGTGGAGATCTGCGCATCTCCGAGATCGTGGATATGCCCAACTGGGTTGTATCGTTCTACTTCCCGCGGTGCGTGTTCGAATGAGCATGCAGCACCAGACAACATCGGTGGCCCCTGTGGCCACCGATGACCAGCCCCTAGTCCTATCCGTGCGTAACCTAGATATTTCGGTGCGGACACAGACCGGTATCGTGCCGCTGGTTCAGAATCTCAGCTTTGATTTGAAACGTGGCGAGACATTGGCGATTGCGGGCGAAAGCGGATCTGGAAAATCGTTAACTTCGCTTGCGATTATGGGATTGTTGCCGCCGCCTGCCGTGCATGTTGCTGGTGGCGAAATTCTGTTCGGCGGGCACGATCTGACAAAGATCTCTGAGACCCGCCTGCAGCGCCTGCGCGGTGACCGGATCGCAATGATATTTCAGGAACCGATGACGGCGCTGAATCCGGTCATGCGGATCGGTGATCAGCTGACCGAGGCGATACGCGCCCATGAGCCGATGCCGGCCCGCGCAGCACGCACCCGCGCTCTTGAGGCTCTAAAAGCCGTTCGCCTAACCGAGCCTGAACGCAGGTTGAAACAATACCCCCATGAATTATCGGGCGGTATGCGCCAGCGTGTGGTGATCGCAATTGCTATTGCCCTGCGTCCTGATGTGATGATCGCAGACGAGCCAACAACAGCGCTGGATGTGACTGTGCAGCGCGAGGTGCTCGACCTGCTGCGTGATCTGGCGACAGACTTGGGGATGGCGCTGATCCTGATCACCCATGACATGGGCGTAGTCGCGCAGATGGCTGACCGCGTACTGGTGATGCAGAAAGGCCGCTGCGTCGAGGAGGCACCGGTGCGCAGTTTGTTCAACGCACCACAGCAGCCCTACACGCAACAGCTTTTGTCCAGTGTGCCGCGTATGGGGCAGGGACGCCCAAGTACGGTCGACACCGCCAGCCGCCCGCTGGTTTCGGTGAGGGACTTGCGCGTTACTTACGATTTGCGCGGCGGAATCTTTGACCGTGTCCAAGCCCGTGTATACGCGGTAGAGAAAATAAACTTCGACATCTTCCACGGCGAGACATTTGCCGTGGTAGGCGAAAGTGGCTGCGGAAAATCTACAGTAGCACGTGCGTTGACGGGGCTTGTTCCGCATCAGGGTGTCATCACGTTCGAAGGCAGGCCGGTAATGCGGGACCGCAGCGCCCAGCTTGCCAATACTCGCGTGATGCAAATGGTCTTTCAGGATCCGATGGCAGCCCTCAATGGCCGTATGACTGTCGGGGATCTGGTGCGCGAGCCCTTAGTTATCCACGGTGTCGGCACCGCCAAAAGCCGCACCGCCCGCGCGGCGGAATTATTCGAGCGGGTCGGGCTAGGGGCAGACGCACTTGACCGCTACCCGCATGAGTTTTCAGGCGGCCAACGCCAGCGTATCTGTATTGCCCGCGCCCTCGCGCTCAATCCCAAACTGATCATCGCGGACGAGAGCGTCTCGGCGCTCGACGTGTCGGTGCAGGCGACCGTTCTGGACCTTCTACAAGAGTTGAAGGCAGAGTTCGGCATGTCCTATCTGTTTATTTCGCATGATATGGCTGTGGTCGAAAATTTCGCAGACCGCGTCGCAGTCATGTATCTTGGACAGATCGTCGAAATCGGATCAAGTGCCCAGGTTTTTGGCAATCCGCAGCACTCCTACACCCGAAAACTTATCACAGCCGCACCGTTCCCTGACCCGGACCGGCCCATCCCCCCGCGCGACATTTCCACAGCCGAACTCAAAAGCCCAATTTTGCCAATCGGTCAGTCTCCGGCTGTAGTCAGCTATAAGTCTCTGGGAGAGGGGCATCTTGTGGCTGAAGCCGAATAGAACCTGACTACTAAAAACACCTAAGCCAAAGATCAGACACAAGAGCAGAATATAACGTGTCTAGGAAAAAGCGGGGATGCCGTTTCAGGCCCACTCGGGAGAACGGAGGAAGCTTCTAAACCCTAAATCATCGAAGCCAAAGGTGAAGGGGAAGGGGTGCAAAACGCCGCATCTAAACAAGAGTTTTAGGGAAATTGCGCGGTTAGCGCCTTCTGGCGCGAAAAATTGTCTGTCATTTTAAAAATTGTCTGTCATTTTACGGTGGGCAAAGACCGTGCGCACATCCTGCAGAGTCTCACTTCACCGTGCAAACCCCGGATCATGCCTGCAGGGTAAATCCGCTGGGGGTAGGGGGAACTCATGCTCAACCCGATTGCTGCACCAAGGCCGGTTGGCAACCTAACCATTCGCCGCTTGTGTATTCCGCATCGCCCTCAGCGCAAAGTTCGTACATGTATCGGACCAAGCTGAAATCGCAGCGGCCGTGCCGTCATAAGCGGGGTCAAGAACGGCTTCCCTTTGTGCGCCGTTTATCATGCTGCGCAGCAGCGAAGCCGCTTCATAAAGGTCTCTTTCCTGAAGCGTTGTGCAGTCAGAGAAAATCACGACGAAGCGGCGATCAAATGCATCGGCGACAGTCTTTATGGACGACAGGTAGTTTTCGCGGAACTCCGGAAATTGTGATTGCTCTGCGAATACCGCTCGGGCATTCAAAACGCCCGCGTTACTGAGAACCAGATCGGCGTAGGCACGAGACAGGGCGAAGAGAGCGCCTTCAACGCTGGTAGCATCTGAAGACGTATCGAGATGTGCAATACCTGTCTCTAGAGCATTATCAGCGACCAGTCGGAACAAGCTCGCCTTGTTTGAAACTGTTTTGTAGATCGTTCTGGTCGACATGCCCGCCCTACGGGCAACCGCTTCGATACTTGTTCCGGCGTACCCTTCGCTAAGGAACACGTCGGCCGCTGCCGTGAGCAATAGCGCACGCGTTTCTTGCTCCGTGCGCACAGTGGGACGGCCACGAGACCGCTTTTCTTTGGTCATTTTCTGTTCTGTCATTGGCGCTCCTCTCTCACTTTATAAAAACTGAAATTTTCACAAATCAAGAGCTAAGCGCAAGGCCTTTTCCCATGTGGATCACGTCGTCATGACTGATGGTTTTCAATATTGACAGGAAGATGCTATTGATTTAAAAAAACCTGTATTTTCCCAATATCACCGACGTCAAGGATATCCAATGAAACTGAATAAATCCGCGGTTGTCTCAGTGGTCGCCGTTGCTGCGGTGGCAGGTTATCTGGTTTGGACACTGAGCCAACCCGCGACATACCTTGTGCAAGGCGAAGTAGAAGCGACGCGCATCGATTTGTCAGCGATGATCTCGGCGCGCGTTTCTGAAACGCCCGTCAGCGTCGGGGACCGTGTCGCAGCCAAAGATGTTGTTGTACGGATGCAAAGCGCGACACTGGATGCACAACTTGCCGCTGCACGCGCAGCGTTGGATGTTGCCCGGGCCAACCGCGACCTTACTTACTCCACCCGTCCTGAAACGATCGCCGCCGCTGAGGCCCAGTTAGAATCGGCGCGTTCAGGTGTGACGCTGGCCCAAAGCAACTTCGACCGGGTTAGCCAGTTGCAAGGCGATGCTGTTGTATCGCAGGCATCGCTGGATCAGGCGGCCAACAACCTGACTGCTGCCATTCAATCCCAAGCAGCAGCGCAGGCCAGCCTTGATCAGTCGCGCAACGGCGCAAGCCCTGAGCAAAAGGCCGTGTCTGATGCCCAGGTAAAGCAAGCCGAAGCATCTGTTTCACAGACGAAAGCCAGCGTAGATGAAATGATCGTAGTGTCTCCCATCGACGGTGAGGTTACGACACGTACAGCAGAATTGGGCAAATTGTTCAGTGCAGGTGCGCCATTAATTTCCGTTGTGGATGTGGACCACGCTTGGTTCACGTTTAACCTGCGCGAAGATCTATTGGAGGGGCTGAAGGTTGGTCAGCCCCTAAAAGCGCGTATTCCTGCTTTAGGCGATGGTTCAGGGCAGATTGACGCGGTGATTACATCAATCAATGTCCAAGGCAGTTATGCCAACTGGCGCGCGACCAAAGCGACGGGGGACTTTGATCTGCGAACGTTTTCTGTGCGAGCCGACCCTGTTGCAGCAGTCGCGGGATTGCGTCCCGGAATGAGCGTTTTGGTGGATTGGCCCGCGACAGTGCGCAGCGGTCAATGATCCCGTGACCCCATCGCATCTTCCTCCCGGTTTTAGACGGATCTGGCGCCGTGAGCTGCGCCAGATTGCGGGGCGGCCTGCGCTTGCGTTTATGTTGGTGCCGCTGCCCCTAATCCTGTTTCTTGTGCTGGCAGTGATTTTTGCGCCGGGTTTGCCGCGCAATCTTCCCGTAGCTGTTGTTGATCTTGATGCGTCGACGATGTCCCGCCAGATCGTGCGGATGGCCGACGCATCGGCTGATGTCGAAATCGTCGAGCAACTTTCATCGCTGAGCGAGGCGCGGCAGGCGCTGGTGGCACAACGTGCCTATGCGATCCTGATGATCCCTGCGGGGCTGGAACATGATATTCTACTGGGGCAAAGGCCCGAAGTTGTAGTGTTTTCCAACAGTCAGTTCTTGACGGCGGGTGGCATTGTCGGGCGCAGCCTGAATACGTCTGTTTCGACTTTCTCCGCGGGAGTGTCGTTGCGTCTACTTGAGGCTAAGGGGGTGGGTTCCGATCGCGCACTGGATTTGATCACGCCAATTCCCGTACAGCAAAGCCCGTTGTTCAATCCCTCCCTCGATTACATCCAGTTTCTGCTTTCAGCGATTATGCCAACTGTCTTACAGATTTTCATCTGTGCCGCTGCGGTTCTGTCGTTTTCACGTGAACACCACTCCCCGAACGGGATGCCACGCCTTCAGCGGATTGCGCTAACGCCAATCCGCGCAATATTGGGAAAACTGCTGCCCTATACTCTTGTCGGCACCTTCATCCTGCTGCTTGGGGATGTAATATTGTTCAACGTTTTTGATGCCAGCTTTCGTGGCAATGTTTTTGTATTTTTTCTTAATGGTTTCATGTTCATCTTGACGTGTCAGGCCATGGGCGCGCTGATCGCGCTGATTGCTAAAGACACGACGGGTGCCCTTGGGATGATGGGATTGATCGTGGCGCCATCTTTCGGATTTGCCGGTGTCAGCTTTCCCCGCTTTGGGATGACGCTCTTTTCACAGATCTGGGGTGCGGTCATACCACTGACCCCGTACCTGCAACTGCGGACAGACCAGACCCTGCGGGGCGCGCCACTAGAGTATTCTTTACCTACTATGGCGTGGCTTTTCGCCCAACTTCTGGTTTTCTCGAGCCTGTTATGGGTCATGACGCGCAAGACAATGACTCAGATACCGGCTTCTCAAATCGGCCCTGTCACAAAACAGGTGAATAAGTCATGAGAAAGCTGCGCCATTTCCTTGCCGAGGTTTTCGGGGTCATAGGAACGCTGCTGGCTGACAGCAGTGCCAAGTCTACGATGATTGTTGGCATTCTGATTTACAGCGTTCTTTATCCGCAGCCCTATGTGGGTGAAGTTTTGCGCGATGTTCCCGTGGTCGTCATTGATCAGGATAACTCGACCGCCAGCCGCACTGTTGTACGTGAAATTAACGTAACAGATTTGGTCGATGTGACCATGTCCGCGCCGGATATGGAAACCGCGCGGGATGCCTTTTTCCGGCGCGAAGTTTACGGGATTCTCATTATTCCGGCGGGCTTCGAGGCAAACATTCTTGCCGGCCGTCCTGCACCAGTGGCCGCGTATAGTGACGGTAGCTAT
Organism: Sulfitobacter guttiformis; assembly: GCF_003610455.1. Classification (NCBI taxonomy): domain Bacteria; kingdom Pseudomonadati; phylum Pseudomonadota; class Alphaproteobacteria; order Rhodobacterales; family Roseobacteraceae; genus Sulfitobacter; species Sulfitobacter guttiformis. Next base: position 339,154 of record NZ_RAQK01000002.1, on the reverse strand, counting down.
CTGTTGATCTATTCAAACGTAATGAGGGCCATTGCCACGGTTGCAGCTACAATGGGCGCGCAGGTCAATTACGCGCGTCTCACCGCTTTGGGCGTCGATGATGGCGTGGCCCGCACGATGCTCTCGCCTGTCGCTATAGCCAACGTGGCCGTTTTCAATCCACAGGGCGGCTATGCCAGCTATGTGATTCCGGCGGCTTTTGTCCTGATCTTGCAGCAGACATTATTGATGGGGATTGGCCTGCTGCATGCAGGGCGCAGGGCACCAACGGGCGTGCGTTTATGGGCCACGATCACTGCCTACTTCGCCCTGTATATGGTTTGGGTTGCATTCACGCAGATGTTGATTCCGTATCTCTACAGTATCCCGCGCACTGGTGATTTTGTGACGCTGATGTTGATCTCCGTGCCATTCATCTGTGCTTGTATTGCAATGGGCTTTGCCATTGCGATGGCCATTCCTTGGCGCGAAGGGGTGGTGTTTTTACTCGTGGTGATCGGGATGCCCCTGTTTTTTCTTTCGGGCATCTCTTGGCCAGTCGAGATGATACCGGACCAACTGCGCATGCTATCGTTGCTGGTTCCATCATCGACGGCCATTTCCGCTTTTGTCGCGGTAGATCAGATGGGTGCCTCTGCGCGGGATGTGGCTGGAGCGATACAAACGCAGATGGTGCTGGTGGTCGTCTATTCGACATTGGCATTGGCGCTTTCGCGACTGCCCCGCAATAGGGGAAAGTAACGGATTTCAAGATGAAAGAAAATCTGCGCGGAATGGTTCAGCCGCGCTTGCGGAAGATAGAAAATCAGGAGGAAGAGGGGGAGCTTATTCATTTTAGCGCCCGAAACATCAGGTAGTGAAACCACCGCCCGATACCGCATCTTAGTGGTTGCACCGGCGTTAAGAGGTGTGTTCAGTGTGGCCAATAGTCGCTTCGAGGCATTTCGCAAACGACACTGAGCCACGATTTTTAAGGCCCTTTTAATCAGTAAGCCCGGGTCCCTGACCTGACCTTACATTCAATACCGAACATAAAATTAGGAGATATCGACATGAGCACCACCGGCAAGCAATTGTTCACGACTTTAGAAAGCAACGGGACACTCACGGTCGCAATCGAAGACGTGACCTTTCCCGAACCTACAGGCAATCAAGTGCTTGTGAAAATGGAGGCGGCGCCGATAAACCCGTCAGACCTTGCCATTCTTACTGGTGCTGCCGATCTCGAAAACGCCGAATATTCGGCTGGAAAATTCGTGGCCACCATGCCCGAACCATTTAATGCGGGATCAAAAGCGCGCCACGGATTGAAACTTCCTGCCGGGAATGAAGGCGCGGGAACTGTCGTCGCAGTGGGTGAGGGCGACAAGGCCAAAGCGCTGATGGGACAGCGCGTCGCTTGTGTGCCGGGCAATGCCTACAGCCAGTATTGTATTGCCGACGCTGGCATGTGCCTGCCGCTAGGTGATTATTCGGCAGAGGACGGCGCGAGCGGTTTCGTCAACCCGATGACAGCGCTGGGGTTCGCGGAAAATGCGAAAATGGACGGGCAAAATTCGATCCTGCACACGGTCGGGGCGTCCAATCTGGGCCAGATGCTGACCCGTATCTGCCAAGAAGACGGCCTCGGTCTGGTCAATATCGTGCGCAAAGAAGATCAGGTCGAATTGTTGCAAAAGCTTGGTTCCAGCCATGTCGTGAACTCGTCAGCTGATGATTTCATGCACCAGCTCCGGACTGCAATCGACGACACCGATGCCTTCTATGGATTTGATCCGATCGGCGGAGGAAAATCGGTCGACAATGTTTTCAAGGCGATGGAGCAGGTCGCGGTCACCAAGATGACCGAGTATTCACGCTATGGCTCCAACCAGCAAAAGCGAATGTTCATTTATGGCCGCCTAGACGTCGGCCAGACGCTCCTGTCGCCGAGCTACGGCTTTGGCTGGACCCTGTCAGGCTGGCTCCTGTTTCCGTTTCTTCAATCGGTCGGTGCGGAAACCGTGGGGAAAATGCGCAAGCGTGTGCTCGAAAACCTGACGACGACCTTTGCAAGTCACTATAAGAAACGGGTCACTCTTGAGGAAATGCTTACCAAGGAAGCGGTCACTGATTACCGCACGATGAAGACTGGTGAGAAATATCTCGTCACGCCTTGGAAATAAGGCATGTTGAGCCCGCTCAGGTAAAAAGCATCACCTGCTTTTTCCAAGTCCAACGGCAGTTTTACAACTGCCGTTGGTGTAAAAAGTAAGGCGAACTGCCCGCAAGAACATCTAGAGCGATACGCCACGTGCTAAACCTATGAGCACAAGCCACAGGTCTCCGGCGACACAATGCAAATCGCACCCGTCGTGATCGCGCTCCCGCACTTATCGTAAACCATTGAGCACTCGGAGGAGAACGCCCGACAGTGCGAACTAGTTTTTGGAACGGGGCAGATTCGAACATCATGAATTGTTAAAGCCGGCGTCTTACAAGAAGCGTGATACGATCTGCTCCGGCAGTGTGCCCAGCTGCGTGGTCATCCAAGCCAGTATGGTACCAGAGGCGAGCGCGTCGGCGAAGGGCCGCTTTTGACCTGAATCAAAGCTGTCCTCCAGCTCTGTTCGCGGTGTTTGGTGTTAAATCGTTGGCGTTACGCCGCCGTCTTCTTGCTTGTCTTTCCCTGTAAGGATTTTACCACAGTTAGGCTGTGCAATGCTGTATTTTATCTGCGCGGGTTGCAATTTTCCGTTATTTTTCATGCGTTCCGAAGGCATTGCACAATGCGCCTTCTTTTTCCCAGAGCTCGAACCGCTCTCGATAAGCGTACGCCAGACATCGCATAGTTTGAAGACGCGGAGACACGAAAAGCGGCATGAACATGCACCAGATGCATATAAAGCCAGCAGCAAACCTACCCTCAAAAGCAGGGCCAGTTCAGGTTAGCGACTCCGGTCGAACCTGAAACTTAAGTGCAAAGGCATGGACTTTCGCCATGTGAAAGATTTTCAGCTAGGTCGCTGGCAGGCACGATGTACCCCTTTTATTAAATCGCAAAACTTGTGTACCGTTCAGCGACTTTTCGAGCATGGCACAGCCGCAATCACCGCATGCGTGAGCGGGAGCGCTTTGATGGACAATATCAAAGTTCTATGAGCTTACTGCCTTCAGTGTAATAGGCATCTTGGGAGGATGACATGGGATCGTTGAGCGGAAAAATTGCTTGGGTTACCGGCGCTGGTGGTGGCATCGGGGAAGCCTCAGCCAAAGCCCTCGCGGCGGGCGGAGCGCATGTTGTACTCTCGGGTCGTCGACTGGAAGAGTTGGAGCGTGTCGTAGCCGAAGTTGTGGCTGCCGGCGGCAATGCCGAAGCTGCACAGCTCGATGTGGTCGATTCAACGGCCACGCAGGCGGTTGCCGACGACCTCATTGCGCGCCTTGGCGGCATCGATGTATTCTTCGCGAATGCGGGGATCAACGTTCCAAATCGTTCTGTGGCACAAATTACACCTGTGGACTTTGCCAAGGTCGTAAATATCAACCTGAATGGCGTCATGAACGGTATTCTGGCCGTCCTGCCGCAGATGCGTGCAAAGGGTGAGGGTACGCTGATTTTGACTTCGTCGTGGGCAGGGCGCCATCCCTCGCGCCTGACCGGTCCGGCATATAGCGCCTCAAAACATGCGGTTGTGGCGCTTAGCCATTCGATCAATCAAGATGAGGGCGTGAACGGCATCCGATGCACAGCTTTGATGCCAGGAGAAGTTGCCACACCAATAATGCAATCGCGCCCAAAGCCGCCTTCGCCGGAAGACCTTGCAAAGATGCTGCAAGCTGAAGATTTGGGAGCAATGGTGCGCTACATTGCCGAGGCCCCGCCGCATGTATGCATCAACGAGGTATTAATTAGCCCAACCTGGAACCGGAGCTTTGTTGGCGTAGCCGAGTTAGGCGGGATGAAACTTTGACCTACTGAGAAAGAGGGTCGCTGTCTCATGACAGCCCCTCGTCGACTACCGCAAAGTCCCCACCGCCACCTTGCCGATAAAAGCCGAATGCTCCATTGCGAGACCTGAAATTTCTCGAACAATCGTTTTTCTAGATCTTGAATATGCGCAGTTATTTATTCCGGTCAATGCATCCGATCTACGTCGCGCATATCAAAGTAAGCTGGCCACCTCGGGCCATTAGCGGACCGTTTTTCACTCAAAAAAAACGGTAATGAATCCCGAGCATCAGATCTGGTTCTTACGACGAAGGTCAGTTTGTGATGCTTTTCGCATAAACCATTGCGCCGATTGAGTGAAATGTGCGAAAGGCCCAATCGAATACTTTTGAGCCCGATATCCGCAGTATAAGCATAGCTGAGTGCAATCGCGATATCTCTCACCGTCCTTGGCACCAGCAACTGGTGTGCTCTCGCAGAAAGTTATTGCCGTGCAAACACCTTACTATCTCATCGACAAATCACATCTGCTTCCCAATCTCGAAAAGATCGCATGGCTACGTGAGGCGTCGGGCGTTAAATGTCTGCTGGCCCTCAAGTGCTTTGCTACTTGGTCGGTTTTTGACTTTATGGCCGAATTCATGGACGGCTCCACCTCGTCATCGTTGTTCGAGGTCCGCTTGGGGCATGAGAAATTTGCCGGCGAAACTCATGCTTACTCGGTGGCCTATGCGGATCATGAAATTGATCAGGTTCTGGAGTGCTCGGATAAGATTATCTTCAACTCGATCGGGCAGTTGACCAAGTTTGCGAGTGTATCCCACGACCATATCCGAGGACTTCGGGTCAATCCGGGCGTTTCCACGTCGGAGTTTGACCTTGCCGATCCGGCCCGCGCGTTCAGCCGATTGGGCGAACACGACCCTGCGGCCATTGATGCGGTTGCGGATCAGATCAGTGGCTTGATGTTCCACAACAACTGCGAGAATGACAGTTTTGAACGCTTCGACGAGATGCTGACCTTGATCGAAGACCGTTTTGGCGCGGTTATCCATAAAATGGACTGGATCAGTTTGGGCGGTGGCATTCACTTCACAGGCAAAGACTATCCGTTGGAACGTCTGGCCGCGCGGCTCAAGGTTTTCGCGAAGCGCTTCAGCGTCCAAGTCTACCTTGAACCCGGCGAGGCGGCGATCACGGGGGCTGCCACGCTGGAAGTTACGGTGCTGGATACGATGCATAATGGCAAAAACCTTGCGATCGTCGACAGTTCGATTGAGGCACATATGCTGGATTTGCTGATCTATCGCGAGCCTGCAAAGATCTCCCCGAATACCGGTAGCGAGGAATGGATGATCTGCGGCAAATCCTGCCTTGCTGGTGATATCTTCGGCGAATTCCGCTTTGACGCAGCCCTGAAGGCGGGTGACCGACTTTCGTTTCAGGATGCCGCAGGCTACACAATGGTCAAGAAAAACTGGTTCAATGGGGTCAAAATGCCAAGCATCGCGATCCGCGAACTCGATGGCAGCATACGTATGGTGCGTGATTTCAACTATGACGACTTTGCTGCGGCACTGTCATAACCCACAAGAATAAGAGGTCTCTTGGATACATGAAACGTAATGTCCTGATCATTGGTGCCGGTGGCGTCGCACAAGTTGTTGCGCATAAGTGCGCGCAAAATAACGACGTTTTGGGCGATCTGCACATCGCGAGCCGAACGGTCGCCAAGTGCGAGGCGATCATTGAAAGCGTGCACGCCAAGAATGCGATGAAACAGGACGGTTTATTCAAGGCCCATGCGGTTGACGGGATGGACAGTGACGCAGTAGCGGATTTGATTACCACGACTGGAGCGCAGATCGTGATTAATGTGGGCTCGCCTTTCGTGAACATGACGGTGCTCGAGGCCTGCATCCAAACCGGCGCCGCCTATATCGATACTGCGATCCATGAAGACCCGACCAAAATTTGTGAAACACCACCTTGGTACGGTAATTACGAATGGAAACGCCGTAACGATTGCGCAGCCGCGGGTGTGACAGCAATTTTGGGCGCTGGGTTTGATCCCGGCATGGTAAACGCGTTCGCGCGCTTCGCGGTGGACGAGTTTATGGACGAGGTCATCTCGATTGATATCGTTGACATCAACGCGGGTAGCCACGGCAAATATTTTTCGACCAATTTCGACCCCGAAATCAATTTTCGCGAATTCACCGGCACTGTCTACAGCTGGCAGCAGGGCGCTTGGCAGGAAAATAAGATGTTCGAGGTGGGCCGCGAATGGGATTTGCCGGTCGTCGGCAAGCAAAAAGCCTATATGTCGGGTCATGACGAGGTTCACTCACTCGCGGCGAATTATCCGCAAGCAGATATCCGGTTCTGGATGGGCTTTGGCGATCATTACATCAATGTCTTTACTGTGCTGCAAAACCTTGGGTTATTATCAGAACAGCCAGTGACAACCGCTGAGGGCCTGGAAGTTGTCCCACTTAAGCTTGTAAAGGCGGTTTTGCCTGATCCTTCCAGCCTCGCGCCCAATTACACAGGAAAGACCTGCATTGGCGATCTGGTGAAAGGCATCAAGAACGGCGAAGAGGTCGAGGTATTTGTATATAACGTGGCCGACCACAAGGACGCCTATAACGAGGTTGGCAGCCAAGGTATTTCATATACTGCGGGTGTACCACCAGTGGCCATGGCGATGCTGATCGCGGATGGCACGTATGACAAGGGCGTCATGTTGAATGTGGAGGAGTTAGATCCCAAACCACTGTTTACACTTCTCGACACGATTGGCCTGCCGACGCGGGTAAAAGACGCTCATGGCGACCGTGAATGGAACCGTAAATAGCGCAGCTATTAACAGCCCGGCCTGCATTATCTGGAAATGCGACAATGCTTGTTCAAAAAGGTTCTCGGTTGAAGCCGGACATTTGTGTGGATGCGCCGGCAGCTTTTATTTTTGCGTATTTAGAAGCGGGGTAGGCGGCCAGCAGCTCAAGCTTATATGGAATGCCGAGCACAGTGCGCAGCATTCCATGTTCAAATTAAAACGACGTGACAACCGTGCTGTCACGTCGGAGCGGTTATGCGAGCGTCTGCAGATCTTCAGCTTTAAAGCCCTGTAGTTCGTCCATGTGACCGCTACGAACTTTCTGCACCCACTGCGCATCTGAAAGAAGGGCGCGACCGACGGCGATCAGGTCGAACTCATCACGCTCCATTCTGGTGACGAGCTGGTCAAGGGGTGTGGTCTGCGATCCTTCGCCTGCGAAGGCACCGCCAAAGTCCGAGTTGAGACCCACCGATCCTACGCTGATCGTCGCAGCACCGGTCAGCTTTTTCGCCCAGCCCGCAAAGTTCAAACCATCCACGCCATCGAGTTCGGGGAACTCAGGCTCCCAAAACCGCCGCTGAGAGCAGTGCAGCATATCAACTCCAGCCTCTACCAGCGGCAAAAGCCAGTCTGTCATCTCGTCTGGGTTCATAGCCAGCCGCGCGGTATAGTCCTGTTGCTTCCATTGGCTTACGCGCAGGATCAGCGGAAAATCCGGACCAACGGCGCTGCGGATAGCCTTGATAATTTCTGCGGCAAAGCGTGAGCGATCCTTGATCGTGGGGCCGTTCCAGTTATCGTCACGAAGGTTTGTGCCGGACCAGAAAAACTGGTCGATTAGGTAGCCATGTGCGCCGTGTACTTCGACCGCGTCAAACCCAGCGTCGCGGGCCAGCTTTGCCGAGGATGCGAAGGCCGCAATTGTGTCTTCAATGTCTGCCTCGGACATTGCACGGCCACGGGGACTGTCCGGCCCTACAAGGCCGGACGGGCTTTCAACTTCGGCCTCAGGTTCCCACTTGCCGCCGCGGGTAGATCCGGTGTGCCAGATTTGCGGCGCAATCTTGCCGTCTGCGGCATGCACGGCAGCGGCGACATCGGTCCAGCCGGCCATCGCCTTTTCGCCGTGAAAAAACGGAATACCTGGCGTGTTGCGCGACGCTGGACGGTCGATCACGGTGCCTTCGGTCAGGATCAGGCCTACTTCGCCAGCCGCACGGCGCTTATAATACTCTACCTGCGGCTGTCCGGGGATACCCTCGGGGGCCATGCTGCGGGTCATAGGGGCCATGACGATGCGGTTGCGCAGTTCCATCCCCTTAAAGGAGAAAGGGCGGAAGAGTGTGTCGGTATTCATATTGTATCCTAATTCGCTTTTTTCGTGACGAAGGCTTAAGTATACTTCTGAAACCAAGTGTCCAGAACGCACTTGAAATGCACTAAGTAACCCGGAGGAAACCATGCCGTATGATACCCCCTGCGATGGATCGCGTTTTTCGGTCGATTGCCCGTCGCGCCTGTTGTTTGATCAGGTCGCTGACAAGTGGTCGATGATGATCATGACGGTCCTGAATGGCGGCGGGACCCGTTTCAACGATTTGAAACGGCGGTTGGAAGGGGTATCGCAAAAGTCGCTGTCGATGACCCTCAAGCGGTTAGAGCGGAACGGGATTATTGCCCGCACGGTCGTCGCGACCACGCCGCCCGGTGTGCTTTACGAGATGACGCCTTTGGGCCTGACTTTGTTGCCACCGTTTCAGGCGATTTATCTTTGGGCGAATGACAATATGAATGCGGTCGAAGAGGCACGTCGTGAATATGACGACAAACACAGCAAATCTGACGATTTCCGTTAAAGCTCCACCTTTCTCGCGTCAGAGAACGCTTAATTCAGGGGGATGGCAAAGGGTTGTTCACCGCGGTTGAAAAGATTCTGCACCACGAATGACGGCAAGTATTTCGATAAAAAAATTGTTTAAGCAAGGCTGAGGACCGTTGGAATATAGCCTAGCCCAGGACAACGTATGACGTTGGGATGTGGCACTGCTGTTGTGCTTTTAGCTGAGTGTGTGCGGAAGAAGCATTCATTGGCATATCTTAACAATTAAAGCTTAGATGCACACTAATTACCTTTAATGTGATCCCCTCCAGCGCCTATCAGGAAGATAGCCCTTAAAATTCACGATTATAAATGTACCGGAAAAGCGCAAAAGCGCCCAATCCAGAAGTTTACCTCAGTCCGGTTATCGAAGTAGTCCGAAGTTGAAAATTTTGGGCTCAAAATATCCTTCGCCGCAAGTAATGCATCGGCCCGCTTAGCGCATGAAACATATTCGGCCCAATCATATTGGCCGAGTTTCCTCAACAGAGCGAGCAGTGCGAGACATTAATGTTCTTTAAGCGCGAGCGCTGGGTTGCTTATTTGCTATGCTTACACGGTGTGCCGCATGCTGTCTGAAACCCAAATGATGATTGAAAAAATCTCTGAACGCTGAAATTTTCAAATTCATATGTAAGGGACATATCAGTCGATTTTACTTTGGTACAGAAACACCTTAATCGGGTCGTAGAAACTTTTGGGATATTTACAGATGAACACTCGTGTATGGCTTGTAGGATGTGCAGCGTTGCTGGTTTCAGCTTGCGGAGATATGCAAAGTATAAGCCAAAGTCCGTCAGATGATTTCTTTACAGAGTTGCCTGAAGGCGTTCTAGCTATCGCCGCAAAGAACCAAGATCTGACCAGCGTTCGGATAGACCCTGCTGACGGCTGCTATGTCTATCGCTACGTAGGTCCCGTCGAGACAACTTTTCTTCCGCTACGTGCGGACAACGGACGGCCTATCTGTAGCCGCCCCGCCGTTACATAATAAAAAGGTAAAGCGATCAATGCTTTACCTTTTTATCAATTTCAGAGAGTTAGCTGTTCGCAGTAGCCAGCTCTTCTGGCGCATAAAGGATCGCTTTAGAGCCGGTATTAACCTGCTCATAGAGATCATTTATATGAGGCATAATCATCCGCACACAGCCGGAGCTGGCTCTGCCACCAATCGAACGTGGGCTGGGTGATCCGTGAATGCGCAGATAGGTATCCCGGTTTCCAACAAAGAGATACAAAGCCCGCGATCCAAGCGGGTTTGACGGCCCCGCATCCATGCCATCAGCATGTTGCTCATACAAAGCCGGATCGCGCTTGATCATCGCTGGAGTTGGCGTCCAGGTTGGCCACTTGGCTTTGCGCCTGATTGAGTAGGTTCCCGGCTCATAAAGGTCGCCCCGCGCGATGGCCACGCCATATCTCATTGCGGTACCGTTATCGCGGATGTGATACAGGTAGCGTGCAACAGCATCGACATGAATATCACCCGCTGTCAGGTTCGCGTTTGCTTCAACCAAACGAGGTAGGAACCGCGATGCGACACCCCATGGATTGGTTGTACTTGGTTCGTAACCTGCAGGCGTGACTTGCGCGTCCCAAGCATCCCACTTTGACCGATCCGTTGTCGCGGCAGCGGCAGATGAAACGGAAAGCGGTGCCGAAAACAATGCCGCAGTCGAAATAATAAAATGGCGTTTGGTTAACATTATTATACTCCTAATTACTCTCACCCTATCAAGGTTTCATCGGGATGTAATTACCTGCTCGTCCGACTAGGGGTAAAATGCCCGTGTACTTCACTCACAACAAAATACGTAGTTTCGCTGTGGGACAGAAGCGGACGTGTGCAAGGACCAAAGCTGCGATTCTAACCAGTCTGGGATGGATGATCGGTGCTGCGCTACGGACGTAGCGGATCTAGGCGGCGCTACAATTCCTAGTGGATCCATCCATGCGGCTTGTGCGTTCGTTATTGAGGGGCCAGCTGCGGTGCCCCTGTCTTTCTATTCACTGTATATCGGCATTGCCTTGATAGGATCTGCTGCTGGCGGCCCGATTCAGCCCGGCGCAAAACACCTCGTCGTTGACTCCTATAATCCCACAGGTGCGCTTGCTCCGTCCTACAGCAGCTTCGATCCGCAGACCTGCGAGCAGACGCCCGACAATCCGGTGAGTGGGACCAAAAGGCAAGACAGCTTTGAGGAAGGCGGCGGTAACGACACGATTGCTAATGAACGTGGAAATTACACGCTGCGCGGCGGTGCGGATAACGACAGCCTTGCCGGCGGCGCGGGCGCTGATGTTCTCGAGGGCGGGTCGTGCGATGACTACATGGATGGTGGTGATGATCAGGTCATATTCGGCCCACGCGATGGCTATTGGCAGTAATACGATCATCGGCGGCGAGGGTGGTGAAGATTCTGATACAATTGATCTGACCGCGCTGACCGTCCTAATCAAGGGAGCCTATACCAGCAGCGAACCTGAAACGGTCAGCGATGGCATAAATAGGGCGGTGGCTATCTCTTCCACGACGGCGCTGATACAATCACCGACTTCAACACCGGCTACAGCGGCACTCTGAATGACGGTGACAGCACGGATAAAGACTTCATCGACCTTTCAGCCTTTTACGACGATATCTGGGAACTGCACGCCGACCAGGCGGACGACGGGATCCTCAACCCGTCCAACGCAGGCCTGGACGGGGCCGACTATTCGGATAACGACAGTTTTGGCGGCGGGGGTATCAACTTTACCGGGGAAAGCGCACACAATACTTACGACCGTATGACATGGATATCCTCTCCAGACCGACCTCGGAAGGTAGAGACGCTGCATCTCGACGATCTGGTCAACACACTGGATCACGGTCCCAGCCGATCCGCTGGCTGCGCAGCAGCGACCATCCGCTGGAAGGGTTCGAAGCTGAGGACAAACCTGTGCTCATCAGCGTTGGTGCGCTTGGCCACGGTCATCCAGCGCAAGATCTGATCGTATCGCCCCAACACCGCATATTTGTGGGCGGCGGTGGGCAGTTGCTGGGCCATCTCAAGACCGGGGCCTTTGTCACAGCGAAAACCCTGACATCGCTGCACGGCATCCGCCATATGAAAGGTTCGCCAAAATTACATGGGTACACTTCGTATGTGACCGTCATGAGCTGGTCAAAGCCAATGCTTGCCTCTCAGAACCGCTCTTTCTTGGTCCGATGGTATTGAGTGCGTTGATCGCAAAGGAACACCGGGCCCTCATAAACATCTTCGGGCCTGCTTCGTCCCCCAAATGGCCCTGAACGGCCCGCGTGCGGCTCAAGGTCGGGGAGGTCCTCCGACTTCCCACAGAGTGAGCAAAGGGTAGGAGGCACGACAATGGAAAGGCAAGCCGCAAATGGGACCGCTATCTCGCCGCAGAAGAATACAATGCGGTGCGCTTACGTGATGTAATGCCACCGGTCCGACCGCGCGTTGTCCTCCAGAGCCGGATAGCTAAAAGCTAACATCGATGCACGAGCAGCGAATGAATAGTTTGGTGACTGACTGACGCCTCGCCAACAAATATTACGAGCATTAAAGAGTGGTCGCATCGGTACAGCCGAACCGCAGGCTGGCCATAAGAGCCCAAAGTCGGCTTTAGACCAGTTGAGATTTTTTCGATTTGGTGGACGCCGGTACGGCATATTTCTTAAATAGGACACGAGCGACCATAAAAACAGTATTCATCCCGGACTTTAAGCGTGAGGCTGCGCAGGTTGTTGTGGTGCGCGACGAGAGCGAACACAGGTATTTAGGGATTTGAATGTGCATGCGAATTTGCGCCGCTGAAGGGGCCGGGAGTTTGGATCAAGTGGTATAGGTGCGTTTCCCAGCAAAGATAAATAAGCATGGCGATGAAGATCTGCGAAGCCTGAGACGTAAAGTAACGAAATTAAGAGCCGGGCGCGGTATCTTGCAGAAGGTCGCGGCGAACTACTGGCAGCACATGCTTGCATGTCTGAGAGGGGGCATCGCCAGCGACCAACTGTGATGTTCGGGATTGTGGCGAAGCACCGAGAGGGTTGGCCACCTGTTGTTCAGACATGGCTTTGCCAAATCGCCAGCTGGGCAATCGTTAGCAGGATGTGTGACTGACACGGTGTGCCATGGGGCGGGTACAGTGTAAGGCTGATGCGTCCACAGAGTGTGCGGGTTCGTAAAGAGGGGAAGTCCGGGGGCAGTGTTTCGTTCAAGCTGGGTTTGATCTGATTGGACCTTTTTGCACAGCTCACATCCATTGGCCTACAGCGAATAGCGCAGCCGAGATGGCGGCGAGTTCCACAGGATGGGGGGAAACGCTCTGTCATCGCAGCTGATAGGCTTGACCGAGAGTTCGAAGCTCTCTCTATCCTGCATGAAACATGCACTGCGGCGCATTGCTTGGCCCCAACTAGAAAGAAGTCTCCCAGTTCGCCTGCATCAGGACAGCCGAATGTTGGCTATGTGTCACGGTCGTCATCGGATTATTCACAAGGCGCATCGTCAGCAGGTCATGAAGGGTGCAGTGGCAAGCCAAATTGTGAAGGATACACATATCATCGCGATCTGGCGGCCAGTGGGTGATCCCGTCGTGCAATGTCTGAGACAGCGCTACGGCAGCAAGCCTCCTATAAAAGCTCAAAATCATGCGGTTAAAGTGCAAAGTCTACCGGGCGCTTGATCAAGCCCCTGCTGTTGCTTCGCCTACATTGAGCGTTGCTACCATCCGAGCGGTCGTGACTCGACCATGGAATATCAAGGTCCGATGCAGTTTGAACACAGAGTGATGAAAGTTCAGTTACAGTCCGCGGTACCGGCAGCAGTGAACGAGGCATAATGTGCAATCGTGCGGTCCGCGAGTTGGCAGATCGGTCCGGACGGCATCTGACGATGATCTGTCAATGCCAGCGGACCCTGTTTGAACGGGCGTCCGTGGTATCCGAGCGTGGCGGGCGGGAAGGAACCAGATGTGGATGACAAGCAGGTCAAGGATCTGCATGTTCCATTGCACAGCAGCACATGCATGCAGGTGTTGGTCTCCGTATTGGTCAAGCTGGGTTTGGGTTCGATTGTCCCCTATCCCGAAGTAATGCGGTGGCTCGGACTATCAGATGTCGTATGATTACCGCTGGGCTTTTGCCCTCATTCTCTGAGCGATGGGGGTTGCAACAAGAGCTGGCAAATAAACCGCACGCCTGATGCTGGCGCGACCCGTCTGAATGCGATCTTTGCCTTGCCACTTTTCCGTTTGCCTCAATATAGGCCAAAGACCCGCCAGCTTCGCTTCATGTTTTCTGATCAGATCGCCAAGCTTGGGCATGTCAGCACAAATATCTTTCATTTGTATTTTGCTAACTTTGCATTGCCATGCTGGCTCAAGGCCCAAGTATCCACCTCTCGGCATCATGCAGTGCATAACCCTGCCGATTAGCGGTTCCGATGGTAAGAAAAGACGTAAGCGACCGTACTCTCACACAGTCTGCTTTGACCGATAGGTGACCGGTACGATCTGCGCCGTTATCCGGCGCAAGCTATTCGACGCTGAGCGTCCTACAACCAATCTATATAAGTACACGAAATTGGGTCCGACCCCCGAAGAAACAGATGTTTTGGAGCGCTAATGGTGGCCTTCTAATCAGGCGCTTACATGTGTAAAACTTGGGTTAGACGTGGTTTAACTGGTGCGCAGTGAGATATGACTATGAAAATATTGAGGCTACAATCAAGTGTGACACAGGTGGTAGACATCCATTTTACGCGCGAATCCCCTAACGATAGAAATGGCTGCCCCATGACAGAGTTCCTTAAGTGACCCCCGCTGCACGGGTGGCTGCCGCCATCGAGATCCTAGACATGATCGGTGACGGCACACCAGCCGAGCAAGTTCTCACGCGCTGGGGAAGGGGGAACCGTTTCGCAGGGTCCAAAGACCGCGCAGCCATTCGCGACTATGTGTTTGATGTGCAGCGCATCCGGCGCTCTGCCGCATGGCTGGGCCGGGCAGCCACCGGTCGTGGCCTGATGATCGGTTTGTTGCGCCGTAACGGGGTCGATCCTGCGACGCTTTTTACTGGAGAAGGGCACGGACCCGCGCCTTTGATGGATTATGAAGAGGCGCTTCCCGAGGGGGAGATGCCGCATGAAGATGCATGGAACCTGCCCGACTGGCTGGTGGAGCGGTTTGAGGCAGGGCTTGGCGCGCAAGCGGCGGAAACGGCACTGGCGCTCCAGGGGCGTGCGCCTGTGACATTGCGTGTTAATACATCAAAATCAGACACTTCTGGCGCTATACGCATGTTGAGCGAAGCCGAGGTCGAAGTGGTGGGCAACCCGCTCAGCCCGACTGCACTTACTGTTGTGTCGGGCAGCAGGCGTATCCGAAATTCGGCCGCATACCTTGACGGTTTTGTCGAGTTACAAGACGCCAGCAGCCAAGCGGTGGTTGACGCGCTGCCACCTGCGGCGCGTGTGCTGGATTATTGCGCGGGCGGCGGAGGCAAGGCGCTGGCGGTGGTCGCACGCGGCGCGCAGGCGGTGTTTGCCCATGATATAGACCCTTCGCGCATGCGCGATCTGCCCTTGCGTGCCGCCCGTGCAGAGGCGGAGATCACCCAACTGGAAGGTAGTGATTTGCCAACATTCGGGCCATACGATCTGGTTCTGGTCGATGCACCATGCTCCGGCAGCGGATCATGGCGTCGTGCACCAGAGGCGAAATGGCGCCTTACCCCCGCGCAGCTGGAAAACACCATGGCAGTTCAGGACAGCATTCTTGATGATGCGGCAAAGCTGGTGGAGCAGGGCGGCACACTCGCTTATGCGACGTGCTCAATTTTGCCTGAGGAGAACCGCGCGCGGGTCGATGCCTTCATTGCGCGTACTCCGGGCTGGCAATGTGTGTACGATCAAACATTTGCCGTGAGCGCACTTGGAGACGGCTTTTACACGGCACATCTCAAACAGACTTGACGTTGTTAAAATAATCGCAACACTTCAACCGGACCGGGTGTGCGATCGGTTTTCCTAATGCGTTAATCGGCAATTAACCCTTCGGACCAACAGTACAGCAGGGATTCGGTTTCCGAATTCAGTGATGCCTGGAAGGGAAGATATGCAGTCGAGCACTCGGATGACATTCGCGGATCGGGTGGTTATGATTGCGCCTCAGCGCCTGATCGTGCTGCTGGGGTTGTCAATTATATTGTGTCTCGCTGCTTTGATCGTGCTCGACGGATCGCCCCGCCGCGCGGCAACGGCTGCTGGCATGAGCTTGGGATGCATTGCTGCGGTGCTTATCGTGTTGCGGATAGGGCACAGGATCGCGCGGGGACAAAGCCGCAAATCGCTGTCGCTTTTTATTACAAATGACAGCGCGCCCAGCTTTATCACAGGTGCAGATGGTCAGATTGCGTCATCAAATGCTGCCGCCACACGAACCTTTGGCGAAAGAAAAGACGCCACGCTAGCATCGGTTCTGGCGGAGCGGATAAGTAATCCCGGTCCCGTTCTGTTTCGCTTGCAGTCACGTGCAGCATCAGGCGGCGCGGCGCGCGAGGAGATTATAACCAACAGTGGGCAGATCCTGCTTTCGGTCCATGCGATCGGACCGGACGGATTTGCATGGCGGGTGGAGCCGCAGAATGTTCAGGCGGCGGGCAGTTTACCCAGCGATAGCCGGATTTTACCAATGTTGATGGTAGGCCGGAGTGGCGCGATTTTATCGATGAATCATGCTGCCCGCCAGTTTATCGGCTCGCGGGTCAAATCGCTCGACGCGGTTTTTTCAGCCCAAGTTGTTACTCCGGGCACTGTGATGCAGATTTCTACAACCTCGGGCAATCAGCCGGCACTGGTGGCACAAACGGATGCAGGGGCAGGGCGCCGTGCCTTGTATCTCTTGCCACCACCTGTTGTCGGTGAGCAGGTGCAAAATCACGATTGGCAGGTTTTTCAGGATATGCCGATCCCGATGATCAAAATCGCACCTGATGGTACCGTACAATCCTATAACAAACGTGCATCGAAACTGATCGGTGTGATGCTGGATGAGGGCGCACACCTTTCGGCGTTGATGGAAGGGTTGGGACGTTCGATAAACGACTGGCTTGACGATACCCTTGCAGGGCGACTGGTTCAAAAGTCGGAATTCTTGCGGCTGACGCGTGGTGACTGCGAGGCATTTGTCCAAGTGACGCTCAACCGGATCGAAGAAGACGGGACGCCGGCGTTGATTGCAGTTTTGCATGACGCAACAGAACTCAAATCACTTGAGGCGCAGTTTGTACAAAGTCAGAAGATGCAGGCGATCGGCCAACTGGCGGGCGGGGTCGCGCATGATTTTAATAATCTTCTAACTGCGATTTCCGGCCATTGCGACCTGCTGCTTTTACGGCATGACCAAGGGGACAGAGATTATAGCGATCTGATACAAATCAACCAAAACGCCAATCGTGCGGCGGCTTTGGTCGGGCAGTTGCTTGCTTTCTCGCGAAAGCAGACATTGCGCCCAGAGACACTTGATATGCGTGATACGCTTGCTGATCTGACCCATTTGCTAAACCGGCTCGTGGGCGAGAAAATCACTCTTACGCTCAGCCATGATCCGGTTCTTCATCCCATTCGCGCAGACAAACGCCAGCTTGAGCAGGTTTTAATGAACCTTGTCGTGAATGCCCGCGACGCAATGCCGTCTGGCGGAGAAATCCGAATTATCACGGAATGTAGTAAACTTGAGACACCTTTACAACGTGATCAGGTCACTGTTCCGGTGGGTCAATATGTGACGATAAAAGTCAGTGATGATGGCTCAGGTATAGCACAGGATAAACTCCAAAAAGTCTTCGAGCCATTCTTCACAACCAAACGCACGGGCGAGGGGACAGGCCTCGGACTTTCAACTGCTTACGGAATTATCAAGCAATCGGGCGGTTATATTTTCGTAGACAGCACAGAGGGGGTTGGTACTTGTTTCACATTATATTTCCCTGTTTTGGCCCAAAACGCACATGTATCTGTGACAAAAGCAGTCGAAAAGCCCGCCGCTGTCGGTAATGCGCCAAAGGGCGGCGTTATTTTGTTGGTTGAGGATGAGGCGCCGGTACGAGCGTTTGCGAGCCGTGCGCTACGACTGCGCGGATATACGGTGCTTGAGGCAGAAAATGCCGAGGCAGCTCTCGCAACACTTGAGGATGTAGATCTTAAAATCGATGTCTTCGTGACCGATGTCGTAATGCCTGGCATGGATGGGCCCAGTTGGGTCCGTCAGGCATTGATCGCGCGCCCCGATGTGCGTGTGGTTTTTGTGTCTGGCTATGCTGAAGACAGCTTGGGGGAGGCCCAAAAGAAGATACCGAATTCAGTTTTCTTGCCCAAACCCTTCTCGCTGAGTGATCTCACCGAAACCGTAAACAATCAGCTTCACTAGTTCTTTGAAATGCTTTCATACAATGTGAAATCATCAGCAAATTTGCGGCGAAAGCGCTCCTCGATGTCCGGTGACAAGGCCACCTCGAAGGCGGGAGAGACATTTTCACGCTTGATACTCAATTTCACCTCTAACCGCTCTTCAAGGAAAGATTGAAGGCGGGGCTGGTCCTCGTAAGCAAACAGATGGGTAATGCCTGTACCGTTCGGCTGACGCTCCAGAAACTTGAGCTGATTGCCGACTTCGGCAAAACCGGGCCGCTGCCCCCTCATGTAGGCGAGAATAAAGTCGTCGAAGGTGATTTCATGGGTGTTATTCGGCTTGTCCTTCATGAAAGGTCGCTGCCGGTAGCGGTACCAGCTGCTAAGCCAACTGATTGGCTCGCGCATAACGGCCATTAACTCCATCTCTGCATCACACACATTCAAAAACATCGGGCGGATGAATCGGTTATAGCGGTAGACCGGTGCATGTTTGAGAAGGGGCGGCTCGTTTATTACTATATCCGCCCGAGATGCCAGTGCGCTTTGATAGGCAGTTGATCCCGTCTTTGGCATGGACAGAAACGCAAGGCGTTCCTTAAAGAAAACAAGCATATAGACCCTCCAGATGCCGATAACATAACTGTAGCTTTGCTCATAAACAACTTTTTAACCAGTACGGCCCCATGATTGGAGAAGAAATAATTTAATTGAAATGTTCTTTCTTTGTACCCATAAGAACATTAGAGGAACATAAAACTCCGGTGCCGGTGGCGATTGCCGTCACCTTCACCCTGTGACAGTAAGGGACGAACCCAAATGGCAACGGCAGATCTTTTGAACATGGACAAGAAAACGGCAGACAAGCAAAAGGCGCTCGACAGCGCGCTGGCGCAGATCGAACGGCAGTTCGGCAAAGGCTCGATTATGAAGCTGGGCGCGGAGGGTGCGGTTCAGGATATTACCGCCTCGTCGACCGGCTCGCTCGGACTTGATATTGCTTTGGGCATTGGCGGATTGCCCATGGGACGGATCATCGAGATCTACGGCCCGGAATCATCGGGTAAAACCACACTTACGCTGCATTGTGTGGCCGAACAGCAGAAGGCAGGCGGTGTTTGTGCCTTTGTCGATGCCGAGCATGCGCTTGATCCACAATATGCCAAAAAGCTGGGCGTTGATATCGATGAGCTGCTGATTTCCCAGCCCGATACCGGCGAACAGGCACTCGAGATTGTTGATACACTGGTGCGTTCCGGCGCTGTGAACATGGTCATCGTGGATTCGGTCGCGGCATTAACGCCCAAATCCGAACTCGAGGGCGAGATGGGCGACAGCTCGGTTGGTGTTCAGGCGCGCCTGATGAGCAAGGCAATGCGCAAGCTCACCAGCTCGATCTCGAAATCGAACTGCATGGTGATTTTCATCAACCAGATCCGTATGAAGATCGGCGTTATGTTTGGCTCGCCCGAGACGACGACAGGCGGGAATGCGCTAAAGTTTTATTCCTCTGTGCGCCTCGATATCCGCCGCATCGGTTCAATCAAGGATCGTGACGAAGTGGTCGGCAACCAGACGAAGGTCAAGGTCGTCAAAAACAAGGTGGCTCCTCCATTCAAGCAGGTCGAATTCGAGATCATGTACGGCGAAGGTATCTCGAAAATGGGTGAGCTTCTTGATATGGGGGTGCAGGCTGGGATCGTCGATAAATCTGGCAGCTGGTACTCCTACGGGGATGAGCGGATCGGTCAGGGCCGGATTAACGCAAAGACCTATCTGCGTGAAAATCCTGCAATGGCGAACGACATCGAAGATAAAATCCGCGCCTCCCATGGTCTGGATTTCAACGGCTCAGATAGTGACGATGAGCCCAACATTCTAGATGACTAAGCAAGTCATCTAGGTATTCTTGGCAAGATCTATCGGGAAAAGGGTGCACACCACAGGGCGTGCTCCCTTTTTTTCATTCCCTGCCTGTGGACAGCCCACGATGCCCCCGCTATCTCACAGGGATAATTCCGCGTGCCCAAAGGACGGACATCATGCAAACGCTTAACGAAATTCGCTCAAATTTTCTGACCTATTTCGGCGATAAGGGTCACACGGTTGTTCCGTCCAGCCCGCTGGTGCCGCGCAATGACCCAACGCTGATGTTCACTGCTGCGGGCATGGTGCAGTTCAAAAACCTTTTCACCGGCGTCGAGACGCGCGATTACACACGCGCAACGACTGCGCAAAAATGTGTGCGGGCGGGGGGCAAGCATAACGATCTGGACAATGTGGGCTATACTGCACGTCACCACACTTTCTTCGAAATGCTGGGCAATTTCAGTTTCGGTGATTATTTCAAAGAAGATGCAATTCCGATGGCGTGGGACCTGCTGACAAAAGTATTCGGTATCGATGCCTCGCGCCTCATCGTAACTGTCTATCATACGGATGACGAAGCGGTGGCGATCTGGAAAAAGCACGCAGGCCTCAGCGATGACCGGATCATCCGCATTGCGACAGATGACAACTTCTGGTCCGCTGGTCCGACGGGTCCATGCGGGCCTTGTACCGAAATCTTCTATGACCACGGCGATCACATCTGGGGTGGACCTCCAGGTTCACCTGAAGAGGATGGCGACCGCTTTGTAGAGATCTGGAACCTCGTATTCATGCAATACGAGCAGTTCGAGGATGGCACCCGCCGCGACCTACCGAATAAGTCTATCGACACCGGTATGGGGATCGAGCGTGTTGCAGCCCTTTTGCAGGGAACGAATGACAACTACTCGACTGATCTGATGCGTAGCCTGATCGAGGCTTCTGCAAACGCAACAAGCAGCGACCCGGACGGGCCGGGCAAGACCCATCACCGCGTGATTGCCGATCATCTTCGCTCTACATCGTTTTTGATGGCCGATGGCGTCATGCCAAGTAATGACGGGCGTGGCTATGTGCTTCGCCGGATCATGCGCCGCGCTATGCGCCATGCCCATTTGCTGGGCGCGAAGGATCCATTGATGCACCGGCTGGTGCCCGCATTGGTGGCGCAGATGGGACAAGCCTACCCTGAACTGGGGCAGGCGCAGAGCATGATCCAGCAGACATTGCTGCAGGAGGAGACACGCTTTCGGCAGACCCTCGACCGCGGTCTAAAGCTGCTTGATGAAGAGTTGGTCATGTTGCCCGAGGGCGGCGAGTTGGCAGGTGCTACGGCATTCAAACTCTATGATACATTTGGATTTCCCCTTGATTTGACGCAGGATGCTCTGCGTGAAAAGGGCCGCACTGTCGACACCGACGGATTTACCTCTGCCATGGCGGAGCAAAAAGCCAAAGCGCGTGCGGCATGGTCGGGCTCCGGCGAAGCCGCGGACGCAACTATCTGGTTCGATGTAGCAGATAAGGCCGGCGTGACAGAATTTCTCGGCTACGATACCGAGACGGCAGAGGGCAAAATTGCCGCTCTGGTCCAGGACGGTAGCGGCGTAGTTAACGTGAGCGAAGGCGGCGAGGTACAAATCGCCCTGAACCAGACGCCATTCTATGCTGAAAGCGGTGGGCAGTTGGGTGATACCGGAATTATCCGTACAGATACCGGCACCGCACGCATCACTGACACGCGTAAGGCCGCTGGTGTTTTCATCCATTTCGCAAAGGTCGAAAAAGGAAGCATTTCAAACGGACAGTCTGCTGTTCTTGAGGTGGATCACGGCCGCCGTACCGCTATCCGCGCCAATCATTCTGCCACGCATTTGCTCCACGAAGCCTTGCGCCACGCGTTGGGTGATCATGTAGCGCAACGCGGGTCTTTGAACGCGGACGACCGTCTGCGCTTTGATTTCAGCCATAGTGAAACGATCAGTGCAGAGGATATTCTGACTATTGAGGCAGAGGTGAATACATATATACGCCAGAATACTGCTGTCGAAACACGGATCATGACACCCGATGATGCACGGGCCTTGGGCGCTCAGGCGCTCTTTGGCGAAAAATACGGTGACGAAGTACGCGTTGTGTCAATGGGGCGTCAGGACGCCTCCGGTAAGGGTGCTGATCGCAATACATACTCTCTTGAACTATGCGGAGGCACGCACGTAGCGCGCACGGGCGATATCGGAGCCTTTGTATTGCTTGGTGACAGCGCCAGCAGTGCAGGTGTACGGCGGATCGAGGCCTTGACCGGCGAGGCAGCGATTGCGCATCTTCGCGCGCAGGACAGTCTGCTAGCGCAGGCAGCGCTGGAGCTCAAAAGTCCGGCATCTGCGGTCCCGGCCCGCGTCCGTGCACTGATGGACGAACGCCGCGCATTAGCAAACGAGGTTGCCCAGCTTCGCCGCGAACTTGCGATGTCAGGTGGCACAAGTGCTCCGGTTGCGCGCGAGGTGAATGGCATAAGCTTCCATGCACAGACCTTAAGCGGGGTAACGGGCAAGGACCTTCCTGCGTTGATGGACGAGCATAAGGCGCGTCTAGGATCGGGTGTGGTCTTGCTTATTGCGGATACCGGCGACAAAGCTGCGGTTGCGGCAGGTGTTACAAAAGATTTGACGGACAGGATTTCTGCTGTCGATATTTTGCGGGCGGCGGTCTCGGAGCTTGGTGGCAAAGGCGGTGGCGGTCGTCCTGATATGGCTCAGGGTGGCGGTGCGTCGGCCCAGAACGCTGAGGCGGCGATTGCGGCCGCTGAAAATATCTTGAAAGGATAAATGGAATGCCAGCACTTTGGATCGCTCATGTCACAGTAACCGACGAAGAAGCCTATAAAAAATACGCAGCAGGCGCGACGGTTGCCATTGCAGATCACGGTGGGACATTCATTGCCCGCGGTGGCCGGTTTGTTCAGCTTGAAGGCAAGGAGCGTCCGCGCAATGTTGTTGCGCGCTTTGCAGATGTCGAAACGGCAGAGCGTTGCTATCATTCTCCCGCATATCAAGCCGCACTCGAATTCGCAAAAGGCGCATCCGAGCGGGAATTAATGATCATCGAGACAACCGAATAAACGCTTCGTAAGCGTTTCGTTCCAATGACATCATGCGGCAGCGCCGCACCTGACTGAAGATACAAAGAGGGCGCTCCAATCAGGAGCGCCCTTTTTTAAATTACTTGGATTTTGACATCCGCTTGCGTTCATGTGGGTCAAGATGGCGTTTGCGCAGTCGGATCGCGTTCGGTGTGACTTCCACCAGCTCATCGTCATCAATATAGGCAATCGCTTCTTCAAGGCTCATGGTGATCGGTGTGGTCAGACGCACCGCTTCATCCGTACCGGAGGCCCGAACGTTGGTAAGTTGTTTACCCTTAAGCGGATTAACTTCCAGATCGTTTTCACGGCTGTGCTCGCCGATGACCATACCTGTATACACGTCCGTTTGCGCCCCGATAAAGAAGCGGCCACGGTCTTCGAGTTTCCACAGAGCGTAGGATACTGCTGTACCGTTCTCCATCGAGATCAGCACACCTGCGCGACGACCTGGAATTGGCCCTTTATGCGGCGCCCAAGAGTGGAACACACGGTTTAGAACACCTGTGCCGCGTGTATCTGTCAGGAATTCACCATGGTAGCCAATCAGGCCACGCGATGGGACATGCGCGATGATGCGGGTTTTACCGGCACCGGCAGGGCGCATCTCGACCAGCTCACCCTTGCGAACGCCGGTCAGCTTTTCGATTACGGCGCCGGAATACTCGTCATCCACATCGATTGTGGCTTCTTCGATTGGCTCATGGCGCACGCCATCGATTTCCTGAAACAGAACCTGTGGGCGGGAGATTGAAAGCTCAAAACCCTCGCGGCGCATGTTCTCGATCAGAACCCCCATTTGCAATTCACCCCGACCTGCAACTTCAAACGCTTCGCCACCAGGTGTGTCGGAGATTTTGATTGCAACGTTGGATTCGGCTTCTTTATGCAGGCGGTCACGGATGACGCGGGACTGTACTTTTTTGCCATCACGGCCTGCGAGCGGGCTGTCGTTGATGCCGAAAGTCACAGTGATCGTTGGCGGATCGATCGGCTGTGCTGGGATGGCCTCGCTTACTGATGGATCAGCCAAGGTATCTGCCACAGTCGCTTTGGTCATGCCAGCGATGGAAACGATATCGCCGGCTTCTGCTGTTTCGATTGCTGTCTGCTCCAACCCGCGGAAAGCGAGGATTTTGGTGCAGCGGAAGTTTTCAATCAGCTTGCCGTCACGCGACATGGATTTGATCGTTTGACCTGCCTTGAGCGTGCCGGATTCAACACGGCCTGTCAGCAAGCGACCCAGGAACGGATCACCGCCCAATGTCGTCGCCAGCATTGTGAATGGCTTTTCACGGTCGGCAATCTGCGCGGGCGCAGGGACGTGGGAAAGGATCAGTTCGAACAGCGCGCTGAGGTCTTTGCGTGGACCGTCAAGCTCCATGTCTGCCCAGCCAGCACGGCCAGAGGCGTACATGGTTGGGAAATCAAGCTGGTCATCGGTGGCGTCAAGGTTTGCAAACAGATCGAAACACTCGTCCAGCGCGCGATCAGGCTCACCGTCGGATTTGTCGACTTTGTTGATCACAACAATCGGTCGCAGGCCCAGTTTCAACGCTTTCGACGTTACGAATTTGGTTTGTGGCATCGGGCCTTCGGCCGCATCCACCAGCAGCACAACACCGTCCACCATCGACAGGATACGCTCGACTTCGCCGCCGAAATCAGCGTGGCCGGGTGTGTCCACGATGTTGATGCGTGTGTTGTTCCACACAACGGAAGTTGGTTTCGCAAAGATCGTGATGCCGCGTTCGCGTTCTAGATCGTTGCTGTCCATGGCGCGCTCGGTCGTCGCCTGGTTTTCGCGGTATGTTCCCGCTTGTTTTAGAAGTTCGTCCACCAGCGTCGTCTTGCCGTGGTCAACGTGTGCAATAATTGCGATGTTCCGCAGATCCATGTCGAATGCCTTATCTCAGGGAGTTGAGCGGCCTCTACCGTGCATCCGCAGCAAAGGCCAGTGAAAAACCCCGCAGGAGGTGCGGACAGCATCTTATGGGGGATTTTTGCCCGCTTAGTGGGGGGATGTCGTCGAAAATAGGTGGATCACCGCAATACCTCCGATAATCATTGCCATCCCTACAATTGCCGCCAGATCCAGCGTTTGACCGAACACGAGCCAACCGATGGTCGCGATCGAAATAATACCGAGACCGCTCCACAGGGCATACACCACACCCACGGGAATGGTTTTGAGTGTAATCGAGAGCAGGTAAAACGATACGCCGTATGCCAAAACGACGATAACCGAAGGCCCCAAGCGGCTGAATTGCTCGCTGGCTTTGAGCGCAGTCGTACCGATGGTTTCAAACACTACGGCGAGGGCGAGGATAAAGTAGACGGGCATGGGGACGGCCTTTCACAGGTTTAGCTCGGATGTTTCCTTGATTTCTTCCATCACAAAACTTGCAGAAACGTCCGAGAGCGGCACCCGCGCAATGAGACGCTGGTAAAGCTGGTCATAGCCCGCCATATCCGCGACTCGGGCGCGGATCAAGTAATCCAGATCCCCGCTCATGCGGTAGACACCCTGTATTTCAGGCATGGCCCGTGTGGCGGCGGAAAATTTGTGCATCCAGTCGGGGGCATGCGCATTGGTACGGATCTGCATAAAAACCGTGAGCCCAAGACCCAGTTTGGCCGCGTTCACTGTAGCGATGCGTCCGGTGATAATGCCTGCCTGCTCCAATGCACGGATCCGGCGCCAGCAAGCGTTGCGCGACAAGCCAACCTGTTCACCCAGCGCATCAAGCGACTGCGCTGCATCGCGCTGCAATGCGTTCAGTATTTTGCGGTCTATTGTATCAATATCTCCCATATCTTCATTATTACGGGAGAATATCCCATAAGCAAGCCGAATGCGCCAATCTTTGTGAGGGATTTTCACCGTGCTTTGGGTAGTTTGCTGGAATAGAGCAAAAAGGAACAGACATGATCAATCGCATCTTCCTCGACCATCCCGCAAAAGTAGACGAGACATTTTTCGAGCATATGGCCTTTGCCGGAAAATTTTCGGGGAAATTGTTTCTGGCCGGTGGTGCCGCGCTGGTTCATGCGTTTGTTCCGTGTCTTTTCGAGAAAACCGCGAGCAAGATTATCGCAGAGCTGTATGCCAAAACCCACAATCGTGGTGCGTGAATGTGCCGTTGGGCTGCGTGGCTGGGTAAGCCGCTCTTTATTTCAGAAATCCTCAGCGCGCCTGCGCACTCACTAATCCATCAGTCTCGCGAAGCGTCAAAGTGTAAGACATCTATCAACGCCGACGGCTTTGGTGTGGCATGGTACGATCATTGCGCAGAGCCGGGCCTATACCGCGATGTGTACCCGGCATGGTCAGACCAGAATTTGCGCAGCATCGCACGGCAGGTCCGCTCGAAACTGTTTTTGGCGCATGTGCGCGCCTCCACCGGCACGGCCACCAGCCGTAACAATTGCCATCCTTTTGTGCAGGGACGCTGGTCGTTTATGCACAACGGTCAGGTGGGCGGTTTCGAAGCGTTCCGCCGCCATGCGGAACAGTTAATTTCTGACGATATGTACCAGTTCCGGTACGGTGCCACGGACAGCGAGGTGTTGTTCTTACTGGCTTGCGGTCTGGGTCTTGATCATAACCCCAAGGCGGCGATGGGGCAGGCGGTATCTCTACTAGAACAGATGTCGCGCGCTTATGGTGCAGAGGTCCAGATGCGGTGTACGGCGGCTTTCTCTGACGGTGAAGTGCTTTATGCGGTGCGCTACGCCTCTGACGCTCTGGCGCCCTCGCTGTTTTATCAATGGTCCGAGGCATGGCAGGGCTGGTCTGTGGTATCTGAGCCTTTCGAGACAGTTTCGGGCGCATGGAATGAAGTACCAAAGGGCAGCTTTTGCCGGTTTGAAGGGCGCGAATGTACCATCACGCCCTTTGTGCCAGCGCTGTCCAACGCTGCAGAATTACGCAAAAGCGCATAAAAAAGGGCCGCTCTCATGCGGCCCTTTGTGCGTAGTTCTTTTAGCCTTTAAGCGCTTTGTTAAGGTTTTCATCGACTTTTTCCAGAAAACCCATCGTGGTAAGCCAGCCTTGGTCCGGTCCGACCAAAAGTGCGAGATCCTTTGTCATATGGCCAGCTTCGACAGTTCCCACCACAACCTTCTCCAGCGTTTCGGCAAAGTCGATGAGCGCTGTATTACCATCCAGCTTACCGCGGTGCTTCAGCCCGCCTGTCCATGCGTAGATCGATGCGATAGAGTTCGTCGACGTCTCTTCGCCCGCTTGATGCTGGCGGTAGTGGCGGGTCACGGTGCCATGGGCCGCCTCCGCCTCGACGGTCTTGCCATCGGGCGTCATCAGGATTGATGTCATCAGCCCAAGCGATCCAAAGCCCTGCGCAACAGTGTCGGACTGTACATCGCCGTCATAGTTCTTGCAGGCCCAGACGTAACCACCGTTCCACTTCATGGCGCAAGCAACCATGTCATCGATCAGTCGATGCTGGTAAGTGATGCCTGCCGCCTCGAATTTGTCTTTGAATTCGGCGTCGAATATTTGCTGGAACAGCTCGAGAAAGCGGCCGTCATATTGCTTGAGAATTGTGTTCTTAGTACTCAGATAGACAGGCCAGCCTTTGGTGAGGCCATAGTTCAGAGATGCGCGGGCGAAATCGATAATGGATTTGTCGAGGTTATACATCGCCATGACCACACCGGAATCAGGGGCGTCAAACACCTCATGCTCGATCTCGGTACCGTCTTCGCCGACGAATTTAATCGTGAGCTTACCTGCACCGGGAAATTTGAAATCTGTAGCGCGGTACTGGTCGCCAAAGGCATGACGCCCCACAACGATCGGTTTGGTCCAGCCCGGAACAAGGCGCGGTACGTTTTTGCAAATGATGGGCTCACGAAAAATGACGCCGCCCAGAATATTGCGGATGGTGCCATTGGGTGAGCGCCACATTTTCTTGAGCCCGAATTCTTCGACGCGGGCCTCATCGGGCGTGATGGTCGCGCATTTGATGCCAACGCCGTATTTTTTGATTGCTTCGGCGGAATCAATTGTAATCTGGTCGTCGGTGTCATCGCGCGCCTGAATACCCAGATCGTAATATTTCAAATCAATATCAAGGTAAGGAAGGATCAGCTTTTTCTTGATGAAATCCCACATGATGCGGGTCATCTCGTCCCCATCAAGCTCGACAACAGGGTTTTCTACTTTGATCTTGGTCATGGGGGGTCCTTTGGCTACAGGCCACTCTACACTATCTTTCCCTAAGCTTTAGTGTATTTCTCGCCACAAGGGAAGACGGTATACATTGGTATACCGTATCTCTTTATGTGTTGCGACGTGCCGCGAAGAAGGCTCTGATTTTAGCGCGGGCAAAAGTCCAAAGTGCCGGTGCCCCGATGTTGATCTTGCGGCCAACCCGTTCGTCGATCATCTGCTCTGTCACGTTGTAGTCTGTCCAGCTGCCGCCGCCTGAGGCAAGGTTCTGCATCGGTGGCTGAAACCGGTCGAGGGATTTGGCGAAGCGGGCCGACGGTGTCTGCGCCGCCTCAAACTCCTCCCAGACGGGACGAAGACGTTCCGCTATGTCTCGGGGAAGAAGTCCGAATATACGGTCTGCTGCGACTTTTTCCTGCGCCTCGACTTCCGTGCCGTCAAACGTCCCGAAAATCGGGTTATCACCTGCATCGATTTCTACCAGATCATGCAGGATCAACATCTTAATCACATGGCCGATATCTACGTCCGGCCCCGCCTGATCGGACAGCACCAGCGCATATAACGTAAGGTGCCAGCTGTGCTCGGCGGTATTCTCGAATCGTGAACCGTCACACAGTCGTGTCGCGCGGCTGACCGACTTGAGCTTATCTGCCTCATTTAGAAAGGCAATTTGTTGCTCAAGTCGTTCAGTCATTCCGGTTGGGCAGCGGCTGCGCGGTGCTTTTTGAGCTTATTGGCAAGAAACGCACGGCCTTTTTGCTCGGCCATGCGCGTGCGGATCGCCGTTAGAAACGCCTCTTCGAGGGTCTGGGAGGAGGCGCCAAGCACATCGCCGACTTCCATAAACAAACGGTCTTCGCCGGTCTCTTTTTGAACGGCGAGGCATTCTTCGGCCAGCTGGTTCGCCATGCGAATGACGGCATCATCGGCCATTAGCGTGTATTTTCTGTCAGACGGCGGCGGACATATTCGGTGGTCGAAGTGATAAGCGTATCCATGTGCGGCTCTTCAAAGAAGTGGCCCGCACCCTCGACTTCCTGATGGGTAACAGTGATGCCTTTTTGCTCGTGCAGCTTGTTTACCAGATTTACGGTGTCGGCAGGCGGCGCCACGCGATCGGCTGTTCCGTTGATAACCAGGCCGGATGCGGGGCAGGGCGCAAGGAAGCTGAAGTCATACATGTTGGCAGGAGGTGCTACCGAGATAAAGCCCGTGATTTCGGGACGGCGCATCAGCAACTGCATACCGATCCATGCGCCGAACGAGAAACCGGCAACCCAGCAATGCTTGGAGTTGTTGTTCATCGACTGGAGGTAATCAAGAGCGGAGGCCGCGTCGGATAGCTCGCCGATGCCCTGATCATACTCTCCCTGTGAACGGCCCACACCGCGGAAGTTGAACCGCAGCACGGTGAAACCCATGCTGTAAAAGGCGTAGTGCATATTATACACAACCTTGTGATTCATCGTGCCGCCAAACTGCGGATGCGGGTGCAGGATGATCGCAATCGGCGCGTCACGCTCTTTTTGGGGGTGATAGCGGCCCTCAAGGCGACCTTCGGGTCCAGGAAAAATTACCTCGGGCATGGGTGTACTCTCTTGCAGGGTCCAAGGGGCGGATGATATTCTTGACGAATTCAGTCGGGTACCTTAGAACAATTCTAATATAGGAATCCACTTAAAGCGGATCGCACTTGAGCGATGTAGGCATTTAGGTCGCCTTCGTCAAACAAAAGCCTGATCCGGACTGCGATAGGGCGAGACACAAGGCCCAAAACGGGTCAGGAGAGAAACGATGAAACTGTCCACCAAGGGGCGCTACGCTATGGTCGCTCTGACCGACATTGCGATGCAGCCAGAAAATAAGCTTGTATCGCTGGGCGATATCGCCGAGCGCCAAAGCGTTTCGCTGCCCTATCTAGAGCAGTTGTTCGTTAAGTTGCGCCGCGCCGAGCTTGTTACGTCTGTGCGCGGTCCGGGCGGCGGATACCGGCTTGCGCGGCCTGCCTCGGACATAAGAGTGGTCGATATTCTGAGTGCGGTGGACGAGACGGTAGACGCCATGCACAAGGGCGCTGGTGTTTCAGGCGGCACTTCGGGCAGTCGTGCACAATCCATGACAAACCGTCTATGGCAGGGGCTGTCGGCCCACGTTTACGTATTCTTGCACCAGACGCGCCTGTCGGATGTGGTCAACAACCAGATGGTGCCCTGTCCAGCTGTCCCGAACCTATTTGCCGTGGTGGATGAATAGCTATGGCCCGCGTCTACCTCGACCATAACGCCACAACGCCGCTAAGGGCCGAGGCCCGTGCTGCAATGGTGTCGGCAATGGATCTGGTCGGAAATCCGTCATCGGTGCATGCAGAAGGGCGCGCAGCGAAGATGCTGGTGGAACGCGCCCGCGGGCAGGTGGCTGAACTGGTAGGGTGTAGGCCGCAACAGGTGATATTCACCTCCAGTGCGACCGAGGCCGCCGCATTGGCCGTTGCGCAAAAAGCGCGGCATGGAGGCGTTTATGCGTCCCTCCCTACGGAGCACGATTGCCTGAGCGTTTGGAGCGAACATGAAGCCGCTGCGCTACACCGCGCTGATGGAACGCTTTTTCCTGATGCTGTTTCCTCATTGTTTGAATGGGTTGATGCATGTGACGCACCTCCACTGATTGCTTGGTCTGCCGCCAATAGCGAGACTGGTATCATGGCCCGAACCAGTTCTGTTGTGGGCAGTGGTGCAACGCCAAACGGTAAGACGTTTTCGGTGATTTGTGACATCACGCAAATGGCGGGAAAAGTACCTGTGGCCTACGAAGCGTTCACGCCGTCCTACGCCATCCTCTCAGCGCATAAGATCGGCGGCCCCAAAGGCATTGGCGCACTGATCAATTTTACTGCGCAAGATCCCGACCCGATCCTGCGCGGTGGCGGTCAAGAGATGAACCGCCGCTCGGGCACCGAGAACATTGTCGGGATGGCAGGATTTGGTGCAGCAGCGCAGGCAGCCTTGCGCGATGTGGCTGCGGGTAAGTGGGACGAAGTGGCGCAACTTAGAAGTATTCTAGAAAAGGCTATTGCGTCCGTCTCGGATCAGACTATTTTTGTCGGGAATGAAGTGAACCGGTTGCCGAACACATCTTGCATCTTAACGCCCGGTTGGAAGGGCGAGACGCAAGTAATGCAGATGGACCTTGCTGGGTTTGCGATTTCGGCAGGATCGGCATGTTCAAGCGGCAAGGTAAAGGCGAGCAAGGTCTTGTTGGCGATGGGATATGATGAAATTGAGGCCGCGAGCGCTGTGCGCGTATCACTGGGCCTTGAGACAACAGAAGACGATGTTTTGCGCTTTGCAGATGCATGGGCCGCAAGATTCGAGAAACACCAGATGCGGGCGGCGTAAGCCCCGAGGATGAGGAAGACGAGCATGGATACGATCATGGACAGCGGCGTAAAAGACGGTGTGGATCAGGATACAGTTGACGCGGTGCGCGAAGTTGGCGGTGCCTACAAACATGGCTGGTCTACCGATATCGAAATGGATTATGCCCCGCTTGGATTGAACGAGGATATCGTCAAGCTGATCTCCTCCAAGAACGAAGAGCCGGAGTGGATGACCGAATGGCGTCTGGGTGCTTATGCCCGCTGGCAGAAAATGCGCGAGCCTGACTGGGCGATGGTAGATTATCCGACGATCGATTTCCAGAATCAGTATTATTATGCGCGCCCCACATCAATGGCGGTCAAGCCCAAGTCGCTTGATGACGTCGATCCCAAACTTCTGGAGACTTATAAAAAGTTAGGCATTCCGCTCAAGGAACAGGCAATTCTGGCGGGTGTCGAGGGCGCAGAAGAGATGTCGGATGCGCCGCGTAAGGTAGCTGTGGATGCCGTCTTTGACTCTGTTTCGGTCGGAACGACGTTTCAGGACGAGCTGCTGAAAGCCGGCGTTATCTTCTGCTCGATTTCGGAAGCGATCAAGAACCATCCCGAGTTGGTCAAGAAGTATCTGGGCTCGGTTGTGCCGGTTCAGGACAACTTTTATGCCACGCTCAATTCCGCCGTGTTCTCCGATGGATCATTTGTTTACGTGCCGCCGGGTGTGCGGTGCCCGATGGAGCTGTCCACATATTTCCGCATCAACGCTGAGAATACAGGTCAGTTCGAGCGGACGCTGATCATTGCTGATAAAGGCTCGTATGTGAGCTACCTTGAGGGTTGCACAGCGCCGCAGCGCGATGAGAGCCAGCTGCACGCGGCAGTGGTCGAGATCATTATCGAGGAAGATGCAGAGGTCAAATACTCCACCGTTCAGAACTGGTATCCCGGTGACGAAAACGGCAAGGGGGGTATTTACAACTTTGTGACCAAACGTGCCGATTGTCGTGGCGACCGTGCCAAGGTGATGTGGACACAGGTTGAAACCGGCTCCGCTGTGACGTGGAAATATCCTTCGTGCATTCTGCGCGGCGACGATAGTCAGGGCGAGTTCTATTCAATCGCCATCGCCAACAACATGCAGCAGGCCGATACCGGCACCAAGATGATCCATTTGGGCAAACGCACAAAATCGCGGATCGTGTCCAAGGGGATTTCAGCGGGCAAGGCGCAAAATACCTATCGCGGCCTGGTGTCAATGCACCCGAAAGCCAAGGAAAGCCGGAACTACACGCAGTGTGACAGTCTGCTGATCGGCGACCAGTGCGGTGCGCATACGGTGCCTTATATCGAGGTCAAAAATAACTCGAGCCGCGTGGAGCACGAGGCCACCACATCCAAGGTAGACGACGAGCAGCTCTTTTATTGCCGCAGCCGCGGTATGGACGAGGAAGAGGCGGTTGCGCTGGTCGTCAACGGCTTTTGCAAGGACGTGCTTCAGGCGCTGCCGATGGAATTTGCCATGGAAGCCCAAGCTCTTGTGGCAATCTCGCTGGAAGGCTCTGTTGGCTGATGCCCAAACTGTTTAAGGAAACCGGCGTTGCGGCGGTAATCTATCTTATCGCCGCGCTCGGTTTTGGTTTCGGGTTGGAAGCGGACGACGGCTGGCCAGAGGCTGTGTTATCGGCACTCATCTTTGCTGGCTTCTACTTTGTCGTCGGGCTTGTGATCCGCTGGTTCAAGGGACGCAATTCATGATCATCACCACCACAAACACGGTCGAGGGGCGTCCCGTCACCAAATATCACGGCATCGTGGTGGGTGAGGCGATCATGGGGGCCAATATCGTACGCGACATGTTTGCGCGGGTGACCGATATAGTCGGTGGCCGGTCGGGCCAGTACGAAAACAAACTGCGCGATGCGCGCGAGGCTGCGATGGCGGAGATTGAACAAGCAGCGCGCGCCAAGGGGGCAGATGCGGTAGTAGGTGTCGACATCGACTATGAAATTATCGGGGAGAGCATGATGATGGTTTCCGTGTCAGGCACGGCGGTGTCATTGGGATGAGCAGTGCGGCCTATATCACTCGCTTCAGGTTGAATTAGTGAACGGCGGAGCGGCATTTCGGTGATGCCAACATCAAGAGCCTTTCGACGCACCTCACGGTAGCGGCCTGAGGGGCAGACAAAATAACGCGCTTTGTGCGCAACACAGAATATATAAGGAGCATCCAAATGCTGAGCATCAAAAACCTACAGGTCAAACTGGAAGATGAAGACAAGCAAATCCTCAAAGGCGTAGACCTCGAAGTGGAAGCGGGCACAGTGCATGCGATCATGGGGCCAAACGGCTCCGGTAAATCAACGCTGTCATATGTGCTGTCTGGCAAGGACGGTTATGAGGTTACGGGCGGTTCTGCCATGCTGGAAGGTGTTGACCTGCTGGATATGGAGCCAGAAGAGCGCGCGGCCTCTGGTCTGTTTTTGGCGTTCCAGTACCCTGTCGAAATCCCCGGCGTAGGCAACATGACCTTCCTGCGCACGGCAGTTAATGCACAGCGCAAGGCACGCGGCGAAGATGAGATGTCGGCCGCCGAGTTCCTCAAGGTGGTGCGGGAAAAAGCCAAAGATCTGAAAATAGACGCAGAAATGCTCAAGCGTCCGGTCAACGTCGGCTTTTCCGGTGGCGAGAAAAAGCGCAACGAAATCCTGCAAATGGCCATGCTCGAGCCAAAAATGTGCATCCTCGACGAGACAGACTCCGGTCTGGACGTTGATGCGATGAAACTGGTGGCGGATGGCGTAAATGCCCTGCGCAGCGAGGGGCGCGGATTTTTGGTGATTACGCATTACCAGCGCCTTCTGGATCATATCAAACCGGATGTAGTGCACATCATGGCAAATGGCCGGATCATTAAATCCGGCGGACCTGAACTTGCGCTCGAAGTTGAGAACAACGGTTATGCAGATATCCTCGCCGAGGTGGTGTAATGGCTGATGCGGCAGTAAAAACAGACACGACGGAAGCGCGGATTGCAGCGCTGGCAATGCCTGACGCAACATGGGCGAAACCGGCGCGTGAAGAAGCACTTGCCCGTCTGCGTGCCATGGGCTTGCCCCAGCGGCGTGACGAGTATTGGAAATACACCCGCCCCGACACACTTACGCAGGTAGAAGCGCCAAAAGCGAGTGTTCTGGAAGCCGACGAAGTAGCTATGTATGCTGGCGTTGACCGTCTGCGCATCACCTTTGTGGATGGAGTCTTTGACGCGGAAGCATCTGATGATCTGAGCCTTGAGGGCATCACAATCGAGCGTCTGGCTGCGGCGGACAGTGATCTGCACTGGGCCAAAAATCTGTATGGTGTTTTGGAAGCCCGCGGGCAGACGCCCGTTGCGCGTCCGCTTGCCGCGCTGAACACGGCCTATGCAACCGATGGCATCCTGATCCATGTAACCGGCAAACCGAGCAAGCCTGTAAATCTGGTTTATACCCATAGTTCAGACACTTCCGATGCGATCCTGCACCACTGCATCAAGCTTGATGCAGGTGCGGAATTTACCATGTTGGAAAATGGTGCTGCGGCTGCTCGATTCAACAAAGTGTTGGAAGTCGAGATCGGCGATGGTGCATCGTTCCATCATGTGCGCGCGCAGGGCCGTGATCACGAGCGGCGCGCTGCTACACACATTTTTACACGTTTGGGTACCGAGTCCGAATTCAGGTCTTTCACCATGACAGTCAATGGCGTTCTGACGCGCAATGAATGCGTGATCGAATTAACCGGTGATGACGCCATCGCAAACGTTGCGGGTGCCTGTGTGGGTGATGGTGATTTCTTGCATGATGATACGGTTTTCATCACGCATGACGCTGTGAATTGCAAAAGCCGTCAGGTGTTCAAAAAGGTGTTGCGCAACGGCGCTACGGGCGTTTTTCAAGGCAAGATCCTTGTTAAAGCCGGTGCGCAGAAAACCGACGGCTATCAGATCAGTCAATCCTTGCTGCTTGATGGGGACAGCCAGTTCCTCGCCAAGCCCGAGCTCGAGATTTACGCCGATGATGTTGCGTGCAGCCATGGCTCCACATCTGGTGCCATCGACGAGGATGCGCTTTTCTATCTGCGCTCGCGCGGTGTGCCTGCTGATGAGGCGACAAACCTGCTGACGCTGGCGTTTCTGGCCGAAGCCGTTGAAGAGATCGCGCATGAAGGTCTTCGCGAAGACATGACGGCACATATGGGCGCATGGCTCACACGGCACAGGGGCTGATATGGCGCTCACTCAGGATATTCTGGCGACCTATCGGGGGCCGGGGCGCGTGGTTGCACAATTCTTGTCACAAGGCCGTAACGAGGTGCGTGCGCTTTTGTTTGTGCTGATTGCGGGGATCCTGATGTTTATCGCCTCGACGCCGTTTCAGGCGCGCGAGGCGCAGCTGGACCCCGATATTCCGCTGGAGGCGCGGCTTTATTGGAGTGCCCTGTTCTATATACTGATGTTGCCAATCCTGATTTATGTGTTCGCACTGATCATCACCGGGCTGGCACGCATAGCGCGGCGTCAGATCAGCGGATACGAGATCCGCTTTACGCTCATCTGGGCTTTGCTGGCATCGACCCCGGTGATGTTACTTGTGGGGCTGGTGGCGGGATTTATCGGTACAGGCATACAGCTTCAATTGGTGGGCCTGTTATGGTTCGCTGTTTTTGGCTGGTTCTGGATTGCAGGATTGATGCGCGCGGACGGAGCAAGCTGATGATGACCTTTGACACAGTCAAAGCGCTGGCGCTGGAAACTCTCCAGAGCCCGCGCACCGCCGCCCAAAAGATAATGTCCGTGTCGCTGAGCCGTGATGTTTTGTGGTCCGCACTTGTTTTGGTCGCCTGCCTTAACAGCATTATTTACAGCTTCTCGTTGCTGGCGGTCGATACGTCCGCCTTGCCGCCGTTGTTCCGCAATCCGGTGATGTTTTTCGCGCTGGTGACGGGTGTTCTGGTTCTCACCGTTCATGCGTTTTTCTGGACCGGTCGGGCGCTTGGAGGGAAGGGTGATCTGGGCGATCTTTTGATCCTGATGGTTTGGCTACAGGCGCTTCGTGTGCTTGCACAGGCGGTGATGTTCTTGCTGATGATACTGTCTCCGCCGCTTGCGCAGGTATTCTCTCTTGTTGTCGGAATTGCTGGCCTGTGGATTACCGTAAACTTCATTACCGAAGCGCTGCGATTGCCCGGATTGATGCACGGGGTCGGCGTGATTGTGCTGGCTGCTGTGGGTATCGTATTTGGATTAATGATTTTGGCGGGACTTATCGGAGTTGGCGCCATGGGAGTGACTGCAAATGTATGACATAGACGCAATTCGCCGCGATTTTCCGATCCTGAGCCGTG
The DNA here is from genome assembly GCF_003610455.1 of Sulfitobacter guttiformis. Taxonomy (NCBI): domain Bacteria; kingdom Pseudomonadati; phylum Pseudomonadota; class Alphaproteobacteria; order Rhodobacterales; family Roseobacteraceae; genus Sulfitobacter; species Sulfitobacter guttiformis. Next base: position 302,115 of record NZ_RAQK01000002.1, on the reverse strand, counting down.
AAGTGAACGGCAAACCGCTGGTTTATCTTGATAACGGTGCATCGGCGCAGAAGCCGCAGGTTGTTATAGATGCCATCTCGACCGCTTATTCCCATGAATACGCGAATGTGCACCGCGGTCTGCATTACCTCTCGAACCTCGCAACAGACAAATACGAGGCGGTGCGCGGCAAGGTTGCAGCGTTTATCAATGCCGCTTCCGAGGACGAGATCGTGTTTAACTCTGGTACCACCGAAGCGATCAATATGGTCGCCTATAGCTGGGCAATGCCACGCATGGAGGCTGGCGACGAGATCATTTTGAGTGTGATGGAGCATCATGCCAACATCGTACCTTGGCATTTTCTGCGTGAGCGGCAGGGCGTAGTCATCAAGTGGGTTGATGTGGATGCAACCGGTGCACTTGATCCGCAGGCAGTGATCGACGCGATCACACCCCGCACCAAATTGATTGCAATTACCCACATGTCCAATGTCTTAGGGACTGTTGTTGATGTAAAATCAATTACTGCAGCAGCACATGCCAAGGGGGTTGCAGTGCTGGTGGATGGCTCGCAAGCGGCTGTGCATATGCCTGTTGATGTTCAGGATATCGGTTGTGACTTTTATTGTCTGACGGGTCACAAGCTTTATGGTCCGTCCGGCTCCGGGGCGATTTACGTCAAATCGGATCGCATGAAAGAGATGCGCCCGTTCATCGGCGGCGGCGATATGATCCGCGAGGTCAGTAAAGACGCTGTAATCTATAACGATGCGCCGATGAAATTCGAAGCGGGAACACCCGGCATCGTGCAAACAATCGGTTTGGGTGTCGCGCTGGATTACATGACTGGTGTGGGCCTGCAAAATATCTCCGCACATGAGACTGCACTTCGCGACTATGCTATTGAAAAGCTGGCTGGCCTTAACTGGATTCAGGTACAAGGCACCACGCCCGACAAGGGTGCGATCTTCAGCTTTACAATGGACGGTGCCGCTCATGCCCATGATATATCGACCATTCTTGATAAAAAGGGGGTCGCGGTGCGGGCGGGGCAGCATTGCTGCGGTCCTCTGATGAACCATCTTGAACTGACCGCAACCTGCCGTGCTTCGTTTGGCATGTATAACACCACCGGCGAAATCGACACGTTGATCGACGCGCTGGAACTGGCGCATGATCTTTTCGCCTGATCTTTACCGATTTTTGAATTGCAGGTGCGGTATCCACGGACTATACCGCCCTTGTCGGACCCATAGCTCAGCTGGATAGAGCGCTGCCCTCCGAAGGCAGAGGTCGCTGGTTCGAATCCAGCTGGGTTCACCATATATCACTTAAATATCAGATGTTTGGTTCGGCGTTCACGGAGGCCCAGCAAACCTGCGCCGATTAAGCATGGCCAGGTCGGCTGTGATGTGGAAATCTGTGTTGCGGCGCGAATAGATGAATTGCCTTCGCTGCAATTCCTGCGAAACTGCGGAAAATTTTTGCCGAAACAGGAGTGAGTATGTCCGATTTCACCACAAGACCCGAAATCAAAGGTACGTTTGGTGTTGTGACGACGACCCACTGGATCGCTTCTGCCGTTGGCATGGGGGTGCTGGAGAAGGGCGGAAATGCATTTGATGCAGCTGTGGCAGCGGGATTGGTTCTGCAGGTGGTGGAGCCACACTTGAATGGTCCCGCAGGAGATATGCCTGCGATTTATCATTGTGCCGAGACAGGCGAGACGCGGACCATATGTGCCCAAGGGGTAGCGCCCGCAGCCGCCACAATCGCGCACTTCAAATCGCTTGGTCTCACGCTGGTACCGGGCTCCGGGCTCCTCTCAACTGTTGTGCCGGGGGCGTTTGATGGCTGGATGCTCATGCTACGTGATCATGGGACGATGTCGCTGCGCGAGGTTATGCAACCGGCCATTGACTATGCCCGCGACGGCCATCCCGTCCTGCCTCGTGTGGCCCATACAATTGCCGGCCTTGCACCCTACTTCGCCGAACATTGGCCCAGCTCTGCGGAAGTCTGGACGCCCGATGGGCAACCGCCGGAGCCTCATGCGCTTTTCAAAAACCCCGATCTTGCTGCAACTTATGACCGTCTGGCGGACAGCGCCGGCGATACCCGCGAGGCGCAGATTGAAACGGCACGTGCGACGTGGCGGAGCGGTTTCGTAGCCGATGCAATATTCGATTATCTTGCGGATGCCTGTGTGATGGATGTCAGTGGTACTGCACACAGTGCGGTCCTTGCCCCTGCCGACCTAGAAGGCTGGTCGGCCACGGTAGAGGATACATTGACATACTCGTACCACGGCTGGGTAGTTCACAAGACCCAGGCATGGGGCCAAGGCCCTGTATTTTTACAAACTTTAGCGATCCTGAAGAACTTTGACCTTGCTTCAATGGATCCGCTGGGGGCCGATTTTACGCATACAGTGATTGAAGCAATGAAGCTTGCCTATGCGGACCGCGAGGCCTTTTACGGGGATCCAGACCACAGCGAAATTCCGATGTCGCAATTGTTGAGCGATGGCTACAACGCTGGGCGCGCCAAACTGATCAGCGATCATGCTTCGCTTGAACAGCGACCCGGAAGGATTGCCGGATTTGAGCATTTGGCCGAGCGCTATATCACCCGCGCAGCAACCGATTTTGACGTCGGCGATGTCGCGGCGCAAGAGCCGACCATGTCCCATCTAACGGAGAAGCGTGGTGATACCGTTCATCTCGATGTGATCGACCGTTGGGGCAATATGGTCAGTGCGACACCCTCGGGTGGCTGGTTGCAGAGTAATCCGGTCATTCCCACACTCGGGTTCCCGCTCAATTCACGTGCGCAGATGTTTTGGCTTGAAGAGGGCCTGCCAACATCACTGGCGCCCGGGCGCCGTCCGCGGACCACGCTCACACCCAGTTTGGCAGAAAAAGACGGCGCCAAATTGGTTTTCGGCACGCCCGGTGGCGACCAGCAGGACCAGTGGCAGTTGATCTGGTTTTTAAGATTTGTGCATCATGGCATGGACTTGCAGGAGGGGATCGATGCGCCACTGTTCCATTCGATGCATTTTCAGGGCTCGTTTTTTCCGCGTGAAGTGCAAACGGGGCATATGATGATTGAACCAAATGTAGGTGAGGATGTGATCGCTGATCTGCGGGCGCGCGGCCATATCGTTACTGTCGCAGAGCCATGGACCGTTGGACGACTGACGGCGGCACTGCGTGAGCCTGACGGGATGTTACGCGCCGCCGCTACACCACGATTGATGCAAGCATATGCGATTGGACGCTAGATGAATGAGCTAAAAGCCGGACCCGAAACCTGTCATTGGGGATTTTTCGACGCCACACTGCCGCCCGTCCTGACCATAAAAAGTGGCGAAGAGGTTGTGATCAACACTGTATCGGGTGCGCCTGCCGTTTTGCCGGACGCGGGAGACGGTTTTTATATCCCACCCGAGTTGCTTGCACTACATGCAATGGGCCCTCCTGCGATGCCGGGCCATATCTTGACCGGTCCCGTGGCTGTGGAGGGCGCGCAAGCGGGAGATGTTTTGCAGGTCGACATTCTCGATGTGACGCTGGCACAGGACTGGGGCTATAACATGATCCGCCCGTTGGTCGGAACGCTGCCGCTGGATTTTCCCGAGCAGAACCTGACGATCATTCCGCTGGACGGGTCACGTGGCGAGGCCACGATGCCTTGGGGGCTGAAATTGCCATTGGCCCCGTTTTTCGGGGTGATGGCTGTTGCACCACCGCAGGGCTGGGGGCGGATATCTACAATCGAACCGCGCGCCCATGGTGGCAATCTGGACAATAAAGAATTGGTGGCAGGGACCACGCTGTATCTGCCTGTGCATGCCGAGGGGGCGCTGTTTTCCTGCGGCGATGGTCACGGTGCGCAGGGCGATGGCGAGGTGTGTGTGACCGCCATTGAAACAGCGCTAAAGGGGCGGTTTCGTCTGACTGTGCGCCGCGATCTCGACATCACCTACCCGCAGGCAGAAACGCCTACGCATATTATCACGATGGGGATGCATGCGGATCTGGACCAATGCGTAGAGATTGCGTTGCGGCGGATGATCGAGGTGGTGGCAGACCGCGTCAAGATCAGCCGCGCTGAGGCTTATATGCTATGTTCACTGGCCGGTGATCTGCGGATTACCCAGACGGTTAACCGCGAGAAGGGTGTACATATGATGATGGCAAAAAATCTGCTATAACACAAAAAAAGGGCAGCGGATCAGGCTGCCCTTTCAATAACTTAAAGCGATGAGTTCATCCGCGGCGCCGACCACCGACACGGCCTGCGCGCCCACGGCCTTCCTGACCTGCTTTGGGCGCTACCTTGTTGAACCTGATCCAGTCGCCGCCGTGCGGATCACGGTCAAACAGGAAGTTGGCAGCACGGATGGCTTCCATTTCCTTGCCTGGACGTGGCAGTGTTGAGCCCATACCAAAAAGCTGCACCAGCGCCTCATCGTCCATATCTTCGGGCAGGACCAGTCCGAGCGCGGCAAGTTCGGCGCGCTTCTCTGCTACTTTGGCGGCACTTACGGGCAGGGCGATGGGGTTCATAATCGCGGAAGTCATGCCTGCGCCCATGGCCATCGGCAGGAATGCGTTGTTGATCCCGTGACGGTTGGGTAGACCAAAGCTGATGTTGGACGCACCGCATGTCGTGTTCACACCCAATTCCTCGCGCAGACGGCGCACCAATGTAAAAACCTGATGACCGGCTGTTGCCATCGCACCAATCGGCATCACCAGCGGATCAACGACGATATCATAGGCCGGAATGCCGAAATCTGCTGCCCGCTCGACGATCTTTTTAGCAACAGCAAAACGTACATCCGGATCCTCGGAGATGCCGGTATCGTCGTTCGAGATCGCCACTACCGGCACGTTGTATTTTTTCACCAACGGCAGGACCAATTCGAGCCGCTCTTCCTCGCCGGTGACAGAGTTCAGCAAGGGGCGCCCCTCGCAGGCTTCCAGCCCTTTTTCCAGAGCGCCAGGCACTGAACTGTCGATACAAATAGGGCAGTCGGTGACGGCCTGAACGCGTTTGATCATTTCGGGCATCAGCATCGGCTCGACAAAGTTGTTGTCGGCATAACGTGGATCTTCGGCCATCTTGTTCGAGAACACAGCGCCCGAATTCACATCGAGGATGTTCGCGCCCGCAGCGGCCTGTGCGATGGCATCTGCCTCCACCCGGGAGTAATCGCCGCGCTCCAGCTCCTCGGCGAGGATTTTGCGGCCTGTGGGGTTAATCCGTTCTCCGATGACGCAGAAAGGCTGGTCAAAGCCGATGATTGCCGTTTTTGTTTTGGATTCGACGATTGTTCTGGTCATGATTGGGTCCTTCAGGTGGCAGATGCAGGGACAGCAGAAGCGCCGCCATGTGCATGCGTCCATGTGGCGTTGGTTTTGATTCCGCCCAGCGGGAAGAAATGAACGTGGCTGATGTTGAAGTCAGGGTTTTCAGCCTTGTGTGCCGCGAGCTGCTCGATGATCTCGTTCGGCTCGTAGGGGAGTAGCAATTTGGTGACATCCATCGCGCGCTTTTGCAGGACCTTGAGTGAGGGGCCCACACCGCAAGCGATTGCGAATTTGATCAAGGTCTGGAGTTTTGCCGGCCCCGCGATGCCGATATGCACCGGGATTGTGATACCTGCATCGCGCAGGCTGTCAGCCCAGGCAATGATCGGTTTCGCCTCGAACGCGAACTGGGTCGCGATGGCCATCTTTGCATCCGTGCGGGTTTGGAAGTCATTTTTCCAGCGCAGGGCGGCATCGACATTGGCGGTGCCTTTGACATCGATATCGCGGTTACCTTCGGGATGACCTGCCACATGCAAACGCTCGAAACCGGCAGCATCAAAAAGGCCGGTCTCCATTAATTGCATGCTGTCGCTGAATTCGCCGTAGGGGGCGGCGACACCGCCCGCCAGCAACAGCGCCTGTTTCACATCCGCCTGACCCTGATAGCGGGCGATCCAGTCGGCCAGCGTGGCGCGGTCCTTGATGATGCGCGCAGGGAAGTGGGGCATGACCTTATAGCCATCCGCATTCAACCGAGCCGCTGTCGCGACCATTTCTTCTATCGGAGTTCCCTCGATGTGGGCGATATAGACGCGGGTCCCCTTGGGGAGGAGATCTGGGAAGTCTTCGACCTTTTCTGCTGTACGCGGCATCACCTCGATCGAGAAGTCCTGCAAGAACGCCTCGACGGCGGGTATAACTTCGGCAGGGGTTTCGACTTTTTTGCGAAAATTCAACAGTGCCATGTGCAGGCTCCTATCAAGGGTGAGATTAGCGGGCTCAGGCCCAGCCGTCGTTTGCAATCAGCGCTTTGATACGCTCTCGGTCATATTCTGCGTCCAGACGGGCCGCCTCGGCATCGGCGACTGCGGCATCATCGCCATCGACTTCAACTGGCTCAGCCTTGCGCCACTCCGCAAGGTAGGCATCATCTCCCTCGGCGCCGACTTTCATCGCGGCACGGTCAATCGCTTGCTCGAAGCGCTCTGGCAATATCCGCTTTTCGCCGCGGCGGCCTTTGCCAACGATCACCTGCGCAGGAATATCCCGCCAATAGACAATAACCACTTGTGCCACGTGCGATTCCTCCCCGGACCATTGCGTTTCGACTTCTCTAGCGGATGCACCGCGCTGCACGGCTGTCGTTTTCGACAATAACGGCATCATCCGCGACCTATCCATAAACGATGACGCAGACAGGGGCGAGGGCGGCCAATGCCCAAAATTTGCATCTACATCCTGAGCTTGATTAATGTGCGCCCGCAAAAAGAGCAGGTTGCGGGCGCCGTCTGCGCTTGCGCCATTGCGCCCCAGCACGTAACAAGGGGGCAACTCGTAATGAAAGGCGCATACCATGGCGCCAAAGCGCTCCAAAGGTGCGGGTGCGCTCGAACGTAAATCGCAGACGGCTCTGAGCCCCGCGCCAGTTTCGTCCAGATCGAACGACCTCTATGCGGCCCTTGATCTGGGCACAAATAGCTGTCGCATGTTGATCGCCCAGCCAAAGGGCGGCGGTTTTCATGTGGTGGACAGTTTCTCGAAGTCGGTCCAGTTGGGCGCAGGCCTCGAGAAAACCGGGCGTTTATCGCGCGGATCGATGGCGCGCACCATACAGGCATTGCGCATCTGCCAGCAGAAACTCCGCCGCAACAAAGTCGGCAAAATGCGCCTTGTCGCAACAGAGGCCTGCCGCCGTGCGGTAAACGGTGACGAGTTCATGCGCCGCATAACCCGCGAGACCGGTTTGCGTCTCGAGATAATTGCCCCCGAACAAGAGGCGCAACTTGCTGTGATTTCCTGTGCGCCGCTGGTGAACGACAAGACGGAAAATCTGCTTGTGGTAGACATCGGAGGCGGCTCGACCGAACTGGTCTGGATTGACATATCGGGCGTCCCGAAAGCAGACCGTGCCCAATCTATCATGCGGCTACACAACGGGTTTATTCAGGCACCAACCGATATTCCCGCAGCCCGTGTGGTTGACTGGATATCAGTGCCATTGGGGGTAGCAACTCTGCGCGATCAATTCTCCGATGTAGAGGACGACGCTGCGCGGTTTGCCCTCATGAGCTGGTTTTTCGAGGAAAATCTGGCGGATTTTACGCCCTATCAGTCCGCGCAACCCCAAGAGCGCTTTCAGATTGTGGGGACTTCGGGTACAGTAACAACTGTGGCTGCCAGCCATTTGGGTCTGCGCCGCTATGACCGCACCAAGGTCGACGGGATGAGCATGACAAGCCGCGAAATTGACAAGGTTATTCACCAATATCTCGCGATGGGGCCGGAGGGCAGGCGGGTTGACCCCTGCATAGGCAACGACCGCTCCGCGCTGATTATGTCTGGCGCGGCGATTTTACAGGCGCTGATGCGCTGCTGGCCAACGGACCGTCTTAGCGTGGCGGATCGCGGTCTGCGCGAAGGTCTGTTATACGCACAAATGAGCGCGGACGGCGTGCTCGAAGAGGGAACATTCTGATGGGCAAGACGCCAACAGGTAAAAATACATCAGGTCGCGGACAGCGCGACCTGAAGGTCAAAGTTAAATCCGCCCGCGGTCGCAAGCTTAGCTCGACGCGCTGGTTGCAACGGCAATTGAACGACCCTTACGTAAAGCGCGCGAAGGCCGAAGGCTATCGCGGGCGCGCAGCCTTCAAAATTATGGAACTTGACGACAAATACCGCTTTCTGGTGCCCGGTGCGCGTATCGTCGATCTGGGTGCAGCCCCCGGTGGCTGGTGTCAGGTGGCGGTCAAACGCTCGAACATCCTAGGCGAAAAAAGCGGCAAGGCAAAAGGCACTATTCTGGCGATTGACCTGCAGGAGATGGAGCCGATCGCAGGCTGCGAAATCTACCAGCTCGACTTTATGGAAGATGACGCGGACATAAAGGTGAAGGACTGGCTTGGCGGGCGTGCCGATGTAGTGATGTCAGACATGGCTGCGGCCTCTTCTGGGCATAAGCAGACGGACCATAACCGCATCATCGCCCTGTGCGAAGCTGCGGCCTATTTCGCGTTCGACGTGCTCGAGGAAGGCGGTACTTTTATCGCCAAAACCCTCGCAGGCGGTGCTGAGGGCGATTTGCAGAAACTGCTCAAGCAACGCTTTACCAAAGTGGCGAACTTTAAACCACCGTCAAGCCGTCAGGATAGCTCTGAGAAGTTTGTCGTCGCGCTGGGGTTCAAGGGAGCGCCGGAAAAAGACGTTGATGGCCAAGTTTGAAGCGTTTGACCCCCTAAGTATAATAAAGCCGGCAAAGTTTAGCACATCTGGGGGAATTGTAGGAATAACCGGCGAGCATGCGATTTGGATAACAAGGCTACAAACCGGGTCTGTATATCAAGTTTATGATAACCAAACGATCATTACCATGCCTGCATGAATGGCGGAGATGCAGGGATTCGAACCCTGGGAACCCTTTAGAGGCTCAACGGTTTTCGAAACCGTCCCGTTCGACCACTCCGGCACATCTCCGCGGGGATCGTTGGGGGTTGCTCTAGTCGGGTTTGGGGATGCGGGCAAGGGGGTGTCTGCGCTTCTTTGCCACTCTCGGGAATTTTCATTGCGGCGGCTGGCATAACCTATATTTTGTGGGCCGAACCGTTCAAAGGAAATACAATGCAGTTGATCCGCCATGCCGTAATGATCCCAATTGTCACAATGATGCTTGGGGTGGGCGCGTTGGGTGTCTCCGCCCAGACCGCGCCCCGTGAGAGCCTTGAGGCTTTCCTCGAAGTGACGGGATTTGATGTCGCACTCGAAAGCATTGCATTGTCAGCAGACGCTGCACCCGAGATGCTGGGACTACAGGCTGACGACTTTGGCTCCGAGTGGCAGCGCCTTGTAGGGGAGGTGTTCGAGACCTCGCTTATGCATGATATGGCTGTTGATATCCTTGCTAAAACCCTGACAGAGCCTTTGCTCGTCCACGCGGCGGATTTCTACGCCACGGATCTGGGTCAGCGACTGGTAGTTGCCGAAAACAGCTCGCATATGATCGAGCAAGACGGCCTTAAATCCGAAAGCGGCGCACAGATTATCGAAGGGCTGAACGGTATCGGTTCGCCCCGTGTGGCGATCCTCGAGCGGCTTAACCGAGCCAGCGGCAGCGAGGACAGCTCTGTCCGGTCTATTCAGGAAGTGCAGATCAGGTTCTTGATGGCAGCCGCCGGGGCAGGGGTGATCGAATTGCAGATGGATGAACCCGATTTGCGCGAAGCTATGGCCGCGCAGGAAGAAGAACTGCGGGCAAGTCTACGGGTGAGTGCCCTTGAAGGTTCGGCCTATACCTATCAGGCCTTCTCGGACGAGGAGATGGTCACATATGCCGAAGCGCTGGAGAAGCCAGAGATGAAGCAGGTGTATGACCTGATGAATGCCGTGCAATATGAAATTATGGCCGACCGGTTTGAAGCCGTAGCCGCCCGCCTGCGCCTCATGCAACCAAGTCAGGATTTGTAAATGAAGCGCCTGTTTGTACCCCGCATTATTGCGGCGCTGATGATAGTGCTGACCGCGCTGCCCGCATGGGCCGATGCGCGGCACACCGTTCTGATGGACGTGCTTAAGATCAATGAGCTGAGCGCCATTCTGCATGAAGAGGGACTTGAATTCGGGGCCACGCTCAACCGCGAATGGCTAGAAGAGAAGGGCGGTCCGGCATGGTCGGGGCAAGTGGTCCGCATTTACGATACGCTGCGTATTTCCGAAGGAATTCGGGCAGGGCTGGAACCGGCCTTCGAGGGCGATGAACTAGAGCAGGCGATCAGCTTTTTTGCATCTGATCTGGGCTCGAAGATTGTTTCGCTGGAGAATTCTGCACGCGCTGCCATGGGCGATCCACTTATCGAAGAAGAAGCCCGCGCGCGGTTTGCGCAGGTGCAGGAGGGGGATGATCCCAAGCTGGCCCAGATTGAGCGGATGATCGAGGCGGGCGATTTGCTTAACCGCAATGTGACTTCAACGCTCAATGCCAACTACCAGTTTTTGCGCGCTTTGGTCGACGGCGATGTTTATGTGATGAGCGATGAGGAGATCCTCAGCGACGTGCAGGCCGAGCGCGAGGCCATTACCGCAGACACGCTCAACTGGTTAGGTGGGTTTATGACACTTGCTTATAGCCCTTTAAGTGTAGACGAGCTGACAACTTATGCCGATTTTGCATCCTCTCCTGCAGGAAAAGCGCTGAATTCAGGGTTCTTTGCCGGATTTGATCCGCTTTATGAGGATATCTCCTATGCATTGGGACGTGCCATGGCGTTCAACATGGCTGCCGAAGAGCTTTAGCCACTGTCCTAGGGAAGAGCTGTTTTGGGTGAAAACACGCCCATGCGCAGGCTTTGCGCCTTGACTCGGGGCACCAACCGCCCGATAAGCCGCCATCCCGAACGGGCATTCGTTTGTTCGGGGCTATTTTTAATGACGCCCCAAGGGCGCGCTGTTCGAGGTGGATGCAGGCACGGTCTGGTCCAAAACGCCCTTAACCGGGGACCATAGAACGCGGAAAACATGAAGGAAGACCTATGTTTGCGGTCCTGAAAACAGGCGGTAAGCAATATAAAGTACAGGCGGGCGATATGCTGCGCGTGGAACGTATTGCGGCATCTGCCGGTGACACCGTTCAATTCAACGAAGTGCTGATGCTGGGTGGTGATACCCCCACAATCGGCGCGCCAATGATCGAAGATGCTGGCGTACAAGCCGAAGTCGTTGACCAGATCAAAGGCGAAAAAGTCATTCACTTTGTAAAGCGTCGCCGGAAGCACTCTTCCAAGCGCACCAAGGGCCACCGTCAGAAATTGACACTGGTGAAGATCACAGAGATCCTCGCATCCGGTGCCGGCAAGTCCGGTGTGGCCGCAGCAATCGGCACAGGCTCCGTTTCCGCCGCTGCCGTTGCCGCGATCACAGGCAAGGCCGTTGATGCTCCTGTGAAAAAAGCAAAAAAGGCCAAGGCAGAGAAACCTGCCGCGACTGAAGAAGCGCCAAAGGCAAAAAAGCCGGCAGCGAAGAAAGCCGCAAAGGCCGACGGCGATGATCTGTCCCAGATCTCTGGCGTAGGTCCGGTTATTGTGGGCAAGCTGCACGCAGAGGGTATCACAACCTTTGCGCAGATTGCTGCATGGACTGATGCGGACGTCGAAGCGATTGAAGAGAAACTGTCGTTCAAAGGTCGTGTGGGTCGTGAAGACTGGATCGCACAGGCCAAAGATCTGACAAAAGGTTAAGGAGAGACCAAATGGCACATAAAAAAGCAGGCGGCTCGTCCCGCAACGGTCGCGACTCAGCTGGTCGTCGTCTTGGCGTAAAAAAATATGGCGGCGAGCTTGTCATTCCAGGAAATATCGTGGTGCGTCAGCGCGGCACGAAGTTCTGGCCTGGTGAAAATGTTGGCATGGGCAAGGATCACACCCTGTTCGCCACAGTTGAAGGCAATGTTCAGTTCCACAAGGGTCTGAAAAACCGCACGTTCATTTCGATCGTACCGGTAGCGGAAGCTGCTGAATAAGCCGTATCCGTTAATGATTTGACTATCAGGGATCGGCGGAAACGCCGGTCCTTTTTCTGTTTTAGCGTACTTCAATCATGAAAGGCGTGGTGTGATGATGACAAGCAATCTGCCTCTCCTGAAAGAGGGCGAATTCCCTCTGTATGATGCCAAAGCAGGCACCGTCAGGTACGATCTTATTGCAGCTGGCACACAGCAAGGGCGGAAGTGCCCGGCGCGCGTCAAGAGCACGCCAGCAGTCGCGACCTATTCCGAGTACAGTTATTTAATCGCGGACCGCAGGCAGCATTCACAGCCCCTTGACGATACTTTGACGGATGCCGCCATGACCGGCAATCATGCGAGCATTATTGAGGCATGCTTGTGAGCATCGCCCTTCTTCCTCTCGCCATCTTCGCGGCTTCTCAGATAGGCACACCTGGGCCTGCCAATATGGCCTTGCTTGCTACAGGCGCGCGGTTCGGCTTTCGCGCCGCATTGCCTTTTGTGGCAGGCGTGGCGTTAGGCAAGCAACTAATCATCTGGCCAATCGGTTTCGGCCTGATGGGGCTGGCAGCATCAGCGCCCGCACTGTTCACCCTCCTAAAGTATATTTCGGCGGCTTATATTATCTGGCTGGCCTGGAAAGTTGCGAATTTGCGGCTGGGGCATGGTGACCCTGCTGCGAATGTGCCGGGATTTGGCGCAGGTCTTATCGTACATCCACTCAATCCCAAGGCATGGGCGATGATCGTGGGCAGTTTTACAGCGTTTGTCGGGCCTGACATTCCGACCCTGACTGCTACGGCAACGGTCGCCGCTATTTTGCTAGCCTGCCAGCTCGTCATGCACCCATTGTGGACACTCGGCGGCAGTGCAATCGCACAGACGGTTGCAGGTACCCGCGCAGAGCCTTATCTGATGTGGACATTGGCGGGCCTCACGGTGGCCTCTGTTCTTTTTGTACTCTTTGACGGAAGTTTGTGATGACTAATCTTGTGTCGCACCAACCCACATTATCGACAGAGCGGTTCGATTTGCGGCCTGTCCGTCTGTCCGACCTGATCTTGATCGAGCATTATGCCGCCGACAGTCGTCTGGCCATGCACACCCCGCGCCTGCCGCATCCGCTGCCACCCGGCGTGATCGCGGGCTTCATCGAGCGTGCCATGGCGCATGAGCGCGAAGAGGATGTGTGGGTCATGGACGGGTCGGGACACAACAGCGGTGAAGTAATGGGCGTGATCAGCCTCATGCGCCTTGACCGAAATCAAAGCGAGGTCGGCTATTGGGTCGCTCCACCGTTCTGGAATACTCATGTGGCATCGGATGCGGTACAGGCATTGGTTGCGGGTAATCCGCTGGACAATGATGCCATGTTCGCAAGCGTCTTCCATGATAATCCCGCTTCTGCCAAAGTACTCACAAACGCCGGTTTCGCCTATCTGGGTGATGCCGAGATATTCTGCCTTGCGCGCAACGCCACCGTACCGACCTGGACCTACAGCCTCAAACTGCGGTAACCCCTTAGGATAAAATATGAAGTTCCTCGACCTTACCAAAGTCTATATTCGCTCCGGTGCCGGTGGCGGCGGCTGTGTGTCGTTCCGCCGCGAGAAATACATCGAGTACGGCGGCCCCGATGGCGGTGATGGCGGCAATGGCGGCTCTGTGTGGGCAGAGGCAGTGGACGGATTGAACACGCTCATTGATTTCCGCTATCAACAGCATTTTTTCGCCAAAAACGGCCAGCCGGGAATGGGAAAGCAGCGTACCGGAAAAGACGGTGATGATATCGTCCTGCGCGTGCCTGTAGGTACCGAGATTCTTGACGAAGATCAGGAAACAGTAATCTTCGATATGACGGAACTGGGCCAGCGCGTGCGCCTTGCTGGTGGAGGCAACGGCGGCTGGGGTAACCTGCATTTCAAGTCTGCAACTAATCAGGCGCCGCGCCGCTCCAATCCGGGTCAGGACGGGGTAGAGCGCGAATTGTGGCTTCGGCTCAAGCTGATTGCAGATGTGGGCCTACTGGGGCTGCCGAATGCGGGCAAATCCACATTCCTTGCCGCCACATCCAATGCACGGCCCAAGATTGCGGATTACCCGTTCACCACGCTTCACCCGAACCTCGGCGTGGTAGGTGTTGATAACGCTGAATTTGTTATTGCTGACATTCCGGGACTGATTGAAGGCGCCCATGAGGGCCGCGGGCTCGGGCACCGGTTTCTTGGACACGTCGAGCGGTGTTCTGTTCTCATGCATTTGGTGGACGGAACATCTGAAACGATTGTGGAAGATTATCATACCATTATCAACGAACTTGAAGCCTATGGCGGTGAGTTGGCGGACCGACCTCGCATTACGGTGCTCAATAAAATTGATGCTTTGGATGAGGAAGAGCTGGCAAGTGCCTGTGAGAATTTGAAGAAAGCCAGCGGTGGGCCGGTGATGCAAATGTCTGCAGTTGCTAAAACCAACACAGTCGAGGTCTTGCGCGCCTTGCGCAGCCAGATCGACGCGGACCGCATCCGCCAATCGACCTCTGAGGAGGAAGCACCTTGGCAACCTTGACCACTGCCAAGCGGATCGTCATCAAGATTGGCTCCGCGCTGCTGGTAGACCGTGCAACGGGAAGTTTGCGCGCCGACTGGTTGGCATCTTTGGCGCAGGATGTTGTCTGGCTCAAGGGGCAGGGCACTGATGTGGTGCTTGTCTCTTCGGGGTCGATCGCCTTGGGGCGGGGGGTGCTTGGCTTGGGTCTTGGAACGCTTGCGCTGGAGCAATCACAAGCCGCCGCCGCTGTCGGCCAGATCCGCCTCGCGCGCGCGTACGAAGAAGTGCTGCAACCGCATGGAATTACCACAGCCCAAGTGCTGGTCACGCTGGAGGACAGCGCCAATCGCCGCCGCTATCTAAACAGCCGCGCCACGCTTGAGACGCTGCTTAGCCTCGGTGCGGTACCGATCGTCAACGAGAACGACACCGTTGCTACTGACGAAATCCGGTTTGGCGACAACGACCGCCTTGCCGCACAGATTGCAGTTACGGTGGGCGCAGATCAGCTGATCCTGCTGTCGGACGTCGATGGATTCTATAATGCCAACCCATCCGTTGATCCTGATGCAACCCGCTTTGAGGTAATCGACGTCATCACACCGCAGATCGAAGCGATGGCAGGGGATGCAGGTTCCGGGCTCAGCAAAGGCGGGATGAAGACCAAACTGATGGCCGCAAAAACTGCCGTCTCGGCAGGCTGTGCCATGGCCATCACCGAAGGCTTTGTGATGCGGCCTTTGCTGGCGCTGGAGAATGGGGCGAACGCCACATGGTTTACCGCCCAAACCGATCCGCAGGCCGCGCGAAAGGGCTGGATCACAGCGATGAAGCCGCTCGGCACGCTATCGCTTGATGCTGGTGCTGTGGCTGCACTGAATCGGGGAAAAAGCCTGCTGCCCGCAGGGGTAACCGCCGTATCGGGAAATTTTGAACGCGGTGACGCAGTGAGCATGATTGGCCCTGACGGTGCGGGCATTGGCGCAGGGCTGGCGCGCTACTCCGCCAGCGAGACCGCGTTGATCAAAGGCCATCAGAGCGCCCAGATCGAAGCATTGCTGGGGTATCCAGGCCGTGCTGCCCTGATCCACCGCGATGATATGGCCCTTTAGAGGACAGCGATATGACCGAGACCACCGATATTACCGCGTTGATGAAAGACATCGGCGCCCGTGCAAAGGCTGCTGTGGCCCTGCTCGCGACGGCCACTGCCGAGCGTAAATATGCAGCGCTGATTTCAGCCGCTGAAGCGGTTTGGAGCTGTCGCGCAGCGATACTGGAGGCCAATGCGCAAGACATGGCATATGGTGTGGAGAAAGGTCTGAGCCCTGCGATGCTGGACCGGCTCAAGCTCGATGAGGACCGCGTGCAAAATATCGTAGACGGATTGCGCGCCATCGCAGAGCAGCGTGATCCGGTGGGCGAGATTATGGAAGAATGGGACCAGCCTAGCGGCCTCAATATCAAGCGGGTGCGCACGCCACTTGGCGTGATCGGTGTAATCTACGAGAGCCGCCCGAATGTGACGGCGGACGCGGGCGCGCTTTGCCTCAAGGCGGGTAATGCGGTGATCCTTCGCGGTGGCTCGGAGAGTTTTCACAGCAGCCGCGCGCTGCACCTTTGCTTGCAGCAAGGGCTGCTTGATGCGGGCCTGCCGGAAGATGCGGTGCAGCTTGTTCCCACCCGCGACCGTGCGGCGGTGCAAGCGATGCTTACCATGACTGACACGATCGACGTAATTGTGCCGCGCGGAGGCAAGGGGCTGGTCGGGCTGGTACAACGCGAAGCGCGGGTGCCGGTGTTTGCGCATCTGGAAGGGATCGTACATATCTATATCGACAAGGAAGCCGATCCCGAAAAAGTTCTGCGGGTCGTTCTTAACGCCAAAACGCGGCGTACTGGTGTGTGTGGCTCTGCCGAGTGCCTGCTTATCCACAAAGATGTCGCTAATACCATTGGCAGAGGGGTGATCAGCGCCTTGATCGACGCCGGTGTCGAAGTGCGTGCCGGTGACGCGCTTCAGAATATCCCCGGAGTAATACCAGCGACAGACGCCGATTGGGGGCATGAGTACCTCGACATGATTATCGCAGCTCGGGTCGTCGATGATATAGATGCGGCAATGGACCATATCCGGCGCTATGGCTCTAACCACACCGACTGCATTCTTACCGAAGATGCGACTGCGGCAGCGCGCTTTATGAGCACACTCGACAGCGCAATCGTGATGCACAATGCCTCGACACAATTTGCAGACGGAGGCGAGTTTGGCATGGGTGCTGAGATCGGGATTGCCACAGGCAAGATGCACGCCCGTGGACCCGTGGGCGCGATGCAGCTTACCAGCTTCAAATACTTGGTGACGGGCGATGGAACAGTGCGCGCATAATGGGGCCTGCCGGCCCGTTTTATGTGGATCTTGGGGGGGAGAGCCGGATGGTGAGCATATTTTCTGTTCTTTCCAGATCGGTCGTAAATCCACTTTCAAGTGTCAGAACCGGCAGTAAGCCGAATTGAACATGGGCGGGGCGCACATCGGCGTACTGCGGTGCCCCCTCCAGCAAATCCCAGAGCGCACCTTCAAT
This sequence comes from Sulfitobacter guttiformis, assembly GCF_003610455.1. Classification (NCBI taxonomy): domain Bacteria; kingdom Pseudomonadati; phylum Pseudomonadota; class Alphaproteobacteria; order Rhodobacterales; family Roseobacteraceae; genus Sulfitobacter; species Sulfitobacter guttiformis. The sequence goes on along the minus strand of NZ_RAQK01000002.1, from coordinate 284,962 downwards.
CTTGAACTTGTCCGCATGCCCTGTCAGGATCACAGAACTGCCGTCATGTGCTACCTCGATGCGACCACCATATGGCATGCCGGTCTCAAGACACATCAGCGCCAGAAACGCCAGCCTGACTTCGCGGCGTTGTAGCCCTGTAGCAAGGGTCCAGTTCACCGTAAGCCGCGTCTCGGCATAGACATCCTTGAGGATCGAAACCACCTCCGGCCTGCCGACAAGCTGCTCGCTGACGGCACCAAAAGCGATGCGAAAAAACCTGATGCGCGCACTGGCATTTGTCACGCTTTCCGAAATCAACGCCATCTCAGGACCGAGCGAGGGCGTGGTCATGCCGATTAACTCTAGCCCGTTGTTGATCGCGCCGATTGGCGATATCAGGTCATGGCAAATACGGCTTCCGATGAGTGCGGCAAAATTGGCATCTAAGCTCAAAACTGGGGCCTCCTGAGACAAAAGGAACAAGGGATGGATGATTTCAATGCGATCCTGACGCCTGGTATGTTGGTGCGGCATCCCGACATGCCAGACTGGGGTGTTGGACAGGTGCAAAGTAACGTGGGCGCCAAGTTGACGGTCAACTTCAGAGACGCGGGTAAGATAGTTATAGATAGCACGCGAGTTGCGCTGCTTCCGGTATTTGATGGTTAACTATTTACGGGTTACTGTTAACAAACATTAAACAAGACAGCTTATTTTCATATGGCAACCTCAGGTTGCGATCGTTATTGCGTGGTTACGTTGCCAATATGCACCGCAGCGCCTAGCTATGGCCCGAGCAAGAAGCGAGGATCGCCGTGACCCGTTCGGACAGGATAGAATTTACAGTTAAGCTCGCCCAAAGCGCTGACGAGCTGATGGCGGCGCAGCGGTTGCGCTATGAAGTGTTTGTGCGCGAGATGGGCGGCGGTGGTTCGATGGTGGACCATAACCGCAAACTCGAACGGGATCGTTTCGATCCCTATTTCGACCACATGATTTTGACCGAGCGGGGCGATGACGCGGTGATCGGAGTGTACAGGTTGTTACGCAGCGACAGAGCTGCCCTGACGAACGGTTTCTATTCGGCAGCAGAGTATGACCTTGCCCCGCTGCTAAAGTCGGGGAAGCGGCTACTTGAGCTGGGGCGCTCGTGCCTGCATCCGGCTTATCGGGGCGGGGCGGCGATGCATGCACTGTGGCGCGGATTGGCTGAATATGTGGCCGAGCACAGGATTGATATTCTGTTTGGCGTGGCCAGCTTTCGCGGAACTGATGTTGCAAGGTTGGCGCCGTCTTTATCGCTGTTGCATCACCGCCACCTTGCGCCCGCAGCACTGCGCGTCCGTGCGCGCGACAAGGCATTTCAGCGCATGGATCTGATTGCGGAAGACATGCTTGACCGGCCCGCGGCCATGGTAGAAGTTCCTAGCCTCATCAAGGCCTATCTGCGCCTTGGCGGATGTGTGGGTGAGGGGGCATATGTGGATAATGTATTCAACACGACTGATGTGTGTCTGATCCTCGACACGGGTCAACTCACGGAGCGACAGAGAGTCATGTATCGCGGGCGCGGAACATGAGCAGCACGCGTTGGAGCAACGGCACGCACCCAGATTATCCTGATATGGGACCGGCGGAGTGGCTGAGGGTGGTCTGTCGCGGCGTTGCGCTTGCGATGCTGGTATTTGGTGGCTTGGCGGCATTGCTGCTCACCCGCCTGATCGAGCGTCCCGCCTGCGGCCAAAACCGGCCGGTCACACCGTATATTACGCAGTTTGTCTGCCGCACGGCTTTTCGTATCTTGGGGATTGGCCTCAAAGTGTCGGGGGTTCCCATGCCGGGGCGCGGCGCGGTGGTAGCCAATCACTCAAGCTGGCTTGATATATTTACGCTCAATGCGGCCAAGCGTATCTATTTCGTGTCAAAGTCCGAGGTTGCCGCATGGCCCGGCATCGGCTGGCTGGCCCGCGCGACAGGCACGGTGTTCATTGAACGTAACCCAAAGCGTGCAAAAGTTCAGACGGAAACGTTCCGCGACCGTTTGCTGGTTGGCCACAAGTTACTGTTTTTCCCCGAAGGGACCAGCACGGATGGCATGCAAGTGCTGCCTTTCAAAACCACGCTGTTCCAGTCGTTTTTCGCGCCCGAACTGGTCGGCCAGATTGCGGTGCAGCCTGTATCTGTCCTCTACACCGCACCGCCTTTGACGGATCCGCGGTTTTATGGCTGGTGGGGGGACATGTCGTTTGGTGCCCACCTGCTCGTCACTCTGGCACCAGCCCGGCAGGGCCATGTGAGCGTCGTGTACCATCCACCATTGCAAGTGGTCGATTTTGCCAACCGCAAGGCACTTGCACAGGCCTGCGAGGACGCGGTCCGCGCAGGCCATAAGGTTTTAATGCTCAAAAGCACTGAAGGCGAGGAACGGCTGGAGGCCTAGTTCACAAATCCGAAAGCCGTGTCTGGCACGGGTGCCATTGCGCCGCCAACATCCCAATCCATCATCAAACAGGCAGAGCCTTTGCGTTGGAAATACGTAGCTTCCAAGGCGTACCAGCCAGCGGAAGGCACTTCGACTTCAGTCTCGCCTGTCGGATCACAGCTGCGCACATCATCAGCAAGAGCCACGACTTGACCGCCAATGGTGGCCTCAAGCCCGTCGTTGCTGAAGAAATTGAGCTGATAGGTTCCCGCAGCGTCAAACAGGATGTACCCTGAAATTGCCGCCGCGAGCTTTTCACTCTGATCCGAAGTCAGGACGTGATCACCCTCGTTCGTGTCCACATAAGATAGGCCCTGCAAGGGGTCGCCCGCCTCCATGCGAGCCAGTTTTGATTTCGCTTCCCCAAGAGAGCGGCCACCAGCACCTTTTGCATAAGAGACCGACAGTCCCTGACTCAACCCTTGTGGCTGTGGATCGGCAGGCGTCAGCATCAAAGGCGCTGCAAGTGCGGATGTGCAAAGTGCGGCAGATAACGTCGCAGCGGCAGCGGTGGATACGAGTAGATTCATTGTAAAATAGTCCTTTTGCGTTTGGATTACCTTCAGTCTGCGCCGAACAGAAAGGGTTGTCCATGAATATGCAGGGCAGGGTGCCCTTTAGCCTTGCGCGGACGTGCAGTCTAAGGTACGCGACCTCTACTTAATCCCGCAGTCGGGGATGGGGTCGTGCGGGGAGACATCCCGCAAGCTCCGCCGGTTGGTGCGCATTCCGCGGATCATACCCCCGATGAGGCTAAACCGGAAAGGTATAACGAAATGGGTCTCCCTGAGTTCTCCATGCGCCAATTGCTCGAAGCAGGCGTACACTTTGGTCACCAGACACAGCGCTGGAACCCGCGTATGGGGCCGTACATCTACGGCGCGCGCAACGGCATTCACATCATGGATCTCACGCAAACTGTTCCGATGTTGGACGATGCGCTGAAAATCATCCGCGATACAGTCGCCAAAGGCGGCAGCATTCTTTTTGTTGGTACAAAGCGTCAGGCAGCACAGCCGATCGCTGATGCCGCAGAGAAATGCGCGCAGTATTACATGAACCACCGCTGGCTTGGTGGCACGCTGACCAACTGGCAGACCGTGTCAAAATCCATCCAGCGTCTCAAGCACATCGACGAGCAGTCCTCCATGGGCTTCGCCGGTCTGACGAAAAAAGAGCGTTTGGGCATGGAACGTGACCAAGCCAAGCTTGAGGCCTCCCTTGGCGGTATCCGCGAAATGGGCGGCCGTCCCGACCTTATCTTTGTCATCGACGTGCGCAAAGAGCAGTTGGCAATTGCGGAAGCTAACAAGCTGGGTATTCCGGTAGTGGCCGTTGTCGACACCAACTGCTCGCCAGATGGTATCGATTACATCATCCCAGGCAACGATGACGCGGCACGCGCCATTGCACTCTATACCGATCTGGCGGCCCGCGCTGCTTTGGATGGTATGTCCGCACAACTTGGCGCTGCTGGCGTTGATCTGGGCGCGATGGAAGAGGCTCCTGTTGAAGAAGCTATCGAGCCAATGCCAATTGGTGGTGCTTCTGCAGAGGCGGCTGCGAATGATGCAATTGCAAAAGACGCTCCACTTGACCTCGAGTCCACGTCCGAGACTGTCGAAAAAGCAAAGTCCTGAGACCGGTGCAGCTTTTCGCTGCGCCTTTCAGGATCTGAATACGGGGCAGGGAGACCTGCCCCGAACTCACATAAAAACCCATAAATAGGAGACCCAGAGCGATGGCAATTACAGCATCCATGGTCAAAGAACTCCGCGACTCGACCGGCGCGGGCATGATGGACGCCAAAAAGGCACTCACCGAGACCGACGGCGATATGGAAGCAGCCGTAGACTGGCTGCGCACCAAAGGCCTTGCAAAAGCGGCCAAGAAATCCGGACGCACTGCCGCTGAGGGCCTTGTGGCTGTCAACGTTGCAGGGGGACGCGGTGTTGCCGTTGAAGTAAACTCCGAGACTGATTTTGTCGGCAAGAACTCCGATTTCCAGAAAATGGTTTCTGGCATTGCCGATGTTGCGATCTCTGTTGCAGATGTTGACGCGCTGAAAGCGGCCGACATGGGCGGCAAGTCCGTCGAGCAAACCGTAACTGACGCTGTTGCCGTTATCGGCGAGAACATGTCGGTACGCCGTATGTCCGCGATTGAGGGTGATGTGGTTGTGTCCTATGTGCACAATGCAGCGGCCCCCGGTATGGGTAATATCGGTGTTCTGGTCGCGATGACCGGCGGTGATGAGGCATTCGGCAAGCAGGTTGCGATGCACATCGCAGCGGTAAACCCAGCATCCTTGTCCGAGGCAGATCTAGACCCGGCAGTTGTCGAGAAAGAAAAGCAGGTCCAGATCGACATCGCGCGCGAATCGGGCAAGCCTGATGCAGTGATCGAGAAAATGATCGTTGGCCGCATGCAGAAGTATATGTCCGAAGTGACATTGCTGAACCAGGCGTTTGTGATCAACCCAGACCTGACCGTGGGTGCCGCCGCAGCAGAAGCAGGTGCCACGATCACAGGCTTTGTGCGTCTCGAAGTGGGCGAAGGCATTGAAGTTGTAAAAGAAGATTTCGCAGCAGAAGTTGCAAAAGTCTCAAAAGGCTAACTTTTAGCCAATTTTTTGCGGAGGGGCGGTGCAGTAATGTGCCGCCCTTTTTGCATCTGCTAGCAAATTCTTGTGCGTTGAGGTTACCGTTCCGGCGCTCGCAGGTTCTTGATGCGCGACTTTCCTGCTTCTCCCGCGATACTGCTTGGGGGTAAATTATTCAGGCAGAAGTCGCGTAGCCAAAGCATCCAGTGCCATCACGTAGCCCTGAGGGCCGAAACCGCAGATCTGGCCGAGTGCAACACGCGACAGATACGAGACATGTCGAAACGTCTCACGGGCATGTATGTTGCTCAGATGCACCTCAACCATCGGCAACTCAACGGAGGCGACGGCATCCATCAATGCAATTGAGGTATGCGTATAAGCGCCCGCGTTGATAACCAACCCACCATGGACACCTCTGGCGGCGTGAATAGCGTCGATCATAGCGCCTTCATGGTTGGATTGGATGAACGCAATCTCAAGCCCGAGTGTATCTGCACGTGCCACGCACAGGGCCTCAACATCTGCCAGAGTGGCTTGGCCATAGACATCCGGCTGGCGTTGACCAAGCAGGTTGAGATTGGGACCGTTAATAACAAGAACCGAGGACATGAGTAATCCGATGCAAGGAGCGTGATAAATACTTGGCAGCCCTTATGCGAGGTGTCCAGTGCTCTCTAGGCAGTTGATGTACAGGATTAACGCGCGCAAAGATTATAAAACTCTGTATTCCTCAGCGCAGCAGCGTTTGGCTACACATCATTATATTACATAATACTGATTATACATATTATGCATTACCAATCGAGGGGTCACAAACTAAGCCCCTGAATGGCAAATGGTCATTGACCTCACCTGACCTGTTATGAAACCTGCACGCAATCATTCACAGCCCCGGAGCCCCAAATGGATCGTGCTGCAATCGTCCACCAGAATTTTTTGCGACGGCTTGCTGCCAATGATCTGCCCGAAGGTCTGGCACCTGATCCGACCATTGCACCCGACAAGTTAATGGAGATGTTTCGCAGTCAAGTTCTGAGCCGACAGCTCGACCGGACCAGCCGCGTCATGCAGGCCAGCGGCAAAGGCTTCTACACGATCGGGTCGTCGGGTCATGAAGGCATGGCAGCGGTTGCCGAGGCCCTGCGGCCCACCGACATGGCGTTTTTGCATTACCGTGATGCCGCGTTCCAAATTCAGCGTGCCGCACAGGTGCCCGGTCAGACGCCGGTGTGGGATATGTTGCTGAGTTTTCGCGCTGCTGCTGCTGACCCAATCTCGGGCGGTCGGCACAAGGTGTTGGGTTCAAAGGCGCTTAATATTCCTCCGCAAACCTCAACAATCGCTAGTCATTTGCCGAAGGCTGTAGGTGCGGCTTACTCAATTGGTCTTGCGCGCCGCACGCCACCGGAGCACGGCCATCTGCCCGCGGACGGCATTGTAATGTGTAGCTTCGGTGATGCCTCATCGAACCATTCCACCGCCCAGGGTGCCATTAACACTGCCTGCTGGACCAGCTTTCAATCTGTGCCGATGCCACTTTTATTTGTGTGTGAGGACAACGGTATAGGCATTTCCGTCCCCACGCCCCGCGGCTGGGTTGCGGCCAATTATGCTAACCGCCCCGGTCTGCGGTATTTCACGTGTGATGGTCTGGATATGGCCCAAACCTTGCGAATATCCCAAGCGGCCGCAGACTATGTAAGACGCACGCGCAAGCCTGCGTTCCTACATATCGCGACTGTGCGGCTTTACGGGCATGCGGGCTCCGATGTGGAGATGACCTATCGCGACAAATCCGCAATTGAGGCATCAGAGGCAAACGATCCGCTCTTGCATTCTGCGCGCATATTGCGCGATGCGAACATTAGCACACCACACCAATCTCTTGAAATATATAATGAAATTGAGAAGACATGTATACGTGTTGCTCAGGAAGTCATGGAGCAGAAAACGCTCACGGATGCGGCAGGTGTGATGGCAAGTATTATCCCGCCTGCCCGCGCCTGCGCTCCCTCCAATGGACCCACGCCAGAAGCCCGTGCACAGGTTTTCGGAAATGATATCAAACAGATGGGAGAGCCGCAGTCGCTTAATCGTTTGTTAGGGTGGGCCCTTACCGATCTGATGCTCGAGCACGGCGAAATTATCGTCGCAGGAGAAGATGTTGGCCGTAAGGGTGGCGTTTACGGGATTACCCAAAAGCTGCAAAATCGTTTTGGACCTGACCGCGTTGTTGACACGCTGTTGGACGAGCAATCTATCCTCGGCCTTGCCATTGGCATGGCACATAACGGATTTGTACCGATCCCTGAAATCCAGTTTCTGGCTTATCTTCACAACGCTGAAGACCAACTTCGCGGTGAAGCAGCCACGTTGAGCTTTTTCTCGGACGGCCAATACACAAACCCAATGGTCCTTCGGATTGCTGGCTTGGGCTATCAAAAGGGGTTTGGTGGACATTTTCACAACGATAATTCATTGGCAGTGCTGCGCGACATTCCCGGGATTGTGATCGCCTGCCCGTCTAATGGTGCCGATGCTGCGATGATGCTTCGTGAAGCAGTGCGTCTGGCGCGTGAAGAACAGCGCGTGGTCGTCTTTGTAGAGCCTATTGCGCTCTATCCGATGCGAGATCTGCATGAAGACGGCGATGGTGCGTGGCTCACCCGTTATCCGGCACCTGACCGCCGGATTGGGCTTGATGAAATCGGCATGGAGGGAACCGGAAGCGATCTGGCTATCATAAGCTATGCAAACGGATTTTTTCTGTCAACAAAGGCTCGCAAGCATCTGGAAGAAAACGGAATAAACACGCGCGTTATCGATATGCGCTGGTTGGCACCACTCCCGGCCGATGCGCTGCTTGAGGCGACGAAAGATTGTAAAAACATCCTTATCGTGGATGAATGTCGTCGCACAGGCAGTCAGTCCGAGGCGCTGATGGCCCTCTTTACCGAAGCAGGCCGCACCCGCGTTGCCCGTATAACAGCCGAAGATAGCTTCATCGCTACAGGACCATCCTATGCCGCCACCCTGCCCTCAGCTGACAGTATCCTCGCGGCTGCCACAGCGCTTGTGATGTCATGACGCGCCCGACTGCAGTTCTTATTTGTCCGGGGCGCGGCACCTATAACAAGGGAGAGCTTGGCTTCCTGACGCACCACCACGCCCGGAACCCTCTCACTGCGCGTTGGGACGATTTGCGTAACAGATCCTCTCAGGAGACGCTGACAGCTCTGGATAGCGCTTCGCGTTTTGAGGCCAACCGCCATACAACGGGCGATAACGCCTCGCCGCTGATCTATGCCTGTAGTGTACTTGACGCAAAGGTCGCATCGCAAAGTCATGATATTGTTGCAGTAACCGGTAATTCTTTGGGCTGGTATATTGCTTTGGCTGCGGGCGGCGGCTGCACGCTGATGGACGGGATGCAGATTGTTAACACAATGGGTACATTGATGCACAATCATGGAACCGGCGGGCAGGTGTTATATCCGGTTGTCGACGACAATTGGCAGCCGATTCAAGATGAGAAAAACCGTGTAAGTAACGCTATTCAAGAGATTAATGAATCTAGAGACTACCGCTTGGAGGTCTCGATAGAGCTGGGCGGTATGATCGTCGTGGCGGGCGATGATGCCGGGCTGACCGCGTTCGAGCGTGCTGTGGTTACAGGCGACCCCCGCAAACCTCTTCGCCTGCCCAATCATGCGGCCTTTCACACTGCACTGATGGAGAACGTCGCAAAAATGGGGCGCGATGCCTTGCCTCAGTCGTTGTTCAAAGACCCCGAAACAGCACTTATCGATGGCCGCGGCGCGATATGGTATCCAAAGTCTACTGATCTGGCGCAGTTGCGCGCTTACACCCTTGGTCACCAGATCACACAAACTTACAATTTCACGGCGGCTGTCCAATCTGCCGCACGCAACTTTGCGCCAGACCGTTTCATTATTACCGGCCCGGGCACAACATTGGGCGGTGCGGTGGCACAAGCACTCATCGCGATCAAATGGCAAGGGTTGGACTCCAAGCAGGCGTTTCAAGATCGTCAGGCGGCCGATCCTGTAATCATCAGTATGGGCCGCGAAGACCAGCGCGCCCTCATATCTGTATAGCCCGCCTCAGAGCCAATTTTATTTTCTCCTACACACCCAAATTGTGTAGGGCCACCGCACGCAGCCGCTTATCCCAAGGAGTAACCCGTGCCGCGCACAGTGCGGATCGGGTCAGCGCCGCTATTGGCTGTAAGCACCTTGCGTAGCCGCGCAATATGAACATCCACCGTACGCGTATCGACGTAGATATCCCGTCCCCAGACCAGATCGAGCAGTTGATCGCGGCTAAACACACGCCCCGGTTTTTCCATGAATGTTACCAGAAGTCGGTATTCGGTCGGTCCGAGTTTCACTTCCTGACCACCGCGTAGTACGCGGTGCGTCTCGGAGTTGAGAGAGATATCTTCGAAGTCCAATACTGTACCCGATGCTGCGGGTCGCGCACGGCGCATCTGGGTGCGCACACGCGCCATCAGTTCCCGCAGGTTATATGGTTTGACCACATAGTCATCAGCGCCCGTATCAAGGCCGCGCACGGCGTCCACCTCCTCCGAACGGGCGCTGAGCATTATCACTGGTATATCGCGGGTTTCTGTGCGTGTTTTAATGCGGCGGCAGACCTCGATCCCTGATAACAGCGGCATCATCCAATCCAGAATAATGAGGTCCGGGGCCGCCTCATCGATGAGCATCATCGCTTCTTCGCCGTCGCATGCCTGCCGCACGACATATCCTTCTGCCTCGAGGTTATAGGCAAGCACTTCGCGTTGCGCAGGTTCGTCCTCGACCAGCAGGACCTGCATTTGATCCATAGACATATACGTTTAATCCGGCTTTTTTACGGATGTCTTATCCGCTTTTGTGCGCGCGTCATCCGGACGCGCCCCTGTTACCAGATAAACCACTTGCTCTGCCATCGAAGTACAATGATCGCCCATCCGCTCGACGTTTTTCGCGATGAAATGCATGTGCATGCAGGCGGTGATGTTACGTGGGTCTTCCATCATAAATGTGAGGAACTCACGGAACAGCGCATTGTACATCTGGTCCAGCTCTTCATCACGGGCAATAACGTCCAACGCCAGCTCCGCATCGCGCCGGATATAGGCATCAAGAGAGTCTTTGAGCATTTCCTCGGCAAGCCGCGCCATCCGGCGGATCGCTGCGGTACCATCGCCTACGGGTGGCATTTGCGACAGGACACCTGTGCGTTTGGCCATATTCTTGGCATAGTCGCCGATCCGCTCGAGGTTGCCAGAGATCTTCATCACGCTGAGGATCATTCTCAGATCGATCGCTGTGGGCGCCCGCAGAGCAATGACGCGAGCAGCGTTCTCGTTGATCTCTGCCTCCAGCTTGTCGATTACCTTATCAGCGGCACGGACTTGCGCTGCCAAAGGTTCGTCGCGGGTCTCGAGGCTTTTTGCGGCCTGCCGGATCGCATCCTCGACCAGCCCGCCCATTTTCATGATCTGCGCCTGAACCTTTTCGAGGTCGCGATCAAACGCGGAGGCGATGTGGTTTTGCTCTTCCATGATCTTAACCGATCCTTCCGGTGATATAGCTCTCTGTGCGTGGGTCTTCGGGGGTGGTAAAAATCTTGTCCGTATCGCCGAACTCGACCAGATTGCCGAGGTGGAAAAACGCGGTGCGCTGGCTCACGCGGGCGGCCTGCTGCATCGAGTGGGTGACGATCACGACCGAGTAGTTCTGGCGAAGCTCATCGATTAATTCCTCCACTTGTGCGGTGGCGATAGGATCAAGGGCTGAGCATGGCTCGTCCATCAGGAGCACCTCTGGCTCGGTGGCGATGGCGCGCGCAATGCATAGACGCTGTTGCTGACCGCCTGACAGACCCGTGCCTGGCGATTGCAGGCGGTCCTTGACCTCGTTCCAGATCGCACCGCGGCGCAGCGCTTTTTCCACAATCTCGTCCAGCTCTGCCTTGTTCCGGGCAAGGCCGTGAATACGCGGCCCGTATGCGACATTGTCATAGATCGATTTAGGGAACGGGTTGGGCTTTTGGAAGACCATGCCGACCTTCGCGCGCAACTGTACCGGATCAACGGCGGGATCATATATGTCCTCGCCCTCGATCAGGATCGTACCCTGAACGCGGCAGATATCGATAGTATCGTTCATCCGATTGATGCACCGCAGAAATGTGGACTTGCCACAGCCCGATGGACCGATAAACGCGGTCACCATCTTGTCCTCGATCTCGACGTTGACATCTTTGATGGCGTGGTTGTCACCGTAATAGACTTGGACGTTTTTGGCGGAAATTTTTGATTTGTTGGCCACTGAAGCCTCCGGTGTTTGAGTATTGTCTCGCATGTTTTTTTACCAGCGCCGCTCAAATCGGCGACGGAGCATTACAGCAATGAAGTTCATCGTGATCAGGAACACCAGCAGGATGATGATACCGCCCCATGCCCTCTCGTAGAAAGCAGGATCCGCCCGTTTTGCCCATTCATAGATCTGTGCAGGCATCGCCGAGTTAGGGTTCATCAACCCTTCGGTTATCGTTTCTGGTCCGTTGGAGGCGATAAACCCGACCATACCGATCAACAGCAGGGGGGCCGTTTCACCCAAGGCCTGTGCCAGTCCGATAATGGTGCCCGTCAGAATTCCCGGCGCGGCAAGGGGCAGCACATGATGAAACACTGACTGCATTTTCGAGGCCCCTACTCCGAGTGCCGCGTCGCGGATCGAGGGAGGCACGGATTTGAGAGAAGCGCGGGTAGAGATGATGATCGTCGGCAGGGTCATTAGCGTCAGGACCAGACCACCAACCAAAGGGGCGGAGTTGGGCATGTGCATGTAATTGATGAACACCGCGAGACCCAGAATACCGAACACGATCGACGGCACCGCCGCGAGGTTTGAGATGTTGACCTCGATGATGTCGGTGATCCAGTTTTTCGGTGCGAATTCCTCAAGGTAGATCGAAGCGGCGACCCCGATAGGAAGCGCCAGCGCCAGCACGACCAGCATCATCATTAGCGATCCAACCATGGACACTCCCATACCCGCAGCTTCGGGACGGGCATCAGAACTGTCTGCCCCGGTGATAAAGGCAATGTTGAATTTCTTTTCGAGAACGCCCGCATCGCGTAGTTGGTCCACAAGATCGAGCTGCTCGGCGCTGATGTTTTTATCGTTGACGATGCTAGCGCGGGTTACGCGGTCCTTGAGGTAACCGTCAACACGCCCAGAGGCAAGAAAGTCGAATGAAACGGTCTGGCCGATCAGGTCGGGATCTGCGAGCACCGCGTCACGTATCCGCGCCTCAGCGCCTTTTGACAAAATGTCCGACATGTCCTTCGGGGCAAGATCGGATTGGATATCACTGGTCTCGATCAGTGTCTCGAAGGCGTCTAGCAGCAAAGGCTTGTAGCCGAAGGTCGAGACCTTTTTGATCTCCTCGATGTTACGGTTGCCGTTTTTATCAAGCTTTGCCGCATCAAGCGTCACATCGAGGCTCAGGTAGGTTTGCTGGAATGCGCCGGTTCCGCGACTGATGATTGTGCTCAGCAATACCGCGAGCATCAGCATGCCGATCCCGATCGCGGTCAGGCCATACGCTTTGAACCGTTTCTCGGCGCGGTTGCGTTTGACGGTGCGCGCATCTTTCTTGAGAAGAGAAGACTGGGTCATTCGTATTGCTCCCGATATTTACGCACGATGTAGAGGGCGATCACGTTCAATCCGAGTGTCAGAACAAACAGCGTGAGGCCAAGGGCGAAAGCCACCAGCGTTTCGGGGCTGGCAAAATCGGTATCACCGGTAAGCTGGCTCACGATGCGGGTGGTAATTGTGGTCATTGCCTCGAATGGGTTGCCGGAGAAACGGGCAATAGCCCCTGCCCCGAGCACAACGATCATCGTCTCGCCGATGGCGCGGCTGGCGGCCAGCAGGATTGCGCCGACAATGCCGGGCAATGCAGCGGGTAGGACAACATTGCGGATCGTCTCGGAGGGTGTGGCGCCCAACCCGTAAGAGCCATCGCGCAAGCTTTGCGGGACCGCATTGATGATATCGTCGCTCAGCGAGGATACAAACGGGATCAGCATGATGCCCATAACCAGCCCTGCCGTAATCACCGCAGTAGCACCGGACATCAACGGATCGCCGTCGCGCAGCCCCTCCATGCTCAAGACACCGCCTGCTCCGAAAACATCCACCAAAAAAGGCCCGACAGTGAGAAGCGCAAACAGGCCGTAGACGATCGTTGGAATACCGGCGAGGATCTCAAGAAGGGGTTTGGCAACAGCGCGCAGTTTCGGACCTGCATATTCGCTCAGATAAATAGCTGCAAACAGGCCGACGGGCACTGCCACAAGAAGTGCAATGAAGGAAATATACAAGGTCCCCCACAACAGCGGAAGGATCGACAAGTCACTGTTGCCGCGGAAATTCGGCGCCCATGATCCACCCAGAAAGAAGTCCTGCCACGGGTGTTGAGAAAAAAAATTGATAGATTCGAACACCATAGACAGCACAATCCCAACGGTTGTCAGGATCGCGAGCGACGCCGCAGTGATCAGCAGCGCCAGTATTCCCCGCTCGACCACATTGCGCGCGCGAAATGCCGGATCAGCGGCGCGGACCGCCAGAAACAATCCAGCCACGGCCAGCACGATCACAACAGCAGCGCGGATCAAATCCCAGCGGGCATCGAGAGTGCGTGCACTCACCGCAGCGGCAAGGACATAAGGCTCGACCTCCGATCCGAGGGCTACGCCGACACCGGCCAATGTTGTGCGCAAGGAGGACGGGTCATCGCGCAAAGCCGCAATGCTGTCGGCATCAAGAACACCGGCAGCCACCGCCGCGTTCAGCCCCTCTGCCACGCGGTTTACATCACTGAGAACCAAGGATTGTGTGCCAGACGTTTGAATGGATTCCGCAGGCAGCATCGGTAAGACGGCATTCTGGATCAACATCGGTTGCGCCAGAAGCCAGATTACCAGCACCCCAAGGGCGGGCACTGCGGCAAACATCGCCGCTGTCATGCCATAGTAATTGGGAAGGGAGTGTAGTTTGCGAGCGTCACCGCCTGCGCGGGCCATCGCGCGGCCCCGCGCCACAACATACCCCACGGCCGCAATGGCCAGAACAACAAGGGCTAGTGTCAGGGGAGCGCCGAGAAAGGAAAGGGGCATAATATCTCCGCCGGATGGCATTATGGGGTCGTATGGGCAAAACAAGGGGCTGCTTTGGAAAGCAGCCCCTTATGATATATCATGTCATGCAGTGATCAGGAACCGCTTGCAATGGTTGTCTCGTCGGCGACGATTGCCTGCGTTTCGGAAAGTGCCGGATCAGACACGAGACCGTATTCAGCCAGCGGGCCATCCGGTCCGGCGATCTCGTCTGCGACGAAGAATTCAGCGAATTCCTTGAGGCCAGGGATCACACCGATGTGGGCCTTTTTGATGTAAAAGAACAAGGGGCGCGAGACGGGGTATTCACCGGTCGAAATGCTCTCGGTGGATGGGACGATACCCGACATTGTCGCGACTTGAAGTTTGTCTGTGTTGTTCTCGTAGAAGGCCAGACCGAATACACCGATGCCGTCCTTATTGCTCTCGATACGGGCCAGCGTTTCTGTATAATCACCGTCGATGTCGACCGACTTACCGTCAGTGCGGATCGCCATGCATTTGCCTTCGGCTGTGTCTTCGTCAACGCCCGAGTCAAGCATTGCCTGCAAAAATCCGCCCTCTTCACAGCCTGCAAGGATTACTTTTTCCTCAAACACCTCGCGCGTACCGTGCTTGGTGCCAGGGATATAGGTCACGATGGGCTGCGCGGGGAACGCCGGGTTCACTTCGTCCCATGTATTGAGGGGGTTCGGCACCAATGCGCCATCAACAAAATGCTCGGCCGCCAGTGCTTTGTACCAGTCTTCAGGGGTGAATTCGAACGCATTGCCGTTGATGTCGGAGGCGAAGACGATCCCGTCGTAGCCTACGCGAACCTCGATGATGTCGGTCACGCCGTTGGCCGCACAAGCCGCGATTTCTTTTTCGCGGATCTGGCGGGACGCGTTTGCAATGTCGATCGTATTTTCGCCAACGCCATCACAAAAACGCTTGAGACCAGCAGAGGAGCCGCCTGATTCAACAACGGGTGTCGGGAAGTCAAAGTTTTCGCCAAACGCTTCGGCAACAATTGCCGCATAGGGCAGTACAGTGGAGGATCCTGCAACCTGCACGTTATCGCGGGCAGCAGCGGCGGTTGCGGATACGGCCGCAATGGCCAGCACGGAAGTCGAGAGTTTTACGAAAGACATTGATGTCTCCTGTCAGCAGAAAATATGTAACCACCCTCATGGTGATTTGAGCCGAGCAATAGGCCGCCGGTGCTATGCTTTTGTGACAGTTTCATTACAGTTTTATGACAGCAGGTTTTAACGCGCAGATTATTTTCCAAAATGCGGTCTGTCACACCTGTTCGAGCGGTAATTCCACTGTAACTACAGTGCCCTGCCCGATTTCGGATGCGAATTTCATGCGGCCCCGGTGCCGGTTGAGAATGTGTTTCACAATCGCCAGCCCCAGCCCGGTACCACCTAAGGCGCGGTTGCGGTGGTCGTCTGCGCGGTAGAATCGCTCCGTGAGACGCGGCAAATGGCGCGCAGCGATGCCCGCACCTTCGTCGCGCACCGTAATCACAACACCCGCCGCCCGCAGGGTCCGCACCTGCGCAGGCTCACTCACGCTGATATAAACGCGCTTATCTCTGCCGCCATATTTGATCGCATTTTCAATCAGATTGGTGAGCACCTGCGTTAACTGGTCCATATCCCCGGTCAACATAACTGGTGCATCAGGCAGGTCTGGTACAAGTACCACATTGGCCTCTGATGCGATCGGATTGAGATTTCGAAGGGTGGCGTTCAGTGCATCAAGCACATTTATACGTGTGTCAGGGCGCACCCGCTCGCCGTCCTCGACACGGCTGAGCGAGAGCAGGTCCCCGACAAGGCGGTTCATCCGCTCCGTCTCGGTGGTCATGATTTCCAGAAATCGCTCACGGGCATTTGCATCGTCGCGCGCGGGTCCGCGCAGGGTTTCGATAAATCCCATCAGCGCCGTAAGGGGGGTACGCAATTCGTGACTGACGTTGGCTACGAAATCACGGCGCATCTGGCCCGCTGCATTAATATGGGTGATATCCTGAAAGGTAAGCAATGCCGTGCCGTTGCCGCCCATGGCGCTAGCGTCCACCGTATAGGTTACGTCGTTGCCACCTTCGCGGGTCAGGTATTCCGCGCTGGTACGATTTGCTCCTGCAAGACAGGCCTCGACTGCCTCTACCACGGCTGGCTGGCGTAGCACTGTGATGAAATGACGGCCCTTGGCGGGCATGCCCAACAGGTTTTGCGCAGCGGTATTGAGTGCGATGATCTGCTCGTTATGCGAAATGGCAAGGGCGGGCATTGGCAATGCCGCGACCACTTCCTCCACCATCAGCGGTGCGCCCATGCCCTAGATTTCCCGCAGGTCGGACCGGAAGCGTGCGGCATTTTGCTGATAGTGCTCGGCACTGCGGGTCAGTCCGGCGATTGCCGCCTCGTCAAGGGTCCGCACCACTTTTCCCGGCGCTCCCATCACAAGGCTGCCATCGGGGATGACCTTGTTCTCGGTGATCAGCGCCCCTGCCCCAATAAGGCAATTCTTGCCGATCTTGGCACCATTCAGCACCGTAGCACCCATTCCAATCAGCGAGTTATCCCCGATTGTACAGCCGTGCAGCATGACCTTGTGACCAATCGTGCAGTTCTCGCCGATGGTGAGCGGGCAGCCCGGATCGGTGTGGAATACGCTGTTTTCCTGCACGTTCGACCCTGCGCCGATGCTGATCACCTCGTTGTCGCCACGAATGGTGCAACCGAACCAGACGGAGGTCCGCTCTGCCAGACGCACATTGCCGACGATATTGGCATCGGGCGCAATCCATGCGCTCGGGTCGATTTGTGGAGACTTTTCACCAAGGGCATAGATAGTCATTTCAGTTCCTCGAACTCGGTTTGCAAACGACGTACATGGTCCGACAGGCGGGGCTGTTGTGCAACCCGCATCCGTTCCGCCTTGATAATCGTTTTGAGCTTTTCTTCGGTCTCTTCAAGGGAATCGTTCACGAGCACGTAATCATATCCGTCCCAATGGCTGATCTCGTCCCAGCTTTTGCGCATCCGTTTTGCGATTGTCTCGGTCGTATCCTGCCCGCGCGAGATAAGCCTGCGGTGCAGTTCGGGGATCGAGGGCGGCAGGATAAAAATCGACAAGGTATACGGACCAAGCGCGGAGGTGCGTATTTGCTGCGCGCCCTGCCAGTCGATGTCGAACAGCACATCGCGCCCTGCACCAATCGCGGCCTCGACGGGTGATTTGGGCGACCCGTAGTTGTTGCCGAAAACATGGGCGTGCTCGAGCATTTCACCCTGTGAGACTGCTTTGCGGAAATCAGCCTCTGACACAAAGAAATAGTCCCTCTTATCGACCTCTCCTTCCCGCGGGTCGCGTGTGGTGGCCGAGACAGAAAATTTCAGGGAGGGATCCCAGGCCATCAGCTGCTTGGCCAGCGTGGATTTCCCCGCACCCGAAGGCGAGGACAGGATGATCAAAAGGCCGCGGCGGTCGGTCATAAGTTACTCCACATTCTGCACTTGCTCGCGCAACTGGTCGATCACTGCTTTAAGCGCAAGGCCCACCTGCGTCAGATCGCTGTTTTGGGACTTGGCGCACAGGGTGTTGGCCTCACGGTTGAATTCCTGCATCAGAAAATCGAGCTTGCGCCCTACCGGGCCGGCACTGTCCATCAGTGTCTGTGCTGCGGTGACATGGGCGCGCAATCGGTCGATTTCTTCGGTGATGTCGCTCTTTACCGCGATCAAGGCCAGTTCTGCCGCGATGCGGTCAGGGTCGATCCCGTCGGTGTTGTCCAAAACACGCGCAAGGTTTCGTTTGAGGGTTTGGACATTCTGGCTGTCGCGCGCTGTCGCAAGGGCGCCTGCTTTTTCTGTGAGATCGCTGATTTGCGCCAGCTGGTCACGCAATACCTGTCCGAGTGCCGCGCCTTCGGCGCTGCGCATCGTGTTGAAATCTTCAAGGACATCACCAAACTGCGCCAAGAGCGCCTCTGCCAGCGCCGTATTGTCATCCTCGACCGCTGCCTGTTCCAGTACACCGCGCATGGTCACGATATCAGTGGCCTTGGAGGGCGCTAACGAGACACCGGCGTCCATTGCGGCCATCTCGATCCGCGCCAATGCCTCTAGGACTGTCGCGAGCTGTGCGTCATTTACGGCCAACCCGCCACCGCCCTCTTCGCGCACAACCCGCAGGCCCAACGTGACATTTCCGCGTGCGATACAGGCTGTTGCAGCCTTGCGCAGCCCCGCCTCGAGTCCAGGTATCCAATCAGGCACCCGTATTCGCAGATCCAACCCCTTGCCGTTGACCGCCCGCATCTCCCAGCTCCAGCTGTGGGGAGGGAGCGCGCCTGATTTTGTGGCAAAGCCCGTCATTGATCTGATCATGCCTGCGCGTCCTTCCAAAATCCTGTGGTCTTCGGCATAGGGTTTTTACCCCATGTACTGCAAGCCCCCCACCCCGATAAACGGCACCTAGCGTTAACCATACGGCACACGCGGCCATTAACCTATATGACCGAAAAATGACCAAGATGCGGCTCACTCTAGTATAGGAATGACAGCGGACAAAGCTGTGCACAGAAGTGCATCAAAGGTAAAATCAGCCTGAATGAGGCAAAACGATGGAAAAATCGCCCGCGACGCCGCAAATTTATTATTAACGCCCGATGAATACGCAGCCAGCAGGACAGCTTTCATGGACAAATCGAGCAAAATCCAAGAGAATAAAAGTAACCATGGCACATTACCAACCTCACAGCGGCTACGCCCCCTTATCCATCATCGAAGCCTATTGGCATGCGCTGCGCGGACCGCGGGAAGTGCCCAAACGGTCCGAGATTGACCCCCGTGGGATAGAGAGCGCACTGGAGTTTGCCTTCATTCTCGAGCGAGTGGCCCCGGGCGTAGCGCGCCTGCGTATCGCGGGCAGCCATTTGCACGATTTGATGGGGATGGAAGCACGCGGCATGCCGTTGACATCTTTTTTCACCCAAGATGCCCGCCTTAGGGTAGCGGAGCTTTTGGAGGAAGTATTCCAGACGCCAGCAAGCGCCGAAGTCCTGATGAGCGCCACAGCACAGGGTACGCAGCTCCCGCTCGAAGCGCGCATGATTCTGCTTCCGCTCAAGAGCGATCTGGGCGATGTCAGCCGGATTTTAGGATGTATCGTCAGTCAGGGCGAAATCGGCAACGCTCCGCGCCGTTTCGATCTGCGCAATATCGATGTGCGGCGCTTGGACGTCCCTAAACCCAGCGAAGGCAGAGCCGAGAAGCAACCCGCAGGATTTGCAGAACCTAAACACCGTTTCACCCCCCAGCCAAAAGTGGCGAAGGCGCAACATAATGAGTTATCCGCGACAAAGCGGCCCCCCTATCTGCGTTTGGTCAAAACCGACGAATAAGCTGGATCAGGCGGCGCAGGCAACGCCGCCCGATTTCTTCTGCGCCCTGCTTTAGACCGCTTCGAGGGCCGATGCATTATCACGGCGCGCCGACAGCTCTTCAGCGACGAGAAAGGCCAGCTCGAGAGACTGGCTCGCGTTGAGGCGCGGATCGCATGCGGTGTGGTAGCGGTCCGACAAATCCTCATCTGATACATCGCGAACGCCACCTGTGCATTCGGTCACGTCTTGTCCGGTCATTTCGAAATGCACACCACCGGGCACTGTGCCCTCCGCCCCGTGCACTGCAAAGAACTCACGCACTTCACGCAGAACACTCTCGAAGGGGCGCGTTTTGTAGCCAGAGGATGATTTGATCGTGTTGCCGTGCATCGGATCACAGGTCCAGACAACATTTGCACCCTCTTCGCGCACAGCGTTGATGAGGCGCGGCAGATGATCGCCCACAGCACCGGCACCAAAGCGCGCAATAAGCGTCAAACGCCCTTCCTCGTTTAGAGGGTTCAGCTTTTTCATCAGCTTTTTGAGGTCGTCTGCCTGCATAGTTGGCCCGCATTTGAGGCCGATGGGGTTCTGGACCCCGGACGCAAATTCCACATGGGCACCATCAGGTTGGCGCGTGCGGTCGCCGATCCAGATCATGTGACCCGAGCCCGCAAGCCATTTGCCTGTCTCTGCCTCCTGACGGCACAGTGCCTCTTCGTACTCCAAAAGCAGCGACTCATGGCTGGTGTAGAATTCGACCGATTGCAATGTGTGCGAGTTTTCCGGCGAAACACCGGCAGCAGCCATGAAGTCAAGCGTATCTGAGATCCGCGCCGCAAGATCGCGGTATTTGGCGGCCTCCTCACCGTCGGTGAAGCGGTTGGTCCAACCATGTACCTTGCGCACATCAGCGTAACCGCCAGTGGAGAAAGCACGCAGGAGGTTTAATGTTGCCGCCGACTGGGTATAGGCGCGCATCATTTTTTGCGGGTTCGGGGTGCGCGATTCAGGTGTAAATGCCAGATCGTTGATAATATCGCCACGGTAGCTGGGCAGTTCGACACCGCCTACAGTTTCCATATTGGCCGAGCGCGGCTTTGCGAACTGGCCCGCCATGCGGCCCACTTTGATCACCGGCACTTTGGCGCCAAATGTCAGCACCACAGCCATTTGCAGCATCACCTTGAAAGTGTCGCGGATCATATCCGATGAGAATTGCTCGAAGCTTTCGGCGCAATCACCACCCTGGAGCAAGAATGCCTCGCCTCGCCCCGCGGCGGCCAGATGCTTGCGCAGGCGCCGTGCTTCGCCGGCAAACACCAGCAGCGGATAACGTGACAGCTGCTCTTCCACAGCCTTAAGGGCGGCCTGATCTGGATAATCGGGCATTTGGATCCGTGGCGCAGCGCGCCAGCTTGATTTGCTCCAGGTCGTCATAGTTATGTGCTCCGGTCCTTGGCGGGCGCGCTGGAATTGCGCAAACGCGATGTCAGGACGCACATATACAAAACCAATCGTTCAGTTGCCATAACCCATTTCGACGCTTGACCTCACAGACTTCCTGTTGCCTAGTGCACCACTGGATTTTTTAACCTGTAGACTCTGGAAATTGCCGCGATGGCCCAAGCCCCCCACGCAATACGCATTCCCCAAAATCCGGAAAAGCCGCGCCGCTTTGTGTTTGTGCTGCTGGATAATTTCAGCTTGCTCTGCTTTTCCACAGCGATTGAAAGCTTGCGCATCGCCAACCGGATGGCTGGTCGCAAGCTTTATGACTGGGCCCTGATTGGAGAAGGCGGCGTATCGGCCGCCTGCTCTGCCGGCACGATATTCCAGTTGGACCATGATCTGGAAGATATGAGCCGCGAGGACACTATTCTGGTCTGTTCCGGCATTGATGTGCAAAAAGCGACCACCAAAAAAGTTCTTTCATGGCTGCGCCGCGAAGCGCGCAAGGGCATGATCATCGGCGGTTTGTGCACTGCCGCCTATTGTCTGGCCAAGGCCGGACTGCTCGACGGTAAGCGTGCGACGATACACTGGGAAAACCAAGACAGTTTTTCCGAAGAGTTCGAAGAAGTTAACCTGACGAAATCGGTTTTTGTGGTTGATCACAACCGGATGACAACGGCGGGTGGTACCTCTTCCATTGATCTGATGCTCAAGATTATCGCCGATGATCACGGCGAAGATCTGGCCAATGCAGTCGCTGACCAGCTCATCTATAGCTCTATCCGCACCGATCAGGATACACAGCGGCTGTCCGTCCCGACCCGTATCGGCGTGCGTCACCCGAAACTTTCGGCAGTGATCCAGATTATGGAGGGAAATATCGAAGAGCCGATCAGCCCCTCCATTCTGGCACAGGATGTAGGCATGAGCACGCGGCAGCTGGAGCGGTTATTCCGTCGGTATCTCAACCGTTCGCCCAAGCGGTATTATATGGAGTTGCGCCTGCAAAAAGCGCGCAACCTGCTGATGCAGACGGATATGAGCGTGATCAACGTAGCGCTGGCCTGCGGCTTTGCATCGCCCTCTCATTTCTCCAAATGCTACCGTGCGCATTACGACAATACCCCATACCGTGAGCGCGGCAGCCACGCTGCGCGATTGTCGATCTAAAGGCAGCACTTAGGGGTATGGTGTTTGCGCGCTATTGCTGCGCAAAGAATCCATCTTGGGTCCTTGTCGATGGTATATTTATACGAAGACTGGCTTTCTGGTATGACTTGATCCAGGTAATTGACGATATGAAGAGCAATGAGGCGTAAATTGACCATTTTGGCCCGCATAATGGATTAAATTAGGGCCGAAACACTCAAAATTCCCGCTTCTCTTTTGCACAAAGCGCGCATAGGCTCTCGTGCGAACGACATGTTCCAACAAGGGAGATCCACATGAAAAAGATGCTTATGGCCACAACGGCTGCAGCACTCGTAGCCACAGGCGCATTCGCCGACGGCCACTCTAAAGAAGTTAAAATTGGTATTCACTTCGGCTTTACCGGCCCGATTGAATCGCTGACAGGTCACATGGCCGATGGTGCCGAACTGGCCATCAAAGAAGTGTCGGACAGCGGCATGCTGCTTGATGGTATGACGGCTGTTGGCATGCGTGTCGATTCCGGTTGTATCGACAATGGTCTTGCGGTTTCCAACGGCGAGCGTTTGATCGCTGATGGCGTTGCGGGCATCGTTGGCTCCGACTGTTCCGGTGTTACAGGTGCGGTATTGCAGAACGTCGCCATTCCAAACGGCATGGTCATGATTTCACCTTCCGCCACCTCCCCTGGTCTGACCACCATGGAAGACAACGGCCTGTTCTTCCGCACATCCCCATCCGATGCGCGTGAAGGCGAAGTTATGGCAGAGATCCTGAATGAGCGTGGCGTAAAGTCCATCGCGCTGACCTATACCAATAACGACTACGGCAAAGGTCTGGCGGACGCGATTGAATCTTCGTTCAAGGCGATCGGTGGCGAAGTGACCATCGTTGCAGCGCATGAGGACGGCAAAGCGGATTACTCTGCTGAAGTTGGCGCATTGGCATCTGCAGGTGGTGATATCCTTGTGGTTGCAGGCTACCTTGACCAAGGTGGTGCGGGCATCATCAAAGCTGCACTCGATGCTGGCGCATGGGAGCAGTTCGGCCTGCCCGGCGGTATGATCGGTGAAGCACTGCCGGCAAACATCGGCCCCGATCTGAACGGCTCTTACGGCCAGATCGCAGGCTCGGAAGGTCCAGGCATCGAGGCATTTACAAAGATGTCCGAAGAAGCAGGGTTCCTCGGCGCGTCACCCTATACACCAGAAAGCTATGATGCGGCTGCGCTCCTGTTGCTTGCCATGCAGGCGGCAGGATCGGTTGATCCAGCAGTTTACAAAGAGAAAATTCTCGATGTTGCAAACGCACCTGGCGAGAAAATCTATCCTGGCGAACTGGCAAAAGCTCTTGAGCTGATCAAAGCCGGAACAGATATCGACTATGTCGGTGCCTCGGCTGTGGAACTGATCGGACCGGGTGAATCTGCGGGCACCTACCGGATGATCGAAGTGCAAGACGGCGTGAACGCCACTGTCGGCTTTAAGTAAACTTTGCCCTTTGGGGCAACAGCATAAGACAGCCCGGGGACATCTCCGGGCTGTTTTTACAAAAGCGGGAACCCTGTGCAATGATGCGGGGCGTGCAAAACAGGGATAACATATATGATCGTCGTCGACGGTTTACACAAGCATTTCGGGGGCTTTCACGCCGTTGATGGCGCAAGCCTCACGATTGAAGAAGGCTCTATCACTGGTCTCATCGGCCCGAATGGCGCAGGTAAGACTACTCTTTTCAATGTGATAGCAGGCGTTCTTCAACCGACATCGGGTCGGGTGATGATGGCGGGCGAGGATATCACCGGCTTGCCGCCGCACACGTTGTTTCACAAGGGGCTCCTCCGGACGTTCCAGATCGCACACGAGTTCCACTCTATGACGTGTCGCGAGAACCTGATGATGGTCCCCGGCGGTCAATCGGGCGAGACCCTTTGGAACACATGGTTTGGCCGCAAGCGCATTGCAGACGAAGAACGCGCCCTTCGCGCAAAAGCGGACGAGGTTCTGGAATTTCTGACTGTCGAGCATTTGGCGGACCAGAAGGCCGGCCAGATATCGGGCGGCCAGAAGAAACTGCTCGAACTGGGGCGCACCATGATGGTGGACGCCAAGATCGTATTTCTCGACGAGGTGGGCGCTGGTGTGAACAGGACCCTTCTCAACACAATAGGTGACGCCATCCTGCGCCTCAACAAAGAGCGCGGCTATACTTTCGTCGTGATCGAACATGACATGGATTTCATCGGACGCCTGTGTGATCCGGTGATCTGTATGGCCGAAGGTCGCGTGCTGGCCACTGGCACCCTGCCCGAGATCAAAGCAAACGAGCAAGTTATCGAGGCTTATCTCGGCACGGGCCTCAAGAACAAAGAACAGGTGGGCGCATGAGCGATCCATACGGCGACCGCGGTAACAAAGATCTCTCGGTGGGTAACCCCAAGGGGCAAGGATCGATCATGCCAAAAGCAAGTGGTAAGACACATGCTTCACCTGGTGGTCCTTTCCTGATTGGCGACACCATGACCGGCGGGTATGGCAAAGGTCCAGACATCCTGCACGGCTGTACGATTTCTGTCGATAAGGGTGAGATTGCCGTGATTGTTGGTCCTAACGGTGCTGGCAAATCCACCGCGATGAAGGCCGTTTTTGGCATGCTTGATGTGCGGTCAGGCTCCGTCAAGCTTGATGGTGAGGATATTACCGGTCTGAGCCCGCAAGCGCGTGTGAGCAAGGGGATGGGGTTTGTGCCGCAGACCTCGAACATCTTTACGTCCATGACCGTGGAAGAAAACCTCGAAATGGGCGCATTTATCCGCCGCGACGATTACCGCGATACGATCGCGCAAATTTATGACCTCTTCCCGATTCTGAAAGACAAACGCTATCAGGCGGCGGGCGAGCTATCAGGTGGCCAGCGCCAACAGGTGGCAGTTGGTCGCGCGCTGATGACGAAGCCCAAAGTATTGATGCTCGACGAGCCGACAGCGGGTGTGTCCCCCATCGTGATGGACGAGCTGTTTGACCGGATCATCGAAGTGGCCCGTACAGGCATCCCGATCCTGATGGTAGAGCAGAACGCCCGACAAGCCCTTGAGATTGCCGACAAAGGCTATGTTCTGGTTCAGGGTGCGAATGCCTTTACAGGCACGGGCAAAGAACTGCTGGCCGATCCTGAAGTGCGCAAATCGTTTTTGGGGGGGTGAGGATGTTTACAAAATCAGCGTTTCTACTGTCATATCTCATCGCCACTTTGGGTATTTTCCGCATCACAACTGGATTTTTAGTGGTGAATAGTCCAGATTTATCCGCCAGATATCTCGGAACAACAGAGCCAGGGTCAGCCATCGATGGCGGTATTTACTATATAATATTTGCTGTCGGACTTGGAGTAATTGCCGAAATGAGCCGTTCGCTTAAAAAACTAGCTGCGGTGGAGTACAAATAATGGATTTTCTCAACGCAATCGTCGCACTTGCGAATTACGTGCTGATCCCTGGCATTGCCTATGGCAGCCAACTGGCAATCGGCGCGTTGGGCGTAACGCTGGTGTACGGCATTCTGCGGTTCTCTAACTTTGCCCATGGCGATACGATGGCCTTTGGCACAATGATCACCATTCTGCTGACATGGTGGATGCAATCGGTGGGGATCAACCTCGGGCCGTTGCCTACTGCGCTACTCGCCCTGCCCTTTGGAATATTGGGCTGTATTGGTCTGGTGCTGATTACGGACCGGGTCGTCTACCGCTTTTACCGCGTGCAAAAGGCCAAGCCGGTTATTCTGGTAATCGTCTCGATGGGTGTGATGTTTGTGATGAACGGTATCGTGCGGTTTATCATCGGGCCGGACGACCAAAACTTTTCCGACGGGTCGCGTTTCATTATCTCAGCGCGGGATTTCAAGACGATGACCGGCCTTGATGAAGGTTTGGGCATTCGCACCACGCAGGTGATCACCGTTGTAACAGCAATTGTTGTGGTGGCCGCGCTTTTTTGGTTCCTCAACAAGACGCGGGCGGGAAAATCCATGCGCGCTTATTCCGACAATGAGGATCTGGCGTTGCTGTCGGGGATCAACCCCGAGCGTGTCGTGATGATGACATGGATCATCGTGGCCGCGCTAGCAACTATTGCCGGCACGCTTTACGGCTTGGACAAGTCGTTCAAGCCTTTCACCTACTTCCAGCTTCTGCTCCCGATATTTGCCTCTGCGGTTGTGGGGGGGATCGGTAGCCCGCTGGGAGCTATCGCCGGCGGTTTTGTCATAGCGTTTTCGGAAGTTACCATCACATACGCCTGGAAGCTGGTCCTGGGATATATGATGCCCGAAGGGTTGGAGCCTTCCAGCCTCGTACAGTTGATGTCTACAGATTATAAATTCGCCGTAAGCTTTGTGATCTTGCTGATCGTGCTTTTGTTCAAGCCTACGGGCCTCTTTAAAGGGCAGTCCACAACATGACCGACACTGTAAAAAATACAGCGCTGTTTGCGCTGGTCTTTGGACTCATCATCATTTCCGGTTTCTTCCAGGGCTGGAACAACGCAATGTTCATCGTGAACATGGGTTTGATTTCTGCGGTGATGGCAATTGGCGTAAACCTTCAATGGGGTTTTGCTGGATTATTCAATGTGGGCGTGATGGGGTTTGTCGCGCTTGGCGGATTGGCGGCCGTACTGGTGGGCATGCCAGCAACACCCGGAGCATTTAGCGCAGGCGGTCTCGGTGTTGTCGTAGCGCTGCTGCTGGGTGCAGCGACAATTATCGCGGCGGTTATCGTTTACAGGCGGATGGCTGCAGGGCGTAACCGAAACCTTGCTATTACTGCGATCCTGATTTTCGGATTTTTTGTATTCCGCGGATTTCTGGACCCGAGTGTTTCTGCCATCGAGAGCGTAAACCCTGCGGCGACCGGATACCTTGGCGGGCTTAACCCCGGATCTCAGGATACGTACCGCGACAACGGGTGGATCATGCTGATCGCCTGGCCTGTTGGTGGCTTGTTTGCCGCTGCGGCAGCATGGATGATCGGGAAAGCGGCACTGGGCCTGCGGTCTGACTACCTTGCGATTGCAACGCTCGGTATTGCCGAAATCATCATCGCCGTCATGAAAAATGAAGATTGGCTGACACGGGGGGTCAAGAACGTGGTCGGCGTACCGCGCCCTGTTCCCTACGAGCTGGACTTGCAGAATTCGGCGGCCTTCGTCGAACGAGCTGCGTCACTCGGGTTCGATCCGGTTGAAGGATCGACGATCTGGGTAAAGCTCCTTTATGCAGTGCTGTTCGCGATTGTTCTGGGTATTATTTTCTGGCTGAGCCAACGGGCGCTGAACTCTCCTTGGGGGCGTATGCTGCGGGCGATCCGCGACAATGAGGTGGCGGCCGAGGCCATGGGCAAAGACGTGACAGCGCGTCACTTGCAGGTGTTCATTCTGGGGTCTGCCGTTTGCGGGATTGCCGGCGCAATGATGACGACCCTTGATGGACAGCTCACTCCCGGCAGCTACCAGCCGTTGCGCTTTACCTTCCTGATCTGGGTGATGGTGATTGTAGGTGGTTCAGGAAGCAACCTTGGCGCAATCCTTGGCGGCTTCCTGATTTGGTTCTTGTGGGTTCAGGTAGAGCCGATCGGTCTGTTTGTTATGGACATCATCACCTCCGGTATGTCCGACGACAGCTGGTTGCGGGCGCATCTGATCGACAGTGCGGCGCAAATGCGCCTCATGACCATGGGTGTGATCATGATCCTTGTCCTGCGCTTCAGTCCACGCGGATTGATACCGGAAAAGTAGAATTTTGGTGGTACTGCGCGGAGGCTGCGGGACCATGGAATTTTCACAAAACAAAGAAAGGGCGCGCCGCAGTAATCGGCGCGCCCTTTCTTGTCGATATGACTTAGCGGCCTTTGAACAACCCGCCCAAAATGCCCCGTACGATACGGCGGCCTGTGGTACCTTTGAGCTCCTTGAGGAATACGTCCGCAATGGCACCTCCGATGCCATCGGTGCCTGACGATCGCCGACTTGACGTGCGCGTAGCGGTGTTGGAAGTGTTTTTTCCGGCGTAGCGGCGGGCCTGTTTGAAATCACGTAGAGAGGGTGTGTCGGCTTGCGCAGTTTTGGCCGCCTTTGCTTCTTCCTCGGCCTTAGCGATTGCGGCTTCGGCCGCTTGCGCCTCGGCTGCGGCGGTCTCGGCGCGTCCGCGCAGTGTCTCAAAGGCGCTTTCACGGTCAAGAGGCGTGTCATATTTGCCTGCCATACCACTGGTTGCCATCAACGTCTTTCGCTGCTCGGCGGTGATAGGCCCCAATTGCGATGACGGCGGGCGGATAAGCGTGCGCTCAACAATTCCCGGAACACCTTTTGGCTGGAGCATGGATGTAACTGCCTCGCCGACACCTACCTCGCGGATCGCCTCTTCAGTGCTGAAGGAGGGATTGTTGCGGTAGGTTTGGGCGGCCAGTCGCAATTCCTTTTGGTCTTTTGCGGTAAAGGCGCGCAAGGCATGCTGCACACGGTTGCCAAGCTGTCCTAAAATATCCTCCGGCACGTCGGCGGGGTTCTGACTAATAAAGTAGACACCGACCCCTTTCGAGCGGATCAAGCGGGCGACCTGCTCGACTTTGTCGATCAGTGCTTTGGGGGCACCGTCAAAGAGCAAATGCGCCTCGTCGAAGAAAAAGACCAGTTTGGGTTTGTCAGGATCACCCACTTCGGGCAACTCCTCGAAGAGTTCTGACAATAGCCACAACAGAAAGGTGGAATAGAGTTTGGGCGCGCCCATTAGCTTGTCTGAGGCAAGAATATTGATCATGCCCCGCCCGTTTGTATCGGTGCGCATGAGATCCGACAAAGCAAGCGCAGGCTCGCCAAACAACTTGGTCCCGCCTTGGTTTTCCAGTACCAGCAGACTGCGCTGGATGGCACCCACGGAGGCGGTCGAAACGTTCCCGTAGCGAAGCGACAGATCCTTTGCATTCTCTCCTATCCAGACCAGTAGCGCCTGTAGATCCTTGAGATCAAGCAGTGCCATTCCGTCTTCGTCGGCGAGGCGGAATGCAATGTTCAATATCCCCTCTTGTGCATCCGTGAGGCCAAGAAGCTGACCCAGCAACAGCGGTCCCATTTCCGAGACGGTAGTCCGCACGGGATGCCCCTGCTCACCGAACATGTCCCAAAACGTGACGGGAAAGGCCTCGTATCCGAAATCCGTCAGGCCAATCTTTTGTGCCCGTTCGGTGAAGGGTGTGTGAAGTTTATGCGTAGGATCGCCCGCAATAGCCAGACCACTAAGATCGCCTTTCACGTCCGATAAAAAAACCGGTACGCCGGCTTTTGAAAAGCCTTCGGCCATGATCTGGAGTGTGACGGTTTTACCCGTGCCCGTTGCCCCCGCAACCAGCCCGTGGCGGTTGGCATATTTGAGCGACAAAAATTGCTGCGTGCCATAGTCGGGACCACCGCCGCCCATTAAAAGATCAGAACTCACAATCATAGTCTCCTGCAATTAAACGGGTGCAAAGGCATCCTGCGCCGTACCGCACCGCACGAGCATACTAACTTAACCTTTAGGCGCCATAGTGAAATGGTCAGCACTGCAGATGTCCCTGACGTGCTGACGCTTCCTCCCTGTCAGACTTGCCGTACCTTAGGGTACGGCATTTTTTTCACACCGTTGACCCTTGCGGTCTCGAAATAGCTTAATTTCGGTTGACCGTTGGCGTTGTGTTGCATATCGTCTCCAGAATAAGTCGGCACAGTCCGACAGGGAGTTACCACTACCGAAAGAGAGGGCGCGCTGTGCCCTCTTTTTTTATGGCGTTAGGATGGGTCCGCGCTGTGTTGCAGGCATGTTAAGCAAAAAAGCGCTGTATCGCCCCCATGTCTCCCAGCTATCCCCCTGACAAGCCAGCCGGAGAATGCTAAGGCGGATTAACAGTAAACAAACGACGGATTTCCCATGACAAAATTTTTGACGGCTCTGCCACTTTTTGCAGCTCTGACTGTATTGGTACCAGCCGCAGCTTTCGCGCAGACCGCAACGCCACCCGCAGCCGATGGCGCGATAACGGTCACTGAAACCGAAGCGCCAGAGACCGGAGAGACGAAAACCGAGGATTTGCTTAGCCTTGGCGAGGATGCGAATGCCGCACCTGCTGCGAACCCCGAGCCGGTCGTGGGTCAGCCCTATACCCGCGAAGTCATTGGATCGTGGGAAATGCGCTGTCTCAAAGCCGAAGAAGGTGAAGAGCCCTGCCAGATGTATCAGTTGATGAACGATGGCGAGAATGTTCCGGTTGCCGAAGTATCGCTGTTCCGTTTGCCTGATGGCGGCAAAGCGGTCGCTGGTGCGACGATTATCGTTCCACTTGAAACCGCATTGACCCAGCAGCTCACCCTCTCGATCGACGGAGGCAAGGCGCGCCGCTATCCGTATGCATTCTGTAATCCTGTCGGCTGTTATGTGCGCTTGGGTTTGACTGCCGAAGACATCGCTGCATTCAAGCGCGGCAAACAGGCGACGATGACAATTGTTCCGGCGCTAGCGCCAGATCAGAAGGTGGCGCTGACGCTGTCGCTCGCTGGATTTACCGCATCATACGATAAGGTTTCTGTTCTGGACCAGTAATCTGGACAGGATAAAACTGCAAAAGCCGCTCCAATTGGGGCGGCTTTTTTTATCTCCGTTATAGTGTATCAGATATTGCGCAGAGCGATCACAGCATTCATGCCGCCAAAAGCAAAAGCGTTGCTGAGGGCAACCTCCACTTTTGCATCGCGTGCCGTGTTTGGCACAACATCGAGTGCGCATTCAGGGTCGGGTGCGATATGGCCGATCGTGGGCGCGATCACACCATCGCGCAACGCCATAATGCAAGCGAGCACCTCCACCGCGCCAGTGCCGCCGATCAGGTGGCCATGCATAGACTTGGTCGAGCTGATCATCAGGTTGTCTGCATGCCCCCCGAAAACCTCTCTCACAGCGGAGCATTCGGTTTTATCGTTCGCCGCCGTACCGGTGCCATGGGCGTTGATATAGCCTACTTTCGTCGCATCAATATTTGCGTCCCTCAGCGCACCTTTCATGGCCCGTACAGCGCCGTCTTTTGACGGCATGACGATGTCGGATGCATCAGATGTCATCGCAAATCCTGCAACCTCGCACAGGATTTCTGCGCCGCGGGCGCGGGCATGCTCGTAATCTTCGAACACGAATATCCCTGCCCCTTCGCCCTGCACCATACCATTACGCCCAAGCGAGAAAGGACGGCATGCATCGCGCGACATGACGCGCAATCCTTCCCATGCTTTTACACCGCCAAAGCACAACATCGCTTCTGATCCACCGGTAACCATCACATCCGACATGCCCGAGCGGATCATGGCAAAGGCTTGTGCCATGGCATGGTTCGAGGAGGCGCAAGCAGTAGACACGGTATAGCTGGGGCCTCGCAGGTTCCACTCCATGCTGACATGCGCAGCAGCGGCGTTGTTCATAAGGCGCGGCACAACAAAGGGATGTACGCGGTTTTTACCCTCTTCATAGACAGCACGGTAGTTATCATCGGTAGTGCCAATGCCGCCGCCCGCTGTGCCCAGCACAACGCCGGATGTATCAGCCAGCGCCTCCGTGAAGGTCAGGCCCGACTGCGCAATCGCTTCGCGGGCAGCGATCATTGTGAATTGGGTAAACCGGTCATAAAGGGATCGATGCTGCCGGCTGAAAAGCGCCTCCGGATCAAACCCTTTGACCTGCCCGCCGATCTGGATTTGCAGCCGCTCTACATCGCGTACATCCAAGGGGCAGATCCCGCAGACCCCTTCGCGCATTGCTGCCATTGTCTCGGCCACCGAATGCCCCAGCGCGTTGACCGTGCCAGCGCCTGTTATGACAACGCGCCTCATCAGGCCGCTTGTTCTGCGCGCAAACGCTCTATTCCTGCGACGATGCTGGCCACGGTGCTGATATCAAAATCGGACTCACGGGGCGCGTTAGCGTTGAACGGCACAGTAATATTGAACGCCTCCTCGATGGCGAAGATACTCTCGACGAGGCCCAAACTATCGATGCCGAGACTCGCGAGTGTGCTGTCCATCGACACATCTTGCGGCTCAAGCAATGCCTGCTCTGCAATGATCGCGATTACCTGATTTTTGACGTCCATGGGGGTCTTCCTTTAGGCTGCCTTATGCACAGCATTTAGGCATCCTTGTCGGCGTTGAAAACCGCCTTTTTCAATTCCACTACGTCACGCATAAGGCGGGGCAACCGGCGTAGCGCTTTGTAGCCCTCTACTTGCTTGTCCATCTGCGTGGCGGGGTATCCCAGCATGGTGCGACCCGCAGGGACGTTTGACATCAGCTTAGTGCCGCCACCGGCAATCACTCCGTCACCAACGAATATATTATCGTTAACGCCGCATTGGCCTGCCAGCACTACATTGTTGCCGATAGTGGCAGATCCCGCGATGCCGACCTGTCCGCAAATCAGGCAATTGCGCCCAATGACGACATTATGGCCCATATGCACCTGATTATCCAGCTTGGTACCATCGCCGATCTTCGTATCGCGAATGGTACCGCAATCGATCGTCGCACCCATGCCGATTTCCACATCGTTACCGATCGTTACCGATCCTAGCGAATGAATACGCGTCCAGTCCTGAGCTTTTGCATCGCCCTGATCTCCCAGCGTCTTGCGCACGCTTTCCACGTTTGAAGGCTCGGCAGTCACAAAAGAGAAACCGTCGCCCCCGATGCGCGCGCCTGGTTGGGCAATAAAGCGGTCGCCGATGGTGACGCGCGCGCCGATGCTCACCGCTTCGCGAAGGTATGCGCCTGCACCCAGTGTCGCATTCCAGCCTATGAAGCATTGGGGGCCAATCACGCTGCCTGCGCCGATCCTCGCACCTTTCGAGATGACAGCAAGCGGTCCAACACTCACGTCCGCGCCCAAAACGGCCTCTGGATCGACAAAAGCGGTTGGATGGATTCCTGTTGCGTATCCCTGCCCCTGATCCAGCATTCCGGTAAGCCCTGCCATGGCAAAACGCGGGCGTGGCGCTATAATGGCAGCCTCAAGCCCTAGGGCCTCCCAATCAGCGCCTTCCCACAGCATCGCCACACGGGCGCGCCCTTCCGCCAGGCTTTCTGCAAACTTCAGGCTCATTGCGAGAGCCAGATCATCGGGACCTGCCATCGCTGGTTCGGCAGCACGAGTGATCAAAATATCTGTGGCGCCGAAGGCTGATGCCCCCAACGCCACTGCGATTTCTTTAACGGTGTAGGTCATGTCGCGCTCCGGATGGGTTGCGCGCAGGATTAACCCTGAACGCGGTTGAGTTCTACCCCTGCCTTTTGGAGCGCCTCCCAGATCAGCGCATCACGGCCGTAAACGTCACGGCGAAAATTCAGGTTGCCGCGGCTGTCAGTGAAAGCGGTGCGGTAAATCAGGTGTACCGGAACAGGCTCCACCAGATTTACACGGGATTCGCGACCTGTCCCCAACTGCGCCTTGAAAAAGCCCATCGGATCCGCTTCTTGCCTGGCCAGCAACGCCTCGGCGAAGTCGAAAGGATCCTGAAGGCGGATACAGCCATGGCTGAAGGCCCTCACTTCGCGGCTGAACAGCGATTTTGAAGGCGTGTCGTGTAGATAGATGTTGTATTGGTTCGGGAACATGAACTTTACCAATCCCAGCGCGTTGGAGGAGCTGGGGGGCTGACGCATGGAATATGGAAACGTGCGGGCCGTGTAATTGGCAAAGTTAGCTGACCCGCGATTGACCACACGCCCATTTCTGTCTGTGATTTCAATATGGCGCACGGCGTTAGGATTGTTGCGCAATGCGGGTAAATATTCATTTACCACGATAGAGCGCGGGACATACCAGCTCGGGTTAATGACCATATGAGTCATGACGTCCGAGAACTCCGGCGTCGGACGGTCGGATTCGTTTGCCCCCACAACCGACCGGGTTTCGAAGGTGACGCGGCCGTCATCGACAACTTTGGCAGTGAAATCAGGAATATTCACAAGGATATGGCGCTTGCCGAGATCCTTGTTGAGCCAGCGCTCCCGCTCAAGGGAGACGACGACGGATTTTAGTCGGCTATCGATACTCTCGTTGATCTGGGAAATGGTATCGCTACCAGCGACGCCGTCCGCCGTGAGGCCATGCGCAGTCTGGAATGCACTCACGGCGTCAGACATCACGGCATCATAGGTTTTTGCGTTCGAGCGGTCGAGATATCCCATCACCATCAACCGGCTGCGCAGCGCCAGAACCGCCGGGCCAGAATCGCCGGGAGCAAGCGAGGCTGCATTCACAGCAGGCCCCCACCCGCCACGAGCCGATTGTTCCTGAAGCAGCATTTTTTGCTTCATCAACGCGGCATATTCAATTGTGCGCGGTGCTAGGCTGCGCAGATAGGCGGCAGGCTGCGCAGACAAAAATCCTGAAATCAGCTCTTCGCGATCAGTATAAGAAACTTCGCGCTTGATTGCGCTGACAACCTTGCCAGGGACAAGAGCGCCACTCTGGATATCGCGGGCATATTGCAAGAACATGCGCGTCATCTCGACCTCGATCAAACCCAGATCACGGGCAGAGCGGGCATTTTTCATCTGCCGCTCAAGCGTGTCCGCATCATAACGGGCAATCGGCAGACCGTGGTCGCCTGCGTGGCGCAGCGCATCGAGCAAGGCCGCGCGGCGCGCCTGATGTAGTTCGCCCGCGCCGGTCCACACGCCTTCAAAATTTTGTTCGCGGTAAAATTTTGCGATGTCTGCGTCACGCGATCCTGTTTCAGCCACGGCCTGTTTAAAAGCAGTCGTAACTTCCGCGCTCAGTGGTAGGGCAGGCGCGATAAACAGTACGCCGAGAAAAAGCGCCATGGCAGCGGATGTCGCGGCTGTGCGCGGTGCGTAGAATTTAGGCAGACGTAGCAACATAAGTGTATCCCCGGAAAGACTTTTCTTCCTTTTATCCAGTGTTCTTTTCGGCAAAGAGTGCGGGTTAGTCCACTCACAATTGCGATATTATTCATAATATCGGTAATTTGGTGCCAAAAGCACATCAGACGCGGATGCTGGCACCTGCTGAGAATTCATATGCGCAAGAACTTGCCTAAAATTCCCCCTATTTCACAACTAACGGATTCATCACTTGGTTCCAATTTTTTGCTATGCAATAGAGTTAGGGCATCTGGGGAGATGAAAAAAAGGCACGTGTAACATCGCGCGCACATTGGCAGATCCACAGGCACGCCACGGCCGGGAAGAAATCCAGTCGGGCAAGAAACGGGACAGACAGTATGACAAGCAAACTCTCGAACGGTATGACAAGACGCGGCCTTCTGGGCGCATTTGCAGCAACAGCAGTAACCGCCGCACCCACTTTCGCGAATGCAGCAGGTTTCCTGCGCGGCGCAGGTGATATTCGCAGAATAAAAATGTATTCTGGCCGTACCGGCGAGCGGATTGACATGATTTACTGGATCGAAGGCCAATATATTGGCGATGCGGTTAAAGAAGTGAATTATTTCATGCGCGACTGGCGGACCAACGACACCGTTAACATGGACTTGCGCACAGTCGATATTATGGCAGCAGCGCATAATCTTCTCGAGGTCAATGAGCCCTATATGCTGCTCTCTGGTTACCGCAGTCCAAAAACCAATGCGATGCTGCGCTCCCGTTCCGGTGGTGTTGCAAAGAACTCCCTTCACCTTCGTGGACAGGCTGCAGACTTGCGCCTCGATAGCCGGTCTGTAAGACAGGTCGCAAAAGCAGCTGCTGTATGTCGTGGTGGCGGTGTCGGGCAATACTCTGGATCAAATTTTGTCCATATGGATTGCGGCACAGTACGCACTTGGGGCGCATAAAACATCCCTGCCCCATGACCATCATCTCAAATCAAGCGCCTTACCCGGCGCTTTTTTTATGTCCCATAGAAATTTATAGCAAAGCCATCTAGTGTCGGCTGCTACCATGGCGAATTGAACAAAAACCTTCGCGTATACGCGCCCCAAACGGATGTATACTGCGGTATGCTATCGACGCCCCGCAAGGCATCCGGTAGATAATTTGCAAAATCACTTTAAAAGGGGCCTCCCATGTCAGATATCATTTACACAAAAGTGGACGAAGCACCCGAGCTGGCCTCGGCGTCTTTCCTTCCTGTCATCCAGAAATTCGCCGCCGCCGCCGGTGTATCTGTCGGCACCAAAGATATCAGTCTGGCTGGCCGTATTCTTGCCGCCTTCCCCGCGCACCTGACCGAACAGCAGCGACAGACCGACGATCTTGCAGAGCTTGGACAGCTGGTAAAAACGCCCGATGCAAACGTAATCAAGCTGCCGAACATCTCTGCTTCGGTGCCACAGTTGGTTGCCGCTGTGAAAGAGCTTCAGTCACAGGGCTATGCCTTGCCCGACTATCCGGATGCGCCAAAAACGGACGCAGAGAAGGAAGTTCGTGCAAAATATGACGGGCTCAAAGGCTCGGCTGTGAACCCTGTGCTCCGTGAAGGGAACTCCGACCGCCGCGCTGCGAAAGCCGTAAAAAGCTTTGCCCAGAAAAACCCGCACCGCATGGGCGACTGGTCCGCAGACAGCAAGACCAAAGTTTCGGCCATGTCTGGCGGCGATTTTTTCTCGAACGAAACATCGGTTACCCTTAAAGATGCGGCAACAGCCAAAATTGTGCTTGTTACCGACGCCGGCGAGACTGTCCTGAAGGACGCAGTGAGCTATCCTGCAGGCACAGTAGTCGATGCCACGTTCATGAGCGCGGCCGCGCTTCAATCGTTCCTTGCCGAGCAGATCGAGGCGACAAAAGCCGAAGGCACACTGTTTTCGCTACATATGAAAGCCACGATGATGAAGGTGTCAGACCCGATCATATTTGGCCACGCGGTAAAGGCGTTTCTCGCGCCTGTCTTCGACAAGCATGGCGATACGATGGCCGCGCGTGGTGTGAATCCGAATTCCGGCCTTGGTGATTTGCTGGCGCGTGTTAAAGATGATGCTGCGATTATGTCCGATATCGAGGCATGCATGGCGGCCCGTCCACCCATGTATATGGTCGATAGTGATAAGGGGATCACAAACCTTCATGTCTCGTCTGATGTGATTATCGACGCGTCAATGCCAGCACTCATTCGCGCAGGCGGCAAAGGATGGGGTCCCGATAACAAAGAGCATGACGCAAATTGTGTGATCCCCGATAATTCCTATGCGCCCATCTATGACGAATCCATCAAGTTCTTCAAAGAAAACGGAAAACTGAACCCTGCGACTGCAGGCACTGTTCAGAATGTAGGCCTGATGGCGCAAAAAGCCGAGGAATACGGCTCCCATCCGACCACCTTTGAAATCGAGGAAGCAGGCGCTGTGCGGATGATCCTTGAGGATGGTACGATACTGCACGAGCACAAGGTCGAGGCCGGCGATATTTGGCGTTCGGCTTCTGCGCGCATGGCACCCATTCAGGACTGGGTAAACCTTGCGATTGACCGCCAAAAAGCCGAAGGCTGCAGCGCGATTTTCTGGCTTGATGCAGAGCGTGCCCACGACGCAGAGCTGATAGCATACGTCAAACCGATACTCGAAGCCAAAGGTGTAGCGGACAAGTTCGAGATTATGGCGCCCCGCGAAGCGACCCGCGCCTCGCTCGAGATTATTACTGCGGGCCAGAACACTATTGCGATCACCGGCAACGTGCTGCGCGATTACCTCACGGATTTGTTCCCGATCCTTGAGTTGGCGACTTCTGCTAAAATGCTTTCCATCGTCAAACTGATGAACGGTGGCGGATTGTTCGAGACTGGCGCAGGCGGCTCAGCGCCCAAGCATGTCCAGCAGTTACAGGAAGAGAACCACCTGCGGTGGGACAGCCTGGGCGAGTTTTGTGCCTTGGGCGAAAGCCTTCAGTTTCTGGCGGATGCAAAAGGCAACGAAAAGGCGCGGGTGCTAGGCCAAGCTGTTGATTCTGCAACTCAAGGAATCCTCGACCACGGTCATTCACCATCTCGCAAAGTGGGCGAGCCTGATAATCGCAACAGCCACTATTGGTTCGCCCGCTACTGGGCTGAAGCATTGGCCGCGCAAAACTCAGATGCAGAGCTTGCGGCACATTTTGCACCGATCGCTACGGCGCTTGCTGATGGTGAGGATGCAATCCTGTCAGAATTGGCAGAAGTACAAGGACCCGCCGTTGATCTGGGCGGATACTTTCATACGGATGCAACAAAAACCTCCGCTGTGATGCGCCCTTCGAAAACGCTGAACGCGATTATCGGGTAGTTAAATCCGAATTGAACGTTCTAGGCCGCACATCCTTTGATGGATGTGCGGTTTTTTCGTTAAAATCGTTAAGGTGCTTCAAAATGTGCCAAGACTCCTGTCGCGGAACAACCTAATGTTTTAGAGGCACGGTCCTAGCGCGCACTGCACTCATTTTGCAGCTTTGAAAACGGAGGAATATCATAATCGACCTCATCAGACTGATCTATGTCTCGCAACCTTTCGGGTACGATATGCCATCGCTCAGCGGTATCCTTTTGGATGCGCGTAAGCATAATTTGCGAGACGGTATTACCGGCGCACTGATTTGCAGGCACGATATCTATCTTCAACTTCTTGAGGGACCGAGTGACAAAGTACAGGCTGCCGCTCAGCGGATCGGCCGTGATGACCGGCACGTGGGCATGAAAATACTCTTGTCTGAATCCGTGGCAGACCGGATGTTCGGACAGTGGGCAATGCTCCATGATCCGGCCAAAACCGTGATCTGGTCAGAGGCGGAAATTGCCGACGACATTCTGAATAGGACGACACCCGCAGAAATTATGCGGGTTTTTGAAGCACTTGCAGATCAGATGGAACAGGGTGTTTTGCCGGATGCATAGGGCAGATGATCCTACGTAAAGGTCCTTTAATTCTAGGAGGTTAACAGTCCCTAGTTAACTGACCAAACCCTCGATTAGATGGGGATTTCGCCGAGGTACCACCCCTTCCCGCTTATGATCGTTTTGAATTCTCGCTCGGGCAGTAAGTTGATCCGAACCATCCCGGTAAGCTGTGATCTTTGATCCGTATTATCTATTTCAGCCTTGCCAAATTTGGCGTCAGCTTCATTAAAAATTATAACTCAAAACATGCGGCCGACTATAATCCGCGGCTTTGACCAACTACTTTGGACGCAACCATGTCCGTAACCGCCGTAAAGCTGGGTGGAGTGTGTGGGACGGAAATTAAACAAATGCCGCATTATCAAAAAGCCTTCGATCGTGTGATAGCGAGTCTCACTCGCTGCAACTGCTCACTACATCAGACTGCTGTTTCAGACACTTTAACTCTGAGCCAACTAAGGTTCTCACCAGCGCTGATTTCTAATCTCGTAAGTTCCGCAGTCGGATTTTCAGACAAATTGATGAACGTACACTATGACAGGTTCCAAAATAAGCTTTTACATAGGGCCTGTTACCATTTTTCCCGTAGTATAAATATGAAGACCCGAGCGCATATCAGCGTCGGGCCTTCATTCACCGGCTAAGCAGTGTCGTACTGCAACAAAAAACTTACACTGCGGCTTTGTTAACTTGTCCGGTCGCAATCGCAGTCATGGTACGGTCGCCATTATATGTGCTGTCCAGACAGTCCTGAAGGATTGCACCGTCCCCGTCTTCGCCCAGACGGTTAGCAAATGCGACAAGACAGCCATAGCCTGCCAAAGCGTAATGAACCATGCGCTGATATTGTGTTATGATCATTGCATCGCGGGCATCATCATCTGTAAAAGTCTCTTCCAAACCGTGCGCGCGAGCTTCTTTTACCAAACCCTGCATGCCGTGGCAGTGGGATCCAGTCGGGTCGATGTCATGCTTGCTGCAGATCTCTGCAACCTTCTCCATGCCGTCGCTGATGCCGTTGGCTCCCGCGATCAATGCCTTGGACAGCTCTTTGTCGGTAGCTGCGGAACCGAGCTCGTTTACAACATCAAGTGATTGTTTGTTTGCACTCCACAAGTCTTGGAGCTGGTCGAGATAGACGTCTTTGAGAGAGCCAATAGCCATGTCAATGTTCCTTTTATCTTACGTATTCAAAGGACCAACATCTGGACGAGGACTTGGTTCCATATCATATCATGGCGGCACGCTCCCAGCAGTTCGAGCGAAGAAATTGAAACGGGCATGCGTTAAGCTAATGCGGGGACAAGGTTCTCTGCTCATAGAACTGACTTGGTAAAGATTTACCGGTGACATGGTTTCTTACCGCCCCCTAACCAAAATGATATTTTCTAGCGGTGCACCATGGAACTTTAAGCACCATTATGACGTTTGAAAGTTATGTAAAGTCGCAGAGATGTACGGTCTTCAATAAGGGAAATAGTCATGCGTCGCATTGGCATTATCGGCTCAGGACCAATGGCAGGCTATTCTCTGCGCCAATTGATAACCAGCCAAACCCCTCTTAGCATCACGATATTCGAGGCTGATGCTGTGGCGGGGTGTGGCATGCCTTACCGTGCTGGCATTAATGCAGATGAGATGTACTGCAATGCGTTCAGCAAGGAGATCCCGATCTACACCCAGCGACTTGCATTCTGGCTTAAGGATCAACCGGATTCCTTTCTACACCGCTGGGGGTTGGCGCAGGAGGATATAAATAGCCGCTCTTTCTATCCGCGCGTTCTGTTGGGTGAGTATCTTCAGGCAGAGTTCTATGCCCTCTGCGCCAAAGGCCGTGATGGGGCACACAGCATTACGGTTCTTACAGGCCATCGCGTGAACGATATTGAACCAAATGATACTGCGGTTCATTGCATCGGGGCCAACAACGATGGTCATTTCAAACTGGCATTCGATGATATAATCATCGCCACAGGTCATGACTGGCCATCGGTACCGAAAATTGATGGCGTAGAACTTGTTTCTCCATGGCCCTACAGCAATGTGACGCAACTTTCGCCAAAACGCATCGGGATCTTGGGGTCTTCTCTGTCCGCGATTGATGTACTTGTCGCGTTGGGTCTGGCGCATGGCGAGTTCCATGAGAGTAACGGCCGGACCTCGTGGTTTGTCGCTGACGGGGCAGAAGACCTGAAGATCACCATGATCTCGCGCAATGAGATTATGCCGGAGCCTGATTTCTTTTACCCCTACCCGTTTGAGCCACTTACACACATCACGCCTGAAGCTGTCAGGCTGGAAATTGAAAAAGGTTCAGATGATCTCCTCGCGCGTGTGTTTGCCCTTTTGGTGAAAGAACTTCGGGCAACCGACCCCGCATATTTTTCCGCTCTGGGATCGCAAGCAGATTCAATTGAGGGCTTCTGTGCTGCTTATGTAAAACAACGCAAAGAACTCGGTGGACTGAGAGCTTTGCGCGAATCTCTCAAAGTTGCGGTCCAGACGTTCGACGATCGGACAACACAAGGATATCGCTGCACCCTGCTTCATGGGCATGAGAATTTCGAACCCCTCCTCGACCATTTGAATGAAGAGGACATGAAAACATTCCACGACCATCTGGCTCCAGTTTTTGGCGATTGCTATGCGGCCATCCCCCATATTTCAGTCGAGCGGGTACTTGCACTTTATGATGCAGGCGTCCTCGATCTTGTGGCCACACAGGAGGGGGGCAAGTTTTCGCGTGAAAAAGATGCGGTTGCAGTTGATACAGTCGACGGCATTCAGTGCTTCGATGTGATAGTAGATGCTCGTGGACAGCCATCTGCATCGCTTAAAGACCTGAAATTTGCGACACTATCGGCGCAACTCCCTAAGAATATGATCGGTATATCGGCGCCGTATCGACTGCCATTGGCAACGGCTTCAACTTCGCGGGTCTACTGTTTGGCAATGCCACAGATCCTCTCGGTAAACCCTTTCGCGCAGGGATTGGCAAATTGCGCTGCACTTTCAAAGGTTGCTGTCGATGACATTCTTCTTCATTTGGAGGTGAGCGCCGCTATACCGCGCGTGGCGTAGTACTAATATGGTAGAGAAATACCAGCAGTGGAAAGCCTCGTTATTCTCACCTGCCAGCTACCTGCAAGCGTCCTGAAACAGGGCACGGAATTGCCTCGCAGCTTTCGTATCAATCTTCCCTATTCACGGCTACTCCCAACACGGAACCCCTATCTTGCTTCCCTACTCTTCCGGTTGGGTATCTCTTGCATAGATGTGTTCGCGGAATCCGTTTAGGTCGGAATTCCGGATATCCTCATCACATTTAGCGGGTGTTTCAATCCCGGTGCGTTGTGGTATCCGA
Organism: Sulfitobacter guttiformis; assembly: GCF_003610455.1. NCBI lineage: Bacteria > Pseudomonadati > Pseudomonadota > Alphaproteobacteria > Rhodobacterales > Roseobacteraceae > Sulfitobacter > Sulfitobacter guttiformis. The sequence continues at coordinate 242,403 of NZ_RAQK01000002.1, read as the reverse complement.
AGGTCAATATTTAAGGTTTTACCGATAACCAATGCAGTAAAAGAGGTCTTCAGATCGCCCTAACAAAAAGCGAAACCGTTTCAGTTGGTCGTGAAAACTGCGTTCAGGTGCGGGGTGCGCGTGTTCACAACCTTAAGGACGTTGACATTGACGTGCCCCGCAATGCGCTGGTCGTCTTCACCGGAATTTCGGGCTCAGGTAAGTCGTCTCTGGCCTTTGGCACACTTTTCGCAGAGGCCCAGCGGCGGTTTCTGGATTCAGTCTCCCCGTATGCGCGTCGGTTGATCGACCAAGTGGGCGAACCCGACGTCGACAGCATTGACGGCCTTCCGCCTGCCGTCGCCTTGCAGCAGCAGAGGGGAACCGCATCGGCCCGGTCGTCAGTCGGCAGTGTCACGACAATATCTAACGGTTTGAGGATGCTGTATTCCCGCGCTGGCGAGTACCCCAAAGGGCAGTCGATCCTCTACGCGGATGCATTTTCGCCCAACACGCCAGACGGCGCCTGCCCGCGCTGCCACGGCATCGGGCGCGTGTTTGACGTGACGGAAGACCTCCTCGTCCCTGACCCAACTAAAACAATCCGCAATGGTGCGGTCGCTGGGTGGCCCCCGGCCTGGGGCGGGCAGAACCTGCGCGATATTCTGATTTCTCTGGGGCATGACATCGACATACCGTGGAAGGATTTGCCACGCGACACCCGCGATTGGATCCTGTTTACGGATGATACCCCAGAGGTAGCTGTCTATGCTCGGATGACACCGGAGGAAACCCGCAGAGCGCGTGAAGAGGGTCGTTCGCCAACCTATATGGGCACCTTCACCAGTGCACAAAACTATGTGTTGAAATCCTTTGCCACAACGCAAAGCGCCCGCACCAAAAAGCGTGTCTCACAATTCATGGACGTTTCCGTCTGTCCGGCGTGTGATGGCAAAAAGCTGAAGCGCGAGTCGTTGTCGGTTACTTTCGAAGGACTTGATATCGGCGAGATCTCTCGTCTGACACTGCGCGATCTTGGCGCGCTATTGCATAAGGCGGCGAATAGGGAACCCGTAGCGAATGATAGCAATCCCGAAAAAGCGATCGTGGCGCAACGCATTACCCGTGACATTCTGGCCCGCGTTTCAGCGCTGACCCGTCTTGGCCTTGGCTACCTATCGCTGGAACGCAACACAGCCAGTTTGTCACCGGGGGAATTGCAGCGCTTGCGGCTGGCCACGCAGATCCGGTCGCAGCTTTTCGGCGTCGTCTATGTACTTGACGAACCGTCCGCAGGGCTGCATCCCTCTGATACTCAGGCCTTGCTTGAAGCGCTGGATGATCTGAAAAACGCCGGTAACTCACTGTTCGTGGTAGAGCATGACGTAAATGTCATCCGCCACGCCGACTGGATCGTGGACATTGGACCGGACGCTGGCACCAAAGGCGGCAAGGTCGTCTACAATGGCGCACTGGCTGGCCTGCGAGAGGTCGCAACCTCCCACACCGCGCGGCATCTGTTTGAGCGCACCCTTGCCAGCGACCGTAAACCGCGAGAGCCGAAAGGCTGGCTGCGTCTGGCAGGTGTAACGCGGAACAACCTGCACGGGGTCAATATTGACCTGCCACTAGGCGTTCTGGCCACCGTAACGGGCGTGTCGGGCTCGGGTAAGTCCAGCCTCGTCAGTCAGGCGCTGGTTGCATTCGTCAGTGAAGCCCTGGGCCAGAAGCCACAAGTCGATACGTCCGAGGACGAACCGGCACTGCTGGAACAGGAATTGGACACCCCTACCGGCGGGCATATCGTCGATGGTATGCAACATATACGGCGCTTGGTCGTGGTGGATCAGAAACCCATTGGCCGCACGCCACGATCAAATCTGGCGACCTATACCGGCCTGTTCGATCATGTGCGCAAGCTATTTGCCGCAACAGCAGAAGCGCGTGCAAGGCGCTATGACGTTGGGCGTTTTTCATTCAACGTTGCCAAGGGCCGTTGCCCGAACTGCGAAGGTGCCGGTTTTGTAAGCGTCGAACTGCTGTTTCTGCCCAGTGTTTATGCCCTCTGTCCCGTATGTCGCGGGCAGCGCTACAATGATAAAACACTCGAAATCTGCTATCGCGAAAAGACAATCGCAGAAGTCCTCGATTTGACGGTAGAGCGAGCGCACGACTTTTTCGCCGATGAACCCGCAATCGGGCGCGCACTTGCGGCATTGCGTGAGGTCGGCCTCGGCTATCTACGCCTTGGCCAGCCGGCGACGGAATTATCGGGTGGCGAGGCACAGCGGATCAAACTGGCAACGGAACTGCAGCGCGCACAGCGCAGCGACACGCTTTATGTTCTGGACGAACCGACAACAGGCCTCCATCCTGCGGATGTGACACTGCTGTTGGCGCAGCTTGATCGACTGGTTGATACTGGTAATTCCGTCATAATGGTCGAGCACAATATGCTTGTGGCCCGGAAAAGTGACTGGCTCGTTGATATCGGCCCCGGTGCGGGCGACGATGGCGGCAAGGTCGTGGCTCAAGGCCCCCCTGCAGAAGTGTCTCGCTCCACCAACAGCAAGACCGCACCGTTTCTGTTTCCGATGGCAGAATCGTTATAGAGCAACCTAAAAAATGTCATCTCGTATTTGACTGTCTGGCTCTCGACTTTTCAGAACCCCAATCGTTGTTTGGCCTATGCCCGCATGGAGAACCACGACTATTGTAATTCATGCAATAAGAACGCAACCGGCGTGTTGACCATATGCCTGAACAGGCCGTCATTGGTTCAACTTGGCGATGCCAAGCTGCCCAGCGAGGTGCCCAATAAAAGCCACCCACGTCTAATTCTTTCTGTAAATATGAAATCAATTAACGGGCATCTCGAACGGAATGTACATTGGGGGTCTTCCGGTTGATCCTATTCATTTGTTTTAAAATGGTTTTGCCCGTCCATAGTAAATATTCAACGGCGGGACGTTGTTCAGACTCTCACGATATTTTTGTGGTTCTAGAGATTAACTAGGCTTAGATTTGCGTTTTGAGATCACGGATTGGAACGCAACAATCCAACAGGATGCTGTTCTGCAGGCTTTGCGCCCTGCAAACTCTTATTCGATCGCATCATGATGCTCAAAATTGCATGCAAAGGCCCGCGGCTTTCAATCATGATCCGCAGCGCTTAGTTTCCAAAGTGACATGGACCGCCTGACTTAAGTCAGGGTTAGTAACGATGCGCAAAGCGGACTTCTGAGCCACTTGCATCTCCACCAGTAAGCCGCATATTCAGGCTAATCTGATAGGTTAAACTCTCTCTGCGGTTAAGTTGCCGCCGGTTCGCAAAACTTCACTGACGCACAGTGGTTTTCATCAAAGTGACATTCGCGACATCATGCAAAATTACTTCTTGCCCAATCCCCAATACATCTTCGACACACGAGGCAGAATTCGTCTCAAACTACTGGAATCACTGAAACACCTGGTCTTCGATGTGTTTGGCCCCAGGTTTACCCCGCCGATTACGGATCAAGCACTCAATGATCTGATAGTGGGAGGCAGAGCATTTCCGAATGCGGTTATTTTTGCACTTCACGGTGTTTTGCTGAAAGCCGCTTTAAGTGAAAACACAACAGATGTCCCTAAAGCCCTCGAAATTCTAAAAGACATAGCAAACCGTAGCACTGGCCAGCCAGATCAGTTCTCTGTGCAGCCGTTGGCCGGAGACCTCCTGCATCCCGATGACGTTTATCTACTAAAATACGCATTTGCTGATGATCTCGGGCTAACAACAAGTCTCGTCGCCCCTGCAAGCGAAGTTACCGAGCAATGCAAACTGCTGGTGACCGAAGCGTTGGAAACACTTGGTCAAACTGCACCGGATTGGATGGAAGAGCTGCAATTGCTCACCAATCAGATCTATTTTGCAGTCGCCGATACTGACGCTCAGCAGCTTTTTGGAGGGGCTTCGGTATTTGATGCTTTCGGCGCTGTGCTCATCAATCCCTTGGGGCTCAAAGATCTGCCAAGAACATTAATGTCTCTTGTCCACGAAAGCTCCCATCAACAGATGTTTGTCTATCACTTAGACGATGAAATCGTATTGAATGATGCAAGTGCCAGTTTCACATCTCCTTTGCGCAAACAGCCTCGCCCGATGGAGGGAATTTTTCACGCGATGTGGGTGTCGGCAAGAATGGCAGTTGCCGCACAGGCAGTCCTCAACTCCCCCAACCGACCGACTTGGTCAGAAGAATTACGCGAGCATCAGACCCGCGCAATCAGGGCGTTTCGGGACTGCGAAGATACAGTGGCCGAGCATGCTAAGTTGACGGACCTCGGCAGTATTCTTTTTTCGAACTCTAAAGGCGCCGTTGATGCAATTTAATGAGCACCATATCGGCTCTAACATTTTAAAACAGGCCTGCTCTGATCCTGACGCTTTTTGTATCGAGCAAGCTGGCAAAGTTTTCTCACGGGGCGATATAGCGGGCTCCGCGCAACATCTTGCCGATTTCTTTAATAAAGAAAACATTCCGTCCAAATCTGCAATTGCATTGATCTGCGTTGATCGCGTGAGAGGTGTGGAGGCCATGATCGCTCTTTGGTCGATAGAAGCCCAAGTGCTTTTTCTTGATCCACGCCAGACGATAGAGGAAATCACAACCGCGCGTGTAAACGCGGGGATCAACGCAATCTATACAGACTCACCGAGCTTTGCGCGTCGTGGGGGTTTCGGGCTTTTGCCCTCTCGTGATTCAATTCATGATTGCGACATCAATCTGCAGTTCGCGGAAGGTTCACACAATAACAACGCATTGATCCTGTCCTCGTCAGGAACAACTGGATTACCACGTTATAGATCCATCACCCATGCGTCGTTCATTGATGGATTGGTGACCGCCGGAAGACTTTTGAACAACTCAATCGCATTACCGACCATCAGCGTGGGGAGCCTTGCCTTCGGAGCGGTACTGTCGCAATGGATCAAGACTTTGATGCAAGGCCAATACCTACTAAGCCTCCCATTATTCTTTAGGACCACAGATCTTCATCAAGCCCTTTGCAGGCCAAACATTAAGGTCATCGGTCTACCTCCTGTAATCATAGGGGATTTGCTGGATTTTCACGGCGAAGACTGTGCAACAGATACCCAGCACGCATACCCACATATCAAAACTATGTCCTCAATCGGGGGGCCTATTTCACCCGAAACTTTAGCAAAAGCTTATAGGGTTTTGACGCCCGGTGTTCGGAATATGTATTCGATGTCGGGTGTGGGGGCTGTCTCTCTTTTGTCCGGAAAGGATATAATCGAAAAACCAAACTCAGTGGGCAAACCCTTTCCCGAGATCACAGTCAGGATCGAAGATGACAATGGCCACATGCAACCGACAGGTGAAGTTGGCCATATTATTGCCCGACCTGATTGGCGGGAAGGTGCGGCCCTTATCGATACAGGTGACATGGGTTGGATCGACGCGGATGGCTACTTGTTCATCGCTGGCCGATCCGCACAAATTGCCTGCCGGAATTCCATCAATGTAAACCTTTCAGATCTGGAGCAGGATGTTAAAAAGCTAAATGGTGTTCGGGATTGCATAGCGTTTACAACTCTGGCCGACGGCTCTGCAGATGATTTGATTTTCTTGGCAGTCGAATCCCGAACAGATGCCACAGATCTGAGGGCAACGATCAGGTCGGCAATATCCTCCTACCGCCGACCTGACCAAATCATGATAAGCACTCATCTCCCGCGCACATCTTCGAACAAGATTTCTCTGCGTATTCTGAAAAACAATTTAACTGAGATGGGTGGTGACTTTGTCGACTTTTGATCACATCATTGAACAGGTCATTGTTGCATTTCAGGAATGTTTTCCCGATGTAGCAATTAATCGTCAAAGCGACTTTTTCGAACTTGGTGGGGATTCACTCGCAGTGGCTGGTTTGTGTGTATCTTTGGAAGCGAGATTTAATACGGAAATTCATCCTTCGAGCGTGCTGTATCACCCAACCGTCGAAGAGCTTGCCTACGCTGTCAAAGCCCTCTTGGCCTCCCCCGAACCAGCCACGCGCGATCTGAAAGCGTAAAAGCGATCGATGAGCATTTCGACTGTGCCTTCAGAATAGAATTGGCCATGTTCAGCCCGAACCATATACTTCTCATATTCCGAGAATGCTGATTTTGCACGCTTGCCTGCGCCAACGGGATCCTTATGAAACGGATTACTCGCCGTGTCTTGGTCGCCATAAACTAAAAGCGCGGGACGATCCGTGACGATTTCCGGCAATGAACAATTGATCAGGCAAAGATGCCCCACGCCTTTTCCAGCCTCTCGCAACAGGTTGCAAACCGCCATTGCTATCGTGCTACCCTGACAACTGGTACCGATATCAAAGCTTGCTTCGGGAAAATGCTGACACAATTCGCATGCCAAATACCGTGCCAGAATATTACGTATATCCATCGGGTCATCGCCGGGCCGAACTAGCAAATGGGAAGACCGAGAGTAGATCAAAGGCTGATCATCGCCCAAACACTTCGCCAGACGCGCAGGTTCTGGTGCGCCGTTGAAGATCCAAAACAGCGGAGAACGGGTGCCGTTCTCGTTCAAAATTCGCAGAATACCGCGCTCATCAACAGCCCGCCCGTCCCAAGAGGCCATCAATTTTTGCTGCGGAAGGATTGGATCATGACTAGACATAGGTGCTTGTTCTTCCTAGAGTTCTCACACAAAATCAAAAGACCAGCTTAATTGGAAAACGTAAAGATGAAGATTGATATTTCTAAACTTCTAGCTCTGAAAGGTTCAGAAGCTGCACGCTCCCCCAAAGTCGGCTTTCCCCCAGAGCCTGACGCGCCCATCCGTTCAAAACTGCTGATGCTTCGCGGATCAGAAGCTGCACGTTCAGCTAAAGTCGGCGTACCTGAGCCCATCTAAAAGTTATTTGGGGGCAATGTTTTTCCGCTTCCTCTAAAACACGACTGCTTGCGCTCGACGAGAGTAAGCAGTCATTTTTAATTGATCCCCTGCTTTAATAGATTTTATGCTTAATTTTATAGTAATGCATGATCGGCGTGCCCTTATTTTGATATTCTTACACGGCACAATGCCGCAACCGGAGTGAAGTTACGCTTCGGAGAGCCCACAACACGGCATCTGACCTCACACCGAATGTCCGGTTCGGACATAATGGCCGTGATGGGAGACTAAATATGCGCAATTTCTGCACTATCACATTTCTGCGTTCAGGGCGGATCAAGGTTATTTGCACTTTTGCAGAAAATTCAAGGATCGTGTCGTGAAATCCGCATTGGTATTCGGATTGTCATCTTATTCAGTGCAAAAGAAGAAGCGTGTTGCACGTATGAACAGAGCGCAACCACTGGCGCCGCCCGATCCCCTTGACCGAAGTGGACCTATGGCCTACTAGCCAAAAATAGGAATTGTCGAAGGAGTGGACGATGCGCGCGGTTATTCATGCAGGCATGCACAAGACAGGCACCACGTCGATCCAGATGACCCTGCAAAGCAACGCGCCCAAGGGCGTTTACGTTCCTGATAGTGGCCCCGGTGGTGGCCAAAACGGCTTGATGGTATTACTGTTCGAGGGTGGTGTTCCGCCAGGCCTGTCGAAATTCGCCCCCGGCGCTCCCGAGGTTCTGCAACGCAAGGCCAAGACCGAAGATACCCTGCGCCAAAATCTTACTGATCCTGCATATCATACCACCGTCTTTTCGGCCGAGCGGTTGGTGACTTCTCCTCTCCCAGCAGTGCAGAGGCTGCGTGATTTCTATGCCGCATATTGCGACGAGATTCAGGTCATTCTCTATGTCCGCCCACCGGTTGGCTTCATGACCAGTGCGATGCAGGAGATGATCAAGCGTAACCCGAAGAAGCTGAAGTTCCATTTTCCGCCTTACCGCAATGCGATCCATAAACTTGACACAGTATTCGGACGCGAGAACGTGCTGCTGAAGAAATTCGACATTGCCGCGCTCAAAGACAATGACGTATTGACCGATTTCTTCGACACCGCCGGGCTTGACCTCCCAAAAACCGATTATGTGCGCGCCAACGAGGGTCTCTCGCTTGAGGCTTTTTGTTTGCTTTACACCCAGCGCATTCTCAATAACGAGCCTGTAGACGGTAGTACCCGAATGAGCGGCAGGAACATGGCCTTCGTCAACAAGGTCGCCCAGATTGGGACCGGCAAGCTGGCCTTTGACCCCTCGCTCACTGACCCGGTTATTGAGGCAAACCGCGACGAATTGAAATGGGTCGAGAACCGGTTGGGCACCACCTTGGACGACGCACCGCGCAAGCCGGGTCTGCGCACCGTGGCATCCGAAGATGACATCTTTGCCATCGCCGCAGAGAACGTGTCCGCACTGGAAGAGGTCCTGATTTCAGAACTTCGTGCCGAAGGCGGAGCGTCCAAAGATCGGCTGCTTCGCAATCTCGACCTCCTGAACCGCCTCTGCGGATAAGGGCGCGCACGCCTCGCATGACGTAAAGCCTGCCTTAGAGGCAACTTAGTCTTGTCTTGGCTTGGGGTACTTTCGTCGTACGCTAATCCAAACCCTGATTTGCCGGTCGCAACGAATGTCCGAGATGCGGACTACTACCACAGCGTAAAACTGCACGTCTTAACGGCAACTTTGAGCCGATCGTGCCGATTTCCAAATTTGCCGATGATCAAATTTAAAAGAACTCTCCTGAGAAACTCTGGTAACTTACTCCGCTGCCTTTCCCACAGCATATTGCTCCAACATGCGCCTGATTAACTCGAACCTGACTTGTAAATCATTATCTGCCTAAAACGCGTCTTCCGATACCTCAATGAGCGCCTATGCGCATCCAAACCATTAGTAATTGGGTGTTTAATTTTGCCCGCCCGCCTGAGTTAAAGACAGGAAACTGGACACGTGAACAATGGAAGTACAACTCCCTCGTCCAAACAGATTGCACTGACCGGAAGGTGACTGCCATCGTGATCATCTTGAATCTGCAGGCGGCCACACAAATTGGCGGCAACGCTTTCGGATCAAAGCTGGAGCAACTGGTGGGCACCGTGCTGGATGCTTGATCTTCTCAAAAGATTAATAAGCAACTGAGGCAGAGCGTTACGGCTGAGTTGATCGGGCCTGCGCTGCGTCAAAACACAGGTCATCGCCGCTATGAGCATGATTGTGTGCAGCACCAAAATGTTGCGGTTGTGAACATGTTGAACAGGGCTGTTAACTTCGCAGGCTGTGGTGAGGCGTCGACATCGAAACCAAGCAAGACACATGTCCTTGATTTCACGCTGCCAAGATTGCCTTTTATCAAACTGGCTACACCAGCAATCCGGAATTCCGCATGCGTCAGGTGCAAAATGATCCAAAGCATACCTGCGGCTCGTTTTCGCGCAAGATCGCTGTTGAGACGGGGTGGTTTGCTGTCGCTGTTGAAAACAGCTTTGCAGGTGCTGCCAGACCAAATCGAAATAGTCTTTGTTCTCAAGAGATTTCAATCTTTTAGGCTGCGTAGAGGCCGCACCTCTCAGTCACAGCAGCGGTACGGTTAACCTTGAAATTTGCTCGGCTGTAGAGGTGGCGATGCTGGTTGAATCGTTGTGGACTGAGCCGTGAACGGCAACGAATACCTGTTTTTATTTCTCTCACCCTAATACAGAAACACCACCTGGCGGAGCGCAACCGCCCGACCTTACCCTGAATACTTGATCTGCAGCAAGATGCCCATGTGCGGGCATGAACAGGCGCACATCTCGGCTATCACCGATGCTCAGATTTTATTCGCCCTGTTCCGAATGACTTTATTCCCTGCTTCAGAAAAACAGGGAATTCATCGCTAGCCGCCCGCTGCTGCGTAGTCAGACAAAGCGAAATGCGGCATAATTCCGAGATAAGGGGATAGTTGGCGGACAGACAGGGATTCGAACCCTGGAGACGGTCTCCCGCCTACACACTTTCCAGGCGTGCGCCTTCGACCACTCGGCCACCTGTCCGTTGAAGGCGTCTTATCAAGGGATGGCGCGTGTGCGCAAGCCCGAAATGCGCAACACCCTAGACAAACATCTAACTGTCGAGATGAAGATAGATCCGGCGGTTCAACTTGCCCTTTTTCTCTATTTTTCCAAGGCGTAGCGCACCGATCTCTCCAGTGCGAGCAACATGGGTGCCGCCGCAGGGCTGCAAATCGATCCAGTCGTCTTCCTCGCCGATCCGAACCAAACGAATGTCTCCGGTGCCACGGGGTGGTTTTACAGCCATCGTCTTGACCAGCTCCGGCGCTGCGTCCAGTTCAGCCTCGGTAATCCAGCCATCACTCACCCGGGCGTCACGCTCGATGAAGGCATTGAGCGATTGCTCAAGGGCTTCGCGATCTTCGGGCGCGTCGGGCATGTTGAAATCAAGCCTGCCATGCGTGGCGGATATAGCGCCGCCGCTGACTGCGAACGGAACCGCCACAGACAGCAGATGCAGGGCTGTGTGAATTCGCATGTGTTTGTGCCTACGGTCCCAGTCCAGATGCTGAACGATGTGGCAGCCAATGGGCGGCAGGGCCACAGGTTCTGAGGGCACAAGGACGATAGTCTCGCCCTCACCTTTCACGGCTGTTGCAATCACCATCCGCTTTGCGTCCCATTCCAGCGTGCCGCTATCACCGGGCTGGCCTCCGCCAGTGGGGTAGAAGACGCTGGCATCCAGAATGATCCCGCCCTCCTCGGTATGGGCAAGAACACGGCCATTTGCCTCGCGCATATATGGATCATCGCGGAACAGCATTATCGTCATTGATCGCCCTCATTTTGTGGTGTGGCCGCGGCGCCGCCATAAAGATTGACGGTCCTGCCCAAATTCGAGTCCTGTGGCGCGCTTGCCCTCAGCGTTTCGGGGTTACGCAGCCAGATGTCTTGTTGCGGGAACGGTATCTCGATACCTTCTTCGGCGAAACGTTTCGCAATCGCATGATTAACATCGTTTTTCACGATATTCAGCCATGTTACATCGCGCAGGAAAATCCGGATCTCAAAGTCCAAAGAAGAGGCACCGAAGTTCAGAAACAGCACCTGAACGGCAGGATTTGCAAGTGCCATAGGCTGAGCATTTGCGATTTCGGTCAGAATTTCCTCGACCTTTCGCGTGTCTGTACCATAGGCGACGCCAACCGAAATAATTACCCGCCCTAAGGTGTTGCCACGGGTGTAGTTTATGACTGTACCGCTGACCAGATCCGCGTTGGGAACGATGACATCTGTTTTGTCAAAGGTCTCGATCCGTGTGGAGCGTACCGAAATATCGCGCACAAATCCCATCTGCCCGCCAGTCACCTCGATCCAGTCGCCCTCGGAAATGGGCCGCTCGATCAACAGGATAATGCCGGAGACAAAATTCGAGACGATATTTTGCAGGCCAAAGCCGATACCGACCGACAGAGCACCGGCGACAATGGCAAGAGAGCTCAGGTCGATCCCAGCGCCCGTGATTGCGGCCAGCGCGGCCAGAAAAATACCCACATACCCGAGGCCAGAGACGATTGCGTTCTGGCCGCCTTTGTCGATGTTGGTTTTGGGCAGTACATTGGTTTTAAGCGCGCCCTGTGCCAACCGCGTACCAAAATACCCGAGGGCAAAAATAAGTGCAAAGGTCAGGAAGTCGGTGGGGGATATGCGCGAATTTCCGATCGCAAAGCCGCGCCTGAAGGCCGCCCATACTTCGGTCAGATCAGAGACCCGCGCGCCCCAGACCAACGCCAGAAACGGTACCGCCAGCAGCAGCAGCACCAAACCAAAGAAAATTGGCAGAAGCAATTCGCGCGCTTGGATGCCCTGCCCTGTGATGGCGCCATAAACATCCGCGCTAAACCGTTGGAGTGCCAGCACAAGGCCCAAAATCACCAGTGTCAGCACTGTTGGCTGAAGAACAAATTCAGAGGCATTATAGTAGCCCATCGCCTGTAGGAGCGGTGCGACAATGGCCACAAGAACCGCGATGGTACCGAGGCTGCGCACCAGCCTGCCCAATGTACTGGCGCGGGTGATGTCATCTTCCTCCTTCTCCTCGCGCACAACCTGTTTTCCGTAGTGGCGCAGCAACCGGCCGATCCGGTAAATGCCATAGGAGATAAGCACTGTGAACGGAAAGCTCACAACCGTTTTGGTCAGACTGCTGCCGCCGTCGAGTATGACAATGCGCAACAGCAACGTGTTGGTAATAATGAGGAGTGTGATACCACTGACCAGAAACCGTGCATCGCTACGGTCCCGTGCGCTTAGCTCCAGTAGGGCGATATCGTCGTCGCGGGCAAACACCTGTTCAGCCACCCAGCGAAACCCGAGCATGAACCCGCCAAGAACAGGGATCAGCACCACGAGCTGGTCTCCCCGCTCCCCCAGATATCCTGTGCTGCGGGCTGCATAGCTTAGCAGTGTAAGCCCGAACAACGGAAATACGATACGTAAAAGCGAGGCCACGAACCGCCACACACCGACACCGCGGGTGCCACGTTTGCCCAGCTTTGTGATGATCATTTTGGTCCAATGGCTGCCCCGCAGGATCAGCCCAAGGCCCGCTAGTGTCCACAGCGCGATCAGCGGCAGTTTACGCAATAATTCGGTGCGCCGCTCGGCGGCTTGCTCCGGTCCGACCGTGCTCCACAGCTTTGATACGGCGGTGCGAAGCGCCTCGAAGGCCACAGGCCAATGGACGGGATTGAGCGGGCTCTCGACCATGACCAACAGTTCTTCGGCCTGCCGGCTGCGCACAATTGTGTCGATCTCGCCAACCAGCCCGTCGGCACGGGTATAGGCACTGTCGGCCACCTGCACAGGGGTCAGCAGAACAGCAAGCTGCTCCTCCAACTCGGTTCGTTTGGCCGCAATATCTGCGGCTTCTGGCGCTGCGTCACCCTCAACGGAAGGACTACCCAACAGCGAAATCTGGTCACGTAAACTTGCTATTCGGGTTGCGTTAACACCGCGGGCTTCGTTGAACTGCTCACGGAACTGCGCCAGCTGACCGCGAAAGGCCTCCAGCGCCTCATTGGCAGTTTGCGGATCATCAACCGCCGCTTCTGCACGGTCCGCAATAGCACGCCAGCCGGTCATGTCGACACCGGGCACATCCTGTGCAAAAACCGCGCCTGCACAAAGCACCAGCATGCCTAGCAGTGCAAAAAAACGCACCATTACCTGCGGCAGACGCCAGATCATACGTCCTCGAAGACCGATGGAATATCTGCCGGTGCCCGTTCCAGCCATTCCGGAACAGGAAGGCCTTTTTCGCGCAGGAACACAGGATTGAACAGCTTGGACTGGTAGCGTGTGCCGTAGTCACAAAGGATGGTCACGATGGTATGGCCTGGGCCCATCTCGCGCGCCATCCGTATTGCACCCGCGATATTCACACCAGACGAGGCTCCTAGGCATAGTCCCTCATGCTCAAGCATGTCAAAGACAAGCGGCAATGCCTCGGCATCGGAGATATTATAGGCGAAATCAGGGGTGAAACCTTCAAGGTTTTTGGTAATGCGCACCTGCCCGATACCTTCGGCGATCGAGCCGCCCTCAATCGCAAGTTCGCCGGTCGTATAGTAACTGAAAAGTGCTGCACCGTCAGGATCTGCAATACCGATTTTCACCCCCTTGGGCTGGAGCGCCATGGCCGTACCGGCCAACGTACCGCCCGATCCAACTGCACAGATAAAGCCATCGACTTTGCCGTCGGTCTGAGCCCAGATTTCAGGGCCTGTTGTCTCGATGTGGGCTTGGCGGTTCGCCACATTGTCGAACTGGTTTGCCCAGATTACACCTTCGTTTGTTGTACGGGCCAGTTCTTTGGCCAACCGTTCGGAGTAGCGCACAAAATTATTCGGGTTTCGGTATGGCGCAGCAGGCACCTGCACCAACTCGGCGCCTGCAAGGCGGAGCATCTGCTTTTTCTCTTCCGATTGCGTCTCGGGGATGACGATCACGGATTTGAACCCCATTGAGGCACCAACCAGCGCCAGCCCGATGCCAGTGTTGCCAGCCGTGCCTTCGACGATTGTGCCGCCGGGCTTGAGATCCCCGCGCGCAATGGCATCGCGGATAATATACAGGGCGGCGCGGTCTTTGACTGACTGTCCGGGGTTCAAAAACTCCGCCTTGCCGTAGATTTCACATCCTGTGAGCGCGCTCGCTGCGCGCAATTTTATCAGGGGGGTGTTGCCCACTGCATGTTCCAGATCGCGCGCTATATGCATTTTATGCCCTCACTATTGTCAGGTACATATCTATCGCTCTGGCCTCAGGACCTCAACCTGCTTCGGTGGTGGGCCAGCCAATAGGCAAGAAGCGCCAGTGGCGTGTTGGCCAGCGCCTGGCGCTCGGCCATGGCGAGGAAATCCGTGAATGAAATCAGGCGTGAACGGATATTTTCAGCCTCTGTCTCGAGGCCGCCGATACATGCGGTGCCATCGGGCAGATCGGTAAGACCTACAAAGATATGATAATATCCCGTTGAATCGCCCGGGCTGGGATAGCCGCGCGCGACCGCTTCGAGGCGGTCCAGCTCAAGGCCTGCCTCCTCCTGCGCCTCGCGCAGCGCGGTCTGCTCTGGCATTTCGCCAGGGTCTACGCGACCAGCGATTGGCTCAAGGTGCCAGATTTCAGGGTCGTCGCGGCCAATCGGCGCCATACGCATCTGCTCGACTACCAAAACCCTGTCCCGCACCGGATCATAGGGTAGCACAAGGGCCGCATCACCGGCGATAAAATATGACCGCTCCAGCACCTGCGACATGGTGCCGTCAAACCGCTCGTGACGCAGGCTCAGCTCGTCTACCGCGAAATAGCCGGTATAAGCACGGACTTGTTTAACAACTTCGAGTTTGCCCGCGAACACGTCCTGCACTGCGCAATATCGCGCTCCAAGCACCTTTGACCACGCCCGCGCGCGTATCTGCGGGAACATGCGCGCTACGGTATCGCGGTCAAGATTGCCGTAATGCCCCATCACCTCCACTGCCGCGTGGCACGACATCGAAGCCCATTTATCGGCCCAAGCCGTGAAATCCCATGGCTCCTGAGCGGTCCAGCGGTCTGGCGCGCAGACATAAACCTGCGCCGCCTGCCCGTGCGCCAGCACAACCTCCCTCAGATCATAATTGAAACCGCCTTCGTAGTAATCAAGGCGCGCAATATCTTCCTGCGTCAGGCCGGTGGCCAAAAGTCCCTCGGCCACCTCACCTGACGACGCCACAATCATTGGAAATGGCCCTTCCGCAACGGCATAGGCTGCAAAGTTCTCCAATGTAGCGCCTACCAGATCAGCGGGAGATATGGACCGCCCCAGCACAATCTCCAACAGCGGCGCGTGCCGAAGAGTGCCATAAAAGAAAAGCGCTGTAATCACGTCCTAGCGCCATCGTCTTGCTGCGGCATCTGCTGCAAGGCCAACCACCAAAGCGCCAGCAAAAGCAGCACCGAAAAATGTTGGTGTGGCGATCATCACACCGAACTCAGACCCGATGAGAAAGATACTGGTCAGCGCCTCCATAGGACCATCGAAGCGGTTACGCATGGCAAGGCGGAACATTTCCACACAGCCGTGGAAAAACAAGGCCCAAAGGATCAAAACAGCAGTGCCAGTCACCCCGTTGTTAATCGCGGATACGAAACCGCGGCCTACACGGCTGCCTATCACGGTCCAGCCGACGCAGATGCCGATGAAGGCATTGACGTAGTTAAAGCGCCCGAACTGGGTCCCTTCGGGCAGAAGCGGTCTGACAATATCGGATAAAATCCATGCTAGAATGGCAAGCAATATCGCAGCAACAAGTCGTGCAGCTGTGGGCATTTGCGGCTCCTCAGATCCCGAACACCGGCACTATCCCGGTTTGCGCACCGTAATCTGGGTTACGTCACAATTTCCACTGTCAAATGTAGCAGCGCACGAAGTGAGGTAAAAATTCCACATGCGCTTGAAACGCTCATCAAATCCCATCTCTGCTATTTGCTCCCACTTATCATTGAATGTCTCATGCCAGCGGCGCAATGTGATGTCATAGCTTTTTCCGAACTCAATTGAGTTCTCTACCGCAAGGCCCGCTTTTTCGATCTGCTCGCGCAAAACGATCGGGCTGGGTAACATACCGCCCGGAAAAATGTATTTTTGAATGAAATCAACACCACGTTTGTAAACCTTCCAGCGGCGATGGGCCACCGTAATGATCTGGAAAGTGGCCGTTTTGCCGGGTTTGAGGCGCTCGCGCACAGTTTCGAAATAAACTGGCCAGTATTGCTCGCCTACTGCCTCGAACATTTCGATGCTGGCGATCCCGTCATACAGACCCTTTTCATCCCTGTAATCCTGAAGCTTGAACGTCACCATATCGGAAAGCCCAGCTTTTTCAATGCGGTCCACCGCATAGTTAAACTGCTCCTCCGAGATGGTGAGGCAGGTCACCTTTAATCCGCGCTCGGCTGCGGCATATTCGGCAAAGCCACCCCAACCACAGCCAATTTCAAGAACATGATCGCCCGCACTCACACCCATCTCGTCGACCATCGACTTGTACTTGGCGATTTGTGCGGCTTCCATGCTCTCTTGAGGATCGGCAAAAATCGCACTTGAATAGCTCATGGTTTCATCAAGCCAAAGACCGTAAAAATCATTCCCCAGATCGTAGTGGTAGGAAATATTCTTGCGGGCCTGATCCTTAGAGTTACGCTGAAGCCAGAAGCGTAATTGCTCGTAGCGGCGCACCAGTCCCATGCCGGGAAACCCGTCATAGATGTCTTCGTTGTCAGCGTGAATGAAATCCATGAAAGCCTGCAAATCAGGAGTGCTCCACCAACCATCAAGATAGGCGTCGCAAAATCCCAGATCGCCTTCGCGGATAAGACGCGCAAAAAGGTCCTTGTTGTGCACGTGCAATTCTGCGACCGGCCCGGGATTAGGGCCCTCGGCGCGGAAATGGCGCCCGTCGGGCAGGATGAAATCAATACGTCCATACCGGAGCGAACTCGCCATACCCATAACGCGCGCGAAATATCGTGGCAGACCGTTCTGCGCTTCCGTGGTCGTTAAAATCATCAAGTGTCCCTACCCGTCGGATTATTCGTTAATTTATTTAAGATTGCAGAGATGTGAAACACCTAAAAACCTCTGTTTTCATAAGCGCTAAGGGCCCGCTTGCGTCCGTCTGAAACATCCACGACCGGTGCGGGGTATGAATCCTGTGCGGTCATATTCCATTGGCGCGGGATTGCCTCGTAAAACGACAAGGCATCACTGTGTGGGTTGCGGTGCCCTTCGGCGATCCAGCGGTCTGCATAATCGCGCTTTTTGTCGAATTTATCGAGCTGGGTCACCGGATTAAAAACACGGAAATACGGCGTCGCATCAGGACCGGACCCTGCAGACCATTGCCAGCCCATCGCATTGCTGGCGGGGTCCCAATCGATCAGACACTCCTCGAACCATTTTTGCCCGATACGCCAGTGGCACAGCAGATGTTTGGTCAAATAGCTGGCCACGATCATGCGGCCGCGGTTGTGCATGCGGCCAGTAACGTACATCTCGCGCATGGCCGCATCTACAAAGGGAATACCCGTGCGGCCCTGTTTCCACGCCTTTACCTCGGCGCGGCGCTCGTCCTCGTTCCAGTCAAAATCCTCCCATTCCTCGCGCCAGTTGCGGTCAAGAATGCGGGGGGTGTGATGCATAAGATGATATGCGAACTCGCGCCAGACCAGCTCCTTCAGAAATGTCTCGGCGCCGGATTTTCCTTCATGAAGGGCGCGTTGGCCTGCATGCCAACACTGGTTCGGGCTGATTTCGCCCAAAGCCAGATTTTCGCTCAAGCATGAAGTTCCATCAACGCCCGGCAGGTCGCGGGTGGTGTCGTAGTCTGCAACCTTATGGGCCAGAAACGCGCCGAGCCGCGATTGTGCGGCCTTCTCTCCAAGCTGAACAAACGGACGCACCACATCAGCGCCACGTTTCATGGCTGCGCCCATATTCCAATCGGCCAGCAGGTCAGAGGCGGGCCAGCTTTCGGGCGCTGTTATCTTTGCGGGCGCTGCCAATGGCGCCTCCACATCGCGGTCCTTCACGCTGCGCCAGAAAGGGGTGTACACTTTGTAGTACCCGCCAGTTTTGGTCTCTACTGTCCACGGCTCGAACATCAAATGGCCGCCAAAAGACTTGGCTTCGATCCCCTCATCCTTAAGGGCAGACTTTACATCGCTGTCGCGCGCAACCGCCTGCGGATCATATTGGCGTGTCCAGTAAACGGATTTTGCGCCTGTCTGTTCGATGAGTTCGCGCAGGGCGTCCAGTGCGCTCTGATTGCGGCGCAGGATTAGACGGCTGCCCTTTTCCTCCAACGCTGCGCCGTGATGCTCAAGCCCCAGACCCAAGCGGAACTTGGGCGCTGCTGCGAGGGCATCGTATTGCGCATCAAGGATGAACACAGGAATAACTGGCCGGCCGCTTTGGCAGGCCGCATGAAGTGCGGGATGATCGCTCAGCCGCAGGTCACGGCGAAGCCATATCAATATAGGAGAAGTCTCGCTCAACAGGTCCACCTTTGTTTGTAGTCCCGTCTGGACTTAGGTCAGCCACGGGCGGTTCAAGGCAAAGGTTTCACAAAACATCGTCAAGAGCGTTCAAAAGCTGATCTAATTCGGCCTGATTTGTATAATGGGTGAAGCTGAGGCGCAAAACGCCTTTTTCCGCATCGACGCCCATGGCCTGCAATGCACGAATGGCGTAAAAATCTCCGCCCCCCGCCATGATCCCTTTTTCGGCTAATTCACGCGCTACGCTTTCACCTGCCCTGTTGAGGGCAAGCGCAACCGTCGGGGCACGCCCCTGCGCACGGCTAGAGCCGATCAGGCGCACGGAATTTCGGGATTTCACCGCATCCAGAAGTTGTTGCAACAAAACTGTTTCATGATCGCGCATCAGGTCATGCACGACCACACCGCGCCCGGCCGCATCTGCGGTGCCGCCCCCATGATGGGCGTAAACCGCGTCGATGTAATCGGCCATACCTGCGCATGCAGCCACCTGTGCATGGTCCGGTCCAGCAGGGGTAAACCGTTTGTAGAGGCTACCTTCGTTAAAATAGTGGCCCTGATTAGGTAACAGTGTCGCCAACGCACGGCGTACAACCATCAAACCCTGATGGGGACCGTAGGTTTTGTAGGCCGAAAACATGTAGATATCGGCCCCCAGCGCGCCCACATCGACAAATCCATGCGGCGCATAAGATACGCCATCTACACAGACAAATGCGCCCGCCGCATGGGCCAGTGCCGTGATTTCGGTCACCGGGTTCACTTCCCCCACCACGTTCGAGCAATGCGGAAAGCAGACCAAGCGCACTTTTTCGTCGAGCAAGTCCTCAAGGGCTGCCGGATCCAGATGGCCGGTTTCGGGGTCGATCTTCCACTCGCGGATCTCTATTCCCCGCTCGGCCAGCCTGCGCCACGGACCGGTGTTTGCCTCATGGTCCTGATTGGTAACAACAATCGCTTCGCCCGGCTCAAGCAACTGACCAAAGGCCTGTGCCAGTACGTAAACATTTTGCGAGGTCGAGGGGCCAAAAGACAACTCGTCTGGTTCCACGCCCAGAAGTGCCGACATGCGGGTGCGCGCCTCGTCCATTTCCTGCCCGCCAACCGTACTGGCAGCGTAGGGTGCATAGGGCTGCACCTTACGCTGGGTGTAGAAACGCGTGAGGCGGTCAATGACTGCCCCGCAGGTATAGGAGCCGCCTGCATTCTCGAAGAACGCCTGCCCTTGCAGCTCTGGCTCCCCGAATGCGGGAAACTGGCTGCGCACAAATTCGATGTCTAATTTCATAGCCCTACGTTCCCCGAACCGCGCCTCCGCGTCAAATGCAAAAAGCCCCGAAGCATAAACTTCGGGGCTTTGATTGTTTGTGTAACGCGGCTTCTGTGCGGATTATTCCGCTGGTGCTACGAATGCCTCGTCAGGATCGGTCAGTGTGGCAACACCTGCGGCTTCGCGGCGACCGTCATTGTAGATCGCCTTGATCAAGGAGACACACATAAGCACCATCACAAGGCTGAAGGGCAAAGCACCGATAACCATCGCGGTCTGGATTGCGGATGTGCCGCCCGAGATCAGCAGGCCCGCAACCACAAGGCCCAGAGCAGCGCCCCAGAACAGGATGTGCGGACGCGACTTTGGTCCTTCGTCACCTGCCGCATTGATCGTGTTCACAATCAGCACAGCTGAGTCAGCCGAGGTCACAAGGAACGTCATCAGCAAAACCACAATCAGCAGCGCCATGCCCCACGCCAGCCAGACATTAATCGGGGCGAGCATGAATTCGGTCATGGCAAAAATCTTGTCGCCATTGGCCGCGTCAAAAATGACACCGTTCGCGCCGCCGTTCAACTCAAGATCAATGGCAGTGCCACCGGCCCAAGCGAACCATACAAAACACATCAGCGCAGGGACAATCAGCGCACCCAGTACGAATTCGCGGATTGTGCGCCCACGCGAGATGCGTGCAAGGAACAGCCCGACAAAGGGTGCGAACGCAATCCACCATGCCCAGTAGAACACCGGCCACCAGCCCTGCCATTGTGCGAGCAAGAAGGCCTCAGAGCCCTCGACCCCATCTGATTTGAAGACATTAAAACTCATACCAGGAAGGGCGGTGACATAATCCCAAAGGCCAACGAACATCGCATTAAATCCGAACCATGTGGCGCCGAAGATAATGAAGAAGCTCAGGAGGATAATCGACAGCACCATATTGATGTTTGACAACCATTTGATCCCCTTGCCGACCCCAGACAATGCCGACAGCGTGGAAGCGCCCATGATGATCAGCAGCGCTACGATAATGCCGAAGGTCGAAGCGCCCCCTGTATCATCCGTCAAACCGCCAATTCCGATGCGCGTGAGACCCGCAACAAACTGGTCCACACCAAAGCCAAGGGTCTGAGCCACACCAAGGATCGTTGCGACCACCGCGACGATATCAATGACTGTGCCAAGAACCCCGGAAAGAGCCGTGCCGAAAAGCGGCGTCAACCCAGACCGGATGGTGAGCGGCAGCCCGCGGCGATAGCTGAAAAACGCCAATGACAGGCCACAGACCGCATAACAGGCCCAAGCCCCAAAGCCCCAGTGCAAAAACGACCATTTGTAAGCATTGCGCACGTTGTCAGCGTCGCCACCGGTCGACAGCCCCTGAATGGTTTCGGGATTGGATGCGAAATGGGACACAGGCTCGGCCACCGCCCAAGTCAGCATGCCGACACCGATACCAGCGCCGAACATCATGGAAAACCACGAGAAGTTAGTGAACTCAGGTTTGTCACCCTCAAGTCCAAGATTCATCCGCCCCGCCGTAGGCCATAATGCCAGCCCCAGACAAACAAGGATAAAGAAAGCCACACAATAGATATACCATGCCGCGAAGTTCGCCAGAATAAAGGAATTCAGACCATTAAGGACAGATCCGGATTGTGTCGGCCAGAAAATTGCCCAGACTACAATGGCCGAGATGATGACTTTACTGGCGATTGTAACATCGATGCTAAAGCCGCGGTAAAAACCTTTTTCAGCGGTTGCGATGGGAAGATCCATCAGGGGTGGCTTAAGCGCCATTTTATTATCCTCACTTTTGTTAATTGCCTCTATGCTAAGCGCTCGAGGCAACAATACTACTATATTCTAGCGATTTTGGTTGATTTTAACCGTGCCGGGCCTGTCGCTGAAACCTCAGAGCGGGCGCTCGCGGTCATCCAACAGCCCAGCATCGCAAAAGCGATTTTCCACAGTGCAAAGATAACGGGCGCCAGGAGACAAGGCGCCTCCCCCTCCATGATTTAAAGACCGGACGTATGATGGGGGCAGGACACTTTGTCCACGCGCGAATTCTCGCATAGGACAGAATTCAGCGGTTGTTCCCTATTGGTAAAGGGGACGCGTATGTCTGTGCCCTGCCCCTGTGCCACTCTGGAAGAGCGGGCCGCAGGGGACAGGGCATCACGCATTGATTAAGCGTTTACGTCGACCACAACGCGGCCCTTCACCTGGCCGGTCAGGATATCTGCGGTCAGTTTGGGCAGATCCGACATCTTAGCCGGTACAATCATGGATTCCAGCTTGTCCATGGGCAGATCTTTTGCAATCCGCTCCCACGCGCGAAGACGGTTATCATAGGGCTGCATAACTGAATCAATCCCCAACAGGTTCACACCGCGCAGCAGGAATGGAATGACTGTCGCAGGAAGACCTGCACCACCGGCCAGACCCACAGCAGCCACCGAGGCCCCGTATTGCATCTGTCCCAGCACACGCGCCAGCATAGCACCGCCTACTGCATCTATGCAGCCGCCCCATGTCTCGCCTTCCAAAGGGCGTTTGACCGTTTCGTTGATTTCTTCGCGTGCCACAATCTGGGTCGCTCCGAGTGATTTCAGATAATCGGCCGTTTCGGGCCGTCCGGTTACACCGGCCACCTCATGCCCCAATGCGGCAAGGATCGCCACAGCAACAGAACCTACACCGCCTGCCGCGCCTGTTACCAGAACAGGCCCCGATTTGATGCCGTGATCCTCCAGCGCCATCACCGACAGCATAGAGGTGAAACCGGCGGTACCAACCGCCATGGCCTGCCGCGCATCAATCCCCGCCGGCAGCGGCACCAGCCAATCGGCCTTTACCCGTGCCTTTTGTGCATAACCGCCCCAATGCGCCTCACCGACACGCCAACCCGTAAGCACGACCTTATCCCCGGCTTTGTAGCGCGCATCCGACGATGCCTCTACCGTGCCCGAGAAATCGATGCCCGGCACGTGAGGGTAGTTCCGGACCAATCCGCCGCCGCCGGGGCTCATGCATAGACCGTCCTTGTAATTCACAGTGGTGTATTCCACCGCTACCAGAACCTCGCCTTCGGGCAGGTCATCTACAGAAATCTGCGTCAGCGCGGCTGAGGTCTTACCCTCATCATCCTTGGTCACAATCATTGCATCGAACATATCGTTTTCCTTCCGGGGGATCCCCCAATTACTCTTTAGTTCTTCATCTTCCAAAAGCTCCGGTGTCCGGAGCTGGCCCGGGTCCGGCAGTCTTTCGCGGCTCAGGCCCAAAAGGCCTCACGCACTGTCACATCGCGGGGGCCTTCAGGTGTTTCCACCCTAAGTGCTGTGCCATCGTCCCAATGTGTCATACGCACCATGCCGATAGCGACGTTCGTGTTGAAATCAGGTGACCACGCAGCAGAGGTCACCTGCCCCACCTGTTTGTCACCCGCCATAAGCGGCCACACACGGTTACATCCCGGCACCTTCGGACCGGCGATATCGATCGCGCGGATCTGCTGCACAGGGCCCTCTTTTGCGACGCGTAGCAAGGCATCGCGCCCGATACAACCAATCGCCGTTTGGGTATCGCAAAACTTACCCAATCCGCATTCGTGGGGGGTGTTGTCATCAGTCATGTCATTGCCATAGCTGAGCAGGCCGCTCTCGATCCGCTCAATCCCGTTCGGGCAACCTGCGCGCACGTCCAGATCCTTACCGGCCTCCATCAGCGCGTTCCACAGCGGCATGCCCATCTCGGTGCCGTCCACATAAATTTCGAAGCCGCCCTGTTTCGAGTATCCCGAGCGCGCCACTGCCATCGAACGGCCCTGAAAATCGAACATGCCAAAGCGGAAAAACCGTACATCGCGCACGGCATCCCCGAACACACGGGCCATCAAATCGTCTGCCTTCGGACCCTGCACGCCCAAGGGGCTGACGTCCGGTTCGTCCACTAGAACGTCAAGGCGGTAGCCATTGGCGATCCCTTTTACCCAAAGCAGCAAATCACTGTCTGCGATGGAGATCCACCAGCGATCCTCTGCCAGTTTGAGGCAAACCGGATCGTTCAGCATACCGCCAGTCTCATCCACGATCGGGATGTAATAGCAGCGCCCCGGCAGCATCCCACGCAAATCCCGCGGGGTCAGCATTTGCATAAGGCGCGCCGCATCGGGACCGCGCAATTCGACCTGCCGCTCGCAGGCCACATCCCAGATCTGAACTGCCGATTTGAGGTGGTGGTAATCCTCCTCAACGCTTTTGAAGACGGTAGGCAGAAGCATCCTGTTATAGACCGTATAGGCCGACACGCCTGCCGCCTCTACGCCCTCGGAAAAGGGAGTGCGGCGCAGGCGCCGCGTTTGGGAAATAAGCGCCATCAGGCGTCCTCCGGTAAAAACATCAGATCCGACACAGGTAGTGTGATTCCAGCGCCCGAGAGCATCTGGCTGATCTGCCCACGATGATAGGTTTGACTGTTGAACATATCCGTCACACAGACCCCGACGGAACGGGAGATCTGTTGTTTGTTTTCGCCCGAAGAGCAGCTTTGCATCCCTTGCAGATCCACGTTCGAAAGGGTTTGCGCCCAAATACAAATGCGCCCGTCAAGGCGGAACCGCTCTGCGTCCCACACGCCATAGGTGGGGGTCAATGTCGCACTTGCGGCCTTTGGTACCGCAGGTGAGGGTACATCACTGCACCAGTGGCCCATCCAGTTCATATCGCTCCACAAAATGTGGTTCATCGTCCCGAATATGGAGCCAAAGGGCGCTCCGCGATCCGCTGTCAGATCCGCCTCGTCCATTTGTTTTACGACCTTGCGCAACTGGCTGTTTTGCCACGCGTTATAGCGTGCCATTTGCAAAACATACTCTTTGGCGATCACGCAGCGCCCCTCCAGTCGATGGGGCAGATCTCGGCTGATTTGCCGCCAAAATCCCAAACCCGGCCATAGTCGCGCACTTTGGATTTAATGCCGATGGCGGCGATGATATCGGGCCCCATCCAGTATTTAGAGTTGCTGATCATCACCGGGTGGTCCGGCTTGGCGCCTTCGATCATCTCGATTTCGCCACTGATCTTGCGGCCGATTTTGATCGCGCGCTTTTTACCGTCCCGGATGATTTCGACCGGCGCACGCTCCGCACCGATGATTTCGGAAACCAGCATGGTAAACAGGCCCGTTGTTCCACCCGCCGCGCCCGAGAAGATCTGCAACAGCCCGTTATAGGCAGTGTCATTCGCCCGCTCGTCGACATAGGCGCCGACGCGCCAGTTGCCTTCGCCCATGCGGCCAGGAATATCGACAAGCAGGCCAACGTTCAAACCGCTGAGGTCTTCGCCCTCGTAATTGCCCTCATCAATGGCAATGGCCATCCATGCATGGCAGTGCCCTTCGGTGGGTGGATGTGCGCCAAGGCTGACCACACAGGGGCAAAACAACTCGCACGAGCAGTTCAAAAACAGTTCGCCCTTAATCGCCCAGTTTGCCGGCGTCATTTCTCTGTTACCCATTATATCCTCCCGAGATATCTAAGAAATTTGCGGCCAGCCCGCCACGACACCCGCGCCGAGGATCAGGCCAACACCCATTGGTTTTGTAAGATAATGTCCAATTTGCGGTAATTTTTCCAGCACCATGAAAAATGTGGCAAGCCCCATCCACGCAAGGTTCATCACACCGCCCGCAAATCCCAGCGCCATAAAACCCCAACAGCATCCGACGCAAAATGCCCCGAGGCCAAGCCCCATGTAGACCCCCCCTGCAAATCCCGTGCGCCAATGACCCAGAAAATAGATTGACGGGCTGTGACACACACCGTGGCACACCTCTTTGGCGCGGGTGAACTGGTAGAGGCCAACCGCAATAAGTAATGCAGCAGCAAACCAGCGCGAGGTGACGATCCCCAGCATGTCGATCACGCCGCCAAACAGCAGGGCCAACTGTACGCCTGCCAGCACGACTGCAAAAACCACCCAAACGAGGAAATATCCTGCGATCACGCCGAGCCATCCGGCCCGCGTGCCGTTGGCACTCACCATCAGGTCTTCATAGGCGCGCAGCGTCGGCACAAGTGTCGGTAACATCATTGCCGCCATCATCGCAGCCCACATCGCCACCAGCGGGCCGAATTCGGCCATTGGCATTTTCATGTCCATCCGCGGGTCCATACGGCGCATCATCTCGGCCATAGCATCAGGCCTCCCCAGCACATCAAGGCCCATGGAAGTGCTCATGCTCACCATCATCCACCACGACACAAGGATCAGCCCGAAAAAGGCCAACCAGAGCGTGGATCGTAAAAGGTGTGGCACGTTTTGCGTCTCCCTCGCATGGCAGACCTCGAAGGTGAGTCTTCCGTTGCAAATTTAATGTCAGACAATTAGAGTTTTGCCAAATAGTAATTGTCTGACATATGAAAATTGATCCCAAAAGCACTTCCGACCTTTCGGCGCAGATCGCCTCAGCCATACGCGACGAGATTATTTCGGGTCGGCTGATTGTTGATGCACGCCTGCCCTCGGAGGCCGAGCTTGCCGATCAGTTTTCGGTATCGCGGCCCACGGTACGCGAGGCGCTCAAACGGTTGGCGGCGCAATCGCTGATACGGACACAGCGCGGTGCGACGGGGGGAGCATTTGTCAATCGCCTCAGCTTTCAGGAGGCTTACGCACAGCAAATCACCACCTCCACCCTTTTGCTGTCGATGAATGATGTGAGTTTCGAGACCGCTTGCGAGGCTCGCTTTGCGCTGGAGCGCTCCTGTGCCGACTTGAGCGCTAAAAGGTGCAGCGCTGACTTACTGGCCGCCATGCGCGCAGAGATCCACCGCCAAAGCCAGCCGGGCCTGACAGACGAGGCATTTTGCGCCTCGGATGTGGCATTCCACCGCGCGTTGGTCGACGGGGCAGATAATCCGGTCCTGTCTTACCAGTTGGCCGGGGCGGTCGAGGCGATGCAGCCCTTGATGAATATGATCACCTTCTCTGCCCGTGACCGCGCACGTATTGTCGCACTACACGTCGAAATCGCCCGAGCCGTGGAGGCGCGGGACGGTATCGCCGTGAGTGATGGCCTCATGGCGCTGGAGGTTGAAACACAAACGCTGGCGCGCGGGCTTTTCGAAAAAATATCAGCCGGCAGGGGCGATGTAGCGGAAACATAGTCGTTGCTGGAGGCGTTAAGCCATCACACAAGCGATCAACGCCGCGACGTGGCGGCTAATCTGGAGCATCTCATGGAGATTGTCACACTCGTCAACTGGGCGCTGGCCCTTCTAAGCATCGGTTTTGGCATGGCGGGGTGGCTGTTCCCCGATTTCACCATGTCAAAAGTCGATCTAACCGATAGCGGCTCCACGATGGGAAAATCCGAGATACGCGCCGCCTCTGGTGCCCTTTTTGTGATGTCTGGTTTGGGAGCGCTCATTCTGGCAACCCCTGTCGCCTTTGCCATGATCGGTTTTATTTGGGGTGGAGGTGCATTAGGTCGCGCCACGTCATTGTTGTTGGACGGTCGGACAAGGTTGAAATGGATTTTCTTCGCGTCCGAACTGTCGGTGGCCGTGATTGCGCTCTCGATCAACCTCTAGCCTCTTGAACTCTGCGCGGCTTGGCACTACCTTACTAATGTCCTTCGGGACTATGGATATAAACGCGCTCGTAATAAGCGGTTCGGACCCGGGGGCGGTACCCGGCGACTCCACCAAACATCCGTCATTTGCGGATCATGGGGTCGAAATAGGATCGACGAACGTCTAAAGGGGTATTGCTTTATCTCGGCTGACTGCCACCGTTATCGGCGTAAAATGTACAATTGCAAATGACAATCGTGCTCCAATGGCGATGGCCGCGTAAGCGACCGGAACTATTGAAACCTAAGTCCTTGCGTTTAGCGACGTAAGGCGGGGCCCGCCGGAGCCTGGCAACAGAATCCGGCACTTTACTCCCCCAAATTTGTCCCTCGCTGACAACCTTCACGATTGACCAGTACTTTACGACGTGCGACGTAACCTTATGGGGATCAATCTGCGAACGCCCCGTGAGGCGCTAGCCAGATGTTCGCATTTTTCCAACGAAGGAAGGATGCATGCCATGGCTGCCCCCAATGAAATTACTGTACCTCAACTACTCCGCCTGATCGGCTTGCCCGATGCGCCCGTAATCGCGGATATTTCCGTCGATCCCGACTTTGAGGCTGACCCGTTTCTAATCCCCGGTTCGTTCCGGCACTCACACACCGATCCACACGGACTGAGAGAGCGCATCGCCGGGCGCCCGAGTGTTATTGTCTGCCAGAAGGGCATCAAGCTATCGCAAGGCATGGCCGCATTGCTGCGCAGCGAGGGGCTGACAGCCGAATACCTTCAGGGCGGGAACTATGGCTGGCGCGATCATGCGGGCGCGCCGCGTATACCTGCGGGCATCGTGCCAGATAAACTCGGCGGAAACACCCTTTGGGTGACGCGGCACCGCCCGAAAATCGACCGCATCGCTTGTCCGTGGCTGATCCGCCGCTTTGTCGATGCACAGGCGCGTTTTTTGTTCGTCTCGCCTGCGGAAGTGCAAGGTGTCGCGGCGCGGTATGGCGCGACACCCTTTGATGTGGAGGATGTTTTTTGGTCACACCGCGAGGATCGATGCACCTTTGATACGATGTTGACGGAATTCGGATTAAAGACGCCCGCGCTTGAACATGTTGCCACAGTTATCCGTGCCGCCGATACAAACCGCCACGATCTTTCCCCTGAAGCTGCGGGCCTGCTCGCGCTGTCAGTAGGACTGTCTCGGCAATACCGCTCCGACGACGAGCAACTCGTGGCGGGGCTTGCGCTTTATGATGCTCTATATCGCTGGGCGCGCGATGGGCAGGACGAAGGCCACGACTGGCCTGCGGCACTTAAAACATGAATGCGCCTGACTGGCGCGAAATGACGCGCGTTTTCGGCCGCATTGGTCTGTTGTCGTTTGGCGGACCAGCCGCGCAGATCGCTCTCATGCACCGCGAGCTGGTTGAAACCCGCAGTTGGCTGTCAGAACAGGCATATTTGAGGGCACTCAGCCTTTGCATGCTGCTGCCCGGTCCGGAAGCCATGCAACTGGCTACTTATGCAGGCTGGCGCATGCGCGGGACTGCGGGTGGTTTGCTGGCGGGGCTGTTATTCGTGGTGCCCGGTGCTGCGGTAATCGCGATACTGGCGCTTTTTTATGCGCAATACGGGCAACTGCCACTGGTGCAGGCCGCTTTTCTTGGGATCAAGGCAGCAGTCATTGTTGTGGTTTTCCAAGCGCTGAAAAAGGTGGCGAAAAAAGCGTTATTCGGTGCGCAAGGGTGGCTCCTCGCCACATTCTCGCTACTTGGATTGTTTGTTTTTGGTCTGCCCTTCCCGTTGATCATTATTGCGGCAGGCCTGTGGGGGATGTGGCGTGCGGTGCCCGTCCCTACTCCGGCGAAATCACCCTCACCAGTCAACGCCCATCCAGTACGGGTGATTGCGCTCTGGTCCACCCTCTGGGCTGCGCCGCTGATCATTGTCTGGGCCTTGGGGAATACGTTCCTGCTTCAGCTGGGCCTGTTTTTCTCAAAGCTTGCGATCGTTACTTTTGGCGGTGCCTATGCGGTGTTGGGGTACATGACCCAAAGGGTGGTCAGCGATCTGGGCTGGATCACAACAGAACAGATGATTGACGCGCTGGGCTTAGCCGAAACGACACCTGGACCGCTCATTCTGGTGACAGAATTTGTGGCCTTGCTGGCAGGTTTCGCGCAATCGGGTCTGCCGGGGGCAATTGCAGCAGGGCTCTTGACGCTTTGGGTGACCTTTACCCCCTGTTTTTTATGGATATTTCTTGCTGGTCCTTATCTTGAACGGCTCAGCGCACAGCCGCGGCTGTCTGCGGGATTGCAGGCGATTACAGCAGCGGTAGTCGGCGTTATCGCCAACCTGACACTCTGGTTTGCGCTGCATGTTCTGTTCGCCGATGTGGGTCGTGCGGCGCTTCTGGCCCTACCCGTTCCTGTCTGGCACAGCTTCGATCCCCTCGCCGCTGTGCTTACCGCTCTTGCCGCTTTGATGATGCTGGGATTTGGCGTTGGTTTTGTCCGCACGATGGCTGTGATGGCATTTACCGCGCTCGGGTTTGGACTGTTCTAAGGTCGCCCCTTTTATCCCGACCGGAATCGCCTATGATAGTGTTCAACAGCAACACCTGAGGGATATGACATGAGCCGCACCATCGACTATGGCAACCTCATGCATGACGCCATGCGCAGCCTGATCCGCAATGTCCTACAGGATGTTGCAGCGAATGGATTGCCCGGCGCGCATCATTTTTTCATAACGTTTGATACCTCCCACCCCGATGCAGAACTGGCCGACTGGCTGTCAGACCGCTACCCTGATGAGATGACGGTTGTTATGCAGCACTGGTATGAAGGGCTGGAAGTGACCGATGACGGCTTCTCGATCACGCTGAATTTTGGCGATGCGCCAGAACCGCTTTACGTGCCCTATGATGCGATCCGCACCTTTGTTGATCCGTCCGTCGAATTTGGCTTGCGGTTCGAGCAAAAAGACGAGGACGCTAAAGCAAAGCCCAAAGCGGACAAAAACTCACTCACCCAGACACACGAATCCGAACTCGAAGTCGAGGAAGCCGCCCCGAAAGCTGCTGAAGTCGTTTCTCTCGACAGTTTTCGCAAGTCTTGAACTGGCGTAGCGCCACGTCAGCCGCTAGAGATCGCGCAACGATATCATAATACCCAGAGGAGCGCCGCGCATGGCCGATACCCGTACCGAGACCGACAGCTTTGGCCCATTGGAAGTGCCTGCCGATAAATACTGGGGCGCACAGACCCAGCGCTCGATCATCAACTTTCCCATTGGCTGGGAAAAGCAGCCAATTGCTATCGTGCGCGCCCTTGGCGTAATCAAGCAGGCCTGCGCCGAGGCTAACATGGCGCAGGGATCACTGGATAAAAAACTGGGCGATGCAATTGTCGAGGCCGCAGCCGAAGTGGTCGCTGGCAAGTTTGACGATAACTTCCCTTTGGTGGTCTGGCAAACCGGCTCGGGCACGCAGTCCAACATGAACGCGAACGAAGTTATTGCAAACCGCGCTATTGAAATTTTGGGCGGCGTAATTGGATCAAAAGATCCAGTACACCCCAATGACCACTGCAATATGGGCCAGTCATCCAACGATACCTTCCCAACCGCGATGCATATTGCGACCGCACGCACAGCGCATGATGTGCTGCTGCCGGGTCTACGCAAGCTGCATGCGGCTTTGCAAAGCAAGGTTGAGGAATTCGAGGGCATAATCAAGATTGGCCGCACCCACACGCAAGATGCAACTCCGCTGACGTTGTCGCAGGAATTCTCCGGCTATACGCATCAAGTGGCAATGGCGATCCGCCGCGTTGAGGACGGCCTTGGCCGGATTTACGAGTTGGCCCAAGGCGGCACAGCTGTCGGCACTGGTCTCAATACAAAAGTTGGCTGGGACACCACGGTTGCCGCCAATATGGCGCGCATCTCCGGCCTGCCCTTCATCACCGCACCGAACAAGTTCGAGGCGCTGGCCGCACATGATGCGATGGTAGAAATTTCCGGTCATCTGAAGACGGTCGCCGCATCGCTCTTTAAAATTGCGAATGACATCCGCCTGCTCGGCTCGGGTCCACGCTGCGGGCTGGGAGAATTAATCCTACCAGAGAATGAGCCTGGATCGTCAATCATGCCGGGCAAGGTCAACCCGACTCAGTGTGAAGCGCTGACCCAAGTCTGCGCGCATGTTTTCGGCAATGACGCAGCTGTCGGTTTTGCCGGCTCGCAGGGCCACTTCGAGTTGAACGTCTATAAGCCAATGATGGCTTATAACGTCCTGCAATCCATGCAGCTTTTGGGCGATGCCGCATCGGCATTTACCGACAATCTGGTCGCTGACCTGAAGGCTGATCCAGTCCGTATCGAGAAACTGATGCGCGAGTCCCTGATGCTGGTGACAGCGCTGGCGCCCGAAATCGGTTATGATAACGCTACAAAAGTTGCGAAGACAGCCCATAAAAACGGCACAACCCTCAAGCAAGAAGCGATTGCTCTGGGATTTGTCGACGAAGAGACATTCGACCGCGTTGTGCGGCCAGAGA
The DNA here is from genome assembly GCF_003610455.1 of Sulfitobacter guttiformis. Taxonomy (NCBI): domain Bacteria; kingdom Pseudomonadati; phylum Pseudomonadota; class Alphaproteobacteria; order Rhodobacterales; family Roseobacteraceae; genus Sulfitobacter; species Sulfitobacter guttiformis. The sequence continues at coordinate 210,428 of NZ_RAQK01000002.1, read as the reverse complement.
ATATGATCGGACCAAAATGAGTAGCCCCCTTAGCCTGAACAAGGCGCGAAAAGACCGTGATCGCTCTGCTCGTAAATCGCAAGCGGATCAGAACACAGTGAAATTTGGCCAGTCGAGAGCGCAAAAAGATGCGCTGAAAGCGCGTGCCGAGCAGATTTCCCGCAATCTGGAAGCGCACAAGCGCGAAACATGACAGCGCGGCCCGTCAAGCATTCGGTCACCTTGCACGGGCACCGCACTTCTATCTCGCTCGAAACGGATTTCTGGATTGAATTGCGCGCCATCGCTCGACAAAAAGAAACTCCTATCAATGCCTTAGTGGCCGAGATTGATGCTGAGCGCGGCATGGATAGCGGTCTTGCCTCAGCTATCCGTGTTTACGTGCTCAGGTCTATAAAAGCAGATATCAAAGGTTGAAAAACACAGTTTTCAACCTTTGACATCCGGCCCTTATGCGACAGAAGCGTTGTAAATCTTACTGATATTCGCGCTCAAGGCCGTGTTGAATTCTTCATCCGACATTTTCACGCTCAAGCCTTCGGCTAGTGCGCGGCTAAAGCTCGCGATCATCTTGTGATTTCCAGCCAGCAGGTCGCAGGCGACATCGGTAGAGTATCCTCCCGAGAGCGCCACCACCCGCAGCACGCGCGGATGATCAGCAGCTTCATCGTAAAGACCGGCCTTTGTCGGAATTGTGAGCTTAAGTATCACGTCAACATCGCCTGGCAAGTCGTTCAAATGGTTCATAATCTCACCGGCCAGAATGGTTTCAGCTTCGGCCTTAGTGGCGCTATCGATGTGTACCTCCGGCTCAACGATCGGGACCAGCCCAGCCGCCGCGACCTGACGCGCGATGTCGAATTGTTGGGCCACAACGGCGGCGATACCATTCGCATTTGCCTCCAAAATCAGCGAGCGTTCTTTGGTGCCAAAAATGCCTTTTTCGTTAGCTTTTTCTAACAGCGCATCGAGTTCTGGCATCGGCTTTAGAAGCTGAACGCCATCAGCTTCGTCTGCCAAGCCTTTGTCAATCTTAAGAAAAGGTACCACGCCGCGATCCTCCCACAAGAGTTGCGCAGTGGGTTTTCCGTTAATGTCGCTGTCCATTGTCCGCTCAAACAGGATGGCGCCCAGCACTTTTTCAGCGGTGAAATCATCGGCCAAAATTATACGGCTGCGCATGGCGTGAACGGCGGCATACATCGCGGTATCTCCGGAATAATCCGCAGGTTCGACACCGTATTGCGCAAGTGCCTTTGGCGTGGAGCCACCTGATTGGTCCAGTGCAGCGATAAAGCCGGAAGCGGTTGCCATGCGGGTGCGTTGTGCGTCTTTTTGGGCCATGAAATCTGCCTTTATCTGCTGTGAATTGCGTTTTGATCGTTCTAATGGGTCTTTGGGGGCAGCGCCAGATGCTTTGGCGGAGTTATTGTGTCCGCCGTGTCAGGGTCAGGCGAATGCCGTCTTTTGCCCGGACGGTAAGATGCGCCACCGGGACAGGTACGGGGCCTGCTGTCAGGTGATAATCGCGCAAAATCCTGCTGAGGATCAACGGCCCTTCGATCATTGCAAACCCTGCACCGGGACACACGCGCGCACCTGCGCTGAAAGGGATGAATGCCTCGCGCTGGCAGTTCTTGCCGTTCGGTGTATGCCAACGTGCGGGATCGAACGCGTCAGGATTGTCCCAAAGCCGCGTATGCCGGTGCAGATGCCACGGGCTGATGACAAGTTGGGAGCCCGCGTCAACGGTCCGTTCGCGCATAACTTCCGGACAGGCATTTTCACGGACCATCATCGGCACAGGTGGATAGAGACGAAGAGTTTCACGAAACACATCGCGGCTCAGACGCAATTTGGCCATCACACCGAAATCGCAAGCGTCGATGGCCTTCGCCTCTTCGGCCAGTTTCTCCTGCCACTCCGGGTATAACGCCACCAAATAGAGCGCCCAAGCGAGCGTCGAGGCACTGGTTTCATGACCGGCGAGGAAAAAAATAGCAACCTGATCAACCATTTCATCGGTGGTAAACGTCTCGCCGGAAAGGGGATCCGCTGTCGTCATGATTTTTGTCGCAAGGTCGTCAGGCGCGGTACCCGCAGCAATTTCGCGGGCCCGCTCCTTGGTCAATCGGGTTATCAGCGACCGGATCCGCGCGGCACTTCGCGTCGTCTCACGGCGAAAAAGACGTGGCATCCAATGCGGCAGCGGCACAAGCGCTGCAAGGTTGAGGATCGGCTGGCTGCGTTGGTAGCTGTGGAAGGCCTCGAACGTCTCACGTGCCAGATGGTGCTCGATTGGGAGGGAGAACAATGTGCGAAATATTACATCAGCGGCGACGTGGCTTGTCTCGGGCTCGATATCGATTTCTCGCCCCGTCCTTGTGGCCAAACGTGCAGCGGCTGCCTCAGCCGCCTCCCACATAGCGGGGAATGTAACGCGCAGTCGTCCGCCCTCAAAGGCGGGGTCAATGATGCGGCGCTGTCGTTTCCACGTATCGCCATTGGTCACAAATACCGAATTACCCAACAAAGGCCGCAGCCCTTCGTTAACGCGGGTGGATTTAGGGAAGTCATCGGGCCGGTCCTTTAGGACACGTGCGATCAGATCCGGTTGGTTGATCAGATAGCTGCGGAAAAAAGGCGTGCGGAATTCAGCCATCCACGCCCGATAAAGGCGCGCAGGCTGTGCTGATAACAGATCCGCGCGAAACAGCTTTGCATAGCGCCAGAGAGATACTTTGTCCGGGCGCGGCACGGGTTTGGGGGGCAGGATCGTGGGTGGCACCGTCATGGAACAAGATCCGTGAATTTGTTAACCGGCGTTTCGATGCGGGATTTCGAGGGCGGGCGATCGCCGTAGCGCGCTGCCAGCGTCATGGGACCGGCGGTGATCTGGAAATAGTCATAATCACGCGGCGCGTCGAAAGCGCACATATACTGGAAATGCAGCCTGAAGAAGCGCCAGCGAAGCGCCTTCCACCGCGCAGGGCTGAGCGATTGCGTGAATGCCGCCGAGAACACTAAAGGCCAGCGCTTGTTCGTTGGCGCAACACCACTCACCGAGACCGGATCACACAAGGCAAAGGCGCAGCCGTCCCCCGGTGCGGTTACATCCACCCACGTCAGAGCATTGCTTGCGCTCAGATAAGCAAGATCAGCGCGCAGACGGTGCGCGCCTTCCAGAAACGACACCATCGGTACCACCTGTCCGAGGCTGAGAAACCCCAGCGCGGGTCCTCGCGCCGGAACCCGCCCGCCACGGATCAGATCGGCCAGAACCGACACGCCCAGATGCGCCCCCGATGAATGACCGACAACCAGTACCTCATCGACATCGCCGAGAAGGGCCTGCGCAATAGCATCGCCAAATTCGGTTATTCGCGCCTCCAGCGCAGGGGTATTGGCGCCCCGTGTGGCAGCGCCATATGCGTAATCATGCATAAGGTAGTATGCAAAAAATTTTGCATCTTTGGCTTTGAACCATTTCAGCAATTGCCATCCCACCAGTCCGGCCAGAATACCACAAAACAGTCGCAATACCCACAAATCCGCCGCAAGGGCCAAAGCACTGTACAGTGCGACCGCCAGTCCGACAGCCAGAGCAAGTTGCACCAATAGCATTCCGACAGGGTAGAGCGCGGCAATCACCGGCCCTTTGCGCAGGCGCATCAATCGCCACAGCGCGCCACTACCTATGTAGACCCATGCAGTACGCAGCAGTTGTGCATAGGTCGCGGGAATCGAGGTGTCCATGCTGCCCCGCACGATGTCCGACCAGACCAGCACTTCGACCGAGGCCTCTATATCCGCACCACCGATCTGTGCCGCCACATCCCAGCCATAGCGCGGGCCGCGGCGCCGTGCACTAAGCGTTATGGAATAACCCGATATTGTGGCCTGAGTGGCAGATTCAGTTCGGTAAAGCTCGCGGTAGCGGCGCGGATGAATGGGATCATAGCCAGGAATATAGAACACAGCCCGTTTGCGAACGGGCGTATCGGAAGTGTGCGCGGGGGCTGGCATTGCTCGCTCGGGGCCTTGTTTTGGGTTACCCTATGCTAACGCGGGTTTCCGGCCAAAGTAAGGCTTTTGCCTTACCCCAGACTGCCCAAAGCGGGAAAGTTTTCGAGTAGCCAAAAACTGAACGTCGAAAAGGCCCCAGTCAGCATTGCGATCCCTACGATCAGTAGCAACACACCCATACAACGCTCGATTGTTTTCATATGCTTTTTGAGTTTGTTCATTACACCCACGGCGCGTGTCATGAACATCGCTGCCAGCAGAAAAGGAATTCCCAAACCAAGCGCATAAATCCCCAACAAAAGCGTGCCCCGCGTCACAGACGCCTCGGATGCGGCAAGTGACAGGATCGCCCCCAGTTGCGGCCCGATGCAAGGCGTCCAGCCAAACGCGAAAGCAAGGCCCAGCACGTAGGCACCAAAGGACGACCCGCCCTTGTCTCCCGCCTCGAGCCGCGCCTCGCGGTCGAGAAACGAGATCCGGTAGATGCCCAGAAAGTGAATGCCGAAGATAATCACCACAACGCCCGAGATCTGGCTAAATAGAATCTGGTTCTGGAGGAAAAACGCGCCGAAGGCAGAGGCGGTAAACCCGAGGATCAGGAACACCGTGCTGAGCCCCATCACAAAAAACAACGCCGCAATAATTGCACGGCGGCGGGCAGAGCGCTCCGAGCCCATATCGTTCAAGCTCACCCCGCTCATATAGGCCAGATAGGGTGGCACAATCGGTAGCACACAAGGCGACAGAAAACTTACGATCCCCGCCAACAAGGCGATGGTCATGGCGGGCAGCAGACTTGCGTCTATAAGATCGATTCCAAACATGCTTCACTGGTATACTCTGCGTGTGATCCCGTCACGTGCCAGCGCGTCACAAGGTTGTGGACAGATTGTAACATCCGACCTAAATCATGTCGCATGATGATACATGATCTTGATGCCACGGGGCTGCTTTGCCCCCTACCCGTTCTAAAGGCGCGCAAACGTCTGCAAACGATTGCAGCGGGCGAGCAATTGCGCCTGCGTGCCGACGACCCAGCAGCTGTCATTGACGTGCCGCATTTTTGCAACGAGGCAGGTCACACGCTGATTGAAACAACGGAAGTTGACGGGGTGCAAATCTACCTCATTGAAAAATCCGGCTAGAATTCTTGCGCACGAATGTAGAAAAGGCAGGCTTTGCAGCCTGCCTTTTTGCATTATTGACTTAGTCGCTAATAGTTAGCGGCTGCCCAAAGACCACCAGCCTTTGCGTCGCGGCTTTGGCTCTGCTTCTACTTCAGCTTCTACTTCAGCTTCGGACTTTGAAGGCGAGGCCGCCTCTGGCGCGTCTTCAGTCACCGGTGCAGCTTCAGGCACTGGGGCCACCTTTGGTTCCGCTGCTGGCTCGTCTTTGGCAACCGGCTCTGGTGCGACCTCCGCCAAAGGCTCGGGTGTTGCTTTGACTGCAGTCTCGGGCTGTTGAACCTCTGCCTGTGCCGACGGAGCTTCCGCCTCTGGCGCGACCTTTGCTACCTTGGGTTTGCGCGGCGCGCGGGTTCGCTTTGGCTTTTCCTCGGTAGCTGCCGCTGGTGCGGGTGTGTCCGCCGCCGGCTCCCCTGACACCTCAGCGTCGGCGGCGGGGGCCGCTTTAGGCTTGCGTGGTGCACGTGTCCGCTTGGGCTTTGGCTTCTCCTCTGCCTCTGGCGCAGCTTCTGTGCTGACCTGTGGATCGGCAGCAGGCGCTTCAGTTGCCTTCGCATCGACGGCTACTTCTGCAGGGGCCTCTTTTGGCTTGCGGCTACGCGAACGGCTTCGTGGCTTCGGCTTTACATCCGCATCTGGCGCGGTGGATTGCTCTTCCGCTTGTGCAACAGAGCCCTCTGCGTCGGCGCTAGCCGCTTCTGCGTTGCCGTCAGCCTTGCTTGCGTCTGCGCCGTTTTCATCCGAACTGCTGTCGCCGGTTCCGTTTTCGTCCGTTTCTGAACGACCGCCACGGCTGCGACGACGACGCCGGCGCTTACGCTTTGGCTTTGCCTCGCCATCCTCGGGTGTTTCTGGGGTTGTGGTTTCTGCAGGCGCTGCGGCTGCTTCTGACGTTTGCGCGGCTTCTGCGGCAATCGCAGCGGCTTCCGCGGCATCAGCTTCGGCAGCATCTGCCTCGTCGATCTGGTCCATTAGTGTGGTATCAACCGAGTTGATATGCGCCGACTGGTTCACAACACGTGTAGCTGTCTTGAACTTCTCCATCGAGAAATCAGGACTGACCAAATGGGGCTCACCCTCTATCCGCACGCTCAGGCCGTAACGGGCCTCGATGCCTGCGATATGTTCGCGCTTCTGATTCATCAGGAAGTTAGCGATGCCGACCGGCGCCTTGATCAGAACCTCGCGGGAGCGGCTGCGTGTGCCTTCCTCCTCGATGGTGCGCAGGATTGATAGCGCAAGGTTGTCGTCAGAGCGGATCAGACCCGTACCATGACAGGCGTGGCATGGCTGGGTTGTTGCCTCGATCATGCCGGGGCGCAGGCGCTGGCGCGACATTTCCATCAGACCAAAACCGGAGATGCGCCCGATCTGGATGCGCGCGCGATCGGTCTTGAGCTTGTCTTTGATCAGCTTTTCAACTGCCGCGTTATTGCGACGCTCATCCATGTCGATGAAGTCGATGACGATCAGGCCGGCAAGGTCACGCAAACGCAACTGACGGGCTACCTCGGCGGCAGCCTCAAGATTGGTTTTCAACGCTGTCTGCTCGATGCTGCCTTCTTTTGTGGCGCGACCGGAGTTTACGTCGACTGCAACAAGTGCCTCTGTGGTGTCGATCACAATGTAACCGCCCGAGGGCAGTTGAACTGTCGGGTTGAACATCCCCGCGAGGTAGGCCTCGACTTGATAGCGCGCAAACAGCGGAAGACCTTCGTCATAGCGCTTCACGTTTTTGGCGTGGGACGGCATGATCATTTTCATGAAGTCTTTTGCGATGCGGTAGCCGCGCTCACCCTCCACAAACACCTCGTCAATGTCGCGGTTATAAAGGTCGCGAATCGATCGTTTTATCAGGTCGCCTTCCTCGTAGATCTTCGAAGGGGCAATTGATTTCAACGTCAGCTCGCGGATTTGCTCCCACATACGCTGGAGGTATTCGTAATCGCGCTTGATCTCGGCCTTGGTCCGCTTGGCCCCTGCAGTGCGCACAATAAGACCAGCACCTTGTGGTACCTCGATCTCTTGCGCGATTTCTTTGAGCTTCTTTCGGTCGGGAGCATTTGTAATCTTGCGGGAGATGCCACCACCACGCGCCGTGTTCGGCATCAAAACGCAGTAGCGGCCCGCCAGTGACAGATAGGTAGTAAGGGCAGCACCCTTGTTGCCGCGCTCTTCTTTGACGACCTGAACAAGCAGGATTTGACGGACTTTGATGACTTCCTGAATTTTATACCGGCGGGCGCGAGGCTTGCGCACGGGGCGGATGTCCTCGCTGTCGTCTTCTTCAGCAACAGATTCGATTTCGTCATCCTTGTCGGATGCATCGGCACCGTTCTCTGTAGTGTCACCTTCGTCGGAGTCATCAGGTGTATCAACGGGCGTTTCCTTGACCCGCTCCATTGGCGAGGATCCCTCGCCTTCGGATACCTGTACCTCGTCCTCGTCCTCGTCCAGATCGACAGTCTCCATGCCCTCGATCTCGGTTGAGGTCTTGGCATCGTCCGTAACTGTATCTTCGGCCCGAGGTTTGCGCGTGCGCGAACGGGACCGGCGTTTTGGCTGTTCGTCGTCGTCTTCTTCCTTGGCGGCTTGCGCTTTGGCATAGGCCCGCTCTTCTGCCAGCAGCGCCTCACGGTCTGCGACAGGGATCTGGTAATAATCCGGGTGGATTTCAGAAAACGCAAGAAAGCCGTGGCGATTGCCACCATAATCCACGAATGCCGCTTGAAGCGACGGTTCAACACGCGTCACTTTTGCGAGGTAGATATTGCCGGCTAGCTGGCGTTTGTTTTCAGATTCGAAATCGAATTCTTCGACTTTGTTTCCATCAACCACAACAACGCGGGTTTCTTCCGCGTGGGAGGCATCGATAAGCATCTTTTTAGGCATTTTACTCTTTTGCACGGGCGCGGACGTGACGGCCTCCCGGGGGGTGCTGCACGGTACGTCAAGTGTCTTGTCAGGGCGATTTGTGACGGCACAGCGGTGCTGCCCATGGGGCCGCTCCCGTTACTGTATTCAGTTCTTGCGCGCGTCATCGCGGTTCTTCTCCGATGCGGGACTCTCAACCTGCTTTTGCAAGTTGCGCCGCGCATCCATTAAAAACTGTGTCATCTCCGGCACTTGGGCCATCAACATCCAGCAGCGTCTGCGTTGCCGTTTCCGGCACGATCGGTCTGGTGCGTACAGGCATGCGCCCGTGGCCCCAGCGAAATTCTTCATTGGACCGTGATTGCCAGACTTTTCACCTGACAGGCCCATCCCCCTAAATAAGAGCAGGCAGCGCACAAACACAATGGGCAATCACATCAAATGGAAGCAATTCGCCCGCAAAGCAAAGTTTGGTGCCCGTTATGCTGGCGCATTAGGCCAGACAGGTTGTTGCCGCTCTGTGTAATTGCGCGTAGGATCTGAGGCGAAAATACTTGGGCATCCGCCCCACTTGGTGCATTTTAGGAGACAATATGCGAAATTTCACGCGCCCTGCCCTCATCCTTTGCGTGGCAACCCTTGCGCTTGCGGCCTGCGATCCGGCAGAGTTCGATACCGATCCTGATGTGCGCCGCGACGCAAGGGCCAACCGGACCTGCATCTCTGCGGTCAACACCCAGACAGGATCGTCTTCCCAGCTCAACACGACGCTGCCGATTGTCGAGGTTAACCAATATATCATTGATGTGCCTGCACTTCAGGAGCGCTGGATGTGCCGCACGGATGACGAAGGCACGGCACTGCAAATGTATAAAATAGGCGGCACAGGTCCGGTCGATCCGGCCGACGATTAATCAGGTCAGTCCGGCCTCAGCATTTAGACCAGAAAAAAAGGGACGCATCACTGCGCCCCTTTTTTCTAACTTCCGAACCTCGCATTACAGATAGTCGGAGCGCGACAGCTGGTATTTCGCCATCTTCTCGTTCAGCGTCCTGCGCGGCAGGCACAATTCGTCCATCACTGACGCAATAGATCCTTTGTGCCGACGCATTGTGTTATCAATGAGCATTCGCTCGAACGCCTCGACATATTCCTTGAGCGGCTTGCCTTCTGTGGTCATAACAGGTTGCATTTCGTCATGCTCGCTCATCAGGAGGGAGGCTATCGTTCCGGATCCGCGTCGGGACTGAAGCACCGCCCGCTCGGCCACATTGATCAACTGGCGCACGTTCCCTGGCCATGGGGCCTGCAACAGCTGTGCAGCTTCCTGCGCTGTCACCTGAGGCGCGTCACAGCCGTATTCATCGGCGAACTGGTCACTCAGACGAGTGAACAGCGTCAGGATATCCTCGCCGCGCTGGCGCAAAGGGGGCACAGTGATACGCAGGGCTGCCAGACGGTAAAACAGGTCGGACCGCAATACATCTTCCGAAGTACGCCCCGCCTCTTGCAGGTTCGAGATGGCGACGATGCGCGTTTCGGCAGGTGTTCCCTGCTCGTTGATCACCGACAGCAACCGCGCCTGCAATGTCTCGCTCAGCGCCTCCACATCCTCAAGCACCAGCGTCCCGCCGCGTGCCTCTTCCATCGCTGGTAAAATGGCGTCCTCAGGCTGCATCGGTCCGAACAGGCGCTTACTGAGCGCATCCTCCTCAAAGGCCGAGGCACTGACCAGAACAAATTTCTTGCCGGCGCGGCTGCCAACGGCATGCAGCGCATGGGCCACAAGGGTCTTGCCGGTTCCGGTTTCACCGTCGATCAGGACGTGACCGTCGGCTTGCCCCAAATCAAGTATATCCTCGCGAAGACGCTCCATCACGGGGCTTTGGCCGATCAGCTTTTTCATAAGCTGGCCACCATCCGACAACTCGCGGCGCAAAAGGCGGTTGTCCATCACCAGACGGCGCGTTGCAGTGGCTTTCTTGGCCAGTTCGCTCATGCGGTCAGGGTTGAAAGGCTTTTCCAGAAAATCAAACGCACCAACGCGCATGGCCTCGACGGCCATGGGCACATCACCGTGGCCCGTGATCATGATTACCGGCAAGGCGGAATCGCTCCCCATCAGCTTTTTCAAAAACTGCATGCCGTCCATCCCCGGCATTTTGATGTCAGAAATGACAATGCCCGGGTACTCCGGCCCCAGCACCTTGAGAGCATCCTCAGCACTGGCAAATGTTTCTGTGTCATAGCCCGACAGGGCAAGCCACTGGCTGATGGACTGACGCATGTCCTGTTCATCATCGACAATCGCAATTTTCATCGCCTGTGCCATATTTTACTCCGCCGCCTTTGTCAGTTTTGTGCCGTCATAGATTGGCAATTGCATCTCGAACACCGCCCCGCCGTTCTGGCCGTTGCGCGCCATCAGACGCCCGCCCAGATCGCTGACGATCCCCGAGGAGATAGCGAGGCCGAGGCCCACACCGTCTCCTGGTTGTTTTGTTGTATAGAATGGCTCGAAGAGCGCATCCAAGTCCTCAATCCCGGGACCGTTGTCGCGCACCGTCAGGGTTGCGGTTTCGCCTGCGCTCAAAATGATCTCGACCTTAGGGTGTCTCTCAGACTTGGTAGCGTCGAGGGCATTTCGCAAGAGGTTCACCAAAACCTGTTCGATACGCATGCGGTCCCCGAGAGTATAGACAGGCTCCTCGGGCAATATCCGCGCAATCTGAACCTGCCGCTGTCGCAACTGCGGCTCCATCATGCTGAGGCTCGAAGCCAGCGCATCGGCCATATTGACGGGTGAAAACACCTCCTGCCCCTTACGGGCATAGGATTTGAGCTGCCTTGTGATGGCGCCCATACGCTCGATCAGATCGTCGATCCGCTGGAAGGAAGACAGGGCCTCCTCCGGACGGTTGCGGCGCAGCAACAGGCGCGCACCAGCGAGATATGTCTTCATCGCCGCCAGTGGCTGGTTCAATTCGTGGCTAACCGCTGCCGACATTTCGCCCAATGCGGCCAATTTGCTCGACTGCTCAAGGGTCTGCTCGGCTACGGCCAGCGTCTCCTGCATACGTTTGCGCTCGGCGATTTCGCGCTGGAGGGCGGCGTTCAATGCGCGAAGCTCTGCCGACTCACGCTGGAAAATCGCGGCACGGCCGGCAGTGCGGCGGCTTAAAAAATAAAATGTCAGTGCGAGGAGAATCGCAAAACCCATTACTTCGAGGGCGAGCACACCGTTCACACGCTCACGCACGGAGGCATATGTGGTGTAGCTGATCATCCGCCATCCACGGAAATTAACCCGTGTCTCAAGGCGCATCACAGCTTCGCCCTGCAAATAGGCATCAGGGGGCAGTGCAGTCCAGTCGGCTGTGGCCTGAATCGCGCGCTCTATCGCGCTTTGCGGCGTCTGGTTTGCCAACGCCTCAAGCTCGGTATTGCCCCGCCAGCGCGGCTCTGTCGCGAGTATGATCTCGCCGGTGCTGTTGGTCACGATAACGGCGTCCGATATGCCAGCCCATGCCCGCTCGAACTTTTTGAGGTCAACCTCTACCGCGATAACCCCGACTGTTGTGCCACCATTCTGGATGCGCCGGGAATAGAAGAACCGGTAACCGCCCGTCTCTTGGAGGATTGTACTGAAGATTGTGGCATTCGAGCGGATAGCATCGACGAAATAAGGCTCGGCGCGGTGTGCGGCGCCCAAACGGTTGCGATCTGTCGCGGCAACCGTGCGCCCGTCCATGTCCAGCAACATGAGCGAGGCAGCGCCAATCTCTTCGACGAAAGAAATCAGGCGCTGGGTGGAAAGCGAATAATCGGCGGTCTCGAGTGCTGCGATCAATGTTGGATCGCGTCCCAGCAACTGTGGCACAATCGCATTCTGACGCAGTTCGGCAAGCAGGTTACCGCCATAAAGAGCGATGCGCAGCTCTGCCCTGCTGCGGGTGCTTTCTGTAAAACGGTCGGTCAGTAACCGATTGGTGACAGATATAACGACGATCGCAAAGATCAGCATGATAAACAGCGCAATACGCACCCGCCAGCTTATCGCGGCGGGTTGCCAAGACGGATTAGTTGCGCTGGTGCTATCACTCATGAAAACACCCTACCACAGGGTGGCGCACGCTCAAGTCAGGCTGTGGTCAGCGCGCCGGCCAATGCGCGGAAGAGCGCCACTCCGTCAGTGCCGCCGTGGTTTGCGTCGGCTGCGCGCTCGGGGTGGGGCATCATCCCCAGTACGCGGCGGTTTTCTGACAGTATGCCGGCAATATCTGCCTGAGCGCCGTTAGGGTTTTTGATATAGGTGAATGCAATGCGATCTTCGCCTTTGAGCGTCTCAATCGTTTGCGCATCGGCAAAGTAATTGCCATCGTGATGCGCAATAGGAATATTGATCACTTCACCGACGGCATAACCTGCTGTGAAATCGGATGCAGATGTCTCGACCTTCAAACCCACAGTCTTGCAGATATATTTGAGCCCGGCATTGCGCAGCAGTGCACCGGGCAAAAGTCCGGTTTCCGTCAACACCTGAAATCCGTTGCACACGCCCATGACATAACCGCCGCGGGCCGCATGAGCCGCAACAGATTTACAAATCGGCGAGTTGGCAGCAATCGCCCCACAGCGGAGATAATCACCGTATGAAAACCCCCCCGGAATACCAACAATATCAATGTTGGCAGGTAGGTCACTGTCCTTGTGCCAGACCATAGTAACATCAGCACCCGCCTGCTGGAATGCAACCGCCAGATCGCGGTCACAGTTGGACCCGGGGAAAACAACAACCGCTGCGCGCATCAAGCCAACTCCACCGAGTAGCTCTCGATAACAGTGTTCGCTAGCAGTTTCTCGCACATCTGCTCTACGTCAGCGCGGGTCGCGCCTTCTGCCAGATCAAGCTCGATCACCTTACCCTGACGCACAGCTTGCACACCGTCAAATCCCATGGCCCCCAGCGCGTGGCGCACTGCCTCGCCCTGAGGATCCAATACACCCGTTTTCAACATCACATGCACACGTGCTTTCATGCCGCGACCCTCTTCTTCATTTTTCCAATTAAGCTCAATCCGACGCGCGCGTCAGTTGATCAACGTGGGTTTTGTAATCGGAGTGGACGTCTTGGGCATTACACCCAACCGCCGTGCCACTTCCGTGTAGGCATCGGTGAGCGATCCCAGATCCCGGCGGAATACATCCTTATCCAGCTTCTGGCCCGTTTCCATATCCCACAACCGGCAACTGTCAGGCGAAATTTCATCTGCCACGATCAGACGCTGGAATTCACCGTCATAGACACGGCCGACCTCAATCTTGAAATCCACCAGCTTGATGCCAACGCCGTACATCACACCCGACATAAAGTCGTTCACCCTTAAAGCGAGGCTCAGAATGTCGTCCATATCCTGCTGGCTGGCCCATCCGAACGCTGCAATATGTTCTTCACTTACGAGCGGGTCACCCAGAGAATCGTCTTTGTAGCAATATTCTACAATCGGGCGCGGCAACTGTGTGCCCTCATCGATGCCAAGACGCTTTGACATGGTACCTGCCGCGTAATTGCGCACGATAATCTCGAGCGGAATAATCTCGACCTGACGGACCAGTTGTTCGCGCATGTTCAGGCTTTTGATGAAATGCGTCGGCACGCCGATCTGGTTCAGACCAGTCATGAAATACTCGGACAGACGGTTGTTAAGCACTCCTTTTCCGTCGATCACAGCTTTTTTCTCGGCATTGAATGCGGTTGCATCGTCTTTGAAGTACTGCACGATCGTACCAGGCTCGGGGCCTTCATAGAGGATCTTTGCTTTGCCTTCGTATATTTTCTTGCGGCGGGCCATGGGCGTCCCCTGTATTTTGAGAGGCACGGGGGAGTCCCGCTGCCCTTTTGTCTCCCTCTTAGTGTAGAGAACTGGGTGCTGCAAGCATGCAGGCGTCCCGTGCGCGGGTGCGGAACGCTGCGACGGCTCGGCACATGCGGACAATTCATAACCATGGTGAAGATTATGCGGCTTGCCTCATGCAGCGCCCTATGGAAGAAACAAAAGCCTCCCGCCTTGCAGGGAGTCCCTCACACCGGAGCCTTTTGCCATGACCAACCCCCTTCTTGATCTACTGGCCGAAAAGGGCGTTTTGCTGGCCGACGGCGCAACGGGTACAAACCTGTTCAACATGGGCCTTGAGTCTGGTGAGCCTCCGGAATTCTGGAACACAGATGCCCCTGACAAGATCCTGACACTATACCGCGGTGCGGTGAATGCAGGGTCGGACGTCTTTCTGACCAACAGTTTCGGGGCCAATGCATCACGCCTCAAGCTGCACAAAGCGCAAAATCGCGCCCACGAACTGAGCCGCGTCTCGGCAGAGCTGGCCCGCGAAGTCGCCGATACTGCTGGTCGCAAGGTAATCGTTGCAGGTTCGGTCGGACCAACCGGCGAGATCATGGAACCTGTGGGCGGCCTGTCGCACGCCAGTGCGGTCGAGATGTTTCACGAGACTGCGGACGGGCTCAAGGCGGGGGGCGCCGACATCGGCTGGCTGGAGACGATTTCCGCGCCAGAAGAGTACCGCGCCGCCGCCGAAGGCTTTGCCCTCGCCGGTTTGCCTTGGGTTGGGACAATGAGTTTTGACACAGCGGGCCGTACGATGATGGGCATGACCTCTGCCGCGATGGCCGAAATGGTTGAGGGCCTAGAAAATGCGCCCGACGCTTTCGGGGCCAATTGTGGCACGGGAGCTTCAGATCTTTTGCGCACCGTGCTGGGGTTTTCCGCCAAAGAACCAAAGCGCCCGATCATTGCCAAGGGCAACGCAGGCATCCCCAAATACGTGGAGGGCCATATTCATTATGATGGCACGCCAGAGCTGATGGCGACCTATGCCGTGATGGCGCGCAATTGCGGCGCGCAGATCATCGGCGGCTGCTGCGGAACCATGCCAGCGCACCTTGAGCGGATGCGCGATGCCCTAGATAGCCGGCCAAAAGGTGAAAAACCGGAGCTGGAGCAGATCACCTCCGCCCTTGGTCCATTCTCATCCGAGAGTGATGGCACCGATGGCAATGCACCTGTCCGCGCCGCCCGCAAGGGTCGCCGCCGCAGCTGAGGCGACAATCCGAAGCGCAGTTCCGGCCAGCAGAGTCGCGCTTTGCGCCTGTCTGGTCGCAATTGCTTTAGTATTTTTACAGGTGTCTGGCAAAACTGGCAAAAGCCGCGGCCATGACGCCCGCGTTGAGAAGGAAACGACATGTCTGACGAAGCTGAAATCATCCTTGCTGACCTCGACGACGACGAACTTGTTCAACAGATGTTCGACGACCTTTACGATGGTCTGAAAGAAGAGATTGAAGAGGCGGTCAATATCCTGATCGCTCGCGGCTGGGCGCCCTACGATGTGCTGACAAAGGCGCTTGTGGGTGGCATGACTATTGTTGGTGCAGATTTCCGCGACGGTATCCTGTTCGTTCCCGAAGTGCTGCTGGCCGCAAACGCCATGAAGGGCGGTATGTTTATTCTCAAGCCGCTTCTGGCTGAAACCGGTGCGCCGCGTGTCGGCAAAATGGTCATAGGGACGGTAAAAGGCGATATTCACGACATCGGTAAGAACCTTGTCGGTATGATGATGGAAGGTGCAGGTTTCGAAGTTGTTGATCTTGGCATTAACAATTCTGTCGAAGTCTACCTTGAAGCGATGGAAAAAGAAGGCCCCGACATTCTTGGCATGTCTGCCCTTCTGACCACGACAATGCCTTACATGAAGGTCGTGATCGACACGATGGTAGAGCAAGGCATACGCGATGATTATATCGTGCTGGTCGGTGGCGCGCCGCTTAACGAAGAGTTCGGCAGGGCCATCGGTGCTGACGCATATTGCCGTGACGCGGCTGTTGCGGTCGAGACCGCAAAAGAGTGGGTCGGCCGTAAGCACAACAGCGCCAACGCCTAACGCCGCTGACTGAGCGCAAAATCCACAGACCGCGCCGCTAATCCGGCGCGGTTTTTTTGATGACATAGCGGTGCACTGCTGATCCTGAATCCCGCTTGGGCTCATGATCTTTAGCGCTAAATTATTCTAGAACAGGCACTTTAGCTTCAATCGCGATCATATCCCGATGTCATTGACCGGGTGGCTCTTTCAAGACACTCGGAGTCACCCTATCTTGACTCTATAAGGAGATGCTGATGCCGCGCGGAATATATGTATTGATGCTTTTGGCTGTCATTGCTGCAGGAGGGCTTACCGCCTGGCTAGTATCGGTTTTCGGACCTGATGCTTTCGTCCTGGCGTTGCCGGTTTTCATGATCGCGACAATTTTCCTGAACCGTGTCCGCAAATGAATTTCACCGACACCCAACTTACCCAGGAAGGCCTGCCGCTGAGCGTTTCAAAGGGAAAAGTGCTGGTAATTGCCTGTGGTGCACTAGCCCGTGAGATTATCGACCTCAAGGAAGCGAATGGCTGGGCGCACATTGATCTGACTTGCCTGCCCGCAAACTACCACCTCTACCCCGATAAAATCACTGATGCCGTACGTAACAGCGTTGCCAAACATCGCAGCGATTATGACAATATTTTTGTGGCCTATGCTGATTGCGGAACGGGTGGCCATCTGCAGGCAGCCTGCGCCGAGCTGGGTGTCCAGATGATAGAAGGTCCTCACTGCTACAGCTTTTTCGAAGGCAATGATCGTTTCTCGAAAATCACCGGCGACGAGATCACCACCTTTTACCTCACCGACTTTTTGGTCCGCCAGTTCGATGCCTTCATCATCAAACCCATGGGCCTCGACCGCCATCCGCAACTGCGCGATATGTATTTCGGCAATTATGAAAAGCTGGTCTATCAGGCACAAACCGATGATCCCGCACTCACCGCAAAGGCGGCAGATTGCGCCGCACGCCTCGGCCTCTCGTTCGAGCGGCGCTTCACCGGCTACGGTGATCTGGAGAAATCGCTGAAGCTCCTCTAAATGGACTTTTGCGCAGTCTCGCGCACCCGCTCGATCATTGCCGTAAGGCCATTCGAGCGCTGTGCAGATAGGTGGTCGTTGAGACCCAAACGTCCCATTTCCATCCGGGCATCCACTGCCAGCACCTGCTCTGGCGTTAAACCGTTATAAAGCGTGCGCAAAAGCGCAATCAGTCCCGAAACGATCATCGCATCCGACGCGCCGTCGAAATGCAAAGTGCCCCCTTTCATTTCCGCATGTAGCCAGACCTGACTGGCGCAACCGTCGACCTTGAGCGCAGGCACCCGCAGCGCTTCGGGAAGCGCCTCCATCGCCTTGCCCTGATCAATCACATGGCGGTATCGGTCTTCCCAGTCGTCCAGAAAGTCAAAATCTTCGACAAGCTCTTCAAATTGCGCTGTGGCCATGACGGGCTCCTTGTTATCACCTTTATGCTTGAGGTAGGGCTTAGTTGCCCGAAGGTCCAGCCCCGCCCCTTCCCAACCGCGCAAGGATGGGATAGGCAAGGTAAAACAGCACTATTACACGGCAGGTTCTATGCGCATTTCCCTCACAGTTGTTATGGTTGCCTCATTGGGGCTTGGCGCATGCGGATATGTTCGCGACAGCGCGCTCAATCCGACGAACTGGTTCGGCCGCTCCACCTCAGGACCGGTTTCCGATGCCGGAACCCAAAATCCTCTGATCCCGACGCAGGGTGGTCTGTTCGCACGCCGCGCCGTCGAGGAAGAGCTTTATATCGGCAAGCCTTTTGACGAGATCACCGATCTGACGGTCGAGCGCGTATCAGGTGGGGCGATTGTGCGTGCCACAGGCCTTGCGGCCCGACAGGGAATTTACTCGGTTCAACTTACGCCTGCGATCGAAGATGAAACGCCTGTTGATGGTGTGTTGACGTATCGCCTTGAAGGGGTGCTACCCAACCGCAATACGGCAACCGGCACACCGCCAAGCCGCGAAGTTACCGCAGCGCGCAAAGTGACTGAACAAACACTCCTTGGTGTGACAACGATCCGCGTAGAAGGCCTTAAAAATGCGCGCACTTCCCGCCGCTAAGGCGCCCTGCCCTGACACTTGAGCGGTAGTAGCGTTGTAAAAAGTTGCGCAGGCTTAAACCCGAACAACTTTCACGTCATTGCCTATGGCGGTCAGAGCAATTTTACCCTCGCAAAGGGCTTTTGCGTCATTTCCGAATACCTCAAGACGCCAACCGCGCATCGCCTGTACATCGCGCGCACCTGCCGCAATTGCATCCAGATCAGCCGCCGATGCAATCAGTTTTGCCGCGACACTGGCGCTTTCAGTTTTTGCTTTGAGCAGTACCCGCAACAAATCGGCCAGTGCGGGGTTTACTTGCAGCTTTTCGCGGCTGCGGTCAGGCTGGGGCAGATCGTCATTGGAACACGCGAGCCCTGCTGCAACCGCTTTGAGGATACCGTCAGCGATCTCGCCTTTGCGCGCCTCGCGCAACAGCAGGCGTGCGCGGCCTAACTCTTCATGGTTCTTGGGTTTATTGGAGGCAAGCTCAACCATGGCATCATCTTTATAGACGCGGTTACGCGGGATGTTGCGCTCTTGGGCGAATGCCTCCCGAAAGGCGGCAAGTTCGCGCACGATGCCCAGAAAACGTGCCGAGCTGGTGCGTGTTTTAATCCGCTTCCAAGCGTCCCGCGGCTCGGTAATATAGGTGTCGGGATTTGTGAGCACTTCAAGCTCTTCCTCGACCCATTTATGTCGCCCCGTCTCTTCGAGTTTGGCTGCCAGAAACTCATAAACCTGCCGCAGATGCGTCACATCTGCCAGCGCATAGGTTTTTTGTGCATCCGTCAGCGGGCGGCGCGACCAATCGGTAAACCGTGAGGTTTTATCGACGCCCTCGCGTGCAATTTTTCGCACCAGCGTCTCATAGCCCACCTGCTCGCCGAAGCCGCAAACCATTGCTGCTACTTGGGTATCAAACAGGGGCTCGGGGAATACCTGCGCATCGACATAAAAAATCTCGAGGTCCTGTCGGGCCGCGTGAAAAACCTTGACCACCGATGTGTTGCGAAACAGTTCGTAAAGCGGCTCCAGCGACAACCCCTCAACCAGCGGATCAACAAGCACCGCACCACTGTCATCCGTCCCCGGCATTGCCAGCTGTATCAAGCACAGTTTGGAGTAATACGTCCGCTCCCGCAGGAACTCTGTATCGACGGTGATGTAGGGGTGGTTGGCTGCCTGACCGCAATACTCGGCCAGCTCTTGGGTGGTGGTAATGGTGCGCATTGAGTAAATATCCTTGAAGCTACCCTAGCGGTACAGAATAGCGCAGGGATTGACCAGCAAGCTTTGCAAAATCTCAGCTGGTCAAAATCAATGGTGTCCGGTCACCGGTTACGAACCTGCGCAGCACAGCAGGATAAAGGCGATGCTCTTGTTCTAACACACGTCTGCTGAGTGTGTCGGCTGTGTCATCCGGTAGAACAGGCACCTGTGCCTGACCAAGTATCGGGCCATCGTCCAGCGCCGCAGTCACTTCATGCACAGTACAGCCATGCATGCTATCACCTGCCTCAAGGGCGCGCGCATGGGTGTGCAACCCTTTGTATTTAGGCAGAAGCGAGGGGTGGATGTTGATCATTCGCCCCGTCCACTGGTTGATAAAGCCACCAGTCAGGACGCGCATAAATCCGGCAAGGCAGATCAGGTCGGGGGCGAACGGCGCAAGCGCCTGTGTGATTGCAGTCTCAAAGGCCACGCGATCACCAGCGAAGGGACGGTGATCGACAACGATTGTCGCTACACCGCGCCCTGCGGCCTTTGCGAGCCCTGCGGCAGTCGCGTTATTGGCGAGCACTACACAAGGCATTCCGGCATGGCTGCCGCGTGCCATATCATCAAGGAGAGCCACCATATTAGAGCCGCCGCCCGAGATAAACATCGCGACCCGCGTCATCAGACGAGGTTGCCCTCGTAGGAAACACCTTCATCCGCGACCACGGTGCCGATGTTGAAGACTGTCTCGCCCATATCACCAAGCATTTTCATTGCCTCTTCCGCCTTATCGGCGGGCACAACCATTATCATACCAATGCCTGAGTTATAGGTCTTGAGCAGTTCTTCCTCGTCCATGCCGCCATGTGCTGTCAGCCAACGGAAAACCGGAGGCAAGTCCCAGGTGTCGAGATTGATTTTAGCACCAAGTCCCTCGGGAAGAACCCGCGGCAGGTTTTCCGTCAGGCCACCACCGGTAATATGAGCCAAGGCGTGAACCAGACCGGCGCGGGACGCCGCAAGTGCCGGCTTTACATAAAGGCGGGTGGGTTGAAGCAAAACCTCTCCCAGCGTGCCCGCATCCCATGGGCAAGGGTCATCCCACTGGAGGCCGGAATGCTCTACGATCACCCGCACAAGGCTGTAGCCGTTGGAATGCACGCCATCACTGGCCATCCCCAACAGGACATCGCCTGCTGTCACGCCCGAAGGCAGTGTCGCGCCTCGCTCCATTGCGCCAACGCTGAAACCGGCGAGGTCGAAATCCCCTTCGGGATACATTCCGGGCATCTCGGCGGTCTCGCCCCCGATCAGCGCACAGCCCGACATTTCACAGCCGCGCGCAATGCCGTCGATGACCCGTGTAGCGGTTTCCAAATCAAGTTTGCCGGTCGCGAAGTAATCAAGAAAGAACAAAGGTTCCGCGCCTTGGCAGACCAGATCGTTTACACACATTGCCACCAGATCAATCCCGACGCCGTCAACATTACCTGTGTCAATCGCTATGCGCAGCTTGGTGCCGACACCATCTGTGGCCGCGACCAGTACCGGATCGACATAGCCTGCCGCCTTTAGATCGAACAAAGCCCCGAACCCGCCAAGGCCCGACATCACACCCGGCCGCATCGTCCGTTTTGCCGCAGGTTTGATTCGCTCGACCAGTGCGTTGCCCGCATCAATATCAACACCCGCCTCTGCGTAAGTGATCCCTTTTTGACGTTCGTTCATGATTGCATGCCTCTGGCAGAAAATTCCGTTGCACTGCGACCTAAATCATATCAGCGCGGGTCGCAACGCAAACCCTTGACGAAGGCGCTCTTGCGCAATACCCATCACCACGGCGGGCCTGTAGCTCAACTGGTTAGAGCAGAGCGCTCATAACGCTTTGGTTGCGGGTTCAAGTCCTGCCGGGCCTACCAAACATCACTTATTCTCCTTTTTTTCCGCTGGTTAGTTGAATTTCTGACGAACCTTGCGGGGTGGTTCGTCAAGTTTTGTTCTGTTTCTGTGCCGCCCATCCGCGCAAAAGCCGAGTCGGCAAGACCGCGACGGCCAAACATTTTGCAGTATTCTTGAGCCATCGACAGAGTGACGTGACCGCTAACGGCCATCACCTCGAATGGTGTGCCGCCCGCCTCAGCAATCCGTCGACAGATCGCCTTGCGCAGTCCATGCGATGAGCAAAGGGGCAAGCCCGCCTTGTCGCACCATTTGCGCATGGACGTTCCTAAGCCCTTGCGGGATCTCGCTTTGCCTTGGCGCGTCTCTAAGTAGGTGAAGGTGACCGGGGTGGCCTCGATAGCCTCGATCAGCTTCGGGTGCATCGGCAGATCTACCAGAACGCCGGAAGGGTTCTTGCTCGTTTTCTGGCGTCTGTATTGAACCCTTCCACCCTTCACATTGGACGGTCCCAACTTCACCGCATCCACCTTTGCCGCTGCCGTGTAGAGCATCAACGTCATGCACATATGCGCAGGGGTGCCGATCTTATGGACGCGGTAAAACTGCTCGATCTCGCCTTCGTCCCAAGTGTGATAGCCTTCGGTTTCGGTGGCGTATTTCTTCACGCCCTTCACCGGATTAGCAGCGACCCATTCCATCTGGACGGCGAGGTCCATCATCTGAGATAGGCGTTTGAGCGTCTTGTTTGCCTGCACAGGTGTCAGGTGCAAGTCAGCCTTGATCCCCATCACATGCTTTACTTTGAGGTGGGACACGCGCTTGTTGCCGTGCTTGATCCGCAGGGGCTCAATAACGCTCCGGTAATCGGCGCGGGTGTTTTCCTGAATTGTTGGAAAGTGCAGCTTGTAGAAGTGCGCCACCAGATCATCGAAAGAGCCGGGCAACGTGCGCCCTGCCCCAATCTGTCCCTTGGCCTTTGTGCCGTCCTCAGCCGCCTGATAACGGCGCTTGAATTCGTCACTATCAAAGTCGGTGCCGAGTTCCGCAGTGAAGCCTTTAACCCGGTATCTCCAGCGCGCTTTGCCGTGGCGGTCACGGTAGGTTTTTGCGTGTGGATATTTGTCAGACTTCTTTTTCACGGGCGGTCCCAATCATTCTGAGAAGTCGCAACACCCTGCTGCACAAAAATAATGATCTTGCCATCGCGGCAGATCTCCACGCGCTCCACAGGCAAGCCCGCCGCCAGCGCGCCCTTAGCGGCGCGGGTGACGTCAACTTGCTTGAAGGTGGCGCGCGGGTTGCTCATTATTTAGCATCACCCACGACGCGTTCCATCCGTTCGCGGATCGCGCGGATGATCTCGCTGTTCTGGCTGGATACGTTCGCCGCCGCCTGCGCGGCTATCCAGTCCTTTTGGTCAGGGGGCAGACGTAGCTGCAAAGGTTTCCGGGTGGTCATTTCAATCTCCGATAGGTCCATATGACAATATATGTCCAAAGGACACTATTGCGTCAAGTAGAAAATTATGGCCATTGGACACTATGGATGAAAACCGACAGCTTTCTGATAAATTTATGCTCCGCTTGCCAGACGGTATGCGCGACAGAATCAAAGCAACAGCAGACGCAAACAATCGCAGCATGAACGCAGAGATAATTTCTACTCTTGAGAAAGAATATCCTGACAACTTCCATGAAAAAATTCTGGAAGATACTCTGCTAAATTTATCGCTCGCTATCCTCTCGGAAGATAACGGATTAAAAGGCGACCATTTACACAGTACTTTAAAAATTCTCGACAACCTGAAAGAGGATATTGAAGCGGTCAAACGTGACTTTCGCCTTGCAAAGAAATAGGCCAGTAACCCCATTACCGGGGAATTTGATAGGGAATTAAAGGTGGTCGCCCGCCCGGAACCTGCCGGATCTCGCGTAATTCGGGTGTTATGTTGAGTAATTTCGGGGGGTGCAAACTGTGCTAGTTTGGGGTGCCAGAGATTGCAAAGCGGGGTGGCAAGCCAGATTGCATGTGCTTGCGTCCTTGTACGATTGCAGGTTGCGCCCTAGCCTGAGCGCGAACCAACGGAGTTTGTGAATGAAGATTGTGGGTTATTCGGTTATGGGCGCATCGGCTGTTGTCGCGGCTGCAATCATATACATGCAAGCAGTTCCAGATTGCTTTGAGGGCAAGGCCCGAAGCATTATGGAGCAGGCCGTTGCCGCGAAATTGAAATCGCCCTCAACAGCTTCATTCCCATCGGGCGGAGAATTGATCCGTATTGGTGATTGCTATTTTAACTTTAGCGGACCCGTGGACTCACAGAACGGCTTTGGAGCCATTGTAAGGAATCGGTACAGCGGAGTAGTTACGGGAGAAGATTACAATGTTCGCGATGATCTACTAGCCATCTACTAAGACAGCCCGCTAACGGGACGCCCTGCTCTTTGCGCCGCCCATAGCCTCGAACGCCGCTTGCGCCGCGACCACGATCTCGCCCTTTAGATCCCGGTCATTGATATAAACAGATCGTTGTTTGTGCCCGTCTGCAATTTTTGGCTCCCAGATCGTCACAAAGCCACACTTGCGAATTGTCAGAGCGCAACCCCGCAGCGCGACAGGCCCGATCGTGCAATCAAAGAAAGCGATGATCGTATCCTCCTTTTTGTTCGGCTTTGGATCAACTACCCGCGACAGGCCCGTGATTTCGATATCCATGTTCATTCCTTCCAATCTACGATTTTCAGTGCCTGTTCCGGGTCGACGCCCAGTTCCTTCGCCTCGCCAAGTGCCTTGATAATGGCCCCAAGCGCCCGCGCCCGTCCGCCTGCGTCAAACGCCTGTAGCGGCCTCATCACGTCCAGTTGGACAGGCTGGCCTAACTTCTCCGATGCCTCTTGCCCGATCATCGCGGCAATCGGCATAAGCCCCCATTGTGCAAGGTGGCGTTGAGCCTCTCGCACCATCGGCCCGGTGGTGACGGGATTGCTCAGACCGGGGAGAACCCCGAACGCCATTTCGATGCTGGATCTCGACGCGGCCCATGTCTCGCGGGTCATTGCTTTGGATAGATCCGGCGTCACGTCGCTGGCCTTCCAGTCTTGCGCAGGTGCAGGACCGCCCGCAGCTTGAACGTTCACACTCTCGCGGATCAGGACGCGCCCACGGGTTCCTCGAAAGCCCCGTGCCAGATCCTCCATGTCAGTTTCCGGCGATTCAGGGAACGGCACGATCGACGTGCCAAGCGGTGCGTTTGCGTAGATCTCGCCAAGCGCACTTTCCAGCGTGTGCAGCAGGCCAGCGGTCAGGCGCGCGCGCCGCAAGGGTGCAGATCCGACATAGGGCATGGATATTTCGGACCCGACGCGGAAGTGCAGCACCTCCCCGGCAAGTACCGTCATCGATCGCCCGCCGCCCGTGTCAGGGACGCCGACGCGATAGGCGGTAGGCTTGCTGAACCGTGTGGTCAGATCCCAATCCGAACAGGGCAACAGGCCATCATCGCGGATCACGAACACAGCCTCGCCACGCAGCGCCAGAGCGCGCGCAGACAGGGCCAAGGTGGAAGGCGACAGCAGGTCGGTGCCGGATACGTCCGCAAGGCTCAGACCGCCCTCCCAGAGGCTCACACAGGCTTGCACGGTGCCAGTGAGTTCCGCCAAGCCGTCGACGCCGCCGATGTATTCAGCCCGCGCCGCCATCACTTGGCTGGTGTACCCGGTGCCGCTCGATCTCGTTTCAATCTCAGGCTCTTTTTTCTTAAACGGCCACATGCTCACGCCCTCCGATAAGTGCGCAGCAGATCCGCCGCGCCTGAATGTTGCATTGCCCGCGCTATCCATGTCGGCGCGCGGTCCAGTGTTTCCTCGATAGGCCCGATCGACACAGACGTGCTGGACGCCCCTGCCGTGCCGGGGTCCGCAGCGAGATATTCAGCCAAGCGCCGGAACGCCTCAGAGACAGGTGCCGGCACATCACCGCCGCCGACTTGCGCCGTGATCCGGTAGGTGCCATCGGCAGGCAGGCAGACGCCAAGCGGACCTTGCAACAGCGTCACAGCTTCCCACGCCTCACCCGTCCACAGATCCGCCACGCTGGACACGACAGGCGTCAGACGCGGGTGGAATTGATCGCCGCCGTTGCCCAGTAGCGTCCAAACGACTTCGCGCTCAGTGAAGCGGTGTGCGATATAATCCTCGATCCTTGCCCAGATCATCGCCGAATCCAGCGCCGCCGCCGCGACAGACAGCGTTGAAGGTACAGCGGGATATTGCGCCGGGATCTCCTCGAATTGCTTTAGAACGTCGATCATCGCGGATACCTCATGCGGCTTGGCAAGAACACGCGCGTCACCGGATCTGGTGACCATTTGCGCGCCTCGATTTGCGTTTCGGGATAGGCCGGACGGGTCACGATCGACAGCTCGTACAAGAGCGCCGCCATCACGGTCCTGATAATCGCATTATGCGCGCCGTTCTCAGGGTCCATGCCTTCATCCTCGATCTTTTCAGGCTCAGGCACAGCTCGTTTCGGGGGCAGTCGAAAGCCGGGGGAGATGCCGATCGCCAGCCCCGCCGCGACCGCCGCAAGAATGTCCTTCACATATGACACCTCTTGCATTTCTTCGGTGATCGTCGCGGTGAAGGTGACGCCCGCGTCATTGTCCGCAATCTCCAGAGTGCCAGAGCGGACCGACGCCAGCGGTTTGCCGTAGTCGTGCCCCGACAGCAGATGGATATCCTTTTTGCCGCCATGCTCCGATGGTGTGTTGATCCGGTAGGCGAACGCCTTGGGTGCAATCACTTCTTTTTTGGGTCGCCCCGTCCTGCCGCCATCGGACAGGACGGCACGTTTGCCGTATGGGAAAGAGCCTTGCAGGGCCAATGCGCCCGACGCTCTCTTGCGGAGTTCAAGCCCGCCGCCTGCAAAGCCCTCCAGCATCTTACTGGATACCCGTCAGAACGCGCGACTGCACAGCCCGACTAATTGTCGTGTCCATCGTGGAAAGCGCCGTCAGACGAAGCCCGCCCGACTGTGCATCGGCATAGGGATCGCGGATCAGATCCACGGCCCCCCAAAGCCCCACGAACACAGGGGCAACCCCGCCCGCCGATGTTGTCAGCAGTGCCATGCTTTCCAGAGGATCGCCTTCGGTGCCGCCGGATGGTAGCGCAGGGGCAGGCAAAGCGTTGTGAGACATGGTAACGCTGCCGATGTACTTCATCAGGCGTTCCCACTCAGTGACAGCCGTGCCCGTGATGTAGCTGCCGTCCATCGTGTCCCAGACTTCGGGTCGGATCAGCAGACGCACAGCCGCCGGACCGTTTGCAGCGTTTTCCGTGATAAACGCCACGACCTCGGAACGGAACGCCGCCCATGTTGCCGCCGCGTCCAGTGCATTTTCTGCAATGCCCCAAGCCGTTGCGCCCGTGAACACGCCCGTAGGCTCGCCAGACGCGCCGGAACCGTTGAAGATTGCCCGGTCCATCTCTTGCGACATAGCCCCGTTCATGTCCCGGCGGATCGCCTGCTCAAGAGCCGCGCCCGATTGTTTGAGCGTCTTGCGGGTGATCCGCATCTGGATTCCCAGAGTGTGATCAGGGGCAAGCGGACGGTCCAACGTGGCGTAAGCGGACGGCCCCGGCACATTGCCCGTTTCCGTTGCCTGCCAGCCCGCCGTGATCGCCGACGTGGTGACGGGTGTTTCCGAGTCGCCGCTGCCGATATTGATCATCTGGACGCCCATTTGAGCCGCGACAGACGCAGGGAACAGACGCTCGATCAAGGGACGGGTGGCAATCGGGTTCGGTGTACCGCTGGCAATCGTCTCCCCGGCGCGCGTCTCAAGTGCAGCATATGGCACAGGGATGCCGCGATAGCCGCCCGCGCTCCGCAGCTCGGTTACGATCTCCGCCGTTTGCCCGTCGAGCGCGCGGCCTTCGTCCAGGCTCAAGGCAACCTGGCGCATCTCGAAAGCGCCCATGATCTCGGTCCATTCCTTTTCGGAACGAGTTTCCAGCACATTGCCAGCGTCCCGGCGTTCTTCATCCTCGGATACCAGCGCCGCGCGATACTGCACTTCCTTGGCGCGATACTCCGTATCCAGTTCAGTCATTTTGCGGGTTTCGTCCGCAGACGGTGTTTCGATGTTCGCCAGCTCCGACAGGTTTTGACGGATCTCGGAACGGCGCAATTCCAGCTTTTTAGATGTCAGCATAGTTATTTCCTTTCATGCTCGACAGGAGGTCGCGCCATTGTTGACGCTTCGGGGAAAGCGGGGTGTGACCCACTTCCAATCTCGTTTTGCGCGCATGACAGCGCCCGCAGAGAATTTGTAAATTTGACAGGGTGTAGGAAAGTTCGGGGTGCGTTTTGACAGGCAGAACGTGGTCACATTCCAGCCGCCGCAGCTCGCCACACTGGACGCATTGCCAGCCGTCACGATCCAAGGCTTGCATCCTCAGAGCCTTCCATCGTGGCCCGCGTGTTACCTTCGCAGAGTGCCGTTTGTACTCGTCGCGCCTGCTCATATCTGGACCCGCAATTCATAGCAGATCACCACGCCATCCGGCCCCAGAGTGCCGACGCGATTGATCAGATAGGCAACCCCGCCGATCACCAGCTTGTCAGCAGTGGAAGGGACAACGCCCTCAGTGATAAACACCCGCAGCGCACTATCCGAGATAAGAGCGTTTGCCCGCTCCTCGACGGTGTAATCAGTGACCGCGACAGTGACCGGATAGTCCACTGCCGGACCCGCAGGCGGATCGTCGGGGTCGGTACGTGGTGCAGGCTGTTTGCGCAGAATTGCATCCTGTCCAAAACGCTCGATCAGCCGGGTTGCCGTTTCGGTCATCCCCATGCAATACGCCCTCCCTTATGTGATGGTCGGCCCATGATCCGCGCGCCCTCAGCCACAGCGATTACCGTTGCCGATGCCGCATCGATCCGGCCCGTGGATCTCGCCTTTGCCAATTTCAGATTGTTTGCCGGATCTCGCAGGGTCACAGCGTCCGCAAACGCAGACCGCAACAGCAGGGACGCGGTGGTCAGCACCTTCCCGTCGAAAGCCGCGCGCCGGAACCGCTCGCAATCCTCGTTCCCGTCTTTGAAGCCAAAGCCACGCCAGACCACAGCCGCGCGGATGCCCGCCCGCTCGATCGCCTCGCCAAGTTCGGATTGTTTGTATCGGTCAGCGACCAGCGCCGCGACGGGTTCGCCCTCGATATGCTTCATCACCTCGATCAGCCACGGCGCAATCGGCACGGTCTGGTCGCCAAGGGTGGACAGTTCGCCCCGGTCCTTCATCTCGACATAGCGGCCTTGAACGCCATCGTTTGCGCCACGGTCCGCAAGGTTCGGTTTACTTGGGAAGGTGCCTAGAGCTTCTAGTCGCCCCGTCTCAGGCCAGTAGAACGCCGCCGCCGTCATAGATGCAGATCCGCCCAGGTCGATGCCGATCACACATTGCCCCTGCCGTGCCGGAACCTCCGACACCTCGCAGGCCAGCCACTCATCGACGGTCAGCAGCACATCGCGGGTTTCACCGCTCACCCGCTCGTTTCGATTGTAGAGGCGGAACGTGGTCAGCGTAGAACCGCCGCGCGCAATGGCCCGCCGTGCCTGCCCTTGCAACCATTCCAGACTGGACCCGATGCCCGCCGCCGCGCCGGGGTTCGCCTCTTTCAAACTGTCCAGATCATCCGCAGGCAAGCCCGGTGAAGGGCGATGCTCTTGGCGGTAGATGCCCGGTGCATCCTCATCAAGCCACACAGAAAAAGGGTGCGCATCATCAGCCGCCGAGGTGGATATGATCAGCGCCCGCCCGCCGCGTTTGCCCATGCCAGACAGCAGCGCATGTTCCAGTGCGTCACCTTGATCAGCGGCCCAATGCCCGCGCTCGTCCATGAGGATCAGCGTAGGCGCAGATCCCAGCGCGCTCTTGCCGTCCGCAGCAATGGCCCGGATGAAGTGCCCGCCGCCGTCGCCGTCATATTCAATCTCTAAACGCGGGGAACGCCGGACCGTGAACAGCGCCTGTTCGTCCTCAGGCAAGGACCGCATGAAACCCACGACAAAATCAAAAGCAATTCGGGCTTGATCACGGGTACGGGCTGCTATGAGAATTTCACGCCGGGGTTGTTCGTCCCATTTGCCCATGCACGAACCCAAAGCGATGCCCGCAGACAGCGCCGTCTTAGCGTTGCCGCGACCGATCGACAGGACTGCGACGTTCACACCGTCAGCCAAAGCGCCGCGCACAAACTTCTTTTGAAATGGTGCCAGCTTGATCAGTTCGCCCGCCTTCGGACCCTCAGGGATTGCGAGACCTTCAAGAAACCGGATTGTTTTGGTGGATGCTTTCATGTCAGCCTCGCCGGGTTATCAGCAGAGGGTCCAGAAATGAAATATATGATATCAATTTTATTAGTTTTAGCGAATCTCAGTGTCGCAAACGCTGAACCCGTCGGGCTCAAATGCAGCTTGAAACATGCGGAATATGGCGAACAAGGGCCGCTAAGTATTATCTTTGATAGCGAGACGGGGGAGGCTTCAATTTTTGATGGACAAGTCTCCCCGATTCTCAATGAAACAAAGAAGATACTGTTTTTCTTTATCTCCTCAAATGAAGATGTAGGAGGTTTCATCTCGATCATAGTTTCGAAAGAAAATGGTCGTCTCTGGTACTTTGCAGGAGCCCCTGACCGGGAAATTGTTACAATGGACGGGAATTGTTTTCGGCCCTTTAAAAAATAGCCGCACAGCGCGAACGCATAACCCCCAACCGCGACCCCCCCCACGGAAGAAAAAGGGGGCATTGGGACCAGTTTAAGATACAGGTTCAGTGCGCTAGCTCCATCTATGGGATGTTGATCAGTCATCACGACGATCTTCTTAACTATATCACATGTTATACTATAACACAATCAATTCTAGGCACAGTCCGCCCCCGCTACTGTCCCCCGCTACACAAAGGAGTATTCCCTTGCTCGGTGCGACAGTCCTACCTTCCTAGATCGTATCCACGCGATGCCCGGTATCGGTGGCCAGCCGCTGTCCCGCTGGGTACTCTCCAGCCCCGTCCTTTGCAGTCTTGCTCCGGTCGGTCCCCGCACTGAGGCGGTGGGTTCTGTGTCGCGCTTCTGAGCGGCCTAGTAGGCACTGGTTCCGCTCGGAGTGGGGTAGTTCCCGATCTATATCCCCGCCGATATTGCTCGACGGTCAAAAGCTAGAGCGTGACCCGCGTCCTGTGATATGCCCCTAAGGTATGCTCACTATGAACGCGGGCCGATGCTTCACCCGTGACGCCACAGCCGCTCTACAGCAGCGCCACGGGTGATCAGCTTTCAATCGGGTTGAAGTCCTCCGCATCGTCGCTGGCATGGGTGAACAGGTCAGAGACCAGCCCGCGCATCACAGACAGTTGTTTCAGGGATGGTTTCCAATTCTTGCGTCGCGCCTGTTTGGTGACAGACTGTGCAAAGCCCTTGGCCCATGTGTTCTCCGCCATCTGAGCAACCACAGGCATGTGGTGCAGCAGACGTTCGATCTCAGCAGGCGTTGCCGCGCGCTCGATTGGCTGGCGATTGTGGAAGGTCATTCCGCGCCCTCCCCAGACTGAGGCGCGGGCAACAGAAGCCGCGTGATAGCTTCACGGTCAACTTTCTGAGCCTCTACATCCGCAAGGTACTGCTCAGGATCTATGTGCTTCCACAACGCGGTCTTGAGGATCTCTGCAATCACGTTTGGCGGTAGAGCCTCAAGTTGACAGGTGCCGCCCTCCCAATTCTTGGATCTCGTGTCGGTTGATTTAGCAGGCGCAGTGGGCAGGTCGTATTCAACAACCTGTTGTTTGGTCAACGCTATGCGGTGAAACTCTACAGTCACCAGTCCATGCCGACGATCCGCTTCAACAAAGGCAGTTACGTCCTCAGCTACAGCGTTGAAAATATCTTCGCCGCTCGGATCGCAGTCCCCGAGGTGCAGGATGATCGCAGGCTTTTCGACTCTCACAATCCGGTCAGCCAAGTCTTTTTTGGCGGTCAGGCTATCGAAGCCGCCGGATGAATACGCCTTCACTGAGTACGGTGCCGCAACATCGTCGATCTGAGGCAACATGCCCGCAGCTTCACACCAGACCTCGATATGAATGTCCTGAGCGGATAACTTGTTGCGAGTGTACCGCTCCCCCATTCTGCGAACATGGCTCAGGAAGTCGTCGCGGTCGTCAAAATGATCACGACGATACGTTGTAACTCCATCATCGCGGATAGCATCGAAAGGGATAATACGCGCTCGCCGCGCATTGGCGAGATGGTGACACAGCCTGTTGTATGCAGCTTCGCTCTTGTCGTAGCCGTGCGCCCCTACCATGCGATAAAATATCTGCCGGATGGTCAGGGGCCAGTACTGGCGGTATTCGTCAAGTACAAGTTGCGCTTGATCAAGCAAGATCTGAGTTTTTGCCATCGGGTTATAAGAGGTGATATATCCCCGTTTGCCCGTTTTCAGGCCAGCCTGAATTTGAATATTCATGACAGCACCTCGCCGTCCAGAACGCCGAACACCGCCGCCGATGCCGTACGATATGCGGTATCATCGTCGAGCGTGACCAGCGCCGCCATCGCCAGCGCCTGCCGTTCGCCCGTGGTCAGTCTCGCCTTGAGCACAAGGACGAAGCCCTCCCATGCGTCAGGGGTTGCCATGGTCAGGACGTAGCCCAGCGACTTAGACGCGCGCTTATGGCGGTCCTTGGCATACAAAGACATTGCATTTGCGCTCCGCTTCGGGGTAGCATCAGCGCAAGAAATGTCGCGTTTCTTATCGTCTTTGACGCCGTTGACCTTTGCCGAGGTCGCGGCGTTTTCTTTTGCCTCGACGTTCCCCGAAAGGTTCGTCAAAGCGGTTTTTTCCTGAGTGTTTCCAATGACAGATTTACGGCAGTTCGCCGCCTCATCTATCTGATATGGTTCACAGACGTCTTGTCTGCCGGGCCTACCAAACATCCCAATTTCCGCCATATTACGTTGGGATTGCGTGTGGAATGTGGACCACTCTTCAGCAACCGAGGTCCACATCCTTGAAATTCATTGATGCATTTTCTCAATCGCAAGCTTTGCCGATCCTGCTCTTTTTAACATTCTTGGTATAAATCTCAGAAGTATTAGCTTGTGTTTGAGCCATAAAACGCATGATTTCATATTTTGTACCACAAGCCGCTGGGAGCAGTTGCACCGCGCCCTGTTGTGGTCCATGTTTTTGGAAGGCCAGCTCGCTCTGTCCAGTTTTGGAACTTGTTTCAAAGCGACTCAGGGGCGCGAGAGTATTTGCAGCCTCGGTTTGCAAAAAGCTTTGCCGACTTTGATGAAGTGACGGTTTATGTATTAGTTGTGGTAGCGCAGGAACAGCAACTATGCAGAGCTCTTCTTGTCGGGCTGGAATTTCAGCCAGCGACACCTTATCACGTTTTTAAATTGTGCTGATCCAGGCCACCAATACCCCTAATACGAGGCAGGACATTTCGAGACCGTATGAGCCAAATCCGAGCCAATGAATACGGTTTAAGTTTGGCAAAAAATTTCGTCATCTCTTCCGCTGTCCATAACTTCGCTCCCCCCCCCCAGCTCTAATAAACTTTCTCGACCGAAATCACCGGTAAATTCCTAGGATACCCTCGCATTTCCCATCACAGGTACGCAGCTCAGTGCCTTGATGCAGTTGCCTGCAGCGGCTGTCTTTTCTCCTTAGCCCTCGAAAACAGAAAGAAAATATCCTTCAGGAGTTTCGGCTTCAAAGCT
The DNA here is from genome assembly GCF_003610455.1 of Sulfitobacter guttiformis. Lineage (NCBI taxonomy): Bacteria > Pseudomonadati > Pseudomonadota > Alphaproteobacteria > Rhodobacterales > Roseobacteraceae > Sulfitobacter > Sulfitobacter guttiformis. The sequence continues at coordinate 177,410 of NZ_RAQK01000002.1, read as the reverse complement.
TGCCAACCTACCATCTATAGCGTCCAGTAAATTTCAGGCATTTTTCAAAAGAAATTTGGATTCATCGAGAATGAGATCGAAGCATCTCCCGCTTTAACTTGCGCGCCCCACGCCTCTAAATATCGATTACAGAACCTGTCCAGATCACCCTCATTAATCTTGATCGCTTTTACCAACTGAGGATTTTCGTCAGCACGCGAAGCGAGATAGTGCTCATGAAATGTGAGTTCTCCTGTGCCCGCTGCGATAAGTTTCTCTTATCCCTGTTGTCTCCACTCTTATCCGCCGTTTGGTTTGACCAACTCCGGTTTCACTTTTAAGCGATCCTTGCAAACGACATTTCAAATTCACTTCTTCCCTGACTTCTTTAGGACCCCTATTTTACTGGTTTTGATTGATTGAGGGCCTAAGTCTAAGACTGAAGAATCGATAATACTGACTGATCGGTCGCAACCGGAATTGATGTGGGGTAAAACCAGACGCCATCGCAGCAGCTATCGCATTTGAGATTGTAGCTTTGGACGGTTTCGCAGCGGGCGAAGTAAATGTACTCCATAAAAACAGGAGGAAGACGTCTTGATTCGGACGCAGATTCTCGAAACGATTGGGTCTTCGGGATCGATCATAGAATACTGGCCGGACTCTTCGGTATCGATGTCCCCGACATGCTTCAAGCTGAGCATATCATGAAGCCAGTTTAATTCACGGAGCAGTCAAATGGTCTTGTCATTTAATGCCTTCAAAAGCCCAAGGAAGCCCTGCAAGCGCATGAGCGCGGGGTCCCCTTTACAGAAAAAGATGGACTGCATTCTGAAGGTCCAGATCAAATTGCGCCATAAGTACTTTCACGCGCGCGAGAAATTGTTCCCGTGCCATACAAAACCTGCTCTTTAGGCACCTCCCCGTCGACGGCTCAAGTGCATGGCTGGGCCCGCTACATTCGCCACGCTCTGTTTTGGTTAATGAGCAGGTTCCTATTACCGCTAACTGGTACGCCGCCGTGTCCAGCTATATTAAAGTCCGCAACTATCCGCCTCGCTTTCCAGATATAAGTAACTTTGGCGATTTATTGAGGATCTAAGACTGGGCCAGCTAAGCAAATGACTTTGAGGGCCTTTTTGAAAAACTCATTGTTTCTTGAGACGCGTCAGCTTGCGGCCCTTTGATGCTCCCAGACAAATGACTGCGTCCTCCCTTGAAGTGAGAGTATCAGGTTTCAGGCAGCTTCGATTTTCGGGACCTGCACATCTGCATTCCTGAGTTGCCCTGCCATGATTTCGGTATACGGCGTGGTTGGGTTTGCCTCGGCGAGCATGCCGACCTTCATCCAGAATTCAGCCTGCGCATTGATCGAACGGCACATAACTGAACTGGATTTGCGCAGTTCCTCATGCATTTCTTCCCCAATTTTTACGATGCCCATCGACGCGCCTCCGAATTATAATCTATATGAACCGTATATGACTCGTATAAGGCCATGGCAACTCAAGGTCAATTTGACTGCTACTGCCGCGATGAGAATTTTAGAGTTACCTTCATAATGGACAGATATGAATGTATAGACATTTTGACTGCACCCGAGGCGGAGCATGCCCGTAGAACCGAGAGCATCAAGCTATATGGGCCTGACGCTTTTGAGGGTATGCGCCGCGCAGGTGAGTTAACCGCGCGGTGTCTCGACGACATCGCCGATCTTATCTGCGCTGGCACAGCCTTATCGCAGATCAATAACTTCGTCCTTAACTTCGCAGCCAAGTATCATGCCACACCAGCGACTTTGGGCTATAAAAGCTATCCATACGCCTGCTGCACATCGGTCAACCATGTGGTCTGTCACGGATTTCCCGACGAGAAAAAGTTACGCGACGGCGATATTGTGAACGTTGATGTTACCCTGATACTGAACGGGTGGCATGGCGATTCAAGTCGGATGTATGTGGTTGGAAAGCCGAAACGCACGGCTGAGCGCCTTATCCAGATTGCGCATGAGGCGATGATGCAGGGTATCAGTGTAGTACGTCCTGGAGCGCGATTAGGTGATATCGGCAATGCAATACAAACCTACGCGCGTTCCGAACGCTGCTCGGTGGTCCGCGAATTTTGCGGCCACGGCATCGGGCAGGTCTTTCACGACTCCCCCGACATCCTGAACTTCGGCACAGCTGGAACCGGCTTGGAGCTAAGAGAGGGTATGATTTTTACTATTGAACCGATGATCAACTTGGGGCGTGCCGACGTAAAATTGCTTGCAGACGAATGGACGGCCGTAACGCGTGACAGATCCCTTTCGGCACAATTCGAGCATTCGATTGGCGTGACATCCGACGGGTTCGAGATTTTCACACGCTCGCCCACTGGCCTTCATGCGCCCGGGATCAAGCTTTTTACCGTTCCTGCTTAGCGGAAATTCGACGTTACTGAAGCATCGGTTGAATGGGCTCTTTTCGGGCCTAAACACCTTTTGCACATCTCGTTATATAGAGCGCTATCAACGTCTAATTTACAATGTGGGAGCGCGTGGCGGATCGCACGATCGATTATTCAAACACAAAAATTACCTGCCATTCGAGTATTTCGGCAGATTACACGTTGATCTGCGAATAGGGTGAGCTTTCGCTGCAATTCCTCCAACGCCGGATTCCTGCACATTTGGAGCGTTCTCATCGACCTGTTTAGTCACGGCCAGCCCAAGTCTTGGCATATTCCGGCAACGTCATGTGCAATCGCTTGATGTTCTGCCTTTCTTACTCACGCTGATTGGCGTTGCGTTTTGCGTGCTGCGCGGCTATTTAGACTAGTAGAACTCGAGGTCGAAACAGTGTTCGATCCCGCATACTCCACCACAGATGGCCGATCTAAAAAGACGCGATCCCTTGGCCGGATTGGACTCAGAAATCGTGGCGAATGTGAAGCGGTTCGTAACGCAACAACCTCGATTACGACGAAGGCGTGTTCATCTACATACTGGCCGCCGCGCTTATCATCGGCCATTTACGATCATTCTAAGGATCTTCGCCGCAAGTCAGATATTTGCGGTCCGTTCAAAGCATGGCGGCGCGGCAGAATTACTTTTGAAAATCAAAATCTTGCGACTCAGAAATTACGTTGAGCATCCTTGATGCGGTCAGGACAACCCTATGAAATATGACAATGCACGCCCACCGATGGCCGTAATTCTGGCTGCTGGCATTGGAACGCGCCTCAGCCCGCTCACTGACAAAACCGCCAAAAGCCTGCTATCCGTCGGCGGCTCGGTTGTTATGGAACGGATCATCCGCAACTGCCTAAGTTGCGGGATGTCCCAGTTTGTCGTGGTGCTCGGCCATCGTGCGGATGAACTCAAACAGTTCATCGACAAAACCTTTCGCGGGATCCGCGTCACCTATGTGATGAATGACCGCTACCGCGATACCAACACAGGATATTCCCTGATGCTGGCATCACCGACCGTCGGTACGGCAGATTTCATAAAAATTGATGCTGATGTGGTATTCGAGACGAGAGTTATGCGTGCTTTGATAGATAGCGATCTACCAAACATTCTGTGCACTGATCGCAATATTGAGCTGACGGACGAAGAGGTGAAAGTGATTGCTGACGACAAAATGCGCGTGAGCGAGATTGGCAAAACAGTCGATCCTGCATCGGCACTTGGCGCTACAATCGGCATCGAGAAAATCAGCGCAGTCACAGGCCCCTTGTTGTTTGCTGAGTTGAAAGAACTGATGGAAAGCCCCGCCAATGCACAAGCGCATTACGAAGCGGCCTATGCGCGGCTGGTTAGCAAAGGCATCCCGTTTCATGCACTGGACATCACGGGCATGAAATGGACTGAGATTGACACACCGGAAGATTTCGCTGCTGCAAACGCGATGTTTGGCACACCGATCACGACAGTTTCGCGCGGTCAGCAACGGGCGTTGGACGAAGCGGATACAAATCCGCAGCGCCGCCTCTAAATCGACAGTCGAATTCATCACGCGTCGTATTTCAAACGTCTGATGCGTAGCGCAGCCTCGCTTTGCCACCACGGCATCGGATCGCTGCATTTTGGAAGGACAGACCATGGCCAAAGGTAAGAACAGCAAAAAGGAAGCGAAGAAGCCAAAGCAGGAAAAGCCAAAAGTCTCTGCAACGGCTAATTCAAATGCTGGAAAGCCTGCGATTTCGATCTCGGGTAAGGCGGTAAAGTAAGTCGCCAGGACCGCCTATTGGCTCGCTGATTTCAGGACAATTGTTCCCGATGAAATATAGTTCTACAGCCACTTGCGGCGGCCTGCAGCGATAGCCACCTCAGTAACATTGGCACTCAGGTGTGGCGAGTGCCAATGCGTTTCTACGCATGCCACCCCTACCGGAAATCTCAAAAAGGAGCATTTCCATGACGTTTATCCCTCTACATGATCGTGTTCTCGTGCGGCGCATCGAAGGCGACGAAAAAACTGCAGGCGGCCTGATCATCCCCGATAATGCTAAGGAAAAACCACAAGAAGGTGAGGTTGTCTCTGTCGGTGCGGGCGCAAAAGATGATACAGGTGCGCGCATTGCCATGGATGTCAAAGCTGGTGATAAAATTCTGTTCGGCAAGTGGTCCGGCACCGAAATCAAACTCGACGGCGAAGAGCTGATGATCATGAAAGAAAGCGATATTTTGGGCGTTATAGCCTGAACAACGCTGCCTTTTTATACATTCAATTAGGAATACCGACATGTCTGCAAAAGACGTCAAATTCGGCACGGACTCCCGTGACCGCATGCTCAAGGGCATCAATATACTCGCCAATGCCGTCAAAGTCACACTGGGGCCCAAGGGCCGCAATGTGGTCATTGACAGATCCTATGGGGCACCACGCATTACCAAGGACGGCGTGACCGTCGCCAAGGAAATTGAACTAGCTGACCCGTATGAAAATATGGGCGCGCAACTGGTCAAGGACGTTGCATCGCGTACCAACGACGAAGCGGGCGACGGCACAACGACCGCGACTGTTCTGGCGCAAGCCATTGTCAAAGAAGGCATGAAGGCTGTCGCCGCGGGCATGAATCCGATGGACCTCAAGCGTGGGATCGACAAGGCTGTGGCGGCTGTGATCGCTGAAGTAAAGGCCATGTCCCGTCCTGTTGGCGACACCGCCGAAATTGCGAAAGTAGGCACCATTTCGGCCAATGGTGAAACCGAAATAGGCCAGCAAATCGCAGATGCTATGGCGAAAGTTGGCAATGAGGGCGTGATCACTGTCGAAGAAAACACGGGCCTTGAGACTGAAACCGAAGTGGTGGAAGGCATGCAGTTTGATCGCGGCTACCTCAGCCCGTACTTTGTGACGGATCCTGCCAAGATGACGGCAGACCTCGAAGACTGCGTCATTCTGCTACATGAGAAAAAGCTGTCCTCTTTGGCCCCGATGGTTCCCTTGCTTGAGGCTGTGATGCAGGCAGACAAGCAATTGCTTATCATCGCCGAAAGCATCGAAGGTGAGGCGCTGGCGACCCTTGTGGTCAACAAGCTGCGCGGCGGGCTAAAAGTTGCGGGCGTCAAAGCCCCCGGTTTCGGAGATCGCCGCAAAGCCATGCTACAAGACCTTGCCGTACTGACCGGCGGGCAGGTGATTTCCGAAGAATTGGGGATGAAACTGGAAAGCGTAACGTTGGATATGCTTGGCGCCGCCAAGAAAATTGCAATCACCAAAGACACAACTACGATCATTGACGGTGCGGGTGACAAGGCCGCAATCGCGACCCGTGTGACCCAGATCCGTGCGCAGATCGAAGACACCACGTCGGACTACGACAAAGAGAAACTGCAAGAGCGACTTGCCAAACTTGCCGGCGGCATTGCCGTCATCAAGGTCGGCGGAGCGACCGAGATCGAAGTGAAAGAGCGCAAAGACCGCGTCGATGATGCTCTGAACGCAACCCGTGCAGCTGTCCAAGAAGGCGTTGTGCCCGGCGGCGGTGTAGCATTGGTGCATGCGGGCAAGGTGCTTGAAGCGCTCAAGGGCGACAACGCAGACCAGCTTGCAGGTATCGCGATTATCCGAAAAGCGCTTCAGGCACCGCTGCGTCAAATCGCGGAAAACGCCGGTGTTGACGGGTCGGTCGTCGCTGGCAAGATCATCGAGAACGCAAGCAAGACGTTTGGCTATGATGCACAATCAGAGCAATACGGTGACATGCTAAAGGCTGGTGTCATTGACCCGACCAAAGTCGTGCGGATCGCGTTGGAATATGCCGCGTCAGTTGCCGGGCTTTTGATCACTACGGAGGCGATGGTCGCAGACAAACCTGCCAAGACCAGCAGCAGCAACATGCCCGACATGGGCGGCATGATGTAAGTCGTAATGCAAAACGCGGCCAGCAGCTTTTGTTTTTGCTGGCCGTTACCGCTCATCACGCCTCAATTTCAGACCTTAGAAATCCAAAACAGCAGCTTTGGACGCTTTTATGCATCATGCTAACCGCAGCATCAGAAAACTTAGGCTGATTTTATTGAAGAACTGAGTGTTGCAGCCGCAGAAAATGACGAAACAAACTGAGTGTAAGCGCCTTTTCTTTCAGGCTTTTCGCACATGCTGCGGTACAGAAAGGATCTTGCCAAATTTGCGAAGGTTTTGGGCGGTTGTGGCGAGGAGGAATTCGTCATTTGCACCGCATGGTCCACGTAATTGTATCCTGCCAACCCGGGAATGCATTTGAGGTGGGCAAAGAGCATTTCGACTTCCTTTCACAGCCGAATTGAGGTCGCATACTGTTTGGTTTTTGCGATGTCTCGGGCGACCTTCCCTGCATCTACATGTTCTTCGCGGGTGATCTTGCGTACATCAGCTTTTGCGCAACACTTCATCTTTGGTGGGCATGCTTGGCAGATGTGTTTCAGAGCCTGATACTTGGCAACGCCCTTGCCTGTGGGTTTACGGTTCGGATTAAAATAACTGCGCCGGAATTGCTTGAGCGGTCCGCCTTCCGGGCAGATGCATGGGTTGTTCTCAGAATCCCATTCAAAGGCAGCGCGAGACCATGTGCCGTCTATTCGTCCTGATTTATCCACCACAGGAATGTGGGGTTTGACGTTGCGATCAACCAGCCACTCCGGCATTGGACCTGACCCATATGCCGCGTCTGCTATGAGTTGTTCAGGATCAAAATCATGCAGATCCTTGAGCCGAGCCAACATGGTGCCTACTGAAACGATTTCGGCCTGCGATTTCGATCTTGCTCCTTCAACATCCACAATGACGCTGCGCTCTGTATCGATTAGGTAATTGGTTGAATAGCTGAAGAATGCAGGACCTTTACGGGCCGCCGTCCATTGGCTTGCTGGACCAAAGTGGGACGTGGACTTAGGTGCAGACGTAGATGCCGCACCACAAGCTGCGTCGTCCAAGACATCCAGACACTCCTTCACAGCACGCCGCGCATCGTTTGGATTGACGGCACTGTGATCCAATCTGCCTTTGGTGTGGAGTTCTGTTTGTTCGCATCTGCCTCAATCGGACTGGCATCTGCCGCAAGGCGCTGGCTGCCCGCCAGACCATCTGCGAAGCAGCGGGCCGCGGTCTTCTTGAACAGATGTCTCAGCAGTTTTCTTTCCCGAAAACGCCCGTGACGGTTCTTAGAAAACGTCGAGTGGTTTGGCATTGGCTCAGATAAGTCGAGGCGAGAGAACCAACGATGAGCGAGGTTCAGATGCACCTCTTCACAAAGCCGACGCTCTGAACGAATGCAGAAGCAGTAATCCACGAGCAGCATGCGGATCAGCAGTTAGGGAGCAATGATGGACGGCAATTGTAGCTGTAAAACAGCGCGCCTTGCGTTTCCTGCTTTGGTCCCATCACCGTAAAATCCCCCGCATAATTACTAGAATTGAATGAGCGACGGAGCACCAAATGAAAAAGATTTTTGCAACAGAATTGGCGCAAGGCTGTCGTTCGCTGCGCGAAACATTAGGGTTAGCTTCGGGCCGTTCGGGACATACTCGTATTTGCTTCAGGAGCAGTAATGCTGCAATGCATAAAGCGACAGCAAATCCCGCTTCCATTAGTGGCTAATCTTAGGATGAAGCAGGAACCGACCGATTACGCAGCTGGCAGGTCCCTGCCCCATCAGTATTTCTCACGTTACCTTACCCTTAGGTTCTGGACGATGTTGACCCCGTTTCGGTATATCTGATCTCCTTCGCCTTGAATATAAGCAGGTCTCCAAATCGCAGCTTGCGGCAGTGTCCAGTTTTCGGGTGGGTAGCTCACTGGGCATTAGCTTGATAGCAGTCTATTGATACCGAAACGAACGAGGTCAGATTATGCGTCACAGTATCATTTCAGTTATTCTAACTTTCATGCTCCTTTCGGGTTGCAGCGATTTTGCAACAGAGCGCACTACTGTCCTCGGCGCAGGTCCTGACGAATTGCTGAAGTTGCGCGCAGGTCCGGGTCTTGGCTTCAGCGTTGTTTTGGGCTTGCCTGACGGGACCTCGCTCGTTCGCCGTGATTGTGTAACCGAATTAGGTCAGTTGTGGTGCCGCGTCTCGCTTGCAGCTGCGCCGCAAATCACGGGCTACGTCGCCGCCGATTATCTTTCGACACGTTAACTTGGGCCAGCTGGCTCTCACTGGCAATTCACCAATTAAAATTTCGCGCATTACACAAGTGACTGTAATGAGATGAACGCCGTCTTATACTTTATTGATCGATGATCGTTTGCATTTCCTAGGCCGGAACGTGTTTGCGCAGCTTCCGGAGTGGGCGTGTTCTGTCGATAAGGTTTCTTGATTAATCGAAACGGCTGGATCGGCAGACCAATGTCCGTCCAAAATTCGTTTTGGAAATAACATTTGCCAATTTGTAGATGCTGGAAACAGGGTTTCAAGTTTCCGAGGAGATTTTCGCATGGCCGAGTTTTTCAACAGAATAGGTGGATAGCGGTCATCCGCTGCACTTTGCAGAGAGGTCTGCTTTCAGGAAGCCGTTCAACAAACCGACCTTTTTGGAACGCTATGAATGGGACGTTGAGGACAGTTTAGGTTTTGCATAATATGCCTATGGACTTGCTTTAAAGGCGTCCCCCGATCCAATTGGTGAAGCGTTGCTACATACCGTCAAATTCAGGCCTATCTATGTCTTTTACGCTATCAGTTACATTTCCAAGAGTTGTGATACTCGTGTCCCAAGCAATTTGCGGAGATTGCTTTATACCCAGCCAAACTTCTTGTTTTGTAGGAACTTGCAAGGCGCAGACTGCACTTCTGTCATCTGAACGAGCAGTATCAGGATCGAGGGCGACTTGAAGATCGTAAAGATCAGTCATGTTATCACAAGCTGCTTTGAGTTCGTATGCTGTCGCAGCAACGACAATCGCAATCCCGTAGAACGGAATACTCTCACCCGGAATACTGGATACGTTTGCAAGGGTTGATCGTGTCGTCCGAGTCATGGTGCGTTCAAGAACTTCCTGCGTGGCCTCCTTAATCGTCGTCGACCGACCTCTGAATGTAACAGCATCAACTCTTCGGATACGCGCATTCTCTGCGACGAGGCTGGATGCACGACGTTTTTCGACGTCGAGATCGGCTCTTAGCCGATTGTTTTGTGTGGTCAGGTCAAGAGTTTTGGTTTTTGATCGCCCCATAACGGTAGATGTTGTTCCGGCAATAGCTGAAATTGCAGTGCTTGTGATAGCAGCCAGCGCTGTGATTGTATGGCTGGCGACGAAAAATCCGAGGAAAAGCAAAAAGACCAATATGCGGCTTGTCTTAAATATAATTCTGAATGAACCGACTAAAAGTGCTAGAGTTTTCTTGAACATGCTTACCAATCAGATCCTATATATTTGAACTCTTAATTTAAAGCCAAAGTGCAGAATAGAGAAGACAAATCAATGGGCGAAAAGCAAAAGGCACTCAAGAGCGTTCCAAAAACGCTCCTTTTTGGCACTGCCTAAAATCACCTAAATTTAAGCTGCCAAAAATCCCGTTCAAAACCTTGATAGTTGTTGAAGGTTTTTGACTTGTGACGATAGCAGACAATGGTGGCGTTGCAGAATATCGGTAGTCTGGGCTCCTTGCTGCCATTCGCCATAAATCATTGTCGAGGTGGGAAGCGACAGTCTTAAATCGACAATGTGAGCTTTCGCAGCACCTGCGGCAATGTCCGGTTCGCTGCTTTTCGAGCAACTGCTGCTTAGTTCGTCAGGTTGGATACAATCCATGCAGAGTGTCATCGATCGCGCTCTGCGGACTCCCCATTGGCGAATGGCTGTCGCATGGCTGAAGCCTTATCAACAAAGCCCGACGGAATGACGCATGATGCACGTATAACCTGTATAACAATCGCATTGGACCCATAATGAAACTAACATTAGCCATTTTCTCTCTGTGTTCACTCTGCGCCACTGCGTCAGGCGCTGAGACCTTTTTATCCGATGTTTGGGCCGACAACTGGTTCGAGATGCGTATCGATGGCGCGCCGGTCGCGCAGGACAGCGTGCCAATCACGACAGAGCGATCCTTTAATTCAGAAAGTTTCACATTCGAGGCCGATCGCCCTTTCGTGGTCGGAGTTGTGGCAAAAGACTTCAAAGAAAATGATACTGGTTTGGAATATATCGGAACGCAGCGTCAACAGATGGGCGACGGCGGGCTGATCCTTCAAATCCGAGATGCAGCGGGACAGACCGTGGCGGTTAGCTCAGCAGATTGGACCTGTGAGGTCATCCACACGGCCCCCTTGGATAAATCCTGCGAGGCGTCCACAAATCCCATGGCTGGTGAAGGTGCTTGCACATTTGACGCGTTAGAAGAACCAGATGGCTGGGACACGGCATCCTTCGATGCATCAGAGTGGCCGCAGGCCAGCGTGTTTACCGCCCGCGAAGTCAGCCCGAAAGACGGCTACGACGAAATCAACTGGGCCCCAGAAGCCGAGTTGATCTGGGGCCCCGATCTTGAACAAAGCAATATCGTTTTGTGCCGCATTACTGTCAATTAAACCGTAGAATAGGAGTGCGAAATATGAGCCGTACAATGACCCTTCTGGCCTGTTCGATTTTCGCTGCTATCGCAAATCCCGCACTGGCACACAACGACCACTGCGATGCTGTGGCCGCCTCGGTCGCGGATGCGGGCTTCGCTGACAGCGTCACAGTGACCTGCTCTGATACCCAAGCCATTCTGGCATCCGATACCTATCCCGATCATGACATGATGACGGGCATAGTGGGCAGCAACGAACAAGTGCCCGTTCCCGCCGAATATCCCGCACCTGTCCTCCTCAATCCCGTCTATTCCGGCACACCTCTGACCCGCGATGCGGCACTCGGCGTGGCGGTCAATGGGGTGCCGATTTATGACTACACTGGAGGCGGTGAAATGTCGGAAGCTGATTTGGCGCACCATCAAACACGACACGACACGCTACAAACGGGCCAATTGGACGTCTGCGGCGGGCACGCTGGCCGTGGCGATGATTACCATTACCACGTCGCACCGACCTGCATGATCGCGCAAATGGCCAATGTGGGACCAGAAGCAATCATCGGCTGGGCGTTCGATGGTTTTCCGATTTATGGCGACACAAATCCCGACGGCAGCACAATTGAAGGTGGCGTTCTGGACGTTTGTAACGGGCAAACCGACGATATATTCGGCTACCGTTACCACACCTCACAAGAGGCGCCTTATATCGTGCAATGCCTGATGGGCGAACTCCCGAACTTCAATGATTTGCCCCGCGTGCGCCCCCTGTCAGCCGCAAGCGGCGGAGGCGCGCAACAAGGTCGGCCGCCTCAAGGTGGCGTGCAAAATCTTGTCTTCACGCAAAGCGCCGATGGTAGCCGTAGCATGGACTACAGGTATCAGGACGAAGATTACTATATCCGCTACAGCCCGTCAGGTAGTGACAACTGTTACGAATACTCGACCAAAACCGTGACCAACGATGGAGACGTCATGGAAGGGGAATTCTGCCGATGACACGTGCACCTCGTCTGTCTGCACTTTCACCGATGCTGCTATGCTGCATTTGGGCCGGTGCCGCGATCGCCCAAGAAACAATTACGCTGACAAGTCCGGCCATTATGAGCGGCGGTGATCTGCCAAGCGATCTCAAATGCAGCCGCGGCGGGGGTGGCCTATCGCCCCCACTCGCGTGGTCAGCCGTTCCCGAAGAAATGCATAGCCTCGGGGCAATCATGCAACACAATCCGCGCGGCAAGGTCCCGGGCACCGGCGCGCCCTGCCAATGCTAGCTCTTGTGGAGCATCCCCGCTTACACAACTACCACTCTGCGCGGCAACCCAACCTCAATAGGCGATGATGGCGCTGACGAAGACAAGAGCCGCACAGGGTATACACCACCCTGCTCACCACCTGGCGCATGCCATGAGCACACCATCACCCTCTATGCGCTAAGCCCGACCCCAGACACACTGCCAGCCAACGACAGCCCACAGGTAGATTGGAGCAAAATGACACAGGCCATTGCGCCGCTCGTCATATCGTCCTCATCCTTCACATTCTGGAACTGGCTCGCGCTGAAATCGCACGTTCGTTGCGGTTGCGCGGATGAAGGCTGACGACAACAAGACGTCAAACCACTATCATTTTCACGCTGTCACAAAAAGTCATTTAAAATGGCAAGTAGCGGCCCCCCGCAAAAACGTCCACTCGATAAAAGTTCTCCGGCGGCCACTTTTGTGTGTCTTAACTCAAGAATAGCCTGTGTTGAGATCTTCTGAATTTCTGCGCATTGTTGTATTGACGGCATTAAGAATTGCTTGCGAAACCGCATTGCAGTCTTGAAGCGTGAGGCGTGCGGGGAGCCTGACGTCACAGGCACGATTAAGCATAGCGCGCGTTTTCGGTTGATCTGGATTAGAGCTTAAAAACTTCCAGTTCCAAAATGCGCGAGCATTATCATCAGATCTGCCAAATATCTGGATCTTCAATCCCAGTGAGGCCGCTTGGCTGACGAATTCATCAACTTGCTCATCTGACATGTTTATTAGATTGAATTGAATGGAATCGGGTGCGCGCTTCTCAGAGGGCAGAGAAGCTGGTACGGAAATCCACGGGCAATCCGCGAGTGTTGCCGCAACATGGTCATGGTTGCGACGTCCAGCTTCGACCCTTCCGGGAAGAGCCTCAAGTTGAGGTCGGATTAGCGCCGCCGACAAAGTATTGAGGCGTAAATTGTACAAAGGTAACTTGTTTTGCCAGTTCGCAAACGCCGTATGTAACACGGGGTGCTTTTGCCAATTGTGTTCATATGCGCCGGACATAATTATCGCCTGCGCGATGAGGTCTTCATCATCGGTGATCATGATACCCCCTTCACCCGCATTTAACATTTTATAGGATTGAAAGCTAAAGCAGCCTATTGCTCCAATCGTACCAATGTTGCGCCCTGCCCAAGTTGTACCAAGGCTGTGGGCAGCATCTTCTATCACTGGAACGCCGGCCGCATCACACAATCCCATTATTGCATCCATGTCGGATGTATGGCCGCGCATATGGCTGATAATTACAGCGCTACAGTTAGGAAGTTTGGTTTCAAAATCGGTCAGGTCGATCCGGTAGTCATCGCCGCATTCACATAGCATAGGGATGCAATCAGCATGCACCACTGCCGAAGGAACAGCCGCGAACGTAAAGGCAGGGATCAGCACTTTGGCCTCGCGCGGCAGGCCGAGCGATTTGAGCGAAAGAAACAACGCCGCCGAACAGGACGAAACTGCCAGCGCAAACTTGGTCCCAAGCGCTTGGGCAAACTCTGCCTCAAGCAGAGCAACGGGAGATTGATCAGAGCCATACCGGAAAAGATCACCTGTCCGTAGAATTCGGTCTACCTCGGCCTGAGCGGCATCTGGAATCGGCTCGGCAGCGGTTAGGTTCGGCAATTTAAGCATAATATCATCAGTCCTGAAATCTCATGGATGCATCGAAACGGAACATGGTAACTTACTGACTTACCTTTTAGTTGCCCGCGTCCTCGAAACGCAAATAAAAACATCGAGATATTCCATTTGCCACAGTACTTTATTCGCTTGTCACAAGTGAAACCCCATCTTTAACGTTACCCGCGCCCCCTACCCTAAGGTCTTGTTCCAATCGTTCACCGCAACTTCATTGTGTTACGCAAACTGACGTTTAAGGATGGTGTCCAAATACCCTAAGTTACATCGCGACAAACACTGTTCAGTACTACCCTGACCATGAGTTCTTTGACTGGCTGCGCTCGATAATAGCAGACCTTTGCGACGTTACCGCCAATCAGCAATCCGGGCTCTTTGACGGCCTTCTTTGCGTTTGCACAAGAGATCAATGCCAAACAGGGAAGCGAGAGACAGCCACCGTGAACAACACTCTTCAAAATTGAACCCCGTGAAAGGCCCCAGATTTGTTAGTACAACGCATAAGAAATCATCTTTGTGAGGTTGCCGACAACGCACTTCCCATCACTTATCAGGCACTCGCGAAGGCCCTCGAACTCTCGCCGCCAAACACAATCCACCAGCTCACTGTGGCACTCGAATGCCTGATCGAAGAAGATGTTACCGCTGGCCGACCATTGATCGCAGCATTGGTGGTCAGCAAAGCAAGAAGTGGATTACCGGCTCCCGGATTTTTCGAATGTGCAACGCGCGTTGGGCGTTTTGACGGCCATCCGTTCGGACCCGAAGCTACCGCTTTTTATGCGGCCGAATTCAACGACGCGATCAAATTTTGGCGCTCATCCTAAGTGTGTTGAACGGCCCAAAGCGGACTTTCACGCTGGGTCGTAAAGCTGCGGTGCGGCTTTCCCAAAGCGGTCATTCGTCATTTTTTCAGCAATCTGACTACCCACAGGTCCGCAGCGCGGGACTTTGCTGCCGTTCAATTGAATGCGTCTGGTGCTCTTGGCAGCCCGATATTGTCCTTGACGATGGGCTTTCTCTACGTGTCGGTTTTTCGCAAACCGACACCGGCATCTAGCCTAGTTGAGGCTCACTCTGCTGGTCTGAGGAAAAAAACCTTTGAGACAATAATCCATCTGTTTTCATGCCTAAGAAGCGTCAGCGTGTCATTAGAGTGCATACAAAGCCGAATGTTTTCAACTTGAACCATTCCAACATCCCCAACAATTGAATTGGCGTTGACGGCGTGCCATGGCGCAGGGTCTGGAGTGTCTACTGCCTCGTTTACTGCTGAAATGAAGGCGTCCCTACTGTCCCGCTCCAAACCGCCCTCGTAGTGTCCAATGCAGCACGATTTTTCATGCATGGCATCACAAAATTTTACAGGATCATTTAGAGGTGGTTCGGCAAATCTGAACAGCAGGGATAAGTGAATTTTCTTCGTAACAACAGCATGATGCTGCAAGCGAGGAGATAACCATGACAAGACGACCGCGCCGGAATCACAGCCCGCGTTCAAGGCGAAAGTGGCGGTGGCTGCGATCAAGGGTGAGCGAACTCTGATCGAGTTGGCGCAGGACTTTGACGGACGTGACCTCTCAGGGTCTCGCTTTGATGAAGGAGAAAAAAACGACCTGCCCGACGGTCTCGATCTTGCGTTTGACATGCCGAGGACATCCTGCGCAGCTGGCGCAAGGGGATACGTCCCGATCCAGATCTGACGGTGTCGGAATGGGAGGATCAACACCGCTGGCTGTCGTCGCGTGGTGGGGCTGAACCGGGGCGGTAGGGCGCGTCCCAAATTCAAGTTGATCTATGCAACAAGGCCCTACCGAAGCATCTTCGAAATAATCTCCTGAACCGACACATCAACGTGTTGAGCACCATTGAGGCGACAGACGGGCGTGGTTTGCTGGCTCAACCAGATCTCATGCATGACCAAGCTTCGACCACTATTTTCCGGCCGGTCATAGGCGGCGGCCCAGGCAAGGAAATTCCCATGGGTTTCATACATGTCACCACCGATTTCGATACGCTTGCCAAATCTCTCTTTTTCGCGCCGGACAAGACGGTGAAACCGTAGGTCGGCAGGCGCTGTCAGAAACACGACGATGTCTGCCTTGGCGACAAATTCGGCCCCCCATCCGTTGCAATCACCACTCAGCACCCAACCCGCAGTGCCCAAGGCATCCGTCATCGACGCAATGCGCGCATCCAGCTCTTGGATTTGCGAGAATGGTAGCTCAGTCTTGGCCCAAAAATGATCGTCGCAATCCACGTGCGTCAGGGACAGAGCCTTGGCCAATTCAGAGCCAAGAGCTGTCGCCCCTGCCCCCGACGCGCCCAGGATATAGATGCGAGTATCGCGCAACAGGTTCAACGCGCCAACCTTTTCGAGACTTAAAGTTATGCCAGCCCCCAAAGATCACTCTTTCGGTACAAGCGAAATCCGGTCGCGGTCAGCGCGCCAGACCGAGATTTTGCAGATGAGCGACCGATGGTAGGATGCCCGCTTTGTCCCGCAGTTCAAGTATCAGGCGGGGAGAGTTTTCGAATTCTCCCAAGGCACGAAAGACGGCCTGCCAACTGATCGAACCTTCGCCGATGGCCCAGTGCCGGTCAGCGTAGCCGTCAGCATCTTGCAGATGGATATGCTGCAAACGATTGGCCGCACGGCGCACGTAGTAGTCGACCGGGGCTGCACCGTTGGTGCCATGTGCGTAATGCGCGTGCCCAGTATCGATCGACACTGCCATAGCAGGCGAGTTGAAACTGTCGGCCAATGCACAGCGGATATCGGGATCGATGTCTTCGATATTCTCGATCACCATCGTCACGCCGCAATCTTCAGCCCGCTTTACGACGTCTTTCATGGTGTCGTGGCAGTTTTCAACGACGCGGTCATATTCTTTACGCTCTGGCCCGTTGTCGAGGTTGTTGTAGCTCCAAGTGGTGTAGGGGCTATGGATCACCATCTGCGTGGCTCCCAGATACTCGCAAACCTCGATTCCCTGCAGGTGTTTGCGGCGGTTCAGCGCACGCATTTCAGTGTCGGGGCTGGCGATGTTCAGGCCCCAGAACGGGCCGTGAATGCCCAGCCGTCCGGTATAGCCGGTCAACAGCGTGCGGGTATGGTCAGCGACTGCCTTCCAGTCACCATTCAGCAGATCGGCATCGCAGAAATCTTGAATCTCCAGATCGCGGTTTTCAGAAAGAATGAAATCCTGAAGGGTCTCAAGCGTGGCCGTTGGCATGGCGGCGCCGAGCAGAGGAAGGTCGGTCATGGTATGTTCCTTGGATGATAAAGAGGGAAAGGGCCGGAATTATTCGACAAGGTGATCTGCGTGCGCAGGCATCGTCAGCTCTGTCAGCAGGGCATCTAGGTCTTGGGCACCGTGGACCACGTGATCGGCACCGGCAGCACGCAAGGTTCTGGCATGATCTGGGCGGTGGTCTGAGAGTCCAACAAAACCAATCGACAAAATCCCGGCAGCCCGCGCACAGCCGATGCCATGAATATTGTCATCGACGAAAATAGACCGATCCGCGGTGGTACCGATCTGGGCCAGACAGTGCAGCGCCAAATCGGGTGCGGGTTTGCTACGCGCAACATGGCTGGCGCTGTAGATATGTGAACCAAAAAGCGCGGCCAGCGGCGTGCGGCACAGGCTTTCGGCCAAGCGGTCAACGCTGCTGTTCGAGGCGACACATATCTGGACCGTGAGACTGCGCAGCACCTGTTCAATCCCCGGCACTGGCGCGACACCCATGGCAAACAGGGTCGACAAACGCTTGTCGGCATCGGCGATGACCGCATCCGCCTCCAGGCCCAACTGTTCAAGCAAGAGCCGCGTTTGCGCAGCGCCGGAGCCTGAAAAAATCGCTTCTGCCTTGGCTTGCGTCATTTGGTGGCCAGCGGCGGTGATCGCCTCGGCCAGCGCTTGGGCACCCAACGGTTCGCTGTCGATCAGCACACCGTCGCAATCGAAGATCACCAGATCAAAGGGCTTCATGCTGTCACCCCTTGAGTCATCATGCGATGGGCCAGACGCGGATCATCGGTGGTCAGAAAACCGGGGCCGCGTTTCAGCCAATGGCCGATCATTTCAGGGTCATTGACGGTCCAAACGCTTAGCCTGTCGAGAGGAAACACCGTTGTAATCCGGTCAAACTCAGCCTCGAACAGTTCATGATGTACGGCCACGATGTCCACCAGATCGTTGACCGTTTCAAAGAACACTTCAACGCCGCCCTGTTTGGCCATCCAATCCCTATTGACCGAGATCATGCGCCTAAACTCGGGTGCGACCGCTTCGAGTGTGCGGACCACGTCGATGTCAAAGCTGTGCAGGGTCGTGCGCGCGCCAAGATTACGGTCGCGCAACAGTTGAACCGTCGCGGTGATCAACGCAGGATCATAAACGCCGTTCTCATCCGCCTTGAATTCAGGCATGAAGTGCAGCCCCTGCGCAGGGGCCAGAACATCCAGCACCTCAGACAAAAGCGGCACGCCTTCGTCAATCTCGCCTTCAGGGCCAATCAGGCGCAGATCATGGCGGCTGGCTGTGGTTAGGGCGCTGACAGGGCCGGTTCCCGTGGTGGTGCGATCAAGTGTGGCATCGTGGATTACCAGAACCGTGTTATCGGCCCCCAGATGCAGATCGAACTCTACCGCCATAGCGCCCAAATCCAGTACGTTGCGAAACCCGGTCAGTGAGTTTTCGGCCCACAGGTTGCGCGCCCCACGATGGGCAATGATTTTGGTCATAGGAAATGTCCTTGTTTAGCGGATTGTTGGATCAAGCTTGTCGCGCAGCCAATCCCCCACCAGCGAGATCGACAGTGTGGTCATCATGATCACAAAGGCCGGGGCCAGCATGATCCACGGGGCGCGGGTCAGATATTCGCGGCCAAACCCGACCATGTTGCCAAGCGAGCTTTCGGGGGGCTGCACGCCAAGCCCCAGAAACGACAGCCCGCTTTCCATCAGGATGATTTCGGGAAAGGTCAGCGTCATCGAGACGATCAGAGTTGAGGCCACATTGGGAAGAATATGCTTTAGATAGACCCGCGACGGCTTGGCCCCCAATTGCACAACCGCCGACGCATAGCCTTGCGCACCTGCAGAAATCGCCAGACCCCTCGAAATACGCGCGTAGCGTTCCCATCCGTAGAACCCCATCAGGCCCACCAGCAACGTAAGTGACGACCCGAAAAAGGCCAGCACGGCCAGCGACAGGATCAGAAACGGCAAGGCGGCCTGGAAATCAGCCAACACAAGAATGAAATGTTCGACCACACCGCGAAACTGGGCCGCCATAAACCCCAGCGTCGTGCCAAAGACCGCTGAAATGATCGTGGCACCAAAGGCAATCACCAATGAAACGCGGATAGACTGGATCAATCGCGACAGCACATCACGGCCCAACTCGTCCGTGCCCAGCAGATGGCCTTGGCTGAGTGGGCCGACAAGACGTGCCGACAGGTCCATCTTGGTGATCTCGTAGGGGCGGATAAAATCGGCAAAGACTGCCGTCAGCACCATCAGCGCCAACCATGCCAACCCGAATACCACCAGAAAGGGCGCATTGAACCGTATGCGGCGGATCAGACCGCTTCCCGGTGCCATATTGGTTGCTTGAACGGTCATACCAAATTCCTTAATGTGCGGCTGTTTTGGAGCGCAGGCGCGGATCCAAAAGCCCATAGGCGAAATCAACACACAGGTTTGCAATAACCATGGTCGAGGCGACGACCAGCAGCAGACACTGCACCACCGCCAAGTCCCGATTTGACACCGACACAATCAGCAGCCGTCCGATGCCGGGCCAAGAAAAGATGCTTTCGACCACCACAGCCCCCGCGATCAGAGAGCCGACCATGAAACCAACGATGGTGACAATCGGCACCGACGCATTGGGCAGCGCGTGTTTCCATACGACATCGCGCCAACTTAACCCCTTGGCCATTGCGGTACGGATGTAGGGCTGGCCCATCACCTCAATCATGGCAGAGCGGGAAAATCGGGCGAGAATGCCAATGCCGCCGACCGACATCGTCGCAATCGGCAGAATCCCATGTTGCCAACTGTCCTGCCCGCCAGAGGGCAACCAACCCAGCATCACCGCAAAGATCAGCACCAACACGAGCCCCATGACAAAAGACGGAATGGTAAAACCGAAGATCGACAGCATGATAACCCCGCGATCGGCCAGCGATTCACGGTGCAGGGCGGCATAAACCCCTGCCGGAATCCCGATGCCCAACTGTATGATCAGTGTTGGCACGGTCAAAGCCAGCGTGGCTGGAACCCGTTCAAGGACCAGATTGATCGCCGGTGATCTGTCGCGCATCGAAACGCCAAAATCCAACTGGGCGATGGATTTCAGATAGGCGAAATACTGTTTCCAGATCGGGTCATCCAATCCCCATTCCGCGCGGAACGCATCAACACTGTCGGTCGGCGCATCTGGCCCCAACATGATCGCCGCAGGGTCGCCAGACAGGCGCAAGACGATGAAGGCAAAGGTCATTACCAGCAGAATCGTCAACGTGGCCCTGAACAGGCGGGTCAGCGCATAACTTAGCATGGTGTCGTTTTCTGGTAAGTGCAGGGGAGCATCAGGCGGCCTCCTCCTTTAGGGTGGTGGGCAGTAAATGGCAGGCGGCGCTGCGGTCTGGTCCGGTCTCTTGCAGCAAAGGCACGGCACCCGCACAGCCGGGCACAGCGGCACCGCAGCGGGGATGAAATGCGCATCCGGATGGGCGCTTGGCGGGGTTTGGCGGTTCACCTTTCAACAAGATGCGCCCTTCCAACCGTTTGCCGGGGATCGGGACAGAGGACACCAATGCTTTGGTATAGGGGTGCAGAGGACGGGCGAAAATCTCGTCAGAGCTGGCTTCTTCCACGATCCGGCCAAGGTACATCACTGCGACGCGGTCGCAGATGTTGCGCACCACCTTCAGGTCGTGGCTGATGAACACCATCGCGATGCCGTGGCTTTCCTGAAGGTCACGCAGCAGGTTTACGACTTGCGCCTGAATGGAAACATCCAGCGCAGAAACGGGTTCATCGCAAACCAGCAGTCGGGGCGATGTGGCCAGCGCCCGGGCAATGATCACCCGTTGGCGCTGACCGCCAGAAAGCTCGTGCGGATAGCGCGCGCCCTGATCCTGCCGCAGCCCGACTTGCGCTAGCAGATCGCGGACCCGCTCACTGAGTTCGGGCCCCTTGGCCAGCCCGTGAATCTCTAGTGGTTCGCCAATTTGTTCTGCGATGGTCAGGCGCCTGTCCAGTGCTGCAAGGGGGTCTTGGTAGACGAACTGCATATGTGCGCGCAGGGCCCGCCACGCGGGGCTGTGCAACGGTGGCATCGGCTGACCGTCAAAGCGGACTTCGCCCGCCGTCGGGGGATCGATCCCCAGCAAAATGCGGCCAAGTGTAGATTTTCCAGACCCGCTTTCGCCAACGATCCCCAGGGTTTCACCAGGGTTTAGCGTCAGATCAACGCCATCGACAGCCCGCACTGATGTGGCCTTTTTGAACAGGGTTTTCTGCCCTTCGTAGCATCGGACCAGCCCCTGCGCACTTAGCAACGGGGTCACGCTGACACCCTTTCAAGGTTAGAATTTTCTGTCGTGTCGACTGCTGCAACCGGATGGTAGCAGGCCAAGAAACGGCCATCTTTTTGTGCTTTTAGCGCGGGTGTGGCGCTGTTGCAGAAATCAGATGCTTTGGAACAGCGCGGTGCAAAGGCGCAGCCCGATGGCATATGTCGCGGGTCTGGCACGGTGCCATGGATTGGGATCAACCGGTTGCGCGTGCCATCAAGGCGCGGGATAGCATCGAACAAGCCGCGGGTGTAGGGATGGCGCGGCTGGTCGAACATCGCGCCGATGTTGCCGCTTTCAACGATCCGGCCTGCATACATCACATTGACCCGGTCGCAGATCGCGCCGACGGCACCCAGATCATGGCTGATAAAGACCATAGCCATGCCGGTTTCGCGCCGCAGCGTCGCCAACAGGTCAAGGATCTGGGCCTGAATGGTCGCATCAAGGGCGGTTGTGGGTTCATCGGCGATCAGCAGATCGGGTTCGCCCGCAAGCGCCATGGCGACCATCACGCGCTGACACTGCCCGCCGGAGAATTCATGAGGGTATAGATCGACACGTTTGCCAGCATCGGGAATGCCCACCATGTCCAACAGGCGAACGGCCTCGACGCGCGTGGCACGGCGATCCATCCCGCGGTGCAGCCGCAAGCTTTCGCCGATTTGATGCCCGACGGTGCGTACAGGGTTAAGCGATGACGACGGATCTTGAAAGATCATCGCGATCCGCCCCCCCCGGACGCCCTCAACCAGCGCCGCTTTCGCGCCAATCAGTTGCTGACCTTCGACGGTGACAGAGCCTGAAACACTGGCTTTTCCCGGCAACAGGCCCAACGCAGCCAGCCACGTCACAGACTTGCCGCAGCCTGATTCACCGACAAGCCCCAAGGCTTCGCCACGGGCCACGTCTAGATCGATGCCGTGCAGGACATGAACGCCGTCAAAGGCGACTTTGAGGTCACGTATGGTTACAAATGTCATATCTGGCTTTCAAAACGATCAAAGGCGCGGCGAAAACGTCGCTGCGCCGATGGTTTCAGACCGAGGGTTAGGACGCGCGCCAGTTGCTGGCGCGGAAGTCCATTGCGAAGGCAGGGGCTGCCTTCCAGTTCAGTTCAGTTTTCATGCCGGTGAACACGCAGTTCTGGTGCAGCACTTGGAACGCGGGATCTTCACGTTCGGTGATTTCCAGCATCCGGGCAAAGGCCTTTTTGCGTGCGCCACGATCCACCGATTTCTGCATGAAATTCGACAGTTCGTTCATTTCGTCATTGGTCCATTCGTTGCGCTGCTGCTGCAAACCGTTGGGGCCATGCTGGGCAATAATCGACGATACCGGATCATTGAACGTGGCCGAGTTTGACCAGTCACGGATGCCTCGGGTGTCGTTGTCTTCCAATATCTGACCCCAATTTTCCACCATCTGGATTTCGACGTTCAGGCCGGCCTGCTTCCACATCTCGACCATGATCTGCGCGTTCGAAACCTGATTGATGTAGTAGTTGTTCAACAAGCGGAAGGGGATCGCGTCGCCCTTGTAACCCGACTGCTTGACCAGATCGCGGGCCACCGCGAGATCAAATTCGGGGGCGGTCCAGCCTTTGATGAACATATCATCGTAGAATTCAAACTGAAGCCCGGCGGGCACGACGGTTTGACCATCCCAAAGTGCGTCAACAATCAACTGACGGTCGACAGAATGGGTCATCGCGCGGCGGATCAGCGGATCGGCCAGAACGGGGTGTACCTTGTCAAAAACCTGAATGCGATGGTTGAGGATGGTGGAGCCCTGAACCTCAAGCCCGGCAGTGTTGCGCACGGCGTCCAACTGATCTGGTGGCAGGTCGCAGGCAAAGTCGTATTCGCCAGACAGCAGACCGTTTACACGACTGGCCACCTCGGGCACTTCCAGGAAACGGATCATCTCAAGTGGCGGGCGGCCATCCCAGTAATCATCATGCGCCACCAGCGTCAGCGATACATCGGGGCGATATTCCTGCACCTTGTAGGCACCGGTGGTCACGGGCGCGTTGGCCCAAGCCGCATAGCTTTCCGCTTCGTCCCAAGACCGGCGGCTGGCGATTTGCGA
The DNA here is from genome assembly GCF_003610455.1 of Sulfitobacter guttiformis. NCBI lineage: Bacteria > Pseudomonadati > Pseudomonadota > Alphaproteobacteria > Rhodobacterales > Roseobacteraceae > Sulfitobacter > Sulfitobacter guttiformis. The sequence continues at coordinate 153,821 of NZ_RAQK01000002.1, read as the reverse complement.
GCCGAAAGCCATCAAGCGCCCTTCAAGGGTAACGTCAGGCGACGCATTGTAGAACCGCACCGTGTATTTATCGATCGCTTCAACGCCGCGCAAAGCGGGCCAAAGGCGGCGGCCAACACCGGGCACACCGGCAGGCAGTTCTTTGTCGGTCTTGGGCTTGAAGTTATCGGCATAAAGCGTTTTGCCGCCGTCGGGCTGGGTGCCTGCAAAGACGCGCTCGTCCGAGAACGAGAAAACTACATCATCGGCAGTCATCTCGTCGCCATTGTGAAAGATGACGCCCTTGCGCAGTTTCAACTCAAGGGTTTGGTCGTCCAGACGCTTCCATTCAGTTGCCAGACCGGGCACGCCGCCCTGATTGCCCATCCAGTCGCGATTGATCAAGCCTTCCCAAAGGTTCGGAAAAAACACGCGTTCGCCGACGTTGGACTGTTCATTCCAGACATCTAGCGTATTGTTATTGCTTATTTTCTGCACTGCAATAGTGACAGAACGGCGCTGAACTTGCGAAAAACCCAATCGCGGCAAAGCGAGCGACCCGGCAGCAGCCCCTATAAGACCAAGAGCGTGACGACGTTGAATAAGCATTGATTTTTACCTCGTTGAATGGAGGCATACCTGACAGCGGCACGCCGTTTTCAAGCTACTTATCGGCTTCCAATGTGACAACTTCGCAATAGTTTAGTGAAGTATTTGCTTCGTATTTCGGAAACTTTTGTAACAGCTCGTGCGGACCAGTAACTAGCAATCCGGTCCCTGAAGATGGTGTTATCGCTGTTAACAGGCCTGAAACTGCGGGGTCACTGACCCAGGCGTAGCCAGTGTCGATGCAATGAGAGAAATTCAACTACAAGCACCATCGGTTTCCGCCTCAGGTCATTGCTCATGTTGTCTGGCTTTACGCCGGGTTCAACTTGAACCTACGCGAGGTCGAGGAGCTGATGCTGGCACATGGCGTACGGTCGACAATCACGGCGTTGTTCTTCATGAAATCCGGCAATCGAGACGAGACAAGCACGCCGCAAGCGGCTTTTGATCAAGCTGAAGAAGCGGTGGGTCTTCGCTCTTAAAAGGATCATACCCCCTTTCGTGACATTGCTCCGCAATTCGCGTCCTGCGTCCTGCGTCCTTGCCGGAGAGCGGACAAATTGCGATCCTATGGTGCCGCAAAGCGCAAGATCGCACCCAGCCTTGATCATAGGTCCCATATGATCGATACCTGCAACCTGGCCAAGCTGGATTGCAAGATCGATCCCCCAAGCCCAAACATGTCTGGAACCGCATTCCTGATGATGTTCGCCGCAAGGTAGTCAAGCTGGCGCTGAAGGAGACGGAGCTGTCGCCGCGAGAACTGGCCGCAACCTTCACAGATAAGGAAATCTTTTTGGTATCAAAATCTTAGACCCATCGGATATTGAAGGCGCATGACCTGATCACCAGCTCGGCCTTCATCGTGATCAGGTTTGGGCTCGAAGCCGACTTGCGGCAGCGCGGAGAAACCTCTTGTTTCCTGGTTTTTTCGATGTCGGCTCCCAACATTCCGGCACGACTGGTTCGCACTTGCAGAGAATGTCCGCTGTCCGCTGCTTCGTGAAGGCGCGTCCGAACAACACCAACGGCCTCTTGCAGCCGATCGGAACCGAGTTGGCCCCGCGGTGTGGCTTCCACAGATCTGCGGCTCTTGGGTGCCACAGCATTTTCCGTCGCGCCATTTTAGATCTGCGGACTAAGTGCCGATGCTCGACCCGCCATGGCCCTGCGGGTCAGTATTGCCGGGCGGGCAATGCTTGCAGCGCCCTATCTAATCGTGTCTCCTCTAACCGACATAAATAAGGACTAACGCCGATGACTTTCAGATATGCCCAGCGAATGGCAAAGGTGCGGCCATCGGCAATTGGTGAATTGCTGGCCTTGGGAGCCGATCCATCGATCATTTCCTTTGGCGGCGGTTACCCAGACGCGACGCTGTTCCCGCAGGAACAGTTGGACACCATCTTTCACGACATTATTCGGGCGCCCGGGGGAGCCGCAATGCAATATGCGCCCTCCAACGGTTTACCGCATCTGCGCGAGCAAATCGCCCAACTGATGTCGGCGGATGGCACGCTTTGCACCGGTGATGACGTGCTGGTCCTGCAAGGCTCTCAGCAGGGTCTCGACTTTGCCGCACGGATGTTGATTGACCCTGGTGACGTGATCATAACCGAAGACCCTACCTTTCTGGGCGCCCTGATCGCTTTTGAGCCCAGCCAGCCTAAATACGCGGTCGTCCCCGTCGACTCAGAAGGCATGCAGACCGAGCGTCTTGAGGCGATCCTGTCGGCCAACCCAAGGGCCCGGCTGATCTACACCGTTCCGGATTTCCAGAACCCGACCGGCGTGACCCTCTCGCTCGTGCGGCGCAAGCAGTTGATCGAACTTGCAAACCGGTATGACCTAATCGTGCTGGAAGACACGCCCTACCGCCACATCCGGTTTTCCGGTCAGAACCTGCCCACCCTCAAGTCCTTGGACACAGAGGGGCGGGTCATCCACCTTGGCAGCTTTTCCAAAGTCCTCGTCCCTGGTCTGCGCATCGGCTGGGCCATAGCAAGCCCTGACCTGCTTGCACGCATGGGCCTCTTGAAGGTAGCCGCCGACACCCAGACCTCGACCCTCAACATGGCGGCCGCCAGCCTGTTTCTGGATCGTTACGACCTTTCGGCCCATATCGCGACCTTGCGGACAGCCTATGCCACTAAGAAAGAGGTCATGCTCGACGCCATTCGTCAGCATTTCCCACAAGAAATCAGCGCAACCGACCCCGAAGGCGGCCTTTTCACCTGGCTCACGTTTCCCGAAAGCTTTGACGCCACCGCCTTCATGCGCGAAGTGGCTTTGCCGCAAGCCCGTGTGGCATATGTGCCTGGCGCCACCTTCTTTCCACTGACCCCGCGCGCCAATCACGCCCGCTTCAATTTCTCTGCCCAGTCGGAGGCGAATATCCAGACCGGGATTGCGGCCTTGGGCTTGGCCTTGCACGCCAACTTATCCTTCTGAACTAGAGGTACCATGACAGTCACGCTTCACGCCCCACCGCCCTCTGACCTCACACCTGCCGAGATCGCCCGCTGGGTTCGGGTCCCCACAACGATCGCCGTTGATCTCGTCCTCGGCGCCGGTCAGATCGACACTGCAATCCGCCCGCTCCGGCCCGCAGGCCTGCAACCCAAGCTTTTCGGTCAGGCCTTCACCGTGCGCTGCGAGGCACCCGATTTCGGCGCGGTCCTGCACGCGCTCGACGTAATCGAAAGGGGTCAGGTTCTGGTGATCGACGCAGGTGGCCACTGCGATACGGCCATGATAGGCGACATTCTGGGTGGACACCTGCGCAACAAGGGCGTTGCCGGCCTGATCTGCGACGGCGCCATCCGTGACGCGGGAACACTCGGCGGCTGGGACGATTTCCCGGTCTTTTCGCGGTGGATCACGCCACGTGGCCCGATCAGCGCAGAGCGCGGCGCCGTCAACCTGCCCGTCGTTATCGGCGGCTGCCTTGTTGCGCCGGGGGATCTGGTGATCGGTGACGACGATGGTCTCGTTGCGTTGTCTCCTCAGGCCGTCAGGACCTTTATCGCCGGTGCCGAAGCCAAGCTCACCCGCGAAGCCGAATTGATCAGCGCACTCGCCTCGGGTAAATCGGCGGCTGACGTCTTCGGCCTTGAGGTGGCCATCCGAAGCTAAGGTTTTCTTGAGAACGGGCCTGCACGAAGCTGACCCCCTGGTCCTGTGGCCTGCTGCCCAAGTCCATGGCTTGGCGACAAAAGCGCCTACGCAGAGCCCAAAGAAGTCTTCGGCGCGCCGAGGGCGCTCTCAAAGTTTAGGGTGCCAAGCTGACACCCGGAAGCTGTGCCTGCTGCTCTGCTTGGATCGACCAATATCCGCGGCGCAGTGGGAAACCTCCGCAGCAGATCGCCCAAGGCGATCACGGCCCGGAGTGGACGTTCATCTTCGCTTTCGTCGCTGCGGAATGGCTCCTCAGAAGCGGTCTTTCGTAGGCAGCGGTTGATGCATACTTTTTCAAATGAGCAACTGTATTTCTTGGCGTGTCTGAGAAATACAGTTGCTAAAGGTAGACAAAGGTTTTTCATGGATCGGCGAACTGCTCTAAAAGCATCGGCTCTCTATCTCCTTGCTTTCGTGGGGACTGCGTCGGCGCACGCCGCAGAGTATGATGTGAATGCTTGGTCGGCTTGGAAAGGCCGGTTCCTATCAGGTGACGGAAGGATCATTGACGACGGCAACGGCGGGATTAGTCATTCTGAGGGGCAGGGTTTTGGGGCTTTGTTGGCACAGGCCAACGACGACCGGTCCGCATTTCAACTGATAGAAGGATAGACGCAGGCAAATCTGCTGGTTCGACAAGATCATTTGACGGCTTGGCGCTGGCGTGAAGGCAGAGGCGTGGCACCCGAAGATCAGGTGACAGTAACCAACGGGACCTGTTTCGAGCATGGGCCTTGCTGCGGGCCGCGCGGGATTCAGGCTGGACGGAATGGACAGGTCAAACGGAAGATATTGCACGTGACATAGCCACTGTTTGCCTACACCCTGATCCTCGCGTGCCCCGATCGCCTTTGCTGAGACGCGGCAGCGGGGCCCGCGACGAAGCGAAGCGTGTTCTGATTAACCCCTCCTAGATCATGCCCCGTGCCCTGCGCGAGCTTGGGGACGCGGCCGCGCGCTCCGAGTTGATTGCAGCAGCAGATCACGGGGAGACCGTCCTTGCCGAGCGGGCCGCATTCGATGCGGTGCCTAATTGGGTAGACGTGACGCCCGGCGGATTTGCAGCGCCGGTAGAACACGACTACCTGTCAGGCTATGATGCAAATCGCGTCCAGCTTTACCTTGTCTGGTCGCGGAACGCGGAGCATGCGGCGGTGAAACGCAGCGCCGATATGATGGCACGCGCCGACCTTGCGGGTCATGTTGCGGTCATGATGACACTTGCCGGTGAAGTCCAGGAGCAGAGTAATTTTGCGGGCTACACTGCACTCGCTGAACTTGCGACCTGCAGACACCCAGAAGAAGCAGAGGGCGCATTGCACGATCAGCCCTATTATCCAGCAACACTTGAGCTGCTAACAATACTTGCGTCCCGCGAAGGCAGTGCTTGCAAACCATAGTCTTAGAGTTTCGCATGGATTCGAAGGACGTTTTCTTGGCTTGCAGGCCGCTGGTTACGAGTCACGGTTGAGTATAAACCACCAATACGAGTGAGGCCCTTCCATGAAATATTCCCGTCTTACCATCGGCATTCTCGCAATTGTAGTCGCGCTCTAGATCATCGTTGGCGAATAGATGTCGAGCGCGGGCGACAATGCCTTTATCAATGGCCGTCTTATAACTATCCGCAACGACGTCGCGGGTCAGATTGCGATGCCTGCTCGGGCGCTTGGTGCGCGTGTTAGTAAGGGCGAGGTGCTGGCGTCGGTAACTGTCCCTCTTGTCGACTCGGTCCGGCTGAACGGAGCTTCTTCTGGAACAGGACTATCTCGCGTCTGAAATCAACCGCCTGACCAGCTACGCGGCCTCCTCACGCGAGATCCTGTCAGGCCTGTAGGAGCGGTCGTCGGTGTATTCCGAGAACCGGGTCGAGGAACTGGAGATACGGCTGCAACATGCCCGTAAGCGGCTTGGGCTGATCGATGAACGGGGCGACGCAAGTGATGTAAGCGCGGCTGTGGATGCCGTGGGCGGCGATACCGAACAACTGCCGGGCGCAGAAGATTTCCGGCGCTGGCGCTGGATCACGCGCGTGAACGCGTCGAGGTGCTGGAAGTTGCTCTGCGCGCGGCACAGGCAGGTGTGTTCCTCGGAGACGGGTGAAACGATGCTCCGATTGCCGAGCAGCGCGCAGTTGAACTGCGCAGCGAAATGGCCGCCTGCCAGGCGTCGGTTTCAGATGTCCAAGCGCAACAGGCAGCCGTTACAAAACGCATCGGCCGGGAACGCGAGCGTGTAAACGGGCTAACCGGGGGAGATCTGTCTGCATCGGTCGACGGGTTGGTCTGGGAGGTGCTGGCAGCAGACGGCGAGTAACTGGAACGTGGTGATCCGGTTCTGAAACTGGTCGATTGCGGGTCGGTCATGGTGAATCTGTCGGTCAGCGAAGGTGTTTATAATACACTTACGGCGGGCCAGAGCGCCGAATTCCGCCTCTTGGGGAGTTCTCGCGTCTTTGAAGCGACCGTGCTGCGGCTTGCAGGTACTGGCGCCGCGACAATCTATCGAAATCTTGCGGTTGCGCCCAGCAGCAAGCACCTCGAACGCTATGACGTGTCCTTGCTGGTGGGAGGGCTGCATGAAGATCCCGAACTGGGCTGCGCGGTCGGGCGCACGGGCCGGGTGTTCTTTGACAGGCGGCCGCTTGACTGGCTCCGCCGGTTGTTCTGAACCAATGAGCTTTCCGCATCTCAGCGAGGTCCAGTCCAGCTTCACGATTTTGCTGATGCTCGCGGTTGTCGGATTGATCCTGCCCTTTGTGGTGGACCGTCAAAGCACCTTTCAACGGTCCTTGCTGGTCGCCTTCGCAGCACTTCTTGCCGGGCGGTATGCGTTCTGGCGGATCACCCAGACGGTTGCGCCCTTTGGTCTGACGATGGACATGCTGGCAAGCTGGTCGCTTCTGGCGCTGGAAATGCTGGCGCTGGTCGGCTCGACGAGCGCGTTCCTTATCATGACGCGGCATCGCGGACGCAGCGAAGAGGCGACGGAAAACGCGGGCTGGTGGGATGTCAACAGCCCCAAGGTCGCGATCCTGATCGCCACATGTAACGAGACTCTGGACGTTCTGGAGCGAACGGTGATCGGCGCGAAATCGCTGCGCCACGACAACAAAGAGGTCATCGTGCTAGATGATGGCCGCCGCGACTGGCTGCGCGACTACTGCGCGAGCCAACAGGTGCGTTTGTGCGCCGTCCCGACAACAAGGGGTCCAAGGCTGGCAACATAAACTACACGCTGGCGCAGTTGGAAGCCGATACTGTACCCCCCGAATTCGTCGACGTCCTCGACGCAGATTTTGTGGCCCATCGTGGGTTCATATCGCGGTCGATGGCACTGTTTCACAACCCGTACGTGGGGCTGGTGCAGACGCCACAACACTTTTTTAACGTCGATCCTGTCCAACACAATTTGGGGCTCAGCCGTTCGTACACAGATGACCAACGGTTTTTCTTTGATCACATGCAGCCTTGCAGGGACGTTTGGGGCATCGCGTTTTGCTGTGGGACCTCTTCGATGGTGCGCTGGTCGGCGCTTAAGGAAATTGGCGGCCTGCCCACCGAAAGCATCACCGAAGACTTCATGTTGACGCTTACTTTGCAAAACGCGGGCTGGAAATCGGTCTATCTGGCCGAACCGCTGACTGAGGGGCTCGCCCCTGAAGGCCTGAAGGAATACGTGACCCAACGCGCGCGCTGGTGTCTGGGGCTGATGCAGATCGCGCGGTCCCACCTTGGCCCACTGGGTACAAACAAACTGCGATGGCGTGACCGCTGGAGCGTGGTAGATTCAGTTTTTTACTGGTTGACCACCTTTCCCTTCCGGCTGGCGGCCATCGTCTACCCACTGCTCTACTGGTTCGGCAACGTCACTGTGGTCGATGCACGCTTGCCGGACGTGATCAGCTATTTTGGGGCCTACTACCTTTGGATTCTGATCGTCCTGAACACGCTCAGCAGCGGGATGGTTGTGCCGATCCTGAACGATGTCAACCAGTTGATCGGAGCCATCCCCATCAGTCACGCCGCGATTGTTGGGTTGATCAAGCCCAAGGGCCATCCGTTCAGCGTGACGGCCAAAGGCGGGGACCGCACCCGCATTGTCGTTCAATGGCGTATGATGGCCCCGTTCGCGGTGCTGCTAATGCTGACGCTGCTGGGACTTGCTATCGGCATTTTTTCGGATCGCTTCGCACTCAACGACGCTGGCGATGGCGATGGCAATGGCAATGGCAATGGCAATGGCAATGGCAATGGCAATGGCAAATGGGTGGTGCTGTTCTGGACGATTTACAACCTGTTCGTGCTCAGCGTTGCTGTGATCGCCTGTATCGAGTTGCCACGCCGCGCACGCCATGTGGCGGACGCACCCGAGAAGGCGACCTTCGACACCGGGCAGCGACGACGTGATCCGTGGATTACGTCCTTGAAATCCGACACCGTGCGCCTGCGCGGGCATCCCTATCCCGAGGGCACGCGCGGGCAACTAAAAATCCGCGATGTCGGCGAGGTCGAGGCCTATGTCATCGCGACACTGCCAGACGGCGCACGCCTGCACCTGTTGCCGTCTGAAGCCCAATGTGAGGCACTGCTGCTGCGCTTTTATGCCGAGGGTAACATGCCTTGGGTCGCACGGGTTCGCACAACGGCAATGCTAAGGGACATCGCGCGCAGGCTGTCTTTTAACTCGCATTCGCCCTGAACTGCGCCAAATGTGGAGGGGAAGCAAAAATTGGCCTATCGCCTCAGGATTCTCGCACGGCTTCGATCCGGGCAAGCGCCGCAGACAATTGTGCCATCTCGCGGGTGCGTCTTAAATCAGGAGGATAGATTTCCTCACCTGCAGCGATCTGTTCGGCTGACCTGCCCAGTTCTTCGAAAGGACGGATAAAGGTTAGGACGAAAACCGCTGTAATGGTGGCAATTGCTGCGAACATCACGAACAGCCCGATGAACCACGCACCACGCAGCCAGACAAGCCCGTCCGTGAACTGGTTGGCATTCAGTCGGCCAATCAACCGCCACCCGAAACTTGGCAGATCCTGATAACCGACTTGCGGCACCAGAGACGAAAAAAAGAATATTCCGTCCGGCCATACCTCGCGCGTCGCCGTCTGGTTCGCAGGCTGTGCAGCACGCAATATCCGAACCTCTTGCTCGGTCGGCACCGATCAAGTCGTTGAGACGATGATCTGCCCATCCGAACCGGACAGATATAGGCTGAGCGCCAGCGCTGCGGCCTCCTCTTTCAGAAACCGCTCGGCCCACGCAAAGTAAATATGCATCCCGACCACGCCAAGAACCTGTCCACCTGCCCGCTTAACCGGGATTGCCAGATCAACAAAGCGCAATCCTGCCGTCTGGTCGCAGGCAATGAGTTTCGCCAGCAGCACTGCCTCATGAACAACACCTGCGTAGGGTTCCCGCAAGCCGTTGCGGGACCAGGGGCGTTGGTTCACTTCCTCGCCCACCAGCAGATTGTCGGATGCCTGCAACACCCTGCCGTTGACGTCGGCATAGCCGATCCAGCTGATCCGCTGCCCGTCACCGCGCATCCCATCCATCAGACCTGTGACTGTCCCCGCATCTTTTTCTGCGACCTTGCTTGCCAGGAATTTGAGGTTTCTCCAGTCCGGATGAAGGCTGCGGGCGAGACTTTCGCCCGCAGCCTTCGGTCCTGAGACGCACGGCACGGTTCAATGTCTCGTTTACGAGTATCAAAGCCCGCGTGTTTAACATGACGACAGCGATCAGGCCCACTGCAATCATACCAAGAAGCACGAAGCTGTACACCGCGCGAGGAAGTGTCATGCGAGGGTAGGTTGTGGTCTGGTCTGTCATGGTACTCCTTTCAGAAGGTGTTGATGGACAACCCGACGAACACTTCGTCGGCATCGAACCTGTAGCCTGCGCAGAGACTTGTCGGGCCGTCACCGAGCCGTTTCGCAAAGGCGAGCGATGTCTCTGAATAAGTTTCGCTGTCTCCATGAGACAGTTCAATGGCAAGGCCGAGCTTGGGCAGCCCAACCTGCGCCAGAGCGAACCAGGAACTGTCTATACTGTTGAGATCAGCCAGCAGGAAGACGCTGCCAAAATCGGTCGGAATGTCGCGTTCCGCTACCAGCTTAATCCCTGTCTTGACTGACCCGTCAGCCCCGTCTTCCTTGACATAACCAAGGGCGGGGCCAAGCCGAAGAGTGGGGAATTGTTCGCCGATCGGCAGTTTGTACGTCGCGCTCAACTTGGAGATGCTTCCGTCTTCGTAGGATACTGCGCTTGCGCCATATTTCAGCGGCCCGCGCGCGATGCTGATGGTTCCGGCGGAGGTTGTTTCCGACAAGTCGATTTCAGGAATTCCCCGTCCGTTTAGGCTGCGGGTACAAAGAAAAGCAATGCTGCTAAGGAAAGCGTTGCGGTTACCACATCTCGGAACTTGTCAGGGGACGACCTGTTCGTGAGATCGAAGTAGAACATCAATACAACTCCAGTTTCCGTTAAAAGCTATTGGCTGTAGCATTCGATTGCAATTCGTGGATCTGGAAAGCCCGAAAAGCGATTTTTTTTGCCTGCACCCGACGTGTTTTTGGCACATCCACACTCAGATATAGGCCCTACAGTGTGTGCCTCCGATTAGTTTCCCACTACTTTGCCGCAACCGCCTTATCTTCTGGGAAAATATCGCCCCTTTAGCATTTTGACGTCCGCCTTGACCTTTAATGATTGCTGGAGGTTCATCAGCAGCGAATGTCGGCTTCACTTCATCGCTCAATGAGATTTTGCACTCTCAACAAAGGTCCGGAATCCGCCCCTGCTGTCGATCAACACGAACGCCCCATACCGGACCTTGGCTCAGACCACTGTCGCTGCTGTGCGGCTTCCCGAAAGCGTTCGTTGGTACATTGCGCAGCATTTTAAAGCGGAGAATATCTGCAATGCGGGAAAAAGCGAGCTTTCGCTACGGCTGCAACTGCTAATACCTTACACGCGCAGTATTCGGTAAGGGGGGCGGAGTCCGGTTATTAGCGGCGCATACACGATAGTTTTGGCATGCTACGGAAGCAGACGTTTTAAATGCACATTATAGACCGTCTAAAATCCTAGATCAGCACATCGCAACGGCACCGGAAAGCCGCGTTCTTTAAGAACAATCACATCTATCGCCGGGGCACTCACAAGTCATTGCGGATTCGCTATCCGGGCGGGGCGGATAAATTTCAGCGAAAGTAGTGACGGTGCGGAAACAATGGCACTATTTAGCTTGCTCTAATGCTATTGCTGCAACACACGAATTTTTTGCGGCGTTTATAAAAGTCTTTGCTAAGAACAAGTTATTAATAAGATGGCTCAAGTTTTCAATTGTTCCCCTAGCTCTGAGTGGAAAATCAGCGCACTAGGATAGTGAGATCTATCTAGGAGGTCTGCCATGCCTATTATCAATCTACCAGATGCTCTCGTTTACTCTTTGAGCGGTGAAGATGCGGCAATATTTCAGATAAACGCAGCGACAGGAGAAGTCAGCTATCAGAACTGGTTCACACCGTCATATGCCGACGTTTGGGACACGGACCGGGACCATGTCTATGAGATTTCGGTTATCGGCTCCAATGGCGCTGGTGTTGAAATCGGTCGGGTGGGACTTGAGCTGGTGGTGTCGGAAACCGATGCTGTCTGGCAAGAGATCGATGGAGGCGGTGCTGTCGCGCCGAGCGATCCAAGTGATGTAAGCGTCTACACGCTGAGCGGTGAAGATGCGGCGATTTTCCAGATTGATGCGGCCACAGGCGAGGTCAGCTACCAGAGCTGGTTTATCCCCTCTTACGCTGAGGTCTGGGACGCGGACCGTGACCACATCTATGAAGTCACAGTGATTGAAGCGGATCGTTCAGGAGCCGAGCTAAGCCGCGCAGATCTTGAGCTGGTCGTCTCTGAAACTGATGCCGTCTGGCGCGCCGCAGAGGCGGAGCAAGCAGCTCCTGGTGATCCGGTAGACCCCGTTGATCCAGTTGATCCAGTTGATCCAGTTGAACCCGCCGCCCCAGGTAATGCGATAAGCTATGTGTTGGCGGGCAACGATGCATCAGTCTTCCAAGTCGACGCTGCGACAGGTGAGGTCAGCTATCAAAACTGGTTTGCGCCCTCCTACGCGGAAATTTGGGACTTGGACCGCGACCATATCTACGAAGTTATCGTTATCGGCTTTGACAGCGCGGGGCTCGAAGTCAGCAGCACGGACCTTGAGCTTGTTGTATCGGAAACCGACGCCGTCTGGCGGACGGTGGACGGCACTGCCCCTGTTGATCCGGTAGATCCTGTCGATCCCGTCGACCCGACTGAAGGCGTCACCTACACGTTGGGCGGCGAAGACGCTTCGATATTTCAGATAAACAGCATGACGGGCGAAGTCAGCTATCAATCGTGGTTCACACCCTCTTATGCGGAGGTCTGGGATCTAGATCGAGACCATATTTACGAGATCACAGTCACAGGTACTGACGCAGAAGGTGTGGAGATCAGCCACACAGGTCTTGAACTTGTTGTCTCTGAAACGAATGCCGTCTGGCGGACAGCGGACGGCAGCGACCCGGTTGTTCCTGTAGACCCTGTAGACCCTGTTGATCCCACCGTGCCCGTTGATCCATCTGATCCCGTAGCGCCGGTTGTCGAGATAGTAAGACTTGATACCAATCCAAGCGAAACGATATTCGGCATTCGCGATGATACATCTTCACGTGGCGTCGACCTCGCTGGCGCGGTGATCGTTGCGACCTACGCTGACGGTACCTTCGAGACTCTAACTTGGGAAGCCTACGATCAGTATACTCTTGGCGGGGCTGAGGGGACCTATATCACGATGGCATACGGATGGAGCGAGCATGAACTGACGGTGACCAGAGAATTGGCCTCCCTCAGAATCGACCTGGCCCCTGCCAGCTCGGTATTCGATACGACCGACACACTTGATGACGACCCTCTCGGAGGATCAACGCTAGGGTCAAGCTTTGGGTTTGAATTCGAGTTTTTGGGCGATTACGACGATTTGGGCGGGACCGTCACTGTTACCTATTCCAGCATCGTCAATTTGGTTGGAAGCCCTGCTCAGGGCGATCTCTACACCACTATGTTTGTTGATTTCTCTGACCTTCCTAACGGTGGTATCCTTGGTGATGTCACCTGGAACAGCGATATTGACACCTTAATGTACCTTGGCGATTTGGCTCCTGCGGGCACATCGGATGCATATGCTGCCAATGACATCGTTATGGGCACCGCAGCTGATGAATTCTTAAATGGAGCGGCTGGTGAGGATGTACTTACCGGATTGGCGGGCAATGATTTTCTGGCCGGAGGAACTGGTGCCGACGAGTTCATATTTATGGACGGGTCGGGTGAAGATGTAATTGTAGATTTCGATATCTTGGGCGGCGACATCCTGAACATTGGGGCATTTGCCTTCGCTGATCCTGATGCTGTGCTGACCGTAACCACGGATGTAGGGTCCGATGTCCTTATCCAGTTAGATGCAAATGATAGTGTGCTGTTAATTGGCGTAACGACAGCCGAGCTTTCCGCGACCGATCATTGGTTGCTCACGCTTTGACGCGCGTGTCTGCTGCGTGAAAGTGTTATGTATAGAGCTACATTAACGGTATGGGCTCGATCCAGGCCTTTGCTTCGTTCTGCGCCAATGTATTCTGCTAACTGTCATTTAGGTCCCAACCACGCTTCTTCGGCTCAAAGCCGAACTTCAGCATGACTTTCTAATGCTACTGTGCGGACCATCGTATCAGCAATCGTGCAAATAGCAGCATTTCAAAAACGTGCAGAAGCGCGATACCGGACTTGGTAAAGTGCGATGCGCCAGCGTTGATAAAATCATGCGGTGTCTGGAGCGTGCCTTCTTCGCGATGATTTTGGGCGTTCTGGCAAAGATAGCGTTGCGTCGGCCCGCGGTGTTTCACTGATAATACGGCCATTTGCGACCACACATAATCGGGTAGCGCGAAGTCTAAGAGCCTCGATTGGATCGTTGGCATCAAGGACTACCAAAGAAGCCTTAGCGCCGACATGAAGTCCGTAGTCTTTCAAACCCATCGTTTTTGCGTTGTTTACCGTAACCATATCAAAGCATGTCCGCATGTCGGCAGGACTGGTCATTTGTGCGACATGCAGCCCCATGAAGGCCACATCAAGCATGTCCGCAGTGCCAAGCGAATACCACGGGTCAAGCACGCAATCTTGTCCCCACCCGACATTGATCCCCATTGCCAACATTTCTTTAACGCGCGTCAAACCGCGACGTTTGGGAAAAGTGTCATGCCGTCCTTGCAGGACAATATTAATCAGCGGGTTTGGAATCACGTTTATTTCAGCTTCGGCAATCAGCGGAAGTAATTTCGAGACATAGTAGTTGTCCATCGAATGCATTGACGTCAGATGCGATCCCGCGACTCTACCATTGAGGCCTAACCGCTGTGTCTCAAATGCGAGCGTTTCGATGTGGCGTGAGTGTGGATCGTCAGATTCGTCGCAATGCATATCCACCTGCAAACCACGCGCGGCGGCTATTTCGCAGAGTTCTTTCACCGACGCCGCCCCATCCGACATTGTGCGTTCAAAATGCGGGATCCCCCCAACAACATCGACACCCATGTCCAGGGCACGGATGGTGTTTTCACGCGCGGTGGGATCACGGTAAAAACCGTCTTGTGGGAAGGCGACAAGCTGCAGATCGATATAGTCTTTGACTTGCTCTCTTACTTCAAGCAGCGCATCGACCCCCAAAAGCCGGTCGTCACACGTATCGACGTGGCTACGGATTGCCAGCAGCCCCATGCTCGCGGCCCAATCGCAATAGGTAAGTGCGCGGGCGATGATATCGTCTTGGGTCATGACCTGTTTGAGTTCACCCCAGAGCCCAATCCCTTCAAGCAGCGTGCCTGATGTGTTGATCCGCGGAAGGCCATAGGAAAGTGTTGCGTCCATGTGAAAATGCGGATCGACAAAAGGCGGGCTAACCAAATCGCCGGACGCGTCAAACACTTGACCCGCTTGCGCTAAATCAAGTGATCCGATTGCAGTAATCTTATCACCCACAATCCCGATGTCTGAAACTTGCCCATCTGGTAGCGTGCCACCTTTGACGATCAGATCAAACATCAGCGTTCTCCTTTATTGAACGGAACCATAAGCGCAGCAGGCACTTCAGCGCGCCGCGACATCAAAATAAGCGCGAAGATCGATAGGATATACGGCATCATCAGGAAGATTTGGTAAGGAATGTGTGCGCCTAAACTTGTTTGTTGCACGCGAATTTGGAGTGCGTCAAAAGCTGCAAAAAGAACCGCACCGAGCAGAGCCTTACCGGGCCGCCACGATCCAAAGACAACCAGTGCAATACAAATCCAGCCGCGGCCATTGACCATCTCAAAGAAGAAGCTGTCGAATGCCGACATGGTCAAGAACGCACCCCCGACTGCCATCAGACCGCTGCCAACCATAACCGCCCCCATGCGGATTGCAGTGACGGATAGACCTTGGGCCGCCACCGCTGCGGGATTTTCACCGGCAGCGCGTACGGCGAGACCAAGGGGTGTGCGATAGAGAACCACGCTAACCAACCCAACAAGAATGAAGGCGAGATACGTCAGTGGTGTTTGTGAAAACAACGCCGGTCCGAGTAATGGGATGTCCGATAAGATCGGAATTTCATATGGCTGGAATGCTTCGATTTTTGGTGGACTTGTTACTTCTGGTAACGCCAGCCGATAAGCGTAATAAGTGGACGACGTCGCCAGCAGGGTAACGCCAAGGCCCACAACATGCTGGGACAGGCCGAACGGCACCGTAAGCGTGCTATGAAGCAGACCAAATAGCATCCCCACCAGCATCGCAACGCAAACGCCAGTCCAAAGTCCTGTGCCGGAATAAACCGCCATCCAACCTGCAAATGCACCCGCGACCATGATGCCCTCGATACCAAGGTTCAACACGCCTGCACGTTCGCAGATCAACTCCCCCAATGTGGCAAAGATCAGCGGGCTAGCGATGCGAATTGCAGCGGCCCAAAAACTTGCGGTGAAGAGGATTTCGATAACTTCCATGACGCTAGTCCCTCACCACACGAAACCGCGTTAGCATGATGGCCAGCACCATAAGAAGGAGTGCTGTCGCAAGCATGATGTCCGCTAGATACGTCGGCACATCAGCAGCACGGCTCATACTGTCAGCACCCACAAAAATGCCAGCTACAAACAATGCGGCTACGAGCACGCCAAGCGGATTGAGCAACGCCAACATCGCCACGATAATCCCTGTGTACCCAAACCCAGGCGACAGATCGAGCGTGAGGCTGCCCTTTAGTCCGGCCACTTCAGAAAACCCTGCCAATGCCGCAAGACCACCGGAAAGCAGCGCAGTTTTTACAATCACCACGTTGACTGGAATGCCGGCGAAGGCAGCGGCATCCTTGTTTAAACCAACCGCGCGCATTTCGTAACCCAAGGTGCTGCGTGTTTGGATAATCCAAATGCAAATAGCTGAGAAGATTGCAAGACCGAAGCCCCAGTGCAGGCGGAGCCCATTCACAATTCGCGGCAATCGCGCCTCTGGTATGACACGGGCAGATTTCGGCCAACCCATGCCCGTTGGGTCTTTGAGCACCCCCTCAAGGAGCATTGAGATAAGCAGTAGGAAAATGAAGTTAAACAGCAATGTCGTAACGACTTCATCAACACCAAACCGCGTTTTAAGGAGCGCGGGAACCAATAGGACAATGGCCCCAGCTAAGATAGATGCGACAATTATCAACGATAAGATCGCAAAGCTGGGCCAAGGCAAGACTCCGGTCCCGAGTAGCACTGTCATAAGCGCACCTGCATAAAGCTGTGCCTCCGCACCGATGTTCCAGAACTTCGCACGGAATGCGACGGCGACTGCGAGGCCCGTGAAAATCAAAGGTGTTGCGCGGTTTAGCGTTTCAAGGATTGCGAACTGCGATCCAAAGGAACCTTTAAGGATCAATCCGATGACAGAAAACGGGTTTGCACCTGCGATCATAGCCAAAAGCGATGCAATCACGATCGTCGATACAAGAGCGATTGCAGGTGGTACCAGCTTGCGGGCCAGTGTCGGGTTCTTGATAGGTTCAAGACGCATGAGGAATGTCCGTTTCAAACCCTTGACCGGCCATCCAAAGCCCTAGTTCCGCAGGTGTCATTTCACCTCGCTCAAATTCTGGCGAAAGTCGCCCATCTGAAATGACGTGGATCACATCAGAAAGCGCCATAAGCTCATCCAAATCCTCAGAAATCAATAGCACCGCTGCACCACGTTCCCGTGCCGCCAACAATTGGCTGTGCACATAGTTGACTGCACCGATATCAAGCCCGCGAACAGGTTGATTTGCTAGAATGATCCGTGGGTTAGCTTCAAGCACACGCCCGAGAATCAGCTTTTGCATGTTACCGCCAGACAGAAGCCTGATCGGTGTGTCTGATCCGGGGCAACGCACATCGTACTTATCGATAATACCGTCCGCAAAGGCCCTTGATTTACGCCAGTTCAGCCAACCGCCATTGCTAAAAGCCGGGGATTTATATCGTTCCAATATGGCGTTTTCAACAAGGTCAAAGTCAGCAATTGTCCCGGTCTTGTGCCGGTCCTCAGGGATACGCGCGATACCGCTTTGCACCGCGATACGAGGCGTCCATTTCTGAACTGTGTCATTCCCCAAAACGACTTGACCGTTACTTGGATCGAGCAACCCACCAACAACATCGGCCATCGCGGCCTGTCCGTTCCCGGACACACCCGCAAGACCGACGATTTGACCTGCTTTCAAGGTCAATGAAACTGACTTCAAACCGGGAACGCTGCCAACATCCGCAGTCGTAACGTTGTGCAACGCAAGCAACGGCGCGCCCGGTTTCGCAGGCGAGACCTCCGGCGCTGTCGCCTCAGTTCCCATCATCATCGCGGCCAGTGCGTTTTTATCGGTATCTTTTGTATCCACACCGCCTGCCATTTTCCCGTGCCGCAGCACAACAATCCGATCCGCGATAGCCATAACTTCATGCAACTTATGCGATATGAAGATGATCGAAAGCCCTTCTTCGATGGCTAGCCTCAGCGTTGCAAACAGATCATCCGTCTCTTGTGGCGTCAAAACTGCTGTCGGTTCATCAAGGATCAGAATCCGCACATCGCGGTAGAGTGCTTTGAGTATTTCAACCCTCTGACGCTCCCCCACAGACAAGGTTCCGACACGCACATCCGGCGCAACAGCAAGGTGAAATTTCTTTGACAGAGCCACAATCCGCGTCTTTGCCGCAGCCCGCCCCAAGCTTGGCTTCAATAGCGAGTGGACACCCAATGTGATGTTCTCTTGGACGGTCAGATTATCGGCCAGTGTAAAATGTTGGTGCACCATACCAACACCGGCATCCAAAGCCGCCCGGGAATTGCCGGGCGGCAATGTATCGCCGAATACGCGAACAGTTCCGCTATCGGCCGTGTATTGGCCGAACAGAATATTCATAAGTGTGGTTTTCCCCGCGCCGTTCTCTCCTAAAAGAGCGACAACTTCACCAACGTTCACAGAAAGGCTGACCGCATCATTTGCGGTCAGCTCTCCAAATTTTTTCGTTATAGCATTAAGGGAAAGTGCCTCAACTGCATCCTTGGACATGCTTGATTAAGACGACGATGGTTCGTTGTCGTTAATCGTGACCGAGAACGCGCCTGATCTAATCTCAGCTTCACGCTGGGCAACCAAAGCCAGTGCTGCTGCCGGAACTTTGCCGTCAAATGTGCCCAGAGGTGCAAGACTTGTACCGCCTTCGTTCATGAACGAATATGCACCGTAGTCCCCAGCGGAAAAGCTACCCGCCTGCACTTCAGCGATTGCTTTATCTAACGTCGGTTCGAAATGCCAAATCGCAGAAGCAACAATCGTTTCAGGATAATCGGCCTGTGTATCAATGACGTTACCGATGGCTAGAATACCTTTTTCCTGCGCGGCGTCAGAAACACCAAACCGCTCAGCATAAAGTACATCCACACCGTTTTCGATCATCGCAAACGCGGTTTCCTTAGCCTTGGGTGGGTCAAACCAGCTGCCGATAAAGCTGACTTGGAACTTAATATCTGGGTTCATCTCAAGCGCACCGGCCATGAATGCGTGCATCAGGCGGTTCACTTCGGGGATTGGGAATCCACCAACCATGCCGATATTTCCAGACTCTGTCATCGCTCCTGCAATGATGCCTGAAAGATAAGAGGCGTCTTGAATATAGTTGTCAAAAACCGAAAAATTAGACAGCGCTGCGTCTTCTTTAAAGCTTGAGCCCATTAAGAACGCTACGTTTGGATATTCAGCCGCGACTTCACGTGCTTCTTGTTCCGCACCAAAGACTTCGCCAATGATCAGCGTGTTACCTGCCTCAGCATACTCTCGCATCACACGTGCATAATCGGTATTACTGACGTTTTCCGAGAACGAATAATCAATGTCGCCACGACCCTGAGCCGCAAGTGCCGCTTTATGAATACGGCTGACCCACTGCTGTTCGACAGGTACGGTATAAATGCCCGCCGTTTTTATCGGTTCTGCAGCCATGGCCCGCCCAGCCCCAAGTATCAGCGATGTTGCTGCGGTGGTCGCCATGAAGTGCCGGCGGCTAAGATTTTTTGTTTTCATCATCGGATTATCCCTAACAGAGTTTTGAAAATTAACTGCCCTCTTGATCAATTGGTCAAGAAAATTCTCCATTTTTAGAGATCTGCCATCCTCATCTACGTTAGTTTGCCTGAATCCCCATACGCTTAGCCACAAAATGAGGCAGACACCCCTTTTCCCTAGAAAGCCACATCCATTAGCTCGTGTTCAGTTTGCATAGCACATCTCGATCGAAGTGAATTTCCGGTTCCTCTTCTGCAACAAAACTAACTCGAAGCAGCAGCGAAAGTCCGGTTTCCGCCCATCTAGTACCTGAAAGACAAAGAACAGAGAGCCATATATCTCTGATCAAAGCCGCACTAAATCAGTCCATTTATGCCAATATTAAAATCATCCCCAGAACTTGATCGTGACGGACTGGTTATAAGCACTGTGTGCGCCTTTAGGGCAATGACCAGAGACCTACCGTAACGGGGGGGCTGGTTATCCTTATCGATTAGGAGATCGAGACAGAGAAAAAGCCACAAACATTGAAGTAAGCCGCCGAGAAGCTGATCAGGAAACATTTCTCACAAGACACGTCAGACTTATTCAACTGGAAGTAAGATCCACCTTGTCTTGGCTGGCCAGCTAGGCGAGGAGAGCATCTCGGTACTGTTCCGCCGTGAAGGGATCGCTGAAAGTTTTCATTACAACCTGTCAAAAGAATACCACGAAACAGGCAGGCCGTGTCTGTCCGGGAACTGTCCGAAACTGTTAGTTCCTCACTCCAGACCACCGATCTTTCTGAATTAGAACGCTACGTCCCTTACGTCCGACGTCCTCTGGAGCGTTCAGACGAAGAGTGCGTTTTTTTTGTTTTCCATCTTACTGGCGGTCGTAATATCGATCGCCTGCACCAACTGGCACCATTTGGAGTGCGCTGCTTCAGCAGCGCACCTAAAAGTCCGGTCTCTCAACGACAGACCCAGTTCAATGTAAGATCACGTTGTTTGACTGATCAGGCCAGTAGGTCGAAGTCTGTATTGCCGAAACTGGACAGCTGAGTGTTCTCAATCGTTATACTGTCCCGCAGGCTAAGCGTGATGAGTACATCGGCACCTAACTGGACCATGTCGAGATCGGAAAAGTCGGTAAAGCCATAGCTTGCGATTTGGATGATATCGATCCCATCTTCGAAATCAGTAATGACATCGCTACGTGTGCGATCATCGTTGAAGACAAAGACATCGGCACCGGCGCCACCGGTCAGAATATCATCGCCTCCACCGCCAATCAGGACATCCGCACCATCACCGCCTTCAAGCACATCTTTACCAGCGCCCCCTGAAAGAATGTCATCACCTGTTCCACCAAAGAGTTGGTCATTACCGTTTTCACCGATTAGCGTGTCATTTCCAGCATCGCCATAGATCCGGTCATTGTCATTGCCGCCGTCGAGAAAATCATCCCCGTTGCCGCCGAGCATTTTATCATTACCAGCATCGCCATACATCAGATCATTGCCGTCACCTCCCTTGATCTGGTCATTGCCGGACCCACCGAACAGCAGATCCTCGCCTGTGCCACCGTCAAGTGTATCTCGTCCTGTGCCGCCATCGATTGTGTCCGCGCCCGCACCACCAGAGACGCGATCCGAGCCGCCTGCGGCAAAAAAGATATCGTTGGCAGAGGTGCCGGTGAGGGTATCGCTGCTTTCGGTCATGGTGATGACCGGTGCGTCAGCAAGGATAAAGTCATCGTTTGTCAAATCACCGACAGAGACGCCGATCAACTCAATGAAGTTGCCATCTCCCGTATTGATGCGGATACCATCGTTTGTTTCCTGAATGCTGAGCTGCGAGATGTCCCACATGCCGAGCTTGGACAGGTCGATTTTGTCATCCCCTTGGGTGAAGTCAGTAATTTCATCCTGTCCATCGCCGCGGCGGAACAAAAACACATCTGCGCCAGCGCCGCCTGTTAAAGTGTCATTGTCGGTGCCGCCGTTGAGGATATCGGTACCCTCGCCGCCGTCGAGCAGATCGGCCCCCTTGTCCCCCAGTAGCGTATCATCGCCTACACCACCGCTCAGGGTGTCCTCTTGATTGCCACCATCAAGAAGGTCATTGTCGGTTCCGCCGGATAGAACATCGCGACCATTGCCGCCGAGCAACGTATCGTCGCCTTCGTCACCGAACAGGACGTCATTGCCGCAAACCCCGTCGATGTAATCATTACCCGCGCCGCCTGTCACAACATCGGAACCACCGAGCGCGGAGTAAATGTCGTCGCCACCCATTAGGTTCACGCGATCTGACGTCATGTTGCCAACCAGAAGATCCGACCCTTCGGTAGAATCTGTTGCTGTTGGATTGCTTATTAGATTGGCTGACATGGTATCCTCCCCAGGAAGTATAAACTGCGATTTTCCGTATCCGCGGGTGGCAGCCCCACGAGAATATTAATTATCACGTTCAACCCAAGGAGGCAGCAAAATGACTGCTTTCTGGCTGAATTAAGGAGAATTCTGATAAACTCATCCGCGACAATACATCATTTCGAAACAATTATCAGTATAGGTGATCTTTGTGTCCGTTCGTCATGAGTATGACCGAATCATCGTCAAAAAAGCTCAACTGGTTTTGTTGCTCAAATTGAGTAGAGGGTGTTATCCCCTCACCCCAAACACATTGAACCTACAGGCTCTGTGACAGATAAGCCGTATAGCGGTTGAGGGCCGCGATAAGGATTAAGTTCTCAGCAATTTGGCTTTCGAAGTCCCGCGCCATGAACGATTGTCCCAGTGTTCTCACACAATGCATTTTCGCTTCCATGCGGCTTCGGCGATGGTATCCGCGCAAACGTCGCCAAACTTTGCGCTCCAGATGTCATCGCGGCTTGACCGGGAAGGATTTGGTTCATTAATTCGGGTCGCATGGGAGCAATCCGCGATTTTGGTGTAGGCAGCCTCTACGTCCTATACATCCGGCGTCTAATCATCACTTCCTATGTGCAACTTGCGAAAAATACGCCTTCTGGAACTGCCGGGAGAGCGACAATATATTTGTGAAACGACTTTGGCGGATCGTAAAATATGCATGTTTCCATTTGCACGTTTGAGAAACCGGAACAGAGACATAAGCTGGGATCAGGACTCGAATTTAATTCTACAACCCCCCCCATTCTGCCGTTGGCAGACAATCACCCGCCATGATCTGTTCGGAGAGAAGAAAAACAATTCACCTTGGGTTTCAGGAGCAAAGAGTAGATTAAGTTGCGCCAGTTACGGTCCAATATATAGGGAGTATTTGCAGTATGAAATTTCATGTGGTCGATAACATTGAAAAGAAGGTTATCTCAGCTGCTACAACCGCCATATCGTCGGTAAATCTGTTTTTTGCGAGCGGTCAGCTCACTGTTCTTAGTCCGCACTCCATATAACATATTGATACATATGTCGTATAACTTGACCTAATGTGGTCCAGATGGCCTTGTACTGCATGACTAACATGCTATTTTTCAAACCCGTCTCGGGCCTTGCCATAATAATATCTCAAGCCTGTTTGTAGGCTGTTGAGCGTGGTTATGGCACACGGGAGTGCTTAGCGCTGCACAATCATCGGATAATCCGAACGGCGTAAGGTTTTTTAACAGCTTTTTTCGCCAGATAGACACCTCCCTTCGACTAATGCAGACGATGGATCTATGCTGATCATGCAGCGTGTGGTGGGGCACTGTGCGGAACCGCGCCACCCAGAGCATCGTTTCTGGTTTTTGTCAGGTCGGGCATTATTTTGCTATTCTATACGATCATCAAAAGTATGAGAGGAACACCGACATGAAGGCACCAATTCTGATCATGGGGGCGACTTCCGGCATTGGCGCACTTGCTGTTACGGACGCAACGGATCGCGGCCTGCCCGTGCGCGCATTCGCCCGCAGCGCGCACAAACTCACCGCGACTGACCTGCTCGAACCCTTTGCCGGCGATGCGCGATCAGCGGAGGATGTCCTCAGAGCATTGTCAGGCGTACGGGCTGTAGTTTACGCCTTAGGCATCAAAGAACGGCTATCGATGCTTTGGGAAGAAGAAGATCTGTTCTCGGAAAGCACTGCCTTGCTTCTGGATGCGATGAAATCGAGCGATACGCGCCGCTTGGTCGCCGTAACGGGTTTTGGTGCCGGTAGGTCACGCGAAGCTATGAGCAAACTGGAAAGCCTCGGCCACAGGGCGATTTTAGGAAGGCCATATGCAGACAAAGACCGTCAGGAAGCGCTTATCACGTCGAGCGGTATCGACTGGACAATCGCGCGCCCCGTAATCCTGCGCAACAGCGAGAAACTCGGACGAATGCGGGTTTTGCGCGATCCGTCAACATGGAGAAACGGATTGGTCTCCCGCGCGGATGTAGCATCCTATTTGATTGATGCTGTTGAGGATGACCTCGACGTACGGGCCGATGTTGTTCTGGCACGCTGACACATTCGGGATGCAGGAACCTGAAGTGGATCGGTCCGTTAAGCGGCGCTTAAGTGCTAAAATGACATGCACTAGCGCCCTCCCATCTGACGTCTCGCACAGCGTTAATTGAGTTTAGTAGTAAGATTTAATCAAGTGCTGTCAAACGCCGCCGCACTATCGCAAACCGGCGGGTGCGCCAGACTGTCGCCATTGTAGAAAAGCGGGTGGATACTCGGAGCAAGGTTCTTACGTAGAGTATCAGAAACAACATCACTGGAGCAAGAAAATGAAAAAGACATTGTTAGCCACGACCCTATTGATTGGATCGGCCGTTTCATCCTTCGCAGAAACCATCGAAGTTGAGATGTTGAACCAGAACGAGGCTGGTGACCGGATGGTATTCAGCCAAGAACTTATTCGGGCCGAGGTCGGAGACGTGATCCGGTTCATCCCGACGGATAAGTCCCACAATGCCCAATCCGTAAAGGACGCGTTGCCCGCCGGTCAGGAGGAGTTTCGCGGGCGGATGAACCAAGAGGTTGAGTACACGGTGACGGAAACCGGGCTGACTGCTGTAATCTGTTTGCCCCATCAGGTGATGGGCATGGTTGCATTGGTAGTGGTGGGAGATGACACCAGCAACGCCGACCAGATCCTCGAAGCGCGCATTCCTGGAAAGGGAATGGAAAAGATTGAGGCGCTAATCGAAGAAGCGCGTGCAAGCGCGCCCGCAGCCGAAGACGCCTCCGCGAAGGACAGCTGATTTGTTCAGGTTACGGCGGTGGGCGTGGACACAACGCCCACCGCTGCAATAGCGCCCTGCCCCCGCTTTCTCCAAAACTTCCTAACAAAGCTCATCGGCGGAGCGGCGGATTGACGCAATCGCAATCCGGGCAACCTCCGCTTTCGTATAAATTACAAAGGAGATCGAGATGTTGGAATTCATTGAAAACAGATCAATGCTCATCGTCGAGGATGATGACGCACTGCGCGACCGTTTGGCAGCCGCCATGGAGAAGCGCGGTTTTACAATGCGTAAAGCCGCGAGTGTCGCCGAGGGCTTGGAAAGCATAAACCAAAATGCACCAGACTTTGCCGTGGTCGATCTTAGGCTTTTGGACGGTAGTGGACTTGACGTGATAAAGGCGCTGGAAAAGCGTAACGGTGATGCACGTGCGATTATCCTGACGGGATACGGAGACATCCCTACAGCCGTCGCAGCCGCACGTATCGGCGCGGTGGACTACATTGCAAAACCGGCGACCACGGATGAGATCATTGATGTATTGCTGGCACCAAGAGACCAAAGCCCACCGGCACCGGACCGGCCAATGTCGCCGGAGGATGCCCGGATAGAGCATATCGAGCATGTGTTTCAGGGCGCAGGCGGTAATGTCTCGCAAGCAGCGCGCTTGTTGAACATGCACAGACGTACGTTGCAGCGCATCCTGAGGCGCAATGGCGTCGTAGCAGAATCCCTACCCTGAAAATACACTCTTGGCAGGCGATTTCCATTTTTCTTCAAATTCATACGCAGATAGGAATTAAGCCGTTTGCGTATGCAAAGCCACATTCAGGATTGTCTGTCGGTTGAGAGCAAGCGGCCATTCACACCAATAAGAGATCGCAACATAAAAGGACGTCACCATGACGGACCCGGATAACAACCACATCCCGCGCCTGATTAGACTGGTCAAGGGAGCGCTTCATCCGCCTAAAGGTGGTGTTCGAATAGTGGTTGCACTGGCATTTGGCGCTGTGGTGCATGCGTTGTTTGCTGTGGCAGTGTTGTCAATGATTGCTGCGATGTTCTTTGGCATGAGCAAGAGCTTGGGGACAGTTTCATGGCCGTTAGCAGCGCTCGTAAATGCCGCGCTGGTCTTACAGTTTCCTGCTTTCCATTCTCTGCTTTTGACCGCTCGCGGTTCTCGCTGGCTGTCGCGCCTCGTTCCTGCCCAATATGGTGCCACTTTATCGACCACGACCTATGCGATCATTGCATCGGCTCAACTCTTAGTACTTTTCGCATTCTGGACTCCGAGTGGCATCATCTGGTGGCAGGCGGAGGGCGCTGTCTTATATGCAATCGTCGGTGCCTATGTGACGTCATGGTTGTTATTGATCAAAGCCAGTTTTGATGCAGGAGCCGAGGTGCAATCGGGCGCTTTGGGCTGGATGTCACTTTTGCAAAACATAAAACCGCAGTTTCCCGGGATGCCGACCACAGGGTTGTTTCGGGTCATCAGACAACCGATCTATGTTGCTTTCGCGCTCACGCTTTGGACTGTTCCGGTCTGGACGCCGGACCAACTTTTCCTTGCAGTCACACTTACAGCCTACTGCCTCGTGGCTCCAAAGCTTAAGGAGCGGAGGTTCAAAAAAAGGTATGGAGAGCGCTTTAGCGCGTATCAACGTAGTGTTCCCTACATCGTACCGAATTTAACGGGAAGGCGATAAATGTGTCCTCAGGAAGTCTGAAAAAAGGACAGTGGTGATGCCTGTCCAATTACACGCCAGTGGATTAAGGGTAATGAGGTCATAAGAGCAAAAATTCCCCATCCTCAATGTTGCGTCTGGGTGGACAGAAACCGATCACTACACCCAGACACATAGTAGACGAAGCGACTGGTCATGCCAGACACCCAAAGGGACTTGGCCCTTAATCCGGCAATCCCCACCGCGTCACCCCCGCCTCACAAATGAGGCCTTTACGAATTTTCTGCTTTCTCCCGAAAGGACTATGATGTTTGAAGTTTCCCTGCTTGTTACTGCGCTTATGTTTGGCGGCTCAGTCCTTTATGCCTTCGGCTTTGCGGCATTTTTGTTTACCGCTCTTCCAGCAGAAACTGCAGGCCCGCTGATCCGTCGGGCGTTTCCACATTTCTACCTTTTTGTCCTCGGTACTGCGGCGGTGGCCGCCGCAACGGCCTTTTCAACCGATCAAATTTCGGGAGGCATCCTGCTAGCGATCGCAGCTACAACGCTTTTCGCCCGGCAGGTCCTGATGCCTGCAATCAACACGGCCACCGATCAGGGCGCAAAGAGCCGCTTCAAACTCCTGCACACGATCTCTGTTCTTGTGACGCTGGCCCACATTGGCGCTGCCGCCTATGTGCTGCTGCGGCTTTCCAACGTGTAGTACTTTGATTGATCTTCGTGACACCTCAAAGGCCGCTTAAATCCTGAGTGTTTTAGTCAGGTTGACTAATCAGACTAAATTTGTCAGTAATTACTCACGTCCAGCCACCTCGAATCGAAACAGGGGAAGCCCGACATGTTTTAAATGTAAGGACTTCCAAATGTCGCATCCACGTCACGCGCCCTGCAGCGCTGAAGCCAATCGCAAGTTGGCATTCGGGGCTTTGACCAACCCCACTGAATTTGCCAACACATTCGAGATTTTTGACGGCGCGCCGTTAGAGTGGATGATGGATTACGCCTGTTCAACCGCAGATGTGCACCCATGAGCTTTCACACCCCCCCGCAAACCAAACTTCAGGTGCCCGGTATGCCCACCTATGCAGCGGGTAACCTGACAAAAGGCGGCGATCTTGCACAGATCGTGCTGGACGATCAGGTCTATACCCTTCGCATCACGCGGGCCAACAAGCTGATCCTCACAAAATGAGCGGGCCTGTGAAAAAGAGGGGCGGCGCACCGGTGGGATTTATATCAGAGCTTGACGGTATTGAGGCCGCGAGCGTGATCTACCTGCGCTTATGGTCGGACGGTCGTGCCGCCCAAGCGCAGGTGCGCGACGATTTCATCACCGCCCTTGGTTATAATCAGGGCGCAAAAGCTGTGAAGTCTTTCGAGCAGATTTGCAACTTGTGCGCTGACCATGGCCGTAGACCGCTGATGCGCCACTCAGTCCGGTGCAAATGTCTTGGAGCGGACGAATCCTGTTTTGCAAATTTTATTGCCACCGCGTCCGAAGGCGCGCGCGAAGATGCTATGTTGATTGCGACCTTGTTGGTGCGACCAGACGTGGCCCCCCTCCTCGCGTCTTGCGCCTTTGATTTCGGCCTTGCCCTTAAACGTATGCGCCTGTCCGCGCCTCGCGAGTATGCCGCTGCTTTCAGCCAGCCCACAACATTCCATTAAGGGATACCAAAGGTCAGTTCAGGTAACTGCCGCGGCCTCAGGCTTGGTGGTTGAAGCGCAAACCGCTTGCGTGCCTCGCGATTAATTTTGGGTGCGACGCCAGCCAATAGATTGAATTCTAGACATGTTTGAACCTGATCAACTTCCACACATCTTACCCGAATATTACACCCGCGCGCGGGATATGATGAGCCTGCAAAACCGTGCATACTTCCTTGCAGGTGCGGGGGACGAAGCGACTTTGCTGGCAAACGAGACCGCTTTTTCGTGTGCGCGAATAATTCCGCGTCCGCTGCGCGAAACGGGTGGCGGCTCAACACAGATATCCCTTTTAGGGCAAAGCCACGCGACACCGTTTATGGTCGCGCCCTTTGCCTATCACCGGCTTCTGGACCCTTTAGGTGAAACCGCGACGGCACGGGGCGCGCAAGCGCAGTCCATCAAAACGGTGGTAAGCGCGCAAAGTAGTGTAGACCTCGCTCAGATACGGTCAGCCGCAGCCAGCTGTGACTGGTTTCAGCTTTACTGGATGGGCAGCAGAGAGCGCACACTCGAACTGGCGGAGATTGCATTGGCGGCGGGGTATACAGTCCTTGTTCTGACAATCGACGCGCCCGTGCAGGGTGTCAGAGACCGTGAGATCGAGGCAGGCTTCCAATTGCCGCCCGATGTGAGGGCAGTAAATCTCTCCGCCTTTCCCGCCACCCGTTTCACCCCGCTCATTGAGGGGCAATCGTTCGTGTTTGACCATATCGCGCACGTTTTACCCAATTGGCGTGACGTTGATTGGCTGATGCAGTCTGTAGCGGCACCTGTTTTGCTTAAAGGTATACTTCATCCGGATGACGCCGCGCGGGCCGCATCAGTCGGGGCTGCCGGTGTTATTGTGTCAAACCATGGCGGGCGTGTGCTAGACCGTGCTCCTGCCACGTTGGAAATGCTGCTGGAGGTTATCAAAAGGGTGGGATCGGAGTATCCTGTCTTGATGGATGGCGGCATCCGTCGCGGCGTTGATATTTTCATCGCGCTCGCTCTAGGAGCAAAAGCCGTTTTGATCGGACGCCCGGTTGTTTGCGGTCTTTGTGTTGCGGGTGAACTTGGCGTCAGCCATGTTTTGCGGCTGCTGCGCGACGAGCTCGAGATTGCTATGCTCCTGTCCGGTTGTGCCAGCATCAATGATATTCACGCGGATATGGTTCACCTGAAGCTATAGCGCAGCGGGATCATTAACGTGAACTCATCACCTGTCAGATAATTAGGAGGCGCTGGCATCTTTGCCAATTGCTCTACTGTTGTTACTGCCGCCTCATCAAGAAGAGTAGAACCTGAGGATCGCGCCACCTCCGTCGCGATTAACGCGCCGTACCGGTCAAGCGTGAAACGGATTTGCACAAGCCCCTCGATACGGTTACTGCGCGCCTTTGCGGGATAGGTTTTGGCACCACTGATCAGCAAGACAATACTCTTTTGCCAATCCCGAATTTCCTCTGTCTGCTCTGCGGTTAATCCCTCACTCGCCGCTTTTGTTGTTTCGGCTTCCACCAGTGCCTGAACGCCTGCGGTTGATTGCTCGGAGGCTTTGCGGTCCTCTGCCCCGACCTGACTTTCGACGTCGATCTGATCCGGGTCGCGCTCGGTTGCGATCTCTTGCGCTTGCTTTTCGGTATCGGCCTCCGGATCGGGTGCCGCGACTGCGAATTTCAGGCTTTCATCTTCGACATCGTAGGGAATTTGGCTCAGGATAGGTTGCTCCGCAGCTTTTGATGCCTCGACCATCTCGGGGCTTTCCGTAACCGTAGGCGCCTGCTGGCTTTCCTGTTGGGCGATGCTGTCTTCCTCCAGCGCGGCCGAGGCTGCGATGAGATCGGAGAGATCAAACATCATGGCACCTGTAATACCGTCAGGCTGTGCGTCTTCTGTTTTCGGCGTAGGTGTCGTGCTCAGGATCTGCGCGGGCAAGCCGACGTGCAGTACTGCGCTGAAGATAACAGCCGAAAGCCAGAACAGCGGCATCGAGTTACCTGTGGCATAGGTCAGGCTCATGGTAGGATCTCAGGCTGCACGCCTTCAGGGGCTTGTGCGACATTCTCGTCCAGACCCACGAGGCCGACTTTCAAAAATCCATCGGCCCGCAAGATATTCATTACCCGAATAAACTCGCCATAAGGTACTGATTTATCTGAGCGGATGTAGATGCGCGTATCACGCCTTTGCAGCGTTGCGATACCAACGTCGATGTAAAGGCGCTCATGGGTGGTCTTGTTCTCCCCCACGGAGAGCGCCAGATCTTCGGTTATTGTGATAAACACCGGATCCGCCGTGCGTTCAGGCGCATCAGCGACAGCCACCGGCAACTCCACCGGAATATCGACCGTCGAAAGGGGTGCCGCAATCATAAAGATGATCAAAAGAACTAACATAACGTCGATGAAAGGCGTGACGTTGATCTCGCTATTTTCGCCAAGATCGCCATCATCGTCTGCACGCATTCGCGATGCCATGCTGCTTACTCCGCTGCTTGCGCTGGAACGGCGGCAAATCGGGGCATGTTGCCCGCATCCTTGGTCGCCAGATCCAGGTCCCGCGACAGTGTGCGTTCCACGAGAGCGCCAGCATCTGCCAGCATCACCTTATACCCCCCCATACCACGCGCGAGAATGTTATAAAAAATGACTGCAGGAATAGCGGCGACAAGCCCGATGGCCGTTGCAAGCAGGGCCTCTGCAATGCCGGGTGCCACGATGGCAAGATTAGTGGTGTTGCTCTCGGAGATGGAAATGAAGCTGTTCATGATGCCCCAAACCGTGCCGAACAAGCCAACGAAAGGTGCGGTTGAACCTACATTGGCCAAGACCCCTGCCCCGAGGCTCATGCGTCTTGCGGCGCCGGCCTCGATGCGCGCAATCTCGGAGCCTGCCCGCTCCTTGATACCAGCCTTCATCGCCACCCCATCACCCGAACAGCTCCGCTCGCGCTGAGCGGCGCGGATCATTTGGCCTACAACGCCTTTTTTCTCGGAAAATTTCCCTTCCGTCGAAGTGAGCGTTCCAATCTTGTCCAGATCGCGGTAGCCGCGGCGCAGCACGCTGCGCTCCCATCGCAAAATCGTTATTCTGGCGGCAAAGATGACCCAGACCAACGCAGAGGCAAACAAAAGCGAGAGCATTACGCCCTTCACAACCCAGTCCGCAGCCATGAACATGCCCAGCGGAGACATCTCGTTATGGCCCGCCTCATCCAGCGTGCTCCAAAACGTGTCAAGATCAAGCGCAGCAGCCGGACCTGCGGCAAGGATACCTGCAATTGCAACAATTAAGATCGGGGAAATTTTCATATCTCAGGTCTCTGCCCATGTGCGTATCAGATTGTGGTAAATACCGGTGAGGCGGACGGTTTCCACAGCATTTGAGCCGATCGTGGTGCTCAGCGATTGAATGGATTGATCCAGATCGAACAGGATCGTGCGGTGCGCATCGGTCCTGATCATGCTTTGCAGCCAGAAGAAGGAAGATATCCGTGCGCCACGCGTGACGGGCGTCACTTCATGCAAGCTGGTGGAAGGATAAAGGACCAAATCCCCAGCGCCCAGCTTTATGCTGTGAGTGCCGTAGTGGTCTTGGATCACAAGCTCCCCGCCGTCATACTCTTCGGGCTCGCTCAGGAACAGGGTCATCGAAAGATCGGTGCGCAGGCGTTCCTGTGTCAGCGGATTAACGCGAATTGCATTGTCGATATGCGCGCCAAAGGTTTCTGCCTGCTCGTATTTGTTGAACATCGGCGGCAGAATACGCGCAGGCAACGCTGCCGACAGAAAGAGCGGGTCATCGGTCAGTTTTTGCAAAATAAACTGGCCCAGCGTTTGTGCCGTGTCCGACACTGGTGGCAACTGCTTATTGTGTTTGACCTTGGCAGACTGTGGGCCAGCTGTCTTTGATCCGTCTTCCCAATCAGCGGCATCCAGATGTGCACGCACCTGTTTTACGTCGTCTTTACTCAGGATCGAGGGGATAGTGATAAGCATAAAAAACCTTCGGCAATCTGCGGGCGACCTCAGAGCCGCCCGCGGTAATAATTTGGAAATCAGAACTTCATCTCGAGTGAGACAGAAACTTCACGGCCCGGCGCGACATAGGTAAAGGGAGTGCCAGACCGGTAACCCGCATCATAAACGGTCTCGTCTGACAGGTTCGTCACACCCGCCTTGATCGTCGTATTCTTGGCAATCTCGTACTCTCCCAACACATCATAAGTCAGTGCGGAAGGCAGGGAACGGCCATTCGCAGCGGTGCTGCCCAGATCTATCGCGCCTTGGTAGTTGACGCGCCCGCCCAGCATCAACTTGTCTGTCACCTGGTAGGTAGCGAGAATATTGATTTGTTCATGCGCGGTGTTCGCAAGCGATAGACCGCGAATGTCACTGTCCTGACTCTCAAGAATCTTGCTCTTCATGAAATTAGCACCGCCAAACAGGCTGAGCCTGTCGGTCACTTTACCAGCAACGCCCAATTCAAGCCCCTGAACACGGTATTTCAGCGTATCATAGGTCACCGTTGCACCCCGCGGCCCTATATCCTCGCGAGCGTTGTCCTTGGTGGTCTGGTAGAGCGCTGCGGTCAGCAACAGATTGGGCGAAAAGCTGAATTTGGCACCGAGTTCGAAGGATGTGTTTTCTTCGGGGGCCAGTCCCGATCCATTATCGTCGAGGCCACCGTAAAAGCCGCCCCCCGCTTCCAATTCCTGCCCTGCCCTGCCGGATTGGTCGAGGTTGCTGCCGCCGCATATATACTTAGACGCTCGTTTAGCGCATAAGTGGTGCCGATATTCCAGTTGAGCATCACATCGTCACGCGACAGGGTATAGGCATCATCGCCACTGCCGCCTGACCGCTCGATGTCATATATGTCCACCCGAAGACCGCCATTTACATTGAGACGGTCTGACAAAGTGACAGTGTCTAGCGCGTAGAGCGATGTGGACTTGACTGTGGTCGACGTACGGTCGGTCCCCGACTGCGGCTGCTCGCCGCTCCAGCACCCTTCTGCAATCGGGTCGGGATTGATGACGTCGACAGTGCATCCGCGCTGCCCTTCGGGCGGCAAATAGTCTTCGCTGGCCAGATTGACATAGTTCATAACCGCAATGTCTTCACGCGACGTGGCAAGACCGAATACAAACTTGTGCTGTGCACCTGCAAAACGGGCGTCGCCGGTCAACTCCAGCACATTGGCGATCACATCTGTTTCCTGATTCCAGCTTTTGAAGCTTAGTCCGACCTGCCAGTCAGCAGGATTTGCGGAGCCGTTATCGATGAGACTGCTCGGCGCTGTCAGAACATAGTCGTTGGTCGCATTCGACAATCTCAGGGCGTTTGTCAGCACCATACCATTGTCAAAAGCATAGCGTGCTTTCGCTGTCGCAACGGTCTCTTCGGCGACTTGGAAATCCCGACCCGGAACACCGTAAAACGTATCGCGATCAATGCCGAATTCGGTCACCGGACCAACGAGGCCAAGCGCTTCATTATTGACAAACGGGACACCCCAATCGGGTGTTTGCTCGATCTTGGTGTAGCTCAGGTTTCCCTCTAGCGTCAGGGCATCGGTCGCCTCGAAGCGGAGTGCAAGAGCCGCGCCTTTCCGGTCGTCCGTTACAACGTCACGCCCAGCAACCGCCCCATCCTGCACCAATCCGTTAAAGCGCAGTTGAACACGGTCATTAATCACCTTGTTGCTGTCGATGGTCTGGCGAACGGTCGAAGCGTCAGTGACTGTGGTCACGATGCGGGTGAAATCGACGTCCCGTGTCCCTTTCGAGATAATATCAATCGCACCGCCTGTGGTACCGCGCCCGCCAACAGTACCCGCCGGACCTTTTGTCACTTCGACCTGCTCGGTGTTGAATGTCTCGGCGATACCCGTGCCTGGGCTTCTTATGCCATCCGTATAAACGTCGTTATTGGCTTTGAAACCGCGGATATAGATATTGTCCCCGAAGGAATTACCGCCCTCCCCAAAGCCAAGCGATATCCCCGGTGTCGACCGGGCAATCTCGCGCACGCTGGTTGTGCCGGTTGTCTCAAGAACCTCCTGAGTGATGGCCGTAACGGTGCGAGGTGTATCTTTCAGCGCGCCGGGCATCTTGCTGTTTGCAAGGCTGTTGGCTTTGAAGGGTGAGTTCTGATCCGTATAGCTGCTGCCGCCTGCCGCCGCTTTTGCCTCTGCGAGGGCGGTCGCTTCAGCCAGTTCTTGAGCTTCACGTTCTGCGGCCTCTTCGTCTGCACATACTGGCGTACCTGCCAACGCTGGTGAGCAAATATCGGGTTCCACCGCGCGCGGGGTCGCTACGCGCTGTGGTGCACGTCTGGCTTTTGCAGGTGCTTTGGCGGCTTTCGGAGCGGAGCGGACTTCTTCGGTGGTTTCCACCTCGACAGTTGGCAGAATAATAAGGTCTGCGTCCTGTGCATAGGCACCGGTCGTCATACAGGCCATGGCCAATGAGGCCCCGAAGCCGCCAACGACCAGTGCTGAGTTTCTATGAAATTTGCCCGAGCAAAGGCTATTTTCCGGAGTTTTACGCACATTTTCCTCGCTTTAAGTTTTCAACTGTTACGCTGGCTACTCAAGGAGAGGTTCGCTTGCTCTATATGCGGATCATTAACCTGACTATTTTAGTAAGTAAATAGATTAGCGGTAGATTCTTCTCCAACTTTCTTGGGGTTTGTTCACAGAACATAGGCAAGTCCGGATTTTAGCGCTTAGGATAGAGCCATGAAGACCGATCAAATCTTCCTCAAAAGGGCCGGTTCAACCCTCCTTAGGTCCCAAAATCCGGAGGATTGCCTACGACCAATCTCGAACATACCGAAGACCGGAAAATTGGATAATACTTAGCGGGCAATCACAATGTCAGCACGCAAACCGCCCAAACGCTCCGAAACACCAAGGCGCAGCACGCCACCATGGCTTCGTGCCACGTCTACTGCAATAGCGAGGCCAAGGCCGACACCACCGCCCTTGTCCTGATTTCGTGACGGATCCAGCCGCGTGAACGGCCTTGTCGCCTGCTCACGCTGATGCTCCGGTATGCCAGGGCCGTCGTCCTCGACGCGAATACGAAGCGTCTTGTCCGTCAAAAGCAGCGATACCTCTGCGCGCGCGCCATAGCGTACGCCGTTGGAAATCAGGTTATCGACTGCGCGGCGCATGGCTACTTCCCGTAGCAATATTGTGCCCTCCCCGCCTCCCTCGCGCGGCAGTTGGGTGACATCGCGGCCTGCACGTTGCGCACTTTTTACAATCTCCGCAACCATCGCAATCGGGTCTACGGGCTCCGGCTCTCCTTCTGCTGCGCCCTTGGCAAAGCTGAGGAATTCATCGAGCATGCCTTGCATATCGGCGACATCGCGCAACAGGGGCGCGGCGTCGTCCTCATCCAGCATTGCAAGGCCGAGGCGAAGGCGCGTTAGTGGTGTGCGCAGGTCGTGGCTGACCCCTGACAACATGAGCGTGCGCTGTTCGATATGACGCTCGATCCGGCTGCGCATATCGATAAAGGCGTTGCCCGCAGCCCGCAGTTCGATCGCACCCGAAGGTGTGTAAGGTATATGGCGCCCCCGTCCGAAGGCCTCTGCTGCGCGGGCAAGACGCTTGATCGGGCGCAGTTGATTGCGCAAATAAATGCTGGCGATCAGGCTCATGACAATACCGAACGCAAAAGTATAGACGAACATCTGGTGCGGGTTTGCTGCTGAAATCCGGCGCCGGTCGAACACCATCTGCACCAGCCCGTGACGGCTTTGGGAATAGACGTTGACCATACCGCTGTTGTTCAGGTCAACGGCGACAAATCCGGGCATCTTCTCAGATAGACGCCGTATCAGAACACTGCCGGAATAATCGTACCAGACGCGCGCATTTTGCGGCGCTTTTCCCTGCGCACCTGACAGTGATATCTGGAGCGCGCCGAGCTGGCTTTGGACATCGCCTGCCGCTTGCCCCAGGGACGGTGCCAGATCCGCTACCTCCTGCACCAATGCCAGTTCACGTAAAACCGTGTCCGTCATCTGAAGTGTTACCCCTTCAAAATGCCGCTGCGCAAAGATAACGGTAACCACAAGTTGCAGGAACACGACCGGAAGCAGCAGGATCAGCGCTGCGCGACCGTAAATGCCACGCGGCATATAGTGTTTGAGCAATTCGAATGACATAGGATAAACCTATTATGTCCCTGCTCCTAGCGAAAGGCAAAACAATGCTTCCACCCGATGACTTCAACCCGCCGATCGGGGTAGCGCAGGTGCTTGAGAACGGCCTGCGCCGGATCGTGGCGCCCAACCCCTCGCCAATGACCTATCGTGGGACAAACACTTATGTGCTGGGTCACACTGCCTTGGCAGTCATTGACCCCGGCCCGAAAGATGCGGCGCACCTCGATGCTATTTTGGCGGCTGTCGCGCCTGACCAACACATCAGCCACATCATCGTGACGCATACCCATCTTGACCATTCCCCGCTGGCCCGCGATCTGTCCCTGCGGACGGACGCCCCGGTTCTTGCCTTTGGCGGCGCGCAGGCCGGCCGGTCTGCTGTGATGCAGCACCTTGCTGCTGCGGGCAGTGTTGGCGGAGGTGAGGGCGTGGATTTGGGCTTTTCGCCCGATAAGATTGTGTCCGATGGCGAGACGATCTCGGGTGATAACTGGCAGTTGGAAGTGATCCATACTCCCGGTCATATTGGCAACCATATCAGTCTGGCGTGGGGAGATACCTGCTTCACCGCCGATCACGTTATGGGCTGGGCTTCGTCTTTGGTTTCCCCACCCGATGGCGACCTCACCGATTTCATGCGATCCTGCGCCCGCCTTGCTGCACGCCAATGGCGGGTGTTCTATCCTGGCCATGGTGCGCAGATTGACGATCCTGCTGCACGCCTCGACTGGCTCGTTGCCCATCGCCGCAGCCGCGAGACGGGAATCGTTCAAGCACTTGAAAACGGCCCTACAGACGCCGCCACCATCGCCGCTCTCCTCTATACAGATACCCCCGCCGCACTGCTGGGCGCTGCCACGCGAAACGTTCTCGCACAACTGATTGATCTTAATGTTCGCGGTATTGTCACGCACGATGGCGATCTGAACGAGACATCAAAGTTCGTCCTTAAGTGAGGATCATGAACTTTTTACCAAAAACCGCCGAAAAGCCTCTGGACGCGCCAAAATACCGCCGCTATACGATGCGGACCGTTCCGACGTAGCTCAGCGGTAGAGCAGTTGACTGTTAATCAATTGGTCGTAGGTTCGATCCCTACCGTCGGAGCCATAGTATTCAAGGGCTTAGCAAGTGATTGCTGAGCCCTTTTATTTATCGAGCGGTTTATGGGGCGCACATAGGGCGCAACGGATAATTTGATTTAGACCGCCACTAAAGGTATGGATTAGTAGCTTCAGACTCTGTTTGATCTAATCCGTACTTTCACTTGAATGCAATTAGGGGAAATTCCCACCCGAAGCATTGCCCATTTTGGCGCAGGCCGTGAAAGCGGCGCTTACTCACAAATAAAGTTAGATTTAAGATGCTAGCCAATATCCGAAAATGACTTATGGAAGGAAAGGATAACGATACTGGCAAGTCTGTGTGTGCTCATCGCTTCACTGATCGTAGTTTGCCTTAAGCCTGCATGTGCGAAATCATGTCGCCAATCTAACATTTGATCTAGTTGCCTAATTGGGTTTTTGCCACTCAACCTGACGGCAGTTTTTCTGCGACGATCCAATATGGCGTCAAACCTTTCACATACATTCGGGTCAAAAGTAGATGCGTATCGGCGCAAGTCACGATGCGAAATTTTACTACTAAGTTTATTGTAATTTCGCTCAGTAAAGCCCTCGAACTCTCTTCCAAACCTCCCCGCATACAAAATCATCGTCGTTTTCACACAGGTTTCGTACATTGCTGCAATTGTAACAACAAGCATGCCCGCTAAATCAGCACGAAACTCATTCACACCACGCGCGTCAGCAGGAACAAACTGATTCATCTCCTGAACCAATTTATCAACGCGCGAAAAATGTTCCCGCAGGTCTTCGGGCGGCATCTAAATTATCTGCTTCGCAATTTCAATTCTGCGATGTAACACAAGCGTATCAGTTGTGCCTCCAGTAATCCTTTCGAGAAACTCAGCATCTTTTAACAATGTGTCATACCCTGCCACTAATCGCGCACCATCAATAGAAGCATCTTCCATAATGGTGATCATAACCGCTTCCAGCACAGCAGAGTTTATCAGGCCACGAGGGCGGAAAGGTTTCTCAAGATTTCCGTCTACTAACTTCACGGCTGCAAGAAATTTGTCATAGAAGGCGTTATTCTGATCGGATGAGAAGCTGCGGCTTTCTCTCATGGATTTGTTCAAATGAGAAAGCATCGGTTTTTCGTAGGTCTGCCAGCATTGGAAGAGGGATAGAAGCCTCAGAACCAGCTCAACATCTTTTTGGTTTTTGTCAGGCTTCTTAAGTCCAAGAATTTTCTGCCATTCGGGAGTTTCATTTAGCTCCCAAAGTTTGGCAACTATATTACCCCTATATACAGCATTCCTAATTTCTTGCGGCTTCAATTGCGTTCCACCGGTATTAAGTCGCTCAAAAATATGAAAAACGCTGTCTCCACTGCCCTTGGGGGTTAACTGCCTTATGTTTATTGCTCTGAGAGTAGAATTGCGAATCTTCCTTTGATACCGCTGCGGTAATTCGTCAAACGTCTTACCGTTAAAATCAGATCTTTCAGAAAGGCCTTTAAGTCTGAAAACTTGACGCTTTCCTTTGTCGTCTGCTTCACCGAAATAGCCTTCTATAAAGTACTTTACCGACATTAGACGTTGTTGGCCGTCAATAACCTCAAGGATACCGTCGTCATTTTCATAGAGAAACACTTGCGGAACAGGCAAGCCCATAAGGAAGGATTCAACCAATCTCGAGGACTGCTCAATCTTCCAAACAAATTTGCGCTGGTAGAACGGAATTACTATGTCACCACGCTCTATCTGGGAGGATAGCAACTCAAGCGAAGGGTCCGAAGGTGAAACGGAAATGTCAAACTCCACATAGGGTTCATCATCATCCTCTTCGACTGTTTCAAGTAGATCTTCATCTTTATCTGTCACGTTCCAGCCTTCGCATTTAGTTCTAACTCCTGTATTGAATGTTTGACGGCAAGTTGAAGCGCTTGCAACTAGCAAGTCAGACATTTTCGATTCTGATCAGTGAAATCGTAGCATCTGGTGGGTGGTTTGACTGTGCGGTCTGTCAGGGCAGTTGAAATGCGCGGAATGTGCGCATAGTTTACAGGCCTGTAGATTTTCGTTGCAAGTGGGTGTCGACTTGCAGCGACCAAATATGAATTTTTTCAATGTAGCTAACTAGTTAGCTAGCGATGCCTGCGCAAACTAACTAAAGCGTCATTATATTCGTCCGTGATAACACATATGCTGCTTCTCGGCCTAACACTTCTGAGGACGCCACGCTCCTTCAAACCTTTAATTGCGTTTTTCATTGGATCGTTCCCATAAGGAGCCACACGGCCAATGCTGACAAGGCCTGCAATGATAGCTTCAGCCACATAGCGATCTTGAGCGTTCTGTATGATCAGATGCATAAGTTGGAGGGACGTAGCCCGGCCCGCAGGCGGTGGCGCTGCTGTAATCGATTGTATGAGCGGTGTGAGGCGATCTGCCGCTTCTTGGGCAAGAGCTGGTATCAATGAAACGATCCCGTCAACGCTATCTTGAGATCGCTGGCCTGCCACAGCATTGATAGCGTCATCTTTTATGGTGACCTCGAACCTAACCCGCCTCGTAGTTTTCGCGTATATCTTCACTTTTATCTTCGTAGTTAGCTGGATCGTCAGGCACGGGCTTTGGTGTGTCGTTCTTAGCGATGCATTGGAGAAAGTGTAGAAGTCCTGTGAAACGACCTGTCCATGCTGCATAACCCTTTCCCGTAAGGAGGCGACAAAATCAATCGGGCTCTCAGCGTCGAATTCCCAATAAAACTCAATTGCCCTTAGCGAGAAATACGGTGCTAGATGGGCTGAAGCCCCTTCCCCGTCAAATGCTCCCTGCATGGCATTGTTAAGCATGTCCTGCGCAATATTTAGGTAACGCTGCATCTGGACACTCCGACTGTCCTTGAGTGCAAAAGCATACTTCTTATTGGGACCGATAATAACGTTCGTTGCAGGCAACAGCGGCGCTTCATCAGCATACCAACTAGTTTCCGGCGAAATCGCCATGACATAATTAGATGCCAGCCTTGGCCGGTCTAATCGACTTCTATGATGTAGGCGCTGGGCTTGCAAAAATCTTGTGAGGTTAAGCTGAGTTTTGAAAGTTATACGTTCTGTCTCGCCCGGTTGGCGGGTAGTCGGTCGATAACGCCAGTTCGGTCGTTCTACGGTTCCAGAGATTAGTGCGCTGGATTGATTGAGGCTATCGGTTCTTGGGTTGGTAGAAAACCTTAACCCTCGAATTTCGTAAAATCTCTCGATGATATGGCTGTTGAACAATGAAACGGAACCGCCATCAGCGGTTGGTACCTCGGCCAAACGTAAGTGAGAGAGAGCGCCGCAAATATCGGCCAGTTCCCCAGATAGCAGCCAGTCGCCAATATCTAAATCAATCCGATCAATGAAGGCATCGTTTGCATCAATCACTGTGTCTGGCGTTAGTTGCCGCACAAAGTCTGATCTTCTGACTATTGGGTTTAACATGGGGGGTTAGTAAATTTCCCGGTGGTAGAAAGGTTCAATTCTGCATAGCGTTGCCAAGACCTTTGAACTGTCGTTGGATGCCACTTCCCACCTGAATAGCTTGTGATATTGTCAGAATTTAGCCTATCGACAATTTTTCGAACCGACATGCCTTCCGCCTTTAGCGCCTCAATAATTGGGCCAATGGCTCTACTGTGATCGTTTGCTTCATCCACCTTTTTGGCGGCAAGCTGTTTGCAGGATACGCCTAATCTGACACCGCGCCTTTTTGCAGCTTGGAGAGCGTGTTTGGTACGTTCACTGATCCGCCGCCCCTCCTCCTCTGCCATAGCGGCATAAACGTGCAACATGAATTTATCAGCGTTCGGCATGTCCGCAGCGCGAAAAGGTACACCTGTTTCGATCAGTCCAGAGATGAAATGTACGTTTCTTGCAAGACGGTCGAGCTTGGCAATTATGAGGGTAGCTTTTTGCCGTTTGCAGGCATCGATTGCAGCCTTCAGTTGCGAACGTGAATTTCGTTTACCACTCTCTACTTCCACATACTCTTCTATAAGTTTTCCGCCGCTTTGAGTGACAAAGGCATCAACAACAGTTTTCTGCGCTTCAAGCCCTAGACCGCTTTTGCCCTGTCGTTCAGTTGAAACCCGAATATATGAAATAAATGCTGTTGGCTGATCCATTCTGTGCTCCTACGTACGTTGGTTCGCTAGTGTACAGGTGGTAATCAGCCACTTCTTTTGGAAGATGTAGGATGGAAATTTTAGCAGAGAAGCGCAGGCAATTTTCCTTACAATCGATTGTAAGACATCTGTTATCTGCGCTCACTCAGTATAAGCATATCTACAGACGTATGTCTCTCCATAGTTAGCCAATCTTTCATTTGAAAACCCTGCGCTATCGTAACATTCTTTGCTGGTTTTCGGCTCACCCAATCGCATAGAGAGTGCGGGTTGACCATTGATACCAGTATTTACAAAAAATAATACGTACATGTCCTGAGATGGTTTTGCGTATGTGACTGATTTCGGATCAGAGCCTATATGATCCCAGTTTCCATATATGGCAAAACCAGCCAATATGAGTGCGACGCCAAGCGTCATGCCCTTTAAGATGTCCGACATTTATTACTACCTCCGCGTTGAAACGACGGTACAATGCAAATTAGGCAGAATTTAGACTTAGAGAGAGTTTACCTACAGAAACACTATCCATGATGGAACTGATAGGTTTCGAACAACTTTGATAGGGTTGCCCGGAGACCATAGCATTTATATGTAGGATATTGGCCTGTTTTTCCCGCGATTGCTGGGTTTTCTGATACAATCGATTGTAGGGCTGTAGTGTTGCTCTAGGGGTGGCAAGGGGTATAGTCTGTTTTTCCCGCCGTTTCAGTGGTTTGGCAAATAGTTTGTTATGTTCAGCGTTCATATGGGTTGTTGAAGCACGTGCAATAAAATGCGCCGTTTCATGTATGATCAATCTGTAATATCATTGCATATTCAATGATGTCGGCGAACTTTTCTCGACATTCTTACAATGACTTCACCGCAGCTTTTTGAGCGAAATTGATATTTCGTACAAAAGCCCCAAAATTGTTGAGCTAGTGAATAACCCGGCCCCTGAGACGAACAGATATAATGTTGTTTCAGTAACGCCGCTGGTTGTGTTCATCAATTCTCCGATGATCGCGAAACCCATCGCTGCAATACCAAAAACAAACCCCACAGCCGATAGTAGTCCTGCTGTTCCTGTGAAAACATATACTATTGGCTTTTTGCTATTTTCTGCTGAATTCGTGATAAATGCCATCAAACTTTCCTCAATCATTTTGTTGTCTTACACTGCCAAAAAATTATGGAAAAAAATTGTCTGCGGCCTGACATTTTTCTGTTCCATACAATTTTTGAGTACTGGTTCCAAGCCATTTGAAAACCCACCAAATTAATGTTTGGTATGCAAATCCGTTATGTTGGTTTGTTATGTCCGCACCCATTTACTGTTCAGCATATCCAGACTTGGGGAGATACCGGGGGGTCGGTTTCATTATTCTCCGAAAGAATGGCACCAAGTCGCACTAGCTGTCATCAGTACGCCAGTCAGTTTTGCCTTCCACAATGAAGGCACGAAGATCACTAACAAGATAATATACTGAACCACTCTTGTTAAAAGATTTTGGTCCATTGCCAGTTGACCGAAGATTGCGGAGGGTTTGCTCTCGTTTGTTTATCATTCTTGCCGCATATTTGGTGTCACAAAACTCCTTTGTTGGAGAAATCCAACCGCCGCTGAGCTGTTCCCTCAACTCAGCGTTCTCTCTTTCCAACCGGCTGATCTTCAACCGACTAGCCATTGCGGTATCGACTTTGAATTTCTTTCTTAGTCTCCTTACTGGTTTTTTTGGTTTTTCATCCATCAGATCAGGCCTCTCGCCTATGTTAGGTTCATTTGCGCTTGCGTTTGCGTGTCGTCTTTTTTGTTTTGTTATTTTCGATATGTTTCATGGCATTTTCAAGGTCTCCGCGCACTGAAGCCTCGAAGGGATGCGCATATCGCATAGTAGTCTTGGGACTAGTGTGTCTGAGAACGACTTGCGC
This sequence comes from Sulfitobacter guttiformis, assembly GCF_003610455.1. Classification (NCBI taxonomy): domain Bacteria; kingdom Pseudomonadati; phylum Pseudomonadota; class Alphaproteobacteria; order Rhodobacterales; family Roseobacteraceae; genus Sulfitobacter; species Sulfitobacter guttiformis. Next base: position 110,476 of record NZ_RAQK01000002.1, on the reverse strand, counting down.
GGAAAAGAGACCCCCTTCTTTTGCCACATACGTTCCTACTGTGTGTCGTATGTCCTTAAGGCAAGCCTCTGGCAAATCGGCATGTTCGCAAATTCTCCTCCAAGGGCGTACCAAAGATTTGAGCCGTTCACCCGCTGTCGCTCCCTCAAAGACCCAGCTATCTTGTTTCTTGCTTACAATCGATTGCAGCAACTTAAGCGCAGGCCCCGCAAGCGGCAGTCGAGCTTCACCTGTTTTCGTGTTATGAAGTGTTGCAACCGCAGCATCCAAGTCGATGTCTTCCCATTTTAGCTTTAACACTTCACTTGTTCGACATCCTGTAAAGAACAGCAAAGTGATAGCATCAAAGGCAGGACCACTCTTCAACATGTCGGCCCTGAGTACGTCGATTGCTCGGAATATGCGGGTTTGTTCAGCATCCGTAAAATAGTGCTGTTTCGGGCGCTCTTTATTCATTTTAATGCGAGAAGCTGGGTTGCTGCCCCTTGGTATGACGTCCCAATCTTCTGCCTTAAACATCATGGCTTTCACAACGCTAAGCATCCTATTTGCCCTTATCGGTGTATCTGACATCGAGAAATGTACACCCTCAATGTCCGACCGCTTCACCTCAACCATGGCAAGTTTGCCAATACGAGGTAAGACGCGTGTCTGTAGAACGCGTCTATACTCTTTATAGGTCGATGCTGCCAACCTGGGCTTAGCTTGCTCCTTAAGATATTTTTCTGCAAATGCTGCAACTGTGATGGCGTGGCGTTTATCAAGCCTATCACTTGCCGGATCGCCCCCTGCGCTTACTTCAGCAGCGAGCGCCAATGCTTTTCGCCTCACCTCAGCGACATTAAGCTCTGAAAACTTACCAATGTTTACCTTGCGTTGTCTGCCAAATGTGGAGCGATATCGGTAGACAAATACTTTGCGGCCCTTTGGTGTTATCTTCAAGTATAGGCCCGCGACCTTAGGGTCATTTACAGTATAGTCTGACGTGCGTGGTTCCGCCAATCTCAGACCAGCTTCGGTAAAAGTTGGCTCCTTTGTTGCTTGCGACATAGAGTGCTTAGCAAATTTCGGTTTCAGTCTTTTAGGGCGCATATAGGACACTAGCCTCCGGTTAATATCGGTATGGCTTAGTTGTAATCTGTAGGCCGCTTCCTGAAAATCCTGAAATAAATTAGATACTTAGGCCATATCGTATGGCATAGTATAAATTAGTAAGTCTGGATTTTCGACTGTTAATCAATTGGTCGTAGGTTCGATCCCTACCGTCGGAGCCAGATATTCAAGAGTTATCAAAAAGTTAGAAGGGTTCCGTATTTTGCGGGGCCCTTTTTTCTTTGTTCGGGTAACGCCACGGGTAACAAGAACGCAAAAAGCCCGGACCTGTGATCCGGGCTTCTCCTTGTGTGTGAAAGCTTGACGCAGAGTCATGCGGCTTGGTATTATTGGAAATATTATATGGAAAAGTGAGACTTGAAATGTTTGGTGAGTGGGCTCTAAAATTTATCGGCGACATATTTTTTATCATCGCCTGCGCCGCCGGTTTTCTGGCCCTGATCCTCGGGCTCGCAACCGCCGGCGACATGTCATATCTGCCATACTTTGCTTTGGCGATCGCGATGATGATCCCGCATTTCGTTTATCGCAATTTTTTCGACTGACGACCCTTTATCCTATTGGCTCATTTTTTTCGAGATAGGAGCATGCCAAGAAACCGAATGCCTCATCAACGATGTTAAAATCTTCCCATCTACTATCGGCACTGCTTATTGCTTTCATATAACACTTCATCATCGTCATCAGCGTATCGGAAAGTCCTTTTTGGGCCCCATCGGATCCACTGGCACTTAAAGATGCGGCAATATCGATCATCAACCCGGTGAATTCATCCTGATCGCCGCCAGATAGGATGCACATCTCTTTGCACCCGTCGAGGTCGCCGATCTTGAAGCATTCAATTGCGCGACCAATATGCTCTTTCCGTCCAGCAATCTGTTCTTCCCGCTTGCGTTCGGCAATACTCCTGTCGGATTTGAATTCTTCTCTTTGCTCTCGCGCAACAAAGTAATCAGCCATGTCGAAAGTCATGGCCTTGTTGCTGATTTTAAAGTCTTCTGTCGTGAAGTTCATTTTCATGATCCTTTGTTGATCTTTTGGTTGGTTTGCCGGATCACGAGAGGAAAACGGGGTCCCGCTCCGACTGCAGAGGTTTTTCATATCCATGAAGATTGCGGCACTCACTGCTTATCCGTGTTCGCCTTATCTTTTGAAATAGTGATCGAATGCATTGCCGTTGATCCACGCGAGATCGCCGCCAAGCGTCATAGCAAGTGCCAAGCTTTCCAGAGCACGCAGAGACTTCCGGACGAAGACGGGGACGTCTTCTTGGCACATCGGCTGACGAATGTCGTTTCCACACCTCACAAAAGATCTGTGAGGTTCGCACCGCAAGAACTGGGTAAATTCACAATCCGGAAGCTGGTCGACGATCTCGAAATAATCATCCGGTGTCAGAGTGGGTCCTTCGAGGGTCAGTTTTGCCCGCCGGATAAGATAGAGGTTGACAACCTTTGAGCCATCAGTATGCGCACGAGAGACCAGGCGCTTCGTGTCTGCACAGCTGAAGATCTTCTGGCAGTCGTCCGGTGCGAACATGTGATCATGGATCATGATGACCACCCCTCTGGCTTCGGGACGGGCCGCGTGAGGCCATAAAAGGCATTCTCCAGCAGGATCCGAAATTTGGAAGTGCGGATCATGACCAGCACATCGTGCCGGACCTGCTCGACGTATCCGGTCATCTCGCTGATCAGTTCCTCGTCTTCGTTCATCCGCTCAATGAAATCGCGGCACACGGTGAACTCGTCCAGTTTCAGCGCATACATGGCACCGTCCACCAATGCTTTTTCTTTGTCGATCACGCGACCATCACGCGCGATGCGATGATATTCCGCAATGACCGCCTCGCGGGCCGCGACGACGCACGACAGGCCGATTTTGTTGATTGTCCGCGACAGATACCGGTCAATCGGCAGACTGATCTGATCGGCTTTTGCGCATATGCCCCGCAAGCGGCCCGGTTCGGTGCCTCCGTCCTTGAGGATGGTGGACAGGGCCACGACGGTCTGCATGCCGTCCTGTGACTCGTGCAGGCGGTCCATGACCTCATCTGCAGGGCGACCGCGCATCGATGCGGCATATACCGCCATGACCAGCTGATCCGCCTTCAAGATGGCCTTTTCAAAAGCGTCGATCGCAGGGATCAAAACGCCCTCCAGCTTCACAAAATCGAAGGTCATATCCTCCTCGGGGCGGGAGCGTGCGGGCTCGTAGAAGGCACCGTCAAAACGGGCGGCCAGGTCGTAGATGTCATGGTGCTCACCGGCCTCCTCCGGGCACGAGGGGCGCAGGATTTCCAGCATGTCGATGATCTCGGCCCCGGTGCGGACGTCAGTGAGTGAGGTTGAGTTTTTCATTTTGTTTTCTCCGATTTGATGTGCCCCGCGCCATTTCGGCGCGAGGTCTTGAGAGGATGTGATCAGGCGTCGCGGCGCGCTCCGATTGCGGCGGCCTTGAACATATCAAGCTCCGCAATCGCGTTCGTAGAGAAGACGTGCAGCATCACGCTGTCCCGCAGCCCAAAGTGCCTCAATGCCGTCGATCGTGCTGTTGGCGAGATCCATGTGCTGGTAGAGGTCTGAAAGGACATCGATCATGTCGTCCCGCTCTTCGGAATTCGTGACTTCGACATCGGTATGGAGGTGATCTGAGAGATCTACACCAGAAACAAGGTGTTTGACTTTACGTTGAGCATCAAGGAAATCGCGGAACCGATCAGCGCCATCACGCAGGAACCCCTCAATGTGGAGGACGTGAAGGATAGTTCCTTGCGCACGGATCTCCGCCTCGGTTGTGGGGTTGAAAAGCGTCTTGAGGTGCTCTTTGGAGATAGGGCTATTGTAGGCCGTCATCTGCGCGGTGTTGGACTTGATCTCAAAGGCCCATGGCACAAGGCGGACAGGGTATACATCAAGCTCTTTGCATTCTTCAACACAGATTTCGTATTCAGGCAGCAGCGACATAATGCGCCTGAATTCTTTGTTGTTTTTCACTTCAATCTCGATTTTCATTTATTTTCTCCGTTTTGCAGTTGTTTTTGGGGGCTAATGGATCATCCAGTGCTTATCCCTGCTGCTATCGATGGCCTCCGATTTGACGCCGGAGGGCACTGTAGAGGCAGGTCGTCAGGCGGCCTTGTTATTGGCGGTCGCCCTGATCCAGGAGCCGACGGCCTCGCGCAGGACATCCGAGTTGCCGACGTTAAGACGCTTCGCTTCGGCCATGACAAAATCCGCATCCGCTTTCGGATATGCGCATCCCATGACGTATGTCTCGCCGAGCCTGGACGCTTTACCGTTCCTTATCGGCGTAAATTCGTTGCGCAGGGCCATGCGCTCGTCCGGCGTTGCGTCCATCCAGGTGTGGATCGCCATCCGAACGATATTGGTCTTCATGGTGCGCCTTACCCGGGCCGCCTCGGTAACCGCGACAAACAACTGAAGGCTTATAGGGGTCGCCGCCGGCATACGGCCTTTTATTTCTGCGCGCGGCGCATAAGGGCAATTCTTGCGCAACCAAAAACGGATCGCATTCCGAATTGCATTTGCCCGAAAGTCATCGGTCCGTGAAACCTCCCGCATGAGGAAGTCGTCCGCCTCGATACTCAAGGTTGTGCTGATTGATTTGTAGTTCCTGTCGCTCATCTTGTTTCTCCGCTTTGCAGATGTTGATGGGGCTTACCGGTGTATCCGGCCGTTTTCCCTGCTGCTATTGGTGTGCCCCACCCACCACTGGAGGGGCACACTTAAAACATCAGGAAACCTTCTAGAAATTGTGGGCGATACTTGTTTTAGGGATGGACGCGGGGGCTTGATAAGCGACCAAACGACGTGACTCGCTGTGCATAAGCTTTTCGATCATGTCGGGGCGAAAACCGGACCACAGGATCTCATCATCAAACTGGACCACCGGGAGCGCACGCATGCCCGCGTTGCGCAGACGATACCAAGCTGCCATATCCTGTATGATGTTGACCTTCCGGTAGATGATGCCGGCCTCATCAAATGATCTGATCGTCGCGATGCACTGCTGGCATCCGTCTCCGGTGTAGATCGTAATCTTGGCTTTTGATGCCAGATTGATGTGCTCACTTACCAAGCCGAGTGCCTCTTCAGAGGATCCGGCCTGACCATCCTCAATAAGAGCATCGACGATTTCGCTGACCACCTTCCCACTGTCTGGACCTCCGAGGGCGGCCTCGAGCTCCATGGTGTTAATTTCGTATGCCATTCCCGTTTCTCCGTATTTGCGCTGCACCTTGCCGCGTCTTGATGAACTGAAATAAGGATTGAATTTCCTATTTGTCAAAATTAATTTCCGATTTAATCAAACTATTTCGGAATTCATAAACTATATACCGGAAATAAGGACAGCTTTCTGCTTGCATACCGGAAATATTTACTATAAACCCATGAGGAATATCGGAAATGCGGAGACGAGAATATGACGCTGAGCCTTGAAAAGAAAAAGCCTATGACTCTAGAGGGGATGGAGGCCGCCATTGTGGAGATCGCTGGAGGCGATGGTCACGGGTATATCAAGGCGGCAGCGGCCGCCCTGGACGTCACCCCGCGCACCATCAACAACGCGTTGCGTGGCGCGATCACTCTGCCGTTTTCAGAAAAAGTCCGAGCCAAGCTTGAGGAAATCAAGGGCCGACAACAGGCGAACCTGTTCTTGGCTGCAGGCACATACACCGTGGGCCATGTGGACACGCGCCAGACCGGTGGAGACATCATCGACGAGGCGGTCATAACTCGGCTTCGGTCACCGATCTGCATCATGCACATCGTTATGATACGCGGCAAGGACGACAAGAGTCAGCAGCGGTGGGCACCTGATGCGGTCATCTGGCCGGAGGGTGAGCCGCCGACGCAGGAGGTGCGGTCCCGCATCATGGATGAGGCACGCGAGGCCGGCCGTGACGTCATAGTAAAGCGCATGCAGGCAATAGCTGATCGTCTGGTCCGCGAGAAAAAGGAGTATACACTTCGGAAGGCTGGCCATCTGAGCGACACGGAGATCGCGCTGCTGTCTCCTACGAGTCTGTCTGCGGAGGCACGGATCGCGCTCACAGAGAGACCGGACGGGACCCGCAGCACACTGCATGACATAATGGCCTCCCTCGAGGCCGAGATGGCCGACCTGGGCCCGCACGTTTCGGCGTCAGGTAAATCACTTGATGCCATGCGCTTGGGATACCTGCGCGCGACCCACCGGATGACGGGTGTGGCGTTACAGGACGTCGGTGCGTCTGATCACGCGGCGCATATGGCGTCCGTCGCCTATGACATGAAGCCTCAGGCCGACCTACGGACGACGCGCGGTCAGCGGGAGGCGCGGATGGAACGCATAGAGATGCGGGACCTGATCAGCGGGATCCACGAGGAGGACGGAGAATGACTCTAATGACTGACTATATCGCGCTCAGCGACCAGCTTTTCGACATGGTTCAGGCCGCTGATCACCAGGCAAAGAAAGATGGGCACATCCCTCTTCCTAAAAAGGCTGTCAGAGAAAAGGAGATCTGGGAGCACGATATTCCCGGGGTGGAATTCCTGCCCTCGGAAATCGGATATTTCACCGTGCGGCTGACGCCTGATGCGGCGAAGGTGATGGTAAAGGCGATGATGGCGCCGAGATGTTAAGCGCGTAATACACGCATGACATTAAGCCGGATAATGTTAAACGTGTGCAACATTTAGTTCCAGAAGCGGCTTCGGGTGAGCCATGGATAATCGATGCCAAATAGGCGGCATTGATGAATGATATCGGCAAACGTCTTGTCGCGCATGATTTCTGCTGGGACGGCCCGGACCCGCCATTCGCTGAACTCGAAGAGGCCGTCTTCGCGCCACGCGGGGGCCCTCCAATCCCACTCGATTGATACGTCCTCACCGCCGCGTTCGCCCTTATACCAGTCGAGACGCCTTGGGTAGCAGGTCGCGCGGAGTTTCGTGGACGATCCGGATATGATAACCCAACGGCTGTCCTGGGGGTCAAGCTGGATGTCGGTTATTTCGGCGGGGGTGACGACGGGATTAAATCGGCCATCGATAGATCCGGGTCCGATGAGCAGTATCCAGCCAAGGATGATCGCAATTGTCCATGTGATTTTCATGATTAGAAACGCCCTTTCAGTGCGTCGATGAGGGCAGCAACGATCTCGGGGGTCTTCTCGACGATGCCTCTTGTGATGTGCTCTCCGGTGATCACAAGGCCGATCACTACCAGCTCGCGGGTTTCGGTGGCGATGCTGAAATACGACATCACCAGATCGGTGCCGTAAAACGCAGCGGCCGCTCCACAGATGATGCCTGCGAGGGCCTTCTTGCGTGTCTGCGTCTCTTCGGTAAGGACTGTCTTGATGGCGATGCCAACGGCGACCGCTCCCCAGAATCTCAATTCAATCTCGTTAGGGGTCCACATGTCATCACGCCCCCCGGTGCGCATGGGGCGTCAGGTGCCCCCTGCTGGTGGCTGTGGTGGCTTGTGGTGTCATGTCCCGGTAGGTCCCTGGTTGATGTCCTGGGGGCCATCATAACGACTTTGTAATATGACCGCCGCGTAGACTCGAGGACCTGAAAAGACTGGATAAGACTCGGTGGAAGGGACTTGGAAAGAACAGATAAAACTTAGGTAATTAAACAACTCGAAAAAGCGGCATCTATGACAAAATGACAAAAATGACAAAAAATCCTATATAGACCGTATACGCGCGGGAGGAGAAAAAACAGAAAAATACCGTATACGGCTGATATAGAAAAAACTGTCATCTTTGTCATTTTGTCACAAATGGCAAAACTGGACCGGTTCCCTCACTACGCGGTGGCGATATTCCGGATGTGCTATTGTCCGATTGTTACGTGCAAGATGACACCCAACTTGACCCGGGGCCGCATGGCTCCGGGTTTTTCTTTTCCTGGAGGCCGCCCATGAAATACTCCGACCGCGAACTTCTGGCCCGTCTCCGTAAAGCTGAGGTCATCACCGTGCGCGTGGCCACATCGACCGTTGCAGGCACAGCAGAGGCCGCAAGGATCGAAACCCCATCATACATCAGGACACGCATAAGGCGGCCAGATCCTCGTGTTGTGGCGTCTGACGTTGCCCGTGTCGACATGCTGGGCAAAGGACCTGATGCACGCCTCTATATCGCCCCAGATCGCCTTGGAGGGCTTGTGGGGCGCGAATATGGCACCCCCGCACGTCGTATCAGCAAACCGGTCGCACCTGAAGCAATGGACGCACAAGGCCGCCTGCTCCCGAAGTTCCAGACAACCGGTGCATCCCTCGAGGCCTTGACGCGGTCCGGAAGATATTTTGTCGGTAAACCTCGTGGCGCCAAGATGGACTACGAGGGGATCTTTGAGCGTCGCGGTTTCGGTTACAAGACGATGGTCCGCTTCCAGGACAGCCCCGCCAGGCGCCCAAGTTTGGGCCTCAAAAAGCACTGGAGGGAGACGATCCCGGGCCTTGTTGAGCGCATCTCGGAGGTAGAGATCGCCAAGCCTGGAAATAAAATGTGACAATGAAAATTGTTATAAATCATATATTTATGAGCGGGTCCTCTTTAGGGGTAAAAAAATACAACAAGGCCGAAGGGGCTCGACCTGTCGCGACGTATAAGCTGAAAAAATCTGGGTTGTTTGTCAGCGATTAGAAAGAAGAAAAATGTCAGAAAAAACGGACAAAAATCCGGAAAATATCACACAACTTGGCACCCCAATCAGGTTGCGCGCTGACGGATCCATGTCGATCAAGGACGCTGCTGCCGTTATCGGCATAACTCCGCAGGCGATCCGCAAGTGGCTGGCGCGTGGATGTCCGTATCGCGCGGGTGGCGGCGGACAGGGTGCGGGTATGGACACCGTAAAAATCGCCGACGTGATCCGGTGGAAAGAGGACGAGGCCGTCACTGGTCTGATCGGTGATGGTCAGCCGTATGATGAGGGCACGGCGAAGGCGGCGGACTGGCATTTCCGCGCGATCCTCCGGCAAGCGGCTGCACGAAAAGAATTGGGCTCCCTGGTCGCAGTAGATGCGATCGCCGACGTTATCGAGGAGGATTACGAGCGCACACGTTCGCGCCTGAACTCCATCCCGTCCCGGGTGAATGTCAAGTTGGCGGCCGAGGATGATCCGGTCATCGTGCGTCACGTCATCCAGGAGGAGATCCGAAAAGCCATGGGCAACTTGTCCACATCGGAGAGCGTCATCAGGCGCGCCGGTGGTGATCCGTCAACATCAGTTCACGATCCGCTTCCTCTTGAAGAGGTCGATCTTGAGGATGATGAGGAAGACGACGTGGACGATGATTGAACTGCTCGCCACCCAGGACGAACTGCGCGAGGCCATCGCGCATCGCCGTAACCGGGCAATGGATCCGCCTCCCGATGTTACGGGGAGCGAATGGGCCGACATGTTCCGCAAGGTCCCCTCCGAGACGTCCGCCGTCACGGGGCAATGGGAGACGTCCACCTATGAGGTCGCACGTGGACCTATGGATGCGATCACCGAACTGGGCGTCAGGGTGATCTCTGGCGTGGCATCTGCGCAGATCTTCAAGACCTCGACGGGCGAAACGGCGATAGGGTATTTCATGCACCTGAACCCGCGTCCCATCCTTGTCTATGAGCCAACCGAAACGACGGTGGACGCCTTTGTTGACTCCAAGCTTGACCCCATGATCAAGGAGACGCCCGAGCTGGCGGCCCTCTGGGGTGGACGTGCTGCGATCGAGAGGAAGAACGACAAGTTCGTTCACTCCAAGAAGACATTCCCCGGTGGATATGTCGAGATCCTCACGGCCAACAGCCCGGCCAACACCGCGAGCCGTTCGGCGGGCGTCGTATTCATGGATGAGGTCGACAAATTCGAGATGACGCGGGATGGCGATGCGGTTGCGTTGATCGATGAACGCCTGAAGGGCTTCACAGGTGAGGACTTGTCCATCCGGATGAGCACCCCAACGGACGCGGATAGCCCGATCATGGCCGAATACATGAAGAGCGACCGCCGCAAGCCGTATGTGAAATGTCCCCACTGCAAAGACTGGGATTACTACCGGTGGGAAAACGTCGAAAAGGACGGAGACCCCGAGGATGCCGCCTACAACTGCGGTATATGTGGCGTTGCGTGGACCGAGGCCCAGAGGGTCAAGGTCCTCACGACCAAGGGCAAGATCAAATGGCGCCAGACGCGCCCCTTCAGCTGCTGCGATGAGGCTCAGGATCCGGAAGTCGAGAAACGCTGGGATAAGATCGGACGTGCCGTGTGCAAGACCTGTGGCGAACGCAGGGTAAGCAACAGGCATGCCGGTTTCTGGGCATGGGAACTGTATCATCCACGCCGTTCTGTTGCCGATCTGATCCGCTCCTTTCAGGACTCGAAGAACAACCCGGGCAAGATGCAGAATTTCACGAATTCGAAGCTCGCTCGGATCTGGGATCCGGAAGATGATGGCGATCAGATCGAGGTTGACCCCGAACAATTCCGCCTGCGGGTCGAGCAGCCCTGGACGATGATCCCGGCGCAGGTGCTTGCGGTCTTCGTGGGGGTGGATGTGCAGCCTCAGGGCAAGAAGGGTCTCGGACGCCTCGAGGTATCCACCCTTGCGTTCGGCGCGGGTGATGAGATCTGGTCCCTTTCCCATGAGATGATTTTCGGGGACATTACCGAGGGCGACGTATGGGCGAAGCTGGACGAGATCCTCATGGCCGACTACCTGACGGAAGATGGTCGAACCCTGCGCATCATGGCCACCTGCATCGATACGGGTGGCGACACTGAACAGGGCGGCGCGGTGATCGATGCGGTCACGTCATATGCCAGCCGCCGGAAGCGGCTTAACGTCTTCGCAATAAAAGGCGCATCAGATCAGGGCACCCTTTCGCCCATCTGGCCATCATCTGGCAACATGCGGACGGCCGCAAAGCGCAACGGCGCATGGGTCTACATGGTCGGCGTTCAGGCGGCGCGTGACTGGCTGGCATCATGCCAATCCAAGACCAAGCCCGGTCCGGGCTTCATCCACGTCCCCGCAGATCGGGGTGAGGAATGGTTCGACCAGATGACGAATTACGAAAAGAAGAGGATCCGTTCCGGGGGGAAGAACGTCATGAGGTGGCTCGTGAGGGCCAAGCATGTCCGGAAGGATGCGGCCGACGCCTTCATCTATGCCAAGGCCGCCCTGGAGGCCGCACGTCGCATCAGCCCGGAAAAGATGAACCGCCTGATTATGACGGCCCCCGCCGCCGCCATCGCGACCGCCGAAACCGACGTTTACGCCACACAGGCCGCACAGCCACAGGCGGCGCCACCAAAGCGCAAACGGATGAATGTCGTCGGGAGACCTTCAGGCGGCCAGCGCGGCAGGCCATACGGACGCAGGTAAAATAGGAAATACGGAACAATCTGGATACCCTTTATTTTTATATGGTTGGACATGCTTTACGCGCCGAATATCACATTGGCCGCGCACAATTTCCGGTTTGTTCGTCCGGGTCATCTGCGTGAGACAATCGAAAGAGGCATTTTGATCCTGCACACGTAGCAAGGATCAATAAAATGAACGTCATCAACGCAGACGCGGAACTCGACCTCTTCAAGACAACCCCCATTGCGACATTCCTCCCGGCTCTCGGGTGGCATCCAACTAAGAACAAGGACGAATTCCAGAAGGGCAAAGAGAACATCGAGACATTCAAGGGTCGCGGCGGCATCTACCGCTACAAGGACGAAAACAAGAAATTCGGAACCATCCTGGATCTCGCGTTGATCGAGGTGGGAGCCGGAAAATTCGGTGATGCACGCCGCCTTCTTCGCTCCATTCTTGGCAATCAGGCCCCTGAAAACTTCTCCACCAAACCCCTGACACAAAACCCCTCTTCCCTTCCCCCAGTCCCTTCCACCGAGTCTTCTCAAGTCCCTCAGGTCCTCCAGTCTGAAACGATCAACGAAGAGAATAAGAAGATGACATACGCCGAGGCGAAGGCCGTTTTCGAGGCCGGATCCCTGATATGGAGTGATCCCGATTTCACCCCAAATCTCATGAGACGTCGGGGGCTGCATTCGGTATCCGAGATTCACAGGCGCTCCATGCGCCTTTCAGGCTCCGGCAGCGGGAACATCCGCTTTCCATATTTCGTCCGACTTGATGACGGTGAGATTGTCCACGGAGGTCATGAAACCATCGTCCTGCACGGGGGCGGCAAGAGATACCAGAGGGGCACCCACAACGGCGTATGGAGGTCCTCCGGGCCACATATCATGGGCAAGACGGCTGTGGTGGGCGAGTCCCCCCTTGATGTTCTGGCATATGATGGGTTGCACCCCTGCGATGAGGGACGCCATCTTTTCGCCCTGCGTTCCGGGACCGAGGTGATGTGTATCGATATGATCCGCGATATGATCGATCAGGACCTCATCGACACGGTGATTATCGTGACCGACAACGACCCCGCAGGCATGGTTTACGCGGGCAAGGCCCTCACGCGCCTGCAGGTCGGCCGCGACAAGACGCTGACAGGTCCCGCCCGTAAATACTACAAGGGTGTGCGCGCCTACTATCATGCACCTGACGGCTTCCGTGAGGACTGGAATGACGTTGTGAAACCGGTGGAGAGCGACGACAGCCCGTCTCCGTAGCTACGCGGTGGCAAAAATAATGATCTGATATCATGCCGCTATGAGCACAGATATCACACCATACGGCCTTTCGGCCGACGAGCTGATGGCGAAGCTGAAGCAGGCCGAGGTGGCCTACTTTAGTCCCGCTGGCAGCGTTTCGCATGATGGCAATACGCTGTCCCTGCTGCCACGTGATCAGCTCAAGACCATGATCCGGGAGCTTCGCGCATATCTCGGCCTTTCCCCTCACAAATTCATGACCACGACGCGCCCATCACGCCGTATCAAAACGCGTATGAGGCGGTGAGGTGAGGGTCGTTGGCATCGATCCGGGATTTTCCGGTGCGCTTGCGTGCATCGATCCGGTGACTGATGAGGTCATCGGTCTGGAGGACATGCCGACCGGATATTCCGGTGACGTAAAGGTGGTCTGCCCCCTGTCCATATACGGCCTTCTGAAGCGGTGGCAGCCTGACGTCATCATCCTCGAGAAGGTCGGCCCGCGACATACGGACAAACGCTCAAGTATGTGGAAATTCGCACAGGGGTATGGTGCCGTTATTGCGGCCTGCCAGCTTTACGCCAATCGCCCCTCGCTCCATCTTGTGGCGCCCGGCGTCTGGAAGGTGCCTTTCGGCCTGATCCTCGGTGCGGGTGTCACAGACGCGGACAAGAAGCGCGCAAGCCTCGAGATGGCCCGCCAGATCTTCCCTGACGTGGCCGGTGAACAACTCAAAAGACAGATGGATGACGGGAGGGCCGAGGCCCTCCTTGTCGCCGCATATTACCAGCGGGCCTTGGCCGCAGCTGACGAGATGGAGGTCATCTAAGGCATGAAGATTTTCGGCTTCAACATCGCCAGGGCACGCAAGCGCAAGCCTCATCAGGCCGCACGTCGTAGGCACCCGCAGCAACGTGATCCACGGACCATGGGGCGCGGATATCGCCGCCCGGAGAACTTTGCATCAGCGGATGAGTGGCCGATCAGCGGACCCATGATTGAGTCCGTGCCTGCGGCCTTATCATTTATCCGTCGCGTTTCGTGCGATCTGGTCGACAACAATCCACACGCGCGGCGCGCCGTTCAGGTTTTGGTATCTCATCACATCGGGACCGGCATCCGGGTGTCCGTAAAAGGCGACTCCGAATTTGAGGCATTCCTTAATAACTGGTTCAGCTCCACATCGTCCGATTACGAGGGCCGCCTGAATTTCTACGGCACGCAAGCCGTCGCATCGCGTGGCATGTTCCGGGCCGGGGATAGTTTCATCATCTATCGGGTGGAATACAAAGACGACAAGCTGCACCTGACGACGCAGCTGATCGACGCCTCCCAGCTGGAGGATATGGCCACACCGAAATACAAAAATAACGAGGTCCACTCCGGGGTCGAGGTCGACCAATCCGGACGCATCGTCGGCTACCACATCAAAGAGACACTCGACGCAGTCTCGTCACCATGGGGCGTGAACCAATCCCGCTTCGTCCCCGTCGAAGATGTCGCACATATGATGGAGATCCAGCATGGCGGAGAACTGCGCGGCATGCCGCGTGGTGCGACGTCGTTCTTGGTCAATCAGGACCGCTCTGAACTCATGTTTGCCGCCGTTCAGAAGGCCAAGGGAGAAGCAAACTTCCAGGGCGTGATCACGTCAGCAATCGGCTCCGACGATGATGATTTCAATCTCGGCGATGGCGGCGGCGACGATCAGCCCTTCGGCTCTAACGCGGTTGAGAACGATGATGGTAGCTGGTCCCTCCAGATGATTGAAGAGGTCGCACCCGGAACTTTCCCGGAGCTGCCACCTGGCAAGCAGCTGGTGCCGTTCTCGATCAATTCAGTAGCCGGATTTACGGACTACATGCGGATCTCCATGCAATCCTGTGCGGTCGCATATGGTGTCACCTATTCGCAGATCAGTGGTGACACAAACGGACAGAAGTTCGGGACAACCAAATCCGACGCTTCCGAATTTAATCGGGGCGTAGATTGCACGAGGGCACACACGATTTACCCATGGATTATGCGGACCGTCGAGCGTCTCAAGAAAATCTACGAAATCAACACTGGCAAATCCGTTACTTCCACGATCACCCTTGTAGCCCCCGCCCGTGAGGTTCTCGAGCCCGAGAAAGAGATCTCGGTTGTTATCAAGAAGCTGCAGTCCGGACTTCTAAGTTGGTCACAGGCATGCCTCGCCGAGGGCAAGGATCCCGAGGAACAACTGGCCGAGATAAAGGAGGAGCGCAAGCGTGCGCGCGACGCCGAGGTCAATCTAATGTTCGGGGATTTTTCGTTTGAGGAACTGGAAAAGCTTCTCGAAGAGGAAGCCCCAGAGCCATGGGGTGGAGGCCCGTAGTCACTACGCGGTGGCAAATTTTCAAACCTGATATGTTCCTGACAACAAAACGGATATCGGCAATATGACCAGAAAGACCAGCCATATGAAGACCCGCTCAGCCTCTTATAACGAAGAGGATGGCACGGTCGAGATCGTCTATTCGATAGGCGCACGCGTCGAGCGTTACGACTGGATGACCGGCGAGGAGTATCTTGAGGGTCTTGTGATCAGCGAGGATGCCATCGTTACGGACCGCCTTGGAAAAAATGCGGTTCCACTTCTCATTGATCATAACCACGACGGCCTGCCCGCAGGTCGCGTAATCGATCATTGGATTGAGGGCGATAAGGCCGTTGTCCTGTGCAAAATGTCGACCAGGACAGAGATCAAAGAGATCATCGGAGACATCAAAGCGGGCGTCATCAATACGGTGTCGGTCGGATACATCCCATACGAGTATGAGGTGTCCGAGGTCGCTGGCGAAGAAAACGTCCGCAAGATCACGAAATGGGAGCCCACGGAAATCTCCCTGGTCAACATCCCCGCCGATCCGGACTCGCAATTCCGCAGCCTCCCGGCGCCCGCCAAGGGCACCGTCCGGCGCAAGATCAAGAACGCAATCACAACCCCCACAAAAAAAACGAGGAGCCAGGCAATGCCAGCTGCACTGAAGAAGAAGAACCCGACGAACCCCGTTCCGGCGAAGCGTGCAAAGCCTAAAGGCCGCGCCTCCGAGACCGCAATCACGGAAATGGAAGAGGAAATCGACGAGGAGCTGATCGGTGGCGAGACCATCGAGGAGATCATCGGAACTCTGGAGGAGACACTCGAAACTGAAATCGATGACGGCGAAATCGACGCTGAAGTCGAGACCATCGTCACCGAGGGTGCCGCCGTGATCGAGGCAGAACTGGCCGAACTTGTCGACGAAATCGAAGAGGACGAGGAAGAAGAGGCCGAGGTTCCTGCTGACGGCGCGGCTGCCGCTGAGGCGGCGCGTAATCGCTTTTCCAAAATGCTGGATATCGCAACCCGGTGCAAGGTCCCGACGTCCGCCGTTGCCGCTCATGTTAAGCGCGGCACGAAGGTGTCCACGTTCCGTCGCGCAGCGATGCGCCGGATGGCTGATCGTTCTACCAAGCCCCTGAGTGGCGTGCGTGGTCGTGTCGGTGTTGAGGCAAGCGAAAAGTTTGGCGCGCGCGCAGTTGACGTCCTTCACGCAAAAATGACCGGGGGGAAGCCCTCCGAACTGGCACGTGGCCTGATGGATCTGACGCTCTACGACCTTGCAAAGCGCAGCCTTGGTGCAGCCGCGCGTGGCCTGACGAGCAAACAGGCCGTAATCAGTGCGGCAATGCAGCGTAACGCATTTGGCGGTCACACTTCGTCTGACTTCGTCGGCATCTTGAGCGCGTCCGCAAACAAGACCCTGCTGACCGGTTATGAAAGCGAACCTCCTTCTTTTGACCCGTTCGTCAAGCGTGTCACTTTGCGCGATTACAAGCCGCAAGAACGTCACCGCCTCGGGGATGCTCCTGGCTTCCGTCGCCGCGCTGAGCGTGCCGAGGTCGAATTTGGCACCATGGGCGCAAGCAAAGAGGAGCTCGCACTCTTCAACGAAACCATCGGTATGTCCCTGTCCCGCGAAATGATCGTGAATGATGATCTCGACGCTTTCGGCGACATGCTTACGGGTTTCGGCGTGAGTGCTGCTGAAGCGGAGTCTGACATGATCTATGATCTGTTGGTCAAGGAATACATTATGGCCGATGGCCTGACGGTTTTCCACAACAAGCACAAAAACCTGATCAACACCCCGTTGTCTATTCAGGGTCTTTCTGACGCTCGGAAGATGATGATGGCACAGACGTCCCTGGACGGTCGTCGGATTACGGTCCGCCCTGCAGTTCTGATCGTTGGCGGCGATATCCTGACCGAGGCCGAACAGCTCTTGTCGGATACCAGCCCCGTCACCGTTGATGGTGTCAACCCGTTCAACAAGGCAGGCCTGACGCTTGTTTCTGATAGTCGTATCGAGGGCAACCAGTGGTTCATGAGTGCCGCTCCTACGCGGATCAACACGCTCGAACTGGCAACGCTGGAAGGTGCAGAGGGAGTCTCGCTTGAGACCATCCCGAACCATTACACCAAGTCGATCGACTACATCGCATCGATCGACATCGGCGCCGCGCCTATCGATCACCGCGGTATGGTCAAGTCGACCGGCAACGGCTGATAAAATACTCCCCGGCGCCGTCATGGCACTGGGGACTCCCCCCCATTTTCACCACATGAAAGACCGAGAATATGAAAAACCACAGCACAAACGGGACAACCGTCACGCTCGTTGCGGACCGCGATGTTGAGTCGGGCGAGGCATACGCAAAGGGCGGTCTGATTGGCTTTGCCCAGACCTCCGCAGCCGCAGGCCAGCAGTTCGTCCTGGTAACCGAGGGCGTCTACCGCACCACGGTCCTGACCGTTGCAGATGTCGAGACCGGCGACGAGATCTTCTGGGAGGGCGCTTTCCTGACCTCCGCATCGGATGACGGAGATCCGGACGCACCCGTGCCCTACATGCGTGCAGGTATCGCCTACATCGGCGGAGCCGCTGAAAGTGGCGAGGCTCAGGTCCACGTCAAGATCAACGCATAACCAATTTCCCGGAGGGGCGGCCTCCTCCGGGGATACGCGCGGCGGTAGACCGTTTCTCCCTGCCGTCGCGCAACATCAAATCAAACACGAGTGCCTATCCAAATGACCTACATAAAATCGGCCCGCGACAGTAATGGTCGCTCAATCCCAATCGCCGCATATGACGATGCCGCAGGTATCCGCGTGCAGGCCTCATCTGGGGCCGCTACAGGTCCCATAGATCTGCCCGAGGGCGTCTACCTGTTCACGGCGACCGCAGACGCCTACGTGAGCCTTATTGGCGACGCTGGCCCGGCCGCAGGATCCATGTATCTGGCGGCCGGGGTCCCATTTCACCGGATCGTCGGCCCCGGCGCAACCGTGAGCGCGTATGGGGTGACCTCTGCCGCCGCCGTCCATATCACGCCTCTGGTGTAACATGCTGATCTCTGTCGGCGCACTCATCACCGCACCCAAGGCCGCATCCGGCGGCAGGCCCGTCACCATTTACGACGCCGGTGCGGCCCCGCAATATCGCATTAACGCGACCACTATGCAGGTTACCCGCAAGGCCAACAGGACCGGCACGCCAAACATGACGATGGCAGCCGTGCAAATCACGAAAAGGAGGCCAGCATCATGAAAAAGATCTTCGCAGAGGGCTGGAAGCAATACGCAGACGCCGCAGACCTGGCCCAAAACTGGACCTTCGGGCGCGCTCCAATTTTGATCCACAGCACCCCGGCACTGTCCGAGCTCCGGGGCTCAAACGGAAACGCGGAGTCGCTTGCAACCAGGTCATTCACGCCCACATCCCGGGTCGCCCTGTCTGCTGACGTCAGGATCCCGGCCGATGGCGCAGGAACGATCATCGGTTTCAACCCTGCCGGATATGCGAGCCGCAACCGCGGCACGTCAGGAGAGTCCCCGAAGGGGGTCTATCTCAACATCAACGGCCTCACACCGCGCCTATACTATGATATCCTGACCGGTCCCACCGGATCCGCAGTGAACTCGGTCCTTTTGGCGTCTGGTGCGCCTGTCGCTCCTGGTCAGACACATCATATCGAGATCATCACGGATCACAGTGAGGGAATCGCCAATACGCGTGTCTACATCAACGGGGCCCTGTCGATCACACACAACTACCCCCGGGATCGCATACTGTCCGGATTTCAGGCCCTGACTTTCGGAGAGGCCGCCATCCACACTTTCGCCGTTCGATCGAGCGATTTTCCGATGGTGTCCAACGTCTTCTGCTATGATCCGCAGGACAGCGGGGCGGATCCTGTCGGACCCTTGGATATCGAGTATCTCCTGACGCCAATCTCGAACCTGGGCGTTGGTCCGGCACGGGACTCAACCGGCGTTCCCATCATCGATAACGCATGGCGCGATTTTGACCTGTCAAATACGGCGGTTGATGCGGAGATCGTGGATGCGGAAATGGTCTACCGCTTGGCTGCCATAAACGGCCAGGGCGCCGCGTCTGCGGAGCTTGCCCTCGAGTCTCTCGGCCTTCAGGTCGGTGGCACGGCACAGCATACGATTACACCCGGATACGCACCAAAGATCCACAGTTTCACGCTGCCATCGGCGAGCCTGACACCGGCAACGATCAACGGCCTGACCCTCAAGGCCCGTTCTATCGCGCAAGGGGGCACCTGATGAACCTGTATGACAGCATCTGCGAAATGGCGGGTGGCATTATGGCGAGCACGTTTGGCGACGGGGTGACATATGAGGTCGTCACCAAAAACCACGGAACGATCCTCGTCGATGGCATCTATACGCCTGTCATATTCGAAGCCGCCGTCACCCCCCAGGGGGCGCGTCAGGCGATGCGAAAATCCAAGATCGACCTGGTCCGGTCACAGCTGATCGCCGGTGGCATCACCGACATCCGGAAAGACCTTTTCGGGGCCACCATCGATATCGACGGCGAGACGATGACCATTCAGGATCCAAGAGATGACCGTAAGGTCTTCGTTGATTGCCAATTCCGGTCTTCCGGCTCACTACGCGGTGGCTAATTTTACAAACTGATACAGTGCCCTGAATAGATCCAAGGGCAGTCACATGCACCCGCGCACCAAGATTAAAGATCAGATCAAAGACATCCTGTCGGAAGCTTTTCCGGACGTGAATGTCTACGTCAATCTTCTTGGTGAGGTTGACCCGAGTTTCGATGAGGTGATCATCGTTTACGTTCCGGATGAGACCACCTCACGGGTCAATGGGAAAAGCACCGGAATGACCGGTGCGCCCCTGAAAAGGCTAATCACCGTCGAGATCGTGGCGTCCATCTTGCTGCATGCGGTCACTCCCGAAGAGGAGGAGATTGCGTCCGACAGGTCAAACGCCCTGGCCCGCAAAATCGGCCTCTGCATCAACAACAATCACGTCGCGCTGGAACCTAAGGGCGAGCGTCAGGAGCACGACATTGGCGACGTCATCCGGATCGCAAACGTCATGACATATCAGCATGAAATCAACGATCTGATGGACTCATGAGCATGTCGAAATCAACCCAAATCCACAACGAAATGGAGGCATAACAATGTCTTGGAAATTCTCTCGCCCCTCGAATGCGCTATACACCGCAAGTCTTGGAACTCTCATCCTTCGCCCCATTCTGAACGATGTTAAGCCATATATTTATGGCCCTGGCATCTCTTTGGATGACTGTGAAAACTGTTCCGTCACGCCGACTCTCGAAAAATCTAAACGGAAATCGAAGGCATTCCCTGTGCCCACAACGGTCTTTGACCGTATTTCCGGCAAGGAATTTGCATTCTCCGTGATGGTTATGAAGCATATCCCAATCGTTCGCACTGCGTCCATGCTCGGTGAAGAAGGCGTCAAAAATCAGATGGCCGAAGTGGGGATCACGGGATCTCTGGGAGATGTTGAGCCTGGCCTGCACAAACTCCCACATCGCGGGATCGAGAACGTCACGTTCAGTTCGGATGGTGTGCCTCTTATCCCTGGCGAGGACTACACGGTTGATCGTGGTATCGGCTGGTTTGAGACGACCGAGATGTTCCCCGACTTCACATATACCTACGACACGGTCCAGATCTCCAACGGCTTCATTTCCTTTATCGGTAAAGGCAGCGGATTGCGGTGCGGTATCGACTTCATCCCGATGAACAGCGACGGCGCACAGGGCATGCTTGAGCTCGATGAGGTCATCCTGACTGCAGAGAGCGCGCGGTCCCTTATTGCGGCAGGATCGGACCCGGAAGGCGTGCAGCTGAACGGGATTATCGTCCCCCGCGATGATGGATCCTTCGGTATCGAAACTGATCGCATCCTCGACAATTGATCGAAATGCAGGCCCCGCCATGCGCGGGGCCTACCCAAACCCCATCCCAGGAGAAATAAAAATGACCACAAAAGCACCAAGCATTCTTGACCTTGCGCCCGCGCCCTTCACGATCGTGGAGATCGAACGCGGCAAGATCGCCGTATTTCCCCTTTCGGTTGATCAGATCACCGACCTGATGCGGCGTCATCCGGAGGTCGCCGATGCATTCGCCGGCGGCATGACTCTCGATGTGCGTAGTATCGCTGTCCGCTTCCCCGAAGTCGCGGTTCAGTTTGCCCTCTCGGCCACTCATGCTGACACAGACGAAGAAAAGGCTGTTGTAAGAAGCCTGGCCCCCGGTGATCTCTTCGATGTAATTCTTACCGCAGTCGAGGTCAGCATGCCAAAAGGTGTGCAGGGTTTTTTGGACCGTTTTGGCGCGCGTTTGCCAAGGGCCGAAATGGCACCCACGAAAGCACCACAGGTGAAGGCAGTGACCGGCGACAAGATCCTGCATCCCGCAGCGGCAGCGGTGAAAAAATCACCCTCGACGAGTGGATCGGTGGCGTCGTCTACCAAGTCGCGCAAGCGGGCCACGGCCTCGAAGCGGTGATCAAAATGTCCCCCCGGCAGGTATGGGCAATACATGCTCAGCTGCCCCGGGACAGGATGATGGGAAAACTCGACATGGCCGGTGCATACCAGCTGGCCCACGCGGGTGAAGAGGTCTGGCAAAAGATCCAGAAGGAAATCTAAAATGGCAAAACCGGATATCGAAATTACCCTCTCGGCCACCGGCCTGGACGATATCCGGGCCGCCTTCGCATCGGTGCGCGGCGAGAGCTCCTCCACTGGCCGTGAGATCCAGGTATCTGCAGAGCGTGCGGCCGAGGGCTTCGGTGGCCTCGGGGAGCGCGTCGATGACGCCCTTTCCCGGGTGCAGGAGCTGATCTCGACGATCGGAAAAATCACCCTGGGAGCCGCAATCGCTGGCGCGGGCCTCTTTGCGGCCGCGATGGCCAGGGCAAAACAGACGGTCGAGGGCACGACAGACGTGATCTCGGATATGAGCATCGCGGCAAAAAGCGTTGGCGCGCTGGATGATCTTGACGGATTTAACGGTATCTCGTTCGCTTTTGAGCGTGCCGGAGGATCCGCAGAGCAGGCCCTTGCGGTCATGGTCAAGCTGCGTGATCTCGCGTTCGAGGCTTCCGAGGGTAGCAAAGAGGCCGAGAGCCAGCTGGCCCAGATCGGCGTAACCTGGCAGGAAATAATCAATCCCGACACCAGGGAGATGAATAACGCGGTTGATATCGTGAAGGAAATCGCCGCCGGATATGAGGGTGTCGCAAAAACCATTGACGGCCTGCGCGGCAGTCAGAAGCTCTTCGGACAAGAGGCCGGAACCCTGTTTTTTGAGGTTCTTGAGGGTGGGTCTGATGATCTCGAAAAGAGCGTCGAGCTTTACCGGGATCTCGTCGGATACCGGGAAGATGACGTTCGGGCCGCATACGATCACAAGAACGCCTTGACGCGGGAGGCCGCCGCATGGGAGGGCCTTCGCCTTTCGTTTTTCCGTGGTTTTAGCGATTATTCTATTGATAGCGCATTTGCTCGGACAGATGGGATCACGGCATACCGGGGCCTCGCTGAAGAGCTTGGCGAAAGCTTCGGTGAATTGCTCTACGTCATCACTCCGAAGCTGACGGCAGCGATTGGCGGCCTCGCGGGCTTCCTGATCGATGTATTCGACTACCTCGCGACCGGCGATACGAACTCCACATGGATCACCGCCATGGACGAGGGAATTTCGACGGCCAAAAAGACGTTTTCAGACCTCAAATCCGACGTTCAGGATGGTCTGGCCGCCTTCGAGCGTATCTCAGACAGCGTTGAGTCTCGCATGCTCCCCGCTATCGAGCGGCTGATGCCGATATTCGAGCGCGGGATGGCCTATATCGAGACCTCCATGATCCCCGCTATAGACGGCATCACGGCCGCCTTCGCGCGCGTATCCGATTTCGTGTCTACCCAAACTATCCCGTTGTTCGGAGACACCCTGGCGGGCGCGTTTTCATCCGTTCTGGACCTCTTGGCGACCGGTGAGACGGACGCCCCGTGGCTGACGGCACTTTCGGATGGTATCAGCGCGTTTGTCCAAGACCTCTCTGAGGTCCTGTCCATCATCAACACGGTAAAAGATGCATTTTATTCGGTTGCGGATTTCGTAACCGGGACAGTCCTGCCGCTTTTCGATGTGGACCTAAGCTCTGCCGGTCTGATCGCGGGTTTCGTCGTGATGGGCGTCGCCCTGACGAAGCTGAAGCCGATCCTTACCGGCGTTATTGGACTACTGGCCGGTGCTGACAAGATCCTCGGAAAGGTCACCGGTGCCGTTCTGGGTTTCATTTTCCCTAACTTCCGGACCGGATCCGGAATTGTCGATATCTTCAAGTTCGTAGGCGTCGTCCTGAAAGACCTGTTCACTCTGACCCTGGCGGGACTGGGCACGATAATCACGAAGATCGGTCTAGTAGGCGGCGCGGCAAGAACTGCCGCCGCTGGAGCAGCTGGAGCGGCTGCGGGCGTTGGTGCCGGGGCCCTTGCGGCAGGGGCGGCAGGCGCCGCCGCCGTTGCGGGAACCTATGTAGCAGTGACAAGCACAAAAGAACTCGACGATCGCATGAAAGAAATCGAGCAGAAGACTGTTGAGGCCGCCGAAAAGCATGGCCAGGCTTACGCTGCGGGATACCTGAAATCATCCCTCCAGCAGCTGCAGGAAGGCGCCGGTGCGGGCGGCTTCATCAATGATCTTTTCGGAATTTTCGGAGGTGGCGCCGACTTTGATCAGGCAATTGCGGACACGGAAGAGGTTATTCGTCAGGGTGGTGAGGCCGCCGTAGAGGCGGCGCGCCGTGGTGCCGAAGAGGCCCGTGGAGGCGTCCTGTCTGAGCTTGAGAATGAGATCTCCAACATCGATACCGAGATAAACATTACCGGATTTACCGGGATCGAGGAGAGCCTGCGCGAGGGGCTTGCGGAGGCATCACGCAACGCCACCATCCAGCAGGATCTGGCCTTCAATGCCCCGCAGGCTGCCCCTTACATCGCCCCCGTAATCCAGCAGGCACCCGCGCAGCAGGCTGCTGGCGGCAGTGTGGCGGCGATATTTCAGCTTGGCGTCGAAGAGCTGCGGGTTGACGTATCCCCCGCTGACGCCTTCTCCCAGATGGTTGCCCGCGCGAACCGAGGCAGGAACTGATGATTAATGAGAAATACACAAGGCTGAAAATCAGCACCCTGACGATCCCCGCGTGGGCGGATTGGCAGGTCACCGAAAGCGTCAGGCTTATCAGCCAGGCCGCTGACCTGCGCCGCACCGTCAATGGCGAGCTGGTCAACGTGGCCAGAAGCACCTTCCGGAAATACTCCGTGGACATCCGTGTTCAGGATCACTGGGCGGCGGGCCTCTCCGGGATCGATCTGGGCAGCTACTGCGAGGTCATCCCTTCGGAGCATTTTTCCCTGTCCGTCCCGGGCGGCGCCGTATCCGCAAAAATCCCGAGGGCGGGCATCGAGGTGGTCGGCATCACAGATGATGGCGTCGAAATCCCCGCGACCTCACAGCCGACAAATCCGCTACCCCTGCAGACGGCCAGGGCCGGTAACCGGATAGGCTTTTTGCGTGTCCAGCGAACCGTTTCGTTTTCCACGCCAGTCGTCCTGGTCCGCTACCGGCCCGTCCTTGCGTGCCTTGTGACCGACTGGACAACAGACTCCGATGAGGCGGCGGCGACCGCCTCCTGGACCATATCACTGGAGGAGGTTTGATATGCCGCATGATGTGGGCAGCGTGATTTTCAGGATGGATGGCGGCGCGACTGATGACGTGATCATTCTTGGTGCCGCGTTTTCGCAAATCAAAGGCGACTCCGGGACGATCAACATCACCGCAATCATGCCGGAGGCCGGTATCCCGTCGGCGCAGTTCGGGACCCTGTCACTCGAGATCAACGGGACCCTCACGCCAATAGCCCGAGGGCAGCTGATGCGCGTCCCACTGAGGCTGGCAGGCCAGCAGGTCGAACTTGAGCTGGTGTGTCGGGGTGCAAACAACACGCAGCGGATCGACAACCTCTTTAAGGCGAAAAACGATGAGGTCCCAGAGGGGGTGGAGCCGTCTCTTGATGCACGGCGCACCGCCCCATACCTGCTGTCTGACGTATACGTGGATCCGATAACCCATACCCCATCGCTTGACCCCATAGCGGGCAGCGCCGCGCCCGCTGTCACACTATACGGTGAGGGTGCTGACCCTGACGTGTCAACCGTCCTGGGCCTCGATATCGACCTGACCGAAGTTCCTATCGATGAAATCGAGCTGACCGAGACGACGGAATTTCGCCATCAGGAGTGGGCGAAGGTCGATCTGGGGGATGCCTTCTCTATCAGCGTTCCGGAGGCCGAGAGAGGGACATACACCCCCCTTGCGCTGAAGGACGCCCTTGCGACGATCACCCTCGACGGCGGATACCGGCTTCTATCCACAAATGCCGAATTCCGGGCCACCGCTCCAATGCGGGTCTACACCGATAAAAAGCGGGTCGACCCCTTCACGTGTATCATCACGAAGCCCGAATTTGTGGAGTATCCGCTGAACGAGATCGAGGAGATGACCATTGAGGCGATCGTCGAGGCGGTTCAGGATCGACAAGAGACCCTGCGCGTGGATGTCAGGGCCGCCATCCAGCAGATCGGAGGGGTCTCACAGGTGACCGAGGAGACCTCCATCCAGAACGCTGAAAAACTTGCCGAAACCACATCATCCTACTCATACAAGACCTACCGCGAAAATCCGGGGATCGGTGGCGGCACACTCACACGCACGCATTGGATCACCAGATATGGGGTCAATTCGAGCGTCTGGAGTAGGTCTGGAGAATTCAATCCGGAGTGCAGCGCGTCCCTGCGGGCCATGGTCCGTCGCGCGGCACGGATCGCCATTGAGCGCGCGCACTGCGTCACCCTGACCGCCCAGACTTTCGATACGGCGGCCATGACCCTCACTTTGAAAGACCGGGTGAGGATCTACGACGCCCGCCTTCCGTCCGGCGTCGCGGTCGGCAAGGTCACCGGTATAGAGGTCTCTATGGTCGATCAGGCGTCTCTTGTGACGCTCTCTCTGTCCTGCCCCGTGTCTGACCCGGAAAGTCTCTCTACGGCGCCCGGAGGCGGTCCTGACGGTCTCGCATCCGTCCAGATCAACGAGGACATCACCAGTATGTCCAATATCGTCCACCCGCCCGCCATCAGCGCCGTCATCGGTCGCGATGCATCCTATATGGTAGAGCAGATGGAGCTCATCGACGGACAGGTCGAGCAGGAGCTCAAGATGGGCCTGACGGACGAGCGGTTCGTCCAGATAGAATTTCCAGACGCGGAGATGCCGAAAACGGGTTTCTCGATGGATCTTGGGGACCTGTCTCCCGTCCCGGTTGAGAACATACCGCCGGTCACCATCAGGATGGGGGACACCATTATAAACTTGCCAGAAGGGATCACGCTGTGACCGTAAAATTTGTCAGAAGCCCGACTGAAAAGACACTCCGTGAGCGATACATGGATAACAGCAACCCTGGGAGATATCTCAAAGAAAAGAGGGCCGGTCGACTGATGGAGACCCGGGAGCAGCAGGCAGAAAAGGCGCGGGCCCCGGACCGCAGGCAGCTGTTCGGGCGTCTCGAGTCACTTCCCGTCAACGCTCAATCGAAAAAATTGGACGAGGGAGACGTCACCCCGTCCGTCGATGCTGGAATTCTTTCGGGCGTAATCGCTGCGACGGTCTCCACAAATCGCGTCATGCCGCTTGCCGCAAGTCCGTCCAGGTGGGACGTCCTGGCGTGCTATCATGCCATAATCGACGGATCATTCACGGGCTTCAGCTTGCCAGCTGTCGGCATAAAACTGGGTCAGTATGCGACAGGCCTGATGGACGTCGATTTTGAGGATGAGGACTTTGACCTCGACCCGCCAAAACAGAACATTATGAACACCAGGGAAAATGACAGCTATGCGCTGCGCGGCCTTGCGAGGTGCGATCAAGCGGGCCTTACGGCACTCATCGAGGCGTCGGATACCAAGGTGGACGTCATGGCTCTGGATTGGGCTGGTCCATGGGCATCTGAGGAGATCCATTTTATGTCCGTTGAGCTCGAAGATCATGTGATCGGAGGGATCAGATACAGGCACCTGCCCGAAGAGGGCAATCTTACCGTCACCGTGCCCCCGGTAGATGTGGTTGAGGACAACGATCACGCACTCATCGACATCCAGTTTTTGACGATTGAGGGCCAAAAATGGCAGGCCTTCATGACGAGGATCAGGTGATGGAAAACGAGACATTCCTGGCCCGAAAGCTGGCGGGTGGACGGCTGATGACCCTCAAGGAGAGGGATGCACGAAAGAAGCGGAACCGGGCGCGTCGAAAGCGTGACGCGGATCTTCTGAAAAAGGCCGGGCATGTCGAGGCGCGGACAGCCAGACTATCAGATTTCAAAAAACGCACCGCACCACTCGGGGAGACGCTGCGGGTTCACCAGGGCGGCTATCTGGCCCCCTCTGTCGAGCTCAATGCGCTGGCACCGCTGCAGGTCGGCTATGACGTCCCTGGAGCCCCTTCAGGGGGCTTTGAGTGGTATATGAGGTCGCACCCAGCCATGGTCATCCGGCCGGAAGACATGACTCTGGAGACGCAGCCTGTGACCGGCATCACGACGGCCCGCGCACAGGTGATCATCGCATATCCATACGCCGACGAGTATGCGGTCACATCAGATGCCCTGGACCTGTTCTCAAATCAGGCGTTCAATCACGTCGATCCCAGCGGCAGCATGTCGCCCGCATGTTTGTGCTTTTACGGGGACGGGACCCCACCGGACGACTCCGACGACGATGTGGTGGAGCTCCAGGATCCGGACCCCGAGCTGGGCACCGGGACCGTCAGAGCCCCCGGGATATATAACGAGGAGTGGGAGGATAGTGAGCTCACCCAGTGCAGCAGCCCGAAGAGGCTCCCGATGGACGCGTTTTCTGCGCACGGTCGTCTCATAATTATTCCGCATCCTGACGCAGATTATACGGATTTTCTGATCTCCGTGCGCGACGGTCAGGGTCGCGTCATCGGGACGTTCACAAGGTTCATTGCATCGCGTTCCATTTTTGGCCCCGCCAGCGCGGTATATGGCGAAACGGAGCTGGGTCTGGATGATCACACCGTTGGCGGGAGCGCATATGGTCACAACGTCGCCTTGGGGCGTGGAGGATCCGGACCACGATCAGACTCCGACGGCCTCGCGGGCCGAAATATCGCGCGTGACGTCACAAAGATCGCTCCGAACGCCGGTCCGGCGATCATCGACGTCAGCGTAAAATACCCGCTGTCCGTGCGGACCGTCAGCAACCGTCTGATCACCCTCGACGCATGGGGCACACGAATAAGGTAGAAAGTCATTCTTAGGTAGAGAATCGATCAGGTGTAATGCACGCTAAGCCTCATATACGGTAGTAAATTTTGGGGCGGCATCAATATGTGGAACTGGGATCAGGGAAGATTGGATTATTTCCAATTTGACAATCTAAAGAAAATCGCCCGGTTCTCGATGAAGAATGATCTCCGTTTAACGGACCGCGCCGCTCTTGTCGCCGACACCGGATTGCCGTTCCTGCCGGACAACCCGAATTATAAGCCGTGGCGGAATTACGGCCGCACTTTTAAGCTTGCGCTTCTCGCCGCATCGGATGGGCCCGGTTCGCAACCGACGAAGCTGGCCACGCTCCTGGCAGCGGACGGCAGCATCACCACGGATGAGTATTTTCACTTTCTGGCCGAGGTTACAACGGACCCATCTCCCGCTCTTCAGGCCTGGGATCATACCGCAGAAATACGCAGACCGTTGCTGTTCACTCTGAAATTTCTGTTGGCGAGAGCAAGCATCGGGATATTCACGACCGGCATTAACGATGTGATCGCCGCCTATGCGGCCTCGGGCTTCGTCGGAGATGAGGGTCAGATGGACTTCGCGCCATTGGCCACTGCGGGCCACACGCTCGCAACTGTCGATAGGCAGGCTGCCGAGAGCATTCAGGTCATAGCCCAGATATCATATTTGTCCCTGAAGAGCCGCAACATCACGGTATCCCTGTCACAGGATGATGCCCTCGAAATATTTCAGCAGCTGGAACCGGTTGGCGGCGATCCTCTGGCATCCGGTGATGCGGAAATCTTTAGAATAACAGACCTTTTCGAGGCGGAGATTGACCGCCTGCAGCTCGACTACGCTGACACCGCAGTGAGCGATATAGAGGAGTCCGGCTTCTCCGGAGATACGACTTTCGCCGAAGGAAGAAAGACCAGAAAGACCCATCTGGTGATCGAGCGGAACGGAAAGATCCGGTCGGAATTCTTCAAGGCCTACCCCTCTGCCATCTGCGATTTTTGCGACACGGACACCAGCACCTCTTATCCGTGGGTTGAGAGGATACTTGATGTTCACCATTTGTTACCATTATGCTCAGGGGCACGGACCTCGAAGACAGGAACCATGCTTGATGATCTCGTTGCGGTCTGCCCAACGTGTCACCGCGGCGTTCACAGATATTATGACCAATGGCTGAAGGCCTCTTCTCAGAAGGACTTTCTGGATGCCGACCAAGCAAAGATGGTCTACGATAAGGCCAAAGTAGAATTTAAGGCGATACCCTGATGCTTATGAACAACCCCACATTTGTTAGTCCCGAAAAGCTGTATGATGCACAATCAGACCTAATCAGGGGCGCGGATGCCGGGGTTGATATCTGCAACGTCATGGAGGGTGTCGGCGGGAAGATTGACGATCTGGTGTATGCAAAAAGCCGTGCGCTTGCTTGGACAGGTGGAAAGCCGCCTGCACTAAACAGCTTCAAAAAGACCGCCAAAGGGGTGCCGATCGTATCATTCTTCACCGGCTGCGGAGGGATGGATCTTGGATTTGAGGCCCTCGGATTTGATCACAAGGCCGCCTTCGAGTTCAACGAGATTTTCTGTAAGACCCTGCGTGTCAATCGTCCAAAATGGAAGGTGTTTGGCCCGCCCCATTACAACGGCGATGTTTCCAAAACTGACGAGATCATCGAGCAGTTAACGCCGATCATTGACACCCCCTTCGAGGGGGTCTTCGTGGGCGGCCCGCCCTGCCAGCCCTTTTCGATCGCTGCGAACCAGAGGTTTTCCCGTTCCGGTGAGAATTTCAAACGGGTCGGGTTTTCGCATGAGAAAAATGGAAACCTGCTTTTCGACTTCGTGAAGTTGATTGTCCATTTTCGTCCGGCCTCATTCGTGATTGAGAACGTCCCCGGTCTCCGTGATCTTGATGGTGGCGAGCAGCTTGGTGAGGCCATCAAGATTTTGACCCATGCCGGATATAATGTGGAAGAGCCAGAGGTGTGGAACGCCGCCGATTACGGGGTGCCTCAATTCAGGCAGCGGATGTTTGTCGTTGGCGCCCGGGTGCAGGGATGCTTTGAAATGCCCCTTAAACGCGATCACGTGGGCTGTGGTGCCGTTCTCGATATCTTGCCGGGGGACGACGCCCTGAACCACGAGACACGCCGCCACGGGGTCGGTTCTGTGGAGCGGTATCGTGTTCTGGATTATGGAAAGCGCGACAAGCTGGGGCGGGTTGATCGACTTACACCAACACGACCGTCCAAGACGGTCATCGCGGGGGGCACAAACGGTGGTGGTAGGTCGCACCTACATCCGGAAATACCCAGAACCCTGAGCGTCAGGGAGTGCGCGAGATTGCAAACCTTCCCGGATGACTACCGGTTCGTTGGCCCAACTGCGAGGCAATTTACGCAGGTCGGGAATGCCGTGCCTGTGGTATTGGCGGCAACGCTGGCGGCGCAAATATCGAAAGCATATTTTTGATGATCGCTTCTGGACTTGGAAGAAAGACTCGGTGGAAGGGACTTGGAAAAGGGCAGAAAAGAAGGGATCGTGACAAAATGACAGAAATGACAAAAAATCCTATATAGACCGTATACGCGCGGGAGGAGAAAAAACAGAAAAATACTGTATACGGCTGATATAGAAAAAACTGTCATAACTGTCACAAAACCTTCCCCAGTCCGCCCCACCAAGTCTTCTCCAGTCAATAAAAAAGGCCCCTGCTTCGCGGGGGCCTTGTCTCAATTGAGGGTGCATACACCCTACCTAAAGTTGATCATCCGACCATATCAGCCCGATCCTGACCGGTAATGGCACGAAGGCCCTTGAGGCCCCTCTCCGTGCCGCTACGGGCATCCTTGAGGCCGCGTTTACGCAGCTCCTTCATGATCTCACGCTGGGACCTGCGCTCTCCTCCCCGCTGGTCATTCCATGACTGGAATTTCGCGAAAATGTCGGATCCAGAGATGAACTCGCTGGCATCCAAGATCATCTCGTCGTTGATGAATTCGCCGATCTCATCCTCGCGATCGAAGTATTCTTTCGAGGCCTTTTTCAGGATATCAGGCACGCCCAGACCGCTCTTCCCGTCCTCCGCGCGCCTCGCCCATTCGACCGCACCCTCGATCATCCAGCGCAGGATTTCCGGTCCCTCCTCGTCGATCATCTCGCGCTGAAGCTTGGTGTTCCTTTCGTCCTCCGTGAACGTCCGGGAAAACGGCACGAGCACCATCCGTTCCCGGATCGAGGTGCCCACGCTCCGGAAGGCGGGCTGGTCGTTGCCATGCAAGAACAGGGTGAACTGCGGCATGAAGTCGAAATAGTCCTGCCTCATGAGGCGCGCGGTCAGGATGTCCCCACCGGTCATGTCCTTGATCTGGGCTTCGTTCCACGTGGTTCCTGC
Organism: Sulfitobacter guttiformis; assembly: GCF_003610455.1. NCBI lineage: Bacteria > Pseudomonadati > Pseudomonadota > Alphaproteobacteria > Rhodobacterales > Roseobacteraceae > Sulfitobacter > Sulfitobacter guttiformis. Next base: position 78,554 of record NZ_RAQK01000002.1, on the reverse strand, counting down.
CGGGACCTCGCTCCCGACGACGAACCGCGCCCCCGCAAGGCCTGCGATGTCCGTGGGGTGGCTGCTGACCTTCTTCAGGAAGGTCTCGACAGGCGACCTGCGCGCATAGTCCCCGAGAAGCTCATACACGGTGTTCATGAGCACCCCCTTGCCGTTGCGGCCCTCGCCATAGAAAAAAGCGACCTTGTGCTCCTCGACAGACCCCGTCAGGGCGTATCCGAAATACCGCTTGATGAAGCCAATTACCTCCTCATCGCCATCAAGGATGGTGTGCAAGAATTTCAGGAATTTTTCCGGTTTTGCACCGGGTCCTGCCGGGGTCACCCTGGTCATCTTCGTGATCATATCTTCGCGTTCACCGGGGCGCAAAATTCCGGTCTTCAGGTCGACGGTCCCGCCCGGCGTCCCCAACAGCATGAGATCACCGTCGAAATCCTCGACCAGGGCCGCGCTGGCGACGTTCGAACGCGAAAGCGACTCCACCGCAGCGATACCGTTTTTCTGAAGGGTATCCTTGCCGTTCCTAATTGCCGCAGTGACCAGCTTTTCGCGGGACTTGATTTCATCCTCACCCAGACCGGATACAACGGCCATATCCCTGGAAACCTGCGCCTCGGTGACCAGCCGGACGACCTCGGCGCGCAGGAACTTCCGGATCAGGGTGAATGACACCATCTTCTTGTCGACCTCCCAGTGAGATCCGTTCCACTGGCACCAGCGGCCCCATTCATCCACATATTTGGCATTCGTGTCCCATCCGGAGCGACCCAGGGCACATGCGAGGGCATCCTGCGAAAACGGGCTCAATGCGCCACTTTCTTCGTCTGCGTCTTCCTGGTCGATGATATCGTAAGGCGTCACGAGTGTCGGAACCGGCCGGACAACCGGCTTTTCGTCATCGTAGTGCTGCAGCGTAGCATCGAACGCTTCAAGTTCGTCGAGGATACTGCTATCTCGGATAATCTTTGTCATTTTTTGGCTTTCATTGTGCAAGAGGAAACGGGGATGTCTTCTTGAGACCGCATTTTTGTGCATGGTGCTCCCCGGGGGCATCTGCGGCGCGGTTTGGCTGGGCGGGTCGATCGTCAGCGAATGCTTCCTCGCACTCGAGCTGGGCGTCTCCCTGCGGATCCTGTGTTTCAGGCCATAGGCCCGCCATCCGGATCATCATGTTGAGGGTTTCGTGGTCTGCGATGGCGTTGAGCGAGAGGGCCATGAGAGCAAACGCTTGTCTGGTCTCATCGGATACATGCGCGGTATTTAGGCTTGAAATGCTGGGCAGTTTTTCGATGATCGCGAAGCGGAGTCGGTCCATCTTGAATGTCATTGACCGGGCCTCGTTGCTGCCGGGTCTGGCCCCCGCGTAACGCCAAGGTTCTCCCTGGCGCATGTATCCGGCCATCGAGGAAGTGAAGCCGATACCGATGCAGATATCTTGCAGGTGATCTATCGTGAGCCTGCTTGTCTGACGGTAGCGGAAAGCATCCCGAAGGGTGCAGGCCTCATCAACGCGGTGGGTTATGGCGTCCAGATCGTAGTAAATGCCGTCAACCGACGGATCACGGACGAAATCCGGAGCCCTGAGGAAATCTACAAAATCGCGCATCTGACACCATCCAAAATCTGCTTTGGATGATCATTTCAGACCCGAAAGAAAGCCTCTCAAACGGCTGGCGAACAAACCGGAAATAGGGGCGAAAACAACGCGAAATCACATTAGGTTATGTGTATAAACATCTGTAAATAAGCCATTTGTGCAAAAATCGGATATTTCCTATTTTAGTTCGGACTACCTACGCGGTGGCAAAAAAAATAGCCTGATAAGATGCCCTGAATTCAAAAGGGCCATCAAATGACCATCACCGAACGCCAGACACTCCTCAAAAAATACGGATTTTATGCTGGCCGGATCGACGGCATCCACGGTCCCCTGACGGCAGAAGCGACAATTGCTTTCAAGCGGTCACGAGGCCTGCTTGCCCGCGATTATGTCGGCCCCGTCACCATGGCGGCCCTGCGTGAGGGCATCAAACCCGTCCCCGCAAACATTTTCACGGGCGCTGTTGGAGCGAACATCGAGATGCCGACATGGCTGCGTCTGGCGACCTCTTACCTGGGCCTCCGCGAGATCCCCGGCCCCCGTCACAATGCGAAAATCGTATCATGGTGGGAGGCCTTGGGCCTTCATTTTCGGGACGATGAGACGCCGTGGTGCGCCGGTTTCGTCAACGCGATGATCCACCAATCCGGCCTGCCCATCGTCTCAAAAAACCGTGCTGCCGCCCTTGGGTGGCGGTGGAACGGATACGGAAAACGGCTGGATGGCCCGGCTCTTGGCGCGGTCATGTCGATGACGCGCCCAGGCAGTCCCGGGAGCGGTCACATGACCATCGTGGCGGGCCGCGACAGGCGCGGGCGCATCATGGGTTTGGGCGGCAACCAGGGCAACAGCGTCTCGATCAACCCCTACGACGCCTATCAGAGGGATGCACAGTATCACTGGCCCGAAGGCGCCCCGCAGCCTGACGCAGTCGGTCTCGCAACGCTGCCGATTATCACATCGACGGGCAGCGTCCTGACGAACGAGGCATAAAGCATGAGTGAAAAGGCATCACGCGGATTTTCCAAAAAGATGGCCGTCGCCAACTGCCTGGCGGCATGGGCCGTCATCGCGTTTGTCGTCTGGCGGACCGGGAGCGACGAGATCGTGCGTGGATGTCTGGCCCTCATCGGCTTCATTTTGTCCTGCTACATGGGCGTCGGCTTCCTCGATTATCGCGCGAAGCTGAAGGCTGGTGATGAAAATGCTTGACCTTTTTCTGAAGCCGAAGGCGATGATCTCGGCCGCCCTTCTGGCCGCCGCCGTCGGCGCGTTTTTCACGATCCAGCATCTGCGGTCTGACCTCGTCGACGTCCGTGATGACCTGCGCACCGCGACCAAAGCCGCCGAGACCTACAAGGCCGCCGCCGAGCGCGCCGTCCAGGACGCCGAGGAGCTGATCCGGTCCCGGGACGCCGCAGCCGCCGCCTACCGCACCACGCTGGAGCGCATCGCGTCCGCCCAGGGCGCCTGCCTCGACACCCGGATCCCGCTTGATCTGATCGACTGACACAGGAGGACGACATGAGGACCAGTATCAAGGCTATGATGTGCGTTATCTCGTCCCTCGTTATTTCCGCGTGCGCGCCCGCGAGCGCGCCTGAAGTGGTCGAAGTGCCGCGCATGGCGATCACATGCCCTGATCCTGATGATCGTGCGCGCCTGACCGATACATCAACATACCGGGATCTTGCGCGAAGCCGCGCCGAGGCGATCAACGGCTGGACGGTCTGTTCCGACGCCCTGAAGATTTACAACAAACCAAACGGAGAAGAAAAATGACACATGACATTCAGTTACTGCGGCAGAGCGTCCGGGATGGCATCATCTCATACATGTTCGACTCGCCCGCCGGACCATTGATGGATTCTGGTATTAAGGGGACCTTTACCACGAAGGAAGCGATTGCCGCTGCCGTTTCACATGCGAAAAAGGTATACGATTACCTTATAAATTGCGATGAAGGCCCCGTCCTCAGTCAAGATATGAATCCTTTTGGAAGTTACTGTGAGGATATGGATGATATCCTGAACGTGATGGCGAAATCCGAGCTTTCTTCGATCCTCAATGCGGACCTTGCTTATCAAGATACGATAGGGCGAAAGACTTCATTAATGGGGGTCCTCTTTCCAAGGTCCTGCAGATAGCCTCCAAATCAGTGAAGTATGGGCCGGCTCATCGCTTCAGATAGGCCGTCCATCATCTTCCCCACATCGCGCAACGACCAATTCGCCCCGGTCTTCATGTCGCGCCTCATGCGGTCCACGACCTCGTATGCAAAGTCAGGCCCGAACCGGTCATCCGCTTCACGACTCGCAAAGGCGAGTATCTGATCGCGTGACAGGTGCCCGATCCGGACGATCGTCATCCGGTCAAGAAGAGGCCTGGCGATGCCGTTCAGGCTGTTGCTCGTGCATATCCATGACACGTTCCGGAGATCCACGGGCACCTGGTAGTATGGGCACACCCAGGCGCGCGCGGTCGAGGGCTCTATCATGCCCAGCATTGCCGCATGCAGCCCCGGCAGGCTCCCCCGGGTGCTCCCGACAGTCCGGCTTCCGACGTCCAGCTCGTCGATGATCACGACGGGGTTCGCGGTGCGCGATGATAGGGCGGTTGCGACGATGCGGCCCCGGTCCGCAGACCCCCAACCCCGGGCCACGCCCTGGATCTCATGAACGCCGCCCGTCGCCCCCGCGTCTACGCATACGGAGGGAACGCCCAGACCATCCCCGACAGCCCGGGCCCAGGAGCTTTTGCCGGTCCCGGGAGGCCCAACGACCACCATAGCCCCGATACCGGCCGGAAGGCCCGACCTCGAACGACGCACCGCCTGACGCCACGCCGTTTCAGTCAAATGCGAAAGCCAAGGGAACCGGTGATGCACATCTGAAAAGATCTCATCGATCCGCCCCTCGCTATGATGCACGGCGCACATGCCGGATGCCGCCGTTGCGACCTCGTCGCGCTCATCCTTGGGGATTTTTGCCGACAGGTAGACCCCGGCGCCGGACCTGCGAGACCATCGCTTGGCCCAGGCCTTGATCCGGTCTCTCTCCGCGCTCGAGAGGCGGGATGGGTAGTGCGGATAGTCTTCCTCGGTCGGCTGATCCAGCATCGCGGATATGGTGTCTCCCTCCCCGGTGCGACCAAAAAGCCATTTTGCGGTCGCGGCGTGCAGCCATTCGGCAACGGGGTGACCGTCCGCCAACTCTGACCGGATCCGCTCGAGGCGGCGGGCGCACAACCGTTCGCCCAGCTCCACGCCGTCCATCTTCGGAACCCTGACGCCGAACATTTTATACCGTCTACGCATCCCGTATCCTTTCGAGTTCATCCGCCCATCTGTCCAGTGCATCCCGTTTTTCGGTCACATATTTGTGCCGCTGATAGATACCGACGATGCCGGACTTAGATCCGGAAACGTGATTCAGGACCGCCTCCGTCACGCTGATGGGGATCCCCATGCCCTCCATCCTCGTGGCCACGGTCCGGCGCAAATCGTGGAATGTCCATCTCGGGATATCGCGACCCATCAGGCCGTCGATCGCCATCCGTGCCGTCGAGAAGCCAGAAACCGGGGTCCCCGCGGCACTTCGAAAATAGTATCCGGGCGTCTCATTTTCCGGGATCAGGTCTTTCCGTTTTTCCAGAATGGAGATCACGGGCGCAGATAGTGGAACATCATGGGCCCGCCCGTTTTTCGTCCTGTCTGTCGGCAGGTGGAGGGTTTGGCCCATCACCTCGTCCGTCGTCATTCGTGCGATCTCATTCAATCGTTGGCCGGTCAGGAGTAAAACCATACCGAGGTCGCCCCACACCCCTTTGATCTTGCCGCAGGCCGTCATGAAGGACCGCAGCTCATCATCCGTCATGACGCGGTCACGTGCATGCTCTTTCCCGTATGCCTTCATGCGCGCCGCCGGGTTGGCGTCGATGTATTCACGATCCGCCGCCCAGCCCATCATGGCCGACAGATAGGCCCTCGTCCGGTTGGCGGTCGGTATTTTTCCGCCCTCCGCTATTTCGTCAATGAGGTGGATCACATCGCGCCGCGTGATTGTCTTGATGTCCCGATCGCCCCACGGGGCCACCACATGCCGATCCATCTCCCGACGCGTTACGGCGCCGGATTTCATATGATCCAGTTTCCGCTTTCCATATTCTCCGAAGACCATCCGGACCGTCACGAAGGCGGGGGACGGTGAGGTTTCCTCGAGCCTGACCGCCGCAACATCCATCCCGCGCGCCACTTCCGCCATGACCTCGGCCGCCCGTGCCCGCGCATCAGGTATCGAAACACGGGGATATTTACCGATCACCATTTTCCGGGGGCGGCCATCGAACCGATACCGAACCGCCCAACCCATCGCACCAGACGGCTGAACTATCAGATACAAGCCCGCAGATCCCTCCACGGGGATCTCCTGACGTGCCACTGTCGGCCGCAACCTTTCTATGAATTTTTCCGAAACCTTTGCCACAATTCCTCCGGGGTAACGCCACGGGTAACGCCTTTATCTAGTCCGGGTAACAGTCCCGATACCAGCCCGAAAAGCCACCTTCACCCAGTCGCCCATACAAGTCCTTGAGAACAAGTCCATAAAAGATATACATGGAAGAAGAGCCACACCGTTCCGACGTAGCTCAGCGGTAGAGCAGTTGACTGTTAATCAATTGGTCGTAGGTTCGATCCCTACCGTCGGAGCCACTTCTCTCACATCGTATTGAATTGGCAAAATAAATCCGGGCCCTTCGGTGAAGGCGCCCGGGATTTTGCACAAAGCCTTGCACAAACCCCGGCCCTGTCGCGCGGCACCTCCATCCCAAGGAGGCCCGAAGATGGCTGTCAGCTAAACCTATCTCGAACTCAGACCAACTTCGTACTACTGGCGCAGGCGCGTTCCCACGCGCGAAGTCAAACGCTTCAAACCAACATTTTTTTGTTTCTCGCTGCAGACATACCTCTTTCGCGAAGCCGCAGATGTCGCCCGTCGTATTACCGCGATCAGCGATATCTGCTTCAACGCAGAGACAGACATGCCGCCGGAAGTGATGACCCAGATCCTGATCAACTACGCGCGCCTCGATATTGAGGCCGCAGATCAGCTGCGCGCAAGAACCGGACCCAGGACCCGCGAAGCGGCAGAAGTCGCTTTGACTATTGAGGCTGCTGCCCGCGCGTCATTGCGCGATTCCATTTTCCTGTGTGACATGACCCCTACGCTCACCCCGATCCGCGATACCGCTGACCGACTTGGCATTGCGCTCAACGAAGCTGAAGACGATTTTGCGCTCCTGACAGGGAAAATGATCCGGTTGATAATTGAGCTAAGCGAAGAAAAAGTACGCCGAGCCAAAGCAATTTTTACAGAGAACCAACCTTACCTGTCGGCGGCACTACTGGAAAACCAGGCTTCCTACCCGACCCCGGAAGTATCACTATCTACGGCACCAGCTCCCCAACCGCCCATAGCCCCCCCAGCTAAAAGAAAACACTCCCGAAGGACCTATAGATAAAGCCTCCAACGAAGAAACGGTTTCCATCGCTGAAGCAAGCGAAGTCCAGCCGGATAATGTCTTTCATGCGGATGAAAGTCTAACTGTTACTGTGAACGCCGCGCATGATGCCTCAGCACGACCTCAGGATGGATCAGATCCCACTATTCTTGAAAATTGGGATGACTGGTTCGATGAAAAGTCTCATGGCATCCATAGATCCGGCGCCTACGTCTTTGAAGACCAAGGTAAAGCTGCGCATTCTTGAAAGAAGCGGGCAAGATCCGCTCAACCCCCCGACTTATAAATGATATATTGGGGAATGTCCGTCGTCATATAAAATGGGACATCAGAGCGGCTTGAGCATTAGAGGCTCTGGATCGTATGTGTGATTAATTATGCTGCTTGTTTTTGATGTTTCAAGCGACGTTGTTGGATTGTCTGTTTCTGGATCTTTTGCCCCTTCCCTGGGGAATGGCTTTGTCGTGTCCGAAGTAGACGTCTGCGGGTGTGACGTTGTTCAGGCTCTCGTGGTAACGCTGGTTGCTGTAGTAATCTACGAGGCCTCGATTTGGCCTTCGAGATCACCGGGTAGATAGTAGTTGTCCAGAAGAACCCTGTTCTTCATGGTCTGATGCCACCGTTCGATCTTGCCTTGGGTCTGCGGGTGGAACGGTGCCGGATATGCTTCATTTTCTGGCCTTCCAGCTAATCAGCCAAAACGCCGGAGATGTAGCAGGAGCCGTTGTCCACTGCCCGGCAGGGTCATGCAAAGCATGATCCCGAGAGGGGCTGAGCAGGCGTGGCTTGTGACGCACGGTGGCTTGGTCGCACCCCGATGCCGTCACGCCGGTTCGATTGTGTCTGTTACGTCTTCAACCCGCATGTTGGTGCAAAGCTTCCATACGATGATGTAGCGGCTGTAGTCGTCCATGATCGTGCTCAGATAATACCAGCCCCAGCCAATGATCTTGAAGTAAGTGAAGTCAGTCTGCCAAATCTTGTTGATAGCGGTGGTCTTGTCCGTGAACTCGGCGGCCGCTTTTAGAATACGATAAGCCGATGGTGCAGAGACAAAACAGCGCTTCTCATCCGTATATTTGACGGCAAGCGCCCGTGTCGACAGCGCCTCGTGTTCCAGCGCAAACTTGATCAAATCATCACGTCAGACGTCTGGGATACGGTTCCAAATAGACTTTGGGCGCGGCGAGTTTTCAACCAGCGCATCAAGCCCACCTTCGACATAGAGGTCATACCATCGGTAAAAAGTGCTGCGTGGAATGCCCAGCATGTCGAAGGTCTGCTTGACTCGCAAAGGCAATCCCTCAACGATGCCGATGATCTCAAGTTTCTCAGGTGCAGAATATTTCATTCCTCGTATCCCCCAGCCCCTGTCATGTTTTTTTGAGCAGACGGTTTTCTAGAGTCAGGTCGGCTACGCATTCTTTCTGGGGCAAAGCCTCAGAACGCAAATCCTTCACCTCAGGCGACGTGGCCTGAGGTACAGTGTCTCAAGACAGGCGGCGCTTGCCTGCCTCCAGAAACTCTTTCGACCAGCTGTAATACAAGCTTTCAGCGATCCCTTGTCAGCGGCGTCTTTCGATGTCTGCGGTTTCTTCGTCATCTCGATCTCCTAATCGTTAAGATGAACCAGAAATCCTCCCCTATTCAAATCCTCAGATCCGTCCCACGGGTGCTGACGTCAGACAATGGGCTTAAGCTCGGGGACGGCGTAATAGTTCGGCACGATCACGGGCAGGATGTAACCCTGCCATGTGTCCGCGCCCAAAATAGCGACACAGCCATACCAGACGCCAAAGACGACGATGGCCATCAGGCCCAACCAGAAGCGCGGGGTTGCCTGCCCAGATATGGCAATCACCAAAGCGACGAGTAATGAGATGAAGTCGAGCGTCAGCGTGACGCCGGCACGGTTGCCGATGATCTCGGTCACCGCTACGGTAAAATAGATGCTCTGCCCCAGATTTCCAGTCAAAGCGATGGCAATCGCAGGGTCGCCCGACACGAACGTCAGTCCAAAGCTCAGCGCAGAGACAGTCAAACAGACCAAGAGGGCAACAAACAGACGTTTAGAGCTGAAAGAGAGCTTTGGTCTTTCCGATATTGGGGCCGGACAGCAGGGATAGGACCGTCCGGCCCGTTACGTTTGCAGGGTCAGCTTATTTCCAGCTGGTTGCCCACCAACGGGCGAACTCATCCGGGTGCGGGGTGAAGTTCAGGTCGTCGGACAAGCCATAGTTGATGTTGAAGTTGTACATCGGCATCCAATAGGCATCCTCGGCAATCTTCTTGACAACCATGGAGTAGTTTTCTGCACGCAAGTCGCGATCTCATGCCGTGTCTGCCTCGGTCAGCCAAGTTGCCAGTTCGGCGTCCTGCACAAGGTCATCCTCGCCGCCGCCAAAGAAGTTCGACAAGATGAATGGGCCGCCTCCCCAGCGCGCTATTTCAACTGGGTTACAGTCAGCTTGCCTTTGACCGGTTCGGCAACAAACTCGATCTCCTGCCCTTCGGACAGTTTGGAAATCATCGCCTCGTCCGCGCGAAACACCATCTTCATAGCAGGCATATCAAGGTTCAGGAGAGGGCCATGATCAATCGTGACCTTCCCGCCTTTTGCATCAACTTTTGTAACCTTGCCTTTGGTGTATTCAACATCAGCCTGCGCCACCTGCACTTCTGCTACTGCCATTTTCATATCCGCCTTCATTGCGTGTTCGCCAACAGCAACCGCGCGATACATACCGGATTCGTAGTGCCCCGGCATGAGGCACGCAGCCTCGAATGCGCCATCATTTGAGAAGGTCCAGATCACTTCGCCCGAAGCACCGGCATCAAGAGTGATGCGGTTTGGATCGTCATGTTCCATCATCATCTTGGCCATCTCGATCTTGTGGTCAGCGTTGCGCTCAACCGTATCAAGGACGAACTCATGCTCTTGTTCACCCTTGTTCTCGATCACAAAGCGAATGGTTTCGCCCTTTTCGAAGGTCATTTCGTCACCCTCAAGGAGCATCTTGCCATCGTCGGTCTCGACCATAGTTATATTGATTGTCCGGTCCACCTTGGAAGCGTCACCGGGCATTCCGATCATCATCATGTCTGCATGGTTGTCACTGTGGCCGTCAGCACCGTGGGCTTCGGCCTTTGCCGCACCATGGCCGCCGTCATGAGTGCCGGAAGCATAGGCAGGCATGGCAATGGTAAGAGCGATCGCAGTCGTCAAAAGAAGGTTTTTCATCTGTTTTTCCTGTATTTTTGTTGAGGTTTAGGACAAAGGGCCGGTTCAGCCCTTTTGCGTCTGCTTAGGGGTCAGAATGGTCTTGGGGCTGGTGTTGGAGGTGAACTCGGGCAGCTCACCGGTCCACTCATAAGCCTGCTCGCCGGGCGGGTTTTCATGCCAGCCGGGATCCTCGTAATCGTCCGCGCCGATCCCTTCGCGGACTTTCACAACAGAGAACATACCGCCCATCTCGATCGGTCCGTGCGGTCCCCAGCCGTTCATCATCGGGATCGTGTTATCAGGCAGTTCCATGGTCATCTTGCCCATGTCGCCCATACCGGCCGTGCCCATGGGCATATAGTCGGGCTGGAAGGTCCGGATCTTCTGGGTGAGCTGTTTTTTATCGACGCCGATAAAGGTCGGCACGTCGTGACCCATCGCATTCATGGTGTGGTGGGATTTATGGCAGTGGATGGCCCAGTCACCCAAGTGATCTGCGGTGAACTCATAGGCCCGCATCGCGCCCACGGGGATGTCGATGCTGACCTCGGGCCATTGCGCGGATTCCGGCACCCAACCGCCGTCGGTGCAGGTGACTTTGAAATCATATCCGTGCATGTGGATCGGATGGTTTGTCATCGTGAGGTTGCCCACACGAACGCGGACCTTGTCGCCGCGGTTCACGACCAGCGGGTCGATGTCGGGGAAAATCCGGCTATTCCATGTCCACAGGTTGAAGTCAGACATTGTCATGATGCGCGGGACATAAGTGCCCGGATCAATGTCGAAAGCATTAAGCATGATCAGGAAATCGCGATCGACTGGCATGAAGGTCGGGTCCTTGGGGTGGACCACAAACATGCCCATCATCCCCATGGCCATCTGCACCATCTCGTCCGCATGAGGGTGATACATGAACGTGCCGGATTTGATCAGGTCAAACTCATAGACAAAAGTTTTGCCCGGTTTGATCCCCGGATGGCTGAGGCCCACCACACCGTCCATGCCTGAGGGCAGGATCAGACCATGCCAATGGACGGAGGTGTTTTCCGGCAGCTTGTTGGTGACATAGATGCGGACGCGATCACCTTCAACGGCCTCGATCGTGGGGCCAGTTGACTGGCCGTTGTAGCCCCAGAGATGGGCGATCATACCATCGGCCAGCTCGCGCTCCACCGGCTCGGCGACAAGGTGGAATTCCTTGACCCCGTTGTTCATCCGGTGCGGCAAGGTCCAGCCATTCAGAGTCACTACGGGATTATAGTCCACGCCCGATGAGGGGCGCGGCGTGATCGCGGTTGCGGCACTGTCCATCATGGCCGCCTCCGGCAGGCCCATGTTCAAGGTCTGGCCCCAGGCCTGCGAGGAAACAAGCGTTGCACCAGCAGCACCTGCTCCGAGTAATTGACGTCTGTTCAACATATCAGTTTCCTTTTCAGTGAGGTTCGCCGCCACCAGCGGCAACTGTTGCGCCTGTCCCACCAGCACCGCCGCCGCCAGCACCACCGCCATAAATGGCAGCTGTCAGATCGGCCTGAGCCATGTAGAAATCGCTTTTCGCATTTGCTGCCTCAAGAGAAGCGCTCAGCTTCTCGCGCACATCTGTCAGCAGTTCGAATGTGTTGGTGATCATGCCGTTGTAAGACAGCAGCCCTTCTTCTTCGACAGTCTCGCGCAGGGGCACGAGAACATCCCTGTAATGGCGCGCGATCTTATAGGTCGCGTGATAGGATGCCTCTGCACCGCGTGCCTCGGAGCGCACATTCACAGCCGTTTCGGCCAGCACGTTTGCTGCTTGCAGATATGACAGCTCTGCCTTGCGCATCCGTGCTTTGCCCGTGTCGTAAATCGGAATTGCGAACTCCAGTTCGACTTGCGGAGTGAGGACTTTCTCGGTGTCCCCGTCCTCGCCTGCTTCGCGCTCGAACTCGGCCCCCGCGACGATCTCAAGATCGCTAACGATGCGGGTCTGGTCCGTTAGACCGAAGGCGGCTGCCTGTGCCTCAAGCCCCAGTTTTGCAACGCGCAGATCTACACGGTTGCGCAATGCTTTGGCCTCGATATTGTCAATCCTGCCGACGGACTTCGGCAAAGCAGGTAGCGCATCGGGGACGTAATAGTCCACATCCGTGCCCCAAAGCCCCATGAGGCGTGTCAGATCTTCCTTGGATTTTTCTGCATTCAGCCGCGCCTTTGCCAATTGCCCCGCCAATTCTGCGTTGAACGCCTGTTCGCGGGCCTGACCGGCTTTGTTCAGGGCACCCGTTTCCCCCAGCTTGCGTGCCAGTTCGGACCCCGCGTCTGATGTGACCTTTGCACGCTTGAGGTAGCCCACAGCTTCAAATGCGGCCACCGCTGCGATCCAAGCCTGACGGGTCTGATTTGCAAGCGAAAGTGTATCATTCACGGCTGCCAATTGCGCCTGACGAAAGCTCGCGTCCGCAATCGCGCGGCGCTGCTTGCGTGTCGTCGCATCCAGAATGTTAGCGCGGATCAGCCCTTCTATGGCGCGGTACGCACCCAGCTCTGGCGCACCGATCCCCAAAACGCCGATGGAAACGACCGGATTGACCGGTGTGGATTGCTGCCACGCATCAGCGGCGGACAGTCCGACATTCGCATAAGACGCCTGCAAGCCCTTGTTGTTCAGTAAAGCCACCTGCACCGCAGTATCCGCCGAAATCGTCTTGCGATGCACCATGCCATGCACCTGGCTCTTGAGCGCTTCGTTTTCAGCCTGGGTCTCGGCAAAGACGGTTCGCTTTCCGATGGCAGGGGTAATCTGGCTCGCCACATTGGCAAAGCCTGCTTTTGGCTCTGTATAGGCGCCCGGGACTGCGACAGCGCAAGCACCAAGCAGCAGCGGGAAACCCGCAATCAGCGGGAGTTTCGAGATACGCATCAGTTACCCTCCGATTGTTCTTCATTGACGGTCCGCCAGTCGCGTGGGCCCGTCGGGCCGCGATAGGTATACCCCGCAAGCGGGTCCTGATATCTGACGGGTGATACGACTGCTGTGTTCGTAACTGCCTGTTGGGCGGTCACAACTGGCAACGGCGTCCGAGTATACGGCACGGGCCCGAGATCTTGGGCACACGCGCCAAGTGCGAGGACCGAAGCCCCCATAACTATTTGAATTCTCATAAGATAAGCCTGAATGATGGACTTCAGAACCGCGTACACAGGCACGCGAAACGAAAAGCTCCGCTAGGAGCCCCGGATCAAATCAGGAATTGGGGAGGGCGCAAGAAGCCGGACTGCTCGACAGAGTTCATTTGTGGGTTGAGTGGCAGGTAGCGGCCGCTTGTGGACTGCCTCGCAAAAACAGTGGCTGCCTCCCCAAGGACAACAGAGCTGCAAATACCACTGCAACATTTACCGCCTACATGATCCTTGCCATCCGAACTCGCTAAAGCGCCGCATTCTGGTTGGGTCACAGCCGCCGCACCATGATCCATACCGCTGTGATCGGCTCTGTCAGATACCGTATGATGGCTGTCGTGCATGTTCGAAGACGCGTGCGAAGCGCTTGGTGGGAGAAGGACCAATGCAAAAGCGAACGCCGCACAAGCGAACGTTTTCAGCAGTGCAATTGTGGAACCTCTCAATGTCATGTCCCCCGTGTGGGCAAGTTGTTCGAAGCTGTCAATCCGTCCAGCGCTGGAAGGTTTTCAACTTTCATAGAAGGGTGGCGCCCATTTGCCGACGCCAACGCTATCCATTTGTACCTACAGCATTCTGACCAGCATCCAGAAGCCCATGCCAAGCATCATCAGGTTCTCTGTCAAGGAAATGAACCCCAGCGGCACGTTGCTATCACCGCCTACGCAGGCGCATTTCAGTTCCCGTTTGTCGATGTAGACGGCCTTGATCACCGATACAGCCCCGATGCCGCCGATGGTGATTGCCACCGGTGCAGCGATCCACAGCAGCGCGCCTGCGGTCATAGCGATCCCGGCAAAGGCCTCGCCGAACGGATAGACCTTGCCGTAGGGCACCCAGCGTTTTGCGAGCAGGTCGTAGTTCAGGAACATCGTGGAAAAGCCCTCGATGTCCTGAAGCTTTTGCACTGCCAGAATACACATCGAAATGGAGATGAACCAGATGAAGGCCTGCACCGTGAAGACGCTCGCAAAGCTATACCAAGACAGCCCGAGCGCCATCAGGAACGCGACCGCAAAGATCGCGATCACCGGTTGGTAGGAGGTATCGGACTGCTCGCCCTTAGGCTTGTCGAGGCCGAAGTGGATGCGCAGATCGTCGTATCCCCCGACCCTATCGCCGTCGATGAACGTTTGCGGCGTCGTCTCAACGCCATGCTTATCCATGAACGCCTCGGTTTGCTCGCGGGTGCTCAGATGGTGGTCTTCGACTTCATATCCCTGCCGCTCCAACAAGTCCTTTGACTTTAGGCCGTATGGGCAAGTGTGGTCTGGCATGACCATACGGTAAAGCTCTGCGGTTTTCGTGTTTTGATCTTGGGCCATATCGAGCTCCTTCATTTGCCGTCGATTTCGGGTGTTGCGGTCGGCCCGCCTTCCAGATCGATGATCAGCGCCTTCATCTCTGCAATTTCCAGTAGCTGTGCCTCGACGATGTCATCGGCCAGCGCACGCACGCGCGGGTCAGAGATATTTGCCCGCTCGGATGTAAGGATCGCAATAGAATGATGCGGGATCATGGCGCGCATCCATGAGGTGTCATCGACAGTGGTTTGACTGCGCACCCCAAATAGGGAAAGCGCGAATACCACCGCACTGCCTGCGAAGATCGCGATATTGGCGTTGCGGTTGGTATACATGCCCAGCATGAAGGCCAGCATGATCCCCGCCATAACAGCCCCCATATAAAGTGCCATGTAGCTGCGGGTTTCACTGAAAAAGACGTGATCCAGCGCGTAGGTGTTTAGATACATCAGGCCGAACATCACTACTGTCGACGTGATGATCATCGCGAAAAAGCGCCAATAGGACATGAAAATAACCTCCAGATAAATTGCGTGTCTGTGGTTAAAACCCCGTTCCAGCGCAGGAGGGTTCCATAATTAAGTAGGAATTTCTCGAGTTTGTTCAGGATCGGGCACTCAGGCCGCCCGTCACCGGTGCATTCCCGCACCAGATGGGCCAGCCGCGAATGGCGGCGAAGTCTGCAATCTTGCTCTCGATCCGGGGCAGATGCTCTTTGGCAATCGCGCGCACATCGGTACTGGCACGGTCCCGATCATCCCACAGCGCCAGCAGATTGCGGCAATCCCCAATGTTGAAACCCAAAACGCGCGAGCGGCCCAGAAACGCAAGCTTTTGCATGTCACTGTCGCAGAAACTCCGATAGCCATTGGGATCGCGCAGCGGCCTGATCAGGCCGATCTCCTCTTATTAGCGGATCGTTTTGGGCGGCAATCCCGCCTTTTTGGACACTTCACCGATGTTCGTAAGTAGTCTCCGATTCCGCTGCTGCTGGCACGAATTTCCGGTGCTCGGCAACTGATGCCCGACCCTAAGAGAGAACAAATACACTCGACATCGCCATCGCCCCGTCCGCCAGTGCAGGCGACAACATTGACCCGAACAGTGAACAAAACACACCCGCAACGACGGGGATGAGAAGGGCATTATACCCGAACGCCCAGAACAGGTTTTGACAAATATTGCGCATGGATCGCCTAATGATGTGCAGCGTGTTCACCACGCCCTCGAGATCGCCGGACATCAGCACCACATCTGCCGCCTCGATCGCAAAATTAGTACCGGTGTCGATCGCCACGCCAACATCCGCATGGGTCAATGCGGGCGCAGCGTTTATCGCGTCTCTGACACCGTCCAGTGAGATGCCTTCGCGGGCCATGAAGCGGTCGGCCCCAACGAGGACTTTGCGACCCTCAATGACGGCTCTGACCCCGTAGCCCTTGACGGAGTTGAACGCCTCGACGGGTGCAAGGGACAGCCCGTACTGTTCAGCGCGCCGCAGAACGGCCGTCGCAATCGGATGCTCTGATGTAGCCTCAACTGAGGCTACCAGCCGCAAAACATCGGCTTCCTCGAATCCGTCCGTCACTGTTAGATCAGTCAGTTCCAGACGGCCCTTTGTCAGCGTGCCGGTCTTGTCAAAAGCCACCGTTTGAACGCTGCTCAAAGACTGCAACGCATCGGCGCGCCGGAACAGCACGCCCAGTTCGGCCGCGCGCCCCGTACCCACCATGATCACATTGGCGCGGCAAAACCCATCGCGCGAGGACACATTATGATCAGTACGACAACAGCCGCGACCAGCGCAAAGCTGAGCGCGGGATTGCTGCCAACCAGCAGCCATGTCAGAAACGTCATTGTCGCCACGCCCATCACCGCAGGCACGAACCAAAGCGTGATGCAGTTCACGAGATCCTGAATGGGCAGCTTGGCCCCCTGCGCCTCTTCTACCATGCGGATGATCTGCGCCAGCACGGTATCGCGGCCCACGGCTGTCGCGCGGAAAACCAGCGCGCCGGTTCCGTTGACCGTGTCGCCCACCACGCCTGCCCCTTCGCCCGCGCCTCAAAAAACCGTCCTAGCAAAATGAGGGTGACGATGACCGACGCTACCTCGAAATAGACAACGCGTTTGCCAGCTGTCTAAAGCTGCGGCGCGAGCAATGCCACACTCGAAAATCCCTATGCCGCAGAGGATCCAAGAGCCACCAGCGAATTCACATCGGGCGCACCTTTGAGCAATGCGGGAAATTCTTTGAAATAGAAATTATGTTCGGGCCATGCCAGCACGATAGTGGTCAGCACAAAATGGATACGCCAGTTAAGCCCCATGCCCAGCGCATTCATGATCAAGTGATGCAGTGCGGGGACCATGTGACTGCCCATTTCGAGAATGAACACAGGCATCGTCAAAAGCGCCGTAACCAGCGTCATGGTTTTGAGAAGTGCCGCTGCTGCCGCCTTGCGCACGTGGGAACACCGGCTCCGCCCTGATCCGTGATTACACGCGCAGGATACCCCGCAGCGGTTGCCGCCTGCGCAATCGACACAGCCGAGATGCCAATTGCCTGAACGGTCGCTTCTTTCTGGGGCAGGTTTACAGATGCGGATACCACATGCGGAACGCCTGCAAGGGCGCGCTCAACACAGGACTCACAGGACATATTCTCAACGCAAAACAGGAAAGTTTACAGCTCCGCCTGATACCCTGCGGTATCAAGTGCTGTAGCGATCAAACCCATATCTAAATCGGCGACCACCACAGTGGCAGTCCCAGCGGCAAGGTTGACTGTCGCCTTCTGCACACCCGGGACAGCCAGAAGCGTCTTCTCGACACGACCTACGCAAGAGCCACAATTCATCTCGCGGACGGTAAAGGTGACTGAATTTTCGCTGCTCATAACAAGATTTCTGATCTGGTATCATCGATGACATAGGGCTTCCAGCAAATGGAAGATTAAGGGGCAATACCGATTGGGTGGCCTCATCCGTCATAGCCACAGTCCATGCTGGACTATCTCGTGCAGGGTCGAGAGGTACCACTCACGGCGCATGATGCCCGAAGCCTTCCTCCGTCTGTGGGGCGGGTTTCTGCTTGCCTAAATATCACGCTCCCGCACGGGCCAAGCCGATAGAATATAGGCCAGAATGTTCCAGATGTCCTCTACCGCAATCAGACCTTCATAGGCGGGCATGCCACTGTCGAAATCCTTTATGCCCAGTACCGCCAGCGTGCCTGCACAACCCATTTTTGTTTAGTCAAAGAGGAGGGCATTGTCGTGAGGCCACGCATGGCCGCTTGCACCATGGGGCGGAGCGGGAAGCACCCCGTCTTCATCCGGCGACTGCCAGTCAGGGTGACCTTCGGGGCTTACGCCGTGATATGCCGCACAGTGCTGCGCATATAGAACGCTCACCGCCGATATATCCCGGTTTTCCAGTCGTGATCCGACACAGCGCTGGTCGCCGAAACACGCAGGACTGACACGAGCCATTTCATGCGACAATGACCCATATGCGCATCCCGCCAACTGCGTGGCTGAGCATGTGACAGTGCAAAAGCCAACGCCCCGGGTTATCAAAGACGCAGATGGTATCGCGGCTCATCCCTGCATCCAAAAGCGTCGTATCGCGCAAATCGCCCAAGGCATCGTCCTCGCCTACCTCGTCGAAATGATGACCGTGCAAGTGGGTGCCATGCGGAAATGACGTATCGTTCACCATGGTAATCCGGACCGTCTCGCCCCGCTGGAATGCCGAGAGCGGTTCTTCTTGCAGGTCGGAGACATTGTTGAAGGCCCAGATGTTATCGCCGTTGTGCCTTCCACCCATCGCACCGCCCATCATCGTCAGCGTCAAATGCTGGCTTGGGGTGTCCGGTATCGGCAAATCAGGCGGTGACAGCGCTGCGACCTCACTTGGCATTCTTTTGGTATTTGTGCCCTCCGCTGCAAGGTCGGCCAAGCGATATAGTTCGCCACGGGTGACCATATCGAACCCGACCGCGGCGTCTACATCGACAATCAGATCGGCACGCTGCGCCGGTGCCAGAGTGATCCGCGTCAGGGGGCGCGGCACCGTCATGGCCATGCCGTCATAGGCCACGATTAATCCGTTCACACCGCTGACCTGCACAGGAAAGATACGGTTTGTCGCCGCATTGATCAGCTGCAGCCTCACGCGATCCCCGAGCCAGACCGTAGATCTGGACGAAAACCCGCGCGCGAAGTTGCCCATATATCCACCGTGGGCAACACTGTGCATATCGCTATAGTCTTCAACAAGGCTGCCATCTGCCTACATCCGCCAATCCGACAGAAGCACAGTAATATTGTGGTCGACATCCGGCGGCAGGTCATCCTCGACGATCAACGGCCCCATGATGCCGCGTGCCACCTGCTCATGTGAGATGGAATGCGAATGATACCAGAAGGTGCCGGAATCCGGCGGCACAAAACTGTAGGTCATGCGCGCACCGGGCTGAATTAATTCCTGCGTGAGCACCGGCACACCGTCCATCATGTTCTCAAGCCGGATACCGTGCCAGTGAACCGCAGTGCCCTCATCCAAACCGTTCTCGGCCTCCACCGCGACGCGCTATCCGCGCAGCACCCGCAATTCGGGTCCCGGCATCGACCCGTTGAACCCAAGTATGGCCGTTATGCCTTCACCATCGCGCAACACCTGTTCTGCCACGGCTTAGGCCCGCAAGCGCCAAGTATCCCCAGCGGCAAAGACGGTGCGCGAAAAGAATGCAAACGCGCCGGCGGAAGCCAGAAAATCTCTTCTGATCATCAGAACCTCATGTTGGTAAAGCGAGTGTCGATGTCAGAATTGCGGTGACAGTCATCACCGACAGGATCACCCCACATTCTACGGAAATGGACCGTGACAGATGGCTGGCGGCATGCGGATCACCCGCCCTGAGCGCAGGAATGAACCGTAACTTATTGGCAGCGCCCAATCCAAGTAAACCAGCAACCAAAGCGACCTTGAGGATCAATGCCTGCCCATATCCCGTGCCCCACAACGCAGCAACAGAGCCAACGAGCATGTAACTCAGATATACTCCTGCCAAAATCAGGGCGGGGATCACACCCCGGGCGACAAGACCGAAGCGATGCCCAAGGTCAGCGGCATCAGGCCAGTGTGCGGGCGAGCGGGCCAACCGTCTGAGTGGGATGAGTATGCCTATCCAGAATGCAACAGCGCCCAGATGGACCACCAGCGCACCGTCAAGCAGGGCCATATCGCGGGTGGATACGTGACTGACCAGCGGGAATGACCAAAGCGCAGCTAACCCGCCGATCCCGGATAGCCAAAGACCACTGCGCCCCAGAAACAAACCCGCAATTAACAGACCAAGTCCGAATACCCGGCACAAAAGTGCAGTGCCCACGGAGGTGCTCCAGAGCAGGCCGAGCATGTCAGGGTCGGTCATTCCACCTATGTCACCTGTCAGATTGGCTCCACCCAGGGAAAAAGCCAGAACCGACGCCGCGAGCCCCAGCACCGCAAATATCATTGCAGGCGGTTTGTAATGCTCCGACCTGAACACCAATGCCACGAGGATCGTGCCGACTGCCGTTAAGATGCCCAGATACAGCGCGACCTTTGTGATGATCGCTGCCTGCCCCCAGATATCCGGCATGGTTACTCTACAACAAAGTTGAACGAGCCCGTCATCGCATGGCCGTCAGCCCCCAAACCGCGCCAATCAATCACATAAGTTCCGCTTCCCATGGCCTGCATTGGGACGGTAAAATCTATCTCCATTCCCTTGTAGGCGCTCAGATCCAGATCGACCGCAGGTTGGTCCGCATGCGTCATGCTCACCCGTGTCAGGCGAATATCATGCAAGAAGTTCATGACAACTTCGGAGGGGGCCTCAGGCAAAACCGCCTCATGGGCCGGTGTCGTCTCATCCATCGCGGAATGAGCCACAGCGCCTGTCGCCCAAAAGGCAACCAAGCCAGCAAGTAAAATATTTTTCATTTTCTCGTCCTCATGGGCCATCAGTTGATTCCGTTGGCGCGTTGTAATTCCCGAATGTAGGTTGTGATCAGTGTGACATCGCCGCGTGTCAGCCCCTCAACTGCTGGCATGTCTCCAAACGGCCAGTGGTGCGCGCGCACTCCAAGTGCCACAGCGCGTTGGAAACTCTCGTCGGCGTGGTGGCTTGGCTCGTAAATGATGTGAACAAGCGGCGGTGCGATACCCTCCTGCCCTGCCGCATTTATCCCGTGACAAGACGCACAGTTCATCTCGAAAGCGCGTTTTCCGATCTGCGCATTCTGCGTGAAGGTATCCGGCAGGATAACATTGGCTATCGCACCACCGGGAACTGGCGTATCGGCAGTACTCTGACCATTTTGAACCTTGGCCGGCCACATAGCATACGCGAATCCGCCGATGACTATGACTATGACTATGACAGCCAATAGAATAATTGCTCGACGCATCAACACCTCAGTTTTCTGTTTATTTTTAACTGCGGTAACCGTTCCAGCAGGGGGAAGGTCAAGCAGAAATTCGCGAGAGTTTTGCGGAGAGACGAAACAATACCGACTGATCTACGCGTTCTCGGAATCAGTTATGTTTCAGTTTAGGGCATGTTGGCCCCAGACTTGTGCCAGAGGCCAACATTTCGTCACGGGCGCACGATTTCGGTGTAATCACCGCTCAGTTGCAGCACGACCTTCAGGTCGGTCTTGTCACGGTTGCGCCAGAACCAGCCGTGATCGCCGGTGAAGGGCGCTGTGATGGTGCCTTGTCCGTCTGTCTGACCACGTCCCACCTCATAGCTGACTTCATTGCCCTCCGCATGAGCGTGAAGGTCGAAGTTGACCCTTCCGCCTGTCGCAACCCAAGCGTAGGTAAGCGATGCGTCTTCCTCCATTGTTGCCTTTATCTCGGTGGATTCCCCGGGAGCGAGCGTGAATGTGATCTCGTCGCGCCATGCTTCTTGAGCATGGGCCGAGCTGACGAACAGGCCAAAGAGATCGTTGATCAATGACGATGACTCACCGCCGCCATGCAGCGCCTCATCTGCTGCAGCCTCTGCCGCAAGCTGTTGCTTGATCTCGCCCATTTCCGTCAGGCCAAGGATGCTGCCCACGCCTGTTGGGTCGGTGCCGTACTCGGCAGGCAAGTAAACCATGACGCCGATTGCCACAGCACCGATGGCAGCAATGAACGAATACCGGCGCAATGTTACGGGTGTGGGAAGATCATCGAGGTTGGGTTTGGGTGCGTTGTACATTGAATTATCCAATCTTTATGTGCTGGCGATATATCCGGCGATCTGCTGGTAGGTCAGCAAGACACCAAGAAACACCATAATGATGTTGGCGATTAAGGCTTGGCGCATGAAATTCGGGTTGCGGCGCCAGTATCCCATGACGATGAGGATCACGAAAAGCGCCAGAAGTTGCCCCACCTCAACACCTACGTTGAAGGCCAGAAGATTGGCCAGAAGACCGTCCTCGGACAGGCGGTAATCGAGGATTTTTGATGCGAGGCCAGTGCCATGGAACAGGCCGAAGAGCAGGGTTGCGGCCTTGGTGTTCGGCTGGAACCCGAGCCATTTCTGAAACATGCCAAGGTTGTCGAACGCCTTATAAACAACCGACAGGCCGATGATGGCGTCAATGATGTAGGCGTTGATGCCCCAGCCAAACCAGACACCCGCAATCATGGTGACGGAGTGTCCGACGGCAAAGATGCTGACATAAATTGCCACGTCTTTCATGTGGTAGAGGAAGAAAACAACGCCGAGCAGGAACAGGATATGGTCGTATCCGGTGATCATGTGCTTTGCGCCCAGATAGATGAACGAGATTATATGAACCCCGAAAATCTCCTGAATATATCCGGCATCGCCGGGCGTCACGGCATGAGCATAGGCTGAGGTGGCAAAGGCTGTCAGCATCAGCAAGAGTGTTGTAAAAAGGATCAAGGACTGTCGCAAACCATGCGACGGGTCCCCTGACCGATGTGATCGGTTGGGTATCATGTGGATGTTCCGTTTATTGAGTTTAATGGAGGACAGCGCCGGATAGGCGCGACATCACACTCGTGGCGGTCGATCTAAATCGTGAGCGCTGCGGTCGGACGCTGCAATTTCAATCAGAGACCAATTGGTTCTTGAAGGTGCCGCGAACCCCAAGCCGCGTCTGGGGGATAGATAGGCGGTGCTGTGATCGTGGTCGGTCATCTCGTGTGCATGACCTTGGAAGATGTGCAGGATATCCGCGATATCATCATGGGAATGGCCATGGTCTTCGATCTTGGCCTGATGCTCGGCCAGGAGTTCTGCGATCTCGGCAAATTCATGCAACTCGTTCTGTGCATTGGACGACAGAATGATTCCCACCGCCAAAGCGATGGTCAATGCAAAGCGCAGCAATGAGTTCACCTGTCGTTTCATGTGCCCGTTTCTGCTGGTCTCGGCCCGCTTGCTCTATCCCCCTATTGGGGGAGACGCCTTGTTTATGACAAACCACGCGCCTCATGCAACCCAGCCCGATATCATCATGCGGCTGAAACGTGCCAATGGCCACCCTCTCAGCGTGATCGAGATGATCGAGGCGGAGCGCCCATACATCGACATCGCGCAGCAACTCCATGCTGTCGAGAAGGCCATCACGCAGGCCAAACACACCCTGTTTCAGGATCATATCGACCATTACCTTAATGCAGCCATGGCCGGTGCGGGCAGCGATGGAGCGACTGCAACCGCAGAGTTCAAGGCAATCACCAAGTATCCCATGAGGAAAGCCCATGCTCTCTGTCCTTGCTGATCGCCGCTACCGGCACCTGTTCCTTGCACAGATCGTAGCCCTGCTTGGGACAGGTCTTCCAACAATCGCGCTTGGGCTTTTCGCCTATCAGGCGAACGCGCCGGGCTGGTGCTGGGCACGATTTTCACGATCTAAATGGTGGCGTATGTCGGAATTGCGCCCATCGCTGGGGCCTTCGCCAACCGGTGGCCGCGCCGCGCGATGCTGGTCAGCCTCGATTTTGTCCGCGCCACCATGGCACTATGCCTACCATTTGCAGCCGTGGTTTGACTGGCCGACGTCCTGATCTTTGTGCTTCAGTCTGACTCTGCCGCATTCACGCCAACGTTTCAGGCAACTATCCCCGACATCCTACCCCAGGAAGACCGGTATACTCGGGCTCTGTCGCTCTCACGGCTGGCCTACGACCTTGAGAAAATCACTAGCCAGTGCTGGCCGCAATCCTGCTGACCTTCTTGAGCTATCATGCGTGTTCTTCGGAACCGTGATCGGATTCGTTGGCTCGGCTTTTCTCGTCATAGCGGTCCTGCTGTCTAGCCCGCCACCAACCGCGCATCGGGGCATCTATGATCGCACCATGCGCGGGATATGGATATACCTCGCCACACCGCGTCTGCGAGGGCTTTTGTCGCTCAACCTCGCCGCAGCTGCAGCGGGTGCGATGGTGTCGGTTAACACAGTCTTTCTGGTGCGCTCCGATCTGGGCCTTGGCGATGCGCATGTGGCCATCGCCCTTGGTGCTTTCGGTGGCGGGTCAATGCTGGCCGCCCTTTTGCTCCGCCGACTTCTGGACAACTACTATCTGCCCGGCGACCTTGAGCGTCAGATCGGCGCATTCGTCGAGTATGACAACAACCAGCGTTACCACGAGAGCCTGAACAACGGCACACCCGCCGACTTCTACGTCGGGCGCGACAAAGCCATTCTCAGAGAAAGGTAAAAGATCAAAAAAACATACAATCCAACAACGCCGCTTGCAACATCAAAAACAAGCAGCATAATCAATCACACATACGATCCAGAGCCTCTAATGCTCAAACCGCTCTGATGTCCCATTTTATATGACAACGGTCAACACTAGGTCCAAATGGCAAATGAGATATGTTAGCGGCGATAGTAAGTTGGGCAAAGCACCGCCGTAGTTTCAACAGTATTCGGGCTACCAGTCTAAAGCAATAATTTACGATAAATTTCAAGATAGGCCGTGCCGTCGATCTTAGTTTAAAGGATGCTATTTCGTGGCACCATTCTCAGATTCCATTTACTTGAAGCAGAACCTCGGCGATAACATCTGGGGTTCTGAACTGCCCCCCGAAACTTCCCTCAGTTTAATGTAGAATTTGCTCAACCTTTGAAGGAGCAAACAAATGCGACAGAGCCGTTTTACTGAAGCCCAAATTATCGGAATGATCAAAGAACAAGAAGCTGGGATGCCGACAGCTGAGGTGTGCCGCAGGCATGGCCTCAGCCCTGCGTCGTTCTACAAGTTCAAAGCCAAGTATGGCGGCATGAACGTTTCTGATACCCACCGCCTTAAATCGCTGGAAGATGAGAACGCTAAGCTGAAGCGCCTGCTGGCCGACACGATGCTCGATAATGTTGTGTTGAAAGATTTGCTGGGAAAGAGTTGACGACACCGAATGTGCGACAGGCTGCAGCACGCAAGGCAATGCGGGATCACGACATCTCGCAACGTCGGGCGTGTAGGCTTGTCGGTGTCGATCCCAAGACTGTCCGGCGTGATCGGCCGCCGGATAATCCAGAAGTTCGCGAAGAGATGAAAGCGATTGCCAGCAAGCGGCGTCGGTTCGGTTATCGCCGGATCGGCGTGCTTCTGGAACGCAAAGGAATGATCATGAACCACAAAAAGCTGTATCGGCTTTATACTGACGAAAAGCTGGGCGTCAGGCGGCGAAGGGGTCGCAAGCGCGCACGTGGGTCACGAACGCCCATACCGGTGCCCTTGCGGCCAGGTGAACGTTGGTCGCTGGATTTTGTGTCTGATACATTTGGTGCGTCACGCAAGTTCCGCATGCTTGCTGTAAACGACGATTGTTGCCGCGAGAACCTCTGCTTGGTGGCTGACACCAGCATCTCGGGCGCTCGAGTCGCGCGGGAACTTGACGCGCTTGTCCGTATTTGTGGAAAGCGTGCCTGCATTGTCAGTGATAACGGCACGGAGTTTACCAGTCGTGCGATCCTAAAATGGGCCGGTGATAACGACGTTGATTGGCATTACATCGACCCCGGCAAACCCCAGCAGAATGGCTTCATAGAAAGCTTCAATGGCAGTCTGCGCGACGAGCTGTTGAATGAGGAAATCTTCGATACGTTGGATGACGCCCGTCGTAAGCTGGCACTCTGGCGATACGATTACAACAACGTCAGGCCGCACTCATCGCTTGGGAACCAAACACCGGCAGAAGCGCGTCGAGCGCTTGAGCAATTTGAGGGCTCCGCGCACGACGCGCTTGCCCAAACTGACGACGAAGAATATGAGACTCAAGCCCGCAAACTCTCGTTATGAATGAGGGAGCCTCGGGGGGCAGGTCAGTTCGCCTAAAAACTGTCGGTAGCGCTCTTTGCTTTTTCGGATGTGTTGTATCGCTAGCCAAACACGATTAGCGCGCTGCCAGTCGGTGTGGCCGTCGCCCCGAAAAATCAGTAGAATAAACCCACTCTTTACATCATAACTATTGCACATGGCATGGATAAGATGGGTTAATAAGTCTCGTCAAGTTGTAGAGAAGCCATATCTAAACGGTCGTCGAGTTCATAGCGAAATTGGCGCTCAAAGTCTCACATTGTATCGCTAGTTGTTGATAGGCTAAATTTTGACTGGCTAGCGAATGCGGTGGTGTCTGCGAATTCCTGCAAGAGTAGAACTCAGTCAAATAAATTACATATATATGTAATAGAACGTGCCAAAACTCTGTGGTTAAAAGTGATATTTTAGTACTTCTTATCATATTTTTGATGGTCAGTCCTTCGGTGAAAAATTATTTAGAAGTTTGAAACCAAGGGATACATCCCGCAGGCTTGTCAATTTCTTTGTCATTGCAACTCACCTTGTGGGGTACAGATCGCTGCAGAATCGCGGCTTTCTGCATATTGTAGCTATAGGCTGTGAGCAACTCACGACACCAAAGGTGGAGGGCGGTCATTCGCTGCGTATGCCAGATCACTATCCTTGGGAGAATAAAGCGGACGCCCAAATCAGTCAGGGATAGACGCTTAGTATTTCAGGGCGCACCTTAACTTTTCAAAGAAAAAGTTTTTAAGGAACAGCCCCTTACCATCCATTGAGGTCAGAACACTGCGCATCGCAACCGATCTTTCCAAACAAAGAATGTGAACTTCGCTTGCCTGATCGTCGACCGGCAGAGCAGCCGAATGCCACCATCAGACTTCGCTCTGCACCCACGGTAGATTGCAACGCTCTTGACTGTTGGGCGGCGTTGGATCGGTCTGGTATATGTCCGTCAAAACGTGAAGTAATCCACAGATACAGGCCATTGCGTAGTTTTGAAGCGGTGGATACACCATTTTCGAATCTGCCGATTGGTTCAACAATCGCTGCGTGGCGGAGCCCATGAGGAATATTCCGTCAACTGAAGCCAAGTCAAACTTGGATGAAGTCCTTAAAAATCGGGCGTAGCGGCGTAAGCGAAACAGAAAAGCCTCAGTTAAACATCAGACTGTTCAGTATCTTTTTAATGCAGCATAGGTATAGTGTTTGCGATGCTGCACCAAATACACCCCGCTCTACTCACCGATTTTTCAGTTCAGATATTTAAATACCCCATTTAAGGATATGCTGCTTTGACAGTTCTTTCTTCCATTGCAAAGTTTACGCGCGGCACATTTGTACCACTGTTGAATATGGATGCCCGCTTCACAAGCCTTTCGCTGGCCTATCTGCGCAATGACCCCGTCCAATTAGCAAGCTATGAACGCGTTCAGCTATTTGAGGATTGGGCAATGGAAAACAGCTGTGCTTTGTCAATCCAAGATGTCCAGCTTGTCGCGACGCTTCGGAATAATGAAGGCTTTGTCGCTGTGCAATGTCGGCTACACGATCCGGCCCACAGAATAAACCAAACGGATATCAGTAGTTTTTTATCAGCGTCAGAGACGTATCCGTTTAAAGGTCTACTGATGATGACGTTGACGGATCTGCCATGGCACGAAGGTGCGAAGAATGCGTTAGGGGACGTATCTGTACCCACAATATGTCTGGGTCGGAGTGACTTGGAGAACAGCGCGATCAACTGGGCCTATTTTGCGAGATCTGGCGAGGTAGCCTTGATTGGAGAGGATCCGCCTAAAGGCGATGTCACGAACTCTATCCACACGACTTTCGTCGATACTCTGGCCAAGTTTCAAACAAGGAGGCACGGCCTCCGGGTGCTTGTATCCAAGACGAAAATTGGCCGAAACCTTTCAACAAAAACTGTTGATCCTACCGTGCCGAAAATTTCCACGTCCAGCGTCGAGCGCGGCCCATTCAATCTGTCCGCAACAAAGGTCTATGCCGATCTCGATATTTTGTTCAGTTTAACGTGGGCGGGCAGCCAAAGTTATGCCTATAGCAAGCTCTACTACCGGATGGCGCATCAAGAATTCAGTGAGGACCGGACGGTTTGCTTCAAGCCCAAGCGACGCAATCACATTGAGACACTGAGGCTTGCACTGCCTGAATTTCCGCCTGATGCCACTGTATTTTTCCGCATTGACGCATCAGCGCACGGCGTCGGGACAATTTTCGTGAACCGGTTCGACGTGGCACCGCAACAAGCAGATACTGGGCCAACTATACTGGCCGATTACAACGCTGCAAAAGAGCAGACCCGCGCGATGGTAATACAAAGCGAGGGAGGGCAAAAAGCAGCTTTGTCCCACTATCCCGAATCCCTGTCCATCGAGCTGACAGCTGGCTGCAATTTGACGTGTAGCCACTGCAGTTCGCACGGAACAGCGGAAGTCCACGACTTCCACAACCGTCTTCAACGGTTTACCCCCGAAGGTTTCGCCTTGATGGCGGATGAGGTGTTTCCGTATCTCACCTCTATCTGCCTTGTTGGACGGGGAGAGCCGACATTCGTATCTCACCAACTTTGGGAGTGCGTTTTTGAGAAAGCGAAACAATACAATGTCCTTGTATCAATTGTCACGAATGGTCTTTTACTGACAAAAAGATTGCGGGCCGAACATATGCCGTGGGTCGATACGATAATGTTTTCGATTGACGGCTATCTGTCGGAAACAATGGCCGCCAACCGCGGGAATGTATCGTTGGTTACCGTGGTCGAGGCGTTGCGCCATTACGACAGACTGCGCCGCTCTACCGAACTTGCACGCCGCCCAAAGCTTTCGGTATCCTTCACCCTGAAGCGCAACAACATTGCCGAATTTGCATCATTTATCGAAGCCGTTGCACAGTTCAAACCTGATCTGGTTTACTCCCGCCATCTGTTGATCTTTTTTGAAAAACAAGCGACCGAGACCCTTTTAACCAGTCCTGAAATAGCCAACCATTATCTGGCGCAGGCCTATAGAGCGATGGCCAAACATAATATCCCCGGAGACTGCCCCCCGATCGTCGCCGAAGCCGCAGATAGGGTCCCTGACCCCGATGTGATCAAGGCGATGAATTACGCCTTCACTTCCCAGCGCGCTCAAAGCGCACCGATTTGGGAGGAGCAGCAGGATTCTCTGGTGCCATGCCTGTCGGATGGGGTATCAGATCCTATCGGCGATGCTTTGATGCAATCGGCGCTGATGACGCGCGCGCCGCTGAATCTCAGCCAGCTTGCTGCGACAATCGATATCAAGCCTGACCAACCGCAGCCGGATGCCCTCCCCCCTGATCGCTGTATTTATTTTCATAGAACAGGCGTGTTGATGGCCGATCAAAGCGTCGTCACCTGCGCGCGGCCCTATGCGGCTACGGTGGGCCGTGTCGGCGAGGGTCAGAGCTTTGCGCAGGTGTGGAACTCCAAAGACATGGTACAGTGCCGCGGCGATTTCGGCACAGATAACGAATGGTCGCAGTGTAAGGAGTGTTGGTACCGTGAATCACGATATGCTGGTCAACGGGACTCGCGAAGTGAGCAGCAGGCCTATGAGATGGACACCGCAGAATCTTCCTATGATCTGCGGTCATGGGATTTTCGCGACGAATTGGACAACGAGGTCAGAGACGTGTCAGCAGCCCGCAAGCCCGGAGCACGATAGATAGTCAGCCGCCGTCCTGCATCCCTTGCCAGTTGCGCCAGGGCGTATCCAAAGCATCACGACCGCCACGATGAATAGCTGTCTTATGTGCCAGACGGAAATACAGCTTGTCGGCGAAACCCGCGCCCTTGTTCTCCGCCACGCCGTGCGGAATCAAGGAATGTGTTAAAATGACATCCCCAGGCGCGACGAGCAACTGTTGAGGCGTTCCCCACGGCACCTGAGAAGCTATGCCCTTGCTGATTGCTTCCAGCGGGTCGCGCAGGGTGGGCGATTGACGAAACGTGTTGCAAATCTCGGTATGCCAGCCTGGTGAAACAAATAGATTGCCACGGTCTTCTCGCAGAGCGGGAGTTAAGGGAAAGCCGACCAACAGTTGGAACCCCGGAAACTGGTCCTCTGTCTTCAGTCTGAGGTGCTTGTTTACCCAATCAATGTGCCAGGTGGGCTTCCACGCAGGTCCTGACGGTGCCCATCCGATCAGTTGGGCCTCAACTTCGTGTACGTTGTCTGGCCCTAAAAGCGCGCCTCCCAGATCGTGAGCGAGTTTCCGCAATGGCGCAATCTCTTCCCCTTCTGTGACGTCCATAGCCTGACGTGCCCGCGCAATATCACCGCGTGTTTTGTCATCAGCGCCCTGCATAATAACCGTGTTCCGCCAGATGTTATATTGCCGTAAAACTGCAATGACCGCCCGTTTCGGTGCAAAATCTTTGAGCAGTAAAACGCCATCTTTGCGAAACGCCTCGCGTTGTCCAGCGTCGAGTTGAGCCGCATTTCTCATGGCATTTGCTTTCGTTTTGCGCACACAGCGTTCCAGATTTTGTAGTCATGCTCTGAGTACGAATACAGTAGGTTTATAACCGCTTCTGACGCACCTCGCGCGCGCAACCTATCCAACCGGTCGGCTGGCAAGCTAGAGATGTTTTTATTGGCGTAATACGCGCCTTTCAGCGGCGTTTTTGAAATGTCAGCTATATCTTGCTGGATTAAGTGCAATTCGTCCAACGTATACACCCTATCCAAAGCGTCAATATTGGATAGGGCCGCATCGACCAGATGATGAATGTCATGCATGCCGCGTTGCATTAGATTGTTAAGCTTGCGACGGCCATCCATCCGTCTTGTGCCAAAATAGTAGGTGTAAAAGTTATCGTAAGTATCGGCGATAAACGCACGCAGATGCGGGGGGCCTTCAAAGAAATATTCATCAGGGCTCATTGAATGAACGGCATTGAGGCCCTGATGGTGGGAAAGGCTCAGATCTTGTTTGCTCATCTTCTCGGCCTTGTCCGCGACATAAAAATAATAGGACAAAATGCGGTCCAGCGGATCACGCAAGACGGTGAATACCATCTTTGGACCTGACACGGCATCAAGTGTTGACCAGTCGCCGTGCGGCGCATGCACGCGATATTCGTTAAGCTGCGCCATTGAATAGGTGCATAGTTCCTCGGTTGAGCGTGCAGGACAAATAGCCGCTTCACCAAAGGCATCGTGCAACATCTGGCGCACCGACTGCCCGCCTGTCTTTGGCACATGAAGAAAAACCAGTTTTTTATTGCTGGGTTTACTGCCAAGTTTAAAAAGGCTTTTCATTTAAATAAACTATACTTCCGAGCAAACATCCTGTCGCATTGCATACGGGATGCGTGCAACGCTACAAGCCTAACAAGTCGCTTTCGTGCATGTTTGTTATCACTATCGCCGCAGTCTGTCCGCAGCAAATACGCAGAACCGCCGGTATGTTAATCAGACGCGATTGCTCGTGGCATGCATTCCGACCAACCTTACTTAGGTCCCCTTCGCGGTAAGGGCAACGAACCTGTATATCTGACTTAGCACGCCGCTAATTTGGTGGCCCCCTAAATCCCCACTGGGAAGATCGAGGTTTTCGTCGGAAAAGTCGACCTGTGGGCTCAAGTGAGTGGCAACTTGCCGCTCCGAGTGTTCGGAGAGCAGGAATGCTCCGAGGAAGCCTCGGCTGAGGTATCGTTGCCGGGGCACAACTGCTTTAATTAAATTTTTATATTACAGGAGCATAGTATCTGCGCACCCTGCAATGCGAATGCTATAGCGTCATAAAAGGTACCGCGACCAAGGTCCGGTTGGGGCTGGACGCAGATAGCAGCCCTCGCATCAAAATCCACTGGCAGAACGCGCGTTCGTTTAACGACTGCAAGTTTAAGGCACATTTTTCCTTTAGAATTCCTGCACAGGATCAGCGGGGGATTTCAATGGCGGTTACTGTAGTAATCCTTGCCGTTAGAGCTAACATTTGCAGTAAGTTCGCTATTCAATTCTTTGCCCTTGCCACTCAGCAGAGGCAACCGCCTATGGTTCGGTTTCTTAGTGCAGGCTTTGCACACGCTGCGTGACGGCTTACACAGCGACGCCGCAAACAGCAATTTTATCGAAGTTTTGCGTGAGCCATCGATTTGGTGCGCTTCTCCCCAGCGCCCATTTTATACTGAATGCCTGCTACGGGCGATGAGTGAGGTAAGAAATCCGCGACAGGTTCTTAACGTCATAAATAAGGCATGCCGGAAGATATCAATCAACAAATTTATTATAGAAGATCTTGGTATAATACTATTTCTCAAACACTGTTTGATGCAGAAGAAAGATCGCAGCTAAAGAATTTATACCGAAAAATTTCGGGTTTTCCACCTACGGGGCCTGCCCCGCCGAGACACCTACACGCTATACGCGGCTAAGTTCTCCAACCCGTCAATCGGCTCACTCAATTTGTTCATCTACGACGCAAGTCTTCAAACGTGTGACAACGATCGTGATCTATTCGTTGAAGTCATTGGCGCAGACGAAGCGCTACTTGCCGAAGACGGGTCGGTCCTAAACATTCCCGTTCAGAACCCGCCGGCGGCAGTATTGCTTGAAGCGGTGGAAGCTATCGCGGCACTTTTCGAACGGTCCGGTCATCGGCTGATGGCAT
This sequence comes from Sulfitobacter guttiformis, assembly GCF_003610455.1. Lineage (NCBI taxonomy): Bacteria > Pseudomonadati > Pseudomonadota > Alphaproteobacteria > Rhodobacterales > Roseobacteraceae > Sulfitobacter > Sulfitobacter guttiformis. Next base: position 45,755 of record NZ_RAQK01000002.1, on the reverse strand, counting down.
TAGAACGCAGCCACTGGCAACTCAAAATAGGGGTAGCTGACTTGCGAAGGTGATGCCGTACCCTTTTCAAATTTTGGATAAATGTCAGCTTCTGCTGACATGGTATTGCTTACTTGGAAATGCAGCGAATGTCGGCAATCCTCCCGACATCTCGATCGACAAGAGCGGCACATTGCGGACCTTCTCCACTGGGACCGATCGCTGCGGTCCGACCCGTGATTGCAGCCGTTCGTCCATCTTGCAGCATTGTGTTGGCTCAAACGTCGGTCAGCGTACAAAGTAAGCTTTCGCTGCGGCTGCACGAATGACTGGTTTCAGATGGCTTGAAGACCGTGATATTGTATTTTCCTGTTGGTGCAAATTCCGTTGGCGAGTTGGACCGCGCGCATAAGGGAGATGATCGGCTCTACTGCTTCGGAGGTGAGGCGGGTCACCGCGGGCGTATCGCCAAACGACCAATGGAGTGCCCGCACGCCTTACGGTACGGTGAGCTGAAACGACATGTCCGTTGTTGGCTGGGGTCATAGTTCTTGTAAATCAACGGTGGCCCAATTCCTTCGCGTCCAGCACCGTTGCACCATGAAAGCCGGCACAATTTTCAGTGAAGGCCGCCGCGCCTGACTGCTACAGTGGATTGAGCCTGTCCGGCAGGCTAACCGCCACCATCGGCGCGCCTGCTGTGGTGCTGTTGCTATCGGACGGGCGCAGAAACACCCACCGTCCACCTGTGACCACAACGCCAATCATGAGCGCTATTATAAATGTAAGCAAGTCCTTGCCACTATGCCATGTTGAAAGGAAGCGCTGGCCGGTGCATCACAACCGGCCAGCACAGCAATCATTCAGCAGCCATCATGCCAGCGATGGAATACATCCCGTCGTCACCCTTGATCAGCATCAGCGTGACTGTATCGCCGGCCACCACATCGCCCAACATCTGCGCATCCGGCAGCAAGGCGAGGTCCATCGTCATGGCGGGCCAACCGATTTCGGGGATCGGCTCGTGGCTGATATTGGCGGTACCATCGCCCAGGGCGTTCACCACGGCTTTGGTATGCACAGCACCATCCATGTTTTCGGCGCTCATAGCGGAGTGGTCCATATTTGAGTGGTCCATCGTGGAGTGGTTGGTCTGTGCCATCGCCAAGGGTGTGCTTAGCATCAGAGCGAAGAGGGTAAGCGAGAGAATTTTCATGAGATAGGCCTTTCAGGTTGGGTTGATTATTCGGCGGGAAGTGCTGCGTCGGGCGGACCCTCAGCCAGCAGCAAGGTGCGGTTGACGCGGCTCAGGGCCAACCGCTTCCAGATCACAAAGATCGACGGAATGACAAAAAGGGTGAGAACGGTGGCCGTGGCCATACCGCCGATCATCGGGGCGGCAATGCGCTGCATGATCTCGGAGCCTGTGCCGGTGCCGTACATGATAGGGATGAGGCCCGCGAAGATGGTTGCGACAGTCATCACCTTGGGCCGCACGCGCAGCAGAGCGCCCTCAAAGACGACCTCTTCCACATCCAACGGGGTCATCTCCCGCCGCTCGGCAGCCGCCTGTTTACGGCGCTTTTCCCATGCAAGGTTAAGGTAGAGCAGCATCACAATCGCCGTCTCAACCGCCACACCCGCAAGGGCAATGAACCCCACCAGCACAGCAACGGAGATATCGAAGCTGAGATACCACAGGAACCAGACGCCCCCCGCGAGGGCCACAGGCAGGGCGGCAAGAATGATGCCCACCTCGATCACGCGGTTAAACGCCATGAACAGCATCAGCGTGATGATCAGCAGCGTCGCCGGGGCCACCAGTTTGAGCCTTTCCTGCATCCGCTGGATATACTCATACTGGCCTGACCAAGTGATCGAATAACCCGCAGGCAAAACCACCTGTTCCGCTACAGCAGCACGCGCCTCCTCGACATAGCCGCCCAAATCACGGCCCGCGATGTCGATGAAGACAAACCCAGTGCGGCGCGCATTCTCGGAGCGGATCATGCCCGGTCCATCGACGACTTTGATCTCGGCCAGTGTGCCCAGCGGGATATGCGCGCCCGACGGCGTGACGACAGGCAGATCGCGCAGACGCTCGGGGCTGTCACGCCAATCCTGCGGATAGCGCAGATTGATTGGAAACCGCTCCAGCCCTTCGACAGATTCCGACACTTGCATCCCGCCAATGGCTGTCTGCACCACATCCTGAATGTCGCGCACACTCATCATATACCGCGCAGCCGCCTCGCGGTCGGGGTTGATCTCGATAAACCGCCCGCCAATGGGCCGTTCGGCATAGGCCGAGGTTGTGCCCTCTATACCACCTGCAATCCGCTCAACCTCGATCCCGATCTGCTCGATCACACGCAGATCAGCGCCGGATATTTTAACCCCCACAGGCGTTTTGATGCCCGTAGCAAGCATGTCGATCCGGTTCTTGATCGGCTGTATCCAGACATTCGTGACACCGGGGATTTGCACGACACGGTCCAACTCTGCGCGGATGCCATCCATGGTCATCCCCTCACGCCAGTCAGCCTCGGGTTTGAGCTGGATCGTCGTCTCGATCATCGTCAGCGGTGCGGGGTCCGTCGCCGTATCGGCACGCCCCAGCTTGCCATGCACTGTCAGCACTTCGGGCACTGTGGCGATGAGGCGATCGGTCTGTTGCAGCACCTCACGCGCTTTGCCGATGGACACACCGGGATAGAGCGACGGCATGTAAAGGAAATCGCCCTCGTTCAGTTCCGGCATGAACTCGCTCCCGATACGTTGCAGCGGCCACCACATGGAGGCGACCAGCAGACCCGCGAGCATTGTCGTGGCCCAAGGCCAAGCCACAGCGGCATCAAGGAACGGGCGGTAGATAAAGATCACCAAACGGTTGAGCGGGTTGCGATGCTCAGGCACGATGCAGCCGCGCACGAAATAGCCCATAAGCACAGGGACCAGCGTGATCGACAGGATCGCAGCGGCGGCCATGGCGTATGTCTTTGTAAAGGCGAGCGGTTTGAACAGCCGACCCTCCTGACTTTCCAGCACAAACACGGGCAGAAAACTCACTGCGATAATAGCGAGGGAGAAGAACAGCGCAGGCCCCACCTCCTCACAGCATTCAGTGACGATGCGCCACCGGTTTTTATTGGTCAAAACTTCCTTCTCCAGCCGCCGATGCATCGCCTCGATCATCACAATCGCCGCGTCTACCATCGCGCCAATAGCAATGGCGATGCCCCCCAGCGACATGATATTGGCGTTCACCCCTTGCAGTTTCATGATAATAAAGGCGGCAAAGATCCCCAGCGGCAGCGACAGCAGGATCACCAGCGAGGAGCGGACGTGCAGCAGAAACGCAGCGCAGACCAGAATGACGACTATGAATTCCTCGGTGAGCTTTGATTGCAAGTTTTCGATGGCCCGCTCGATAACGCCCGCACGGTTGTAGGTCGTGACGATCTCGACGCCTTCCGGCAGGCTCTGGCGCAGCTCGTCGATCCGCACCTCTACTGCCTTGATTGTCGACAGCGCATTACCACCCCAGCGCAGTATCACGACGCCTCCGACTGCATCGCCTTCGCCATCAAGCTCGCCCACACCGCGGCGCATTTCTGGTCCAAGCCGGATGTCAGCCACATCGCCCAGTGTAAGCGCTGCACCGCGTTCGTTTACCATCAGCGGCGCTTTCGCCAGATCGGCGATCTCGTCGACGTACCCCGTTGAGCGGACCATAAATTCGGCCTCGCCCATCTCGATCACGCTCCCACCCGTCTCGCGGTTGGCCCCTTGAATGGCGGCCTGAATTTGCGTCAGCGTTATATCATAAGCACGCAGTTTGTTGGGATCGACCACGACCTGATACTGTTTGACCATGCCACCAATCGTGGCGACCTCGGAAACACCATCGACGGTCTGCAATTCGTATTTCAGAAACCAGTCTTGGATCGTGCGCAACTGTGCCAAATCATGCCCGCCCGTGCGGTCGATCAGAGCATATTGGTAAATCCAACCTACGCCCGTGGCATCCGGCCCCAGCTGTGGCGAGACACCTTCAGGCAAGTTCGCCGTGATCTGGCCGAGGTATTCCAGCACACGCGTGCGCGCCCAATACAGATCGGTGCCGTCCTCGAAAACCACGTAAACATAGCTATCGCCGAAGAACGAGAAGCCGCGCACGTCGCTGGCCCCCGGCACGGCCAGCATTGCGGTGGCGATGGGATAGGTAACCTGATCCTCGACGACCTGCGGGGCCTGACCTGCATAGGGCGTGCGCACGATCACCTGCACATCCGACAGATCAGGGATCGCGTCCACGGGCGTGGTACGGATCGCCCAGATGCCTGTCACGGCCATCATCATCGCCAGCGCAAGGATGATGATCCGGTTTGCAATCGAGCCGCGAATGATGGCGGCGATCATTGCCCAACCTGCGCCGCTGGTGCGATACCTTTGAGCGTCATTGAGAAGTCAGGGTTGCGGAGGAGTTGGAGCACAACCTCCTCACCGACAGGCAGCGATGCTGGATCAACAGCGGGATCAACCGCGAAATCCATAGTCATTCCCGGCATCCCTATCTCCATCATGGGGCCGTGGGTGATGTTGGCCATACCAGTATCAGAGTCGATTGCGTTGATCGTGCCCGACACCTCCATCGGAGGCACCACAGGCTCGGCCGCAGCAAGCAGCATCGTCATCCCGTCTGGGCGAGCAAAGGTTAGCGTCAGCTCTGTACCCATGACAAGCGTCTCGGCGTCGAGAGTTTCATCCAGTGCGAAACCCATCGTCATTCCGGGCATACCGATTTCCAACATCGGACCATGGGTGATCGTGGCCATGCCTGTCGCAGGGTCTATCGCATCAATCGTGCCAGACACGATGATCGGCGGGATCATGGCGTCTGGTTTCACAGCCATAGGCGTCTCTGCCTCCCCCCCCATCGCATCACCGCGCAAAGCGACAATCGTGAACAGACCATCATCCCCTTTGGTCAGATCAAACTCGACAGGCTGATCCAATGTCACATCGCCCACGTCGATACCTGCTACATCCATGTCCATCTGCATCGCAGGCCAGCCGAGTTCGGGGATCGGATCATGCTCCATCGTGAGCTTGCCATCTGCCGTGACCGCCAGAACCTTACCCCTGCCCGTTGCCGCAATCCCGTCGTCAGACCCCAGCTCAATCAGGCTCAGAAGACCGTCCGCGCCACGAGCTGCACGGAATGCAACCTGCTGGCCAACTTGCAACCGATCCAGCGCGATATCGCTGCGCAGCGCAAAACGGGACGTCATCGCTGGCCAGTCCAGCGTCTCAAGCGCTGCATGACGGATCGTCGCGATACGCGTTTCGGGATCGAGCGCCACCAGCTCACCTGCCCCGCGTGCCGGCACCTCATCAGTCGGCGCCATTCGCATCAAACCAGCGCTCAGCGCGCTTTCGCTGTCGATCAGGAATTGCGCAGAGGCCACAACTTCCTCGCCCGGTGCCAGACCCTGTACCACTTCCGTGCGCCCACCACCGCCAAAGCTGTCGCGCAGGCCTGTGGTAATCAGGCGCGGTTTGAAAGTACCCTCGCCCGTCTTGAGAATAACCCGCTCAGCCGCGCCGTTGCGAATGATCGCCTCGGTCGGCACGGTCAGCGCAACACGTGTCTCGTTCGGGATTAGGCTCACATTGCCAAACATATTGGGGCGCAGCAGCCCCTCGCTGTTGTCGAACCGCAATCGCACGGGCAGTGTTCGGGTCTGTGCATCAAGCGCGGGATAGACGTAGTCGATGACCCCTTCAAAAGTGCGGCCATTCAGATGCTCGAACGTTGCTACAGCACGCATGTCATCGGTCATCCGTGCAATATCACGCTCGAATACATCAACGATAAGCCAGACAGCGCTCAGATCAGTCAGCGAGACGGCCCGCACACCCGGTTGGAGAAACATGCCATCGGCGGCTTCAAGGCCAGTGACAACACCGTTTTGTGTGGCAATCACTTCAATATTACGGGCGATCTCGCCACTTTTTTCGATGCGGGCGATCTGTGCGTCAGACATACCGTGGCTGCGTAGCTTACCCCGTGCGGCATCTATGATGCGTTTATCCCCTGCCTCAATGGCACGCAGCAGATCAAACGAAGATGAGCCTATAACTTGGCTGAACATCTCGAACAGGACATCCCCTTTGCGCACGGGATCACCAACCGCACGCACATTCAGTGCCTCGATCCAGCCATCGACGCGGGTATGAACATGGCTTGTGAGATGTTCGTCATAGCCGACAAAACCTACCGTCTCGATCCGACCCGATATATCAGAGATTTGTGCAATCGCCGTACGCACGCCAATGGCGTTGATCTCTGCAGCCGACAGCATTACCTCAGAGGGGTCGCTAGAGGGCTCCTGCCCCGCCATAACAGGTATCAGGTCCATCCCCATGGGAGATTTCCCCGGACCGGGCTGGCGGAAATTCGCATCCATCGGAGCCACCCAATAGAGAATTTCAGGTCCGCCATCACCCGCCATATCCGAAGGGTTCAAATACAACCGCTCCAGAAAAACACCGCCACCAACGCCCGCGCAGAGTGCAAGCACACTCAGGGCTGAATATCGTCCACGCATGGTCACCTCGACCCCAACTGAGCAAAAAGCGCAGCCGTTTCTAATCACTAACAATCACGCAGCCCCAATGAGGCGCGCACACAGAGAACTGATCAGATGGCTTGTGGAGGGCGGTCTTTTGAAATGCGCAGATACGAAGGCATGATCATCGCCTGTTCAATACCCTTGTTACTGGGCAGCAAAACGTCCGATGTCAGCAACTTGAATGGCGCTGAATTCTCATGAAAGCAGCACATGAAAGCCATGCAATCCGCAGATCCTTGGTGGTGCGCATCCATTGCAGGCATATCGTGATCCATCTCGGCAGCGCCGACATGCGCCATCTCGCTGTGGTCCATCGTCATGTGGTGCTCAGCCGTCGAAGCCGCAAGGGGTGATGCAACCGCAGGAGAAACAAACTGAAACACCATAACACAAATCAAAACCAAAACGCCCAATGGCCTAAGAGCCGTCTTGGTGTGCGAAGTTTGGTTTACGTGCTGCATCTCGATGACATGCAACCGATCATTCACTATTTCAAGTAAGAAATTCGTGAGGTCCGGGTAAAGGCGCCAGTTTGCAATCGCTACAACTGGACCCACCCGCGCGCAGTGCGGATGATGGCAATGCACTGCTGCTCCGCCTTCTGAGCAGACTTTGCGAACGCGCAAGCATCGGCATGAAAATCAAAGTTACGGGCAATTTTGGCTAAGCAACGTAAGAAAATTTCGCCTAGTCGCCATCCGGACGATCCGCAGCGAGTGCCAGCGCTTTTTCCGATTTGTCCGACGTCACATAGAGTTGGACCTCAGAGCAGATTGAGAGTTGGAGGCCTTGGCTCGTTTGTGTGACCGTTTGTGCTACATATTTTGATCTCAAAAGCGGCGTTTTTCACTGCTCGGCAGGGTTGTGTGCACCCTGATCCCGAGAGGGGGATTGTAATGATGGACGAAGCCTTAGGTCTGGCGCTAAAGGGTGCCGAGCGGAAGGTAGCTAAGCTTTCAGCATCACTGTTTCGATTGCAGCCAGCAAGACGGTTTCTCCGAAAGGTTTGGTTAAAACTTTGCAGTTTCCAAGTGCTGCAGCGGAGGGGACATCGACGCCGCCGGTCGCAAAGATCACTGGCAGGTACTGATTCAAACCTCTGGCGTCCTGAGCAAGTTCCTCACCTGACCGATCAGGCAATCCTATATCGCTGATCAGCAAGTCGACAGCTTCTTCTTTCAAAAGATTGAGAGCACTTTCCGCATTTGCCGCCTCAAATATGCTATGTCCAGCATCACGCAGAATCTCAGAAATATCCATCCGGATCAAAGCATCATCTTCACAAATCAGAATGCTCAAACCGTCGCTCTTTGTCGTGCTTTCTGATCTGGACTGCACGGGTAACGCCGCCATTTCGTTCGAAAGCTTCGAAAGCGTGGTTCCTTCAGTTCCAAGGACGTTACGCACCTTTTGGGCCAATTCAACCTGCGTATAGGGCTTGCCGATCAATTGAATCCCTTCAACCAAACGGCCTTCACGCACGACTGCATCTTGTACAAATCCGGACGTGAACAGCACCGGAATATCAGAGCGCAAAATTTGTACCTGTTGCGCCAGTTCGTGCCCATTCATTTTACCAGGCATTACCACGTCGGTAAACAAGAGGTCGATGTCGTCGCGATCATCCAACACATTCAACGCCTGCTCCGCGTCACATGATTGAAAAACAGTGTACCCAAGGTCAGTCAACAAGTTGAAAGCAGTTTCGCGCACCTCGTCGTCGTCTTCGACCAACAGGATCGTTTCGGACCCACCTACCAGCCCATGATCTATCGTGGGCTGTAGGACCTGCTCAGACTCAAGGGTGCGGGGCAAGTAAATGTACATGGTGGTGCCCTCGCCGATCTTACTGTCGAGCGCCATATGACCGCCAGATTGCTTTGCGAAACCATAAACCATCGACAGTCCAAGACCTGTCCCATGGCCGTTTGCCTTAGTCGTGAAAAAAGGCTCGAATATGCGCTCAGCGGTTTCATTCGACATGCCGCATCCCGTATCGGTTACGGCCAACCTGATATACTCGCCAACTTTGACGTCCGGATGGAGTTGCATAAAGGCTTTGTCCAGCAAAACGTTGGATGCATGTATTGTCAGCTTCCCCTGCCCCTCCATTGCGTCGCGGGCATTAATCGCGAGGTTGAGCAAAGCGTTTTCCATGCTATTGGGATCAACGCTGGTATTCCATAGATCATCTTCAAAATGGGTTTCAAGGTCGACTCCCTCACCGACCGCGCTGTGCAAGATTTCCTTGGTATCTTCGACGAGGCGATTTAGCCTGATAACCACAGGGGCAAGAGGCTGTTTGCGAGCAAAGGACAAAAGTTGTGAGGCAAGTGTCGCCCCACGCTTCACACTTGTCACGGCCTGATCCAGCCGCTTTTGAACAGTTGAGTTTTCTGGCATACTCCGCATTGCGATCTGCAAATTGCCCATCACAACCTGAAGAAGGTTGTTGAAATCATGTGCAATCCCCCCCGCCAAGCTGCCAATAGCTTCAAGCTTCTGACTCTGACGCAGTTCTGCGTTCAATTCCTCAAGTTCACGATTTCTCTTTTCAACCCGCTCTTCAAGCGTGGAATTAAGCTTGGAAATTTGAGCTTCAGCATTTTTTCGCTCTTCAATATCGGTGTTTGTGCCAACCCAACCTGTTAACGTCCCATCGTCGGACCGCAATGGAGTTGCCCGCACGATATGCCAGCGAAAACTGCCATCGGCTTTGCGAATGCGAAATTCGGTTTCATAACCTTCGCCTTTCTCGATGGCGGCAGTCCACTCTTCCACGGCTGTTCCCAGATCGTCAGGATGAAGAACCCGTACCCAATCCGCTCCATAAAGCTCGCCCTCGGAGTAGCCGGTGAATTCATAGATCCTGACGTTCAACCAGTTCAGGCTGCCATCCCTATCAGCCGTCCAGACATGAACTGGCATGGTCTGTGCCATCGTTCGGAATTTTTCCCGCGTAGCGGTTAACGCGGCCTCGGCATTTTTCTGGTCGGTTATATCGTGCCCTTGGACAAAGATGCCCATCGGCGCACCAGTTTCGTCCTTCAGCGGGTAGAATATAAAATCAACAAAATGCTCCTCAAGGGGTGCGTCAGGCGAAGATCGGAGTTTAGCCAACATTGATTTAACTGAAAATGACTCACCCGACTCAAACACCTGATCGAGTAATTCGTAGAAACCTTGTCCCTCGATGTCTGGCAAGGCCTCGCGCACTGGCAACCCCACAACATCTCGGGCACCTATCAAGTCGTTGTAGGCCTGATTTACAAAACGAAAGACATGTTGTGGTCCGTCTAACACTGCCATGAAACCGGGGGCTTGATCGAAGGCGGACTGAAAAAACTCTGTTGCCTTGCCAAGAATCAGGTTTTCGGATGCAACGGCTTCCGCGCGTTGCATAAGCCCGGCGCTGCGTGTGTTCTCTCCAGTGACGGCGACCTGTGCATCACGGTAGAGATCAGTCACATCAAAAGTATTCTGCAAAATGAATTCGACGCGCCCTTCGTCATCCAGAATGGGGGTATGCGTCGCGCTCCAAAACCGTTCTTCAAAATTACCATCCGCGGCTTCGATTGGGTAGGAAATCAGCGGAAGATGATCAGCTTTTCTATTCGCTAACACACGTCGGAAAGATCCACGCAGCATCTTGTCGGAAACGGAATCGGACGGAGCCGGGAATTCTTCGGTTAGGATACGGCCGATTATCGACTCGCGGCTCCTTCCCGTCAGTTCCAGATAGGCGTTATTAGCCCAAACCATTCTGAGGTCAGGATCCAGCAAAATATAGGGTGACGGTGCATTTGCAAAGATTGCGTCCAGATCAATATTCATCGGGTGGATCCACTGAGCTTATTCAATTTAAAACTATGATAATACTTGGTACGCAATTTAACCGACTGATCGACGGAAAATATCACATAAGAAACAGCAAGCCGCAATCCCGTTCCTGAACAGCCGCTTGCCTATTTATAAGCCGTCGATAAAGCAGCTGCGACAAGACACGTTCCCTGCCCTTTCCGAAGCCTTTTTTCAAAACCGTGAACGGGCCATAGCGACCGTTGTTTTGTCGCGCGGCGAACGGCAGCATCAGCCGGTTTTGCCAGATACTGCACGGTCCACGAATGGCAGTTTATGCGCGCTTGACCGGCAAGACATCGTTTTCTATTTTGAAACCACACGTAGAGGAGTGAATGGCAATGGATAAACGCCTCCGGTAATTCGGCTATCCGCCTTTCGGGCGGCAATATGCTCTGAGCAATTGACGCTAGGAATCCATCGTACATAAATCTCACGGAGCTTTTATGCCCAGATTACAGAACAAAACCGCCCTCGTAACAGGGGGTGCGCGAGGTATTGGTGCCGCCATCGCAAGCGCCTTCTGCGATGAAGGGGCTGAGGTCATACTGACCGATATTGACGCCAAGACCGGGCAACTCATGGCCGACAAGATCGGTGCAACCTTTGCAAACCTCGATGTGGCATCCGAGGCTGATTGGGATGCAATAGCAGAGCGCTTTCCCGACCTCGACGTGCTGGTCAACAACGCTGGCATCACCGGTCTTGAAGGTCCGTTTGATGGCTCGCCGCCCGCTCACGACCCTGAAAACGCCTCCTTGGCTGACTGGAGAGCCGTTCATGCCGTGAATAACGACGGCACCTTCCTGGGTTGTCGGTATGCCATCCGCGCCATGCGAAAAAAGGGGCTAGGAAGCATTATCAATATCTCGTCCCGCTCTGGTCTTGTCGGCATTCCAATGGCCGCTGCTTACGCCGCATCGAAAGCTGCAATCCGCAACCACACAAAATCGGTCGCACTTTACTGTGCCAGTCAAAACCTCGCCATCCGCTGTAACTCAATCCATCCGGCAGCGATCATGACGACAATGTGGGAACCGATGCTTGGCAACGGCCCCGATAGGGCGGACCGCGAGGCGGCAATGGTGGCCGACACACCCCTGCAGCGTTTCGGCACAGCTAAAGAGGTCGCAGCCCTTGCCGTCATGCTCGCCTCTGATGAGGCCGCCTACATGACAGGATCTGAGCTGACGATTGATGGAGGTATTCTCGCTGGGTCAGCCGCAACGCCCGGTAGGTGATGAATGATAGAAATTGAAGAACAAGTGCAAGCAATACTGCTAAATAGCGGTGCAAGAGTCAGCCGGAACACTCACACCACCCTACTGGAAATCTTGGGCGTTGATGTCCGCAAAGCGGAGTTTAGCGCTGCGCCAAACTTGAAAGTCCGGACTCCGCGCTGCGTTAACATGCAGCGCGGATGTCCATGTGGGCTGAATTGTTTGCTTTGAAGGCGAAACCAAATTTTCTCAAGAACTCGAAACAACAAATCAATTCTCCGGAAAGAACCGCGCGATTTAACGCTCGTGTCTAAAACCCCGGATAATGCTGGTTGCCAGAAACGTAATCGCTGCGACGCACACAATCGAGGGGCCTGCGGGTGTATCAAGCACATAGGCCGCGCGCAGACCGACAATGGCGGACAGCATCCCGATCAGACCGGCGGCGACGGCCATGCCTTCGGGCGTTCGCGACAACGGGCGTGCGGCTGCGGCCGGTATTATTAACATGGCCGCAATTAGCAGCACGCCAACGACTTTGATCGCAACCGCAACCGTAATGGCCAGCGCAATCGTCAACACCAGTTGCTCGCGTTTTGGATTGATCCCGCTGGCGTAGGCGAGATCCTCGTTCAGTGTTGAAGTCAGCAGCGCAGACCAACGCCATCCGATCAGCGCGACAACAAGTGCGGCCCCGCCCCAGATCACCGAAAGGTCTACGCGCGAGACTGCCAGAATATCGCCAAAGAGATAGGCCATCAGGTCGATCCGCACGCCCGAGATGAAGGACACTGCGACCAGCCCGAAGGCTAGCGCGGAATGCGCAAGGACACCGAGCAATGTGTCCATCGCATAGCCCCTGCCAGACAATACGTTGACGACCAGCGCCATAAGCAACGCCACCGTCATGGTGCCTACGAAAATCGACATCGAGAACGCTAGCGACAGGGCAACGCCGAGGATGGCGGCATGCGCCGTCGCATCCCCGAAATAGGCCATGCGTCGCCAGACCACAAAACATCCCAAAGGTGCAGCCGCAAAAGCCACGCCAATTCCAGCGAGGGCGGCACGCACCATAAAATCGTCAAACATTATTCTGCAGCCTCTGTATGGTCGTGGTCATGGGGGTGATCGCCGTGGTCATGACCGTGGTCGTGATCGTGCTCATGCCGGTACAGCGCCAATGCGCCACCCGTTCCTGTCCCGAACAAGGCGCGGTATTCCGGTGCAGATGCCACCACCGCTGGCGTTCCTTCACAGCAGACATGACCGTTCAGGCATATGACACGGTCAGACGCGCTCATCACGACGTGCAATTCGTGACTGATCATCAGAACAGCGCAGCCTGTATCGCGTCGCACAGTTTCGATCTGTTGATAAAACGAGGCCGAGCCCCGCTGGTCAAGGCCTTGGGTGGCTTCGTCCAAAAGCAGTAGATCCGGCTTTCCGATCAATGCACGGGCAAGCAAAACCCGTTGGAACTGACCGCCCGACAGTTTTGATAATTGCGCGTTTGCCAAGTCCGGCACGCCTGCGTGTTTTAGAGACTGGTCTATGTCCGCAACTGCGACGCCGCCGGGCAATTTCAAAAATCTTGAAACCGTAATAGGAAGTGTTTCGTCGATCTGCAGCCTTTGCGGAACATAGCCGATTTTCACGCCGCTCCCTTGAATGACGCGCCCTTTTACCGGTTTCACCGCACCAATAATCGCGCGCAGCAGGCTGGTTTTTCCGGAACCGTTCGGGCCGACAATTGTGACAATCTCACCCGGCTCCACACTCAATGATACACCCGACAGCACCATCCTTGTGCCATAACAGACGCTGAGGTCTTCAACCTGTATAAGGCTCATACGTCGGCCTTTTCTGCGCACGCGGGGCAAACACCTTCGGCTTCCACTACAGTACGCTCTATCCTAAATCCGGTGGCACGTGCAGCGTCGCCCAACGCACCCCGCGCGGGGGAAGATTGCGCTTCCGCGACCGCATCGCACAAGCGGCAGATCATGAAGGCCGGTGTATGGGAGTGACTGGGGTGAACGCAGGCAATGAATGCATTCAGACGCTCGATCTTATGGGCCAAACCATTTGCTACAAGGAAATCCAACGCACGATATGCGACAGGAGGTTGCGATCCAAACCCTTCTTCGCGTAGCCGGTCCAGTATGGCGTAAGCGCCAAGTGCACGGTGATCTTGCAATAATATCTCAAGCACTTTTCGCCTTACCGGAGTAAAACGGAGGCCTCCACCAGCACAATGGGCCTCGGCTGCGGCAAGAGCCTCGCTCATACAGGTCCGGTGATCATGCTGCGCAAACCCCAAGGGGCCGCCTGCAGCATCCGATCTTTTCAAGTCACTTGTCATGTTATTACATTTCGTCTAGTCAGTGTGTGATGTTATATAATCACATGGAGACCCCGATGTCCAGAAAGCTTCTCACCCTATCGTTGGCTACAACTTTGATGGGGGGAACCGCGCACGCGGACACGCCGCAGGTCGCCGTCGATATTGCCCCAGTACATTCTTTGGTGGCAAGGGTCATGGACGGCGTCGGCAAACCCGATTTGATCGTCCAACCTGGTGCAAGCCCCCATGAATACAGCCTGCGCCCGTCCGAAGCTGCGGCTTTGCAGAATGCGGATCTTGTGTTTTGGATTGGGCAAGATTTGACACCTTGGCTGACCCAGACGATTGAAACACTGGCACCGGATGCCGCAGTGACTGCGTTGCTTGAGACAGATGGGACGATTGAACTGGAGTTCCGCGAAGGTGCATTGTTCGGAGCCCATGACCACAATGATCATGGTACGGAAGATGACCAAGAAGATCATGCCGAGGAAGGCCATAAAGCAGAAGATCACGATAACCATACCAAGGACGGGCATGAAGATCACGCCAAGAAAGAGGCCGGGCATGATGAACATCGTGAAGATGAAGCCAGCCACGAAGGTCATGACCATGGCGCGCATGATCCACACGCATGGCTATCACCAAAAAATGCGATGACATGGTTGAACGTGATTGCAGGTCAACTCTCTGCCGCCGATCCGGAAAATGCGGGTGCCTATTTTGCGAATGCAACAGCAGGCCGAACTGAGATCGAAGCCTTGATCGGTGAGATCACCGCAACCCTTGATCCTGTGCGTGATGGGCAATTCATCGTTTTCCATGATGCCTATCAGTACTTTGAGTTAGATTTTGATTTTCCGGCCTCGGGGGCAATTTCGATTAGTGATGCCTCTGATCCCAGCCCGGCAAGGATCGCGGAAATCCAGAACAGGATCGCCGAGCAAGGCATCGATTGCGTTCTCGCCGAGCCGCAATTCAATGCAAGCCTAGTTGCAACTGTTCTGGACGGGACCGAAGCAAAGACAGGTATTCTAGATCCACTTGGCT
Source organism: Sulfitobacter guttiformis (assembly GCF_003610455.1). Lineage (NCBI taxonomy): Bacteria > Pseudomonadati > Pseudomonadota > Alphaproteobacteria > Rhodobacterales > Roseobacteraceae > Sulfitobacter > Sulfitobacter guttiformis. Next base: position 30,663 of record NZ_RAQK01000002.1, on the reverse strand, counting down.
CTGATCTGGAACCGGGTCCGGCCCTCTACCCTCAACTGATCCGGAATCTGTCTACTGCACTCGCGGGCTGTATGTGAAAGCCTTTGCCCTGTAAAACCGCCAGATCAAAATTTGGCGTGATTACGGGCCCGTGGCACATAATTTCAGTGCCCTTCGTTCGGTCTGATGTGCCTTGGTGAGCGCGCCAAGGCACATCAGCTTCGGCGATGAGGGGCGTCTTGATTGATTGCCATCGCTCTGTCCATCGCGGTAAATGGCGCCGTCGCTTGAAGCGCCGTGTCTCTGTTGCGGCCACGCGCATGGCCCTGGTGTTAACGATGAAAGAATACTCCCATCGACCTGCGCCGTGATCGCATTTACCACCAGCGCCGCGATGGGGCCATGGCTGGTGCATTATTGGCATTTATTATCGCGACCCGCTGGGAAGCTTTTGACATCCGTTGCCTCGCCGAGATCCCGATAGGGCTTGGGACCGCCGAGTTCAATTTGAAGGTTGCGGAATCCAAAGTCGCCGCACGGCGGTTGGCTGGGTTCTGGACGCGGGAAGAACAAAGGTTGGAGGCATCTTTACCATGCCATCAGCGTTCGCCTGTTAGTGCCAAACTTGACCTAAAGCATGTTGACCGCGCATCAAAGGTCCTGTCATGCAACTTTCAAGCACCGAGCTGATTGCGCATGGCCTGATAAACCACCGCCGTAGCGACATTTGCCAAGTTGAGAGACCGAACAAGTGGATTTCGCATGGGCAGATGAAATACACGGTCGTCCATGCCATCTAAAATCGCAGCAGGCAAACCTGCGGATTCACACCCGAAAACCAGATAAGCATTCTCTTGATACTCTGGTTCGTAGACGCTCTGCGCACCGTGTTCCTCAAAAAAATACAGGCTGTCGCGCGGTGGCTTTCGATCATTTACAAAGTGCTGCCAGCTGTCAAATTCGGTTAAATGAACATGCTTCCAATAATCCGTTCCAGCCCGCCGAACGGCCTTTTCATCAAGGGAAAATCCGTAAGGTTTGATCAGGATCAACTCCAAGTTGAGGGCCACACAGGTCCGCCCGATCGCACCGGTATTGTAGGGAATTTCAGGTGTCACCAGTACCATTTTCAGACAGGGTTCAGACATAGGATGCACGCGCTTTCAATTTTAAGGGCGCAGTCGCAACCCCTCGTTAGTACGCGGGTAACCTAATTGGGCGCCCCTGAACACCGTCAACTTTGACTACCTATTCTGCTCATGGCCAGAGCCGGCGAAACCGCATCGATTATCAATTGAGGAGGTGGCCGCTTCAGGAAAGCTGTTCGAAAATCGTCTGATTTGGGTAAAAAGCTCGGCTTATCGGACGTTGAGGTTTAACGATTTGCACCTATCTGACTTTGCCATCGCTTGAGGTGGACAAATCTCTCCGGCAATTGGTGCAGTTTTAGGATCGTGTTGATGCCCTGCATTCAAAACCAAAAGCACGGAGAGACCACCGTTAAAAATGAATGACAAACTGTCAAAGAGACCAACTGCCTCTGTCAGAATTGTAATCGGATCAAGATTACCATGGTCCCCCGGAAGGTTTCGTCCTGCATCGCTGCCCGCTATTATTGGAGACCCGAAGTTTACCTGACCGGCGCCACTGGAGTCGCGACCGCGAAATTCTGGAAATGCATCAAAGCCAAAGTCAATTTTAATAAAATTGTATCTGTGGAAAGACCTTCGGCCTATTGTGCAAAAGATTATATTAATACTCGGAACCTATCTTTGTGAAAATGGCGTGGCACCAACACTCTGCAAAGGTCCAAAAATGCAACTTTCCCGAAGAAACAAACTGTCGTTTAAATTACCGGCTTTCGTTGCGATCATTATTGCCGTGGTTGCGGGTATTCTTTCTACTTTTACCTTTGTGTCCGGAAGGGCCATTGCGCTAGAGCAGGCAGACACAAAGCTGCAGCTCATTCTCACAAACCGCCAAGAAGCGATTCAGAAATGGTACTTTTCACTCAATGCGCTTGCTACATCGCTTGCGCGCAACCCGTCCACCGTTGAAGCCGCAACCAATATTAACGCAATCTGGTCGATCATGGACGAAGCTGACCGCCGCGAGTTGCAAGCATCCTTTACGACACTCAATCCGTTTGATTTAGCAAAACGTAGCGAGCTGGTCGTCGCAGACGAAAACCGCGGATACGACCACCTGCACAAACGCTATCACGAGTTTTTCAAATATTTCAGCACTACCAACGCATTCTACGATCTATTTTTAGTAAACCCGGAAGGCGATATTATTTACTCTGTCGCGAAAGAGGGGGATTTTGGCCAAAATGTGACTACAGGCGAACTTGCGCAATCGGGTATAGGTCAGTCATTTGCCCAGTCTATTTCGAATGGCGCCGCTCAAACACACCTTTCCGATTTTCAGGTCTACTCAATCAGCGCAAGTGCAATCGCGGCCTTTGCTTCAACGCCTGTGCTCGATGCCGATGGCGGGCTGAAGGGTGTCTTGATCCTGCAGATCAATCATTCCGGCTTTACGGCACTGATCAACAATCCACAGGGCTTAGGCGAAACGGGACAGACCTATATCGTCAACCCATCTGGGCAGTTGTTGGTCGATAGCCGTTTTGGGGATGGTCCAAAAGCAATGCAAATCGTAGATTTATCACCCCAAATTGCTGCCGGTCTAAAAGGCCAGACTTTTTCCTCGATGGCGGCAAGTGGCTTAATAGATCAAGATGTGAGCACCAAAGTTGTTCCTCTAGTCCTCGACAGTGCGAACTATGCTTTGGTCGCCGAGCTGTCAAATGCGGAAATCTTTCAAGATCTCAACGTGCAGCGCAACAATCTAATCTTAATTTCACTCCTCTCTGCCGGACTGCTGAGCCTTTTAGCCTGGTTTTATATCAATCGCGTGACATCTGCGCTCAAAAAATTGGGCGAAGACATGAGCGATGTGGCCGATGGCAATTACGACGTCGACGTCTTGGCCACCAGACGCAAAGACGAAATCGGCGAGATTGGCGCAGTATTGGTTGATTTCCGAACCAAGCTGCACACCGCAGCCGAGCAGAGCAAAGAACGCGTTCTGGCCCGCCAAGAGCAGACAAAGACCCTTGAGGTCTTGCGTGCAGGCTTGGTGCAGCTTGCAGAGGGTGACCTTTCTAAACCCATCAACCAGAAATTTAACGCAGAGTATGAAAGCCTTCGCGCCGATTTCAACACCGCGTTGACCACATTGAGTGAGGCGATAACAAGCGTGATGGAGGCTTCGGGCAGCGTCCAGCACGGCGCGCAAGAGATCAGCCAAGCCTCTGACGATCTATCGAACCGCACCGAAAACCAAGCCGCGACACTGGAACAGACCGCCGCCGCACTTGATCAACTTACAGCAAGCGTGAAGTCCGCAGCGGATAGTGCCAAATCCGTTGAGACCATTGTAGTCGAAGCCCAATCAGAGGCCGAGGCAAGTGGGCAGGTCGTCTCGGATGCGATTTCAGCGATGAACCAAATTGAGCAATCATCCAAACATATTTCCCAGATCATTGGCGTCATCGACGATATTGCTTTCCAAACCAACTTGCTTGCGCTGAATGCCGGCGTCGAAGCGGCTCGCGCAGGCGATGCTGGCAAGGGTTTTGCAGTGGTAGCGTCCGAAGTGCGGGCTCTGGCGCAACGCTCCTCCGATGCTGCCAAAGAGATCAAGACGCTCATCAAAGGCAGCGTCACGGAAGTCGAACGTGGCGTCCAACTGGTCGAAGGGGCGGGTAAAGCCCTGACAAGTATCGTTCAGCGCGTCACACACATCTCGGATCTGGTGCGGACCATGGCCACCGGCACGTCCGAGCAAGCCGTCGGATTGGTTGAAATCAATATCGGTGTGAACCAATTGGATCAGGTAACTCAGCAAAACGCCGCAATGGTAGAACAAGCAACTGCTGCTAGTCATACATTGAAAGCTGATGCTGTGCGTCTGCAAGAGATGGTGCAGCGGTTTAAGACCAACCAGGCTGAGACCCCTATCTTCAAAACAGCTTTGGCATGCACCAATGTCGAGCGTGTGCAATTCCAACCCGCAGCCGAGGTTACGTTCACCGCAGTACGGAGCGAAATGCCAATCGCGCGCCAAGCAACAGGTATGAAAAATGCCGCTGCATCTCAAAATAACTGGACCGACTTCTGATCAGATCGATCCAGCTTAAACGCGTTAATCACGAAGGTATGTATGAGCAGCAAGAGCATCATCGTCGCGACCCCCTATTCAGCAGATCTAAACAGGTGGCAAAACATTTTGTCTGACACACCAGAAGTACACATCAAGGCGCACGCACCCAGCTTAATGGAGCTGTTTGACAAGGTCGAACATGGTCCACCAAATGTCGTCCTGATCGAGTCCGGTCTCTGCGCCACGGATGAGTTCGAATTAATCGTGACTCTTTTTGACGCGCTAGACGTCCGATGGTTGAAATTCACGCACGGTGACAAACTAAATGACGGGCGAGACAATGCCTCACAACTTTTCAAAAACGGCGGCCTATTTTCGATATCGCTTACCCAAGATGACCGTTTATTGATCGGTCAAGTGCTGTCGACCGCGTATTCCAGACAACGTGCAGAACCTCCCGTTGAACGTATGGCCTCGGCGACATCTAGGCGGTTCAAACGCATCGTTCTCATTGGGTCGTCTACGGGCGGTGTCGACGCGTTGAAGAATGTCCTCTCGAAATTCGATGCAGACTGTCCACCAACCGTCGTTGTACAACATACCAGCCAAGGTTTTGGTGGCGGGCTGACCCGTGTCTTAGGCCGCGCAAGTGGTGCGCGGATAAAGCCGTTTGAACCCAACGCGCTACTGCGAAGCGGCACGGTATACGTTATTGCCGGCCTACCTCAGCACATCGTTCTGAACCCAAGCAATCGCCCCTATTTGCAGACTTGCTCGGATCCACCGATGGATGGTCACATGCCATCAATTGACAAACTTTTTTTATCTTGCGTCCCATTTGCCAACCGCATTGTTGGCTGCATCCTGACGGGGATGGGCAAAGACGGCGCGCGAGGTTTGCTTGAGTTGCGCAAAGCAGGCGCCCGAACGTTGTCACAAGACCGCGAAAGCTCCGTGGTTTACGGCATGCCGAGTGCGGCATGGTCGACGGGGGCGTCAATGCAACAAGTACCGTTAACGGCGATGGGCGAAACCATCCTGAGAGAGGCGACCCTATGAGTTTTGCAACAGGGCGACCTGCCCCAACAGGTTCAGCGGGCCAAGCAAAGACTGTAACTGTTATCCAGGGCGAGATCGAGATATCCAACGACCCGAAAGTCATACTGTCAACAATTTTGGGGTCTTGCGTGGCCGTCTGTTTGTGGGATCAGCGCGCGGGAGTCGGTGGAATGAACCATTTCCTGCTGGCCCAAGGAGGCGCACGAAATGACGTCAAATATGGTGCTTATGCCATGGAAATGTTGATCAACCGCCTGTTGCGTGCAGGCGCGCAACGCAGCGCATTTCAATGCAAAGTTTTCGGCGGGGCGACTTTGTCAGGTTTTGGCAATGAAATTGGTCGCGCAAACGCAGCATTCGCACGCAAATTTCTCGCTGATGAAGAGATCGCCTGCGTTGCGGAAAGCCTCGGGGGGGGATCAGCCGCGCCGCATCAGATTCAGCCCGACCACCGGGAAAGTGCAAATGCTTTTTGTACAGCCTGTAGACGTCGCACCGGCGACACCGCCTCGCGCAACTGCCACACCCGACATAACAATGTTTTAACGGTAGGTATGCTCAGCACAAGTCCCCCTACCCACGGACGCTAATGCGGGATTATTGGTCAGACATTGCGCAATCCTATCGATCTAGCCCACTGCGCTAAAGTAAATATTAACGAAACCGCTGCTAAACTCTGGACTAACTTCGACCGACCACGCGCAAATTTTGCTAATGGAAAGCAAACCGTTTTATGACAAAACCCCAGACATTTGTACTCGAGCATGAGCCGAGAAAAGACCTTCCAGAAGATCTATTTACATTCTTGAACGACAACAAAGACCACAGCGTCGAGATCGACTTGAGTGGCGTAAAAGCACTGTCTGGTCGTCATATTGAGCTGTTGTTGTCGGCTTCACAAAGCTGGCGTGCAGCCGGGCTGCCGCTTGTGCTGGTGCGCGCGGACAAGACGTTAATTGAGCGGCTATGCGCCTTTGGCATGCCTGCCAACCTCTTCTCGGAAGGAAACTAATTTGAAAACCAGTGTGCTTGCAATCGACGACTCGCGGACGATCAGAACGCTGCTGCGTCAAGCTTTGGAACAGGATGGGTTCGAGGTGCACGTCGCGGAGGACGGTATCGATGGAATTAAAAAGTTTGATGAAATCAAACCGGATGTCGTCATTACAGATATTAATATGCCGAACCTTGACGGCTTTGGTGTAATTTCTCAACTGCGCGGTTCTGTGCACAAGACGACAGTGCCAATCCTTGTTTTGACCACCGAAAGCTCGGCCGAATTAAAGAACCGCGCGCGCGATTTGGGTGCGACGGGTTGGATTGTAAAGCCCTTTGACGACGTAGCGCTTGTGCAGGTATTGCGCAGGGTGACCGGCCATGTCTAACAGTGATGACATCCGCGCGATGTTTTTTGACGAATGCAGCGATCTTATGGAATCACTGTTTGAGGGTCTTACCCGGCTCGAAGAAGGGGTGCCTGAAGAAGACACGGTGAACGCCGTATTCCGCGCGGTACACTCGATAAAGGGTGGTGCTGGTGCCTTCAAATTAGCCGATCTGGTATTATTTGCGCATAAGTTCGAGACAGTTCTGGACGAACTGCGCAGCGGTCGGCTTGAACAAGACGATAAGCTGATCCCGACGATGCTTCGCGCTGCAGATCACTTGACCCATCTGGTGGAAGTCGCCCAATCGGAGAGTGAGATCAATCATTCACGCGGCACTGAACTGTTGGCCGAGCTTAATGCCTACGTTGATGCAAGTGTTTTGCCCGAAGCTGAATTTACGCCGATGGCAATGGACTTTGACACGATGTTCATGCCGCCGACACCCAATGAAACGCTAGAAATCGAATTTCGCCCCCACGCTAAACTATATCACAACGGGCATGACCCGCTGCTGCTGATCGACGCATTGCACAAACAAGGCGCACTTTCTGTGGCAATTGATCTGGATGCGATTACCCGGTTTGAAAATTATGATCCAGACGCGCCAACTCTTAAATTCAAATTGACTTTTTTAGCTTCCGAAGCGAAGCGATTGATCAAAGAGAACTTTGAGTTTGTTGACGGTATTTGTGATCTTACCATAACTGAATTCACGCCAGAAATAGCAGTTGTAGAAACAGCTGCAGCCCAATCGCAACCTGACCCTTTGGTTGTTGAGCCTTCTCCCACAAAAGCCCTGGATACGTCTCCGAAAACGTCCGGATTTTCGGGCCGCGGAGAACCTGCAAATGCCACCTTGCGTGTGGAATTGGAGAAGGTAGATCGGCTGATAAATACAGTCGGCGAGCTGATAATAAACCAAGCCATGGTGAACCAGCGTATTGAGCAGCTGAATCTAGCCAATGACAGTGATCTTTGGAGCGATATGGCAGACTACAAAGTGCTTGCACGCGACTTGCAAGAAGGTGTGATGTCTATCCGTGCCCAGCCTGTGAAGCCTCTGTTCCAACGTATGGCCCGCATAACGCGCGAAGCTGCTGATACTAGTAAAAAGTCGGTTCGGCTCGTGCAAGTTGGCGAGAACACAGAAGTCGATAAAACAGTGATTGAGCGGCTCGCTGATCCCCTAACCCACATGATACGAAATGCCGTTGATCACGGACTTGAAAATGGTGAAGGTCGTAAGGCAGCGGGCAAGGCCGAAGTGGGAACAATCACATTGTCCGCCCGTCATATGTCCGGAAATCTGATGATTGAAGTTGCTGATGACGGCGGCGGCCTAAACCGTGATCGGATATTGGACATCGCTATCAGCAAGGGCTTAGTGCCGCGCAATGCTGAATTACAAGACGGCGAAATTGACAAACTTTTGTTCCTGCCAGGGTTTTCAACCAACAAAGAAGTGTCTGAGCTATCGGGACGTGGCGTCGGGATGGATGTTGTTAAAACTGCCGTTCAAGCGCTAGGCGGGCGCATTGCGATCAGCTCGGCGCTAGGTAAAGGCACTACATTTGCAATCGTCCTGCCACTGACGTTGGCAGTAGTCGAAGGCATCGTCATCTCGGTTGCAGGAGAAACGATGATCGTGCCGATCACAGCAGTGCTGGAAACCTTTCGCCCCAAGAAGAGCGAGATTTTCCGACTGGCATCAGGGGGGCGGGTCCTGTCGATCAGAGGGGAATATGTCCCCATCGTTTCCGTAGCAGGATGCTTAGGCTTCGAGGCTGGTATGGCGGATCCGCAGACCGCTGTTCTGGTGTTGGTCGAAAATATGGATCACAGCCGTTTTGCGTTAGAGGTCGATTCCATTCACGATCAAAGGCAAGTGGTTATCAAATCCGTCAGCGGCGATTACGGAACCATTCCCGGTGTGTCGGCCGCAACAATAATGGGCAACGGACAAATTGCCTTAATTCTTGATGTGGATCACTTGTCCAACAAAGAGAATGTCGTGGCGAGCATGCCTCCCCCCCCATCTCAAACAGCGAGCATGTCAAATGAATGATCTTAGTCCAACTATACAGGCCGACATCCTGGAATGTGTAGCATTTTCGGTATCGGGACAACTCTACTGCTTTGACATTATGAATATACGCGAGATCCGAAGATGGGCGAAGGTGACCACCCTGCCCCATGCGGACAGCCACGTCCTGGGTGTGATGAATCTGCGCGGCAATGTGGTGCCAGTGTACGATCTATCTGCCCACTTCGGCCTTGGAAAAACCCAAACCAACCAGCGCAATGTGGTGATCATCGCCGATGTAAGTGGCCAGACTTTCGGGTTGTTGGTCGAATCCGTATCCGAGATCATGGCCGTTTCGCGCAATGATGTGCAAGCCACACCTGCCGGGGCCAAAGGGGTGCAAGGCTCGCTGATCGAAGGGCTGATATCTGTTGGCGATGACATGGCGCAGCTCGTCGATCTTAAAAACCTGCTATCTGGCTCGGACATGAATCTATGAACATACGAGCGCATGCTGGAGCATCCGAGACGCCACCAGAGCTGAGTACCGCAGATTTCGAAGCAATTGCAAATTTTGCCCTTCGCGAATTCGGGCTCAGTTTGCCAGCTTCAAAAACACAGCTCGTCAAATCGCGGTTGGCGCGTCGTTTGCGAGCGCTCAATCTCCCCAACTTTGCCGCATATCGGAGTTTGCTTGAGGGGCCAAACGGTCAGGCAGAGCGGAACGAATTATTATCGTCACTCACCACGAATGTGACCAAATTTTTCCGCGAGATCCATCATTTCGAGGATCTTTTGAGAGATGTGATGCCTCAACTTGTCGCCCGTGCGTGCCAAGGAGAGCGTGTCCGCATATGGAGCGCAGGATGTTCATCTGGGCAAGAGCCCTATTCGATCGCATTGACCGCATTGAAATGCCACCCTGACATTGCAACGAAAAACTTCAAAATTCTCGCCACAGATATCGATCCATCAATAATAGTTAAGGCGCGCGAAGCAACTTACCGGGATGATGAGATTGCTGCAGTGGACAAAAAAATTTTTCGCGTGTCCGATATTGTCCGGTCCGTGCAGGTGAAAGAGGGCTGCTTTACCGTATCAAAAGATGTGCGCAGCCTTGTCACCTTTGGCGTTTTGAACCTCATCGAAGAACTGCCGTTTAACGGCGCGTTTAACGTGATCTTCTGCCGTAACGTCGCAATCTACTTCAACCGTGAAACACAGCAGAGCGTATGGAGCCGATTTTCATCGTTGTTACCATCTGGCGGTAAGTTATTTATCGGCCACTCCGAGCGGATCATGCGAGCGGATCAACCAAAATTAGAACCGTGCGGCGTCACAGTTTATAAAAAACTCTGAAATACGATCAACAAGTTCAAACGGAGAATAAAAGCAAAATGGGTATAAAACAATCTCTACAGGTCATGGTTGTCGACGATATGTCGGTGAGCAGGGCATTGATTACCAACGCTCTGGAGGAAATTGGAATACTGAACTACCGGGTAGAGAATGACGGTCAGAGTGCTTTGGCTAAACTTGTGGCCCAGCCCTGCCATCTGGTCATCTCAGACTACAACATGCCGAACCTCGATGGGCTCGGATTGCTCAAGGGTCTGCGCGAGCACCGCATTACACAGCGCATCGGATTTATATTGATCACAGGCAATGCCACTGGGGATGTCGTTTCGATCGGTCAAAAATACGGCATGAACAACCTGCTTAGAAAGCCGTTCAGCTCGACACAAATGAAGGATGCAATTCAGCGGGTTGTGGGTGTGCTATGATGTATATTGGCCCTGAAGGCATGCCTGATGATACAGTTGAATTGGCGAAAGAGATGTCCCTGAACGAAGTGCTTGCACGGACATCTCATGAAATAGGCGCTATTCGTGATGCGGTCGGGCAATTAGAAGATTGGCTAATAACTTCGCCGACAGTGATGCGGGACACCGGTGGGCGAAAGTTGCTGCAATCAATCGATCCTATACAGCAATCCCTTGAAGCACTGAGCCGGTTCGTAGGATCGGTTGCTTGTCAGCCTTGCTTGGGCAAGACATCAATCCAGACTGCGCTGACGGTTGTACACCTTGCCGATCTGCGCAACCGCTTGGGGAACCAGATCTGAATTTTATCGCCCTGTACTGCACCTAAGAACAAATTCATCGGGGTTTCCGGACTCTGACCTTCACGAAAAGAGAAAGCTGCAGCAGGCCGGCTAAGATACGCATATTCTAAGAACGAGCATGCGCCTATAAATTGGTGCGGCATTGGTAAGACCCGAAGAGATACTCCCCGAATCTTCAACAGCGGCTTTGCAAGAGAAGGCGCCGATCCATGAGATCGCGCAACGAACCGGCATTTCACACGACGCCATCAAGACGTATCAGAAAGGGGGCACGGTCGAGCCGGAGTTAAACAAACCAGAACAACGAATTCGCGAAAAAGCCAACCACATGGCTGAAGGCGGTAGCTAATAATTTGAGCTACCCCTCCAAATTTGGACACTGACATAAGCTGTATTTTGTACTTTGCCTATCTTCGACACGAAGGAGATCAGAGATGTCGAAACGGAAGCAACATTACCCCTAAAGCAAGGCCACGTTCACGTTGGAGGCCCTGAAAGTGCGGCGAAACACTGAGTTAGCTGGCAAGCCGGTTTGGCGTGCGTCCGACGACGATCCACCACTATAAATGGACGCTACTTGAGGGCGTGTTCGAGCGTGGCGGCTGGAAAGCGCCTGAAGTCAATGAAGAGCAGATTAAAGACCTTTATGTCAAATCGGGGATGTTGGTCGTCGCAAACGACTTTTAGCAAGAAAGCTCAAACCATGGACCGGTAAGTGAAGCGGAAGATGATCGAGCCGAACTTACCGAGCATGTCTGGCAGCAAGCAATTTACGTTACTGTGGATCCACCTGTTGTTTTACTATGACCGAAGTTGGAGACGGCGATGAACCCCGGTCTGATGGGAATGATGGGCCTTATACCGATTTATTAGAAACCCAACACCATTAAGGCCGCCAAGGGGCAAAGGATTCACCCCTGCCTTTTGCGCGGGCTGCGGGTCTATCGGCCCAATCAGGTCTGGAGCGCCAAGGTTACCTATCTGCACCCATCTGACAATGCGGCGCAGAATTCTTTATCTGGTGGCCGTCTTTTGATCGACAGGGTTATGCGCAGCGTGATCCCGCGAGGGGTGGACTGGCACACGCGCAAAGTTTTGACGTGGCACATCTCTAACAGCTGGAAGCAGAATTCTGTGTCGATTCATTGAGTCAAGCCATCCACCAGTTCGGCCGACTGGATACCATGAGTATGGACAGTCATATGATGTTCATCAGTTCTCGGGTGGATTGCCTCAAACACTGATCGACCGTTAGCTCAGTTGATACCGCTTGGCTTTTCGGTTTGGTCTCACCCAAACACCGACTGATCAGACATGTGTGTTTCCTTGGACTTGCGACCGCGCGGGAACACCTTGCGGTGAGGCCTTGTCTCGAAGATGCCGCGTGACCCAACAAAGGCCTGACCATTTGGTCTTATGGCTGGCCTGTCAGTGGATTTTTTTAGACGAAGTAGGTTTGACACTTACGGATAGGATGATCTCACGGCCAAATCCATACAGACCACCCAAGTCTTTGGCGGAGTCGATACGTATTCAGACCTTCATGACGCACCTACTGTTGACGACAACAACTAAGTGCTCGGAACGCAAAACTTCGCCACAGCGCGGCAAGGCTACAGACTGATCTTAACTTGGATGCGGTCCTTCGGAGACTTGCAGCGGATTGGCGTAGAATGCACCTTCGGCTATGGAGCCGGTCACTTGAGATATATTAGGACGCTGGTGTGGATGCTTTAGAGGTCACACCCCAGAAAACCTGGATCGAAGGTTTCAGGCCCAGAACGATGAATTTGATACGCAAAGCGCTGCCTACGCTACCTTCGCCAAACCGACCGGCATGCCCGGTACCTTGGAATCATTGGACTTAACTCCAATCCGACCAATAAAGATCTTTCAATTCTAAGAGGCGAGCGGTCGGAATTTAATGTCACTCATTTCAAAGCACTGCGCGGTAGACCACTCCTGATCCGGGCCCATGTGCCGCAAAACCATAAGATGATATTGATGTCCAATGTTACGTGTTTCGTCCCTTCGGCGGCGTTCATAGGCGGAAGATCTCCCCTTCCGAAGGCAACAAGCCCGAAAGCTGATCGGTTGGTTTACGGTCCGATCAGCTATTGATTTAGCTCTGAAATCTACCGTAGGAGGATGAGCTTATCTAAAAGTCCAACCAATCGCTTGCTGCCGCACCCGCGTGACGTACACCGTTAACGGACTGTTTCATACGTTCTTGCTCAGGTTTTGGCACGACCTTAGTGCTGGCCGTCCGCTTGAATTGGACATGCGCAACATTGGCCGAACGGCCGGATGGTTCGGTCGCAGAAGTGCCCTGTGGGTTCGATGACGTTTTGAACCTGCGCACGAGCTCCTGCAGCCGAGAAGCGTCAAGTTTAAGTGCGTGGCTCGCCGCAGTCGACTCCTCGACCATTGCAGCATTCTGCTGGGTTACCTGATCAAGCTGATTTACCCCGATGTTGATCTCACCGAGTCCCGTAGCCTGCTCGGACGTTCCCGCCGCCATGCTGCGAACCAGCTCTGTGATATGGGTCACACGCTTGGCTATACTGTCCAGAGCTGTCCCTGCCCCACCCACAAGACTCACCCCCCGCTCTACCTGCTTTGTGCTTCCGCTAATCAGGGTTTTTATCTCTTTCGCTGCGTCGGTCGAGCGTTGCGCCAATGCCCGTACCTCGGATGCGACTACAGCAAAGCCCTTACCCGCTTCTCCGGCGCGCGCCGCCTCTACCCCTGCATTCAAGGCCAGTAAATTTGTCTGGAAGGCAATATCATCGATTACTCCAATAATTTGAGAGATCTGATCTGATGACTTTTCAATTTCTGTCATGGCTGCGATTGCGTCACCGACAACTTCTGAGCTCGCCTCTGCTTCGGACTGCGCTTCGAGTACGATGTCCTCAATTGATTTTGCACCCTCAGCCGCTGACTTTACGCTTGCTGTTAATTCGTCCAAAGCTGCCGCTGTTTGCTCAAGTGTGGCCGCTTGATTTTCCGTCCGGTTAGAGAGTTCGTCGGACCCCGATCCGATATCCTCTGCCCCATTGCGGATATTTCCCGCCGCGGTCACAACGTCCTGCATGGCTGCATGCAGCCCAATTACAGTTTGATTGAAATCGTTACGCAGATTTTCATACATTGAAGGAAACTGCGCATCGATGGTCGCAGTCAAATCGCCTTGAGACAGACGGGACAAGTGGTCGCTGATGGTTTCGACAACTTCTTGCTGTTCAAGATCGCGCTGCTTCTGCGCAATTTCCAAGTCGGCCTTTTGTTGCAATGAATTCTGAAAAATATCAAGTTTTTGTGCGATTGTGCCAATCTGGTCGCTTCGCTGTACGTAGGGTATTGTTTCGGTGAAGTCTCCGTTAGCGACATCTTCGATCCGTTTAGCGATCACAGACAATGGTTTGAGCAAAAATGGAATCAGATAAGCCAACAAGAGCGAACCGACTAAGATGATTGCTATGCCTAATATGACGTTGAGTTGCAGATCTGTTGCGATATTTTCACGTATCATCGTTTTATCGACCCCGACATATAGTATCCCGACCACATCTCCACCGCTGTTCAGAATCGGCTGATATATCGTCAAGTAGGGCTTGCCCAAGATCGTCGCCTCTCCCCTGAATGTCTGTTTATTGAGCATTACCGTCCGCACTGGACTTGTCTGCCCCAGCGGGGTACCGATCGCGCGCTCACCATCAGGTTTAACGATATTGGTGCTTCTTCGAATGAAGTCGGCCTGCACAGGGTCCCAGACAAACAATGTTGCAGTCTCTCCCGATATTTCGCCCACCCGGTCAATCAGCTCGTGGCTCTCGAAGGCAGGGATATTGTCCCAAGATACGGATGGGACGTTGCCAGAGCGATCATACGACACAACCATATCGTCGAACTGGTCGGAAAATACTGCTGTCAGGATGCGCATCCCAGTGTCTTGCTGCGCTTGCGCGTTTTGCATCTGCGCCTGGGACCTTCTCATATCCATCACGACGGTCATGGCCGCGAAAAGCAAAAAAGTCACAAGGATCGAGCTAGCGACAAGGCTCGCTCGGAGAGATAGTTTAGACGTTAACCGACGCATATGGAGCTCCAGAATCTTTATTTGACTTCTGGGACTAGATTACGGCTGAAGAATTTAGAAATTGTAAAACGCGCATGAGCGAGCTGTCGGCTCGGCTCTGCTGATGGCGTGGATGCCCCACGCCTACCGGCATTGTAGTGTGCCTAAGAATGCTATTTGAATAGGGCGCCATCTGAGCGGCGATGTTGTCTTGGTGCAGATTGGCTGATTGGCCTGTCCTGTTCGGCCCTTTGTTTTGGCGGAGGGTGGGGTCGAAGCAAGCGGATTTGCAAGGGAACGTTCGTCACGCTGATCTGGTTGATGGCATGAGCCGTCGGGAAGCGGCGCGTATTTTCGGGATCAACCGCCGCACCGTTGAGAAGATGCTGAGATTTTCGATCCCGCCAGGATATCGACGCGATAAAGTGTTACGTCGACCTAAGCTGGATGCGTATACGGGGATTATGGATCAAATCCTCGGGGCAGACAGACTGGTTCCAAAAAAGCAGCGACACACATCAAAGCGGATATTTGAACGACAGCGTGATGAGCATGGCTTTGAAGGCAGCATCACTATTGTGAAGAATTATATCTACGTGGCCAAGCAGCATCAGCGTGAGATGTTTGTGCCACTGACGCATCCGCCGGGTCATGCTCAGGCGGACTGCGATGATGCGCTTGCCATCATTGGCGGGATTGAGCGCAAGACCCACTTTTTCGGGATGGACCTGCCGCATTCGGATGCGTGTTTTGTGAAGGCTTATCTGGCTGACACAACGGAAACATTTTGTGATGCGCATGTCGCTGCGTTCGCATTCTCCGGCGATGTGCCTAAATCGATACTTTACGACAACACACGGATCGCGGTTGCCCGCGGTCGAGCGACGGCCAGCGCAAACGTACCTGCGTGTTCTCATGGCTGGTATCCCGTTATCTGTTTGGGCAGCGGGAACGACAAAGGCAAAGTCGAAGGGATGGTGATATACACCCGCAGGAACTTCATGGTCCCAAAACCTAAATTGGCCAGCTTTGATGATCTTAATGCCTATTTGGCCGAACACCGCTGCAAGCGCATGAACGATAAGCTACGTGGTCACAAAGACACGATTGGGAAGCAGTTTGACGTTGACGTGAACCGACTTCAACACTTGCCAGTTGTTCCCTATGACGCCTGCGGCAAGCAATCCGTGCGGGCCATCTCGTTGTCCCTCATGCGCTATCGCGGCAACAATTACTCGGTTTCCACCACCTACGGCCATCAAGAGGTTCTGGTCTGCGGCTATATATGTGAGCTTGTGACCTGAACCCCTAAAACTCTTCCAGATTTGTGTAGAGTCTGCCCGACAAAAGGACAGATGAATGAAGGCACGATTTTCGGACGAACAGATCATCGCGATAATCAAGGAACAGGTAGCTAGCGAGAAGACGGCTGATATATGTCGGCGGTACGGGATCAGTTAGGCGAAGTTTTACATATACAAATCGAAGTCTGGCGCGATGGAACCATCTGACGCGAAGCAGTTGCGGGCTTTGGAAGACTGGAACGGCAAGCTGAATAAGCTGCTGGCCGAGCAGGTGCTGGACAGCGCTATGTTGCGAGACATCAATTCAAAAAAATGGTGACGTCTGCTGGGAAGAAGCAAGCGGTGGTTAACCTGTGGGACGCGCAGAGTTGGCAGGAAGCGTGCGTTAGGCACAGGAGAGCCAATGGTGCTGCTTCCCTCTCAGGGTTTGCAAGCAACCCCTGAGAGGGAAGTGGATGGCCCGAACCAGCGTTGGTCGTTGGGTTTTGGGTCTGACACGCTGACGGATGAACGTCAGTTTGGCATTCTGGCAGTTGTCGATGCCTACAGTCGCGAGAACTTGGTGCTGGTGGCCGACACTTCGCTGTCAGCGCATCGTACTGTTCGAGAATTGGATCAGATCATCGCTGAACGCTGCATGCCAAAGACGATTGTACCGGACAATTGTACCGAGCTCACGAGCATGGCGATCCCCAAATGGGTTAAGGATACAGGCATCAACTGGCAGTACATCGCGCCCGGAAAGCCCCAACAGAACAGCTTCATTGAAAGCTTCAACAGCAAGCTCAGAGATGAATGCCTCAACGAAACGTTGTTTGATACGTCTAAATATCGCAATTAACCCTGAAAAAACGATTTCCAAGACTGTTATGCTTGTTCAGGTTTTTTTACTGCCCCGCAGTAGCGGATATTCATGACGTTGCAATATATCGCTCATTCAGGCTTACAGCTGAATTGCCGCAGTTCAGCACTCGATCTCGATCATCAGTGCCTCCTCAGAGCTAACCTGAGGTCCGGTTTCAGTCAAAAGCTGACTCCTGTACCTTTTGTCTATTTTCGATAGTTGACATACCCCGCTCAAGTTACGAACCCACACAATGCATACTTTTCGGACCTTAGTTCATGTATGCCAAGGTCCACTTTGACGAACCTATCAACAAACTGTCTTTTTCGGGATGTCCAATGCTATGTTGGATATTAAGAAATTTAAACTTCTCTATTTTTCAGCATCAACTTTTTTAAGTTCAGAAATCAAGCCAATCACTGTCTATAGAGGTATGGCTAGGCTTTTGGTTTACCCGCTTTTGAAAAGAGTCCGGCTCAGCCTGAGGAGCGCTAGCCCGCTTGAATTGAACATGTTGTACGTTCTCATGGTCTCTTGCGTGGATAGCTGACGACCGACCATCTGCGGTCGAACCGGTCTTGAACCCTTGCACCAAATCGTGAAGCCTCGAAGCATCATGTTTCAATGTATGGCTTGCCGCAGTAGATTCTTCAACCATGGCCACATTTTGCTGCGTAACCTGATCGAGTTGGTTAACCCCAATATTAATTTCACCCAAGCCTACGGCTTGCTCAGCTGTTCCGTTCGCTATGTTGCGCACTAGTTCGGTAATTTGTGTCACGCGCTGAGCAATACTACCAAGAGCTCTTCCCGCACCACTTACGAGGTCTACACCACGTTCTACTTGTTTAGCACTGCTTCCAATAAGCGCTTTGATCTCTTTTGATGACTCGGAAGACCGCTGCGCCAAGGCTCTCACTTCGGACGCTACCACTGCAAAGCCTTTGCCCGCTTCTCCAGCGCGCGCTGCCTCTACACCGGCATTCAACGCGAGCAAATTGGTCTGGAAGGCAATATCTTCGATGACGCGGATAATTTGGGAAATGTGTTCGGAAGATTTTTCAATTTCCGTCATCGCTGCGATGGCATCTCCTACAACTTCCCCACTTGCTTCAGCTTCTGACTGTGCTTCGAGTACAATTTTCTCAACTGACTTTGCGCCTTCAGCTGCGGATTTTACGCTTGCTGTCAACTCATCTAGCGCTGCTGCCGTTTGCTCCAACGTAGCAGCCTGATTTTCAGTGCGATTGGACAAATCGTCTGACGCTTGGCTGATTTCGGTTGCACCGTTCTGGATGCTTGCCGACGTTTGGACGACGTCAGACATAATTTTACTTAGTTTCCCAAGCGTTTCATTGAAATCCGTTCGTATATTTTCATAGCCGTCAGGCAGATCTTCGTTAATTTCAGCTGTAAGGTCTCCATTTGCGAGCTCGTTAAGATGTTTCGCAAGAACGCGCATAACACTTTCGACCGAAATCTGGCTTTCCGACGCTATACGTTGGGCTTCCTGAGCAGACTGCGCGTTTGCCTCAGCGGTTTCCCTCTGAAACTGCACATCACGATCAGCCGCCAACCGCTTGTTCATTGTAAAAAGTAACATACCAGTTTCTACAATCACGATAAGTGCATGAAAAACCGTACGGGAAAGATTGCCAAAATCGGCTCCAGTTGGATAAATCAAGCTTGGGAGCAGAAAACTGAATGAGAGATGGTGAACAGCGATCAGTGCCGCGCCAAATAATAATGCACCAGGACTCCCAAGCGTAGAAATAATTGCGAGTATCGCGAAGAACAGCATGTGGGTATCAATCTGCCACGGGTGTCCTTGAAATGCGACAGTCAACAAAACGCAATGCGCAACAAAGCAGAAACTAAGTAAGTATTCGCTCGTGGGCGTAGTCAGACGCGGCGCAAGAAGTGTTAAGGCGCCAGTTAAGAGGCTCATAACCGCGATCGGCAACCAGTTCACGGCATCATTGAGAAAATATGCAGATGCGGCGGGCGCGCCTGTTAAAAAAACACTCAATAAGAGCTGAAGCCCGTAACCTGGCTGTAAAGTCGTTGAATGTGGCTCACTGATATTTGTAATGCTGGTCAACTTACACAAAGCTCCATAATTATTTGCCCATCCAAAACGAACCATGCGCCGTTATCGTAAAGGATCCGTACGCTGTCGTCGGTCTCAATCATTACAAAGACACCAAAGTATCCCTGTATTGGTCCAACTTCGTGAAGATTCGATGTAGCCACGACATTTTTTGCAGATCGGTCCCAAGGCTTTGAAATAACCAGACCGACATTCCCAACTGATGGCGCTAATTGAGTAACGAGCATCAAAACTGGTGTGCAGGCTGATGCAAGCAATCCTAGACAAATTAATGTAACGTTTCGAATTGGCATGGATAAATTTTCACTGACTTGGATTTGTCACGTTTACCTAGGACGCGAACATTAAGATGTGCTGAACGACGGCAGCCTAACGTTGGATAGCTTATTCGGGCATTGGACCTCAAACGTAAGATCATTTAAAAACCATTTGTTCGTTGAACGTATTTGCCTCTAACGTCGTAGCAGGCAGTCGCTACATTGTAGAATTTAGGTAAAGATAGGTTTTTACCCGACATCGGCCGCAAACTATAGCAACGGCCTCTGTCGGTTACCGGGACAAATTTCGCCATGGCTGCTTC
This sequence comes from Sulfitobacter guttiformis, assembly GCF_003610455.1. Classification (NCBI taxonomy): domain Bacteria; kingdom Pseudomonadati; phylum Pseudomonadota; class Alphaproteobacteria; order Rhodobacterales; family Roseobacteraceae; genus Sulfitobacter; species Sulfitobacter guttiformis. The sequence goes on along the minus strand of NZ_RAQK01000002.1, from coordinate 11,000 downwards.
CTGCGCCTAACTGCCCCTCATACTTGATCGGCATGGGCGGAGACGCCGCCAGCTATTGATTGGCAGTTTCTTTAAAATTATCTAATAATATTTCTGGTGCAGCAAATTTCAAAAATCTGCCCAAGCATAGTCCCGCCCCCGACCGACATACCAGATCCCAGCAAGATTGGGCTCGTTAGCCGGTCGGCATGACAGTCAATTCAGGAATGTTCGACCGCTCTGGCTGACACAGCGCAAACATCACTGCGTTTGCTACATCTTCGGGTTTGAGCTTGTCCGGCTTAGGTTCGGAAAAGAACCCCGTATCAACCATGCCAGGCGCGATAACGGTACAACGTCCACCCCATTCGCGCATTTCCTGCGCCATATTCCCACCGTAGCCATGTACGAACCACTTTGACGCGCCGTAGATAGAGCCCGGTATATGCACCTTCCCCGCAACAGAACCGGTCAGCACGAGGTGGCCGCGTGTCTTGCGCAGCTCCGGCAGGCTCGCCTTCGCAGTATAAAGGAGTGCCATGATGTTAAGGTCAATCAACTTGCGCCATTCGTCCGGATCTCCGTTCTCGGTCCCCGGCGTGTCAAGGCCTGTGCCCGCGTTAGCAAAAGACCCGTGTAGCCCACCAAAATGCTCAACCGTTGCAGCGATGGCGCCCTGCTGCGCAGCAAGGTTGGTGGCGTCTCCTGACACAACGAGGCTTGCGTCACCCAGTTCGACATGAAGCTCGGCGAGCTTGTCTTCGGACCGGGCCATCAATCCGACATTCCAACCCGCTGCCACCGCCGCACGCGCGGTGGCAGCGCCGATACCGCTTGATGCGCCGGTTATAAAAAGTGTTTTGCGATCTGTCATGGCGTACTCCTTTTCAGTGTAACTTATACCTAAGCCCGCTTGCCCGATAGTCTACCCCCACGAGGCTTAAGCACGCTTCAGCGACCACAGAGCCGCTTGAGCAACCGTCACGATAAGCAGCATTTCGGCCCGTCCTAAGGATCGCCCCAAAAAACCGCTGTCAGAAGCGGGAAGCGTCGAGGAACAGAACGACATTCTCCGAAATCATCGACGAATTCTACTTCGGCCATCCCCTGTGCGACACGCTCAGAAACCTGAAGTTGTCTGATAGCTTGGTACTTAAAAGCCTGTTCTGTCGAAGCTCTATAGAAATACGCTCTCTCTATAAGATATTGTTTCTGATTTGTTTTAATATGAAGAAGTGTATGATGGCTGACGCAATGTCCACTTCTGGGCATATTCCGTCAAATTCTGCAAACCTTCCAAAGAAAGTGCCGAGATGATTTCTCACCCCGGCAGCAATATAGTCATATAAATAGGAGCTCACCCAATCCGATAATTCGGCGACTCCCGCGTTATCTGCACGTCATGCACGTGCGTCACCTTTGACTGTTGAATCCATATTTTTATAAACATATCTCATTCCACTGCATCAGTGCGCATCAGTTGAATCACGTTTAAACTAAGGTTTACACTGGTAAACGGCTGAATAGACGGACACCATTCGCGCTCCAAAACATCTGCGACTTCGGGCACCGGGCTAATTTTCTTGGTCTTATATAGGTCTGCTGTCGGGCTCCCAGCATCGAATAACTAGCGCCTTGTTAGAGCTGAAATATCGAAGTGCCCTATGACCACGGAAATAGCGGCATCGCTTACTCGCTCGTAAGGCACCCATCTTGTTGTTGCGGAGCATGTTTGTCCGAAAAACCTATCCTTCATCGATGTCGGACAGAAATTTGCCTATGCGTTTTGGTAGCACTGCTTTTGTGACTTGATATCCCATTTCCGAGCACCTTTTTCCAGAGCGTACTTCAGCATCGAGCTTGGCGATGCTCACGCGATTGCAGAGCAAACTCAATTTTAAGAAACTTGGCCGTCTTCCAAAACGGCCATTAACGGGGCCTTCATGCACCTGCCGGCGAACGGCAGCTAAGAGCCCGTTTTAACATTTTTCTGCACCATAGCGAATGTTCGGTTTGGAGGAACTCTCAAAAATGGCTTCCGGAAATCCCGATATTCGTTGGGGCGGCCGGTCCATTCCAGTCCGAGCTCGCCCATAGTGACAACGGTATAGGTGTGTGTCTTACTGGGGTAATCAGGAGGTTTAAGGATGGCTGTCATGCATAATTATTCGCTGTTTGAGATGAAAGAAGCAGAGGAAAAGCATGCTTTCATCAATAAGCGCCGCTTTGCTAACTTGATCATAAATGGACCAACAGGTTTGTTAGCTGCCCATATTCCATTGATTTTGTTAGAGAGTGACAATGGTTGGGTGCTGGAAGGGCATGTTGCTCGATCAAACCCTCTTGGCGCTGCCGCACACGATGCGAAGGGTCTCGCTATTTTCAATGGTGCAGATGCCTATGTGGCAGCGGGCTTTTACCCATCCAAGAAGGTGCACGGCAAGGTAGCTCCCACTTGGAACTATCAAGCTGTTCATGCTGCTGGCGTGATGAGCACCTTCTCTGCACAAGATGAACTGGTTTCTCATCTTGTGCGACTGACAGATTTCCTTGAGGCGGACGAACCGAACCCATGGGCGGTAGAAGATTCCCCAGCTGGGTTCACAGAGAAATTGGTGCCCCACATCGTTGGGCTTACAATGCAAGTCGAGACGCTCGAAGGGATTGCGAAGATGAACCAAAATTCTCATGAAACAGATAGGTTGGGTGTCATTAAGGGGCTTTCCGAACGCAATGTGCCGCACGAACAACCCATCCTGGATAGGATGCGCGAAAATGATCGTAAATCAGTGCGCATGTGTCCGCTTAACAGACCTTAAGCCTACCTCCTTGCACCCAAACCTGTTGGTATCTGCAGCGATAGGCGGCTTAGAGACCATTTTGACCGATGCTGCATAGCGCACGGATGACTGCTATCGTGCGCGTATCAAACACCCTCAACAACCTATCTGTTTCGATCGAGATTTAAGGCAACGGGAAATGAGGCGAGGTGAGTATGCTCCAAAAACCAATATTTAGGGAGCATCTCTCAGATCATATGCAAAACCACCCCAGAATAGTATTTTAGACCTCTATTCTGGGGTGTGGGGCAATCAAAGGCATGGTCTTCAACGGCCATAAACGAGTATCTATCGCAATATCTATTTCGTCACAGGCAGCGCTTTTGATACGCTGCTTGGCTCTTTCTTCATGAGCTTTTGGCTGGAAACGGCTTTTCCAGCTTTCCTATTTATGGCTTCGCTTTTTTTGAGCGCATCCTCAAAATCGATAGCGACTTCTCCGGTGTCAGAGCCGGAGCCGCCATGTGCATAGGTACAAGTTCCAGGGCCATTAAACGTCATATAGCCGAGGTTATACTTATCCGCCAACTGCTGACATTCACCTCTGCTGCAACTCCGACAGGCCATTGCGCTGGCCACTACTGGAGCTAACAAAATGCCCAGCGTTGAGGTGATAAAAATAAATTTCTGATAGGTTTTCATTATAATTTCCTTTGTTGTTTAACATGCCCATAATGCGATGAGGCGTGCTTGTTATGCAATAACAGGCTTTATTGATGGCGCGGATACCCCTCCCGAGGGCATCGCAATGTGCCATGGCGGTGGGTGTTAAAGCCATAACAAAAGGAAGGAGCACCCATGTCCGAATTTACTATGAGCGGCCATTGGTCCAGCCGCAGCGAAAGCCCGCTTCGTCCGCATAGGAAACCTTGGCACTAACCGCAGCGAATGGCTGCTCTCGTCTGTCTGAGTGCTTACGACATCGGTCATGTTGGGTTTGAACATACGGTCGATTTCATGCATCAGTTTCTGCGTCTCCGCATTCACGCCAACTGGCGTGTAGTACAGCGACGATCGGCTGATCTTCAGTAACTTGCTCTTTTTGGTCAGACTTAAATCCGTACGGTCTCGGTTGATCATTTGTTTGCGTTCCGTCGGGCTCATCGCTTCTGCCCTTGTGACAAAAAATCGTTCTCGACCGCCAGCTTCCCGATCTTGGCATGCAGATCGTTGACTTCAGCCTCGTTGTCCTCAGCCCGCCGGACCTTATCGGAAAATACCCAGGTCAGCCCATCATCGCCTGCCGCTGCCACGTCGTCACCTGCGTTGGATAAACCTTGTGCCTGGCTGCAAACTCTTGCGCCGTCTTGTCTCCACACAGCGCTTAGAGCGCAACAGTAGCTTTGAACTTGTCTGAAAAACTGCGCCTCTTCGTCATTTCTGTATCCTGTCTTTAAGGTTGGACACATCTTAGCACGCTGTCCAGTTTTGCCGGACCACTTCATAGTTCGGCCGCAGCATTCTCGAAATCTGGTGCGCCGTCATTCGTCTTAGACTGAAAAAGGACTCGAATTGAGTCTTGGCCAAACCGGGATCATCTCGCAAATGTTGCCAGCAGGATATCAATGGTTTTTTCTGATTGGCCCAGCAAGCCAAGTGCTTCGGCCTCAAAATGTTGGACCAGCGGTACAACAGCGTCAACATCGATCCAGGACCGAACAAACATAGCACTCAAGTCTTGACTGATGGCTGTCGGGGCAATGTAAACAACAAGCGATTGCAAACCAGAATTTGCAAGTCGTTCCGCTTTTTCGGCCTGCATCTTCATAAACTGAACATGGTCTTTTTCGAAACCAGTGATCCCACTCATATCAACCAGTTGCTTTTGCCCTGCAGAATATTCTGGATGCGAAAGATAGGATTTTGTGGCGAATAAGGTATCTTCGATAGTAACTTTGCCAGAGTATCGGACGACAACGAGGCCGCGTTCCGGTAAAATAATTAACTCAACAGGCATGGCTTCTACTCATCCAATCTGGTGGTCGCGAACACACTACATCAGCCATAACTGATCATGAAACAAAAACGACGACATGCAGCATTTCCGCCGAAGTACTTCAACTTCTGACCCATCGCTGCTGTTGCCCTCTCTGGGTCATGCCGAACTGCGGCCCGACATTGCGGACTTTCGCTGCCACTGCGGAATATGATGCATAACGAATTCACAGTCTGCGGACTCAGTGAGCTTTGGCTGCGGCTGCGCGAAGGGCGGCTTCAGGAAAAATTGTAAGGCGGCGTCACCGCTTTGTAAGCGACCGAATGAAGGTTGGGACATTTCGGGCGTCCACGGTTGCTTCGCGGACAAGCCAGTCAAAATGACTTGAGAGAGACTTAACGCGCTCAACTTCACGAAATGCGAGGTAGCATTGTCCAATATATACGACAGCCAAGTTTGGACCAAAAACTGTGACAGGTGAGCTGAACACCCTATGCGCGTCGAATAAGAAAATCCGCAACCTCGGAAACATCTGATCGCACTGATCGGCTATAAAGTCCAATTGTTCATGTCTGATGCTCTCATCAACACCGCTGTAGTATGCCGTTCCAGCTGCGCAAGCCTCGATTTCGTGAATAGGAAGGGCTATTTCATAATCAGAAACGCCTGAAGACAGCCATTCGAGTTGATCCTGCATCGCATCATATGCCTCGGGCAAACGTCGTTCCTGCACGGATGCATATTCCCACTCCAACATGCTTTTTGTCTTTAGAATATCTGGTAAAGTTGCGGGGACATGGCGAACTTTGTAACCCGCTGCCTCACGATGCCATTCAAGAAGTTGTTCATCTGCTGACGTACGCTCGGCAGGGCTAAGAGACAACGCGGCGGCAACTATGTCGCCGGGGGTTTCCGGCCTATTTGTCAGACCAAGTAGCCAGTCTGTGCTCACGCCCAACGCATCTGCAGCATCCGCTGCCAATTGTGCGTTTGGCAGGCGCGGATGATCGTTTTTGAGGAGCTGACCGATGGTTGAACGATCCACTTTCGTTTCTCTGGACAAGGCACTTTTGGTCAGACCCTTGCACAACATCGCTTCCTCCAAGCGATTTCGGAAAATGTTTGCGCGATGTCGCTTGTCCATTCAAATCCTTTTTGCAGCCCCAATACTACAATATGGAGCAAACGCAGCAAATTCACATAATGTCCATACAACTAAATCCGCGATAGCTCAGTGGAAGTTCAATACACTTAGAGGAGCCCCAAATGGACAGCAAAATCAGACTCTTTGCCAAGGCTGTAACTTGGCAAGTCGCTGGATTCTTCTCAATGATGCTGATTGGGTTTCTTTTTACGGGATCAGTTACAGCAAGCGGGGGCATCGCCTTTTTTGGAGCAGTCGTAGGCTTCGCTTCATATTTCGTGCACGAGTTGTTTTGGTCGAGGATCTCTTGGGGGAGAGGCCTTGTCTATTTTGTAGGCAAATGACCACCTGCCACAACCTCGGTCAGGTTCAGCAAGGTTTAGCCCACCAAGAATAAGCGGCCGTTAGCTGCAATACAGCAAAGCGGTAATGGTGGGCTCTCTCCCGTCGTTCGCCGCAGTCTGCACGAAGGTCCGCTGTCGGGAAACGGGTCAAAAGTTTGCAAGGCTTACTATCTGCGCACAGCCGACCATGGCGTGCAGCGCAGCATGGGGTTTCGGTCTGCTACGACTTGAATGGCCGCTTTTGCAATTCTGGCACAGAACCTTCGCAGACGCAGCTAAGGTCCGGTTTCCGCAAGAAGGAGACATCCAGCGATCACATCGGATGCTGCAGTGTGGCGGACTTTCCTGTCAATCGCGTCACCAATTCGATTGTCCGCTTTAGCGATGACAACGAACCAACATCGCCCTACCGTTGGGGCATGAAACCTAAAATTCCGGCCTTATGTATCAAACGCACCAAGCGGGTGTGAGCGATGATTAAGACTCCACAAATTAAAATTGGTCACTCATTATTGGCGCAATGGTTGGATTTTGCAAAAAATGGGTTTTACGATTCTACGGGGTGCTTGGTTTTTTGCTTCTTATCGTTGGATTTTCAGGTGTCCCCGGCGATATCGACCAGTGGTATGTTTGGATTGCTGCCGTGGTAGAAAATCCAACCATCCAGAAGTGGGCTGAGTTTGCGGCTGACGCTGCACAACTTATAAATGAGCCAATAGTAAGGATCGCATTGGGGGCTATAGGTCTAATCGCGATTGCTTGGCCTATGCAGCGATTTTTGCGGCTGCGGTACAAAGTGAAAATTTGGGGAAGATCTAAAATGTCAGAAGATGTGTGGGTGTCACATGAGGAAGCTATACGGGAGATTCAGGAGTCTGAATGGGGGGAATTGCGAGAGCCTTATACTTACGAAACGCGATCAATCGTAGACACAGGGGCGCTGTTTGCAGCGTTGAATCATAAGCACACTGTCTCGGGCATGTCGCCCGAGAGAAAGGCGGCAAGGAAGTTTAAGATATACATTGAAGCGACATTGAGAGCGTTTCATAGAAATAATCCCGAGGCCGTCAGGCAGAGCAAAGAGGGGACAAGCGAAACTGAGCTCAATACATTAAGGGCTTTTTTGCAGGAAGCTTTAGACCGAGAGATCATTGATGAAATCGGTCACGTCCCAAACATTAAAATAACCTGACATCCTGAACGTTAATAGCGGTCAGGCTTTGCAACAAGAACGCAGCGCTAAACTTCCCTCGCGAAAGCTTGTTACGGATGTTTACCTCTTTTTCTCCAATCAACTCTGAAAGCTGGGCATACGTCACACCTTTGCGCTTCAGTTCAGCCTTGAGCAAGTTAGCCGCCTTGGTTTCCCATTCGTTTTGTTCTGCCATGTGTCACCTACATAAATAAAAGTATCATAATCATTACATAAGGTATTGCATTCGCTACGTCTACGTATTAAATTCATTACATAGGTAATGAAAGAGATACACAATGGCACAGCACTTTCTTCTATCAGCGGCATCACGCACACTCAGCCTTCGCAGCATCTACAAAGCTGGCGAAGCGGCAGCGCATGATACGTTCTGTAAGATGCGCTGGCCCGAGACAGACGGCGAAGCCATTTGCCCACAGTGCAGCCACGGTGAAACGTACAAGATCACTACGCGCCGCAAGTTTAAGTGCAAGAACTGCCACCACCAGTTTAGCGTCACGTCTGGCACGATATTTGCATCGCGCAAGATGGACTTCGTTGATCTGTTGGCCGCGATATGCCTGATCGTGAACGCTTCCAAGGGTATGAGCATGGTGCAGCTTTCCCGCGATATCGACTGTCAGTATAAGACGGCCTTCGTGCTGGCACACAAACTGCGTGAGGCTATCTCGCGTGAGGTCCAGACGGGCGAAGTGCTGGAAGGCCATGTTGAGATTGATGGTGCATATTTTGGTGGCCACATCCGCCCGCACAACGAAAAGGCTAAGCGCGTTGATCGTCGCCTCAAGGAACACCAGACAGGCACACGTCGCGTTGTGGTGGCCCTGCGTGAGCGTACAGGCCGTACACTGCCCTTCGTTGCAATGACCGAAGGCGAAGGCGTAGCGCTGGCAAACGAGAACGTATCCCGCATGGCAACCATGTCCGCAGACGAAGCGTCACACTGGGATATCCTGCACATGGGCTTCAACGTAGACCGCGTGAACCACTCCGAGATTTACAGCGACCATGGCAAGCACACCAACATGGTGGAGTCGTTCTTCTCACGTCTGCGCAACATGATCCAAGGCCAGCACCACGGCGTATCGACTAAGTACCTGCACCAGTACGCGAACCACGCTGCATGGCTGGAAGACAACCGCCGCACCGACAACGGCACACTGGCGCGCATCGTTGTGTCTAGTGCGATGGACGCGCCTGTGTCGCGTAACTGGAAAGGCTACTGGCAGCGGGCGGCGTAACCGCCCGCCAACTTACTTAGAATGAAGCGCGGGCGATTGCTTCACTGCCAACGTGCCTCTTGCCTTTTAGAACTTCGTTTACTCGTCCTTGATTTACATCAAAGAACGCAGCAATTCGGTTCTGAAACTCGCCCTTCAAATAGCGCCTCCAAACCTCTACGGCATCGTCAAAAGTTAGTCGGTAGCATGGTCGTCTAAAATCAAGTGGCATTGCACTTTCCTTCTGAAAGTGCCGCCTGATCGCTTGACTAGATTCACGTAAAGTGTCACAACTTTACTTGCTTAATACGCTAATCACGCCATCAGACGGCGGGTTAAGAGCCACAAAACCTTGGCCGGTTTTGTGGCTCATTCTTTTTGTAGCACTACATGAGCGATTCGGAAAGCCAAAACCATGTCAATACCCCATTGTCCGCACCAAAGAGGCCCGTACAGCCTCGCATTGCTTTTTGGCTAGGTAAGGCCGAACAATACAATGTTCGCTTCTGTGTGGCCACACAGGCTAGAATTTGGGATGTTCTTCTAATGTCCACAAACACCCATCCGGCCCGAAGTCCTGCACCACATGCCCATCCTTCTGCGCTCGCTGCAAGGCGTCACGCGCCCGCTTTAACACATCGGCGTGCATATCATCGCCCCAGCCCTTATCCGCAATGATCTGGGCTGCAATCGCATCATCATCCGCAGGGGCTTCCCGCAGCATCTTGATGATGGTCAGCTTCAATTCATTGCGCCCAAATAGCTGCTTGTACTTGCCGCGCGGCGCTATGGCCTTCGGGTCGTCCTCATAGCCGCATAGCACCAGCGCGCGGTCTATGGCGTCCAGATCGGCCTTGAGCGTGTCAGCGGCCTTCTGCGCGACCTTGTGCTGGCCTGCTATCTCGCCGCGTTTTTTGATTAGTCCAGATAATGTGTGTTCCATGCGAGGAATCTAGCTGATATTGTTGGTTAAATCTTGGTGCGTTTGATACATAAGGCCGTAAAATTCTCACAACCCTGCCCAGCTACACACGGGCGCTCTTGGCTCAAGACGCGATAGCGGGCGTGACCGTGGCCATGGTGGCCTTGCCGCTTAGTCTTGCTATTGCCATCGCATCAGGAGCTGACCCTTCAAAGGGTCTGATAACGGCAATTGTTGCGGGTTTCCTGATCTCGCTTCTGGGGGGGAGTCGCGTACAGATTGGCGGTCCGACGGGAGCCTTCATTGTGGTCGTGTTCGGAGTGGTTGCGGAACATGGATACGACGGCTTGGTCCTGGCCACTTTCATGGCCGGTCTCATTCTGCTTGTCGCGGGCTATTTCCGTGCGGGAAACCTTATCCGACTGATACCGGAACCGGTCATAAATGGCTTCACAATCGGGATCGCCGTCATCATCGCAACAAGTCAGCTCAAGGACCTTTTTGGACTGACGGTTGACGCGGTCCCGGCGGAGTTTCTTGCAAAGATTGAAGTGCTTTGGGCAGCACGGCCTACCCTATCGGTAGCCTCTGCATTGATCGGACTTGCGACCATGATCTTGATCGTGTTTTTCCGCCGCGCGGCGCCAAAACTTCCGGGACTAATTGCTGCGGTCGCCGCCACGTCAGCCATCGTTTCATTGGTCGATTTGCCGGTGGATACGATCCAATCGCGGTTCGGCGATCTTCCCAACACCCTGCCTTGGCCCGCGATGCCTGAAATAGGTTTCGACAGGATCGTTGAATTGCTGCCCTCCGCGCTGATAATCGCGTTTCTTGCTGGTGTCGAATCTTTGCTGTCTGCCATGGTGGCCGACCGTATGATCAGCGGCAGGCACCGCCCAAACGCCGAGCTATTGGCGCAAGGTGCGGCAAATATCGGATCGTCCCTGTTCGGCGGGATGCCCGCGACGGGGGCGATTGCCCGAACTGCGACTAACATCCGAGCTGGTGGCAAGACCCCGGTGGCCGGATTGATCCACGCGCTGACAATTATGATCGTTATGCTCTTGGCATCAAAGCTTGTTGGATATATGGCCATGCCAGCCTTGGCGGGGCTGTTGATCTTAACCGCTTGGAACATGAGCGAGCCGCACAAGTGGAGAAGTTATGCAGCAGAGCGCAAATCCGACGTGTTCCTTTTATTGTTAACTCTGACTCTGACGGTTCTCGCTGATCTGACCGTCGCAATCGGTGTCGGTGTAGCATTGGGTCTGGCTATGCGGATGCTGCGCCGCGATGTCCCACCGTCCGAATGGTCCGAACCGGATCGATAGGTTGCGAAGCACTCTTACCATCTTGGGAAACCTTCCTTTGGTCTGCTCCGCAGCATTTGACAAATTGG